>CAZBFO010000011.1:0-1657 GCA_964491475.1 uncultured Gammaproteobacteria bacterium | reverse complement strand
CTGGGCTTGCCTCGAAGAAATGGACACCAATTCAGGCGGCTTTGATGTCGTTTAGTGTATGTTTCTTTTCGTAGGCCACAGGGGAGAGGTAACCGAGCGAGCTGTGGCGCCTCGTCGGGTTGTAGAACGTCTCGATATAGTCGAAGACGGCAAGCTCAGCGTGGCGACGGCTCGCAGGGATCGCGTCGTCGAGCCCGGTGTCGGTCTTGAACGTGCTCCAAAACGATTCCATCGCGGCGTTGTCGTAGCAATTTCCTGCCCGGCTCATGCTGCGCTCGAGGCCGGCTGCGGCCAAGGCGGCGACATACTCGGTGTCGACATACTGGCTGCCGCGGTCGGAGTGATGCAGCAGGCCTTTCGCCGGTCGACGGCGTCGGAGGGCGTCGTGGAGGGCCGCCAGGGCCAAGCTGGCATGCAGGGTCGCCCCGCACGCCCAGCCGACCACGCGGCGGCTCCAGACATCGAGGATCGCCGCCAGGAACAGCCATCCTTCGGCGGTGCGAAGGTAGGTGATGTCGGTCATCCAAGCCTGATTGGGTCCGGTCGGGACCGGACGTTTTGCGAGAAGGTTGGCGGCGACGGGCTGAGCATGCCGGCTATCCGTGGTGCGCGGATGGCGGCGGTGTTTCTTGCGGCCGCGCAGGCCTTGCGCCCGCATCAAACGAGCGCAGCGGCGCTTGCTCGTGCGCGTGCCGGCCTCGCGTAGATCCTCGACGATGCGCGGCGCCCCATAAGTGCCGCGGCTCGCCTCGTGGGCCGCGGCGATCTGCCCGGCGATGGTCGCGTCCGCCTGCTGCCGGGGACCGGGCTTGTGCTGCCGCCAGCGGTAGTAGCCGCTGGGCGCGACACCCCACAGTTGGCACAACCAGCGAATCGAGTAGTCGCCCTTCATCGCTTCAATCTCGGCATACCGCTCTCGGGCGTTTCGGAGAGTATGCCGACTGATTTTTTTAGCACGATCTCCCGCTCTCGCATGCGGATCAACTCGGCCCGCAACCGGCCAATTTCCTTTTCCGCCTCCGCCAGCGTCTGCGGCGCAGGTCCGCTCTCGCCCGGTCGCGGCGCATACAGCTTGCGCCATTCATAGAGCTGCCACGCCGGCAGTCCGAGTTCCTTGGCCACGAGCTTCACCGTCCGATCACCGTGCAACGTCAGTTCCACCGCGTGGCGTCGATACGTTTCGTCATACTTGCGCCGGAGCGCTGCCCCGGTCCCATTCCGATCTTTCTGGTTCATGTTTTCCTTCCGTCGCCTGAACCGGCCGACTCCGTGTCCTCCGCGGTTTGGTCGCTTCCTGCGGCAAGCTCTTCGGCTCCTGTCCTCGGAAGCGACCAAACAGCTACCCGTCAACGCGGATGTCTGTGTCCACTAAATCGAGGCAATCTCATTTTTTCCGTTTTTTCCCGTTTCTTGGCCGTCGCAAAAACAGTGGCCCTCGGGCGTGGTGACGAAAATCTTCCCGCGGGTCAGCGATCAACATCTAAACGAGAACGCAGCTTCAACTTGAGTTCGACTTCCTTCAGCCGGTCGTTCATCCGAATAAAATCGAAGACCGAAACAGGCGGGTCGGCTAAATCGCGCCTTATCTGTCTTACCTCATCTGCCAGCGCAGCAGTGTCGGCCTTCACGCTTTCAAATTGTAACTCCGTCACGTTTC
>CAZBFO010000010.1:0-2730 GCA_964491475.1 uncultured Gammaproteobacteria bacterium | reverse complement strand
AGGATGCCGCCGAGCACGCTCGACAGCCCCAGGAACACCGGCGACACGAACATGATGCGCGTGAGCGAAGTGGCCAAAGCGCGTTGCGCGCCGGAGAATCCGGGCGTGAGCAGCGCTACCGCGTACGGCGCGACCAAAATGCCGACCGCCGCCAGCACCGTCAGCCCGACGCCCAGCACGGTCATCAGCGCCGAGGCCAGCTCGTTGCCGCGGGCGCCGATGCCGTCCTCCGCCTCGATCCCCTCCTTCGCCAGCGTCGCCGTGAAGATCGGGATGAACCCGGCCGTGATGGCGCCGAGGACGAACAGGTTGTAGATGAAGTCCGGCGTGCGGAACGCGGCATAGTAGGCGTCGAGATCGGGGCCCGCGCCGAAAGTGCCGGAAAGCAGCCGATCGCGGATGATGCCCACGAAGCGGCTGGCCAGCGTGGCCACGCCCAGGATGAGCGCGGCGGCCCGTACCGACGTCTTCTGTTTGCTGAAAATTTTTCCGAGCATTTTGTATTCCTTTGCAGCGCGTGCGCGTACGCCAAAAGCGTCAGCGCAGATGCGCAGTATGCCTCACTTTCGCCTTAAAAGGCCATACCTCTATTTGAGCACGCGCTTCGCCTCGCGGGCAATCATCAGTTCTTCGTTGGTCGGCACCACCAGCACCTTCGGCTTGCCGGGCAGTTTGACCATCTCCATCACCATCTTGCGGATCTCCGGGGAGCGTTCGCCCACGCCGGCGGTGAAGATGACGGCGTCGGCGCCGCCCAGCACCGCAGTGTATGAGCCAACGTAGCGAGCCACGTCATAGCAGAACATTTCGATGGCCAGCTTTGAACGTTTCTTCCGGTCCGCGTTCGGCTTCTCCGCCATCTTGTAGCCGGGAATCGTGTAGCCGGCGGCGGTCATCACGTCGCGCAAGTCCTTGTATCCGGAAATGCCCAGCAGTCCGGACTGCTTGTTGAGCACGTCATCGACCTGCTGCTCGGTCATGTTGAAGGTGCGAATCATGTAGAGCGGGATGGCCGGGTCGATGTCGCCGCAGCGCGTGGACATGGTCAGGCCTTCGAGCGGGGTGAAGCCCATGGTGGTGTCGAAGGCCTTGCCGTTCTTCACCGCAGTGACCGACGAACCGGAACCCAGGTGGCACGATACCAGCTTGAGCTTGTTGTACGGCTTGCCCAGCTGCTTGGCCGCCTGTTGGGTGACGTAGGCGTGCGAAATCCCGTGAAAGCCGTACTTGCGGATCTTGTGCTTGGCGTAGTACTCCCACGGCAGCGAATACATGAAGGCGTAGTCGGGAATGGTCTTGTAGAAGGCCGTGTCGAAGACCGCCACATTGGCCGCCTTGGGCAGCAGCGCGCGGCACGAGTCGATGCCCGAAAGGTTCGGCGGATTATGGAGCGGCGCCAGGCGGTTGTAGGCGCGCAGCCTCTCCAAATTGGCGTCATCGATGACCGTGGGTTCGGTGAACTCCTCGCCACCGTGCACCACGCGGTGCCCGACCGCGGCGATCTTCGCCGAGTCGAAACCGAACTCATTGAGCGCCGCGAACACTTTTGCCAGCGCGTCCTTGTGGTCCGGCACCGCTTCGTACTCGAACTTCTTTTCCGCGCCCTTCGCCGAGACCTTCATGAACGGCGACGCCAGGCCGATGCGTTCCACCAGTCCTCCGGCCAGCTCGGCCAGGGACTTGGGATCGTACAGCTTGAACTTGAGACTTGAGCTGCCGGAGTTGATGACGAAAATCATGCGGAGCTATTTTACGGTTTCATCCTGAAAAATCGCCTTGCCGCCGCGGCTGATCCTGACCAGCTTGGCCTTGCCGCCGGTCATGTTGAGCGAACAGGCGTTGCCTTCGTCGGTGTCGAGATGGATGTTCAGCCGGAAGGTGGGATGCGTGCGTACCACGGTATTGTGGAAGGTTGCCGCCTGCGGCCCGTCGATGAAGACCGAGATGACGTCGCCCTTCTCCAACCCCCACGCCTTGGCCTCGTCGTCGGAAAGGTGCAAGTGGCGCTGCGGGTCGATGACGCCCTGCTTTATCTCCACGGAACCCTTGGGGCCGACGATGGTGCAGCCCGGCGTGCCCTCATGCTTGCCGGACTCGCGCATCGGCACGTCGATCCCCGTCTTGAAACCGTCGCTGAAGGCGAACTCCACCTGCGTCGCCGGCCTGCAAGGCCCCAGCACGCGGCACTTCAGTTCCGTCTTCGGCCCTTTCACGATGACCGTCTCCTCGGCGGCCCACTGCCCCGTCTGCGAAAGGTTCTTCTTGACGGTCATCTGATACCCCGGCCCGAACAACGCGTCTTGGTCGGCCTGCGAAAGGTGCACGTGCCGAGCGGAAACTTCAACCGGGAGGATGCCGTCATTGGGAAGCTGCATAGGAAAATGAAAATCGGAAATTACATGAGCAAGGCCGCCAGCCCAAGGAACACGAAGAACCCGCAACAGTCGGTGAGCGTCGTCACGAACACCGTCGACGCCAGCGCAGGATCGATCTTGAGCCATTTCATGACCACCGGAACCACCACCCCGCCGAGACCGGCCACGAACAGGTTGGCCGTCATGGCGATGAGAATCACCAGCGCCAGGGTCATGTTCCGCGTCCAGGCGAAGGCGATGCCCGCCATGATGATGCCGTTGGCGAAGCCGTTGGTAGTGCCGGCCAGCACCTCCTTGCCTACCGCGCGCAAGGTGTTGAGGTGCTGCAGCTCGCCGAGCGCGATGGCGCGGATCA
>CAZBFO010000009.1:0-8634 GCA_964491475.1 uncultured Gammaproteobacteria bacterium | reverse complement strand
GCGTTGCCGCCGGTGGTGGTCTCCGGGTTGCCGAAGACGATGCCGATCTTCATGCGGATTTGGTTGATGAAGATGACGGTGGTGCCGGTTTTGGAGACGATGCCGGTGAGCTTGCGGAGCGCCTGGCTCATGAGGCGAGCCTGGAGACCCATGTGCTGCTCGCCCATTTCGCCGTCGATTTCGGCCTTGGGAACCAGCGCGGCGACCGAGTCGACCACCACCACGTCCACGGCGGCCGAGCGGACCAGCGTCTCGACGATTTCCAGGGCCTGCTCACCGGTATCGGGCTGGGAGATGAGCAGTTCGTCGGTGCGCACGCCGATCTTGGCGGCGTAGTCGGGGTCGAGGGCGTGTTCGGCGTCCACGAAGGCCGCAGTGCCGCCCGCCTTTTGAATCTCGGCGACGGTGTGCAGGGCCAGCGTGGTTTTGCCGGAAGCTTCCGGTCCGTAGATTTCGATGATGCGGCCGCGCGGCACGCCGCCGACGCCGAGAGCCACGTCGAGGGAGAGACAGCCGGTGGGAATGGCGTCGACTTCCATCTTGCGGGCCTCGCCCAGCTTCATGATGGAACCTTCGCCGAAGCGCTCTTTGATCTGGGCGATGGCGGCGACGACGGCGCGGCTGCGCTCACTGTCTTTGGTGTCTGCTGCTTTCGACTTTTTTGCCTCTTTTGCCGTCTCTCGGGTCGGGGACATACAAGCGGGTTAAATGAATTGGCGGCCGCTTTATAATCGATGTGCCTTTTATGCACAAGTGGCCGTCAGACATCCGCTACTATAGCAGATTTTTCGGTTTCTGTTCGGTTCTTGTTCGGGTGTGTCAAGGGTCGGATGTGGATAAGTTTAGATGCAAAAATCCGCCCGTATTACGGCGCGGATTCAGGTGTTGCGGGTATCGATTCCGGAGCGGTGCCTGGCGGCGTCAGCGCGGCCGGTCGGCTCTTGGGCATCACGATGATGCGGCGCGTGACCGACATTTCCTTGCTGTGCTTCTTGGCGCCGGTGACGGTGATGATGTTCAGGCCTTCCTGCAAGTCGAGCGTGTCCTTGAACTTGCCGTCGGCGTCAGGGCTGACCTGTTTGCCGTTGATGTGCAGCAGCACCTCGCTGTCCGTGCGGCCCTCGACGATCAGGCTGCGGTCCTCGGTGACCAATCCGTCTTGCGGCGAGACCAGCGCGATGTCCGGAGGAGCGATGAGCTTCTTCACCTGGATGCCGAAGTAGGCGGCGAACCCGACGACGGCCAATCCCAGAAGCGCCGACTGGATGATCTTCGGAGTGACGACCATCTGCGAGGTGGGAATGGACTTGGTGGGGTGGCGGCGGGTGCTGCCAGAGCTGGAGGACGTGCGCGCGGGGGCGCGGCGTTCCTGCGGGGCGGCGGGCGCCACGCGGGCGCGTTCCTTCTTGTAGAGGTCCACCAGGGTGTTGGCGTCGAAGCCCAGGAACTTGCCGTAGGCCTTCAGGTAGATTTTGGCGTAAACGTCTTCGGGCATGTTGTGGCCCTGGACGTCATCCTCGAACATGGCGATGTAGCGCTCGGGAATCTTGGAGCGCACGGCAACGGCGGGCCGGCTCAAACCGGACTCTTCGCGAGCTTGCTTGAGCAGGGCTGCGACGGAATCGGCGATGGCGCTGGTGGTGGTCGTCGTGCGCATGGTGGGCGATTAGATACCCTTGTCGTCAAAGCGATCCTCCGAGAAGTGAGCGCCATCCTCATCCATGACCGGTGTGACCAAAATCTGTCGCGGCTTCGCTCCCTCGCCTGGCCCTATGATACCTCTTTCTTCGAGCAGGTCCAAGAGGCGCGCGGCGCGCGCGTAACCCACTTTGAGTCGGCGCTGCAGGTAGGAGGCGGAAGCCTTGCCGGCCTTTACCACGACGTCGCGCGCTTCCTCCAAAAGTTCGTCGTCGCCGTCATCGTTGTAACCGAAGTCGCTGCCGCTGGCTCCCAAGCCTTTCTTTTCGGTGATGCCCTCGACGTAGCTGACCGGTTCCTCCAGTCCCTCGACCAGGAAGTCGACCACCTTGCGGATTTCGGAGTCACCCACGTAGCAGCATTGGATGCGCTTGGGAGAGGACAAGTCGGCAGAAACGAACAGCGAGTCGCCGCGACCGACGAGGCGTTCGGCGCCGGGCTGGTCCAAGATGGTGCGCGAGTCGGTCGAGGAGGCCACCGAGAATGCCACGCGGGCGGTAATGTTGGCCTTGATCAGGCCGGTGATGACGTCCACCGACGGGCGCTGGGTGGCGACCACCAGGTGAATGCCGACGGCTCGGGCCATCTGGGCCAGGCGGATGATGGCCGCTTCGACTTCCGCAGCCGAGGCCACCATCAGGTCGGCCAACTCGTCGATAACGATAATCAGGAAGGGCATCTTCTCATCGGGGTTGGCCTCGTTGTACGAGGTGATGTCGCGCTTGCCGGCCTTGGAAAGCATGTCAAATCGGCGGTCCATCTCCGTAATGGCCCATTTGAGCGCGTTGATGATCTTGGGCACCTCGGTGATGGCCGGAGTGACCAAGTGGGGGATGCCGTTGTACACCGGCAGTTCGACGCGCTTGGGGTCGATGAGCATCAGCTTGAGGTCGTCCGGTCCGTTCTGGAACAGCAGGGAAAGGATGATGGTGTTCAGGCAGACGGTCTTACCGGAGCCGGTGGCACCGGCGACCAGTATGTGCGGCATCTTGCTCAAGTCAGCGATCCACGGCTTGCCGGCGACGTCCTTGCCCAGGCAGATGGTCAGGTTGCTCTTGCGAGCGGTGAACTCGCCCGACTCCAGCACCTCGCGCATGCTGACCATGGCCACAGCCTGGTTCGGCACTTCGATGCCGACCAGCGACTTGCCGGGAATCGGCGCCTCGATACGGATGGGGTGCGCGGCCAGCGAGAGCGCCAAGTCGTTGGAGAGCGAAGTGATCTTGTTGAGCTTCACGCCGTCGGCAGGCTTGAGAGAGAACTGCGTCACGGTCGGACCGACGCATACCTCGCCCATCTCCACGGGGATGCCGAAGTTCTCGAGCGTCTTTTGGATGACGTGCATCTTGCCGTGGACGTCGCCGGAGTTCGGTTTGGAGTTGCGTGTCTCGAGCAGGTCAAAAGGAATCGCGGCCATCTTGGCACGTTTGCGCTTTACCGAGGCGGTCATGGCTCGCGCTTCGACTTCTTCTGCGGAGAGCGGACGCTCGGGGAGGGATTCGCCGACTTCCTTTCGCGAGAAGGTCGGCGCGTCGACGTCGTGACTCGTCGCAGTTGAACTTTCATCGCCGACACGAACGGCGTTGGGGAGAACCGGCGGTTTGCGCAGGGAAAAAATCTTGCCCATCAAGTCGTGGACGGTGACGTCGAAGGACAGCAAAAGGGACACGGCGACGATGCCGGCCAGAATGACCATGCTGGCCCACGGGCCCGTGAACTTCATCAGCGGATAGCCGAGGATGAGGCCGACGTATCCGCCGGCTCCGGCTAGATGTGCCGGGAAAAGCATGGCATCGAGATCGCGCCAGCGGGCCACGTTACTGAAGGCGTCGACGCTGACGAAGAACAGGATTATGCCGACGGTGACAGGCGTCTTCACTACGAACTTTTCGGGGAAGAACACGCGACCGGCATAGCCGAGCATGACCAGAGGAGCGAGGAACTTGCTCCAGCCGAACACCGCAGACAGCCCGGTATCGATGGCCGTGCCTGCCGGTCCGGCCATGTCCATGAAAGCGAGTATGGAGACCAGCGCCCCGAGAAGACAAAAAATGGCGGCCAATTCCTTCTTGGCCCGAGGGTTCATCGGTTCGGCCTCAATCTTTTTGGCGGCTTTTTGCTTCCGTTCAGGCTTCTTGGCAGCAGGCTTTTTCGGCATAGCAGGATGAGGCAGAGCAATGCCGTAATGATACCAATTTAAGCTTGTAACGACTAGTCGAAGACAAGCCGCGCAGCAGGGCCGCGAATCCTGAAAACGCCTTGCAGGGCGGGGGAAAAGAAGACGGCACCTCTTCCAAGCGGAAGTGGCGGGACCGCATCTAGAATCCGGTCCGGTACGTCATATCCTCGAACCTGCGGCGTAACCTGATCCGCAGCCATGCCGGGCGGCTTGGCGCGTCCGTCGGTAACGGAGAGTAATCGTAGTCCTCTTCGGCACAATCTTCAATCCTGGGTCAAGGGTGAAGCGTTCAATAAAAAAGCCCCCCGATTAAGGAGGGCTAGACGGCATGGGTCTGCGGCCTCTTTTCGCTCAAAGGAACGCTCGCTTTCGGTTACGGCGGGTTTTTGTTGGCATCTTTCACCCATCGGAGGGTGTGCGAGAGCCGGTAGACGTTGCTTCCCGGCATGCAAGGCTCCTTGTCGTTAGTGGCGGCAATCTCACGGGCGTGGTTGCCGCAGCGGACATGGGGGAGCACCATGTCGACGGTTTCGGGCGCGCGCCCGATGCCTACGTTGTACATGTCTTCCGGACGGCGCTTGATGCCGCAGCCCGGGATCCTGCATTCGTAGGTGGGGACGCCGGCGGGGACGGGATCGTCCTCGCGGCGGTTCATCTGGCGAAGCGTCAGGGTAAGCGGATAGACACCGCTACCAGACTCGCCAAGTTCGCGTCCGTTCTGCGCGGCGACCGCTTCGGCGCAGTTCCTGCACCGGATGAGCGGCAGCAGGGTGGCCTCGGTGATCGTGCGGTAGTTGCAGGCCAGGTTGTGCATGTAAGCCGGCAATTCCGGACGGTGTGCGTTGACGCAGTCCGCGTTGCCGCAACGATACATGCGCTTGCCGTAAACGGCGCTGCTGGTGGGGGCGGAGTCGTCCTCCGCGTCCTCTTCACCGTCAGTGGAGTTCATTCGGTCCGATCCTTTCTGGTTGCCAAAGGGCATTTGGTAAACCTAAGCAGAGAAGTTTGAGCCCGTCAACCCTCTAAAGATGTCCTTTTACGGACTGTCGACCCATATTGACAAAAGCCCTTTTTTAAGCCAACATTCGATTCTGATGGACCTTCGGTTAGGTCATCAAAAAAGGAAGGCGAACCGATGCGAGTTGCACGGAAAGAGGAAGCACCACGTGGCACGTCAGCGGAAAACACCCATATCTTTGCCCAGCTCATTGTTGAAGCCGACCTTCGTACAGTGAATTCGGACATCACCCAAAAGAACTTCTGCAGGACGAAGAGGAGCCGCGTCATCCGTCCGGAGACGGAGGCCCTGTCGCTCTCTGACTTGGTCATGATCAGGCCGGCAACTCTGGACCTACTGCGGGAACTGCGGCGCAGGAACCTCCGGCCCGCAAGGCTCGTCGAGCTTCTCGATTACGCCAAAACGGGGTGGGACGGAAACGGAGTTGTCGTGGCCCTCGAATCCACCTGGCAGAGTGCGCGGACCGGCCGCTGCTACGTTCCTTGCTTGGTCGGCAACAACGGCGGCCGTGACTTGTGCCTGCGGAGGGGACACATGCTCACGAGGTGGGAGTCCGATTGTCGGTTCTTGGCAACAGCCTGCCGACACATCAAATAAACTAAGCCTGAAAGGATAGCAAACCGCGCGTGAACTTTTGTCCGCGCGGTATTTATTTGGCGGAGTTTTCAACAGGAATGTTTGCGTTTATGAAAAGAAGACATTTAACCGTGGAGAAAGTGAGGATAACTTTATCCCCGCGATGGATCTGAAAAATTAAAAATTGGCTTTGTTAAGAGACAAATACGACACTCTTGACAAGAACTGTCTTTGACTCTTGACGCACTTTTCCACACCTGTTATTATCAGCCACGAACATCCTCGAACTAGCAGTCGGGGACGAGGATCGAAAATCTTCGCTAAAAATGGCGCAAAAAGCCCCTGATCAGGACTTGCGCGCCGAGCCAACATTTACCGCAATGATGGCCGAACAGAAAGCATTTTAACGGGCGTGATGAAATCGCCTTGTCAGTCGAGTGCCAACGAACCACGGCTCGGCTAACGACAAGGGGATTTTTTGTCATTTTGGGGCTGCGGTAGGCTTCTGAAGTCCCGTAAAATGCAGCGGAAAAACGACAAGACAAGCACGTTTGAAAACTTACTTTTCGTTGCGTGAAAAACGAGAACCACGAGCAGAGATCGTGATGCTTGCTGTTCCAGCTGACCTGTCCCATGTGCGCATGGCGGTTTGTGCCGTGATTTTCACACCCACGCAACGAGAATGAGTTTTCAAGAGTGCTTCCTCTAATACACCGCGCCACTCTCGCCACTTATGAAATTCAAGCGCAGCGCCCCCAAGACGATGGAGCGTAAGACGTTCACCGGCATCGTGGACGCCATGAAGCTCCCCGACCTCATCGAGGTCCAGAAGAAGTCTCACGATTGGCTGTTCAAGGACGGCATCCGCGAGCTTTTCGAAGAGGTCTCCCCGGTCAAGGACTTCATCGGCCGCGACCTCGAACTGTATTTTCTCGATTACTACCTCGATGAGCCGAAGTTCGACGAGGCCACGTCGAAGGCCAAGAACCTCACCTTTGAAGCTCCGCTTCGCGTTAAGGCCCGTCTGATCAACAAGCGCACGGCCGAAACCAAGGAGCAGGAAATTTATCTCGGTGATTTCCCCTTGATGACCGACCGCGGCACGTTCATCATCAACGGCATCGAGCGCGTTGTGGTGTCGCAGCTGGTGCGCTCCGCCGGCGTCTTCTTCACCTCCGAGCTCACCCGCGGCCGCAAGTATTTCGGCGCCAAGATCATCCCGAACCGCGGCGCCTGGCTCGAGATGGAAACCGACTCGTCCAACGTCATCTGGGTCAAGATCGACCGCAAGCGCAAGGTCGCGGTGACTTCCCTGATGCGCGCTTTCGGTTACGCCACCAACGAGGAAATCCTCGAGATATTCAAGGACGTGGATCGCCACCCCAACATCAAGTACATCGAGGCGACGCTCGCCAAGGACGCCGCCGCCAACGAGGAGGAAGGCCTGAAGGAAGTGTACAAGCGCATCCGCCCGGGTGACCTTGCCACCACCGACAACGCCCGCTCGCTCATCTACTCGATGTTCTTCAACTTCGACCGCTACGACTTGGGCAAGGTCGGTCGCTACAAGTTCGCCCAGCGCTTCAACATCGAATACTCCAAGGAGCAGATCGAGAAGCCGGAGCACCGCATCCTCAAGCGCGAGGACATCGTGGCCATCGTCAAGGAAGTCATCCGCCTCAACATCACCCAGGAAGAGTCTGACGACGTCGACCACCTGGGCAACCGCCGCGTCCGCGCGGTCGGTGAGTTGGTGCAGAACCGCCTCCGCGTGGGTCTTTCCCGCATGGAGCGCATCATCAAGGACCGCATGTCCACCATGGACATCATGACACTGACGCCGAGCCGTCTGGTCAACGCCCGCCCGATCATCGGCGTGGTGCGCGAGTTCTTCATGAGCTCGCAGCTTTCGCAGTTCATGGACCAGACCAACCCGCTCTCCGAGCTCGAGCACAAGCGCCGCTTGTCCGCGATGGGTCCGGGCGGTCTCTCGCGCGAGCGCGCCGGCTTCGACGTCCGCGACGTGCACACCACCCACTACGGCCGCATCTGCCCGATCGCCACTCCCGAAGGACCGAACATCGGTCTCGTCGGCCACCTTGCTTCCTACGCGCGCGTCAACGAGTACGGCTTCATCGAGACGCCCTACCGCAAGGTCGTGAAGGAAAAGGGCGGCAAGGTGCGCGTCACCAACGAGATCGAGTACCTCAATGCCTTCAAGGAAGAAGTTTCGGTGACCACTGCCGCCACCACCAAGATCGACAAGGACGGCTACTTCGTCGAGCCAAAGGCCGCCGTCCGCAAGAACGGCGAGCCGACCGTCGCCAACGTCGCCGACATCGATTACATGGACGTTTCGTCCAAGCAGATCGTGTCCATCGCCACCGCCTGCGTGCCGTTCCTGGAGCATGACGACGCCAACCGCGCCCTCATGGCCACCAACATGCAGCGCCAGGCCGTGCCGTGCATCAACCCGGATTCGCCGATCGTCGGCACCGGCTTCGAGAAGCGCGCCGCCATCGACTCCGGCCACGTGCTGGTGTCGCCCTGCGACGGCGTCGTCACCCTTGCGCAGGCCGACAGGGTGGAGATCCAGTCGGATGAGGACGACTCCATAAAGACGTTCAAGCTGAACAAGTTCGTCCGCTCCAACTCTTCCACCTGCATCAACCAGCGCCCTCGTGTCCAGAAGGGCCAGAAGGTCAAGGAAGGAGACGTCGTCGCCGACGGTCCTTCGTCGCACGGCGGCGAACTGGCGCTCGGCCAGAACCTGCTGGTGGCCTTCCTTTCCTGGGAAGGTTACAACTACGAAGACGCCGTCATTTTGAACGAGCGCCTGGTGCAGCATGACCGCTTCACCTCGATCCACATCGAGAACTACAGCATCGACGTGCGCGAGACCAAGCTCGGTCCCGAAGTCGTCACTTCCGACATTCCCAACATTTCCGAAGAGAAGCTCAAGAACCTCGACGATCGCGGCATCATCCGCATCGGCGCCGAGGTGGCTTCGGGCGACATTCTCGTCGGCAAGATCACCCCGAAGGGCGAAACCGAACTCTCGGCGGAAGAGAAGCTCTTGCGAGCGATTTTCGGCGAAAAAGCCCGCGACGTCCGCGACAGCTCGCTCTACCTGGAGCACGGCGGTCACGGCAAGGTGGTCGAC
>CAZBFO010000008.1:5005-12386 GCA_964491475.1 uncultured Gammaproteobacteria bacterium | reverse complement strand
GCATGAAGATCGGCATCGTCTTCGGCAACCCGGAGACCACCACCGGCGGCAACGCCCTCAAGTTCTACTCTTCTGTCCGCCTCGAGGTGCGCCGCTCGGCCCAGCTCAAGCAGAACGAGAAGGTCATCGGCAACCAGGTGAAGGTGAAGGTCGTGAAGAACAAGGTGGCTCCCCCGTTCCGCACCTGCCAGTTCGACATCATGTACAACGAGGGCATCTCCATCGCCGGCGACATGCTCGACTTCGGCACCGAGATGGGCGTGGTCGGCAAGAGCGGCAACAGCTACTCGTTCGGCGAGAACAAGCTGGGCGTCGGCCGCGAGAACGCCAAGGCCTTCCTCCGTGCCAACCCCAAGCTGCTCAAGGAAATCCGCGCCGCGGTCATCAAAAAGGTCGACGAAAGCGACCTTGCTCCGACCGATAAGGCCGAAGAAGAGGCCGCGGAAGAAGAAAAGGAGCTGGCGACGGCTTAAGGCGAGGTTCCAAAAAGCCCCAGATGAAGGGGCTTTTTGATTCTAATGAAAAGAAGTCGGCGCGACGCCTGGATGCCAGCCAACGAAAAGGCCCCGCAAATGCGGGGCCGAGAATCAGTGGAACCATTCGTTGTAGTCGTCGCTGGCGAATGCGCAATCCGTCGAACCGTCAGGTTGACGACGGTTCGCCCGAGCCGGCGGAGCCTGGTCTCGGCGTTGGTTGATGCTGAACGCGCGACGAGGGTCCACCACGAACGTCTCTCCTCGGGAAGGATCGAGGGGGTGTGGCGGCCGCATCGGCTCATTGGCGCGGTTGCGCTCATCTTCGGTCATTGGCGGCTTACTGCCGGTATCAAGTGGCTGCCGATATTCGGTCCAGCTCGCAAAGAATTGCGCCTGCCAGACCCGGGGAATGAACCACAGGACGTACGTCAGTATGCATCCCGCAAAGACGGGGGCGGAAAACAGCAAGCAAGCCGTTTCCACGTCGTCAACGGCATCACCGTCCCCAACGTAAAGGATGAAGACGTACATCGCGAGGGTCAAAGCGAACACCGCAGCCAAGCCGAGCACGCACAGTGCCGATTTGGCCATGAACGATGCCACTTTTCCAAAGAACCATTTCACGTGCATCAAACACCTCCCTTGCCCAACGGGTTGTTGGACGCCGCATTGGACCAGATTTTGAGCAAAAAGTCAACGCTCGGCGGTTCCGAGAATCAAAAACGGCCCGTAATTGGGCCGTTTTCCTCTTACTTTGCGGAGGCGCGCTCCACGTATTCGCCGCTCTCGGTGTTCACGACGACCATTTCGCCCTGTTCCACGAAAATTGGCACTTTGATCTTGAGACCGGTGTCGAGGGTGACTTCCTTGAGCACGCGGCCCGAGGAGGTGTCGCCCTTCACCGCCGGCATGGCCTCGACCACCTGGAAGGTGAGCTTCATCGGCAACGCGATGGAAAGGGGGCGGGAGTTGTGCATCAGTACCTGGACCTCCTGGCCCTCCTTGATGTAGCCGCCCTTTTCGCCGATGAGGTCGGCCGGGATGGCGTACTGCTCGTAGGACTTGTTGTCCATGAAATAGTAGTTGTCGGCGTCCTTGTACAGGTACTGCATGTTGGAGCGGTCCAGATCGACGAACTCCAAAGCTTCGCCGGCCTTGAAGGTATGCTCGAGCACCTTGCCGGTCTCGACGTTCTTGAGGCGGGTGCGCACGAAGGCCGAGCCCTTGCCCGGGTTGACGTGCTGAAAATCAACTACGTTGTTGATGCCCTCCTTGAACATGATGTAGGAATCGCGCTTCAGGTCTGAAGTGTCTGCCATAAAGAAGGGGGCTAACTATTCGAATAGGTCCCCGGCGGGGAAAAACAATACATCCCGGATAGCGGATGCGTTCGTCAGCAACATTACCAGACGGTCAATTCCTAAGGCAATACCGGCAGACTTGGGCATCTGACCGACGGCTTCCAGGAACTGCTCGTCCAGGCCATAGACGTGTTTGCCGAGCCGGTCACGGAGCATGCGCTCCTCGTCCAGACGACGGCGCTGTTCCGCGGTGTCATTGAGCTCCGAGAAGGCATTGGCCAGCTCCATGCCCCCGCAATAGGCCTCGAAGCGCTCGGCATAACGGGTGTCGCCTTCTTTTAGGCGCGCAAGAGCGGCCATTGAACGCGGATATTCGTGGAGAATGAGCGGCCTATCTATGCCCAGCTTGGGTTCCACGTCGCGCAGGAAGATGCGGAAGAACAGGTCGTCAAAGGTATCATCGGCACCGGACGGGCAGCCTTTTTTCTCCACCTCCTGCCGGAACCAGGCTTCGTCGTCGATGGCGCGGTCAAGGTCAATGCCCGCGTAAGTGGACATCGCCTCCTTAACAGTCATTCGCTGCCACGGAGCAGCAAGGTCTATGCTGCGATCCTTGTAGCTGATGACCTTCGAGCCAGTCACCTTCTCTGCAACCTCCGACACCATCTGCTCCATATCGGCCATGATGTCGGCGTAGTCGGCATCGGCGCGATACCACTCCAACATGCTGAACTCGGGATTGTGGCTGCCGTCCCACGGTTCGCCGTTGCGGTAGCAGCGGGCGATTTCGAAGATACGGGGCAAGCCTCCGGCAAGCAGCTTCTTCATGGCGTACTCCGGGGAGGTGATGAGGTACGAGCCGAACTTCTTTCCGGCATAGTCGGAGACTTCCGTCCTGAAAGGGTCCAAGTGCGGCTCGGTGCCGGGCACGGACACGACGGTCGGCGTTTCGACCTCCAAAAAATCGCGGCCAGCGAAGAAGCTGCGTACCGAGGAAACGATCCGCGAACGCTTTTTCATCCGGTCTGCAAAGACGGTGTCGGTCTGAAGGCGTTTCCAGTTTTTCTGGGAGGTCTCCATAATTGGCCCAATTCTGGCAAAAATGCCCGCTTTCGTAAAGAGTCCGGACTGGCATCAGAAACAAAAAACCGCCCGGCGCGATGCCGAACGGTTCTTTGTGTCGCGGTTTACTTCACGACGTAAGGCAGCAAAGCCATGGTGCGGGCGCGCTTGATGGCTTCCGCGACCATGCGCTGGTGCTTGCCGCAGACGCCGCTCTTGCGGCGGGGAACGATCTTGCCGTACGAGGAGGTGTAGCGGCGGAGAGCGTTCGAGTCCTTGTAGTCGACGGCCATGACGCCGTGGATGCAGAAGCCGCAGTGTCGCTGCTGCTGCATGGCGCCGTTCTGTTTCTGATTCCTTCGCATAGGTTAAAAGGGAATATCCTCGACGCGAATCTCGTTGTCGTTGGCAGGAGCGGCGGACTGCGTTGCGTTCGCGGCGCTGCCAGTGGAAGTGCGGGCCCCGGCGGAAGCCGTGGCGGGTGCGCCCGAGCGGTCCAGCATGATCATGTTTTCGCAAACAATCTCGGTGCGGTTGCGCTTGGCGCCATCCTGACCTTCCCACTCACGCGTCTGGAGGCGACCCTCGACGTAGACCTTGCGGCCCTTGCCGAGGAACTGCCCGCAGATTTCTGCGAGCTTGCCCCAAGCCACGATGTTGTGGAATTCCGCGCGATCCTGCTTCTGACCGGACTGATCGGTCCATGAGTAGTTGGTCGCAACGCCGAACGATGCCACCGTCTGGCCGTTGGGCGTAGTGCGGACTTCGGGGTCCCTGGTGAGGTTTCCGATGATCGTTGCGCGGTTGAGATTCATAGTCGATTCTATGAAATAGGTTGTATTAGAGCACTTCTTCGGTGAGAATCTGGTCGAGCTTTTTGTCGAGGTCTTCCATGCTGACCGGAGCGGCAGTGGCCTTCACCGCGATGGGCGCCTGGATGGGAGCCATCTGGCGGGGACGCGGAGCGTCTTCGTCGTCGCGGCGGATCTCTGCGATCTCGGCGAAGGACGGAATCTTGGTGAGATACGGGCTCTTGACCGTCACGATGTGGCGGAGGACGTCTGCCGAGAGGCGGAGCGTCTCGTTGAGCTTGGCCAGGGCCGAGGTTTCGGCGCTGAAGTAGACCA
Source organism: uncultured Gammaproteobacteria bacterium (assembly GCA_964491475.1). Classification (GTDB taxonomy): domain Bacteria; phylum Patescibacteriota; class Patescibacteriia; order SG8-24; family SG8-24; genus JAHFIW01. The sequence goes on along the minus strand of CAZBFO010000008.1, from coordinate 8,420 downwards.
GGACGTAGTTGCCGTTGCGCACGTGATTGATCGGGTACGCGAGCTTGCGGCGACCGAGGTTGTGCATCTCGGTGACGCTGCCGCCGGCCGACGTGACGAGCCCCTTGATCTTCTCCATCAAGGCCTCGATTTCACTGTCGGTGTACTTGGCGGCAATGATGTAAAGAAGTTCGTACTTCTCCATATTGCGGCCCTATTCGTGCTATTCGCACGACTTTCCGGTCATCACGCGGCCCGTTCTTACCATAGCATGTGCTTGGTGCAAGCGTTCCGTGTGGATAACTCAAGGAAAGTACGGAAATAAGGCTAAGTGATGCTTAAATGCACCGTGGGCGAAAAGTACCATGAGCAGGCCGGATTGGCAAGTCTCGGCAGTTGGAACAAACAAAAGCCCCCGCAATGGAGGCCTTGGCAGTATCTGCGGCTGCCTGCACCAACTACCCTTGAAAAAGCAGCTCAACTGCGCTAGTCTTACTTCGTTATGCGCCACTTCTTCATTCTCGGCACCAACCCGGTCCTCTCGACTGCGGAAATCATCGCCCTGCTCGACGGCAGGCATTTTACGGTTACCGAAATGTACAAGCAGGCGCTCATCGTCGACGAGCTGCCCGGCTACACGCTCGATGCCAAAGCGCTGATGTCACGACTCGGCGGCACCATCAAAATTGGCACCGTCGTCGCGGAAAACATGGAAATGCACCCGCAACCGCTTGAGGAGCTGATGCTGCAGCATCTTTCGGGCCGAGTGATGAACGAGGGCAACGCCACCTTCGGATTCAGCGTCTATTCGTTGGAATCGGACAAGCCCGCCAATCGGGCCGCGCAAATTGCCCAGCGCTTCCGCAACGTGGGCATGCGCATCAAACGCAAGATGCAGGAGGCCGGCTGTGCCACCCGCTGGGTTGCCGCATCTTCCGGGCCGGCATTGACCTCCGTTGCGGTCAGCAAGAACCTGATGCTCGATTACGGCGCGGAGTTCGTGATGCTGACCAAGGGCGAGACCATGATGGTCGGCAAAACGACGGTAGTACAGCCCTTTGAGGACTTTTCGACCGTCGACTACGGACGTCCGGAGCGCGACACCGTCCAAGGCATGCTGCCGCCCAAGCTGGCCCGCATCCTGATCAACCTGATTCACGTTTCCCGCGAAATCACGGACGTCACCTTGCTCGATCCGTTCTGCGGTTCGGGCACGGTGCTGACCGAAGCGCTGCAGATGGGCTTCAAGGAGCTGTACGGTTCCGACAAGAACCCTGCTGCCGTGGCGGCCACGGAGAAAAACATTGCCTGGGTCAAGGAAAAGGGCCTTATCAAGGTAGATACCAGCGACGTCAAACTGATTGCTTCCGACGCCCGCGACCTTGGCAAGCACATTAAGCCGGGTGCGCTGGATGCCGTGGTGTGCGAACTGTATTTGGGTCCGGTACGCACCGGTTCCGAAAGCCGCGGCGCGCTGCAGAAGCGCCTCGACGAGCTCACTAAGCTGTACTATGAGTGCTTGAGCGCCTGGAAACCGCTGCTCAAGCCCGACGCACCGGTGGTATTCGCCATGCCTGTCTATATTCTGGGCATCGAGAAGCACGGCATCAACGCCAAGGAGTTCGAGAAGCTCGGCTACCGCAGCGAGTCGCTGCTGCCCGGCCCGGTCCTGAACCGACTGGGTGTCCCCGAAACCAAGAATCGCGGCCTGCTCTACGGCCGCAACGACCAGCGCGTCTGGCGCGAAATCATCCGCCTGCGCTGCAGCGGATAGTGCGGATTTCAAAGCAGCAAGAAAGGACGAGCAGACTATGTCCGGCAAAAAAGGCGTCCTCAAAGGACCAAAATTCAACGGTCGACACACGACCTACATCGCGGCCGCCGAACCGCTTATTGTCGCCGCCCGCGACCTCGACTGCGTCACCAAGGTCACCATCGGGCCGATAGAAAATACGCACGCTCACGGGAGCCACTTTCGCATCCGGCCGCAACCTTCAGGCGCATTGAAGCTGCTAATAAGCGGTGGCGGTGCCTCGCAAACGCTGTTCGTTCATGTGACGGACGCGACCGCAGCGACGGCGGCCTTGCAGCGGGCATGGGATGAGAACGCAAAGTAAAAGCGGCCCGAAGCGCATCGGACCGCTTTTTTATTTCTTGAGAACCGTTACGCCCCGATCCTGAAGTTGCAGACGTCACCGTCGCGCATAACGTAGTCCTTGCCTTCGACGCGCAGCTTGCCCCTGTCGCGGGCGCCGGATTCGCCCAGCTCCACGAAGTCCTTCCAGTCGATGATCTCGGCGCGGATGAAGTTCTTCTCGAAGTCGGTATGAATCGCACCGGCGGCTTGCGGTGCCTTGGTGCCCTTGGTGATGGTCCAAGCGCGGGTTTCGATCTCGCCCGAAGTGATGTAGGTCATCAGACCGAGCAGGTCGTAAGCGGCCTTGATGAGGTGATCCAAGCCGGTCAGCTTGAGGCCGAGCGCCTCGAGGTAATCCTTCACTTCCTCGGAAGGCAGCGACGCCAGCTCTTCTTCCTGCTTGATGCACAGGGCGACCTGCTGGATTTCGGGGATTTCCGGAATGCGGTAGCCGTTCTTGAGCTGCGTCTCGTCGACGTTCACCACGTACAGCAACGGCTTCATGGTGAGGAGCTGCAGCTGCTTCACGGCATAGCGCTCGTCATCATTCAGTTCGGTGTCGCGGGCCTGCTTGCCGGCGGAGAGCGTCTGCAGCACCTTCTCCAAGGCTTCGAGCAGTATCTTCATGTCGCGGTCAGCGCCGGACTTTGCCTGCTTGCGGAGCGTGTCGAGGCGCTTTTCGACGGTGGCCAGGTCGGCGTAGGCCAGTTCCAGATTGATCACTTCGATGTCGCTCAACGGATCGATGCGGTTGGAAACGTGGACGATATCCTTGTTTTCGAAGGCGCGCACCACCTCGATGATTGCGTCCACCTCGCGGATGTGCGCCAGGAACTTGTTGCCCAAACCCTCGCCCTTGGATGCTCCGGCAACCAGCCCGGCGATGTCCACGAATTCGACCGTGGCCGGAACGATCTTGGCAGCGTTTGAAACCTTCGCCAGCGCGGGCAGCCGTTCGTCGGGCACGGCAACAACCCCCACGTTCGGCTCGATGGTGCAGAACGGGTAGTTAGCGCAGTCAACCTGCTTTTTGGTGATGGCTTTGAACAGCGTCGACTTGCCGACGTTAGGAAGTCCGACGATACCCACTTTGAGTGACATACGAGAAATGCTTTTACCAAGCAAATCGCCCCACCGGCGAGAGTGAGGCGCTTTGCTTGGTGGACCGCAAGGGGATCGAACCCTTCACCTCTTCCATGCCATGGAAGCGCTCTACCAAATGAGCTAGCGGCCCTTGGTTGTGGCCTTTAAGTTAACCCAACTCTTTTAAAACGTCAACACTGGTGGCGCTGCGAAGGC
>CAZBFO010000008.1:0-4905 GCA_964491475.1 uncultured Gammaproteobacteria bacterium | reverse complement strand
GGCCCGCCCCGCGAGCACCCACACGCCACGCAGAGCTGGCGGATCGGGTCCGTCGGATAATCGTGGAGGCAACGCAACGACGAGCCGCCAGCTCAATAGTCTCGCCAAACGGACCCGAAACTGGACGCGCTCGGTTATCCGACGGGTCGCATCGACACTACGCGCTTCGACGCAGCCGCGAGCCTGCGGTGGGGGTTTGAGGGGGAATCCGCAGACAAAAATCGGCCGCAGCCGATTTTTGGGCGAGGCTTAGGTGCGATTTTGGCCCGCAGGCCAAAATCGACACCGACCCCTCAAACCCCCACCGCAGGCTCGCGGCTGCGCCGCTCGCAGAGGCCTGATGTCCCCCTTCGAATAAACGAAAGCGGACCCTGGTCGGGTCCGCTTGGTGTGGCTACTTCTTCTTGGCAGGAGCCGGAGGTGCCGGCGGCGCTGCCGGGGTCGGTGCCTTTACGTCAGGCTGGTTCTGGTTCGTGGCCTGGGTATCGACCGGCGGCGGGAGCGTTCCCGCGGACGAAGCGCCGCCCTTCTTGGCGACGAGCTCGGCCAGCTTCTGCTTCACGAGGTCGTTGTCCGGGTTGGACTTCTGGACCTCGGAAATCTGCGTGATGGCCCCATCGAGGTTGCCCTTCTCCTCGTACATGGCGGCCAGGTACCAGCGGGCGTTGGCATACTGCGGGGCAAGGGCCACTACCGACTCGAGGAGACGGATGGCGTCATCCTTGCGGCCGTCGCGATAGTACATGAGCGCGAGCTGGAAGCCGACGCCGATGTCCTTAGGGTTCAGGCGGACGGTGTCTTCCATCTTGGCGATGGCGTCCTTGAGCTTGCCCTGGCGATCAAGGGCGAGGGCGAGGTTGTAGCGGGCCGGAGCGTAGTCGGGCTTGAGTTCGACGGCCTTGTTGAGCTCGTCGACGGCCTGACCGAGCAGCTTGTCGGTCTTTTCCTGGGCGTCAGACTTCATCTTGTCGTCCTTGGATTGCGTACCCTGGCGAGCGACGTCGCTCTGGTACATATAGACCTTGCCGAGCTCCGTGTGCGACTGCGGGTTGGCCGGTTCGAGATCGACGGTGGTCTGGAAGGACTTCACGGCCCAGTCGTCTGCACCGTCGGTGACGCCCATGAGGCTCTCGTAGACCGAGGCCAAGACCGACCAGTTGGCGACGTTCTTGTCGTTGATGTCGGTGGCGCTCTTGGCGACGTTGACGGCATCGGCGGTCAGCTGGGACACCTTGGCGATCTTCTCACGTCGGGCGTCGTCGACGCGCTTCTTGTAGTCCTCGTCCTTCTCATCCTTGTTGCGGTCCACTTTCGCGTCGGTGGCGTACTCGGCGTTGGCCTTGGTGAGCAGCGCCAGCGCCAAGTTGCGGCGGTAGACGTCGTTGTCGAGGTTGTACTGCGAAGCCTTGGAGAGATCGTCGATGATGTCGTCGATCTTGCCGCCGGCACGGTCGATGCGGATGGCGTCGGCGTACTTGATTTCGGCGATGTAGCGCTGGGTCTCGACGAACACGCCCGAAAGCGCAAGTACCAACGAAAGGATGAAGACGAATGAGACGCCCATCGCGGCGCGCGGCGACTGGTCAAACCGAACGGACATGAAGTCCTTGCGATGCGCCACGACCAGCAGGGCTACCAGCAGCCAAGTCAGGAACTCGAGCGTGATGGTGGAACTGTAGGTGAACTTGGCGACCAGCATCACGACCCAGGCGGCAAAGATGCCGATCAGCACGTGCCAGTTGTCTTCATCGGTACGGAGCAGCTTGCGGGCGGCGGAGACGAACAGGAAGACGGCCACGAGCAGCCACGACAGCGCGCCGAGCAGGCCGGTGGTGGCAAGCAAGGTCATGAAGCGCGTGGCGCCGCGGTCAAAGCGGGTGTTCCAGAAAGCGGTGTTGTTGACCTCGGTGGCGTGGAACTTGGAGTAGTCGAAGATGAAGGTGCCCGGACCGGAGCCGAAGAAGGCGTCACCGCGCAATGTACTCATGGTGATGTCCTTGGTGGCCTTCAACGACGGCATGATCTCTGCCGGATAGTTGAGGTTGATGGGGAAGTGGAAGAGCAGCAGCAGAACGGAAATGATGAACGCGCCAATCGGCAGCAGCATGGCGCCGTTGCTCTTGATGTTCTTGGCGTGGACGAAGGCGAAGGCGATCAAAATGGCCGAAGCGAGGAGCAAGCAGAGCGTTACCGGCCAGTAGTCCAGCACGACGATAATAACCAGTGACAGGATGGAAGTAAGGATGAGGAAAAGCTTCGACAGGATGATCATCGGCTTCTTGATCTCGGCATCATGGCCATGGCCGGCCAGCAGCATGCCTCCGGCCAAAGTGACGACGGCGGCGAGGAACACGCCCAGAGCCGCGACGGTTCCGACGGTGTTGAAGGCTGCACCCTTGGCGAAATCAAACGGGAGGATGTAAACGCCGAGGCCCTGCAACAGCGCGTAGGCGGCGGCGATGAAGCCGGCGAGAACGATGGCGTTGAGCATCGTCCAAATCTGCTTGACGGTACGGAGGCTGTTGGCCACCACGAAGTACAGCACCACGAACGAGGCGACCGTGAGGAAGCCGGCCTTTTCCTGGCCGAAGTCACCGACAATGCTCAAGTAGCGGTTCTGCGAGAGCCACGCGCTGACGCCGTACACGCCGAGGAAAAGTATCACCATCAGGTTGACCACCGAGCGGCGATACTCCAGCTTGCGTTCGGCGAGCATCTTGCCCAGCCAGGCCATGCCGGCCAGCGCCGCACCGACGATGATGATGAGCTGCTTGTTCAGTTCCGACACTTCAATCGTCCACGGCAGGAAGAAGAGCGGGACAAGTACGGCGAGACCGATGATGGTCCAATTGATGATCGCGTCGCAAACCCTGACGACAAGGGACGATTTGCCTTCTGCAAGTCCACCCGAAGACGAACGAAACATTTCCAACATACAAACACAGAATGAAGCGGTGCAGCGCTTCGATTAAGGGTATTCAATTCCAAAAAAGTATAGCAAAGATGCACAAAATGAGTGATGCACACCGTGTGTATAACTACGCATTATAGTGACTATCGACGAAATGACTCCACGGTTTTGGCTAATTACAGCGCATATATTAGTGAGTTCATTCCTTCCCAAAACGCAAAAAGCACCCCGCATTCGGAGTGCTTCTGCGACTTATGGACTGGGGGTGGTAACTGACGTCGGAGCATCGGTCGGTGCACCGCTGTCGATCGTCCCGGAATCGCCGGTTACGGTACCGGCATCCGCCGGAGGTGTGCTTGCGTCCGGAGTCGGCTGATCGGCGGGAGAGTTTGCCGCAGTGTCTGCCACCAACGGATTATGACCTGATGCCGCTTCTACGCCATCCGGGAAGCCGTCGAGGTCGGTATCGATGGCGTTGGGATTGGTGCCGAGCTGCGCCTCCTGTGCGTCGGTCAAGCCGTCACCGTCAGTATCAACGGCAGTCGTGCCGGAGCTGCCAGCGTCGACCGGAGCGTCGGCATGCTTGGTGGTGTCATCGATGACGTCGATGATCCAGAAGTCGAAGGTCAGGTCCTCTGCCGCCGGAGCTTCGGTCTTTACGACGAACATGCCGTCGTGGACCTCGTCGACCCACCAGAAGGCGTGCGGGTTCTTGCGGAACGTCACGAACACCTTGGAAGTCTCCTTTACCGACGGGTTAGTGACCACGGCCGCCGACGTGCCGACGAGCACCTTGTCCTCGCCGATGGTCTTCTCCGCGTCGGTCTTTCGGATGGTGACCTTGGAGGCGACGAGCTCCGCCACCTTCATCTTGCCATCCGCAGTAATGGACCACAGGCCGTTGGCGCCGTACATCTCAAGGACGTTCTTGAGGGAGCGGTTGCCGAGGTCGAGGTCGCCGGCAAGAGGATCCGCGATCTCCAGGCCTTCCGGCTTGGGACCGGTGGCACGCGCATCGGCGTCGTACCAACCGACTTCCATGAAGACGCGGATGATGCCCGGAGTTGCGGCGCTGAAGGAATCAAGCGCGCGACCGATGGTCATGCCGTTCTTGGTGGCCTTCATGGCCACGCCGGGAGTCGAAGACGAGGTGAGGTAGTCGCCAGGCTTGATGTCGCCGTTCTCGTTGCTGACTTTGACGGGGACGCGGCCTTTGAGGGCGACGCTCTTTCCGTTCGTCGTGTCCCTGTCGCCGGTCGCGTCATTTATGCCGGTGAGCGAAAAGCCGGGTGCGGTCGAAATCACGCCGACGATGTCGTTGGAGTACGGGGCACCGCTCTTGCGGACGAACAAGTTGCCGGACGGATCGATCTCGACGACATCGCCCGCCTTCACGTCATCCCCGGGTTTGGTCGAGTACGTTTCGGCGATGTCGACGCCGGTCGTGTTGAATTCCGTCGCGTAGTAACGGAGGGCATTCGGCGTGCCGGAACTGGGGCCGTCGACGCAGATGTGACCGACCTGCGTGCCGAGCGTGTTCTTGATGATGATGCCTTCCGCCGTGTTGCCGGCGGCACATGCGTTCGTCGTCGCCCTGCGAGGCACCTTCCAGATGAAGGTATTGCCATCGACGGAAGAATGGAAGTCGAGAGCCTGGCTCGAGCCGAGAAATTTGAAGTTGCCGTTGGAATCCATCTCCACCATTGTCGTCCCTGCTATCTGGAAGTCCATGAAACCGTTCGCGCCGGCACCGGTGCCCGTGGTGATGACGACGTTTCCGTTCGTTCCGCCGGCGGGACCCGCACCGCCGGAAAGGGTCAGGTTTCCGCCAGTACCGCCCGTGCCGCCGCCGGTGCCGCCGGTGACGGTGATCGCGCCGCCCTGACCGTCGGTGCCGCTTGAGCCCTTCGCGCCGCCGGTGCCGCCGGTGACGGTGATCGCGCTGCCCGCGCCGCCGATGCTGGCGCCGGAACCGCCGGTGCCGCCCGCGCCGC
>CAZBFO010000007.1:0-15147 GCA_964491475.1 uncultured Gammaproteobacteria bacterium | reverse complement strand
CGTCCGCGACAGCTCGCTCTACCTGGAGCACGGCGGTCACGGCAAGGTGGTCGACATCAAGATTTTCTCCCGCGACGCCGGCGACAAGCTGGCCCCGGGCGTGATCGAGTCGATTCAGGTGTCCATCGCCGCCATGCGCAAGATTCAGGTGGGCGACAAGGTCGCCGGCCGCCACGGCAACAAGGGCGTCGTGTCCAAGATCGTTCCGGCAGAGGACATGCCCTTCCTTCCGGATGGCACCCCGGTCGACGTGATTCTCTCGCCGCTCGGCGTCGTCTCGCGTATGAACCTCGGTCAGATTCTCGAGACCCACATGGGCCTTGCCGCCAATGCGCTCGGCTTCCACGTGGTCACGCCTGCGCTCAACGGCATCACCGAGGCGCAGATTCGCGAGCAGCTCAAGGCCGCCGGTTTCAGCGAGGACGGCCAGACCACCCTGTACGACGGCCGCTCCGGCGAAGCCTTCGACAACAAGGTGACCGTCGGCTACATCTACGTCCTCAAGCTGAACCACATGGTCGAGGACAAGATCCACCAGCGTTCCATCGGTCCGTACTCGCTTATCACCCAGCAGCCGCTGGGCGGCAAGGCGCAGTTCGGCGGACAGCGCTTCGGTGAAATGGAAGTGTGGGCGCTGGAAGCCTACGGCGCGGCCCACACCCTGCAGGAAATCCTCACCATCAAGTCCGACGACGTTCCGGGACGCTCCAAGGCCTACGAGTCCATCATCAAGGGCGAGGCCATCAAGAAGATCAACATTCCGGAATCTTTCAACGTCTTGGTCCGCGAACTCAAGGGTCTCGGCCTGGACGTGGAGCTCCTCAAGGACAAGCAGCGCGTGGATGCCGACGAGGCCGCCCGCGTCATGCCCCTCAAGCTTACCCGCGGCGTGGCACCGGAATCGATGCCCGACGAGGAAGGCTCATCCGAGCTCGACAAGGACGTCGAGGACAACCGCCCTTCGGTCGGACTGGCGGCAGAGGAGCCCGAGGAAGGCAGCGAAGAATAACCTCCCACGTCTATGAATCCTATCGCTGACCAATTCAAGATTCAGGACTTCGACGCGATCCGCCTCAAGCTGGCGTCCCCGGACGTCATCAAGACCTGGTCGTACGGCGAGGTGACCAACCCTGAAACCATCAACTACCGCACCCAGAAGCCCGAAAAGGGCGGCTTGTTCGCCGAAGAGATTTTCGGTCCTTCCAAGGACTGGGAGTGCTACTGCGGCAAGTACAAGAAGGTGCGCTACAAGGGCATCATCTGCGACAAGTGCGGCGTGGAAGTCACGCACTCGCTGGTTCGCCGCGAGCGCATGGGCCACATCGAGCTTTCCAGCCCGGTGTCGCACATCTGGTTCCTGCGCGGCGTGCCGTCCAAGATCGGCCTGGTGCTCGACCTCTCGGTCCAGTCGCTCGAGAAGGTCATCTACTTCGCCAACTTCATCGTCACCGCCGTCAACGAGCCGGCAAAGCTCGAGACCATGGAGCAGGTGAAGGCCGAGTACAAGGGCAAGAAGAAGCAGATCGAGGCCGAGTACAAGCAGCAGCTCGACAACGCCGAGAAGTTCGCCAAGAACGACGCCGACCGCGAAAAGAAGGTCTCTGCCGCCTTCGACACCAAGGCCCAGAAGCTCAAGGACCTCGACGAGGACTTCGGCATCGTCGAGAAGGAACTCAAGGAGCTCAAGCCCCTCAAGATCATCTCGGAAAACACCTATCAGGAGTGGTCGCTCAAGTACGGCCACCTGTTTGAGGCCGGCATCGGCGCCGAAGCCGTGCGCGAACTGCTCGCCAAGGTGAACATCGACAAGGCCATGAAGGACTTGGCCAAGACCATCGACGAGGAGCCCCAGGGTCCCAAGTACGACAAGCTGGTGCGCCGCATCAAGCTGCTCCACTCGCTCAAGGTCAACGGCATCAGCCCCGAATGGATGATCATGACGGCGCTGCCGGTGATCCCGCCGGATCTCCGCCCGATGGTTCCGCTCGACGGCGGCCGCTTTGCCGCGTCTGACCTCAACGACCTGTACCGCCGCGTCATCAATCGCAACAACCGCCTCAAGAAGCTGCAGGAGCTTAACGCCCCCGAAGTCATCACGCGCAACGAAAAGCGCATGCTGCAGGAAGCCGTCGACGCCCTGATCGACAACAGCGCCCGCCAGTCCAAGACGGTCATCGCCACGACCGGCAAGAAGCGCCAGCTCAAGTCCTTGGCCGACATTCTCAAGGGCAAGCAGGGACGTTTCCGCCAGAACCTGCTCGGCAAGCGCATCGACTATTCGGGCCGCTCGGTCATCGTGGTCGGTCCCGACCTCAACCTCAACCAGTGCGGTCTGCCGAAGATGATGGCTTTGGAACTCTTCAAGCCGTTCGTCATCTCCAAGCTGATTCAGCGCGGATTCGTGCACAACATCCGCAGCGCCAACCGCTACATCGAAGCCGACAACGCCGAAGTCTGGGACATCTTGGAAGAGGTCACCAGCGACGCCATCGTGCTTCTGAACCGCGCTCCGACGCTGCACCGCCTCGGCATCCAGGGCTTCCAGCCCCGCCTGATCGAAGGCAAGGCCATTCAGATTCACCCTATGGTCTGCCCTTCCTTCAACGCCGACTTCGACGGCGACCAGATGGCCGTCCACGTGCCGCTGACCGAGGACGCCAAGACCGAAGCCCGCGAGCGCATGCTCTCGATCAACAACCTGCTCAAGCCGGCCACCGGCCAGCCGGTGATGCGCCCGGACAAGGACGTCATTTGGGGCATCTTCTACATGACCTCCACGATTCCTCCGCAGGGCCGCGAGACGCCTCGCGCCTTCAGCAACGAGTCGGACGCCCTGTTCGCCTACTCTTCCCGCATCATCGAAATGCGCGAGCGCGTGCTGGTTCGCCGCGAGCCGCACACCAAGCCGATCGAGACGACCGCCGGCCGCATCCTGTTCAACCGCGCGCTGCCGGAAGGCCACGCCTACGTCAACGAGCAGCTCGACTCCAAGAAGGCGACCGAAATCGTCCGCAGCTGCCTCGAGATGCACGGCCGCGAGCGCGCCCGCAAGCTCCTCGACGACCTCAAGAACATGGGCTTCCACTACATCACGAAGTCCGGTTATTCCTGGGGCATGGCCGACCTCCCGTTCCTTCCCGAAAAGAAGGAGCTCATCGAGGAGGGCGACAAGCGCGTCGAAGAGATCGAAGAGCAGTACAACGAAGGCCTGCTGACCATCGGCGAGCGCCACGCCAAGATCATCGAGGTGTGGTCGGAGATCAAGGATAAGGTCACCAAGCTGGCCAAGGCCAAGCTGCCCAAGGAAGGCTCGGTGGCGGCCATGATCGACTCCGGCGCCCGCGGTTCATGGGGTCAGCTGACCCAGATCATCGGCATGAAGGGTCTCGTGCAGAACCCGGCCGGCGACATCATCGAACTGCCGGTGAAGGCCAACTTCAAGGACGGCTTCGACGTGCTGGAATACTTCATCTCTACCCACGGCGCGCGTAAGGGCCTGTCCGACACGGCGCTCCGTACGGCAAACGCCGGTTACCTCACCCGCCGTCTCGTGGACGTCTCGCAGGACCTGGTCATTCGTGCCGAGGACTGCGGTGACACCACCGGTGTCGAGATCAACAAGAAGGAATCCGACGAGATGAACGAAAAGGTGGTCAACCGCCTTCTGGGCCGCTACCTCATCACCGAAATCAAGGATGCCAAGGGCAAGGTCGCGGTGAAGTCGGGCGAACTGGTCACCGAACCGGTCCATCGCTCCATCATGTCGTTCGACCACCTCGACAACATCCGCGTCCGCTCCGTGCTGGAGTGCCGCATGTCCAAGGGCACCTGCAAGATGTGCTACGGCTACGACCTGGCCTACAACAAGCCGGTCAACATGGGCGTGGCTGTCGGCATCATCGCCGCCCAGTCCATCGGCGAACCGGGCACCCAATTGACGATGCGTACCTTCCACACCGGCGGCGTGGCCGGATCCGACATCACCCAAGGTTTGCCTCGCGTGGAAGAGCTTTTCGAGGCTCGCCCGCCCAAGCGCAAGGCCTTCATGAGCGAAGTCTCGGGCAAGGCTGCGGTCGAAGAGATCGAGCGCCGCATGATCGAAGGGCCCGACGGTCAGAAGGTGCTCGCGCCGTTCGTCGGCCACAAGATCGTGAAGGTCACCTACACCGAACTGGACGGCGAGTCGTACAAGCATTCCCCGAACGACGAGGTGGCCGTGAAGGACGGCAAGAAGGTCAATGAGGGCGAAGTCGTGGTCATCAAGGCCGACGGCAAGAAGCTCTTGGCCACCGCCAGCGGCACCGCCAAGGTGGAGAAGCGCGTGGTGCGCGTGCTCCGCGAGACCGAGAACGTCCGCGAATCCATCGTTCCCCCGGGCTACGTCCTGTTCGTCCGCAACGGCGACATGGTCGAGGCCGGTCAGCAGCTCACCGACGGTTCGCTCGACCTGCAGCAGCTGTACCGCCTGCGCGGCAAGGACGCCGTCCAGAAGTACATCCTCAAGGAGGTGCAGGCCATCTACACCTCGCAGGGTCAGAAGCTCAACGACAAGCACATCGAAATCATCATCAAGCAGATGTTCTCGCGCGTGCTGGTCCGCGACGTCGGCGACACCGACCTTCTCCCGGGCGAAATCATCGAGAAGGCCCAGTTCATCGAGGAGAACATCGTGGCTCGCTCCCGCAAGAACAAGGAAGCGACCGCGGAGGAACTGTTCCTCGGCATCACCAAGGTGGCTCTCTCCACCCAGAGCTTCCTCTCGGCAGCGTCCTTCCAGGAAACGGCTCGCGTGCTCATCAACGCGGCCATCACCGGCAAGTTGGACCGCCTCGAGGGTCTCAAGGAGAACGTCATCATCGGACGTCTCATTCCGGCCGGTACCGGCTTCGGCGTCGAGCGCAAGCGTGACGAAGAATCCCAGACCGAGACCGCGACCGCCTAACGGCGCCGCGTCCAAGATCGCAAACCCCGCTTCACGCAAGCGGGGTTTGTGTTATCTTGAGGGGGTAGATTTTACCGCCTATGTCGCAGTCAGAATGGTCGAAAATCAAGGTATACAAGGGTCCGGCAGACGCTCGGCGGTCTGCGCTTTTCACCCGCATGGCGCGCTTGATTACGGTTGCTGCGCGCGAGGGCGGCGGAGATCAGTACTTCAACTTCAAGCTGCGCTCGGCCGTGGATCGGGCGCTGAACGTGAACATGCCCAAGGACAGCATCGAACGAGCCATTAAAAAGGGCACTGGCGAACTTGCTTCCGAGAACATCGAGGAGGTGCTGTACGAAGGATACGGTCCGGGCGGCGTTGCCGTGCTGGTCGAGGCGCTGACCGACAACCGCAATCGCACCGCCGCGAACGTGAAGTTCGCCTTCACCGGCAACAACGGCAATCTCGGCGCCAGCGGTGCGGTGAAATGGATGTTTGAGCGTGCGGGGGAGGTGAAGTTGGACGGTAAGGAGCTGGATGACGACGCGGAACTGGCTTTGATAGATGCGGGAGCTTTGGAAGTGAGCCCCGCGGCAGGCGAAGACGCGAACGGCCGTCCTGGCGGCGGTGGCGTCATCGTCCTGTGCCACCCCGACACTTTGGCACGCGTGCGAACATCGTCAGAAGACCTTGGTTTTTCGGTCGTTTCTGCAGGTTTTACCTGGAACGCCAAAGACAAGGTCTCCGTGAGCGACGCGGAACAACAAAAAGACTTGCAAAAGATGTTCACCGCACTGGAAGAAGACGAAGACGTCAGCGAATTTTACACCAACCTCGTATGATCATTCTCGGCATCGACCCGGGTTTCGCGGACATGGGCTACGGCATCATCCAGTCCGTCGGCGGCAAGGACCGCTGCTTGGCTTACGGCAGCCTGCGGACGCCGGCAGGAGAATCTTCTGAAGTCCGTCTGGCGTCGGTGTATGAGGGTTTGAGCAGGCTGATGGACAAGTACAAGCCGGACGCGGCGGCAATCGAGAAACTTTTCTTCTCGAAGAACGTGAAGACTGCCATGCAAGTCGCCGAGGCGCGCGGCGTCATCCGCGTCTGCTTGCAGCAGCGAGGCCTGCCATGCACGGAGTTCAGTCCGGCAGACGTGAAGATGGCGGTGAGCGGCAACGGCGCGGCCACCAAGGAACAGGTGCAGAAGATGGTTCGGATGCTTTTGAGCCTCAAAGAAGCCCCGAAACCGGACGACGCTGCGGACGGATTAGCGCTAGCCATAGCGCTTTCCAGCGCCAAGCGGCTGGCCCGGGCCGTGTCGGCGCAAGTATGAGGGGCGTGCGTGCGCTCGTGCAAAATGGGCCGGCGCGGGGTTTCGTCATCGGCCTTTTGATCGCCGCAGGTGCGGCAGCCATTGCTCTCGGTTCACCCGCTTTGGTGGCACCGCATGCGAATTGGTTCGACGGCGGCATCAGGTTGCTGCGCGATGATAAGGAGATCTCGTTTTATTTTTTGCACTCGCTGTGGATTGACGGCTCGTTGCCGGTCGGAAAGCCGCTGACGCAAGATTATCCGCCCGTGGGCGTACTGTATTTTTCGCTTTCGAGGGTGCTTGCGAAGACCTTCGTCGGTTTCGAGACAGCGTTCGTGCATTTGAACGTTTTGTCATACGCCGCCCTCTTCGCTCTTACCGCCTCGTTGCTGGAAGGCGAGTCGCTTGGTCAGCGCAGACTGGCCTTCTTCGTCCTTCCGGCATTTCTGTATTTCTCGCTTTGGCGTTTTGACATCTTGCCGGCAGTGTTGGTTGCCGCCGCGCTGTTGGCGGCCAAACGGAAATCCCCCGAACCCGCGTTCGTCCTGCTGCTCGTGGCGGCGCTCGCAAAGTGGTACGCGGCCCTGTTTTTCCCTCCGTTTTTGGTATATTTTGCCTTGCTTGGCGGCGGCGAGCTGCCCGTAAAGCGCTTGGGCGATGCCATGCTTTGGATGGCTGGATTTGGCGTAGCGCTTACCGCCGCCACGGCTCACTTTGCCGGGTTGGGCGCGCTGGTGGAACCCGTCCTATTCCATCTTTCGCGCGACATCGAGGAAGGTTCGGTCTCCGCCGTGCTGCTGACCTGCACGCGTGCGCTTGGTGTTGATTGGCGCTGGTTGCATGCTCTGCTGCTTCGAGTATTTTTTGTGGCGCAGTTCGCGGCGGTGATTCCGGTCATCTGGAGGGAGTACCCCAATGACTTCAAAAGGTTGGTTCGCTGCTGCGTTTTTCTGCTGATTCCGTTCATGGCGCTAGGGGCGGTGTTTTCCGCCCAATGGATCGTATGGCTGACGCCGGTGCTTTTGCTCGTTGCCGATCGAACCGAACTGAAGTTGCTTGCATTGCTCGACGTCGTGGTGTTCTTGCAGTTTCCGGTGCTGTTCGGCATCAACCCGTACGGTGTTTCTTACCTGCTTTTTACCGTACTTCGGACGGCGCTGCTTGCGGCGCTGTGGTGGCGGAGCTTTCGCGCCCTTTCCCCCGTTCGAACCGGAGCGCAGCGAGCCACAGGGTAACCAGCAGCGCCGTCCCCGTGACTTTGGGCGATCCGTACTGATAACAGAGGATGCCGACGACGCCCAGCATGCCCATGGCGACGACCGCTTTCGTCTTTTCCAATGAGGTGACGATGAACGGCAAAAATGCCAAGAGGTACCAGGGCTGCAGCCAGCTCAACCAGATGAAGTGGTACGTGCCGAGTATGACCAGTGCAGCCGCAGTAGGAGTGATCCTTCTCCTGTAGGCGAGGTAGGTGACGATGGCGAGCATTGCGAGCGACACTCCCAGTGCGGATATTCGCAACTGGGTGACCGTGGTGTAGCCGTTCAGTTTCACCAAAAGGAACCAGGCCGCGTAGCGATACGGCGAAAAGACGAACGGCTCCCTTCCGTAGGTCGCGGCGGAAAACGCACCGGCAAGCGTCGGTCTGCCTGCCCAGAACGGCAACCAACCGAGAACGAGTGCCATTGCGGAGACCGCAATTGCGGCGAGTCTCCGGCGGTTGGACGACGGTATGGCCAGGAGCGCGGGGGCGATGGCCAAAGGCCAATGTTTTATGAGTGCCGCACCGACAACACCGACTGCGGCCAGGACCAAGTTCTCGTCGACCAGAGCCGTGGCCAGGAGCGCCAGAAACGGCAGCATGACTCCTTCGTTGTGCCCCGCATTGGCAATCTCCAGTCCCGCGTACACGTTCAGCATCCAAAAGACCGCCACATACCAGGCCTTTTGCGGATCGCGCCTGTAGAGCCAGCGACAGATGATCACCCCCGCAAGCGCGTATCCGAGCACGTTAAGGACAAGCATGCCGAGTGTCTGTGAACGGACTTCGCCTGCAATCAGGATCGGTATGGCCGAAAGCGCCGTCCATAAGGGTCCGTACACCATCGGCATCGCGTACCAACGCCCCCATATGCGATGGTATGCCGGGTCATCGGGAAAAGATCCGGCTGGCGTCAGGTAAGGGTTTGCTCCATGGACCACCATGTTCCTCGCCGAGAGGACGTTCCAGCTGTTGTCCACGGAACTTAACGGGCCGGAGGCAAGGGCAAAGGAGAGCAGCGCGAGAGACGTTGCGCTTACGGCAATCCAGCTAGACCGTCTTTTTGGCGAAAGGGTAGAGGCGACGAGCGGGGTGACGGCGGCTGCCAGGAGCGCGGTCCTGGCAAAAGCCGCGACGAACAGCGGCAAGATGGGGTAATGCGGCGGGATCGACTCGTCGCCGTAAATGAGGATCAGCTGGTTTACGCTCACGTACGCGAAAGCGTTTGCCGCAGCGAGCGCGACCAAGCTGATGAACGCCAGCGCCTTCTTTGCATTCGTCATACCGTGGCATTGTAGCAGTCTAAAGAGTCCCGGCCACCATTGACGGATGCGCAAAAGTACGGCATTATGGCGGGTCGCCCTTTTTTAGGCCTCAACCGGGAGAAACTGATGAAATTGAGTTTGATCATGACTGCCGCCATCGCGTTCACGGCCCTCGGCTGCCTCAAGCAACAGCCGGTGGTCCAGGCTCCCATACTCATCGACATCCCGCCGGCACCGAAGTCGGCAGAAACGGCGGAAGTGCCACCGAGCCCCGTCACGCGGCTGAAGTTCGTCACGCCGGCCGGTTGGGATGTCGAGAGCAGGCGGCACGATTTCGTCACGTTTTACCGCCGTGACGGGGCGGATGCGGTCATCTTCGCCTACATGGAAGACGAGCATGCTGATTCTCCGCGCAACGCCGAAGAGTTTCACGAGAGCGTCAGGGACGCGCTTGTTCGGAAAGGCAGGGTCGTTTCGTCTTACTTGTCATTGGGTCCCAACGGAGACCCTGCGACTGTTCGTTTCTCTTCGGAAACGGGTTGCGGAACTTCCATCCGGGTGATGGTGTCCGTCGATGAGCGCGCACCGCGCTTTGTCGTGGCCCACGGCACTTGGCCGTGTGATGGTGACGTGGAAAACGACGCTTCCCTGCGGATGTTCATTCAGAGCATCAATATCGTGACGGAGTGAAGTTTGCGCAGACTGCTGACCGGCCAATCGGCCGGTTTTTTTGCATAAAGAAAAACCCGCGCAAGATGCGCGGGTGAGCGGTTCAGCAATCTCCGGAAGTGCCGTCCTCGACGGTCGCCAGTTTCTCCGCCGATTCGGGAGCAGGCGGCGCTGATGGCGGGGGTGCCAACGGCGCGGGCTGCGTTTTGATCGTCGGGACCGCTGCCGGTCTAAGCGCATGGCTGGCCGTCCAGTCCGCGAGCAACGGCAGGTTCCTATCAAGCCACGCGGCGTTGTTACGGACGCGTTCCACCGCCTGCGCTACTGTTTTGGACAGTCCCTCGGTGGGATTCTTGGCGAAGAACGCTTCGATGTCGTCGGCCACCGCTCGGGAAGCCACCGACAAGGTGGTTTTCTTCACGAACAGTCCCAGGAGCGCGCTGCTGCCTTCGTAACGGCGGCGGAGCGCCGCCCAGTTGGCTTTCACGAACTCCCAGCCATAGTCGGCCGGAAGCGCGGGATTGCCTCGTGCGCCATCCAGCATGTACGGCGCGTCCTGCGACCGTATCGCGTCGGAGATGGTCAGCGCATAGACCTTCTTGAGTGCCTCGGAGTCGGAAACCTTCCCGATGGCGGCCAGGACGCGGTCCTGTTCCTCTTGCGAGGTCGTCCTGGAATAGATGCTCATGAGCTCATCCAGGCGCTTGCCGTCGCGATCGCAGCGGGTGGCGGCCAGCTTGTAGACCGTCTCCCGAATGTTCGGGTCGACACTCTCCGGTTTTGCCAGTTCTGCGGCGAACAGGTCGTTGGCGGTGCGGTAGATACCTCCCACTTCGGAACAACGGCCGTAAAATGCCAGCAGGAGCGGACGGAGCCTTGTCCGGTTCGCATCCTCGGTTGTCCCTTCATTCGGTTCCCACTGCAGATCGAGCACCGCCTCTGCGATGAGCCCTGTGGCAAATTCACGCAGCGCGGTCGATTGCGTTCGGTGATCGCAGAGCAGCTCCAGCAGCTCGCCAAGATTGGCCAGCAGGCTGTCCCAGACCGCGTATTCCGTCTCGGTGTGAAAACGCCAGACGGTTTCGCAGTAACGATGGATGTCCATCATTCCCGCGCGGAACAGGGCATAGGCGTCGTCCTCGATGCCCAGCCGGTCTTCAGCCTTCAGGTGCCCGCCTTCGAGCGCCCGCATCAGGGCGCGGAAGCTGCTGTCGGCCACGTCGGCCCGATAGAAGCCGGTTCTGCCCGCGTTGGGCGAGAACCACGGCGGTCCGTGCTCGGCATTGAAGTGGTCGGGAATGACCACGTCCGTTACCTTCTTCGTGAGCAGGAAGTCGTAGTCGCCGTGTCCTGTGCCGATCTTGATGGGCACGTTCCACTCGCCCTCGACCATGCCCACGTCGTACTGGAAGCGGTTCTGGATCAGGCGGATGTGCAGGTCTTTTTTGACACGCTTGGGCACGAACCGGACCACCGGATACCCGGGCGCATCCGTCCATTTGGACATCAGCGCGCCGATCGGCTTCTTGGTGACGTATTCGAACGCCTCCCACAGATGCCGCGTGCGCGTGTTGGAGTAGGCGTTACGCAGCATGTAGATGCGCAATCCGTCGCGGAAGGCCGTCTCTCCGACATGCGCCTCGAGCATCCGCAGGAGCGATCCGCCCTTGTCGTAGCTAATGTCGTCGAAGATCTCGTCGACGTCCCGGGAACAGGGCACCGGCACTTCGACCGGATGGGTGCTGTGCATGCCGTCGAGCCGCATGGCATTGCAGAATTCGTCCGCCACGAAGTCCTTCCAGACTTCCCATTCGGGATACAGGTGATTGAGCACCTTGGTTCCCAAGTGAGTGGCGAAACTCTCGTTGAGGTACAGCCCGCTCCAGTCGGCCATGGTGGTCAGGTTGCCGAACCACTGATGGGCGACTTCGTGAGCCACCACGGCGGCCACCGTCTGCAACTGTTCTTGCGAGCAGTTCGACGGGTCCACCAGCATGCAGGTTTCGCGGAAGGTGATGGCGCCCCAGTTTTCCATGGCGCCGCCGCCGAACGTCGGCAGGGCGATCAGGTCCAGCTTGGGCAGGGGATACTGCCGGTCGAAGTACTCCTCGTAGTAGTCGATGCACTTCGCCGCCAGCTCCGCCGCGTAGAGGGCCAACTCGCCCTTTCCTTCCGTCGCCCAGCCGGTCACTCGCACGCCGCGCTTCGTCTTGGCCTCGACCGATTCGAGCTCTCCGACGATGAACGCCAGCAGGTACGAAGACATGCAGGGAGAAGGGGAGAAGGTCACGATCGTGCGGCCGTTCGCTGTCCGTTCGAACTCGATTTCCCCATTGGAAATCGCCGTCAGGCCTTCCGGCACGTCCAGCGTGACGTTGAAGACGGCCTTGTCCGTGAGCTCGTCGCGGAGCGGCAGCGTCCGCCTGGCGTGAATCGGTTCGAACTGGGTCGCGTAGAGCTTCTTCTCGGCACCGTCGACTTGGTACGTGCCGCGATAAAAGCCCACGAGGTTGTCCCTGAAAAATCCGCTAAATGGCGAGATACGCAGTACCGCGGTCCCGATCTGCAGCTGACGTTCGAAGGTCAGCGTCAGGTGGTCGGTGTCGCGGTCATGACGCTTGCTGACCGGGTACTGGGTCCTTCCGTCCTGCGTGACGGTGATGCGGCCGATGGCCAGCGTCTCGTGGGCATGCAGCGTCAGCGTATAGGTGGGCTGCGGAATCTTGGCGGCAACAGTGACGTCGCCGGTATAGGCGTCGTTCTCCGTGTCGATGGCGATGCGGACGTCGTAGACCAACGGCTGCAGGTCGTTCGGCAGTCGGTCAGAGGCCTTACTCGGATTCGTCATTACGGTTCTCCCGTCGTTTTGGTTTTCATTAAGTCAAAGAGCTGGCTCGAACTTAGCAGTTTTTTGGCCAAAAGCAAACAAAAAATCCCCACCGAAGTGAGGACTTTTTGGAGCGGGCGATGGGAATCGAACCCACGTGGCCAGGTTGGAAACCTGGAGTTCTACCATTGAACTACACCCGCAAGTTGTGGTCGGGGCGACAGGATTCGAACCTGCGACCCTCTGCTCCCAAAGCAGATGCGCTAGCCACTGCGCTACGCCCCGGCGCTCCGTTTTCTGCTTATGGAAAATCCGCCTTTTCTGGTGCCGAGGGCCAGGATTGAACTGGCGACGCAAGGATTTTCAGTCCTTCGCTCTACCACTGAGCTACCTCGGCACAAAAAATGCGGATCTTCCGGTTCTGTAATTACTGCTCCTGCGACGTGTTCCGTCGGGTGCCGGTCAGGACATCTTCATCTTCGAAGACGGACCTCTGCGGGTGCCTCTGCGTGTATGAACGGACCTTCTCGACCATCTTGCTCAACATGAAGAAGGTGAAGAATACCAACAGGGCCGTGGCGACGGCTTCCAGGTAGAAGCCCATGCCGATGGCGATGCCGATGCCAGAGACCACCCACAGCGTTGCCGCAGTGGTGAGACCAATGACGTTCATGTTGCCGCTCGTACCGACCGGACGGAGAATCGCCCCTGCGCCGATGAAACCGATGCCGGTGATGATTTGGGCGGCGATACGGGTCGGATCGACCGGTGCGCCCTGTACCAGCGTGACTGCCTGAATCGATGAAATGGTCATCAGCGTCGAGCCAAGACCGACCATGACGTTGGTGCGGAGACCTGCCGGCTTATGGCGATACTCGCGCTCCATGCCGATCATGCTGGAGATGACCGTGATGACCAGGAGGCGAATGATGGCCTCTTGGCTCGAGATGACTGGCAGCATAGGGTTGTCGTATGTGGTGGTGGGCGTGGATGGAGTCGAACCATCGACCTTCACATTATCAGTGTGACGCTCTAACCAACTGAGCTACACGCCCTTAGTTTGCGTTTCGTTACGATAATACGACTGCGACACTATAGCAAGCGTCTTGGCTTATGACAAGACCCCCGAAGAGCGTCTATTTGGGCTTGGTTGAGGCCAAAACAAGGTGAGTCGTCATTGACAAACACGACGATTTATGGTATGTTTCACGCTCCGATCCTTCCTCCCACTTCTCACCGCATCGGGCACGAAAGGACTACGATGGAAAAACTTTTCCTTTCGTATAAGCGTCTCGTCTGCAGCTTGCTGCGAAACGAGCTTGCGCGGGCGGATCTGGAAAACGCCCTGTTCTACCTGGACCTCGACCGCGACAACGTGTTTCGGGCTTGGCCCCCGCAGGGCACCGAGGACTACCGTCCTTATGCGGACTACATCCGGCATTTCAACGAGCATTGCGGAGAACGCCACAGCCTCCTGCAGCGCTTCGTGGAGGTCTCCACGATGCTCCAGGGCGTCCTCAAGACGGCCGAGCAGCGGGGGAGAGTGTGCTGGATGAAGCCCGGGGCAACCCGGCACAGTCGTCGCAGCTTGCACCGCCTGTTGCGCCGCAACGGTTACGAACCAAAAGACGACCGCCTGACATGCCACGCATGAAGGGGCACACCAGCCCGTCCGGATACTTACCGGACGGGCTTTTCTTTTCCCACCCAATTTTTAGAACGAAAAAACCACCCCTGAATAAGGTGGTTTTTCCGCTAAAGGCTTTACCCGGAGCCTTTGGCAATGTGAACGAGACAGGAATCGAATCTACTCCGTAGAGTGAGAACTGATATGTTTTGAGGCATATTCAGCTTTATGACCTTCATCAATTTGCATTGAGATGGCACGACCTAGGAGATTTCAGCAGCACTTTGCGTTGCCGCAAACTGCTTTAATGCCGAATCTTGCGTCAAGGAGGCAATTGCTCTCCTCGACGAATTTCTACTCCGTAGAAAGGAGGTGATCCATCCCCAGCTTCCGCTAGGGATGCCTTGTTACGACTTCGTCCCTATCGCTGGCTTTACCTTCGAAACGCAATCGCGTTTCTTCGGGTACATCCAACTCTCTTGACGTGACGGGCGGTGAGTACAAGACCCGAGAACGTATTCAACGCACCGTGGCTGATATGCGTTTACTAGCGATTCCAGCTTCACGGAGTCGAGTTGCAGACTCCGATCCGAACTGAGAACGGTTTTGATGGGATTAGCTCCACCTTGCGGTTTGGCTGCCCTTTGTACCGTCCATTGTAACACGTGTGTCGCCCAAGGCGTAAGAGCCATGCTGATTTGACGTCATCCCCGCCTTCCTCCCCGTTATCCGAGGCAGTCTGTTGTGAAACAACAACACAACATAGGGGTTGCGCTCGTTACCCCACTTAAGGGTACACCTCACGGCACGAGCTGACGACAACCATGCAGCACCTGTGTAGCACTCTCGAAGAAGTCCCACTTTCATGGGATTTGCAGCTACATGTCAAGCCTTGGTGAGGTTCCTCGCTTACCGTCGAATTAAACCACATGTTCCACCGCTTGTGCGGGTCCCCGTCTATTCCTTTGAGTTTTAGCCTTGCGGCCGTACTCCCCAGGCGGATTACTTAACGCGTTAGCTTATTTGAACGACTCTGGGAGGGTCGATACTCCCAAAATCCAGTAATCATCGTTTAGGGCACGGACTACGCGGGTATCTAATCCGCTTCGCTCCCCGTGCTTTCGTCCCTTAGCGTCAGGTGTGTTCCAGTGAGCTGCCTTCGCCTTTGGTGTTCTTACCGATATTAACGCATTTTACTACTACACCGGTAATTCCGCTCACCTCTCCCAACCTCTAGCTCGCCAGTTTCCCCCGCAGCC
>CAZBFO010000006.1:0-32496 GCA_964491475.1 uncultured Gammaproteobacteria bacterium | reverse complement strand
GCGACGTCATCGGCGACCTGTCGTCCAAGCGCGGCACCATCAAGGAGATGCGCGATCGCGCTTCCGTGAAGGTCATCGAAGCCGCCGTGCCGCTGTCCGAAATGTTCGGCTACGCCACGCAGCTCCGCTCGATGTCCCAGGGCCGCGCCTCGTACTCGATGGAATTCGGTTCCTACGAACCGGTTCCGCCGAACGTGGCCGCCACGGTCATCGAAGGCCGCGCCGGCAAGGTCTCGGCACGCGCGTAATCACTACGAGGAAAAAGCGGCCCGACGCACGTCGGGCCGCTTTTCGGTCCCAAGCGTTGACATGTCCGTCCGCTTCTTGTTTGCTTTCAGCGCGACAATTTCGCAAGGAGACCCACATGACTGCCGTCTTGCTGTTTCAGCTCATTCTCGGCTACCTCTATTTCGGTTGGTTCCTCGGCGACCTCTGCCTGACGGTTTGGCTGGCCAACGACAACAGCAGCAGGCGCGCCAATCTGCTGTTCCCGATTTCCTTCTACAAGGGGCGCATCGGGCAGACGGACGTGAATCCGTTGAGCGTCTTCGACATCAGGAACGAGAACAACGATGCGATGGGCGGAGCCTGGTACAAGTTCTTCATGGCACTCTTGTGGCCGCTGAAGTTCGTCCTCAATGCGCCGGCCATCATCGTGATTTCTCTGGCCGTTCGCAGCGACGTGCTCATGGGCCGCGACGAGGCCGTCACCAACTACGACGTGTCCGAGAAGGACGACATTCCTGTGATTTTCCGGAAACGACGGGCCCTGGCCGCCGAGCTGGAGCGTTTGCGCGGCAAGGAAAAGGCCATCAACGCCGAAATTGAGAGGCGCAAGCACGTGCTCGACGACGCTATCGACTTGGAAATCCGCGTCGACGAAGATCTTGCCAAAATGGACGCCGAGCCAGCCAAACGGGACTCGGAGGATCATCCCCGCGTGGGAAAACTCTCATAAATGCTCTGACTGGGTCCGTTTGACGGGCCTTTCTTTTTGCCCTAAGATGCGGCGGACACAACCCAAGCTTTCTCTATGCATCCCGAACTCATCACTCGCGTCGTCAATCTCATCCAGAAAAATGGAGACAAGGTCGTATTGGCCGATCCGACGACGGGCAAGGCCGTCGTGGTCATGGACCTAGAAGCTTATGAAGCGTTGTGCGCAGTTCAGCCTGCCATTGCGCAGCCTGTGGCCGCAACTCCTGCAGTAACGGCTCCGGCCCCGATGCAGGCGGCACCAGCCATGCAGCCCGTGATGGGGCCGCGTGTCGCGCCGTCCGCACCGGCGGCCTTCGTGCCGACGAGCCAGTCCCCCGTGACTGCGGCCCCCGAAGCAGTCGCAGTACCCCCAAAAATGACCCCCAGAATTCCGGTCATCGAGGTCCAAAAAATGACCCATTTCAGCGAAATTCCTCCCAAGAAGAAGCCGGTCAAAGTCACCCCTGAAACGATGGGTGTGACCCACGTGATGGCAGACTTGACACAGGAGGAACTCATCGATAAAATCAACCGCGACATCGGGGCCTGGAAGACCGCTCAAGATCGTCGTCGTACCGACGAGCTCAAGTCTGCAGCCAAGGTCGTGCCGCAGCTGGAGGTCGCAAGTGCGCTCGAGGAAGAAGAGCGTTTTTACCTGGAGCCAATCGAATAGGAGGTCTGCACCCCTGGGAAAAACACCGACTTTAGCCAAGAACCTTCGGTTTAAGGCGCAGAGGGGTGGGGGACTTGCCAACATTTTCGGTTTCGGTATATACTCCGCTGTACTTACGTAACAAACGGGTACGTAGCCTTATAACTCATACACAGACACTTGGACCGTTCTTTAATCCGGCCTGTGTCGCGCAATCACGCCACCACACCTATGGCAGAAGCGAAAAAGTTCGAGCGCAATAAGCCTCACGTTAATATCGGTACCATCGGTCACGTTGACCACGGTAAGACGACCCTCACGGCCGCGATTTTGGCTGTCATGAAGGCCGCCGGTAACGCCGCGCAGGACAAGAAGATTGACGACCTCGACAAGGCTCCGGAGTCCAAGTCCCGCGGTATCACCATCGCTACCGCCCACACCGAGTACGAGTCGGCCGCCCGCCACTACGCGCACGTCGACTGCCCTGGTCACGCCGACTACGTCAAGAACATGATTACCGGTGCCGCCCAGATGGACGGCGCGATCCTCGTCGTCGCCGCCACTGACGGTCCGATGCCGCAGACCCGCGAACACATCCTTCTCGCCAGCCAGGTCGGCGTGAAGTCCATCGTGGTCTTCCTGAACAAGTGCGACATGGTCGAAGACAAGGAACTCATCGACCTGGTCGAAGAGGAAATCCGCGAGCTTCTCACCAAGTACAAGTTCGACGGCGCCAACACCCCCATCATCCGCGGTTCGGCCCTCAAGGCCCTCAACAGCCCGGCTGGTGACGATGCCAAGCCTGTCTTGGACCTCATCGCCGCTTGCGACACCTACATCCCCGAGCCGGTCCGCGAGACCGACAAGCCTTTCCTCATGCCTGTTGAGGACGTCTTCTCCATCGAAGGCCGCGGCACCGTGGTCACCGGCCGCATTGAGCGCGGCATGATCAAGATCAACGAAGAAGTCGAAATCGTCGGTCTCGGCGACACCCGCAAGACGGTCGTCACCGGTATCGAAATGTTCAACAAGCAGCTCGACGAGGGTCGCGCCGGTGACAACGCCGGTCTGCTTCTCCGCGGCACCAAGAAGGACGAAATCGAGCGCGGCATGGTTCTGGCCAAGACCGGTTCCATCACCCCGCACACCGAGTTCACCGCCCAGGTGTACTGCCTCACCAAGGAGGAAGGCGGCCGCCACAAGCCGTTCTTCAAGGGTTACAAGCCCCAGTTCTACATCCGCACCACGGACGTTACTGGTGAGGTGACCTTGCCCGCCGGCACCGAAATGGTCATGCCTGGCGACACCGTCAACATCACCGTCAAGCTCATCACCCCGGTCGCTCTGGAAGAGAAGATGCGCTTCGCCATCCGCGAAGGCGGCCGCACCGTCGGTGCCGGCACCGTCGTCTCCATCGAAAAGTAAACTGATCTTTTAGACCTCTAACTCTCCACGAAGATGGAAGCTACCAAGAAAAAGCCTACCGATGAGGAGGCCAAGCAGCGCATCCGCATCCGCATCCGCGCGTACGACCACAAGATCATCGATCAGTCGACGCGCACGATCATCGAGACTGCGCAGCGCTCCGGAGCCACCGTTCGCGGTCCGGTGCCCCTCCCCACGGAGAGGACCCGCTACACCGTCAACAGCTCCACCTTCGTCCACAAGGACGCACGCGACCAGTACGAAATGCGCGTGCACAAGCGCCTTGTCGACATCTACGAGCCCACCGCGAAGACCATCGAGTCCCTGACGAACTTGAACCTTCCGGCCGGCGTCGACGTGGAGATCAAGATGTAAGATCGGTCCAGATTGAAAAAAGCCCCAACGGGGGAACGCGGAGAAAGATCCTCTCAAGAGGATCTCCGCGTCCGACACGGACTCGCAAGAGACGTCGCGGACGCGGAGATTCTCGGGAAAACCTCCGCCAGATTCCGCCGAAGGGACAGGAGCAAACGCCCATCACAACCGCCACAATTTGAGAGCCTGGTTCCCGTGCGTAGAAATCGCGACGTCGGCTGCGGCTGACCAATCCGATGCCATACGTGAAGGGCCCCTGATCAGAGGGGTTTCGTTCGAGAGAGGACTCGACGGCAGAGTTGTCCGACGCAGGTCAGACAGTTGTGCCGTCCGGTCGTCAGACCGACGACAAGGCTAGAAGTTCGCAAGAACTTCTAGCTTTTCAATTACTTAACTCCTCCATGACCCCGCACGGCGGGTCCAATAGAGGGAAGCATATGAAGTTCATCCTCGCGAAGAAGCTCGAGATGAGTCAGCGCTTTCGGGAAAACGGCAACGTAGTTCCGGTGACGCTGCTCTCGGTCGGTCCTTGCACCGTTACGCAGGTCCGCACCCAGGAAACGGACGGTTACGACGCCATTCAGGTCGGATTCGGTACGGATGAGAAGCCGAGCATGCCCCAGAAGGGCCACACCAAGAACCTCGGAAAGGCCTTCGAACTCTACAAGGAGTTCCGCCTCGACGCTCCGTCCACCTACAAGGTCGGCGACGTCATCGATGCCACCCAGTTCGTGTCCGGCGAATACGTCGACATCATGGGTACTTCGAAGGGTAAGGGTTTCCAGGGTGTCGTGAAGCGCCATCACTTCGGCGGCGGTCCGGCCACTCACGGCCACAAGGACAACCTCCGCATGCCCGGTTCGATCGGTTCGGGCGGCATGCAGCGCGTCTTCAAGGGCCTTCGCATGGGCGGCCGCATGGGCGGCGACCAGGTGACGGTCAAGAATCTCGAAGTCGTGGACATCGACGTCACCAAGGGCGTCATGGCGGTGAAGGGCGCGGTTCCCGGTGCCTACGGCACGGACCTGGTCATCACCGGCGGCTACGAAAAGAAACAGTCCTGGAGCTAACGCCACACGCATATGCCAAAAGTGAAACTGTACAACGTTGAAGGCAAGGCTGTCGGCGAGAAGGACCTCTCGGCCTCGATTTTCGGGGTGAAGGTCAACCCGAACGTCGTGCACGAAGTCATGGTCGGCCTGATGGCCAACGCCCGTCAGCCGCTCGCCCACACCAAGACCAAGGGCGAAGTCAGCGGCGGCGGCAAGAAGCCCTGGAAGCAGAAGGGCACCGGCCGCGCCCGTCAGGGTTCCACCCGCAGCCCGCAGTGGGTCGGCGGCGGTATCGTCTTCGGTCCGCGCTCCGAGCGCGACTATTCCAAGAAGATCAATGCCAAGATGAAGCGCAAGGTGCTGTGCATGGTCCTCTCCGACAAGGTCGCCAGCGACAAGCTCGTCCTGGTCGAGCAGCTCGACGCCAAGAACGGCAAGACCAAGGAAGTCACCTCGATGCTCGGCAAGCTGCCGGTCAACGGCAAGCTGATGCTCATCGGCGCCGGCAAGAACGAAATGCTGGCCCGCAGCACCAGGAACCTCAAGAAGGTCAACCTCGTGAACGTCGGCTCCGTCAACATCAACGACATCCTCCGTGCCGAGTACGTGGTCACCACTCCGGAAGCCGCCGACAAGCTCGAGAAGATGTACGCCAAGGCCTAACGCGAACACCTATGAGCATCTTCGATAAAATGACCGGCAAGAAGGCCAAGGAAGCCAAGACTGCCAAAGGTGGCGCTGCCGCCGCGGAAAAGAAGGCTTCGGCCAAGGCTACCGAAAAGTCGGAAGAGAAGAAGGAGGCCAAGGCCGAAGCGGCCGTCCGCGGCCCGCTCGCTCGCGAGCACGGCGGCGACTCCTACCGCATCCTCCTCAAGCCGCTCATGACCGAAAAGACGGCCATGCAGCAGATGAAGTCGAACCAGTATAGCTTCTCGGTCGCTGCCGGCGCCACCAAGGTGGACGTCGCCCGCGCGGTCCGCGACCTGTACGGCGTGAAGCCGACCAAGGTCCGCATGGTCAACGTGGAAGGCAAGATGGTCCGCTATGGACGATCGTCCGGCCGCGAAAAAACCCTGCGCAAGGCCATCGTCACCCTCAAGGCCGGCGAGTCCATCTCCCTCTAGCACCTGATTTGAACAGCCGCTGAAAAACTTCCCTTTCGTGCGTAGCTCGAAACGGAGCATCAATAGCGGCGAATACCTATGCCCATCAAGATTTACCGCCCTGTCACCAAGGGTCGCCGCATCTCCAGCGTCGACGCCTTCACTGACATCACCAAATTCGAACCGGAAAAGTCGCTGGTGTACGCCAAGAAGCGCGCCAGCGGCCGCAACGCCCAGGGTAAGATCACCGTCCGCCATCGCGGCGGCGGCGCTCACCGCTACGTCCGCATCGTGGACTTCAAGCAGGACAAGTACGACATCCCGGCCAAGGTGGCCTCGATCGAGTACGATCCGGGCCGCGGCAGCCGCATCGCCCTCCTCAACTACAAGGACGGCGAGAAGCGCTACATCATCGCGCCCACCGGCCTCGGCGTCGGCGACGAGATCATCTCGTCCCGCAACTTGGTCGAGATCAAGCCTGGTAACCGCATGCCGCTCTCGCAGATTCCGGTCGGCGTGGCGGTCCACAACATCGAGCTCACTCCCGGCACCGGCGGCATGGTCGCCCGTGGCGCGGGTCTCGGCGCGCAGTACATGGCCCTGGAAGGGGACTACGCGCAGCTCAAGCTGCCCTCCGGCGAGGTCCGCATGTTCAACAAGAACTGCCTGGCCACCGTCGGCATGGTCGGCAATCCCGACCATCGCCTGGTCCGCTGGGGCAAGGCCGGCCGCACCCGCCATCGCGGTCGCAAGCCGGAAGTCCGCGGCAAGGTCATGAACCCGGTCGATCACCCGCATGGTGGCGGTGAAGGCAAGCACCCGATCGGTCTCAAGCACCCGAAGACGCTCTGGGGCAAGCCCGCGCTCGGCGTGAAGACCCGCGACCGCAAGAAGTCGTCCTGGAAACTCATCGTGAAACGCCGTAAGTAATCGCCTATGTCTCGAAGCCTCAAAAAAGGACCGGCAATTGATGAAAAGCTGCTCAAGAAGATCTCCAAGCTCCGCGTCGGCGACAAGACCGTCGTGAAGACCTGGTCTCGCTGGGCGACCATCACTCCGGAAATGATCGGATTTACCATCGGCGTCTACAACGGCAAGCTTCACGTTCCCGTGACGGTCGTTGAGAACATGATCGGTCACAAGCTGGGCGAGTTCTCGCCGACCAAGAAGTTCGTCAAGCACGGCGGTAAGATGCAGAAGGATCTCGAGGTCAAGCGCACGGAAGCCGAAGCCGCAGCCGCCAAGGCTGTGCAGGCTCCGGCCAAGAAATAACGCCGCACACCTATGGAAGTACTCGCACACGCTCGCCACATCCGCATGTCGCCGCGCAAGGTCCGCCTGGTCGTTGACCTGGTGCGCGGCATGGACGCAGACAAGGCCGCCGCGCAGCTCCGGTTCTACCGGAAGGATGCGGCTCGCCCTGTCCTGAAGCTCCTCATGTCCGCC
This sequence comes from uncultured Gammaproteobacteria bacterium, assembly GCA_964491475.1. Classification (GTDB taxonomy): domain Bacteria; phylum Patescibacteriota; class Patescibacteriia; order SG8-24; family SG8-24; genus JAHFIW01. The sequence goes on along the minus strand of CAZBFO010000006.1, from coordinate 25,465 downwards.
ATGGCGAACGCCGAACACAATTTCAAGCTCGCTCCGGGCGGCCTCTACATCTCCAAGGCCACCGTCGACGGAGGTCCGGTGCTGAAGCGTTGGAGGGCACGCGCCTTCGGACGCGCCGCAGGCATCAAGAAGCGCAGCTGCCACATCACCATCGCGCTCAAGGAGCGCACCGGTGCCGCGGTACCCGCAGCCGTCGCCTCGGCGGTGGTCAAGAAGGCCGCCACGAAGAAGCCTAAGTCCTCGAACGCCTAGCCTATGGGAAACAAAGTACATCCGAGAGTGTTTCGCACGGGCGTCATCTACTCGTGGGAGTCCAAGTGGATTTCCTCGAAGAAGGACTTTCCCAAGCTGCTGCAGGAGGACACCAAGATCCGCAAGTTCCTGAAGGCCAAGCTCAAGGAAGCTTCGGTGGACCACATCGAAGTGGACCGTACCCCGCGCGCCATCACCATCAACATCCACACTGCCAAGCCCGGTTTCATCATCGGTCGCGGCGGTACCGGAGTGGAGGACCTCAAGAAGGAGCTCCGCGCTCTCGTTGCCAAAGGCAAGGGCAAGCAGGGCAAGGAAAAGCTCAACTTGAACCTGAACATCGTCGAGGTCGGCAATCCGTCGCTGTCCGCCGCCATCATGCACCAGTCGATGGTCGCCGACACCGAAAAGCGCCTGCCGTTCCGCCGCATCCTCAAGACCCATCTTGAGCGCGCGCAGAAAGCCGGTGCCAAGGGCGTCAAGCTGCAGATGAAGGGCCGCCTCAACGGCGCGGAAATCGCGCGCGAAGAGAAGCTCTCTTGGGGCAGCGTCCCGCTCCACAACCTCCGCGCCGACATCGACTATGCCGACGGTTTCGCCGCAACCCTGTTCGGCACCATCGGCATCAAGGTCTGGATCTACCGCGGCGAACTGTTCGGCAAGGAGCTCAAGTCCGCCGGCGCCGCCGCTCCCGTGGCCACCGCCAAGGCGATCCCGATCAGCCGCCCGGCCGGCGCGCACGGCGCCCGACCTGCGGCGCGTCCTGCAGCCAGGCCCGCAGCCGCCAAGCCCGCAGCGGCTCCCAAGTCCTAATGCATCCTTCCACACACCATTATGTTGCTTCCCTCCAAAGTGAAGTACCGGAAGATGCAGAAGGGTAACACCCCTGCCAGCCTCCGTGCCGCCACCACCAAGACCACGCTCGCCTTCGGCAGCTACGGTCTCAAGGTGATGCAGGGCTGCTGGATCACTTCCCGCCAAATCGAAGCCACGCGCCGAGCCATGACCCGTTTCATCAAGCGCGGCGGCAAGATCTGGATCCGCATCTTCCCCGACAAGCCGATGACCAACCACGGCAACGAGAGCGTCATGGGCGGCGGCAAAGGAGCCGTTGACCACTACGTCGCCGTCGTCCGTCCGGGCACCATCGTGTTCGAAATGGACGGCGTCGACGAGAAGACCGCTCGCGAAGCGATGCGCCTGGCATCCTTCAAGCTTCCGTCCAAGTGCCGCTTCATCAAGAAGTAAGCTCTCGCGAATATGAAAATCAGAGAATTGCGCGAAAAATCCGAAACCGAGCTCGATCGCATGCTCGCAGAGAATCGCAACAAGATCCGCGATCTGCGCTTTAAGGTCGCTGCCCGCCAGCTGAACGACGTCCGCGAAATCCGCGAGGCGCGCAAGGCCGTGGCGCAGATCCTGACCGTCAAGCGTTCCCTTCGCAAGGCCTAACCTCTCCTTATCCGATCCCTATGGCAGAACAAAAACAGGCACAGCGGGTCTATCAGGGCGAGGTCGTCTCCGCGAAGATGAACAAGACCATCGTCGTCCAGATCAACCGCACCAAGGTCAACCAGAAGTATGGCAAGCAATATCGCGCCTCCACCAAGTTCCACGTCCATGACGAGAAGGGGGAGTACAAGGTCGGCGATATCGTGAAGTTCGTCGAGACGCGCCCGCTCTCGAAAACCAAGAAGTGGCGCGCCGTCGGTAAGGTAACCCTCAAGTAGTATGGTGCAGCATCGCTCAATGATCGAGGTCGCGGACAACACCGGCGCCAAGCAGCTCCAGGTGATCCGCGTGCTCGGCGGCTACAAGAAGCACTACGGCGGCCTGGGTGACATCGTCACCTGCGTCGTCAAGGCTGCCGTCCCGCACAGCACCGTCAAGAAGAGCCAGGTCGTTCACGCCGTGATGGTCCGTGTCCGCAAGGAGACGCGCCGCAAGGATGGCACCTACGTGCGCTTCGACGAGAACGCCGCCGTCATCGTCGACAAGAAAACCAAGGAACCCAAGGGAACCCGCATCTTCGGCCCCATCGCCCGCGAACTGCGCGGCATGGGATTCGCCAAGATCATCTCGCTGGCCCCCGAAGTGGTCTAACCGCCCTGCCTATGCGCATCAAGAAAGGCGACAACGTAAAACTGACGAAAGGCAAGGACCGCGGCAAGACCGGCAAGGTCATCCAGGTTTTCCCTGAACTGGAGAAGGTCGTGGTCGAAGGCGTCAACCTCATGTCCAAGCACATGAAGACCCGCCGCGCCGGAGAGAAGGGCCAGAAGCTCGAGTTCTCCGGACCGGTCAACGCCTCGAACGTGCTGCTTATCTGCCCCAAGTGCGCCAAGCCGACTCGCGTCGGTGCCAAGGTGCTGGTCGACGGGAAGGACAAGCGAAAGGTGCGCGTCTGCAAGAAGTGCAAGGAAGTCATCGAATAGCCCCGCTTATGGTCAAACACCGCCTGATGGAAAAATACCAGAAGACCGTCGCCTCCGGCCTGATGGCCGAGTTCAAGCTGAAGAACCGCATGGCGGTCCCCAAGCTCAAGAAGGTCGTGCTGAACGTCGGTCTCAAGCAGGGCATCAAGGATCCCAAGTTCGTCGACCACGCCGAGAAGATCCTCACCAAGATCACCGGCCAGAAGCCGGTCAAGACGTTGGCCAAGAAGTCCATTTCGAACTTCAAGATCCGCCAGGGTCAGGTCGTCGGCATGATGGTCACGATCCGTGGCGCCCGCATGTACGACTTCGTCGACAAGCTGGTCAACGTGACCCTGCCCCGCGTGCGCGACTTCCGCGGCCTCTCGCCCAAGAACGTCGATCAGCACGGCAACATGTCCCTCGGTTTCCGCGAGTTCATCGCCTTCCCCGAGGTCCGCGCCGAAGACACCGACTACGCCCACGGCCTCGAGATCACCGTCGTGACCTCGGCCAAGGACAAGCAGAAGGGGCTTTCGCTCCTCCGCGCCGTCGGATTCCCGATTAACGAGAAATAGCACTATGGCTACTGAAGCTCAAATCGCAAAATCCAACCGGAAGCCGAAGTTCTCCTCTCGCATCGTGAGGCGCTGCTGGCGCTGCGGCCGCAACCACGGCTACATGCGCGATTTCGAATTGTGCCGCATCTGCTTCCGCGAACTCGCCCGCCGCGGCGAGATTCCCGGCGTGAGAAAGGCGTCTTGGTAACCGACACCCACTATGATTACCGACCCCATCTCTGACCTCCTCACCCGGATCCGCAACGCCGCCCGCGTCAACAAGGGCGAAACGCGCGTTCCGCATTCCAATCTCAAGCTGGCCATCGCCAAGATTCTCGCCCAGGAAGGCTACGTGTCTTCCGTCGAGAAGGTCGGCACCGGCCACGGCGAAATCCGCATCGTGCTGAAGTACGATAACGGCCAGTCCGCCATCAGCAGCGTGAAGCGCGTTTCCACCCCCGGCCTCCGCCGCTACGCCGCATACGGCGACCTGCCTCGCGTCCTCTCGGACCGCGGCATCGCCATCGTTTCGACCTCCCAGGGCGTCATGACGAACAAGGAGGCCCGCAGGCGCAAGCTCGGCGGCGAAGTCATTTGTGAAGTGTTTTAATCACCAATCCCTATGTCCAGAGTCGGAAAAAAGCCGCTGGCCATCCCTGCCGGCGTCGACGTCAAAGTCGACGGCAGCACGGTGTCAGTGAAGGGTCCGAAGGGCACGCTCACGCTGTCCGTCGACCCCCGAGTCAACGTCGCCGTCGAAGGCGGGGAACTGAACGTGTCCGTCAACGACCCGGAGAACGTCAAGCAGCGCGCGCTGTGGGGCCTCTCCCGCCGCCTCATCGAAAACATGGTGGTCGGCGTCACCAAGGGTTACGAGAAGAAGCTTGAAATCAACGGCGTCGGCTTCAAGGTCGCCCTCCAGGGCAAGACGCTGAAGCTCGACGTGGGCTTCTCCCACGATGTCGACTATGTCGTCCCCGAAGGCGTCACCGCCACGGTCGACAAGAACGTCATCTCCATCGCCGGCATCGACAAGCAGCGCGTCGGCGAAATCGCCGCCCAGATCCGCCGGATCAAGAAGCCCGAACCGTACAAGGGCAAGGGCATCAAGTATCTCGACGAAGTCATCCGCCGCAAGGCCGGCAAGGCCGCCAAGGCGGGTTCCGCAGCCTAACCACTGACATGCCAAATATATGAGCAAAATGCACATGGGTACGGCACGTCTGCGCAGGCAGCGGAGGGTGCGCTCCAAGGTCAAGGGTTCCGCGGCACGTCCGCGCCTGTCGGTCTTCCGCAGCGCCGCCCACATCTACGCCCAGATCATCGATGACGCCACCGGCAAGACGCTTGCCTCCGCCAGCGACATGTCTCTCGACAAGAAGGAAAAGGACGCCATTCGCAAGGGCCAGAACGAAAATGGGCGTAACGCCAAGGTGGCCCTCGCCTACGCCGTCGGTCAGCAGGTCGCTGAAGCCGGCAAGAAGAAGGGCGTCGCGGCGGTCGTGTTCGACCGCAACGGCTTCTCTTACACCGGCCGCGTTGCGGCGCTCGCCGACGGGGCCCGCGCTGGCGGTCTCACTTTCTAACCCCCACGACTATGGCTAGACCAGAAGGCGGCCGCGGCCGCGGGAAATTCGAAGACAAGGAGTTTGACCAGCGCATCCTCGAGCTCGCGCGCGTCACGCGCGTGACCAAGGGCGGCAAGCGCATGCGCTTCCGCGCCTGCGTCATCATCGGCGACCGCAAGGGACGCGTCGGTTTCGGCCTCGCCAAGGGCCTCGACGTGCAGCAGTCCGTGCAGAAGGCGGCGACCCAGGCCAAGAAGCGCCTGCTCACCGTCCCTCTCCAGAACGGCACCATCCCGCACGCCGTCAGCACCAAGTTCGCAGCGGCTTCCATCATCATCAAGCCCGCTCCGGTCGGTACCGGTATCAAGGCCGGCGGCGCCGTCCGCGTGGTGTTCGAGCTTGCCGGCATTCCCAATGCCGTCGCCAAGATCCTCGGCTCCAACAACAAGATCAACAACACCAAGGCGACCATGAAGGCGCTCAAGATGCTCAAGCCGGCCCTCGCCCCGAAGGCGAAGCAGGTCAAGGCCGAAGCCGCCGAGCCCGTCGCCGCGGCCGCGTAACCTGCTCACTTATGTCTCTCTCGCTTCACACGCTCAAGCCCGCCAAGGGCGCCAAGCGCTATCACAAGCGCGTCGGTCGCGGCAACGCCTCCGGCAAGGGCACGACGGCAGGTCGCGGCGGCAAGGGTCAGACCGCCCGCACCGGCGGACGCAACCGCCTCAAGCTGCTCGGCATGCGCCACCTGATGCTCTCCACGCCTAAGCTGCGCGGTTTCAAGAGCCATCACGGCAAGCCGGCCTCCTTTAACCTGGGTCAGCTGAACTCTGCATTCCAGAACGGCGAAATGGTCAGCCCCAAGACGCTCGCCAAGAAGGGCCTGGTGTCCTCCGCCAGCGCCCGCGTCAAGGTGCTCGCCAGCGGCAACCTCAAGAAGAAGCTCGCCGTCGCGGGCTGCGAGGTTTCCGAGCAGGCCAAGGAGAAGATCGTCGCCGCCGGCGGCGAAGTCCGCGCCTAATTGCAGTCCAAAGTCGGGGAATTTGAGGCCGTAGTGCAAGTTGCTGGGTGGTTGGGTATACTGCCTACCGTGCATAACTGGCCGCTACGGCTTCGAATTCCACCCCTTGTACTCCATTCATGCTTATGATGAAAGCCCTTCGCCAAGTTTGGAAGACTCCCGATCTGCGCAAAAGCATCGCGTTTGTCATCGCCATGCTGGTCGTGTTCCGCATCGCCTCGCACATCCCCGTGCCGGGCGTGAACGCGGACAACCTCAAGTCGTTCTTCGCCTCGAGCCAGGTGCTCGGCCTGGTGAACATCTTCTCGGGCGGCGCGCTCCGTAACTTCTCGGTGGTCGCGCTCGGCGTCGGTCCGTACATCACGGCCTCCATCATCTTCCAGCTGCTCGCCATGATCATCCCTCGCCTCGAGGAGATGCAGAAGGACGGCGAGGCCGGCCAGCAGAAGATCAACCAGTACACCCGCATCGCCACCGTTCCGTTGGCCATGCTCCAGGCCTACAGCATGATCGCCCTGCTCCGCCAGTCGCAGAAGCCCATCATCGGCGCCTTGAGCCCGCTTGAGTACGCCGGCGTCCTGACGACCATGGCAGCCGGCACCATGCTGCTGATGTGGATCGGCGAGCTCATCTCCGAGCGCAAGATCGGCAACGGCGTTTCGATGCTCATCTTCGCCGGCATCATCGCCAACCTGCCCAACGCCGTGCAGCAGGCCATTCTGACCTTCGACCCGTCGCAAATCTTCACCCTGGTGGCCTTCGCCCTCATCGGCGTCCTGACCGTCGCCGGCGTGGTGTTCATCACCGAAGGCCAGCGCAACATCCCGGTCATCTACGCCAAGAGCATGCGCGGCACCAAGCAGTTCGGGGGAGCGGAGACTTTCCTTCCGCTGCGCGCCAACATGGCCGGCGTGATTCCCATCATCTTCGCGGTCTCCATCATCATCTTCCCGACGATGATTTCGCAGCTGTTCCTGCACGCCAAGACCGCCTGGGTCGCCGCGGCGGCCACCAAGACGATCGCCCTCCTGCAGGACCAGCTCATCTACGGCATCTCCTTCTTCCTGCTGGTCTTCATCTTCACCTACTTCTATACGGCCGTGGTTTTCCATCCCGACCAGGTGGCCGAGAACCTCCAGAAGCAGGGCGGCTACGTCCCCGGCATCCGCCCCGGACGCCCCACCGCCGAGTACCTCATGAAGACGGTCAACCGCATCATTCCGGCCGGAGGGTTCTTCCTCGCCGTCATCGCCGTGCTGCCGCTGGTGGCCAAGTACTTCACCAGCTCGCAGTCCCTGGCCCTCGGCGGTACCGGCCTGCTCATCGTGGTGAGCGTCGTGATTGAAATCGTGAATCAGGTCAATGCGCAGCTCACGATGCGCGAATACGAATCTCTTTAGTCCTACAATCGATAATGGGACAAAAGAAAATTCTCCAACTGCGTCGTTGCGGGGCCCCGTTCGTCCTCGGCGTACTGTGAGTACGCCTCCGGGCGAACTGCACCCCGCGCCTAGCATTTGGAGTTTTTCTTTTGTCCGGGGAAAGAGCGGAAGTCCTTTGCCGTCCTTGAAAAATCGGGGGTTTTTTGCGATAATAACGGCGTAATCACGTCTTGCCTATGAGCGACACCTCGCGCCGATTCAGCAAGGAGCAGATCGACAAGCTTACCTTCCGCGTCTCTACGCTGGACCAGAAGCAGCGCGAGGTGGTCCGTGCGCACCTGCGGAAGCTGCATGACCGCAATGGCGGCATGTTCTACAAGCAATCGTTCCATCACGACATGGTGGAGCTGCTGGAATCGAATCAGATTTCTCAAACTGACTTCCATGCCCTGGAAAACGCCTTCTTCGGCTAAGACCGCCCGACGTGCCAAAGCGCCTGGACGATGGGTGATGATCGAGACGCTGGCGGCGATGGCCGCCACTTTTGCGGTCGCCGTGCTTGCGGTCCGTTCGGCGCGGCAGCCGTTGGTCCCGGCCATGCCCAGCGATGAGGCGACGGTGTGGGGCTTCCTGGCCGCATTCGTGTCGGCCACGGCGCTCATCCTCATTCTCACCAGGCATTTCAAGAAGACCAAGTTCCTCGAGGCCATTTTCCTTCTGGCCGTGTTTACGGGCATCGGCTCGGCGCTGGTGTCGATATTCGGCACTTCGGTGGCCATGCTTGGCACCTCGGCGGCGGTGTTCCTGTATTACTTCAGCCGGTCCGTACTGACCTTCGACCTCCTTTTGGCATTGGGCTGCGCCGGAATCGCGGCCAACCTCGGCGGGGCCATGCGGCCTACGGGCGCGGCCGTCATCATTGCCGTGCTGGCGGTGTACGACATCGTGGCGGTCTACGTGACCAAGCACATGGTGGAGATGGCCGAGACGATGTTGCGGCGAAAAGTGTTTTTTGCAATGATTCTCTCGGAACGCCCCGGGGACCTGCTTTTGCCGGTCATGACCGTCACTCCCGGGTCGTCGTTCGTTTTTTTGGGGACCGGCGACGTGGTGCTGCCGGCGCTGCTGGTGGCTTCCGTCTCGCTGCTCGACGTCCGCGCTGCCGTCCTGGTCGCCGCAGGAGCGCTGTGCGGCGCTGCGGTGCTGCACGTCATCTTCCTCTCGCAGCATGAGCGTCGGCCCATGCCGGCGCTGCCGCCGATAGCAGTCGGCGCGCTGATCGGCTTCGTGGTTTCATTGTTGACCATCTGAAAAGTCAGATGGTCTCCCACTCATCATCATCATTTTCCCTATGAACAACATTCTCATGCTCGGCGCCCAAGGCTCCGGCAAAGGCACCCAGTCCGAACGGCTCGCGGCGAAACTCGGCATTCCTACCGTTTCGGTGGGCCATCTGTTTCGCACCGAAATCGACAAAGGCACCGGTCTGGGTAAGATGATCAAGGAATACACCGACCGCGGCGATCGCGTTCCTTCGGACATCGTCAACCAGCTGATGCACGGCCGTCTCGACGAGGAGGACGTCATCAACGGCGTCATCCTCGACGGTTACCCGCGTACGCTCCATCAGGCCGAAAAGCTCGACCACATTTTCAGCGCCAACGGCCGCGTACTGACAAACGTCATCTACATCAAGGTCAGCGACGCGGAATCGTTGAACCGCCTTTCCGGCCGTTGGATTTGCTCCAATACCGCCTGTGAGGAGAACTATCACGAGAAGTTCAATCCGCCCAAGAAGGAGGCGGGGAAATGCGACAAGTGCGGCTCGCCGCTCATCCAGCGCGCCGACGACAAGCCCGAAGCCATCAAGCATCGCCTGGAGCTGTATCACAAGGACACGCAGCCGCTCATCGACCTGTACCGCACGCGCGGCATCCTGATCGAGGTCAACGGCGAGCAGGCCATCGACAAGGTCGAGATGGACATCAACACCGCAATGCGCATTTAACCGCATGTTATGTACGACATCGTCCTGATCGGACCCCAAGGATCCGGAAAGGGAACCCAATCAGACAAGCTGTCAGAGAAACTCGGCGTGCCCCACATCTCTTTGGGCACGCTGTTTCGTGCCGAGGTCAAGGAGGGGACTGCTGTCGGCAAGGCCATCGAAGGCTACATCTCCCGCGGAGACATCGTGCCTTCAGATGTCGCTGCCGAAGTCATCACGCGCCGGCTTTCCCAGCCGGATGCCGCCAACGGCGTCATTCTGGACGGCTTCCCGCGGACGCTCGAGCAGGCCGACATGCTCGACAACATCTTCACCAAGCTGGGACGAAAGCTGAACTACGCCCTCTATCTGAACGTTTCGGATGAGGAGGCGCTTGTTCGTTTGGAGGGGCGCCGCGTCTGCACTAGCAGCACTTGCGAGCGGAACTACCACATCAAATATCACCCGCCTGCAAAGCCGGACATCTGCGACCGTTGCGGCTCCGCTTTGGCGCAGCGCAAGGACGACACGCCCGAAGCCATCAAGCGTCGCCTGGCCATTTATCACACCGAAACCATGCCGCTGATCGCCCTGTATCAGGGCTTGGGGGTCTTGTCTGAAATCGACGGGGAGCGTACCATCGACGAGGTTCAGGCTGACATCCGGCAGGCTGTCGGACAGGGCTGAAACCCGTTCATTTGGATGCTTTCGGGCATCCGCAGGGGCAAGGAGAGGCAAATGACCTTACAAAATGGTCCGTTCGTGCACGTGGTCGGCGTCATCGGCTTGAAGGCCGCCGGAAAGGGAGTGTTCTGCGATCGCCTCCGCGAGTTCGGCTACACGGCCTTCCGGCTTTCGGATGCCGTTCGCAATGCCATGCTCGAGGAGGCTGATAACAGCGCCCCCAGCGTCACGCAGATGCAGGACTTCAGCAACTGGAAGAAGCGCCAGACAGGCGACTTTGGCATCTGGGGTTCCAAGGTGCTGGAGCTGGCGCAGAAGCGCGGCTGCACCAGGGTGCTGCTCGACGGCGTGCGCAATCCCGCCGAAATCGAGGCCGCCCGCCGCGTGGCCGGTGGCGTCTTCGCCCTGGTGGGCATCGTGGCGCCGATCGACATTCGCGCGGAGCGCTTCATCGCGCGCGGCCAGGCCGGCGATCCGTTGGAGCTGAAGAAGTTCCTGCAGGTGGACGACCGCGACCGCGGAGTGGGGGAGCAAGAAAACGGCCAGCTGGTAGATCGCTGCCTGGCGCAGGTGCCGTTCTCCAACCTCTACAACAATGCCGGCACGCTCCAGGAGTTCCACGATTGGAGCGATCACACCATCTGCAGACTGCTGCACGATGTCGGTCAGTCCTGCGGGGCAATCTGACGTTCCTGCGTCCAAGCCGCCAGTTCGGGCGGCTTTTTCTTTACATTTAGCCATTTTTCGGGTACGCTCCCGGTCATATGGTGCGACTCAAGACGGCGCAGGAAATCGAAGACATTCGTGAGGGCGGGGCCATTCTGTCCCGCATTCTTACCGAACTCGTCGCCATGGTCCGCCCCGGCATGACCACCGGCGATCTCGACGCCTACGCCGAAAGCGAGATGCGCAAGGTCGGCGGCGAGCCGTCGTTCAAGGGCTACGTGGTCGATCCCGACATTCGCGCCTTCCCGTCGACGGTCTGCCTTTCGCTCAACGACGAAGTCGTCCATGCGCCGTCGGACATTTCGCGCGCTTTGGAGGACGGCGACATCCTCAAGCTGGACATCGGCCTGCGCTACAAGGGCCTCTGCACCGACATGGCCGTCACGGTGCCTGTGGGCACCGTCGACGAAGAGACGCTCAAGCTGATCGCCGTCACCAAGGAATCGATGTTCGCCGGCATCACCAAGGCCCGCGAGCACGGCTGGATCAGCGACATCGGCAAAGCCGTCGACAAGGTCGTGCGTCGCAACGGCTACACCACGGTGAAGGACCTCACCGGCCACGGCGTCGGCCATCAGGTGCACGAAGATCCGCAGGTGCCGAACTACTTCGACCCCGGCATGGCCCCGGTGAAGATCGTGAAGGGCATGGTGCTGGCCATCGAGCCGATGGTCAACATGGGCGAGGAAGACGTCCGCATGAAGCGCGACGGCTGGACCGTCGTGACCGACGACGGCGCCCTTTCGGCGCACTTCGAAGTGACCGTCGCCATTACCGACAAAGGCACCGAGATTCTCACTCCCGTACCGGAGAACGCGTAGCATGAACGTCCTCGGAGTAGACTTCGGAAAAAAGCGCATCGGCATCGCCACGGGGGACACGGAAACCCGCATGGCTTTTGCGTTGCGCACCGTAGACGGCACCGACGCGGCCAAGGCGGTCGAGGAGATTTTGCAGATTGCCGAGGACGAGTCGGTCGGGCTGATCGTCGTGGGCGTGCCCCGTCCGTTGCCCAAGGCCGACGGCATCGCGCGCAAGAACGTCGAGGCCGAGGCGCTGGCGTTCGCCGCGGCGATTCGCGCCAAGACGAAGCTGCCCGTCGAGAGCGAGGACGAACGTTTCTCCAGCCGCATGGCCGACCGCTGGCGTCAGTTGAGCGAGACCAAGAAGAAGGACTTCAACCGCGACGCGGCCGCGGCCGCGGCGATCCTGGAAACGTATCTTGAACGGACTCAAGGGAAGTAAGCATGGCGACTTTCAGGGACAAGGCCATCGTTCTCCGCACGCGCTCGCTGCGCGACGCGGACCGGCACTACGTCATGTTCACCGCCGAGCATGGCAAGGTGTTGCTGTTGGCCAAGGGTTCGCGGCGCGGCAAGAGCAAGATGTCGCCGCATCTCGGCTCGTTCGGCGTGGTCGACGTGATGATCGCCAAAGGGCGCCTCATCGACCGCCTGGCCGGTGCGGAGCTGCTCACGCCCTTCAAGTCCATCATCGGCTCGCTCGAGAAGACGGCGCTGGCCCAAGGCGTCCTACTGGCCGCCGACGCCATGACCAAGCGCGAGCTGCCTGACGAGCACCTGTTTGCGCTGCTGCAGGAGTTCTTGCAGGCGCTCGACACCAGCCCCGCGCCGCTGCCCGGACGCCGTCACCTGCTTTTTGATGCCGCCGTGGGCCGTCTGATGGACGCGCTCGGCTTCGCCATCGACTTGCGCACCTGCGTGCGCTGCCGCAAGCCGCTGGTACCGGAAGGCAACGCCATCAACGTGGTGCAGGGCGGCATTGAGTGCCGCGACTGCAAGGACCCGGTGGCCGCTTCCCTCTCCGCCGACGCCATCAAGGCGCTGCGCTACCTGCGCTACGAGCCGCTCTCTTCCGTGGCCTACCTTTCCTTGGCTGGCTCCGTCCGCCGCGAAGTCGGCTTCGTCACCGATCTGATGCTCACCACGCACTTGGAAGAGCGCTTCAGCGCGCTGCAGTACCTGCGCGCCGTTTCCTGATTGACTCCGTCTGGCCGGCGACGTAAGTTCAGAAAGGTCCTTTCCTCGGAGGTGCACCTTGCACGATATCATCCAAAGTTTTCTTCGCGACGCGCCCGGCATCTTGATTTTCGTCGGTGTCATCGGCGCACTCTTCCTCGTAGTCCTTCTGCAAGAGAAGGAACGCAATCGACGCGCCGGCGAATGGGAGCCCGTGATGGATGGCGAATACGATCACGTCGTCTACGGAGAATACGAATACGTCGTCCGCGTCGGCTCCATGTCCAAGCATGACGAGACCTTCGTCATGAAGACCACGGCCGTACACTTCGCCGACGGCCGCGCCTGCGTGACCAAAGGCCGTCTGGACATGCCCTTTCCCAAGGGCGAAAGCATCCGCGTCTCGCGCAACGGACTCGGCCAGTATAAGGTCGAAAAAGCCTGACAAAAGCCGGTGCTGCTGCTACGGTAACCCAAAGTTCTTTTCGCCTTCTCAAAGGAGCCCGTCATGCGCAAGCGCTGGCGACTCGCTCTCCTCGGCATCGTTCTGGTCCTAGTGGGCATCGTCATCGGTTCTGCGGCCTACGTCGACAGCGCTGACGCTCACGACGAAGACAAGCAGATCGACTTCGACGTCCAAAAGGGCGTGGCCTACCATGAGGCTGGCCATGCCGTCGTGTCCGCTTACCTGCTCGGCGCGGAGTCGCTCAAGGACGTAACCGTCTTCACGGCCACCGACGACGGCTCGTTCGGCGTCACGCACATGCAGAGCCGCAACCAGCTCTCCACCGCCGACGACTACATGCGCGAGGCCGCCATCTTCATGGGCGGTCGTGCCGCAGACACCGTCATCAACGGCGCGCCCACCAACGGCGCCGGTTCCGACCTGGGCCACGTCAACTCCGTCATGTGGAACAAGCACCTGGTGAGCGGTCTCGGCGACTCGCTGCTCGTCCGCGAGAAGGGCGAAGCGCCGCCCGCGATGCGCGCCAAGGTCGAGAAGGACATCGTCGACGCCAACGCCTGCGCCGAAGCCGTCGTCCGCGAAAACCGCGAGACGGTCACTGCACTGGGTGACGCGCTGATGAACCAGCCCGACAGCCGCAACGCACGCACCCTCTCCGGTGACGCCGTCCGCGAGCTGCTCCGGCAGCGCCCGATCAAGCCGCTTTCGGCCGAGGCCCAGGCCAAGGTCGTCTCTGCCTGCGCGGCCCCAAAACTGAACGTCAACCGACCTCACTGAAACCCCGTAAAACGGGTTTTTTCTTTTTGCACCGGGAGCAAATCTCTTGTCATTGACTATCTTTCATTTTTTTGATAACCTCTTCGGTCGGTCCATGACAGGTCCGAAGGCGGCCGGAGATTCTCCGCGGTCGCACATTTTCCAAAAGGAGAACGTAGGATGTTTCCACAAGCGATGCGCCCCTCCTTATCGATCATTGATTCGGAAGCTCTGCCGCTTTGTGAGGAAGGATGGGAGATCGAGCTACACCGTCGTCACAAGACAATCGATCTTACGAAGTCGGCTCTCGACGCTCTGCTGACGAGCAGGCAGCGGCGCGGTTTCGCGGTTGGCGGACGCGAGCTCTACGCGCAATTGGCTCGTCGATCAGTGCTCAACGCCTGCGTGCTTGATGCACTTCTGCTCCCCGAGAACCATCGGTTCATACCGAACGCATGGCAAGGTCAAGCCGTGACGTTCTGGGGTACTTTGTACGTTCGCGCGGACCGTCGACTCTTCGTGCGGTTTCTGGCTCGAGCGGAAAGCGGTTGGAAATCGTGCTACCGTTACCTCGGTCACCGTTGGCGACCCACCAACCCGGCGGCTATCTTGGCTCCAGTGTAGACTTAGGCAACTTGCGTGCGACGGCGGCCCATGATTTTCGGACCGCTCTTTTTTTCGAACGCAACCATCACCCCTTGCGAGTTCCGTCCATTTTTGTCACGATAAGCCTGTTTTTCAGCCTATTTTCGAGCGCACTCACTATGGTCATCGAGATCAAAAACGCGGCAGAACATCTTGGCAAGGAAGTCGAAATCCGAGGCTGGAGCTTCAACGTGCGCAGCTCCGGTTCGATCGCCTTCGTGCAGATGCGCGACGGCTCCGGCCGCTGCCAAGCCGTGGTCGTGAAGAACGACGTCTCACCCGAAATGTGGGAAAAGGTGAAGTCGCTGACCATCGAGTCGTCGGTCATCGTGCGCGGCACGGTCAAAGAAGACGGCCGCAAGCCCGGCACCTACGAACTCGCCGCCGCCGACATCACCATCGTCGGCGGTTCGCCGGATTTTCCCATCGGCAAAAAAGAACACGGCGTGGACTTCCTGATGGACCAGCGCCACCTGTGGTTGCGCTCGTCTCGGCAGGAGGCGATCCTGCGCGTCCGCGACGAAATCGAGTTCGCCATGCGCGAGTTCATGAAGGAGAGGGGATTCATCCTGTGCGATTCTCCCATCTTCACCCCGAACGCCGTCGAAGGCACGTCGGACTTGTTCGAGGTGAAGTACTTCGACGACAAAGCCTACCTATCGCAGTCCGGTCAGCTCTATCAGGAGGCCACGTCTTCCGCGCTCGGCAAAACCTACTGCTTCGGCCCCACCTTCCGCTCCGAAAAATCAAAGACCCGCCGCCACCTGACCGAGTTCTGGATGCTCGAGGCCGAGGCGTCATACATGGATTGGGAGCAGAACATCCAGTTGCAAGAGGACATGGTCGTGCACATCCTCAAGCGCGTGCTCCGCGAGCGCCGCAAGGATTTGGAACTGCTGGAGCGCAACATCCCCGCGCTGGAGAAGGTCGCCAAGGGCGGCTTCATCCGCATGCACCACGCCGATGCCGTGAAGGAACTGCAAGCCATGGGTTCCGACATCAAGGAGCGCGACGACTTCGGCGCCGACGACGAGACCATTCTCACCAAGAAGTACGACAAGCCCATCTTCATCCATCACTACCCGGTAGAGGTGAAGGCCTTCTACATGAAGCCCGACCCCAACGAACCGGACCGCGCGCTGAACGCCGACATGCTCGCGCCGGAAGGCTACGGAGAAGTGATCGGTGGCTCGCAGCGCATCGACGATTTGGCGTTGCTCGAACAGCGCATCGCCGAGCACGGTTTGCCGAAGAGCGCGTTTGAGTGGTACTTGGATTTGCGCCGGTACGGATCGGTACCGCACTCGGGGTTTGGCATCGGGCTTGAGCGCACGGTGGCTTGGATTTGCGGTCTGGAGCATGTGCGCGAGACGATACCTTTCCCGCGCATGTTGAGCAGGTTGAATCCGTAGGATCACGACTCCTCAAAGACGAGACCCCGACATGCATCGGGGTCTCGTCTTATGTTCGCAGTCCGTATTGTTCGGTGGCAAATAAGTACTGTTCGATGAAAATGCGCTTTAGGGGCACCAACGAATTCAGTTCATAGAACGCAAGCGTTGCTTCTTTGTAGGCGATTTCATCGACGCTCCGGTAGGAGAGCGGGGCACAACCGTTGGCCATGAGCACTGCATTGGCGGTCATTCGCCCCGTGCGCTTGTTGCAGTCTTCGAACGGCTGAACGTAACTGATTCCCGACAGGACGATCAGCGCCTTTGAATACGGGTCGCTTGCGCGTCCGGCTGCCGTCAGCAGCGCATCGAGCGCTTCCCGAATCTGGTGCTCGTTATCGAGCGGGCGATAGGCGCTGCCGGTGATCCCGACTAAGCGCGTGCGGATTGCCGCGCTGACCCCCAGCCCTTCAGAGATGAGGCGGTGCGTTTCTTCGACCGCTGCGCGAGAAGGCGTTTCCCTGAACGATGCCGCATTCGTCAGCACGAAATCGAACGCTTTTTTGTGGTCGAGAATCATTATGGCCTCCTCGTGCGGGTGACCGGCGGCTTCAATGCCGTCGCGAAGCAGACGTTCGGTGTCCAATAGGCTGTAGGTGTTGCCCTCGATGCGCGAGGATTTCCACGACAACTCGATCACGAACCGCTCCAATTCTTTTTTGGCCACGGTATCGGAGAGCGTCCGCGCACGGTCGGCATATTTTTCCGTGAATGCATTCAGCGACTGGATTTCGCCAGCTGAAAAGAGCGAACTGGGCATTGAAGGGAACAGGTCAAAATTGAAACCGGTCATGGCACCGCGTCGATCGGGTTCAATTGACGCATAGGCATGTGCCTCAACGGGAGCAGAGACCAATCCCGCGGTCGTTACAGTGTAGGTGATGCTTCGACCTGAACCGCTTACTTTCAGCAGGCCGCGTTGAGCGAGATCGCTAAGATCGCGCTTGATGGTCACCAGCGATATTTCTGCACCCAAGGTTTCTAGTACGCGGGATGACGACAATCCGGGATTTTGACGTAGTAAGGTCAAAATATGATTATGTCGTGCTGAAATTGGCCCAAAAGTTGGCTTTATTGGCATATTCGTATCATACAAGCATGAATATCGTATCAAAATAGTACGATAATGTCAACCAAATGATACGAAAAAGTTGCCACACTTTGACCCTATGCTATAAAAAATTGACCCGCGTGTGCTGGCTGATTTGCGTTCACCACTCCTTGAGGACAGGCGTGGTAAGGTGTGGCTTGTTCCAGGTGAAGTCAAGATGGTACTCTTCGCCGGAAATATGTCCGTTTCTGACAACGGCGCAGCGTACGGACCAGAGCAGCGTTCCGTCATCATCTTTGATGTCGTAGAGGGTGCCCCAGAAGGCGATGATGCCATAGGAGTAGACCCATTGGGGAACGAGCGAGGTGTCGGCGAGCCAAGCATCGAGCACGGCATCGCCCAATACCGGCAACGCAATCGAGTCGATCTCATCGTAAATCGTGCCGACTTTGGTCGCCGTGCCGAACAGCTGACCCCAACGCGGAGGACTCTTTTGCACAGGCGTCATAAATGGCACAAGCTCCGTGGATACGAGATCGATCGTACCTCTCCGCCGCGAGGGCATCTGCCTCTCTTTGCGCCACCGGCTCTTCAGATAGGGGTCCGTAGGAGGAGCGTCCAGATCAATGAGCACTGACTTCTTTTCGGTCATCTGTTTCCTTTCTCCAGGCGCACAATACGTTGACTGGAGCGTACCGTCAATGGTCGACCCCCCCCAAGGTGAGCAGACAAAAACTCTAGCTTTATATCGGCAGACCCGTTATTCTCGATTTAGTTGAATCCGTAAACCTATGGAAAACGAATTGACCGCAAAACTGTATGCGTGCGTAATCGTTCGCAAAGACGATCGTGCGTTGGTCGTGGTTGAGAAAGATAACGAGGGTACGGAAAAGTATAATCTTCCTGGCGGTGGAGTTGAGTTAGGTGAAAGTCCATACGATGCGGCCATTCGGGAATGCAGGGAAGAAGTCGGCCTCGACGTCAGTCCGGACACTTTCCTGCAGGCAGTGGTGAACACGTGGCCGAAAAAGCATTCGTTGCTGCTGTACTTCGGCGCTCGTTGCGGCGATGATTCTGTCCTCACGATGGAAGAGGGAATGGCGGCACGATGGATGACCGTAGCTGAAGTTTCCGCAGTCCCCGACGCTTCCTTTGTTTTCGGCGCGAAGGCCGCGTTGCTGAAATCCTTTTCGGGATCGTCTCTGCCCGCGGAAACCCTGCTCCTGCGCAAGGGCGGAGAGCTGGTGGATTGGGGCCGGGCCTAGGGCGCAATCTTTCCTTTTGCGCACTTGTTATGCTCACTGATCGTTTCACCGCAGCGCTCGTCTGGCTGTTCGGTCCCTTGTTTCGCCCGGCCAGCCGTTGGCTGCTTTCGCCCAAGCGCAAGCGTCCCACTTGGCATTTTGAAGGTGCGCTCGTCGCGCTGCTGCTCCTCGCAACTGCGGTGCTGACGACACCGCGACCATGGGCGGGCGTCGGTACATGGCGTGCGTTCGGCATCACATGGGTGTCGGCGGCGGCGGTGTTCCTGTCGTTCCTGCATGGCAAGGTCGGCTACCGCATGAGCGAGGCGATGGCCACGAGCGGCGCTCCGACCGTTCATTGCTACGAATGGTCCGGCCGTTACTGGCTCGGGAAGGAGCTGCTCTGGTTCGTCGTTTTTCTCTTGAGCGGCGCCTACCCGGCGATTGTCGGCAACGTTATCTTCATGGTGTATCCCGCATGGCGAGAGATTCACTTGCAGGAACGACTGAAGATCCGCGGAACGCGCGCGGCGGCGACGTGATTTCTGTCCGTAGAGACTGTCTGCGGGTTCGAGCATATCCGTCAGACGATTCTTTTCCCGTGGATGTTGAGCAGTTTGAATCCGTAATTTTCAATTTATATGTCAAGTCTTCAGGCTTGGGCGGGTGAAATTACTAAGGATGCCTATAAATTGAACGAGAAGCTTGAATGGAAAGAAGGTTTTGAGACGTTCTTTTCACCGGTGAAACCCGAACCTGACCTGTTGGTTTTGAGTTTGCAACCAAGTGGGGACGAGGGAGATTACACGGCCGACAGGATACATTATCAAAACGCTGCGCCCGAGAGCATTCAGGAATTTCTTCCTCCTACGAAAAATGAATATGCTACGGAGGACTGGATCTTTGCAAAAAGAATGCGTAAATTGATGCCGCTTGATCGTCTGGACGGAAGCGTGGCTATGCCGATTGTCTTCTTCAGGAAAAAGAATTATCCAACTTGGCAAGAAGAAGCAAAAAACAAGAGGATTTTGATTGAAGCTGAGGTGTTCTGTTTTGATGCAGTATCAAAAATCATCGCCAAGCTTCATCCAAAATCGATATTGGTAATCGGTAAAAATACTTATTGGCATCTTTGGCACGATGTTTTTCATTCCGAACCGAGAAATGAGCGTGTGCTGCCCATTGTCACTGAGAACAAAGACGGAAAAAAGAAAACGTGGAAAGTCATTCATTCTGAATGCGGTGGATATAACACTCTTGCAATCGATCACATAACTGGAACAAGAGGCTTGTCTGGTGATTGGTTTAATAAGGTTGGCTCTAAGATTGATGAGCTGTTATAGGTAAACATTGGTAATACTTGCATTTTTAAAATTGATGCCATAGTCTTGAAGAACCAAAGGCATCGACGCGGCTGACACCGCCGAGCCGGGGGCAGAACGGTCCGATGACCATTGGACCAAGTAGAACCCCACGGGAGCGCCCGTAACAGCGTGCTAACGAGTCCAAAGTAAGGTGGCACCGCGATTCCATCGCCCTTACGAACTAGGCCAAAAGCCCGTTCTAAGGGCGATTTTGTTTCCGAAAATATGGCACGCGTCATGATTGCAGAAACGTCGGAAAAGGTCGGACAGAAGGAGGTCGTGGTGTCCGGTTGGGTCCACGCCCGTCGCGACATGGGCAAGATTACTTTCGTCGATCTTCGCGACCGCAGCGGTCTTTTGCAGATCGTCTTCATCCCTTCGAACAAGGAATTGTTGGAGCAGGCTCGTGCGCTGCGTCCCGAATTCGTCGTGCGCATCACTGGCGAAGTCAACGCTCGCCCGGAGCAGCTCAGGAACTTGAATATGGCCACGGGCAGCATCGAGATGCTCGCCACCAAGTTGGAGATTCTCAATGAGGCCAAGACGCCGCCGTTCGAAGTCGACAAGAACACCATGCCCGTCAACGAGGAGCTGCGCATGAAGTACCGCTACCTCGACATCCGCAGCGAGCGCATGCAGCGCAACCTGATGCTGCGCCACAAGGTGGTCCTGGCGCTCCGCAACTGGCTCTCCAAGGAAGGCTTCGTCGAGCTCGAGACGCCGATGCTCACCAAGGGCACGCCCGAAGGCTCGCGCGAGTTCATCGTTCCTGCCCGTCTGCACCCCGGCCAGTTCTACGTGCTGCCGCAGTCGCCGCAGCAGTTCAAGCAGCTGCTGATGGTCGCCGGCATGGAGCGCTACTTCCAGATCGCCCGCTGCTTCCGCGACGAAGACCCTCGTGGCGACCGCCAGTTCGAGTTCACTCAGCTCGATCTTGAGATGTCGTTCGTGACGCAGGAGGACGTCCTCCAGCTCAACGAGCGCATGATGATCGACCTCATCAAGGAGATCGCGCCGGAAAAGAAAATCACCACCGTGCCATTCCCGCGCATCACCTACAAGGAGTCGATGGAAAAATACGGCAACGACAAGCCGGACATGCGCGTCGACAAGAACGACCCCAACGAACTCGCTTTCTGCTGGGTCGTCGACTTCCCGATGTTCGAAAAGAGCGCCGACGGGGGAGTGCAGGCAGCACACCATCCGTTCTGCACCCCGAACCCTGAAGACTTGCAGTATCTCGAAACCGAACCGTTCAAAGTCCGCGCTTGGTCGTATGACTTGGTGCTCAACGGCTACGAATTGTCGTCCGGCTCCATCCGTATCCACCAGCGCGACCTGCAGAACAAGATTTTCCAGATGCTCGGTCTCGACGACGAGACCATCCAGAAGCGCTTCGGCCACATGCTCGAAGCATTCGAGTACGGCGCTCCGCCGCACGGCGGCATGGCCCCCGGCATCGACCGCTTGGTGATGATCCTGGCCAACGAGCCCAACATCCGCGAAGTCATCGCCTTCCCCAAGACCGGCGACGCCCGCGACCCGATGATGGGCGCGCCTAGCGAAGTGCCGAGGAGCACTCTGGCCGAGGCGCACATCAGCACGGACATCTAGTGGGAAGGGAAAGGGGACAGTTAAAGAGCGACCATGCCCTAGTGACACGGTCGCTCTTTATTCATGGCGAAATCCGATTCAGTTCGGAGAAACTATGCGCGTTTGAGAATGCAATCAACGTAATGGTAAGTTCTTTCCTCTGCCTGCTGCGTTAGGGTCTCTGACCCAGATGCTGCATATGAAACCGTGAAACCGTATTTGCCAGCAGCCGCCTGGAAATCTTCTTCCGTGTACGTTGAGCTTATTGGGAGGTTCGGAAATGGTGGCTCTGGATTTTTAGAGAATGTTTCGATGTACATGCTTCCTTCGGTCTTCAGCATGGACAAGAGGCGGGGAAGCACGTCGTCCATTACCTGATCCTTCTTCAGGAATTGCAGCACGTTCATGAGCAGAATGACATCGTATAAGTCGTTTGTTTTGTAATCGACAATGTCAGTTTGAAAAAATGTAATGCCGTCTGGGAGGGTACTTGGTTGGCGAACGTCTACTGCCGTCACACGTGCCCCGGCCAAAGCGAGTTTTTTTGCCAACTCAAAATCGCCAGCACCGACGTCGAGGACGGTCATGCCAGGAACTATGCTTTTGATGATCAGATTCTTATTCATATCGTGCTTACACTACCATACTTCTGAACAAAAAAGGCGGACTCTATGGTCCGCCCGCAGTTCTAGCAGTAGCCGCAGCAACGAGTGACGCCCGTTGGCACTGCCCAGAGCGATTCGTCGATGCTGAAGAAGATCTTGCGCGCCTCCATCTTTGTCTGGCAGGCACGATCCGGCCTGGTGCCGTCGCAGGGCACGTGATGCACGAAAGCGCCGAGATACGTCGCGCAGAACTGCGCGTATTCGACGGTGTGAACGATGAAGTGGTGCCACATTTTGTCCTGCTCCTCCGACGGGCTGAGGTCGCCCTTTCGAAGCGCGCAGAGAACGAGGAACTTCTTCGTCTCCAGGAACAGCTTCTCTGCGTACTCCGGAGTCGTGCCGTGCTCCTTCGCATAGCGCGAGAGCATAGCCGGGTTTGCGTACCGGAGGGCACCGAGCAGGTCCACGCCTTCGGGGTTGCCGGTGGACGTCGTCTCGCTCGCGGTAAGGTCGGTTTGTGTCACGTTTGGCTCGTCTTTGTTCGGGTCGGGTCAAATCCCGACGCGTGGGAATGCCACAATTTTGCGACATTGTCAAGGGTTGCTTAGAGCTCCTCTGGAGCCGACTCCATCCCTAGCCTTAAATAAGCCTATTTGTTACAGTCACAGTGTTATTTCTGCACAAGCTTCTATGTCCGCCTCCAAGAAGATCACCCTCCATCTCGGCAAGCAGAAAGTGAAGTTCGAAGTGGTAAAGCACAAGAAAGTCTTTACCGCCTACGATCTCGCCCAAACCATGCGCTCCAAGCTGGACGACGTGGCCAAAACCTTGCTGGTGAAGGTCGAATTGCCCGGGCTCGAAAAGAAAGAGGATCGCTACTACGTCGTGGTCGTGCCCGCCTCGTACTACCTCGACCTCGGCAAGCTCAAGAAGGCCCTCAACGCCAAGAAGATCGAGCTCGTCTTTGAGAAGGGCATGAAGAAGCTCGGCATCGAACCGGGTGCGCTCACTCCGTTCGGCAGCCTCCGCGGCTTCGGCGTGGTGGTCGACAAGGGCCTGCTCAAGACCAAGAAGGCCCTCATCGGAGCCGAGTCTTTTACCGAGCACCTCCGCATGAACATGAAGGACTTCGTGAAGTCCGAGAACCCGTTGGTCGCCGTCATCGGCAAAAAGAACACGATGAAGCTCCAGGCCAAAGCCGTGAAGGTCGTTAAGAAGGCCAAAGTGAAGACGAAAGCGCAGTTCAAGGCGATTCTCGCCAAGATTGAAGCCAAAAAAGAGAAGGCTAAAGCGGCCGCAAAGAAAAAGATGGAGGCAATGAAGTCAGCAGCAAAGAAGAAGGCCGCGGAATTGAGGAAGACGGCCAAGAAGAAACGAGCATAGCAAGCTGAACCTCAGTAATAGGTACGCGGGGGTGGCAGGGGCTGGGGACCCCGCGAGCGCGCAGTGTCGCCCGCAGGCGACCGAGCACTCGTGGGGTGAGCCCCTGACAGGCCCAGCGCAGATATTCATAGGTACCAGGCAATAGAGATGTCTTACGCGATAAAGCTTCAACAATTCGAAGGCCCGTTGGACCTCCTGCTCGAACTTATCGAGGCGGAGAAGTTGGACATCTCCACCGTTTCTTTGGCGACCGTCACCGAAGGCTATCTCAACTACGTCCACGCGCATCCCGAAATTCCGCCCGAAGAGCTGGCGGACTTTTTGGTGATTGCCTCGCGTTTGCTTTTCCTGAAGTCACGCATCCTGCTCCCGTTCCTGCAAGGCATCGTCGAGCCGGAAGAAGGGGATTTGGAATCGCAGCTCCGCATTTACAAGGAATACCTGGACGCTTCCAAGGCCATCGAGTCGCTTATCGGCAAACGCCGCTTCCTGTTCGTCCACGAGAAGCTGCCACAGATCGAAATCGGCTTCGCCCCGCCCAAGAAGCTCACGGCCGGCGGCATGGCGGACCTTCTCCGCGCGGTCATTCAGCGCCTTGAACCGCTGGTGAAGGTGCCGCAAGCGGTGGTCGAGAAGACGGTGTCCATCCACGAAAAGATCAGGCACATTCAGACGCTCATCACCAAGGCGGAGAAGGTACGGTTCTCGTCGGTGCTGCAAAGCGCCGAGAGCAAGACCGAAGTGGTGGTCTGCTTCCTGGCCCTGCTGGAACTGGTGAAACAGCGTGACGTGAACGTCGCCCAAGACAAAATGTGGGGCGACATCACCATCGAGCGCCTCGAGAGAGAGAAAGTCGCCGCCTGAACCACACCCCTATGATTGCCTCCAAGATCGAATCCACCCTCTTCGTCGCCAACCGCCCCATGAGCACCAAGCGCCTCATGGAAGTTTGCGATGCCACCAAGGAAGAAATCTCGACCGCCCTCGACGTCCTTGCCGCCAAGTACAACGCAGAGGGGAGCGGCATCCGCCTGCTTCGCAACGGCAACGACGCCCAGCTCTCCACTTCGCCGGACAACGCCAAGCTGGTGCAGGACTACCTCAAGGACGAAACCACCGGCGAACTCTCCAAGCCGTCGCTCGAAACGCTGACGATCATCGCGTACCGCGGCCCCGTTTCCAAGGCAGAGCTGGAGCAAATCCGCGGCGTGAACTGCAGCCTGATTCTCCGCAACCTGCTGATGCGCGGGTTGGTCGAGGCGCAGGGCGAACCGTACGACCCGCAGACCACTTTCCGTGTTACCATGGACTTCGTGCGCTTCCTGGGAATCGCCTCGGTCGAGGAACTGCCCGACTTCGACAAGCTGCGCTCGCACGAGAACGTGGTACGCGTTCTGGAGATGGCCACGGCAAAGGCTGCCGACGCGTCGGCCACCGACCCTTCATCCGCAGAGTCTTCAGGCGAAACTTCCGGCGAATAGCCCACTGCAGAGACCAACCGCAAACAGCTCGAGACCTCCAAAGCCCCAACTTACCTCCAAATGTTCTCGTTTCTCGTCGCGCTCACCATGTTTCTGACCTTCTCTCCGGTAAAACCGGAGGCGAAGGTTGCTGACTATCATCCGGCGCGCCATGCCACGCTTCCGCTGGCCGGCAATGCGCCCGAGCAGTCGGCCCCGGTCAAGAAGGATCCGAACCGTCTCGGGGTGGTGACGACCGCCAGCTCGGCCTACGTGGCCGATTGGAAGACGGGCACCGTGCTGTACGAGAAGAACGCCGACGCGCCGCAGCCGATCGCCTCGATCACCAAGCTGATGACCGCCCTGGTCGTGCTCGGCAGCAATCCGGATTGGGGCAAACAGGTCGAGGTGCTTTCCGGCGACGAGCCGCCGGGCGGCGCCGCGTACCTCATTCCCGGCGAAGTCGTCACTGTCCGCGACCTGTTCAACTTGAGCCTGGTGGCTTCGTCCAACGGCGCGACAGTGGCGCTCGCGCGCTCCACCGGACTTTCCCTAGACGACTTCGCCAAGCGCATGAACGAGACCGCCGCCTCCATCGGCATGACCGACTCGTCGTTCGTGGAGCCGGTCGGCCTCAACTCCGGCGACTCCGCCTCGGCCCGCGACGTCTCGCGGCTGGTTCGCACGGCCTTGAGTCATCAGGAGATTCACGATGCCGTGGTGCAGAAGGAGTATCACCTGACGACCAAAGCCGGCGCCCAGCGCACCGTCCGTTCCACCGACGAGCTGCTCGGCAGCTTCTTGGACAAGCCGCCCTACGCCTTCCTCGGCGGCAAGACCGGCTACATCCAGGAGGCGGGCTACTGCTTCGGCGCCG
>CAZBFO010000005.1:0-129347 GCA_964491475.1 uncultured Gammaproteobacteria bacterium | reverse complement strand
ATCGTCACCAAGATGCGCAAGGACCCGGGCTACGTCGACCGGATGAAGATGCGGGTGCTCGATGGGCAGGGCGGCGAGGTCGATCCGAAGGCGGTGGATTGGGCGTCCGACCGCGCGCCGAACTTCACCATCCGGCAGGACGCCGGCGCCGGCGACGCGCTCGGCGCGCTGCGCATCGACATGCCCAATCCGCATTCGGTGTACATGCACGACACCAATCACAAGGAATTCTTCAACCGCGACTATCGCTTCCATTCCTCCGGCTGCACCCGCGTCGCCGAGGTGCGCGATCTGGCGGCGTGGCTGGTCGAGGATAATGCCGGCTGGGACCGCAAGCGCATTGACGAGGCGATCGCCAAGGGCACGACCGCGACGCTCCGCCTCACCCACAAGGTGCCGGTCGCCTGGGTCTATTTCACCGGCTGGGTGACGCGCGACGATGTCGTGCATTTTCGCAACGACATCTACGACCACGACGGCCTGTCGTCGGCGCGGCCGCTGGTCGCGCAGGTGACGCGGCCGCCGATCCAGACGGCGGTGCGCGCGGCGGGCTTCGTGCTGCAGTCCGCCGAGCCGGAGACGACGAATACGATCGCGCCCGCGGCGATCGAGCAGGTGTCGTATTTGGATAGCCGGTAGGCCTCTTTGTGTCTGGGTCCAGCGCGAGCTGGACGTCATTGCGAGGAGCGAAGCGACGAAGCAATCCAGAGTCCGTGCGCGAGGCCCTGGATTGCTTCGCTTCGCTCGCAATGACGACATTGAGTGGCGCTCGTCCGGCCATGAGCCGTCTTCTCGCTACACGAAATCCCTTAAGCCCGCCTGCTGGAGCAGCGGATAGGTCTTGTGCGGAAGTCGCGCAGCCCTGACCTAGGGTACGCTTTCGGAGCGAAGCAGACATGACCCGGCGGGCAAGGCCGGCTACACCAGTGCGTTTTGACACGACCAAGACCTATCCGAGACATCGGCTAGCTGCAACGCTGCTCTCAGCTTGAAAAGCTAACCCTCTCTGGATGGATGGACGCAATGGGTGTGATAATTTGCCATCGCCGATTACTTCGAGTGGGGGGAGAACATGAAGACGTATTGGCGACGTGTGACTTCGTCGTTGCTTATCTTGATGGCGGGGTTACTGACCAGACCAGCGATAGCAGGTGATCTAGATACATGCACTAAAGAGACCGGCGATATTGCGATCTCGGCTTGTACGCGCGCAATTGTGTCTAGAAAATATACCGGCCAGACGCTTTGGAAGCTTTATGTCTGGCGCGGTGTTGCCTACGCAAATAGTGATAAGCGCGATCTTTCCATAAAGGGTTACGACCCAGCCCTAAAGCTATTTCCCGGAAAACCAGCTATCACCCAGTTCGATTGGAATTTCACCTCTAGCCACAACTCATCCCATAGTGTCGCACGGCTAACGGGTTCGGACCTCCCCAACGTGTTACCGTTGGTTCATCCTGGTCATGGCTAGCTCACCGGGTTTCGGGTCTGGTGCATGCTACCTGTTAACATCTCAACCCTGTCTCCGGCGAACCGGATACAGAGCAGAGAGTTAACGGCGCCCGTTAAGGCTCGCTTTCACTTTGGCTTCGTCCCCTCAGGGACTTAACCGAGCAACATGCAGCCAACTCGTTGGCTCATTCTTCAATAGGAACGCCGTGACTCCCTGCATTGCTGCAGTTAGAGCTCCGACTCCTTGTAGGCGTAGGGTTTCAGATACTGTTTCATCGCCCTCCCGGGCTGCTTTTCACCTTTCCCTCACGGTACTCGTTCACTATCGATCACAAAATGTATTTAGCCTTGCGACATAGTCGTCGCTGCTTCATACGAAATTTCACGAGTTTCGTATTACTTACGAATGCCTATCACGCAGTAGCGGTACATTTCACATACGGGGCTATCACCCGCTTTGGCCGACCTTTCCAGATCGTTCTGTTATATACGACTCTTTTACTGCGTCGGAACATTACGAGTATTCCTAATTGGCATCGTACAACACCCACCATGCAACGGCTCGTACCTTTAAGCGCCACCTGCGGTACGAATATTGCTATCCATACTCAGTGTAACGCCACACATGATGAGTTTAGGCTGCTCCCCGTTCGCTCGCCACTACTTAGGGAATTGCAGTCATTAGTCTTAGATGTGCATCTCGCATTGCTGCGGTCAATCCACCTAAGACTAAAGACTGTGGTTTTTTTCTTGTCCTCCGCTTACTGAGATGTTTCACTTCAGCGGGTACCCACGCCCTAGGTCGCCCTAGTTTGCGATTCGATTCAACATCGAACCAGGTTTCCCCATTCGGATATCTCCGGATCAAAGGTTGCTTGCCACCTCCCCGAAGCTTTTCGCAGGCTGCTACGTCCTTCATCGGCATTTTGTGTCGAGGCATCCACCAATACACCCTTATTGCACCCATTTTTCCACTGAAGCACGAAAACGTCCTTGCGGTTGTGTTTCGTACTTCGTGCAGAACCGCCTTCATGCAACCGCTTACAACGGCGCACTCCGAACGGTCCAAGCTTAGACGTTGTTAGACCTTGATAACATGTCATCTCGCCCCTCGATAGGACGGATGACCTACTTGCTGATTCTGTATGCAGTTGTCAATGGTCTGGACCTTCCCCCTCTTACCACCTTGTTGGCATTGGAGAGTTTGGCCCCAGAAGTGGAGAACGGTGTGTCCACCGTTACCCGCTTCTGGGTCCTTTCTACGTGTGACGAAAACGATTTATCATTTTCGTGGCATTCGTGGCATTGGGTCAAAAAAACCGCCTTTTAAATCTTCAGAAGCGGTCGCATCGTACACTGTACGAGGAGACCTGTCAACAGTCGGAGCGGATGAAATTTGCTTGACGGACCATGTCGTGGACATTCACGAATTAAGCGGCCTCGCCAGCGGTTTCTGTGGATATCGATTTCAAGAACTTCGTACATTGTGCCCTACCAAAAATAACGTGTCAAGGGGCGCTGGAATGCCTTGCTATCAGCCTTGACAAAATGGCTGTTTTAAGGTACATTCCGCGGTCGGGTATAAGCCCGAGGGGAGGTTGCCGTGCTCATTAGATTCAAGGGATTGATGCAAATCGCCAAGCGGATGGTCCCAGGATCATTCGAAGACAAGTGCCGGATCATCGGGAACTGCCACTTCTGTGGACAAACGGTGGATTACTCGGCCGGCGACATCGCGTCCGACGGGCGTGCCCGTCACGATACCTGCGAGGGCACGGACATCCGTGCCAGACACGCCGCCTACAGGGCGAAGATCGCCTACCTTACGCTGCTCTGCGACCATACGCTTCCCAAGTTCGTCCGCGAAGGATTACTGGCAACGTGCAGGTCGCACTTCGAAACACTCAACGTGTCCGCCATGCAGGCGTCAATCGATCGACTGCTTCCGCAGATCAGCCTCATCGGCACCTGCTCGCTGCTCGAACGACGACGCGCGATCACGCGCCTGCGTGACGTTCGCAGGCAGCTCACCGTTTCGTGATGCGCGACCGCGCAAAACGAAAACCGCCCACGGCAACGGGCGGTTTTTCTTTTGCGTGAACGGTCACGCGGCCTTCCTCATGTCGGCATTACCCTTGTCGAGGCCTTTGACCAAGCCCAGATCGACGCGGACATCCTTGATCTTTTCCTTGAGCGTGCGGGTATAGTTCTGCAGATCGTTGAATCGGGCTTCGAGCACGCCGGCGAGCATCTGATCCATGTGCTGCTGTTCGGTAGGTCCGGCGTTTTCCTCGATCTCTGACCTGTCCATCTCAATGCCCTGCGCGAACACCTGCTTCAGCTCCGCGCGAGAGCTCTTCAGCTCCTCGGCGCGCTGACGGGCATAGTACCTGTCGATGTCGTCCATTTCGCTGTCGGGGCGCTCGGGCTTTGAAAGTTCCGTGATGCGCGCCTCGAGTTCCGCGGCGCGGGTGCTCAAGATGTCGCGAAGGCTCTTGCGAAGCTCCGGATCCCATTGGGGCTTCTCCGCCTTTTTGGCCCTCTTCTTGATTTCATGCAGCTGCTCGATGATGTCAGCCATTTCGAACTGGGCGTTGTCCGCCTCTTCCTGGAGCTGTGCCTCGAGTACCTTCAGTTCGACCTCGGACTGCACCTCCACGATCATGTCGTCGGTGATATCGATGGCATCGGGATCATTAAGCAGCGCTTCCAGTTCGGGAGTGCGCAGCTTTTTCGTCACCATCTCATCCAAGGGCTTCTCGCCGGCGTTCTCTCGCTTGGATGCGACCCAATCCGTGAATGCCAAATCATGCGCAGCCTCATCGACGGCCTGTTCGAGACTGTCGCGTTGCTTCTCGAGGTCGGCAATCTTTTGGGCGGTCTCGCGGGTCACGCGGGCACCCATCTTGCGCACCTCCGCAGCATAGCCGCGCTCGCGCTCAAGCGCCTGGACGACGGACCCCATGGTCTCGTCGGCTTCCTTGAGGAAATCGGCCAGGGAGATAAGTTCGCTCTTTTCTCCCTTTTCACCGCTTTCGGCCTTCTCGGGCTTGGCATTGTCATTGGCGGATTTTTCGCCCCTTTCAACGCCCGGATGATCGACCTTCGGAAGTTCGCCTTTCATAAGAAAAAATCAGATTTTTCTAGACGGTAACGGTGTTTATTTTAGCAAAAAATCGCCTTCTTGTAAAGAAAAGCCCCGCCTCTTGATGAGGCGGGGCTTGTGCGGAGAACGTATCAATCGGACGTACCGTCGGGAGCGTCGCGGCGGCCCTTGGGGTGATTATCCGGATGCAGGCAGGAACTGCGGTCGTATTCATCGGCAGCCTGGCCCGTATTGCCGGGCAGCTTACGGCTTCGAGATGCCTTTCGGCAGAAGATGCCGAACAGCGTCAGCACGAACGGAAACAGAAATGGCAGGTGCCGATTGAGATCGACCGGTCCGCTGGCCAACGACACGACGTCGTAAGCGAGCGAAAGTGCTGCCAGCACGAAGAGGGCAGCGGACATCCGACGCAGTGCGGCGTCTTCGGCACCCCAAGGCGGAATGGGACTCGCGTTTCTTTTCATCGTCACTCCTATTGCAAAAGGGACAACACCGCAATCTATCGCACCAGTGCAGGCCAGTCAAGGATGAAAAAAGGGACCCCATAGGGGTCCCTCGAAGCATCAGCGCTTTCGGGCGAAGATTCTCGTCCGATTGCGGCCCTGCTCCTTGGCGAGTCGCATCGCCTCGTTGGCCTCGCTCGTAAGCGATTCCGGATCGCTGCCCTTGGCAAGACGCGTGCTCACTCCGATGGAAACGGTGACGGAAACGTCACCGTACCCTTGGAGGAACACTTTCGTCGCCTCGAGTCGGCGCCGGATGCGCTCTGCGACGCGGATCGCGCCCACCTCGTCCGTTCCCGGAAGGATGACCGCGAATTCCTCGCCGCCGTAGCGGGCCGGAGTGTCGATGTCGCGAACGCACTCCTTGAGTACGCGTCCGACCGCCTTCAGCACTTCGTCACCGCCCTGATGGCCGTACTTGGTGTTGAAGCTCTTGAACAGGTCGACGTCCATGAAGAGCATGGAAACCATGCTCATCTGGCCGCGATCCATACGACTGCACTCCTGCAACAGCCTGGCATCGAACTCGCCGCGATTGGCGATTCCGGTCAGGTGGTCGGTGCGCATCAGCTTCTCGAGCTCGCTGTTGTTCTTGATGATCGCCACGATGGCAGGCGGATCGCTGGCACGGACGTAGTTCAGCGTGAGCAGAACCGGTACGGGCTTGCGATCCACCTTGCCGGCAATCTCGGTACGATGGCTGTCTACGCGCTGCTGCTCCCGAAGGATCTGCAGCACATGACCGCCGTCGCCCCGGGGCATGACTTCCTGATCGTCGAAAAGCAGACGGAACAGGTTGTCTTTGAGGGCCTCGGACTTCTCGACTTGCAGCAAGGTTGCCGCAGCGTCGTTGAAGCTCAAGATCATGCCGAGGTGATCGGCGACGACGACAGCGTCGGAAAGTGACTCCAACGTGCTCGCCATGAACAGCAGGTCTGACTGCAGCTTGAGGTTGTGACGGGAGAGCTTGCGCACTTCCGCCTTCAACCCCTGGCTGTCGTCGCTGCCGGGCGGCCGCGAGGTGATCGGTTTGACCGCCGGAGTGGTACCGCTTTCCGAGCTGACTCCTCGATACGAGGAATCGAACGTCGGAAGGTCGGGCGTCGGGGGGAACCCCTTGATGGTCGACCTGCGGCCATCTTCGGAAGAAGGTCGGGTGGAATCGGTTCCACCCGGTGCGCCGGAAGCAGGATTGCTTTTGCGCGCGGGAGGGCTGGAACTCGCCATCTGACACTCCTTATGTATGGGTTTTCAACTAGGTTGAGGTAAAATGAGCGATATTCATCCCATTTCTGGGTCAAAGCAATTCAAGCAGAAAATGGGCGTTTTGTCAAGGGTGTCACCCATTAATTAGGCTTAATTTAGCCAAATATGTTGCACTGCACTGTTCTGGCAGTTGGAGCGGTAAAGGAAGACCATTGGCACGAAGCCGCCGAGGAATACCTGCGTCGGCTGAAGCCCTACATGAAGGTCGAGGTGATCGAGGTTGCGGCGGAGCCGTTCGGGGGCACGGTCACGCCGACGCAATCGATGGCCGCCGAGGGCGAGAGGCTGCTCAAGCGGCTGCCGGCCGGTGCAATTGTCATGGCCCTGGAACGCACGGGAAAAGAAATCTCTTCGACGGAATTTGCCGAGACTTTGGATCGAGAGGGCGAGACCGGCGCCCATCTCGTTTTCGTAGTCGGAGGAACGGCCGGGCTGGACGCGACGGTATTGGCGCGGGCCCAAAAGAAAATATCGATGTCCAAAATGACTTTTACTCACGAGATGGCGCGAGTGTTCCTGCTGGAACAGCTTTACCGCGCAGCGACCATCATCGCCGGAAAGTCTTATCACTACTAGATGAAAAAACGGCCCGCCGAACGGGCCGCTTCTTCATTCGACGTAGGGGAGAATGGTCTTGAGCAGGAAAGGAAATTCCTTTTGCGGAAAGTGGCTGCCTTTCGCGAAGAGGTGCAGCTCCCCTTCCAGGATTTCCGCGTAGCGCATGCCGTGGTCGAAGGGGACGAGAGGATCGTTCTTGGCATGAATGACGTGTACGCGGCCGGCGCGCTTGCGAAGCAGGCGCCAGTCGATGGGCTGCTGGAAAAAGGCGAGCAACGGCTTGACGCTGATGCTGGCAGCGAACAGCGGGCTCACGAGGACGAGGCCGGCAACGCGAGACTTGGCGGAGTGCTGCAGCAGACGCATCGCCAATGTGCCGCCCAAGCTGTGAGCGACCACCAATGTTTGCGGCGACCAGCCTTCGGCGATCGGCTTGCCGAGTCGCATCCATTTTTTGTAATCGGGACGCAGAGGATCGGGCATGGTCGGCGCCGTGACGCGAATGCCGCGCCGCTCCAGCTCCTGATGGAGCCAGGGAAACCACAGGTTGTGCGCGGAAACGCCGTAGCCGTGGATAAGCACGACGTGCTCTACTTTTTTGGACATAGTGATGTTCGTTGGTGCGGGCGGGAGGAATTGAACCTCCACGGGGTTTCCCCCACCGGCTTCTAAGGCCGGCGCGTCTGCCATTTCGCCACGCCCGCGCGTGTACGGTTGCATGGTAACCGATTTGGCATTTGACGCAAAACCCGGCGTCGATTATACCTTTCGCGCTTTTTACCTTCAGCGCGCAAACCATGCGTTCACTGGCCTTGCGGCGGATTGTCTCGACGGCGTTTCTCGGAGTGACCTTGTACTTGTCTTTGGCGCCGGACGCGCGTGCCGCCTCCCGCCCCTCTCGAAAAACGAAATCACCGGCACCGATGCCGGCGCCGGCGCTTATCGTTGATTCGCTCTCCGACGTTCCCGTTGATGACCATCGGACCTTCTCCATTGAAGTGACGGTGACGCTGCCGTTCAACGTCATCGGAGCCAGGACATTTGCGGCGAAAGAACGAGGGCGTGATTCGGGAATGCTCATTCGCGCGTTCGGTTCTGACGCCTTGCCGCCGCTTACGGTCGGTGACATCGTGAAAGTCATCGCGCAACGGAAGGGCTCGACTCGAGGAGTGCCGCTGCTGGGCACCGTCGGAAAAAAGATAACCCGCGTGTCGTCCGGTGACTTGGTTTTCGGCTCCCGAGGGCTTGGTAAGCTCGACGATGGGATCGGCCTGCCGGTGCTTCTGAAGGGTACGATCACCCACGCCGCAAAGCATTCGCTTTCGATCAGCGACGACCGCGGCGAGAAGGAAATCGAGATCGTTTTTCCGAAAAAAGCGACGGTGCCAAAGACGGCGATGGGGTCGATGATGGAGGTGCGGGGCATTCTGCTCGCCGGAGCAGACAGCCTGCAACTGGTGATAGCCGACGGTGAAGCGGCGCGAATTCTGGCCCCTCCAAAGTCCAAGAACGCCGAAGACGCGAGCCTTGAGGCGGGCGGGGGCAGCATCAAGCTGGCAACGCCTCCTTCCAAAATCCCCTGGCTGCTGGGCATCGGAGCGCTGGTTGCGGCGGCCGTTGTCGCAGCTACATGGACCATCCGCAAGAGAAACGCCCTCGAGGAAGACTCATGGCCGGAAAACCGTTGACAGAAATTCCGCGCGTCCCTACAATGGTTTCACCAATGGCAGATGCGGGTATCGTATAGCGGCTATTATGTCACCTTGCCATGGTGAAGATGGGGGTTCGACTCCCCCTACCCGCTCCACAAAACGGCCGACCACTCCGGTGGTGGGCCTTTTTGTTTTGCACAAAAAAGCCGCACCCATAAGGCGCGGCGATGCCGAGTCAGCGGAGGTCCGTGGAACGGATGTCCCAACGACCGGTGACCGGACGGAACAGCTTTTCGAACTCCGGCGGGACAGGGAGCGTTTCGGGCGAGATGAACTCGCCATTTACGACCCGTCCGACGACGTGGAACTTGGTGCGGAGGCAACGAAAGTCCCGCAGCGCGGCTTCGAGCCCGACGACGCCGCCGTAGTACTTGGCGTCAAGGATGCCCAGGGCGGCGTCGGCTCCGATCAGGAATCCGAATCCGGAGAACTGGCGGGCCTTCTCGATGTAGAGCGAGTCGCCGCGAGTGAACGCCACGGGCCAACGCCAGCGAAACTGCTCGGCACGGCCGAGCAGCTCCGCGTCGGAGATGACGCCCTTGTCGGGATGCCGGTTGGTGATGCAGAACACCACCTTCTTGCCCGTCATCTGCTCGGTTTGGAGCGCCATCCGCTCGTGACCGTACTGCAGCGGGTTGAAGGAGCCGGGGAAAAGGATGTGCTTTTCCCTGTCGAGGTTAGCGAGCCTGGTTCGCGTCCCGTCCGGCATGAACACCGGAAGGCCATGCAGCTCGTCGTCGCCGAGCATGAGCCGCTTGACCGGTTCGGTGATGAACCTGGCGGCTCCGTCCAGCTGCTCGTAGCAATGCTCCGAGGTCATGCCCGATGACCGAGTGAACGGCGACTGATCGCCGCCATCATGACTCGCCGTAGCCCAGAACAGCGCCTCGAGCCCGAGCACGTCGCACAACGACGCTTCTTGCGCCCGTGACAGCAACCCCTTTTCGAAGTTGACGGTCAGCGTCTCGAAGCCAGCCTTGTTGCGCGTGGCGATGTGTACCACGTGCGGACCGCGTTTGGCTTTCACCGTGCGGATGCTGCCGGTTATGCCGACGCCGACGTAATGCGCATGCAGGTTGCCCATGCGCATGGCCAGCTCCTGTGCCCGACGATGCGAGGCCGAAGCCATCCAGAGCGCGACCTCGCGCGAGCAGAACTTCTCCGGCAGATGACCGATGAAATCCTCGAGCGCGGGTTGCGCGTAGGGCGTGACGGCGTCGAGCAGCGCCTCCGAAGCGCCGCCGACGGAGCCGATCAGCCCCTGAAGGCCCAGTCCGGCACCGGTCGCCGAGACCACGATCTTGGCTCCCGAAGCGATGACCGATCGCACGCGATCTTCCACGACCGCATCGTCGACGAGTTGGCTGGCGGCGATATCCATTCTTTATCTCTCCTTTGTAGCGGCGAACATTTGCCCCGCGCCTGATGGCGAAGGGACATGTCAAAATAGCCGAAAAAGAGCCGCGCGTCAAGATAAGCAAAAACCGCAGGGGCACCGCGGCTTTCGTCTTACTCCTGCTCTTCTTCGCCGCTCGGCAAGTCGGGCACTTCTTCCATCGTGCCTTCCTTGCCGCAGTTCAGGCACTTGTTCGGTTCCTCGACTGGAGGAACGGTCCCCGCGCCCTTTGGGGGGACTGGCGGTTCGGGCATGGGAGCCGCGAACCCGCATTCGGTGCAAACCTTAGGCATAGCGACAGGAGTGAGTGAATGACGTGTCGAGCTTAACACTTATGCATCGTCGTGACCACCCTCTCGGAAACCGGGCGAGTATTGACTTTTTGACGTTTTTTTGCTGTACTCTGACGTACAGAGGCTCCTTGACCACGGAGAGGTTCAGATGAACGTAACGATCAAAACGACCGGAACATCAATTGTCATCCTGGCACTCATCGGCTGCGCCGTTTCCATCGGCTGCGGCTCGGAGGTTGGAGCGGACGCGACCGATAACGGTGGCGGCCAGAACGACCAGCCCACGCCCAATGGTCCGCCGACGAGCGGGGTAAACCCCGACAACGACGGCCAAGGCGGCAACCCGGGTTCGACGTCCTGCGAGGACGATCGCGAGTGCGGCGCAGGGCAGATCTGCCAAGACCATCTCTGCAGGCCGGACTGCGACGGCGGCGGCTCGACCAGTGACGATGCCGGCGGCGGAGGTCAGACGCAGGATGCCGGCAGCGGCTCGTCGGAAGATTCCGGCGGCGGCTCCGGCGGCGGCAACGATGCGGGTTCGGGCAACGGCGACTCGGGGGGTTCCTCGGGTGATGCCGGAGACGGAACCGGTTCCGGCTGCCGCCGCGACAGCGACTGCCCCGACGGAAAAGTCTGCGACGACGGCGCATGCGTGCCGCACTGCAGCGGCCACGACCACTCGGGCGGACCGCCCGAGTGTCCGGCTTCAAAGGCGCTCGTCTGCCACGTTCCGCCCGGCAACCACGGCGAAGCCCACACCATCTGCGTGGGCAAATCCGCAGTCAAGGCGCACTTGGCGCACGGCGACAGCGCCGGGGCCTGCAGCGGCCAGTAGCTCCGACACGCAACGTCGGCATCATCGCGATGCCGACGTTTTTTCTTTGCGGTTGACGCAATGCCCGCTTCCCGACAAAGTCATCCCGCTCCTTTTCGCGGCTCTCCCGCCTTTCTCACCAACCTCCTGCAACTGCTGATCGGCCCGCTGTACCTGGTCGACAAAATCTGCAACCGGCTCTTCGGCAAGGAAAAATGACCTGCTTCCGCCCTCGCAATCGGGCGGATTTTCGTATAAAAAAATCCCCGACGAAATGCCGGGGACGAAGCGTGCGGTCAGTGCAGCGTGAACAGATACGGGGCGACCAGGTCCATGTTGCTGCGGGCGAACATGCCGATGGCGAACAGGACGACGGACGCGGCGAGGCCGACTGCCGCGTAACCGCGAACGCCGCTGGCCGGAATCTCGATGGTCTTCTCCAAGATATACAGGACGAAGAAGGTGCCGCCGATCTTGAGCAGCTCGCCGATGCCGAAGACCGAACCGACAAAGATGGCCGCGAAGCCGGCGACGATCGTGACGATCTGGAACAGCACGTAGTTGGCGCGCTTGCCGTCATACCAGCGGCTCGACGAGATGAGCAGACCGAGGTAGCCGACGAAGCTGCCCATGAAGAGCGCGCCGAACTCGAACGGCGCGAGGACGACGACGTGCTTTCCGAGGACGCGCATGCCCACGAACGTCGCCAGGATCAGGAACGCCGAGGAAGTCGCCTTGCCGACGGCCGCCTCGTCCTTGAAGCCGATGCAGTAGCACAGCGGGCCCGCGGCGACGCTGAATCCCAGTGCCCCGAGCAGCGCGGTCACGGCGATGAAGCCGATCATCGAGCTGTGGTACACCAGGGCGGTTGCCGTCCAGATCACGAACAGGATGCCGCAGAAGCGGAACCCGTCGTCGACGAACTTGCGCATCTTCCGCGAGAAGGCCATCGTGCCCGCAAAGAGCAGCGAACCTACCAAGCCACAGTACGGCGCGTTCTCGGCGGACAACGTGCGTCCGTAGACGAGCAGGCCGACGCTCAAGCCGTAGAAAATGACTTCATAGACGACCAGCGGCACGTTCTTGAGCGCCTTGATCAGGTCGATCACGTACGAGCCAAAGAGGATCGTGAAGCACAGGACGCCCAGTGCGGCACCCAAGGTCTTCAGGACGTTGATCAGGGTGATATAGCCCGCGAACCGCTGCAGTCCGGTGAGCTGCGGTTCGGGGGCGGCGGTCGCCTCGGCGTCCGGCATGGTGACCAGCTGCTCGACGGTGACGGGGTGGCCGACTGCCTTCGCCGCCTGCTCGAGGTACGGGCGCGAGGCCTCTTCGGCCTGGCTGCGGGTGATCGTGCCGCGCTCGGCGGTTTCCTGAAGCGCGATGACGCTGCGACGTGCCGACGCCAGTTGTGCCGCGGCAGCCGCATCTGGCGGAGCCGCCCACGCCGTCGCCGCGCACAGCGACGACAGAAGCAAGCACAAGAACGTGACCCAGGTTCGGAATCGCATGACTTCTCCTGTCCAGTTCTTGAGTGAAAAGGACCCGGAGAGGATTGCACGAAATATCGGCGCCGTCAATCCCGGAGACTGCGAAAAAACGGCGCATTTGCTACACTGCCGCATATGACGAATCAGGAAATCGCCAATGTGCTCCGCGAGATGGCCATCTGCTACGAGATGGACGGGGTGACGTTCAAGCCTGCCGCGTACGAGCGCGCGGCGGACGCGTTTGCCGGCGCGCACGAGCAGGCCGAAACGCTCTATGCCGAAGGCGGACGGAAGGCGTTGCGAAAAATCGAGGGCGTCGGCGAAGCCATCAGCAAGCACGTCGAGAAGCTGCTCGCCACCGGTTCGTTCGCCGAATACCGCACCTGCAAGAAGCGCTACCCGATGGACCTGCTCCTGCTCACCTCGGTCGACGAAGTCGGCGCGAAACGGGCCAAGCTGCTGTACAAGAAGCTCAAGGTGAAGACGCTTGCCGACCTGGAACGCGTCGTGCGGGACGGATCGCTCTCAAAGCTGCCCGGGCTTGGCGCCAAGACCGAGGAAAAAATCCGTCAGAGCCTCGCACGCATGAAAACGGCGACCGGCCGACACCCGTTGGCCGAAGTGCTGCCGATCGCCGAGCGCATGGTCGCGGAACTTCGCGCGCTGCGCGGCGTGAAGCACGCCGAAGTGGCCGGCTCGGTGCGACGCCGCCAGGAAACCATCGGCGACATCGACATCCTAGTGACCACCTCGCAGCCGGAGAAAGTGATGGCCGTGTTCACCGGTTTCCCCGAAGTCACTGAAGTGCTGGAACACGGTCCGACCAAGACCACCGTGCGTTTGACCAACGGCATGCAGGCCGACGTGCGTGTCATCACCGACGAAAGCTTCGGCGCGGCGTTGCAATATTTTACCGGCGACAAGAACCACAACGTCACCGTGCGCAAAATGGCCATCACCAAGGGCTTGAAGCTGAACGAGTACGGCATTTGGAAAGGAAAAAAGCGCCTCGCTTCGCGCACCGAGGACGACGTCTACAAAGTGCTCGGCATGATTACTCCGGACGCGACGACCCGCTTTGATCGCGGAGAAATCGAATCCGCCGCGCTGGCATTCGAGAAAAAATCCAAGCGCAAGCGTTAGACAACCCGGCAGAAATGCCGTATGTTTTGCGCGCGCCCGGGTGGTGAAATTGGTCAGACACCGGAGACTTAAAATCTCCCGAGGGAAACCTCATGCCGGTTCGAGTCCGGCCCTGGGCACCACGAAAAAGCGCCTCAAGCCCAAAGTGGGAGAGGCGCTTTTTCGTAGCGATTTTTACTTTGTTGCACCCTTGACAAAATTCAAATTTTATGCTATCCTTAGCCTAAGTTTCGCTGTTTTATCAACGAATACCGGCAACGCTAGCCATACAAAAAGAGGCCCAGAATGAACGCTGCTGAAATGCTCTGCTCCGGCACCCCCTTCGGCTTTGGCGGCCTCTCCAACGAGCAGGAACTCGTTCAAAGCTGCCCCGAGGATTTCAAGAGGGGCAATCGTTGGACCGAGATCGCCTACTTCACCTTCGTCGAGGGAACCAAGAAGACCAAGCTGGCCTTCAACACGGACGACAAGGCGCTCCAAACGAAGCAGTGGGACTGCTTCAAGGCGCTGCTCCACTCCTTCGACATCGACCACAACCTGAAAATCGCCGTTCTCGGCTGGATGCTCTCCGAGTGGACCATCGTGGTCGACACGGACGCCGGCGTCCGGAACTGACCGTCTCATCTCACGACAAAGGCGCAGGAACTTTCCTGCGCCTTTTGCATTGGCTCCCCGGCTGGCGAGGTCTTTTCTTTGCTCGCAATCGCTACGGCAAATCGAAAATCAAAAACTCCGCCTCCTCTTTCGCGGCGCAATCCAAGCGAGTTTCGCCTTCGATCTCCGCACCATCGCCGGCCATGAGAGGCGTCTCGTTTATCTCCAAGTGGCCGCGTACCACCTGCAGCCACGCGTGTCGGCCCGTTGTCAGCGGCAATTCCGCGCCACGGCCCTTCGGCAAAATCGATGCGTACACGTTCGCGTCCTGGTGCATGCGCAGCGAACCGTCGCGCCCGTCGCCCGAGGCGATCAACCGCAGCGTGCCGCGCTTCGAGTCCTCGGAAAACTGCTTCTGGTCGTATTCCGGCGCGATGCCGAATTCATTCGGAATGATCCAAATCTGCAGCAGCTTGCATTCCGACGTCTTCGACTTGTTGAACTCGCTGTGAATGATGCCGCGGCCGGCGCTCATGCGCTGCACGTCGCCGCGCCGAATCACTCCCCCGCCGCCGGCGTTGTCCTGATGAGTCAGCGCGCCCTCGTAGACGTAGGTGAGAATCTCCATGTCGTCATGGAAATGCTTGCCGAAGCCGTTGTCGGGCAAGATGCGGTCCTCGTTTATGACCCGCAGCGCGTGAAAGCCCATGCGATCGGGGTTGTACCAGTTGCCGAACGAAAAGGAATGACGGGTATCGAGCCAGCCGAAGTCGACGTGGCCGCGTGAGCCGGACGGAAAGACGGAAATCATCGAGATAAACTTAGGAGGTCGTTTATTTATTTTGGGGTGCTGCGGCGCGAACGAGCCGCAATGGCGGCGCCGCTCAACGTTGCAGGTACGGCAATGACGACGAGCCCGATGACAAGCGGGAGCTGACCTGACCGTGCGTTGCCCAACGAAAGAAGCTGCCAGAAAATGACCGCAATTGCCAACGCCGTACCGTTGCGTATTTCATTGTTCCTGGCCATTTTCCCAACCCAAAAGCCTCCAAAAATATCGATGACGGCAACCAGCGCGATGATGACGGCGACGCCCCAAACCGGCGGCACCAAGGCTACTGTTGCCGAGGAAATGAGCCAAATACCCGTGGCGGCAAAAAGCACGTATGGCCACAGGATTTCCTTTTTCGCTTCGCGGACAAGACGGTCCTGTGCCTTCAGGCCGTGGACCGTGACGGACGATGGCGAGTATTCCGGCAGTCCTTCTGACTTACGGCGTGCCACCAGTGGCTCCAGCGCAGCAAGCAGTTCTTGCTGACGATGCGATGGCAACAATATCGGCTTAGATTGATCGACAAATTCGACAACGACCCCAACTCCCTCAATGGAGTAAAGCAAAAGGTTCGTAAAACTCATGGGAGCCCACACGTCCATGAAGTCTTGACCAGCGGTCTTGACGTTAATGTCTCCGCGCCGGCCTACGTCAAACGTCACAGGAATGACCCTCTTTATCTGCGCATACCCAAATACGTAGCGATCCCGACCAACCACCAGCATGTCGTCTGTCACGATAGCCGTTTCGCCCTTGTTTAAATAAATGAATATCAGAATGAGCAGTGTAGCAGCGAGGGAGTACAAATTGTCGTCCGGCCTCATTCCCAAAAGCGATGCTGCCAAATCGTACCAGCGAGCGGATCCGGATTCCCACCCAAAAAAGCGGGCAACGAGGACGAGCAAAGCGAAAAAGACGGCGAACAAGGACAAGTAAATCCATTCCCAAAGTTGCGGTCGGTAGACCTCTCTAAATTTTGCGGACGCACCCGGGGGAACAACTGTCATACAAAACAATGCCCAGACTGCATTGCGACCTCATAATATAAGGAAATAGTAGTCTCTTTTCAGCTCCGCATCAATCTGCCGGATGCTGTCCAATTAAAGCCGTTTCCTATACACTAAAGCCAGCGTCGGAGCAGGAAAAGACCGCATTTACCGTCTAAACATGGACTTCCACACAGACATTGCCGAACCTACTGCGGAGACCTTGCTTGAGCCGCAGGTCGAGAACGGTGAACAGGCTTTCGACATGACTTTGCGTCCCCGTCGGCTTTCGGAGTTCGTCGGCCAGGCAAAGATGCGCGAAAACCTGGGCATCTTCATCGATGCGGCCAAGATGCGCGGCGAACCGCTGGAGCACGTGCTCTTCTACGGTTCCCCCGGCCTGGGCAAGACCACGCTGGCGCACATCATGGGCGAAGAACTGGGAGTGCGGGTGCGCACCACCTCCGGCCCGGCACTGGAGCGCGTCGGCGACATCGCGGCGATCCTCACCAACCTGGAAAAGGGCGACATCCTGTTCGTGGATGAGATCCACCGTATGAACCGCGTCATCGAAGAAGTGCTGTATCCGGCGATGGAAGAATTCGCGCTGGACATCGTCATCGGCAAGGGGCCGTCGGCGCGCACGGTGCGGCTCGACATTCCGCGTTTCACGCTCATCGGAGCCACCACGCGGCTCTCGCTGCTCTCCGCTCCGCTCCGCGACCGCTTCGGCTCCGTCTACCACCTCGACTTCTACACCGTCGACGAACTCGCCACCATCGTGGCCCGCAGCGCCGGCATCCTGGGCACGGAACTCCCGATGGACGCGGCCCTGCTCATCGCCTCGCGCTCGCGCGGCACGCCGCGCATCGCCAACCGCCTGCTCAAGCGCGTCCGCGACTTCGCCGACGTGAAGGCTGGCGGACGCATCGACGCGCGAGTGACCGAAGCTGCGCTGACCATGCTGGAAATCGACGGTCACGGCCTCGACCCGACCGACAGGCGAATACTGCACACCATCATCGTGAAGTTCGGCGGAGGTCCGGTCGGCCTGCAGACGCTGGCGGCGGCAACCTCGGAGGAAATCGACACGCTCGAGCTGGTGCACGAACCGTTCCTGCTGCAGCTCGGTTTCCTCAATCGCACGCCGCGCGGACGAACGGCCACGCCGCATGCCTACGCCCACCTGGGCATCCCCTATCAGGGGCAAGAGCAACTCATCGACTAGCGCTATGCTAAGTTTCCCCCTCATCCTCATCCTCATTCCCTACGGCGTCGTGGTGGCGCTGTTCCTGTTCATCGCCGCGTACAGCGTCCACAACCTGGTGCGCTACGGCGCCACGACCGGCACCAGCTTCCTGGCTACTTTCGCCTTCCTGGCCGGCGCGGTATTCGTCTTCTTCTTCACTTGGCAGGCGCTGGCGAAGACGGATTGGAACGAACCCATTAACATCGGCGGCCCGTCGTTCGGCGGCTTGCACTCCACCCTATGATCGACCTCGACACGCTCATCAAAAAGAACGGCGACGAGCACATCATCTTCCAGATGCGCAGCCATTGGATCACATTCTTCGGCGAACTGGTCATGCTCATCGTGCTGGCGGCTCTGCCAGTCGGCCTGTATGTCATGCTCGGCGGCGTCTGGCCGGCGCTGCTGACCGGCACGATCATGCGTCCGGTGCTGGTGCTGCTGGTCAGCGCCTTCTACCTGATGCTCTGGCTTTTCTTCATCACCAAGTTCATCGACTATTACCTCGACGTGTACCTGGTGACCACCGTCCGCGTCCTCGACGTTTCGCAGAACGGCATGTTCTCGCGCACGGTGTCGGAACTCGATTTGGCGCGCGTGCAGGACGTGACTTCGGAGATCAAGGGAATCCTCCACTCGATGGTCGACTACGGCAACGTCTACATCCAGACGGCAGGCGAGCACGAGCGGTTCGAGTTCATCGACGTCCCCCACCCCGACAGGATCCGCAAGCAGCTCCTGGAGCTGGTCGAGAACGACCGCAAGCACCAGGCGCAGGAGCTGATGGGATTGAGTCATTAATCAAAAGCCCTCCGAGCGATTCGGGGGCTTTTGATTACGCTTCACTTCTTGGCCGTCACCCAGCGGTGATTGGCCCAAGTCCAACGTGCCAGAGCCACGGCGTCGTTGAACGACTGCCGCCGATTGCTCGATCCCAGCACCACGACCATCAGCGGATGCTGGCGCGCGTCCTTTACCTTCACCACGAAGTTCCAGCCGGACTCTTCGAGATAACCCGTCTTGCCGCCCATCACGTACAAGCCGTTGCGGACGTCGGTCAGCAGCCAATCGGTGTTCTTGACCGTATGCGTCTGCTCGGCGGCGACCAGCGTGAATGACGGCGTAGTGGTGGCGCGCTTCACTTCCGGGTCGTCGAAGGCTTCGAATCCGAGGGCGGCCACGTCCATCGCCGTCGAAGTGTTGTCGGCCTCGATGCCGGAAGGATCGGCGAAGGACGTGTCGGACAGGCCCATGGCCTTGGCCCTTTCATTCATGGCCTTTACGAAATCATCCTTGGCGAGACCGGTGCAGCGAGCCACCGCGTTGGCGGCGTTATTTGCCGATCCGATCAGCATGGAATCAAAGATGTCGCGGACGGTGAGGGGCGTGCCGGGATCGACGCGCAGACGCGCACCGCCCACCTCGTCGTCGCTGATGATGGTGCCGGTGCCGTCCAGCGACAGTCCGCGATCCATCGACACCAGCGCGGTCATCAGCTTGGAGATGGACGCGAGCGGGCGTTCGGTGCCGGCGTTTTTGGCCAAGAGCACCTTGCGGGTCGATTCGTCGATCACGACGTAGGCCTGCGCGGAGAACCGTCTCGGCGGCGCGAACGTTTTCCTGGTGGACTTCACGGGCCGCAGCGTCGACCTCCTCTCGACGAGCGCGCGCGGCACGCTGGAGGCGGCAGGCGCGTATGCGGCCAGCTTGACGGGATACTCCTTGCTGCCGTATTTGCCGGCCCACTCCTCGAGCGAGGACAAACCCCGCAGTTTCATTTCGGCCGTCGCGGTGCCGTTCTCATCGAAAAGTTTTTGCAGATCAGGGCGGGAGGAGTAGACCGACTGCAAGTTGGCCTTGGCGGTAGCGTCGATGAGCTTTTCTGCCG
The DNA here is from genome assembly GCA_964491475.1 of uncultured Gammaproteobacteria bacterium. Classification (GTDB taxonomy): domain Bacteria; phylum Patescibacteriota; class Patescibacteriia; order SG8-24; family SG8-24; genus JAHFIW01. The sequence continues at coordinate 110,065 of CAZBFO010000005.1, read as the reverse complement.
CCAGCGCGGCGGCGGAAAAGGCGAGCGAGAAGGTCGAAAGGGCCGCGATTACGGCAACCGCGGCCCCATTCATCTTCTGTTTTTGATTGGTGACAGGCATGGGAATTCTTAGCCAATTTTCCGTCAAAAAATGACCATTGTCAATCGGCGTTTCTGCGGAGTAACGTGCTATACTGTTGATAACCTGCGGCGAATCTGCGCCTCGTTACGCATCATCCAGGCATGTCGCAAGCACGAGCCATCGCGAGCAACACGATCGTCCAGATTGCCGGCAGATTCGTCGGCAATCTGCTTGGCGTAGTCACCATCGCCGTAATGACTCGCAGCCTGGACCGCGACGGCTACGGCGCCTTCACGACCGCCGTGTCCTTCCTGCAGTTCTTCGGCATCCTGGTGGACTTCGGACTGACGCTGACCATGACCAGGATGATTTCCGACGACCGTCACGACGAGAGCGCCGTCGCGTCGAACGTGCTGACGCTGCGGCTGGTGTCAGGCGCCGCGTTCTTCGGGCTGGCGCCGATCGTCGCGCTGCTCTTCCCCTACGCCCCGCTGGTCAAGACGGCCATCGCCATCGGCGCGCTCTCGTTCTACGCGATGACCACTTCGCAGGTGCTCACCGGCATCTTCCAAAAGCACCTTTCTACCAACAAGACCGCGCTGGCCGACGTCTGCGGACGTCTCACGCTGCTCGCGGGCGTCGTGGCCGCGGCTGCCACCGGTGCGGGGCTTCTGCCGGTCATCGCCTCGCTGGTCGCCGGCAACATGGTGCAGCTCGGCGTCTCCTTCTCCTATGCCCGCAAGATCACGCGGCTCGAGCTGGCATTCGACCGCAAGATGTGGCGAACCATCATCAGGGAATCGTGGCCCATCGGCCTTTCGATCGCCTTCAACCTCATCTACCTGAAAGGCGACGTCATCATCCTGTCGATTTTCCGCCCGCAGTCCGAAGTCGGCCTGTACGGCGCCGCCTACAAGGTGCTCGACGTCGTCACGGTGGTACCCACCATTTTCATGGGCCTGATGCTGCCGATTCTGGCGCGAGCCTGGACGAGCGGCTCTCGCGAAGAGTTCGCCCGTAAATTGGGCAAGGCGTTCGATGCGCTGACGCTGATGGCGCTGCCGCTGGCGTTCGGTACGTACGTGGTGGCCGGCGACCTGATGGGCTTCGTTGCCGGCGAACGCTTCGCCGATTCCGGCCTGTACCTCGGCATCCTGATGATTGCGGGTGCGGCCGTGTTCTGGAGCGCTTTGTTCGGTTACTCGGTGGTGGCAATGGGACTGCAGAAAAAGATGATCGCCGCTTATGCCGTCGACGCCGCGCTGTCGCTGGCCCTCTACGCCTATGCCATTCCCCGTTACGGCGCGACGGGCGCGGCATGGGTGACGGTGTTCTCCGAATGCTTCATCGCGTTCATCACTGCCGCGGCCGTGCTCGCCAAGCTGCGGCAGCTGCCGAAATTCGGCGTTTTTGCCAAAGCGCTGCTGGCGAGTGCCGTAATGGCCGTCGCGGTCTGGCTGGCGCAGCCGTTAAACGTGCTGGTGCGCGTGGCGCTGGGCGCCACAGTCTACATGGTGCTGCTGTTCGCCCTCGGCGCCGTCACCAAAGAAACGCTGGCTGCCTTCAAGAAGACTGCAACGCAATAATGCCAGCCTTATGCCCTTAGTTCCTGCCGCCATCCTCGCAATGCTGTTCCTGGCGCTCGCCGTCTGGCGACGCGAAGCCGCGCTGGCCGCATTTTGCGGTCTGCTGCCGGTCTATCTGATCAGGCTGGTGCTGCCGTTCGGCATCGGCGCGCTCCCCTCCACCCTTCTCGAAGTCTTCTTTTGGGAGCTGTTCGCGGCATGGTACTTCATGGACGCCTCAAACACGCTCGAGCACGGCCCCTGGGAGGCGTGGGAAGAATGGGCCGGCCCCTTAGCGCTGCTTTTTGCGGGAGCGACTGTCGGCGTGCTCGTGTCGGCCGACTTGCGGGCGGGATTCGGCCTGTGGCGCGCGTACGTCGTGGAACCGATGCTGTTCTTCCCGTTGTTCGTGCATACCGTCGCCCGGGCAAAAAAAGGCATCTGGATTCTCGAGGCCCTCGGCACCTGCGTCGCCGTCATCGGCATCTCCGCCATCTACCAAAAGTTCACCGGCTTCGGCATTCCGAATCCGATTTGGGCCGCGGCCGCCACGCGACGGACCACCAGCTTCTTCGGCTTTCCTAACGCCATCGCCCTGCTTTGCGCCCCGATCGTCACCCTGATGGCCGGCTGGACGCTGACATTGCTCCGCGCCAAGCGGCTCAAGCATCGCCTGCTCGCGGCGCTGCCAGCGGCCGCAGCGACGTTGGGCGCGATTGCAGTGGTTTTTGCGGTCTCCGAAGGCGGCATGATCGGCATCGCCGCCGGCATCCTCGCGCTGGGGCTGTTCGACAGGCAGCTGCGCGCATGGTCGCTCGGCGCGCTCATTGCCGCCTGTTCCGTGGTGATGCTGTTCACGCCCGCCACCGACTACTTCGCCGGCATCGTCGGTTTCCGCGACGACTCCACCTCGGTGCGCGGCATCATCTGGAACGAAACTGCCGGCATGCTCAAGGACAATCCCGTTTTCGGCGCCGGCATGTCCGGCTATCCGGGCCGCATCGCGCCGTATCACACCCACGCCTGGATCGAAATCTTCCAGTATCCTCACGACGTCATCCTGAACTTCTGGAGCGAGACCGGCATACTCGGGCTCATCGCCTTCCTCTGGATCATCGTCCGTTTCTTCCGAAGGTCATGGAAGCTGCGTGACCGGAGCTGGATCGTAGCCGCCAATGCCGCCGTGATGGTCACGGTGCTGGTGCACGGCCTCGTCGACGTTCCCTACTTCAAGAACGACCTGGCCTTCCTTTTCTGGATCATCGTCGGCATCACCGAGAGCGTGCAGGCCGCCGCCCGCCCGACGCTGCTCGACAAGGCCAAGGCGATGTTCACGGGAGAGCCGACTTCGCCTTGGATTACCTGATGGCCGGGGTCTTTACGCAAAAAAAAGTCCGTGCTAACTTCTAGCAATCCTAGACCACGGGATCGCCTGGAGAGGTGGCAGAGTGGTCGAACGCGTCAGACTCGAAATCTGATTTACCCGCAAGGGTAACGTGGGTTCGACTCCCACCCTCTCCGCCATCGCAAGAACGCCAGCCCGCCTGGCGTTTTTACGTGCGCGGAAACAGAAAAGCGGCCCTGTGTCGGGGCCGCGTTCAGACGATGTCCAGGCGGTCGGTGGCGACGGCTTCGACGCCCAGCGCCCGCATCCGTTCGGCGTCCTTCTTGGTGTTGACCGTCCAAGCGTGGATGGCGATGCCTTTCTTCTTGCACTTTGCGACGAACTTGGCGTTCACCAGCGTGTGCCGAATCGAGATGATGCCGGCGCCGGTGCGCGTGGCCGTCGCGATCGCCTGAAGCCGGCGATGGCGGGCGTAGATGCCGCCCACCTCCGTGCGCAGCGACGGACCGCCCTCGCGCTTGAAGGCCAGCAGCGACTTGCGGCCGTACGCGATGACTATGGCGTTACGGAGGATGCCCATGCGACGCAGCGCGCGCACCACGATTTGCTCCATCTTCGGCTGTTTCACGTCGAGCTTGATCTCGACGCCGCGGCCGTGAAGCAGCTCCAACGCCTCGGAAAATGTCGGAATCGGCTCGCCGTTGTCCAGCTTGAAGCCGCGCAGCCTTTCGAGCGTCATCTTGTCGACCCGGCCCCTGCCGTCGGTCATGCGGTTGACGGTCTTGTCGTGAATCACCACGACATGGCCGTCGCGGGTGAGGCGAAGGTCCATTTCGACGATGTCCGGGGAGAACGTCAGCGCCTTCTGAAAACCCTGAAGCGAGTTCTCCGGCGCAAAATGCGGCGCTCCCCGATGTGCGATGCGTAAGGTCATCTTGGTTTCCCTTCAAACTTCTTCGTTTTCGCGCAGAAACGACGTTAGCACGTCGAGGCGAGTCGGTCTATACCTTCAAGTCGTCCACGACGGTGCCGTCGCGCATCGAGATGATGCGGCGCGTCTGCCGGGCGTACTCCTGCTCGTGCGTGACCAGCACGATGGTCTGCCCTTCCTCGTGCAGTTTCATGAAAGTGTCCATGACCATGCGGGAATTCTCGGAGTCGAGGTTGGCGGTGGGCTCGTCGGCGAACAGTATCTTGGGACCGTGCGCGATGGAACGCGCGATCGACACCCGCTGCTGCTGGCCGCCGGAAAGCTGGCTCGGCAAGTTGCGCGTCTTTTCCCGAAGGCCGATGCGCTCCAGCGCGACGACGGCGCGCTCCAGCGCCTGCCTCTTGGTGAGCCCCTGCATCAGCATGGGCAGCGCCACGTTCTCCGCCGCAGTCAGTTCCGGCAGCAGCGCGTAATCCTGAAAGACGTAGCCGAGATGCGCCAGGCGAAGGGCGGTCTTCTGCACCTGATTCAGCGCGGAGGCGGGCGCGCCTTCAAAGAAGATTTCGCCGGACGACGGATCGTCGAGCAGCGACATCTGATAGAGCAGGGTCGACTTGCCCGCACCCGACGGGCCGACGATGGACACGAAATCGCCGTTGGGAATCTCGATGTCGATGCCCTTGAGCACCACGGTCTCCAACTCGCCCTCGCCGTATTTTTTTACCAGGTTGGAAGTCTTGATCATACCGTCAGCGGCCCAGGATGGAGTCGAGGGTGTTCTTGCGCGCGATGATGGTGGCCGGAATGTAGCCGGCCAGCAGCGTCACGATCATCAGGATGCCGCCGCGCACCGAAGCGCCGGCCGCGGTGGCGACCAGGATGCCGTCGGAGAACGGGAAGTCGATCGGATGCGCGTCGAAGAACGGACGCAACAGCCCGAAAGTCAGCAGCACGCCCACCGAGGTGCCGGCGAAACCGTAGAAAATAGCCTGAAAAACGTAGGAAAACTGCACCGCCACCGGGCTGATGCCGATGCCCTTCATGATGCCGATGAACTTGCGCTTGGTGACCGCGTTGATGTAGATGACGATGAACACGGTGATGCTCGCCACCACCAGGGCGATGGAAGAAAGCGCGTTGCCCAGCACCTTCATGGTGGTCTCGATGTCGCGCAGGAACGACGGGATGGCCTCGCCTGAAGTCTGTATGCGCACGGCATAGCCCTCCATGAAGCGCTTGATGTCCTCCGAAACCGCGGCGGCCTTTGCCGGCTCGGTACGGATGGCGACCTCGGTGAACTCCTCCTTGTTGATCGGCAGCAGGCGGCGCAGCTCGGCGTCGGTGATGAAGAAGCGCTGCGACACCTGGTCCACCTTGCTCTTGATGACTCCGCGGATGACGAAATCCTTGGTCACGGGATCGCCGTCCTTGCGCGGAATGGAAATGCGCACTCGGCTGCCGACGTCCACGTCCTTGAGAAGGTTCAGTCCCGGAATGTTGGCGTCCGCGAACGACGAGTACTTCTTGATGAGCGTGCTGCCGATCAGCACGTAGCCTTCGTCGCCCTCGCGCAGCGGCTGGCCGACGGTCACCAACTTGGAAAAGCCGGTCACGGCTTCCTCGGCATCGGGATCATACCCCACGAGCAGGGCGCTCATGAGGTTTTTCTGTTCGTTCTTCTTGGGCAAGTCGTTGAGCGTGCCCAGCATCGATGCGCCGACCGAGTTGCGGGCGGAGAAAGCCAAAACGTCCGGATCGTTGCGAAGGAAGTCCGCCAACGCCTGCGAGTGCTCGATGTAGTCGCGGCCGGGCGCCGAAGTGATGATGATCTCGCCGGAGTAGCTCTTGCGGAACTGGTCGAACGAACCGACCATCAGGCCCTGCAGCAATCCGGACGCGACCACCAAGTTCAGGAAGGTCAGCGTCATGATGAAAACGATCAGGCCCGTGGTCCAGGGGCTCGACCGGCGAATCTGCCGGAACGCCAAAAACCAGCCCACGCGCGCGGCATTGGCCATCTCGTTCCACCACGTATAAAAGTCTTTCATGGCAAGAAACGTAACACGGTCGGTTGCATTGTGCTATACTTGCACCATTCACCCCATGATTATGAGGAAATTTCTTCCCGCCGCATTTATTGCCTCGTTGCTGCTCGTCGGAGCCGGTTGCTCGGTTGCCGGCGGCTCGTCTGCTCCTCCTAAACCCGTCACGCTGCAGTACTGGCGCATACAGGACGACCCCTCCTCCCTCGATACCGCCATTGCCGCTTACAAAAAGCTGCACCCGAACGTGAACATCGAGATCACCACCCAGCGCGAACAGGACTACGACCGCACTCTTCTCGAAGCGTTCGCGCAGAACAAGGGGCCGGACCTCTTCAGCGTCCCCAACGTCTGGTTGGGCGAATGGAAGCCGAAATTGCTGGCAATGCCCAAGGAAACCACCGTGCTCACGCAGCAGGTCAACGCCAAGCAGCAGGTCGTGACCGTCAAGCAAAAACAGCCGACGATGAGCGTCTTGGACTTCACCAACCGCTATGTCGAGGGCGTCACCAAGGACCTGATCACCCAATTCGTCGAGAAGCCGGGGGCGGCGCCGGTCCCGCAAATCATCGGCTTGCCTCTTTCGGCCGACACCCTGGCCCTGTTCTACAACCGCGACATGCTCAAGCGCGGCAACATCGAGAATCCCCCCATCACCTGGCAAGACCTGCAGGACGATGCCGTCAAGCTGACCATCTTCGACACGCCGGCATCCGCGCCGACCAACAGCAACGCTCCCGTGCAAAACTTCGCCAACGACGCGCCAAAGACCATCAAGCAGTCCGGCGCGGCCCTCGGACTCGGAAAAAACGTGATGAATAACGTCGACATCTTGTCCGCGCTGATGATGCAGAACGGCGCGAACATGTCCGACGAGAACGGCTACGCGTACTTTGCCAACTACACCCCGGCCACCCAGGAGAAGATGAATCCCCCCGGCGTGGAAGCGCTGATTTTCTATCAGAGTTTTGCCATCCCAGGCTCCCCCAATTACTCCTGGAACGCGCAAATGCCGCAGTCGCTCGACGCCTTCATTGCTGGCAAGACGGCATTCTACTTCGGCTATCCGAACGACACGGCCACCATCCGCGAACGCGGCTCCAAGATCGATTTCGGCGTAGCCCCGCTCCCGCAGATCGACACCGGCAGCCCCGCGAATGTCCTGCATTACCAGGCAGAGGTGGTCTCCAAAAAGACCGCCCATCCGGATGAGGCCTGGGACTTCCTGCAGTTCATCGCCGGCCAAGACCAGGTGCAACCGTTCCTTACCGCCACCAAGCGCCCGACCGCCTTGCGCGCCCTCATCGGCAGCCAGCTCAACGATGCGGACGTAGCCCCCTTCGCCGGCCAAGTGCTGACGGCAAGAAGCTGGTACAGAGGCAGCGATTACGGCAAGGTCGAAGCGGCCTTCACCCAGATGATCGAAACGTACCCGACTTACCAGCATCCGGAATACCTGCCCATCGTCAGCAATGCGGTGAATGCGGTAAACCAGACCATCCTGTTCCGCTAAAACCGCAAAACGAGCAAAAGCGGTCCGCACCCATCGGACCGCTTTTTAATGCGGATTTGGGCTTTTCGGAACGCGGCAAATTCCGTATACTTGGGAGGCTATGAACATCCGAAAAGCCATCATCCCCGTCGCCGGCCTTGGAACCAGATTCCTCCCCGCAACGAAAGCGCAGCCGAAGGAAATGCTGACCATCGTCGACAAGCCCGCCATTCAGTACGTGGTCGAAGAAGCGGTCGCCGCAGGCATAGAAGAAATCATCTTCGTCACGAGCCAGCAGAAGCGCGCCATCGAAGACCACTTTGACCGCAACGCCGAACTCGAGGCGCGCCTCGAGTCCAAGGGCAAGACCAGAGAGCTGACCGATCTCCTCAAAATCTCCGACTTGGCCAAGTTCGCCTTCGTGAGGCAGCAGGTGCCGCTGGGCGACGGCCATGCCATCCTCTCCGCCCTGCCGTTCATCGGCGCGGACGAACCGGTGGTGGTGATGTTCGGAGATGACATCTTCGACGCTCCGGTTCCGGTCACGTCGCAGCTGATCGCCACCTACGAGCGCTATCACGATCCGGTCATCGCGCTGTGCGACGTGGGCAAGAAGAACGTCTCCAAGTACGGCATCGCCGGCGGCAAGAAGATCGACAAGCACGTCATGGAACTGAACGGCTTCGTGGAAAAACCCAGTCCGGACAAGGCTCCCTCCACTTTCGCCGCTGTCGGCCGCTACGTCGTCACGCCCGAAATCCTGCACCTCCTCAAAACGCAAAAGCCCGGCAAAGACGGCGAGATCAGGCTGGCCGACGCTTTCATCACTCACTTGGGCAACGACAAGCCCATCTACGGAAAGGTGGTCGAGGGAACCCGCTTCGACTGCGGCAGCAAGCTGGAATTCATGATTGCCGCGGTCCATTTCGCCCAACGCCATTCCGAAGCAAACGCAGACGGTGCCTTCACTCGCTACCTCAAGTCCGCAACCGCGGGCAAATCGCGCAAGAAACGCTGAACGCTATGCTCCCCAACTCTTTCCGACGGCTCTCGATTCTCGCGGGCCTGACAGCAGTCCTCATTCTCGGCGGATTCGGCTGCAAGCTGTTTCCCGACAAAAAGATAGCGGAGGCGATGCGGCCGGTCACGATCAAGTTCTGGAGCGTGTACGACGATTCCGAGACCTTGGATCCCATCTTCACCGCATACCAGTCGGTCCACCGCAACGTCAGCTTCGATTTCAAACGGCTGACCCCCGACGAATACGAGAAAAAGGTGCTTAACGCGCTGGCCGAGGACCAAGGACCGGACATCGTCAGCTTGCCGTCGACCTGGCTGCGGCGGTTCCAGCCGGAGCTGCTCCCTGTCCCCCCTACGCTTAGCCTTGCTTTCAGGGAAATCCAAGGCACGATCAAGAAGGAAGCGATCACGGTCATTCATACGTTCCCCGGAACAACCCTGAAGGAACTTGCCAATGATTACGTCGACGCCGTTTCGCAGGATGTCGTGCTGCCGACCGAGCAGGCCGACCCCAAAATGCCGCTGGTCCCGAAAATCTACGGCCTGCCCATCTCCGTCGACACGATGGCGCTCTATTACAACCGGGACATCCTCAACAAGTCCGGCATTGCCCAACCTGCCGCGGATTGGAAAACCTTCCAGGACCAAATCAAAAAAATCACCCGCCTGGACCAGACCGGGACCATCATACAGTCCGGTACCGCCCTGGGTACCGCAGACAACGTCGAACGCGGCGTGGACGTCCTGGGCATCCTGATGATGCAGAACGGCGCCGCAATGACCGATGACACGGGCACGGTGACTTTTGACAAGTATCCGCCAGAACTCGCCGGCCGCCCGTTGCCTCCGGCGGCCGAGGCGCTGGTGTTCTACACCGATTTCGCCAATCCCGTGAAAGAGGTCTACACCTGGAACGACAAGATGCCGAATTCCCTGCAGGCGTTCGAGGCCGGACAGACCGCATACTTCTTCGGCTATTCCTACCACCTGGCGCAGATTCGACACGCCAGCCCAACACTGAATTTCGGAGTAACCACGTTCCCTCAAATCGCCGGCAACAAACCCATCTACTATCCCAACTACTGGGTGAATGCGGTTACGAACAAGACCCAAAACCCCAACGAAGCGTGGGATTTCGTGCAGTACATGGCAAAAGAGGCCAACGCCAAGACGCTCTTGGCAAAATACCGAAGGCCGGCAGCCCTCAAGAGCCTCGCCACGCAGCAGCTTCAGGACATCGACATGAACGTTTTTGCCACCCAAGCACCGCTGGCAAAAAGCTGGTATCATGGTATCGATGAAGACGCCACCGAAAAGGCGTTCCAAGACATGATCCGCCAAATGCTCGCCGGCGACGCCGACGCCAAGAAGATCGTCGAGGTCGGCGCGACCAAAGTGAACCAGACGATTAAGTGACGTGAGAAACCGTATGCCTACCGCTATGCGCATCAGCCGCCGCACCTACGCCGCACTTGCAACGACAGCAGTGGTTATCGGCTTCACCTTCGCCGCCGCGTTACCCGCCCTGGCCGTCGGCCCCATCGTTCCGAAATGCGCCACGCAGCAAGGCGTGAACCCGCCTGACCTCAACTGCGTCAAGGAAACTTTCCTCAACATCGCCTCGCTCATCATCGCGGTGACCGGCAGTTTTGCCCTCCTGATGTTCGTCTATGGCGGGTTCACCATGCTGTCCTCCGGCGGCGAGAGCAAGAAGATCGAGCATGGAAAAACCATCCTCCGCAACGCGGTAATCGGCATCTTCCTGATATTCCTGGCCGGATACATCATCGACTACGGCAAGCTGCTTCTCACCAAGGGCCAGATAGAAACGACGCAGGAACAAATCGAATTCCCGTTAGCATGCTCCGACGCCTCCCTTAAGGAACAGGGGTACGTCTGCATGGATCCGAAGCTCGGAAAGAACTGCAACGTCCAGGCCGTCTGCGGATCGAAGACCGAGCAATGCTGCATGCCGGCCGCTCCGGACGCCGCGCAGCCGCCCAGCAACTCAGCGGCACCGCCGGAATGGCTGAAGAACTTCATGTCTAACCAGTAACCGCGATAGCCATGGTATCCCATCGTCCGCACTCAAAGACAATTAGCGCCGCCCTGGCTGCAGCCGGCCTGACCCTCATGTCGCTGGTGCTGACGGCGGCCCCCCTCTCGGTGTCCTTGGCCCAAACGTTGCCCGCAGAAACGCTGCAGTTAGCGGATGCTCCTGCGGGTCCGCCTCCGGCCACGAATGCTCCTGCAGCGAGCGCTCCTGCTGCCCCGAAGGCTCCCCCAAAGAAAACCCAACTTTACGACCCGTTGAACGGCGCGAGCGTAACCACGGTCGTCGCCCGTGCAACGATGGGATTCATGGGCCTCTCGGGAACGGCGGCGCTGCTCTTCTTCGTCTACGGCGGTTTCCAGATGATTACCGCTGCCGGTAACGAAAAAAAGTACGCTTCGGGACTGAACAGCCTCAAGTGGGCGGTCATCGGACTCTTCATCATCTTCGGTTCCTACGCCATCCTGACGGCGCTGTTCAACGCGCTTGGCAGCGCAGCAAGCTAACGTGTCCCCTATGTCAAAACGAATCACCTCACGCCTGTCGCTGTTGGGAGCCGTGACTTCTGTCGCCCTGCTGACCGCCCCCCTATCAGTTCTTGCCCTGGACCCCCTTCATCCGCTCGGCAGAACGACGCTTAGCGTCATAGCAGGCCGACTCATCGGCGCGTTCCTTTCCCTTTCCGGAACGCTGGCACTGCTCGTCTTCATCTGGAGCGGCTTCTCCTGGATGGCTGCCGGCGGGGCTCCAGAAAAGATCAAGGCAGCCAAGCAGAACATGGTGTACGCAACGATGGGCCTGATCGTCTGCTTTAGCTCGTTCACGGTCCTGGACTACCTCTTCGGCCATGTGCTGACTGCATCTTTGAGCGGCAGATAACCGCCGTTATTCTCATCCAAAAACAGTTCTGCTATACTGAAGACATCCATCCACATGGATGTCTTTTATTGGACTTGGGGATAACCTCCCGACTTTGTCCTGCTACATGCGCCGCCTAAGAGCGCATATGGCTTACTCAACAGCACTAGCGCTATGCGCAAAGCAACCATTACGAAGATTGCGGCCAGTGCCCTGACGGCAGCAGTAGTCGCCGCTCCGGCCATCGCCCTCGCGGCTGGTCCGGACCTCGGTCTCAACTACGCCACTGCCATCGGTCTCGGCACGCAAGACGTCCGCACGACCGTTTCGAGCGTCATCAAGGCGTTCATGGGCCTGCTCGGTATCGTCGCCGTAGTCATCATTCTTCTCGGCGGCTTCAAGTGGATGACCGCTGGTGGCAACGAAGAGAAGGTCGCCGAAGCCAAGAAGCTCATCATCTCGGGTGTCATCGGTCTCATTATCATCATGTCGGCCTACGCGATCGCCCAGTTCGTGGTCGGTGCCGTCATCAACGGAACGAGCTAACGGCTCGTAAAAAATCCCCGTCCCGAAAGGGACGGGGATTTTTTGTCGCAAAAAGACCCGAAAAAAGGTATGATTGGGCTGGAAGTAACATTCTGTGGATAACGGAGGAATTTATGCGCACCAATGCAATAGCCAAAAAAATCGCCGCTGTTGGCCTCTCCATTGCCCTGTCGACGTTTATCGGTTCCCAGGCATTCGCTTCCTTGAGCGAAGACACCGGCCTTACGGCAACTGGCGACGCTGCGGGGCTCGGCGGCAGCAATACCGATCTCCCGGTCATCATCGGCCGTATCATCGGTTCGGCACTCGGTCTGCTCGGCGCTATCTTCGTCATCCTGGTCATCTACGCCGGTTTCATCTGGATGACCGCCCAGGGCAGCGACGAGAAGATCAAGCAGGCCAAGAAGATTCTCTCTGGTGCGGTCATAGGAATCGTGCTAACATTCTCTGCATACGCCATCACGACCTTCGTCACCAACTCGCTCGCCAACTCGCTCCAAAAGCCGGTTGATCCGTACGACGCTGGGTACTAAATCTCGTGACTTAATTAATTCCAAAAACTGGTCTTAAGCAAGCCCGTCTATGAAGAAGATTTCATTCAAGAGCATCGCCGCCGGTTCAATTGCCGCCATGGCCACTGTCTCGGCCCCTCTCGCCGCCCTCGCGGTCACCAGCCTCGAGAACCTCAAGGCCAGCGCCGCCAGCACTGCCGGCGCGGCCGGCGTCACCAGCGGCAACACCGACCTCCCCAAACTGATCGGTAACATGATCGGCGCGGCCCTCGGCCTGCTCGGCGTCATCCTGGTCTGCATCATCATCTACGCCGGCTTCCTCTGGATGACCGCCCAGGGCAGCGAGGAAAAGGTGAAGATGGCCAAGAAGATGATCTCGAACGCCGTCATCGGCATGGTCCTGATCTTCGCCGCCTACGCCATCACCAACTTCGTCATCGACTCCCTCACCAACTCGCTCAAGGCCTAAACTCCGCGAGCAAAAAAAGAAAGGGTCCAGCAAGCGCTGGACCCTTTTTGCATCCGAGAACCGGATGCGGGCTGATGTTCAGATGAGGATGCCGGGGTAGCCGCCGACGAGCCGCGCCACGTGGCGCTTGCTGGCGGTGAACTCGCCGTTCCATCGGAAGTCGAACATCCTGACCGGCCGACCGCCGGCCACCGTGTACTGCGTGCCCGTGATGGAGTGATGCCCCATCTCGTCCATGCAGAGGTACACGTGGCTGCCCGGCGGAACGAAGGGCGGAAGCTCGTCTTGGGCGCCCATGATGTGGACGTCCAAGCCGTCGAACTCCAGAGCGACGTAGTTGCCGCTCTCGTTCACGAACTCGACGGAGAGCGGACCGTCGCCGCAGGCCCGCGGGGCGAAGTCGAGGAAAGCGACGTCCTTCAATGGAATCGAGGTGGGACCGTACGCCTGCCCTTGCGGACCTGTCGCAAACGCCGGGCCGCCCGGAGGAGGCACGTCGTACGAGATTTGCGAGCGGTACGACGTGACGCCGCAGCCGCTGATGACGAGAGCGAAGAGAACGAACACGAACGTGACGAACTTGCTATTCATTTGAACCTCTTATCCGTTGGTTGTTGGAGTTTCGTGACGCAGCCTTTCAGGGCTGCTTGGCCGGGGCGGAAGCCGCCTCGGCGTTCTTGCGAGCCTCTTCGGCCCGACGGTTGACCTCGTCGATCTCCTGTTGCGACATCGGCTTGGGAGCCGGCGTGACGGAGGGCGGCGGGGGTGGAGGCGCTGCGGGTGCGACCTCCTTCGGCTTGTCCTTCTCCGTGCGGACGGTCTTCAGAATGCCGATGGAAACATTGGCTTTCTGTTGAGCGTCCGCGGCCTGCGCCCTGACCTTCTCGAGATCCTCGCGGGTCACCGGCTTTTGGGCCGGATCGTCGTTCGGAGCAGGAGTGGCCTTGGGCGCCGCCTTGGGAGCAGTCGGCGGAGGAGGCGCCATGACCGGAGGGCGGACCGGCGAGATGCACATGCCGTTCGGGCAGTAGTTCTGCCGGTAGTCGCCTACCGGACCGACCATGCCGTACGGGTATGCCCCGCCGTTCGCGACCGCGTCGCTGTACGCCTGCGCGTACGTTTCGCGTGCCCTGTTCCTCGAGACCGTGTCGAGCAGGGCCTCGGGGTTGGTGCTGCGGGCGTTACCTTCGTAATGCCCGTCCTTCACCGATACGGCTGCCTGATTCATGCAGCCGATGTTGAGCAGTCCGCCGATGCCGAGCATCACAATCGAGAGAAGTGCCTTATTCATGATGATCTCCTTCTGTGCTGTCCGACTGGCGGACGTAGTTGTTTTCAGTTGTCAGAGAGCCGATTTTCAGCGGTGTTCAGCAGTGCTTGAGAAACGACTCTCCTTTGCTGAACATAGTACTCTAGCATATTTTTTCCCTTTTGTCAAGACTGAAAGGTCGATATTTTGGCTGTAGTAAGCCAATTAAATAAGGCTAAATTAAGCTAAAAGAAACCCCGACAGCAAGCGCTGTCGGGGTTAAGCGGGTCGATTACTCGACCGGGGGAACGTCCGGGAACTGGTCGAGGGCGGCGAACGGGTCGCTGCTATCGGCCTTCTTGGGGGTTGCCGCGACCTTCGACGCCGGACGCGTCGGAGGCTTGCTGTCGGCCTTCTGCTGCGAAGGCTTGGTGATCACGTCGACCTTGTTGGTCGGCGCGTTGACCTTGGTCGGCGAACTGCCGTTCTTGACCGCAGTGGTCGCGGGAGCGGCGGTCGCCGCTTCCATGGCGCTCCAGTACTGACCGGTCTCGAGGAGATGGATGTTCTTCTCCAGCTCCCTGACCCGGGCGACGTCGCCCTCCTTGCAGTACTTGCCGCCGCAACTCTCGGCCGCGTCCTTGCGGATGCCGGTGAGCTCCTCGTTGAACTTCTTGAGGAGCACCTTGTCCGCATCGGTGCGGCCATCGGTGCCGAGCGTGAAGTCGCTGGCATCGTTCATGGCATTGAGCGCGCGCGGGCTTGCGAGGCGAAGCGTGGAGAAGAGCAGCGTGCCCAAGGTGAGCACGAGCAGCGTCCTCTGGGCGGCTTTGCCTTCGAACCAGCGGGCGGCCATCATGGCTGCCAAGCACAGCATCGCGGTGGCGACGATGAGCGTGGTGCCGACGGACCGCCAGATCGGGACGATCTGCGCGTAGAGGCAGACGCCGGCGATCCACGACATCAGGCCGGAGAAGTACGCGACATATTTGCGCACTTCCTCGGTCTCGAGCGTCGGCATGAAGTTCAGCGCGGCCTTGGCGGCTTTGCTGCACCCGATGAAGACGTAAGCGTAGATGCGCCCGCGCACGAGCAGGATGCCGCACATCAGCGTCGCGAGGAAACCCGCGACCGTGATGAAGCCCCTGCCGACGTTGACGCCGCCGACCGTGTCGGAGAGAGCGGCAATCGTCACGCCGAGCGTCAGGAGGACGACCGGGGCGACGACGGTCACGATGAGCAGGTTCTTCATGCTCTCGAGACGCTCTTCGCCGGCATCGAGGATGTCGCGCGAAGTGCCTTTGATGAACAGACCGATGACGTTGAGGATATTCGACATTTTCGACTCCGTATTCGTCCGTATTTGTTGGATGCGAGTGATCTGGTTGAGGGGACGGAGAGCGAATTCTCTCCGTCCCCTGCCCGTCCCCCTAGAAGAAGAGGAACAGGGACTTCACGAAACGGCCGGTGGCATGCAGAAAGCCCTTGTTTTCGGGCTTTTTGAGGCCGAGCGCCACCCGAAAGGTGGGCTCCGGCTTTTCACGTGATTCGTTCTCCCGTAGCCGCTTGGCGACCGGGGCGAACATCTCGTCGGTCTCGACGACCTTCCGCGCGGCATGCTTGATGCCGCACTTGATGGCCCCGAGCGCCTCCATCGAGTGCCGCTCGATGGCCTGGCCCGCGAGGAGGATGAACTGCTTCGTGCGGAGCGAGCCGTTGCTGTTCTCCAGCAACATCATCATCTCGTACACGACTTCGGGCTCATCCTTGATGCAGCCAACCAGCGCGTTGAACTCCTCTTCGGAGTCCAGGTGCTTGAGGTACTCGTCGACCCTCTTGCGCTCATCGGCCGGAAGGCCTTTGAGCCACTTGAGGAAGAAGGCGCGATCTTCCGGTGCTGCACGGTTGATCACCTCCATCGGCGAGCGCGGCGGCGGCTTGGGGGCCTCGACCTTGGCCGGAGCCTCGGTCTTGGTCTTGATGTCCGCCTGTACGCCGTCGAAGCAGCAAGGCGCGCACATGACGTGCTGCTGTTCGGCCTCGAGGAGGGTGACCTCCGCGACGGGCTGTGCTTGCTGCTGTTGCGGCTGCTGCTGACCGTCCTTTTCCTTGCTTCGCCTCTGCGGTTGCTTGAGACGAGGCTGGATGCGCCAGCAGTTCGGCTGGTGAAGCAGTCCGTCGATGACGACGTACTTCTTCTCGGCCGCCGCCTGGAACCCTTCCTGGACGGCTTCACCGTACTCTTCCTTCGTGACGTTCTTCATGCCGCCCTTCTCCTGGATCTTGTCCCGGAGTCGGCGGCCGGCCTCGATGAGCGAGTCCTTGAAGAGGTCCCTGTAGACCGGCGAAGTGAACAGGCCGTGTGCCAGCTTCGACGAGAGCATCCCGACGAGGCTGGGCAGACCGCTGCTCGCGACGACGACGGACGGGGAGAGCGACCTGATGGCGATATCGATCGCCTTGATGTCGCAGACGCCCTCGACAGCTTTGCCGACGATGTCTTGCAACACCGGCAGAAGCGCCTCGTCCCAGCCGGACTCGTTATCCTCGGAAACCTTTTTTTCTTCGGTCATGACTGTCTCCCTGTATGCGTTGGATTGTCAGTGAACGGTCGGCTGATTTGCCGGTTACGCTGCCACGATTGTCACCATGACATCGTAACGAACCACTATAGCATAAAATGACCCTTTTGTCAAGGGTGACAAGTAGTATTTATTGGCTAAAATAAGCCATAAAATGGCTCACTTTTTTTGGCTAATCCGCGACATAAAATGCACTCGCCAATACTCCACAAAATGGCTATATTGAGCCCATGATTGCCAAAATCACTTTTGCCCTAGACTGGCTCAAAAAAAAAGAAAAAAAGGCTGTAATTAGCCTTATTATTGGCTTTATGCTGCTCATTTCTGCCGCCTGTTTTTGGAAATATGCCATTTTTGGCTATAACGGCATAGATTTGGCTTATTTTAGCCAATTATTCTGGAACACGGTACGGGGTCGATTGTTTGTTCAGAGCATACATCCGCATCTTTCTCTCGGTGACCATGCGGAGTTTGCCATCTTGTGGCTGTCGCCGGTGTATGCCGTCGGCAGGGATCCACGAATGCTCCTGGCCATGCAGGCGGCGGCACTGGCAGCCTGCGCCTGGCCGATTTGGCGCATTGCGCGCTTTCGGTTCTCCGCGCGGGTTTCTGCCGCATTCCCCCTGGCGGCGTTGGCCATGACGATGGCTTTCCTGCTGAACCCCGCGCTGCAGAACGTAGGACTCTTCGAGTTCCACGTGTTGGCCTTTGCCGCGCTTCCCCTGCTGATGGCAATGCTCGCCTACGAAATGGGCGACAAAAAAGCGTTTGCGGTCTGGTGCCTCTTGGCGCTGTCGGTTCGCGAGGACGTGGCGCTTGTCGTGGCAATGATTGGAGTCCTGGCTTGGATCGAAAAAAAACCGCGTTGGTGGCGGCTGACTCCGCTGATGCTCGGAGCGGCTTGGTTCCTTGCAGCCATGCAGGTCGTCAGGCATTTTGCGCCGGAGGGATCATACAAATACCTGGTCTACTACCGGTGGCTCGGGTCGACACCGTTGGAGATGCTGAAAACGATGGTGCTGCACCCGATCCGCGTCCTTGGACACGTTCTCACCTTGGCAAATTTCGAGATGGTGCTCGGCTTTCTTTTTCCGTTTGCCTTGTTTCCGGTACTCAAACCCAAACGGCTGCTGTTGGCAGCGGGACCGCTGCTGCAGATCATTCTTGGCGCTCCGGGCGGCGGCGAAGTGGTGCTCGACACCCACTACGCCACGCTGTTCATTCCTGCCCTGGCACTTGCCGCCATCGACGGTGCGGAGGTGGCACCCTATTATTTCCGGAAGTACGTCCGGTTCCTGTCGCACCTCAATCCGGTAAAGGCGTCCTTTCTGCTGCTCGGCATTTGTTCCGCTTACGGTGCGATGACGCTGGGTCCGCTGCCGTCAGTGGCGTTCCGTGCCCTTTCCG
The DNA here is from genome assembly GCA_964491475.1 of uncultured Gammaproteobacteria bacterium. Classification (GTDB taxonomy): domain Bacteria; phylum Patescibacteriota; class Patescibacteriia; order SG8-24; family SG8-24; genus JAHFIW01. The sequence goes on along the minus strand of CAZBFO010000005.1, from coordinate 91,933 downwards.
ACCGCCTTTCCTATGCGCGTGCCCAACGCGATTGGGCGCTGTTGGAACGCGTGCCGTCGGACGCGAACATCGCTGCCAGCTACGCGCTGCTGCCCGCGCTCTCTTCGCGTGAGCATCTGACCTCGCTGCACTACTTGGCCTTGGGCGTCACGCAGTTCGGCGAAAAATCGTATGAGCCGCCAGACGGCCTGCGCATGGTGGCGATGGATGCCGATGACTTGATCACGTACCGTGCGCAATTCCCGAAAACAGCGTGGGCAGCGCCGCACTATGACGGCTGGAGGAAGCGGATCGAGGCCGTTCTCGGAACTCCGGTGTTTTCTGACGGGACGCTGACGCTTTACGACCGATCCACCGCAAGCGCGCCCATATCCCTTGCGCCGCCGCCCACGCGGGCAAACGGTAAGCCCGGGCCGCCGCACGCAGATGCCATTTCGGGCGGGTACGGAAAAAAGGTACGGATTTCCATAGACCTTAGCGGCACGAGCATTCCTGAAAACGGCACCATGCGATACCGTCTCACCGACGCCCTCGGCAGAACCGTCGCAGATGATGCCATCCTGGTCGATTCGCCCATGCCATGGGCCCTGCGAAACGGCGGAGTGAGCGCGCAATACTCGGCCACGGTGCCGAAGTGGGCTACGTGGCCGATTCGTGCGCAAGCTACTTTGGAGGCTACGGATTCGGCGCTGGTGCTCGATGACGTGCGGACAGCCGTGCGATTCTCCGGTCAGAACGTGGTTCTGGCGACTTTCGATCTGCCGCAACTTGCCCAGCCGAAATGAAAGACGACCCGGTACAGGCCGGGTCGTCTTATTTTTTGGTACGGCGCTCGACCTTCGTGCCGAGCAGCGTGGCGATGGTGGAGAAAAATTGCCCCACTTCGCGCAAGGACAGCTTGGAGCGGCCGCGCAGGCGGTCCCGGAAGACGATGGGCGTTTCGACCACCCGGAAACCGAGCCGTTCGGCGTAAAAGAGGGTCTCTTCCTGAAAGGCGTAGCCGTTGCTGGCAATCGGCTGGGCAAGGAGTTCGGCGGCAAGGGCGGCGCGGTAGCAGCGGAAGCCGGAGGTGACGTCCCGCGTCTTCAGGCCCAACAACAGCCTGGCAACGGACATGGCCCCGCCGCTCATCAGGTGCCGGTGCGGCCCCCAACCGACGACGTTGCCGCCCGGCACGCGACGCGAACCGATGGCAAGATCCGCACCCTGCTCCACGAGCGCCAGAAGCCTCGAGACGGCGTGCGGGTCGTGCGAACCGTCCGCGTCCATCTCGCAGACGGCTTCGTATCCGCGATCGATGGCGCAGCGAAAACCGGCCAAATAGGCGCTGCCGAGACCCAGCTTCCCCTTTCGGTGCAGGACGGACAGGCGGTCACGGTGCTGCATGCTCAACACGTCGGCGATCTCGCCCGTCCCATCGGGAGAGGCGTCATCGACGATGAGCATGGCGACGTCGTTCGGAGTCGCTTCGAGCATCGTGACAACGAGCGTCTCGATGTTCTCTCGCTCATTGTAAGTGGGAATGACGACCAGCGTTTTCATATAAGCATCGTATGCCGTGCGAAGCGGAGACGCAATGCGACTGTCAACGACGGACCGAGAGGGCGGCGTAATTGCCGAACTGCCCGATGAACCCGAACGTGGGCCCTTGTACCGGCACGATGCTCATGCCGACGTCCTTGGGATTGATGAGCACCACGTCGATGCCGTGAGTCTTCACGAACTCGGCTCGCTGCTCGTTCGTCATGTGCTTGAAGAAATCCTCGACTTCAGCCTGCTTTTTGTCGCCGTCGACGGTGTTGGCCCAATGGCCCACGTACGTGCGGCGTTCGCCCCAGCCGATGACGTCGTTGCCGGTACTCATGCCGCAGAGCACGACTGCGTTCGGCGAAGTCTTGTTGCGCAGCGTGCGGAGGATGGCGGATTCGCTCTCGCTGAAGAAGAACAGCCCGTCACGGTCGGTCTTGCGGTCGGCTGCCTGCATGCTCCTCTGGAGGGTAGAGAAGGTCGACGGCAGGAACAACGCCGGCACGATGAGCGCAATGCTGACCGAATTCATGACCTTCTTGAGATGCCGGGACTCCGCGATGGCGAGGAGTGCGGGGACGGTCAGCACGTCGATTGGGAACTGCAGCCCCTCGACCAGACGTCGCTGAAACACCAATGGCGCGTACAGGAGAAGGAACTGCGCCACGGCCCATGCGGCGAAAAATTGCCGATGATCGCGCGTCAGCGACTTACCGTCCTTGGACGCGAACCAACCGAAGATTGCCAAGGGAACGACCACGCCGAGGCCGATGAGCACGTACTGGATGCTGGGCGTGGTCGTGACGTTGTTCTTCAGCATGAACGCGGCGTTCGGCGTCCAATGCGTCAGCCAGTAGTGGTACGCCACCGACGGGGCGGAAAGCAGGAAAAAAAGCGCCACGGCGAACCACTGCTTGCGGCGGAACCCGCTGGCCTTGGTCCGCAGCAGGACGGCCAGGAACGCCACAAAATACAGCGTCGGCGCATGGAACGGATGGAACTGGAACAGGACCAAGCCGGCCAAACCGGCCCAGGCGCCATACGCAGGCTTCTCCGCGTCCAAGGCCATGAGCAGCAGGACGGCAACGACGATGATGAGGGTCAGCGAGGCGATAAAGTGCGGGCTGTACAGCATCGTCATGAAGGCATTCGACTCGGCCACCCAGAAGTCTATCGGCCACTGGTAGTTGCCGCCGGTGACATGTGCCGCGCGCAGGAAGGGTGCCGCATACAGACCGACACCCGAAGACAGCATGAACAGCAGGTATCCCGCCGTGCGCTCCGAGCGCGTCGGGAAAACGTAGGTCAGCGCCAGATACACGGCCGCTGCCAGAGGGAAAATCAGCAACGTTCGCGCGACGTGAAAGGCCAGCAACGGCGTCATGCCGAAAAGGCGCGCGAACCAGCCGATGACCAGCCAGAGGACGTTCAGCACCGGAGTAAGGTGCTCGGTGGTGGCGTAGTTTTCGAACAGCAGGCGGCCGCTTTTCGCCTGGGCAATATAAGAAAGGTACACGGCCATGTCGCCGGGCGAGAGGTATTGCCTCCCGGTCCACTCGTAGCCGTGCCAACCTGCGGTGGCCGATGCGTACAACGGAGGAATCAGGCCGACGACCGCTATCGCGGCCGCGACGCCCAGCGCCAAGCGGCGCTCCTCCCGCGTGACCGCGCGGACAAGACCGCGAACGGTCGTTCGGTCTTCAACGATTTTCTTGGGACCGAGTTCGCGGCGGAGCGAGAACACTCGCGCGACGTACTCGCGTATGAGCGAGAACACGCGGACGCGCGACTTGCGTCCTTGCGGGTGCTGCTCGTGCCACTTCACCGCCACCTCCTCGATCTTATGCCCGGCACGCTCGGCACGCACCACCAGTTCTGTGTCGAAAAACCACCGGTCGTCCTTGATCTGCGGGACGACTTCGCGCACCACTGCCGCGCTGACGGCTTTGAAGCCGCAGGGAATGTCGGAAACGTCAGTCTCCAGCACGGCACCGACCATCGCGCGATAGCCGCGCGAGAGCAGTTTCCGCAGAAAGGTACGACGAACTTCGGACTTGGGAAGGTAGCGCGACCCCACGCACAGGCCCGCGCCTCGCTCGATGCAGGAAACCAATCCGGGCAAATCAGCCAAATCCACCGCCAGGTCCGCATCCATGAACACGTAGGCGTCGGCCTCTACCGACGCCCAGGCCTCACGGATGGCCCGACCTTTCCCGCGCTCCGCGATACGAAGATAGCGCACGCCAGACAACGAGGATTCCAAGCGTTTCCCCACGGTTTCGGTGCCGTCCGTCGAGCCGTTGTCGGCGATGACGACGGTCACCGCATGCTGGGCGAGCCTGGATGAAAGGAATTGCAAGAGGGAACGGACGGTCGATTCAAGCACCTTTTCTTCATTCAGGACGGGAAGCGCTATGACGATGCGCATGAGGGCTGGGCTAGGTCATTACCCGCCCATTTTCCCCTGTTTTCCCGGTACGGGCAACTCTTGTCAACGGACGGCGTATACCGAAGCTTCCTGATCGCTATATAGGCGCTCGACGGAGGGGTCGAGTTCCAGCTCGCGCCGCATCTCCGCGTGTTTGCTCTCGACCAGCAAATAGCGGGAACCCAAGCCATCGCGAACTTTTTCGCCCACGTTCTCCCCCACTTTGCCCGTACTGACGTTTACCCAGAGCCAATAACGGGTGGGATCCTGGCGGTAGAGAAAGGTGGGATCGAGACCGCAGATGTAGCGATGCGTGTCGTCGTAATACATCAGCGGCGGAAATTCGTCCCAATCGCTGTGGGTGATGATGGCCCCGGCGGGAATATTGTTCCTGGTCCACTCCGCCACCTTCGAGAAACGCGACCAGGGGATGCCTCCGGCGTAAGTGTCATGCGTGCCGAGCACGTTGCGCGTGCACAGGAACAGGAACATCACGGTGATGTACGCGCAGGACAAATCCCCCAGCGAAAGCTGGTCCTTGATCCTCACCGGGAGCAGAGTCTGCAGCTTCCGGGACAGCGCGTTCCAATCGACCCGTGCCCCCAAGGATGAGTAGAAGAGGGCAATGGCGAACATGGCGAACGGGACGAAATACTCCACGTGGCGGCGGCTGCGCACCGTCATTGCCATGAAAAAAATCGCCAAAATCGATACGGCAACCCTCGCGGAAAGGGTCTGGCGATTCCCAGCCGGCGCAAACCTCTTGGTGACGTCGCTCCAGAAAATCATCATCAGCAGGAGCAGGATGCACAGGGCGGCGCAGATGAAGATGACGCTGTTCTCGGTATAAAACTCGGGAATCGGGTACGGATACCATTCGGCGCCCACGCCGATCTTGTCGCGGTAATTCAGCACGGCAATCTGCACGATCTGCTCCCAGTAAAAGCGCAAATTTGCCGGGAAGTACGGGTTGACGACGACGCCGCAGGTCAATCCCGCGACGACGGCTGCCGCCATGCGCACCTCTCGGGAGGCCCGCAGGTCCGCCCAGGCGTTGCGCCGCAACGCGAAGAGCCTGCGCCAAAACCAAAGATGGCCCCACGAATGCAACGGATGCCGGTCGACCAACCTGTCGACCAGCACGCGCGCCGCCAAAAACGACCCGACGACGACGCCAAATATCGGCCAGCCTCCGTAAAGGAGCACGTATGCCCAGGAAAGGAAGAACAGGGACCGCAGGCTCTCCCGCCGGATCGCTATGAGTGCCAGCATCAGTACGGCCACGGAAATCGCGGAAGTCTTGGTCAGGTTGATCCGGAACATGAACGAAGACGAGGTCGCCAGCAGCATCGCGAAAACGAAAGGCATCTTGCAATCGTAGGCCTTCAACGCCGCGTAGAAGGCAACGATTGCGACGGCGGCCAGCGCCACGGTGGCGACCTTTGCGCCCACGAACGGACCGTAAAAAGTGACAAACGGTATCAGGATGACGTGGTACAAGAAGTGATGGTCGGCGAAAGCGTGAGCCAACGTCGTGTACGGCAACCACGCGAAATTGCGCACGATGCCACGGTGCAAGAGCAGTTCCGTCATCTTCAGGTGATAGAACGAGTCGGGGTCGAGGAAAGTCGATGAGGCGTTGACGAATCCGTAAATGACGCAGACCAGCAAAAAGACGCCGAGATAATCAGCGCCTGCAATGCCCTTGGATGGGAGGATTTTTGCGAACCATTTCATGGCGCCAGTATACCTATGCGGCGGGAAACCTGAAACCGAGGTCCGCAGCTAACCGACCAGCGACGAAAGTGTGGTTTTGCCGTCCCGGAGGGCGGCCATGGCGGCTGCCGAAAGCGGCGGCTTGGCAGCCAAAAGCGCGTTGACGGCGGTGCGATCGGAATAAGGACCGACGCAAGTGGCGCCCACGAGCTTGCCGTTCTTGAAAATCAGCTGCAGTATGGCGCCCTTTTCGGTGTGACGGACGATCTTCTCGGTGCCTTCGGCATCGGTCGCGCCGGCAAAGGTCATCGGCAGGTCGTAAATCGGGATGCTGTATGAAGAGACGGACGCGAAAGCGACGTCGTCCCCGGCCATGTTCAGGCCGGCGGTCTTTCCCTGGAACATGGCGTTCTGCCAGTTGCCGACCACGTGGCGCATGCCGAGGGTGCGGTCCTCGAACTCGGCTACGTCACCGGCGACGAACACGTCCGGTGCGGAGGCCCGCAGGCGATCGTCCGCGAGCACGCCCTTGTTGACGACGATGCCGCTCCCCGCCAAAAAACCGACGTTGGGTACGATGCCGATGCCCACGCCCAGCGCGGTACAGGTCTGCACGCTGCCGTCGGACAGGTGGACGGCCTTGAGACCGCCCTTGGCCTCGACGCCGCGGATTTCCCTGTGCGTCAGGATTTGGACTCCCCTCTTTTCGAGGGCCGAATGAATCATCCTCTTGGATTCCGCGTCGAGTATGCGCGAGAAAAACCCGTCGCCGCGGACCACTGCCGTCACCGGTGCGCCGTGATGCACGAACGACATCACCAGTTCCAGCGCGCTGAAACCGGCACCGTAAACGAGCGCCTTGGCGGTGCCGGACGCGGCGCGCAACTGGCGCGCATCATCGAGCGTCTGCAGGTAAATGCAGTTGGCGTCCTTGGCACCGGGGCAATCGAGCCTGCGAGAGGTGCCGCCCGCGGCGATGAGCAGCTTGCCGTAGCTTTGCTCGGTGCCGTCGGCAAGGACGGCGACACGGCGCCCCGGAACGACGCTTGCGACTCGCACACCGGTGACGTAGTCGATTCGCTTGTCGGGAAGCGCGTTGGGAGTGCGCAAAAACGCCTTCTGCTCCGGCACTTGGCCGCGCACGACGTGCGGCAAAAGCACGCGTGAATACAACGCGTGCTTTTCCTGGCCGAGGATGCGGATCGTGCCATTCGCGTCGCGCGCGCGGATGTTCTCCGCCGCGGTGACGCCCGCAATGCCTCCGCCGATGATCAGGTAGTCGACGTGCTGGCTCATTTACGCGTAAGGATAGATCTGTTCGCCGTTCTCGTCGTACAGGAAAATCGCCTTGGTCGGGCAGGACTCGGCTCCGGCCAGGATCGTCTCCGCGTCGTCGCCGGTGGCATTGATGAGAATCGCCTTGTTCTCGTCGTCCATCTGGAAGGTGTTCGGCGCGATGGTGACGCAGGTGGCGGCACCGATGCACAGGTCGCGGTCAATGACGATTTTGGAGATCGTCAGGGGTTTCTTTTCTGCCATAGGTGTGAAGATAAGGGGAAATGTCGTCAGTGTGCGTTGAAAAAAGGCCGCCGTCAAGGTAGAATGGCCTCATTGACCGAAAAACTTCTTATGAAGAAGACCGTCGCACTGCTCGTCGTCCTCGCGCTCTCCATCGCCGCTTTCATGGGCGCCGTGTTCCAATTCCGCAGCGAACTGCGCGAGGCCTACGGAAAATGGGACCGCGGACCGGTACCGACGGCGATTTCGCGCAAGGAAGCGCAGCAGGATGCGGCACGCACCGCGGGCATCAACGTCAACTCCGCCGCGCCGAAGCCGGCGCCTTCCGCAAACGTGAACGCCGCCGCGCCGAAACCCGAACCCAAGCCCGTCGCTGTCGCGATTCCTGACACGCTGAACCTGTCGGTCCTGTTCGTCCCGCAGGCGCCCAAAAAGAACTGGGACACGCTGCATGAGGACGCCTGCGAAGAAGCATCGATGGCGATGATGCAGGCGTATCTCGGCGACGTCTCATCGATGTCACTCGATGACATGGAGCAGAAATTGAAAGACATCGTGGCCTACGAAACCAAGACGTTCGGCGCGAACGGATGGCAGAGCACCTCGGCAGCCGACACTGCCGCCGTCATGCGCGACTTCCTGGGCCTCAAGACCGCCAAAGTCGTGCCCATCACCTCGCTCGACGACGTGAAACGCGAAATTGCCAAAGGTTTCCCGGTGATGCTCCCCTCTTCCGGCAAACTGCTCTACAACCCGAATTTCAAGAACGGCGGACCGCCGTACCACATGCTGGTGGCCAAGGGCTTCACCAAGACGACCGTCATCACCAACGATCCCGGCACCCGCCTCGGCGCGGACTACGCTTACAAGAACGACGTGCTCTGGAACGCCATCCACGACTGGAACGGCGGCAACGTGCTCAAGGGCGCGAAGGTCATGATCATCGCGGAGTAGTCAAAAACCGGGCATGCGCCCGGTTTTTCGCTAGGCTATTTCTTCTCGGCCAACGGCAGCGTGAAGGCGAATGTCGTCCCTTTGCCGCGCGAAGACTTCACCGTGATGTGGCCGCCCATGCGCTCCACCAGTTCTTTGACGATGTAGAGCCCGAGGCCGGTTCCCGCCTGTGCGCGCACGGCCCTGTCTTCGGAGCGCCAGAATTTCTCGAACAGCTTGCCGTGGTCGTCTTCGGAAATGCCGATGCCGTTGTCGGCCACGCTCGTCTCAAGCTGCCCTGCCTTGAGGGCGTGCCGCACGGCCAATTTGCCGCCGACGCTGTTGTACTTGATGCCGTTGGAAACGAGGTTGGCGATGATTTCCTTGAGCTTGCTGGGGTCGGCCAATACCATCGGCATGGAGTGCAGCGGTTCGTAGGTCAGCTGGACCTCCTTGGTCAGCGCCGTCGGGCGCAGTTCGCTGAAGATGGCCTCGACGTGATCCGCCACGTTCTGCGGAGAAACCACGATTTTGAGGCGTCCCGATTCGTTTCGGGAGACTTCCAGCAGGTCATCGACCAGCTGCAGCAGGCGGTCGTCAGCCTCCTGGATCTTGAGAAGGTAGCCGCGCATCACGGGATCGATGCCCACGCGCTTGTCCTCGTAGATGATGTTCAAAAGCAGGCGAATGGCGCTGACGGGGTTGCGAAGCTCGTGCGCGGCGATGAACACGAACTCGTTGCGCAGGCGGTCCAACCGCTTGCGATCGGAGAGGTCGCTGTAGGATTCGATGATCATCTGCTCGCCGTGCTCGTCTTCCAGCAGGCGGTAAAGGACCAGCGCAGGCGTCGTCGAACCGTCGCGATGCGTCAGCTCGACCTCGCGCGAAATTTTTTCGCCGCTTCGCAGCTTGGCGATGTCGATTTTTCTGGCTCCGTCGTCCGCCGGGTAAAACGCCGTCACCGGCGTGCCGATGATGTCGTTCGCGGAGTGACCGGTAAGGTCTTCGGCCACGCCGTTCATCATCACCACGTTGCGATCCATGTCGGTGATGCAGATGCCGTTCGGCGCATCCTGAATGATGGCGCGGAAGTAATCGCGAGCCTTGCGAATTTCGCCTTCCACCAGCTTGCGCAGGCGCACGTCGCGTCCAAGATAGGTCACCGCCACCACTTTGCCGTCCTTGCGGACCGGCATGGCCATGAAGCTCATGAATGCCGGCGTACCGGACTTGGTGTTCATGCGGATTTCGAACTTGGCGGTGCCGCCGGTGCCCGTGAACAGCTGCGAGAAGCCCTTCGGCTGGCGCGGGAAAAGTTTTTCCAACGACCAACCCACCACCTCCTCGCGCGAAAAGCCGATGAGCTTGAGCGCGGCGGCGTTGATGGAAAGGACGTTGTGCTGCGCGTCCACGACGAAGGCGGCCTCGGGAAGATCCTCGATGCCAAAACGGAGGGCAGCGGCGTCATCGGGACTGATGGCGTAGTGCTGCATACGGTTCAGCGTTTCTGATCAGCCTTCTTTGCAGCCGCGGCGCCGGCCGATCCGGTCTTGTTGAGCCCCATGCAGGAGGAGAGCACTTCGGAAGTGGCGGTGCCGACGTAGCGGCGGCTGCCGATGACCACCGTCGGCAGCGCCTCGATGTTGTACTTCTCGGCCATCTCCGGCTGTTCCGCGATGTCGATGACTTTCACCGTCGGCTTGCCGGACACCCCGGCGCAGGCGGCCTCAACCTGCCTACGAGTGTAGTGGTAGGTGGCCGACTCTTTGGAGATGAACAGCAGGATGACGTTTTCCATACGTCAGGATTTGCGAGATTTGCCCCGTTTTGCGGGCTTTTTGATCGCCTTTTTCGTCGCGATGCCGCCCTCGTCCTCGGCGATGACGCGCATGCCTTCCGCAGTGATGCGGTAGCGGCGAGGCATCGGTTCGTGGGCCGAGGCGCGCGACTTGGTGATGATCATCTCGCGGTCGATGCTGTGCGCCGACTCGACGATGCGCATGACGAAGATGTTGTCTGCGACCACGGCAAGGTCCGACTCCGCGGAATGATCCTTGAGGCTGTCACCGTCCGTGGTGTAGTTGATGATCGCCGTGACGTTCTGCTTCTTGAAGTACGCGTTCAGCGCGACGACGAAACGGCGGAAGCGCTGCTCGTCGACGATGCGCGCGATCGGCGTAAGGCTGTCGATGACCACGCGCTTGGCCCCGAAATCGGTGACCATGGTGCGGATCTTCTTGAGGTACGACTCGATGGGCATGCCTTCCGGCTGCAGGGCGATGACGCGCAGGCGCTTTTCCTTTTCCATCTTGCCGAAGTTCCAGCCGAGGGATTCGGCATCCGCCACCAGCTGCGAGGCGGCCTCTTCGAACGAAATCAGCAGGCCGCGTTCGCGGGCACGCGCGCCTTCGGCCAGGAAATGCAGGCCGAGCACGGTGCGTCCGGTGCCCGAAGGGCCCATGAGCAAGGTGGTCGATCCGCGATAGACGCCGCCGTCGGTCATGGCATCGATGCCCTCCACGCCGGTGGAGATGCGCACGGCCTTGGTGCCTTCCGGCGGCGCGAAGACCACGTTGGGGAACACCGTGATGCCGGAGGAGCTGATCAGGAACGGATGCTTGCCGGTCTGGTAACTGGCGCCGCGCTGCTTGGTGATTTCGATCTGGCGCTCGCGCTCGCGACCGACCGAGGTGTTGTAGAGGCTGATCACGCAGTCGACCACGAAGTCCTCCACGCCGAAGCGCGAGGTGGCGTCTTCGTCACGAACGCGTTCGGCAGTGATGACGGTAGTGACGTTCAGCTTGCGCAGCACGTCGATGATCTTGAACAGCTCGCGGCGCACCACCGTCTGGTCGTTGTAGCGCAAAAAAAGCGCGGCGACCGAGTCGATCACCACGCGCTTGGCTTTCACTTTGTGGACGGCAAAACGAATGCGGGAAATGAGCGCGCCCAAATCGTACTCACCTACCTCGACCTGATGCTCGGCCACGCCGCTGGCATCGACAAAGGCGACTTTGCCCTGCTTTTCGAGGGCGTCAAAGTTCCAACCGAAGCTCTGAACGTCCTTACGGAGGTCGGAACGGCGCTCCTCGAAGGTCACGAACACCCCGTTTTCCTTGAATTCGGTGACTCCGCGATACAGGAACTCCATGCCGAAAAGGGTCTTTCCGGAACCGGCGGTGCCCGAAATGACTGCTGCCCGGCCCTTGGCCAGGCCTCCTTCGGACAAATCGTCGAAACCGGAGATGCCGGTCTTGATCTTGTCGATGGGGTGTCGAGTAACGCGCATGGGAGCATTATAGCAAAAAATCGCCAACTAGACAAGAAAAACACCCCTCAAACCGACCCTCTTCTGCTTGTTGGCCGGCCGAAAAAGTGCTATACTTCCCAGCGTATATGCCCTCGGCAGCACCTGCGAAAATAGGCGCCAGCGCGATGTTCCTCAAGAAGAACTGGCAGATCTTCTATGCGGTTTTGCTCATCGTGCTCGTGCCCATCACCATCGTACTGAACACCCTTTTCGTGGTGAACCGTTTTCGCACCACCGTGGACGCCGAACTGCAGCGAACCTCGCTGATCATCGGCAAGATGTTCAACGTCACCAGCATGGACCGGCTGGACGATGCCGACAAGCTTCAGGCCCGCGTCGAGGAAATCTCCGCGATCCTTCCGGAAGTGCGAAGCATGGACGTGCTCAAGTACGACGGCAAGGACTTCACCGTCATCGCCAGCCTCTACAAGGACGGCATCGGCCACTCGGCGCACGGCACGCAGAACATGCTGGCCTCCTACAACGGCCAGGCCATCGCCTACCTCACCAAGTCGGCGCGCTCTGCAGCCATCGACCAGCAACTGACCCCCGAGGAAGCCCGCAGCGACGAGCGCTTTTGGGGCGTGGTGATGCCGCTCAAGGACGCCAAAGGCGGCACCGCCCTGCTGCTCTCGCTCAAGATCTCGCTGGCGCAAATCGACAATCTGGTGCGCAGCAACCTGTTCTGGTCGTACGTGTGGCTGCTCATCACGGTGCTGGTGGTCATCCTGATTTTGGCCACTAACACGCGCCTGTTCCAATACGCCTCGCTCTACAAGCGCCTGCAGGAAGTCGATCAGATGAAGGACGACTTCATCTCGATGGCCTCGCACGAACTGCGCGCCCCGATCGCCGCCATTCGCGGCTACATTTCGCTGTTTCTGGACGATGCCTTCGGAAAACTCGATGCCAAACCGCGCGAAGTGATGAACACCACCATGGCCATTTCCACGCACCTTAGCGTGCTCGTGGACGACCTGCTGGAGGTGTCGCGCCTGGAACAGGGCCGCATGAAGATGGACATGGAGCTGCTGCCGATCGAGCCCCTGGTCGAGGAAGTGGTCAAGCTGCTCAAGAACGAGGCCGACAAGAAGAGCCTGGCGTTCGAGTTCCGCAAGCCGGTCGCCGAACTCCCCCGCATCTCCGCCGACAAGTCGCGCCTCAAGCAGGTGCTGATCAACCTGTGCTCCAATGCCATCAAGTACACGCCGGCGGGCAGCGTCACCGTCACGGCCGAGCTCAAGGAGGGCAACATGGTCGAAGTGCGCGTGATGGACACCGGCCTCGGCATGTCTTCCGAGGCGCGCGAGAAGCTGTTCCAGAAGTTCTACCGCGTGAAGACCTCGGATACCGCCACCATTCCGGGCACAGGCCTCGGCCTCTGGATCACCAAGCAGATCGTCGAGCTCATGCGCGGCAAGATTTTCTGCGACTCCATCGAGCGCGTCGGCACGCAGATGAGCGTGCTGTTCCCCGTCGCCAGCGGCAACGCGGTTCAGGCTCCTGCGGCACCTGTCGCGAAAGCCTGATTCCCTATGCTTTGGTCACTCATCGCCGTTTTTCTCCTGCTCTGCGTTTCTGCCGGTTTTGAGGGCGCCGAAACCGCGCTTTTTTCGGTCAGCGACATCCGCATCCACACCCTGACCAAGAACGGCAACCATGCCGCGGCAATCGTCGGCAGGCTCAAGGGCAACGTCCGCCGGCTGCTAGGGACGCTGCTGCTGGGACAGACCGTTTGCGACATCGGAGCGGCTTCGCTGGCCACGCTCATTGCCCATGACCTTTCGGGCAACTACGCCGTGGCGCTCGAAACGGGATTGATGACGGTGATCGTGCTTATTTTCGTGAACCTCATCCCTAAGTCGCATGCGGCGCACGCATCCGAAAAATGGGCTCTGGCCGCGGCCCGACCGGTGCTTTTCCTGACGTTCGTTCTCGGCCCCGTCGTGTCGGGGCTCGACAAGCTCGCCTCGCTGTTCGTCCCGTCCGGAGCCACGGGCACGTTGGTCACCGAAGAGGAAATTCGCACCATGACCCGCATGGGCGTCTCTACCGGCGCGGTCGAGAGCGGCGAAAAGGAACTTATCGAACGCGTGTTCCTGTTCAACGACATCACTGCCAGCGACGTCCTGACGCCGAAGGAGATCATGGTATCGCTCGATGCGGACAAGCCGCTCGGGGAAGCGCTGACCGCCATCAACAGCCAGAAGTTCTCTCGCTACCCCGTCCACGAGGGCGCGCGGGACGCCGTGGTCGGCGTGGTGCACATCAAGGACCTGCTCTCGCGCGTCTCGGAACCGGGAGCGCTCGCTTCGCTGAAGGTGCGTGACTTCATGTCGGATCCCGTCTTCGTGGCGGAAACGGCGCTGATCGACGACCTGTTCCGCGAGTTCAAACGCAAACGCGTCCACCTTGCCATCGTCATCAATGAGAACAAGGTGGTCGTGGGCCTCGTGACGCTCGAGGACCTGCTCGAGGAGCTTGTGGGCGAAATCAGCGACGAGTCCGACGTCGACGAGTACGTCATCAAGCGCGTGGACAAGCACACCGTGCTGGTCCACGGCGATACCGACATCCCCGACATCAACCGCTTCTTCAACGTCCGCATCGAGGCGGGCGACTTCCGCACCATCGGACGCCTGGTGCGCTCGCGGGCAGGGAAAATCCCCAAACAGGGGCAACCCGTGACCATCGGCGACGGCATCATGGCCGTGGTGGAACAGGTCAACCGAGGGCGCATCCTCAAAGTGCGCCTCATCAAGAGCATCAACGGTTCAATGCTGGCCTCCTAGCGCTGACAACGATTACCCATGTCCGTCTTTGACCGCTTCTTCCACCGAAAGCCCGCGCCCGTCGACGCGCAGAGCCTCGCCAACGAGGGCGTGGCGCCCGAACTGCGCGGCATTGCCGGCTGGATCAACGCCGAGCCGCTGACGCTGCGGTCTCTGCGCGGCCGCGTGGTGCTGGTGCACTTCTGGACGTACTCGTGCGTCAATTGCGTGCGCACGATACCTGCGGTGAAGATGTGGCACGAAAAGTACGGCGACTCTGGCCTTACCGTCATCGGCGTGCACACGCCGGAATTCGATTTCGAAAAAGATCCGACAAACGTGCGGGCGGCGGTCGAACGGTTCGGGATAACCTTTCCGGTAGCGCTCGACCCCGACTTCGCCACCTGGAACGCCTACAAGAACCGCTATTGGCCGGCCGACTACTTCGTCGACGCCGAAGGCAACGTCCGCTACCACCACTTCGGCGAGGGCGGCTACGAAGACGCCGAGGCGGTGATCCGCGCTCTCCTGGCAGAGGCCGGACGCTCCCCCGCGACCGGCGACGCGAATAACGTCCCCTCGTCCGCCGAACTCCTGCACGTGGGCACGCCCGAAACGTATCTCGGCTTTGAACGTTCGGAGTATCTCGGTTCTCCGGAATCCGTGCGCAAGGATCAGCCCCGGCGTTACAGCGCGGCCCGGGAACCTTCTCCGCACATCTATTACCTGGAAGGTCTCTGGAGCGTTCATGACGGTTATGCGACTCCCGAAGAGCCGGGCGCCGTGATCGTCTACAAAGTAAGCGCCTCCACGGGACACCTGGTAATGGAGGGGCCGAGAGGCGGAAACGCGCGCGTGTCGGTGACGCTCGACGGCAAACCGCCCGTCGGCGGCCCGCAAGTAATCGAGGTTGGCGAGGGCCGCCTGTACGACCTGTTCGACACGCATGCCCCGATGAGTACGCACCTGCTCCGGCTGGAATTCCTGGATGCCGGAGCAAAATGCTTCGCCTTCACCTTCGGCTGATGACGACCGCTCTCGCGGTCGTTTTTTGCAAAACAAAACCGCCGCGCAGGGCGCGGCGGAAAAGCGGCGTTCAGTTGCAGTCGATGGGTTGCGGACCAGGCCGGGCGAGGATCACCGGCGGCCGCCGCAAGGGCGCGAAGTTAGACGGATCGACGAGGATCATCGGATCCAGGTCGCCGGCGACGCAGCGCGATACCTGCGCAGTCACGTTCACGATGCCCCAAAGGGCGTCGCGCATGTAGCCGGGCGCGGGAGCGGCATCGCTCGTGGCGCGGCATATCTGCCTCGCGGCCATGTGGACGAAGCCGTCGAGGCCCATGTCCGGATTTGCGGCGGCTAAAAGCGGAAAGCATTCCGCCATCGAACGTCCGAATCGTCCGCGAAGCCGCTTGGCGGTGTCGTCGGCGAAGAATCGACGCCAATCTTCGCGCGCGCCGACGCAGCTTAAATCGTCGCGGATCGGCGCCATGGAAATGGCGCCGATCTTTTCCGCAAAACCCTCGAAGAGCATGGCGAAGCGCGCGTCGTAATGCGTGTCGATGTCCTTGGTACCGACCCGGCCGCGCACTTTCCGCACGGCTACGTTGATGGCGCCTTGCGTCAGCTCGTGCTGAACGGCGAGAGTCACGCATTCCTTAAAGAGCATTCCGTGGTTCCCTTTCCTGCAAAAGGACGCGGAAACCCTAGCAAAAAAGGCGCGTCGGGTCAATGGCGGCTAGTTGGCACCCGGTTGGGCGAGGTCGGCGGGATCGTGGAACTGGCGCCTGCCCTCATCCCACATTTCGGGATGGCCTTTCACGGCCTTGAGCCAATACCACCATTCGACGCCCCAAAGGTAGGCCTCGCGGAAGCCCGTCTTGCGGGCGAAACTGACGTTTTCCTGCAAACGCGTCGGGTTCATGAGGCGCAACTGCTCGTCGACGGACAGCGAGCCGATGCCGCTGGGAAGCCACGGCTCGGCCTGCATCTCGCTGATGATGGCGCGGTCCACGAATGACGAGATGGCCGCAAAACGCTGGGCGTAATAGCGCGGCGCGATCGGCCAGTAGAAGTAACCGACGTACTTGTCCCAGACGGTGCGGTAGGTGCTGATGCCGAGGACGTCGGCGACACCGGCGGCGCCAAGCCACGATGACAGCTCTCCGCTTTCGGTCACCATGATCGGACGCTTGTCGAGGGCGCGCACGACTGCCACCTCGCGCTTGAGGAATTCCTTGTCGGGCGGCGGACAGTTGCCGAACTGGAAGAACGGCTCGTTCTCGACCTGCCACATGATGATGGCCGGGTCGGTCGAGTACCGCTTCACCGTTTTCTCGAGCATTGTGAGGATGCGGGTCTGCACCAGGCTCTCTTTCATTGCGGCGGTCCACGCCGGCGCGTGGCACTCCGGCCAACGAGGCAGCTTGCGGCCGATTGCCAGGACGATCTTGGCATGGCGCTTCGACGCCTCGGCGATCTGCCAGTCGATGTTGGAGAAGTTCCACTGGTCCTGCTGCGGCTCGATGTCGTCCCAATAGGCGGGGATGCGGTAGTATCGCACGCCGAGATCGTCGAGGGTGGCGGTGTAGGTCTTCTTCCAATTCAGGCCGAGGCTTTCGGCGTACGGCTTGGAGAACGTCGCTCCGAGCGTCACCGACGTCTCTTCCAGCCCCAAGTTCTGCTTGACGACCTCGATGAAGAAAAGGCCGACCACCAAAGCGACGAACACCAGCGCCACGGCACCGACTGCTGCTCCTTCGGAGCGGAGCATGGGCCCTTTTTTGGCTTCCTGCGGCTCCGGGAGCTTGGGTGAGGGGTCTTTTTGCGGGAGGGATTTCATGCCGAGAGTATACCACGGCAGGATTGACCTAAAGCCAATTTGTTGCTAAGCAGAGGGAAGCTCCTTCACGAAAGGGAAGAGTGCATGACGCTCAAGATTTCTCCCCATCGTCTGCTGATCGCCGCCTTCACGACGATGCTGTCGCTCTCCGCCGCAGGCTGCGGTTCGTCCGGTCGCACGCCGGCAAACGGTCCGGCCGCCGTCATGGCCGTCGATCCTTGCTACGACGTCAGCGAGGAAGAATGCCCGGCCAGGCTGGCGTACGTGCGCAAAGCCTTCAATTCGACGGTACGCATCCACGTCAGCAGGTACACCCGCGAAAAGGGCATGGAGTACGCCGCCGGCACCGGCGAAGTCATCGACGCGCGCGGGACGGTGCTGTCCGCCTATCATGTGGTGGAGGACGCCAGGCTGGTGGTCGCGGCCGTCAGGCACATCGACGACGACGCCAACGTGGTGACCAATCCGCGCGACGTGCCGATGTCCATCGTCGTCTTCAACCGCGAGCTGGACATCGTCCTGCTCCGTCCGACCGACGCGGGAGAAAAGCTCCCGGAGCCGTTCACGGTGCGGCGCGATGCACCCGGGCCGGGAGAGGACCTCTGGCACTTCGGCAACGTCTCGTTTTGGACGCACGGGAAGGTGATCAAGACGAACACCGACTTCGCGGACAAGCACGGCCTGACCAAGGTCGGCTTCCCCTGCCGTCACGGCGATTCCGGCGGTCCGTTCGTGGACCTGCAGGGCAGGCTCGTGGGCGTGCTGCTCCTGAAGGACGGCTACATCGAGGGTCGCGGCACGACCTTCTACCTGCCGGTCGGCAAGGCGCTCGACACGCTGGAGTACAAGCCGTAAACGGAAACCGCACGCGAACGTGCGGTTTTTTCTTTGCGGCCACCGTTGACAGAGGCGACAAATTGCGCTACCTTAGACGTTCCGCGAAGCCGTGCCTCACACGGAGAAACGGCATCTCGCGGAACGAAAGCCCGCATGGGCACCACGCCGAGAGACAACATGAGCAAAAGCGTTTCGTTGTACACCACCGCAGCCGCGCTCGCAGCCGGCGACCGCATCCTGGGCCCGGACAGAGTCTGGAAGCCCACGACGCCGATGCAGGAAAGATGGCTGAAGGAGGTATATGCGCCATGCCGCGAAAGCTTGCCGAACATCAGGGAAATCGTCTCGAACGCCACCTGGAGCGGCGCCGAGCACGTCGCCTTTCTCCAGAAGTACGGATGGAAGGCGCAGATCAAGGAGCCGGCACCCGATTCCTTCCTCACAGCCGGCATCATGAAGCTCGGCGTCGAGTGGCTCGAAGAGGGCACCCGCGAGCAAATCACCCTTCCCGACGGGGCGATCGTCAATGCGGCGGCGGAAGTCTCCGCAGGCGTGAAAATCTACCGATCTCCGGTGCACGACCAGCCGGTCGCCAGCGTCAGGACGAAGTCGGGATACGCCGTCTGGATGACGCGCATCGACACCGACGCCGATGACCTCGATCTCGCCGCGCTCGCGAACCGGGTGTTCGCACCGTCGCATCCCGGATGTGGCGACCCCGCAAGCGACGACCCGAGCATTCCCGCCTTCCCGGCCCAGTTCGAGGAAATCAAGGGCTACGGGGCCGTCCGATTCCCGATGGTTGACCTCATGCAGAAGCGCAGCCTGGACTACATGCTGAATCTGTTCACCTTCACCGATCCGGGCCAACGCGCATGGGTCGCCCAGGCGGTCCAGCAACTGGGCTTCAAGATGAACCACAAGGGCGCCGAGGCCCGAGCCGCCGACGAGATGGAGGTCACGACGGAGAGCATCCACGTCGGTCCGAGACCGGTCATCATCGACGGTCCGTTCCTTCTCTCAATCACCCGCCCCGGCCTGCGTCAGCCGCTCTTCGTCACCCACGTGACGCAGGACGACTGGAAGGACCCTGGCGAGTTCTGAACCGAAGCCTCCGACACTCGTCGGGGGCTCTTTTTTTACGAATGCCGCACGGCCTCCCCAACCCCGCACGCGTTTTGCTATAGTGAAGCCGTATCTCCTATGCCAACGAAACGTATGCCCGCAAAAAAGCGCACGCCGTCTGCCGCAAAGAAACTGACGGCTCCTGATTTCCAGATACCGCAATCGGCGGCTTGGCTGGTGCTGTTCCTGGCGCTGGCGTTGTCGGTAATCAGCCTCTGCACCTTCAGGAACATGCGCCGCGTCGCCTACGAAATGTCAGGAAACATTCAAGCCCTGCAGCTGCGGCTGGCGCACGAAGGCACCCTGCTCGATGACGCGACCGCGCCGAAACCGGAACCGCCCGCGCCTAAGCCGGCAATCAAGGTGCTCACTTCGGTGGTGAAGTTCCGCGAAGGCGAGCAGGAAAAGCTGCAGCAGAACCTGCTTGTGCCGATCCTTTCCTATTATGAAAGCGAGCCGCAGCCGTCGGCCTTGAGTGCGGTGCTCATCGAGAGGAAAATCGCCTCTTCGAGGGACGTGAACGTCCGTCTCTTCTTTGAGGACGGCGGCGAGGCTTCCTACCTTTGGCCAAGTACCCATGCCAAGGACGGCCTCTGGGTCCCCGCGACGCGATAAGAAAAATGCCCGGCCCCAAATGGGACCGGGCTTTCGTTCGTTCCTGTCATTCCGCCGGATCGGCGCTCGGAGAAGGCGCGTCGTTCTTCGGCGCATTGGCGTCTGCTTTTGCCTGTCCGGGCTTCGGCGTCGACCAATTGTTCAGGTTGCCGAAGTAGCCGTTCATGTAGCCGATGACTCGGCCGGCGCGGAGGCAGTACCACTGCACCACCGCCATCCCCGCCAGCAGAGGGAACGACCACCAGTAGTGGTAGGTCGCCTGCGACCAGTGGAACGGGTGCCAGCCGAGCAGGTCGACGTAGCCGTTCCACATGAAGTCGTTGCCGGTCTTGGCGGCGTCGTAGGGATGCTTCATCACGTTGAAGTAGGCGAGAAGCTCGTTGACCCAGAACGCCGCGAAGAACAGGGTCAGCGCGCGGTCGATCCAGGCCTTGCGCGCGCGGAACTGTGCCTGCGTGAGCGTGCGCCCCTTGCGGGTGAACAGGCCGGCCATGGTGCCGAGCATGCCCACCAGGAACATCGTCGGCGGATCGACGATGAAGGTGTAAGCGGTCTTGTTGCGGCTGTTCTGGACCTCATGCATGTACTGCGCGAAGCCCGCGGCGGCCGCGACCAGGAAAAGAAACGCTGCAGCGACGATCATAGCCGGCCCTCTCTTTCATACTGGTCGATGGTGGCAATGAGTCCCTCGATGGAATCGGGCCACTTTGGCGTCCACCCAAGCTCGTTGAGCTTGGACGGATCGAGCAGCGCGTCGTAGGCGACGAGCGCGGTCATCTCCTCGTTGAGCATCGAGACGCGGTTCTTCTTGGCGGCCTTCTTGCCGAGGTTGCCGACGAAGAACTTCATGATGGCCAGCGGGAAGTTGCCGGGAATCAGCGGGAAGCCGAGCCGCACCGCCGCAACGCGCATCAGCTCCGACGTGCGGTATGCTGAACTGTCGTTGACGTTGTAGATCTCGCCTGCGGCCCTGGGGTCGTTGGCGACGAACCACGCCGCTCGGCAGACGTCCTCCGCATGCACCATTCCCGCGCGAGTGTTGCCGGGACCGAAGTAGAACGGCCCCATGCCGCCACGCGCGGCGATGAAGATGGAGGTGGCCACGCCGTACTTGCTGCGCGGACCGTACACGCCTCCGGGACGCAGCGACGTCACCGGAATGCCGACCTTGGCGCCGAGGGTGAACATGGACAGCTCGGCCTCGAACTTCGAGGTGAGGTAGCCGCCCTGCGGATTCACCGGCGAAGTCTCCTTGGCGGGAGACTCCTTGGCGAAGTCGTAGATGCCGGCCGCTCCCCACGTCACGAAGCGCTTGGGCAAGTTGCCCCTGGTCGCGAGCGCGAGCATCAGGTTCTTGGAACCGTTGACGTTCACTTCGTACAGCAGCTCCTTGGGGGCGCCGTAGTCGAACAGGCCGGCGATGTGGAAGACGTAATCCGGGTTCTCGCGCGAAGCGAGCGCCTGCACGCCTTTCCAGTCGCGCAGGTCGCACTGGCAGTAATCGAAGCCCGCCGCGTTCGGCTTGCCTTGATAGGTGCTGGACGGACCGACGTCCGTGGCGAGCACGGCGACGCCCTCCCCCGCGAGGAGGTCGGTCATGTACGTGCCCATGAAGCCGTTTGCTCCGGTCACCAGCGCCCGCCTTGGCGGCGCCGTCATGTCTGCATGCGACATCGCGAACTCCTTGCATGAAGGGGAAACGAAAGGAAAAAGAGCACGCCTGCACTTTACGCAACGGGGACGCGGTGTCAATGGCATTCGGACGTGCTACTATCAGCCCATGGAACTGCTCCGCAAGATAGGAAAACAATACGAAGCGTACGACTACGAAGACCTCCGCAAGGAACGGTCCGGATTCCTTAACGTCTACTCGTTCGGCATAAAGGGCTACACGCACCGAATGGAGCTGCTGGAACGCGGCAACGCCTCCGTGGTGCTTCCCGTGGACTACGCCCATCGCTGCGTCTACATGATTCAGCAGCCGCGGCACGTGCTCGCCTTCGCCGCCAATCCCGAAGGCCGTGCGGCGCTTGAAATCGCCAAGCATGACGGAGGCAACGCGTCGGCGTTCTCCCTCTCCACCGAGTCGGTCTCGATATTTGAGCTGGCGGCCGGCGTCATCGAGGAGGGAGAAACTCCCGAAAAAGCGGCCTTGCGCGAGTTGCAGGAAGAGACCGGCTTCGTGGTCGCCGAAGACGCGCTCAAGAAGATCGGCACCTATCATCCGTCGATCGGCGAATCGACGCTGCTGATGCACGCTTACATCGCCAGCCTTCCCGACCCCATCGTCGCTGCCCCGACCGACGGGGACGGCAACGAGTCCATCAGGCTTTGGAGAATGTCTTTTGAGGAAGCTTGGGAACTGGTCGACAGCGGCCGCATCCGCACCGCCTCGTCGATGATCCTGCTGCGCGAACTCAAAATACAGGAACTGCAGAAGAAGGCTCCGCGTTGACTTTTAGGCCGCGCGCTGGTATGAGGAAGGACAGGCAACGTCCTTTGCACCGGAGAAATGCATGGCCAAAAAGAAACCCGCGCGACCGCTGGCAGCCTTCGACTTCGACGGCACGCTGGTGCGCGAACAGCTGCTCGTGCTGCTTACCAAGCAGTGCCTGGAGCTGGGCATCTTCCGACCGGTGTTCGACGTGCTGTTCAGGGAAGTGCGGCTCAAGCACCGCGACCGGATCATCTCCTTCGAGCAGTACGACCGCGAAATCATCCAGCTCTTCACGCACCGCATAAAGGGAAAGATGCGCGAGGACCTGGTGCTGGCCGGTCGTCAGGTGTACGACAAGCACCGCGACTGGCTGTACGTCTTCACGCGCACCCTCCTGGCCGAACTCCGCAAGACGCACGAGATGATCGCCATCACGGGCGCGATGCAGGAGGTGGTCGAGCACCTCGCTCCTTATTGGGGCTTCGAGCACTACTACGCCACGGAACTGGAGACCAACGAGGACGGACGGTATACGGGCAAGGACAAGTCGGTGCCCGCGTATGACAAAGGCAAGGTGCTCCGCGAACACGTCGCCGAGCACAAGTCGTCACTTCGAGGTTCCGTCGCCATCGGCGACACCGGCTCCGATGCCTCCATGCTCGAAGAGGTGGAATTCCCCATCGCCTTCAACCCCAACGGCGTCCTCCGCAAAGAAGCCCAGCGCCGAGGCTGGCCGATAGTGTTCGAACGCAAGGACGTCATCTGCGTCCTGCTAGGCGACACCTTCCGCTGCTTCCAGTCTTCGGATCCCGCGGAGGCGCTCGAATCGGTGCGTTACGCCCTCGACTCGGCACGGCTGGAAAAGCGGCAAAAACCCGAAGAAGGATGATATCGCCCTCGAACTTTCGTTCGAGGGGTTTTATTTATGCACCAACGCCGAGCCCGGAAGGTGGTATGATGAGCGCGACTATGCCGTTCTTCCTGGTCGGCCTGCTGTTGTCCCTGCTGGGACTGGTGATCGCCTTGAGCATCGCCAACATCGTGGTGTACGTGCTGCTGTGGGACATCCCGTGGCTGCGCCTGTTCTCCGCGCAGCACGACGTCGAGGTGTTCCGCGACATCCCCTACGTGCCGGAAAGCGATGACCGCAAGCACCGCCTGGACCTGTACCGGCCGCGTCATAAAAAGCATTACCCCACCGTCATTTTCCTGCATGGCGGCTGGTGGACGTCGGGTGACAAGAACTATTTTGCGGCCTTCACCGGCCTCTACGGCAACGTCGGGTCTGCCCTGGCCCGACGCGGCATCGGCGCGGTGATTCCCAACTACCGGCTCGCCCCGGCCGTACCGTTCGCGGGCATGGTCGCCGACGCCGCCAAGGCCGTGCGCTGGACGCAACGCCGCATCGCCGATTACGACGGCAACCCGCGCCAGCTGTTCGTCGCCGGCCATGACGCGGGAGGGCAGATGGCCGCGCTGTTTGCGGCCGACAAGCGCCTGCTGCGCGATGCCAACGTGGACCTGAACGACATTCTCGGCTTCGTCCCGATGTCCGCAGTGTACGATCTGGAGGTCATGCTGACCTGCATGGACGCGGTCTTCAACGACAACAACACGCGCGCCGCCTTCGGACGCGAACCGCATTCCTTAAGCCGATGGTCGCCGGCGATGCACTTGCGCCTCGGCACTCCCCCGATGCTGCTGCTGACTGCCGAAAACGACACCGAATGCCTGCAAAGGCAGGCGCAAGCTGCAAAGAAAAAGCTCGATGAGCTCAATTCCAAACCGAAGGCGGCCGTCATCAAGGGTTACTCCCACATCGACATGGTGCTGAAGTTCGGACACAAGGACGATCCGGTCATCAAGCACATGATATCGTTCATCGACGAGAGGACCGAAAAATAGGACGTTTTTGCAACGAAAAGCGCCGGCAACAGGATGCCGGCGCAAAGGCGCTCGCTAGTCGTCGCCGCGCTGCGAAACGATAGCGAAAGGAGTCCGTATCACGATGAGAAGGTCCCTCCAGAGGGACCATTTGCGGATGTATTCGTGATCGTAAGCGATTTCCTCGCAGTAACGGAGTCGTGACCCTCCCATGATCTGCGTCAGGCCGGTGATGCCCGGCTTCACGCAAAGCACCTTTCTATGATGCGGCGCGTATCTCTCGACTTCTTCTGGCAGGTGGGGCCTCGGCCCCACGATGCTCATGTCGCCGCGCAACACCATGAAGAATTCCGGAAGCTCGTCCACATGCCACTTCCTGATGAAGCGGCCGACCCGCGTCACTCGCGGATCATTGTCGATCTTCACCAGCGGTCCGGAACGCGTGTTCCTTTCTGCCAGCGCGGTATAACGAAGGCTGTGCGTCCCGTGCCGCATCGAGCGGAACTTGCAGTAAGGGAACGGCATGCCGTCCCGACCGATGCGGAACACCGGCGAGCCGTCGTCCAGCCGCGTGTGCAGCGCCGGACCGCGCGACTCGAACTTGATGCAAAGCCACGCTATCGCCATGATCGGCGAGGTGAGCAAGATGAGGATCGAAGAAAGGACGATGTCGAAGATGCGTTTCGCCGCCCGGTTGTACGGGTCGTCGAGGGGGTTGGTGAGTACCGCACGCGTTACCGCATCATGCCGCTCTTCGGTGATTACCGCCCTCTGTTGCTCCGGCGGCCGGAGCAACTCGAGGGCCGAATGTCTCACCGCGCGCATCTCCCCGCTTGTTGACGCCATTGATTACCTCCCGACTCAACTGGTGCCCTGCCGTCTGGCGGGCTGGAGGATGATTGCACATGCCGGCAAAAAAATCAAGATGCGGCCCTCCAGGGTTGACAAGGTGGAAAAAAACTGATATACACACCAGTCTCCCAAGCCGTACCTCACGCGTCCAAAAATGACATTTTCGTGCGGGGAGCCTCATAAAGGGCTCGTTTTTATTATCAAAAAAGCCCCTCCGTGCGGGAGGGGCTGCCGGGCCGCCGATCGTCAGAACAGCGGCAGAAGACCGAGGCTGCAAACGTCGGGGCGATCCTTGCCTTCGCAGAAAATGGTCGCGATGCCGGTGACTTCCGCGCCGATCTCGGCCATCAGCGCCTTGACGGCGTCGATGCTGCCGCCGGTGGAAACGACGTCGTCGACGATGACGACGCGCTTGCCCTTGAGCGCCGCCGCGTTATCTGCGGAGAGGAACAGGGACTGCTCGCGGTTGGTGGTGATGCTTCGGTAGGTCACCGAGCGCACCGTGTCGCCCATGTACGGTTTGCGCTCCTTGCGTGCCACGAAAATCGGCATTCGCAACTGCCTGCCGAGGACATGCAGCAGAGCGACGGCCTTGCCGTCGGGCATGACCAAGGCGTCACCTTCCATGTCGGTCAGGCACATCTTCTTGGCCAGCTCCTTGCCGGCGGCCTCCGTCAGCTCCCAGTCGTCCAGGACGTTGAAGAGCGCCACGCGCACGCCCGGAGCGACCTCGCGAACCGGCAGAATGCGGCGCACGTTCCCGACGCGCACCTCGTACGAGGTGACTGCCGTTTTGAAGATGTCCGCGGCGGACGCCTTTGCTTCGGCAAGCGCGGCGGCAATCGCCTCGGCGAGCACCTTCTCTCGAGTGAGCCTTCCCCCGGTCGCGGGGGCAACCGCGTCGGAGGGGTCACTGTCGTATTCCTCGGAGAGGATTTTGCCGACGGTGCACACCGAGAATCCCCGGGATTTCGCTTTCTCGACAGCGCTGGCCGGAAGCCGGACGGCCCGCGACCATCGGGTGACTTCGCATCCGTTGGGCAGCAGGATCACCACCATGGCGATGTCCGACCAACCGACGTCGTTCTCGTTGGCGTCATCCGCCCCATAAACGATGCCGCTTTCGATGCCGACCGCGAGGCTGCCGGGTACCGCTTCTGCGGCGGCGGAGGCGCGATTGTGCGCGCCGCGGGAGATTTCCTCCACGCCGACCGGCTGTGCGTTTACGCCCGACGGCGCCTCGAGGTCGATGGGCTCAATGCCGTGAAGTCCAGCCGTAACCAAGGCTCCCGTAAGAGCCTTGCGCTTAATCAGGCTACGCGAACCGATGCTGACCTTGATGTTCATAGGTTTGCCTTTCAATGAACGGTGTCGTCGCGTTCATGCGCGACGGGAAATCCTGCCACCACGGCGTCATGCTGTCAATGCAAGACCCGATAGGAGTATGCCATCGCAACACGCATGGTGTCGTCGCGGCAACGGCCTTTTTGCGCGCGCAAAAACCGAAACGTCTCAACGGGGCCAAAAGTTTGCACGCAATTACGTCGCGTTTCGTTGCACTCCCCCTTCACAAGCCGCCGAAAACATGCTTGTATGGTTGCTGGCAGCCTCTGGGCAGGTTGTCAGGCAGACGGAACGGAGCACACATGAGCAAAGACCAGGAAGTCGACATGGAAACGCCTCGGACGTACTTCCAGCCGCATCCAGGAAGGCAAGGTGCGGTCATGCGAATCCCGGAACCCATCAGGCGGATCGCGGCGGATTTGAATGGCAAGACCTTGCCCCTCAAAGACGCCCTCGCCCGCCTGCGCGCCGCCGACGCCGGCAAGGTCTGGGTGGTAGAGCAATACCACTACATCGGCCTGCAGGTCGAACACC
The DNA here is from genome assembly GCA_964491475.1 of uncultured Gammaproteobacteria bacterium. Taxonomy (GTDB): domain Bacteria; phylum Patescibacteriota; class Patescibacteriia; order SG8-24; family SG8-24; genus JAHFIW01. The sequence continues at coordinate 65,257 of CAZBFO010000005.1, read as the reverse complement.
GCGGCGCCAAGAACCACTATCGAGTCATCTGCTACAAATAGCCGACTTTCGGGACGCCTGGCGTCCCTTTTTTAATGCGCATTGTCGAATGCCCGAACGGTATCTATACTATCGACACGCGACTGCACTGATCGCGCCTTTATCCACATTCCCTGGTTCTGCCATGCGTGCCCCAAAGATCCTGGCCTCACTCACCTGCGCCCTGCTCATCGTCGGAGCCGGCTGCGAATCCGCGCCGACCGACACCAACACGAACTCCGGCTCCCTCGTTCTGCCAAGTGAATCAAGCTCCGACGTCAACGCGCCCGCAATGACGACGGACACGAACAAGCCCGCCGCCGCTGACGACTCCATGAAGACCTACTCGAACGCTGCCCTCGGTTACTCCTTCCAATGGCCGGCCACCGGCCGCTACGCGCCGATGTGGGACACCTCCGTCGCCAGCAAGGGTGACGCACGCTTCAAGGACAGTTGTTTCGTCGCCGCTGACGGCAAGACCGACAGCCTCACGGCCGGCGGGGCCACGTTCTGCCACACCGCCGTCGACGCCAAGGATGGCGCTTCGGCCACCGACTACTACGTGACCGAAAAGTCCGGCCAGTACGTGGTGCTGACTTTCACCAAAAAGAAGGACGCGTTCAAGGATTTTTCCTGGACCGATTACCGCGCCGGATTAGCCAAGATCGTCGGCAGCTATTCGACCAGCAAGTAACGTGAACGGCAAACCCCGGGCTTCGGCTCGGGGTTTTTCGTATGAAAAAGCGCCAGGTTGCTGGCGCAAAACGTGACGTTCAGGGAAGGAGCAGCGGGAGCAGGTGTTTCCAGTCTTCGACCTCGCGGGCGGCGAGCATCAGTTCCGGATGTTTGCCGAGCTCGGCCGGATCGGGCCGAAAAAGGAACAGGTTGGGCACGATGCCGATGGCATGCGCGACGATCGACGGCCGGTCGTCGACGTAGTGGGTGGCACCGACCTCCTTGCAGACGACGGCCTTCTCTTCCGGCTTGCGCACGAAGCGCACATGACCAGGAATGATGCCTGACCTGGAGTAGAAGTCGTGACGGAGCATCCAGGAAAGCTTGATGGCCTGGATTTCCTCGTTGCACTGCGAGATCAGGTAGATGCGGCGGTAAAACCGCTGCAGGCTCAACTTGCGCAGCGCCCTGAAGGCGCCCTTCGTCGGCGGCGCTGCCGCATAGACCTGCGGGCTGGAACCGCCCTTGGCATTCAGAATGGGTCCGCCGATGTCGACTGCGAGCGTTTCCTGGTTTTCCATGCGCGTCCTCCTGTTTGCACGGACCGAAAGTAGAACACATGTCCGCAAAGCTGACAATGCCCCGTACCCCACCGGGCAAACGAAAACCCCTCTTTTGTGAGGGGTTTTCGTGCTATTCAACCTTTGTTCCGATGAGGTGCTGCTGATTTTCCACGTACAGATCGGCCATGGCACGCTTCGTTTTTCCTCCTATAAATTCGTAGTTGTAGAACATGCCCAATGCCAAGAACGTACAGAAGCTGGCCGCAGCCACGCCGACGCGTGCCATCAAATCGAAGGGGCTTGTCGCGGCCGTCATCACGCTCAAGGCCAAACTGATTACCAGTACCACTCCGAGTTGAAAGCCGCCGACGTTGGGCGCAATCAAGTTGCCCACATATTCCCTGGCTTCCGTGGCGCTTCCCGTAGTGCTCAACAGTTCGCCGTACAACGCGTCTTGAAACGAGGCTTTTCGCTGCGGAAGCGAGTAAATCAGGTAGGTCGCCTTACGGAACAGCGCATTCCCCTTCTCGTAATCGTCAATGTCGTGTTTACGAAAAAATTCCAAGTACTGCTCCAAGCACGCGTGCAATTCTACATACCAAGGCTGCAGCTCCGCCTGCTGTAAAACGATATTTTTTGCCAAATGATCGACTCGCCGCACCTTGTTGAGCTCCAGCAGGATCATCGACTGCAACGAGCGGCGGCGCCCGATGGAAATAGACATCAGGAACGCGATGGTGATGGCGTACAGCACGGCCAAGCTCTGGAGAGCCGTATTGTTCAGTTCATAGATGCCCTTGCTGTAGGGAACGCCCACCGCCAAGAGCACGGAAACAACGGCGAATATGAGAAGCTGAAGAGCGAGCGGGAGACGGTAGATGGCCGATTTTGCCGCGTACATAGGTATGACGTCACCAAAATGATTTCGAAAACGATATCTTTGCCACCATAGCACATTTGCCGACATTCCGCGGAACGAAAAACGGACCTCTTTGGGGAAGTCCGTCTCTCGTGGGGTGGCTAGAGGGAATCGAACCCTCATCAGCGGGACCACAACCCGCTGTGTTAACCATTACACCATAGCCACCATGTGGTCTTTTTTGTGGTGTGCCCGGGACGAATCGAACGTCCGACCTGCTGCTTAGAAGGCAGCTGCTCTATCCAGCTGAGCTACGGGCACATGGCGCGCGGTCGCTGTTGCGTCGTACTTGGCACTCGCGGAAGATACCAAGTTTTTGCTTACCCGTCAATAACGACGGGCTTAATTCTCCTTTTTCCGGCGCTTACCGTGGAAGGTATTGTACACCTCTCGCAGGCGTTCGTCGGTGATATGGGTGTAAATCTGGGTGGTGGTTATGGAGGCATGGCCCAGAAGCGTCTGCACGCTGCGGATATCGGCTCCGTTGCGCAGCAAATCGGTGGCAAAGGTGTGGCGGACCGTGTGCGGCGTGATGCGCTTGGTGATGCCTGCGGCCCTGGCATAATGCTCAACGATCCTCTGGATGCTTCTTGGAGTAAGTCCTCCTGCAGTTTCGCGGCCATTTGCGGCACGATCATGACTCACAAAGATGGCCGGATCGATGTCTTTTCTCCTGTCCAAATACTGTTTGAGCCAATACCTAGCCTGATTGGACAGGAAAACAACGCGCGGCTTGTCGCCTTTACCGCGCACGGTGAACTCTTCCTGCTTCAAGTTCAGTATCTTTCGATTGAGTCCGGCCAGCTCCGACACGCGCAAACCGGTGGAAAAAAGCATTTCCAGAATCGCCTTGTCGCGGAGCGACAAGATGCCCACAGTCTTATCAACAACTTTTCCACCGTTAAGTGGAGCATCGAGCAGGCGTTCCAACTCCCCTGCGGCCAAAAATTCCACCGAACGTTCGGGCATCTTGGCCAGCTCTATTTTTTCGGATGCCAGCGTCTTGATATCCCTCTTGGCCAAGTATTTGAGGAACGAACGCAGGGCGATGAGATGGTAGTTCTGGGTGTTTTTCTTCATTTCGCGGCCGTTGTCGTCTCGATAACGATTCAGCCAAAGGCGGTAAGCGCGTATGGTGTCGAGAGTGATTGCCTCTGGCCGAATGCCCTTTGCCCACGTGAAAAACCTACGAAGGTAGAAATCGTAATTCCTTACCGTTCGAATGGAACGGTTGCGTTCGATTTCGAGGTAATTAAGGTAATCGGTTACCAATTCGGTGGATTTCGCCATACGCGGCAAGTATACGTTAGGCGACGCACCGGCGAAAGCGCGGGCTGGGGAAAACGAAAACGCGCAGCGTGCATGCCGCGCGGTTTCGCTGACGAGCTACGGGTTCGTCGTTGAGGCAGCGGTTTCGCCGGTCGAGGAACCTGTATCAGTACCATCGGAGACGGCATCGGGCGCAGGCGCACTATCGGTTTGAGGCGCGTTCGGCAGCGTAACTGTCGGCGATTCGACTGCTTGCACCGGCACGGTCGGCTCCGCAGGAGCACCAGGCGCTGATACCGGCGCCTTCGGGCTGGTTCGCAAGTCATTCACGCCGACCACCCAATAATCGAAGGGCACGTCCTCCACCACGGGCTGACGCACCTTGAGCGTGAAGAACCCTTCTCCGATGTCCTCGACCCACCAGCTGCTGCCGGGATCCTTGCGGAAGGTGACGAAGACGCGAGACGTCGGCTTCACGGAAGCGTTGTGCACCTGGGTCACGACTTCGCCTGAAAGCATCACGCCCGTTTCCATGGTAGACGAAGTGTCGGTCTGCGTGACAGAAACGTTCTCTGCGCTGATTTCCTTGATGGTCAGTTTGCCGTTGCCGTCGATGTTCCAAAGGCTGTCGATGCCTTGGATGGCGCCGACTCCGGTCAGCGCGCGAGAGGCGAAATCCGCGATACTGTCATCCATGACGAGTGCGCCTGGATTGATGCCGGATACCGCAGTGTTCTGCGGCTGCACGGTGCTGCCGTTGAACCAGCCGGGGCGGACGAATACGGTCACAAGGCCGCTGTCGTCGCCGATTTTGGCCTGTAGCGCGATGCCGATGATGTAAGTGGGGTCGGTCGCGACGGAGCCGACGCCGGGCGTGTCGGAGACCGTAATCGGATCGCCGATGGCGATCGGCCCCTTCACCTTCACGGTGGCGCGGCCTTGGACTGCGACCGGATAGCTGTCAGCCTCGTTCATTCCGGCGATGTATCCCGGGCGAGACGCCACGATGCCGGCAAGCAGGAAGTCCGGATGGGCGTCGTCCTTGACGGCGCGAACTACCTTGGTCGCATTGGCGGCGTCGACCATCACGATGTCGCCTTCCGAGAGCGAATCGTTCGAGGCGAACATGTCCGCGAAGCCGTGCGTGGACGCGGCCCAGCCAGATGCGTCGGTGCGCATCATGTCGCCGGTCAGACCGACCGAACCGTCGTAAGAGATGGACCGTGACACCGCGGTGGCCACGTCTTTCAGCGCGAGGATGTCCGCTTCCACGGTCTTGGCGAACAGTCCTTCAAAAGTGCCTTTTGGCGAAATCACCGATAATCCTGCCACCAAGCGATCGACGGCAGTGTCTGCCGGTGTCTGATCGACGGGGCGGAGGCTTGCCTGGGAGACCAGCGCCCCCAGGAGGTCGTCGTCGGTCAGGGGTGCGGGGGCGGCAGGAGTTATCGAAGCGACCGCGCCTTCCGAAGAAGCGTCGTCCTGCCAAGTCCGAACGTAATCGACGTCGAGGTTCGTGGTGTTAGTCGCGGCAGCCGTACTCAACGAAGCAGCCTGAATCAATGTCGTCATGACCGCGCTGGGAGTCGCGACGAGGCCGGTTCCGCATTCCGTTTCGACGATGCCGTCTGAAACGTTGGTGTCCATGAAGAAGTGGACGTCGGTCGTGGAGCGCACCTCGATTCGACCGTAGGCGAAGTGCGACGTGTCGACTGCGCCGCAAGATACGGTGGTGACCGCGCCCGCATTGTTGACGACACCGTGCCAGTTCGCGTCGCAGGTGGCAGAAGCGGTGCAGTTGGAGAAGAAGATGCCGTTGGTGGGCATGGTCGTGACCGCCGCTGCCGCGTCGCTGATGCCGATGAACACGCGGTTGTTCGCGCCAGCCACGTCCACCTTCGCCTTTACGGTAACGACGGGGAGGTTCGCGGCCGCATAGATGTTGTTTGCGGTTCCCGTAGTGGCGGTACCGAGGTATTCGAGGATAGCCGCGGTTCTTCCGTTTGCGTTGCCAGAAACCGGAGTGAGCCGTTCCACTCCGTTCGTGGTGTTTTGCGATGCCGCCGTGCCGGAACCGCCGGCACCGACGGTAACGACGCTCAAGCTAAGTTCGCCGCTGCCGGCGCCGCCGCCGTCGCCGCGAATCTGCGCCGTCGTCGCCGTCGTATTCGTCCCGTGGAAACTGTTGAACTCTTCGCGGTAGGTCGAGTTGCGATCGATGAACGCCCCCGTCGTGGCAGTCGCGCCGAAGTTGTTGTTGGCGCTGGTCATCTCCCTTACGTCGAACAGCGAGTTGCCGCTGCTGTCTTGTACGAGAATGGCCGAGTCGTGCGCGGCAGTCGCGATGCTGCTGGAATCCTTGATGAGCAGGCCGTTCTGCGTGCCTCCGGTCGTGCTCGTTCCCATCGTGACCGTCAGCCCGTTAGAGGTGATCGTGCCCGTCGTCTGCGTGATATTCGGCATGACGATGGCCGCGCCGTTCCAGTTGATCGTTCCCGCAGTGCTGCTTTGCGTCAGCGCGCCGGCCGAAGACAGGTTCAGGCCGTTGAAGGTATAGGCGTTGGTGGTGGTCTGCGAGAGCGTGGGGGTCGCCATCTGGACGCCGTTCCACACGCAGGTGCCGCCGGTGGTGCCGCAGGTGGTGGTGGAGAGCGCCGGAATGTTCATGGCATTGATCGTTTTCGAGCCGACGCTGGCAGAAGTGTTGAAAGCCGTGGCGAGATCCAATCCCGTGGTCACGGACGCCACGCCGGTGGAGTTGGTCGAGGCGTCCGTTAACGAGATGCTCATGACTTTTCCCGTTTCCGCAGCCGTGTGCACGTAAGTGGCGGAGGTGGCGGTAAGCAGCGAGCCGGTGGTCATCGCCGAGCCGCCGGTGAGCGCAAGTGCGGTGCCGGAAGTCAGCGAACCTGCGGCGATGGTGTCAGCGGTGGTCGAGCTGCCGGTGAAAGTCTGGGTGGAAGTACCTGCACCCGAAGTCATCGTGAAATTCTGGTTTGCCGCGAGAGTCACGCCGCCGTTTGCGGTGACGAGTCCCGTGGCGGTGAGCGCGCCGCCCGCGGTGAACAATCCGGAGCCCGTGCTGATGGCGCGGTTCGTCGTCGTGTTGAGGCTAAGCGTTCCCGTTCCGGTCATGTCGATGACCGTGGAGTTGCCGGCAAGGACGACTGAAGTGCCGTTAACGGTGGTGGTACCGGTGCCGGTCGTGAATGCACCGGAGCCGGAAACGGTGAGGGAGTCTCCGGAGGTGACTGACTGAATCGTCGTGCCGGAGCGGCTCCACCAGCCTTGCGTACCGGAAGTGGCGGTAGTGGCGACATTGCCCGAACAGGTCAGGTTGCCCGTGGAGCCGTCCACGGTGCAGCCGGTGCTGCCGCTGCCGCCCATGAGCGCGAGCGTGCCCGAGGCGCCGGCGATACCGACGTTCAGGGTGGTCGCCGCACCGGCAAAGTTGACCGTAGTCGCAGTCGTATTCAGCAGGTCGAAGCTGGCGGAGCCGGTGGTGAGCGAGGTGGTGATTGCCGGGCTGGTGCCGAAGACGGCGACCCCGGAGCCGGTCTCGTCGGTGAGGGTGGCGGACAGCGCGGCGGAGTTCTGCGAGGTGGCCAGGTCAGAGGAGCCGTTGGTGGTCACGAAGCGGCTGGCGGTCAGGCCGGAGAAAGTGATGGTGCCGGAGGAGCTGATGCCGGTGATGTTCGACAGCGCGCCGGCGTTGGAGAGGCGCTGAGTGCCGCCGGTCTGGAGGACGCCATTCGAAAGGTTGATCGTGCCGTTGGCCAGCGTCATGGTGCCGGTCGAGGCGCCGATGCTCACGGAGGTGGCGGCACCGCCCATGTTGAGCACGGCGGCGTTGGTGTTGAAGACGCTGGCGGTGCCGCTGCTCGACGTCACGATGCTCGGGCTCGCCCCGTTCATGTTGAGGGTCGTGGCATTAGAGAGGGTAACCGTGGCGTTTCTGATGGTCGCGGTGCCCGTAGTCGCGCCGATGGTCAGGCCTGTGGCCGCGCCGCCGAAGTTAAGCGTTGTGGCCGTGGCGTTAATGAGATCAAACGAGGCCTGATCGGTGGTAACGCTCCCGCTGGTGTTCACCGCCAGCCCCCCATTTAATGTGGTGGCCTGCGTGACGGTCAACCCGCCGTTGTTGGTGGTGGTCACGCCGGTCCTGCCCAGCGACACCGAGGTGGCGTTCGAGGTGCCGAGGTTGAGCGCGGCGGCGGAGTCCACGGTCAGCGCGCCGGAGGAGGTGGACCAGGTGCTGGAGGCGCCGCCGGTCAGCGTGAGGGCGCCGCCCGAGGTGAAGCTGGAGGCGGAGGTCGGGGTGAGATTGACTGCGCCGGCCCCGCTTGCCGTGAAGTTGCCCGAGGTCAGCGTGAAGGCGATGTTGGTGGCCCCCGAGGTGGTGATGGTGGCACCGCCATTATAGGCGCTCTGCAGGCTGGTACTGGGCAGCGCGGACCACTTGATGCCGTTTGCCTGCGTCGAATCGACCGTCAGTACGAAGCCGTTGGTTCCGCCGACGGGCATGCGCACGTTGTCCGTTCCGTCGAATGCGACGATGTCGCCCTTCGTCGTCAGCGGTGACAAAGCATTGAAGCCGGCGGTTTGGGTGGTCTGTCCGGTGCCGCCTTGCGCAATGCCGACCGTGCCAGACGAGGTCAGGTTCTTGGACGAGTCGGTGAAGACCACCTTTGAGGCCGTGAGGCCCGGAAGGTTCACCGCCGCGGTCGCGCTTCCGAGATTGACGGTTCCGGAACCGGACGCGTTGACGTTCACGGGACTGCCGACGAGCGAAAGGCTGTTGGAGCCGGTGCTGACGGAACTCGCGCCGAGGCCCGAAATCGCGAGCGTGCCGCTGGTGGCCGTGAGGTTCAGCGCGCCAGTCGTGAGCGTAAGGCCGTTCGATGCAGTCAGCGTCTGCGTTGAGGTGAGCGCGCCGTTGTTGGTGGTGGTCACGCCGGTCCTGCCCAGCGACACCGAGGTGGCGTTCGAGGTGCCGAGGTTGAGCGCGGCGGCGGAGTCCACGGTCAGCGCGCCGGAGGAGGTGGACCAGGTGCTGGAGGCGCCGCCGGTGAACGTGAGCGCGCCGCCCGAGGTGAAGCTGGAGGCGGAGGTCGGGGTGAGACTGACGGCGCCGGCCCCGCTTGCCGTGAAGTTGCCCGAGGTCAGCGTGAAGGCGATGTCCGTGGAGCCGCTGGTGGTGATGGCGGCGGCGCTGTTGTATGCCTGCTGCAACGTGGTGGCCGAAGCAGCAGTCGCACCGCAGCTCTGCCAGCCGCCATTCACATAGCAGCGAAAATCGTTGGCATTGGCATTGTAGTACATGGCTCCGTTGAAGCCGGACGGGTCTCCCGAGGTGGACTTAACGTCAACACCGAAAAGGTCTGGAGTCGTCGATCCCGATCCGCCCGCACCGATTTGCACTGCGGCTGTCGTACCTGCACCGGCAGCTTGGAGAGTCAGGTTTCCGCTCGAGGTGCCCCAGGTCGAGGCCGCGCCGCCGGTCAGCGTGAGGGCGCCGCCGGAAGTGAAGCTTGAGGCGGAGGTCGGGGTGAGACTGACGGCGCCCGCGCCGCCGGCCGTGAAGTTGCCCGAGGTCAGCGTGAAGGCGATGTCCGTGGAGCCGCTGGTGGTGATGGCGGCGCCGCCGTTGTACGCGGTCTGAAGCGTCGTCGTTCCGCCGGTCGTATCGCAATCGGACCACGAACCGTTGACGTAGCAGCGGAACTTCGCCGCACTGTCGTTGTAATACATCGCGCCATTCATGCCCGCAGGATCGCCGGCATCGGATTTCACGTCGAGCGCGAGCACGTCGGGAGTAGTCGAACCGGCACCCCCGACGCCGATCTGCACTGCCGCGCTCGTGGACGTGCCAGCGGGCTGGAAGACGATATCGCCGGCGGTGCTGGAAATGTTCGAAGCGGCACCTGCGGCCAGCGTGATGCCCGCGCCGGAGGTGATGGTCACGGCACCTGACGAGACGTTGCCGATGTTCACCGAGCCAGTGGAGCTGCCGGTATTAATGTTGGTGTCGAAGTTGCTGCTGGCGTTGACGTTCACGGTGCCACCGACCACGGCCAAACCGAGTGCGCCGCTGAACAGGCCATCAGAAGTAATGGTGCCTCCACCGGTAGTATAAATGTTGCCAGAAGTGGTGATGTCGTCGCCGACATTGACCGGCGATAGCGTCGTTCCGGTCCTGTTCCATTTGGTGGCGGCGTCGGCCCAAGAAAGGGTGCCTAATCCGTTAGTGATCAGCGCGTATCCCGCGCTCCCGTCGGCGCTGGGCAACGTATAAGTAGTCGAACCAGCCGCCGAAGCGGCCGCGAATCCGACGTAGCCGGAAGTTGCGCCGGAAAGTCGGAACTCTCCCTTCACGTCGAGTTTCGAACCCGGGGAGGTGGTGCCGATGCCCACGTTGCCGTCACCGTCGATCCGCATGCGCTCGTTTCCGACCAGCGTGTCTCCGGTGTGGAATTTAATCGACATTCCTGCCGTTTGCGTGCCGATGGCGAGGTTGCCGCCGTTCGTGTACATGTAACCGTCATGCGGCCCGACTATGGTGTAGTCGGCGTTGTTGTATCCCGACGAGTCGATGCCCACGTCGATGTAATTCACGTTCTCGTTGCCATCGTCGGCAGTGGCGACCAAATCGGACGAGGCATTCTCGCCAGCATTGCGGTTGTGGATGTTGAGCTGCAGATAGCCGTCGCGGTCGCCATAGCCGCTGATGATGTTGATGGTGCCGTTGGTGCCGCCTTCTACCTTGAATTTTTCAGGATTGACGATATCGAATGACTCTGCGCCCACCGCGACGTTGCCGTCAGCGCTGATGTAGAAGGGCGTAGCGTCTGCGCCTTCATCATCAACGCGGAAACTCGGACCGTCACCGAGATTCTTGATGTAAACGGGCGAGGCCGTCGAACCGGATTGCGTCGAGACGGTCAGGACAGAAGGAGCGCCCGATGCCGTCGATGGGCTGCTTTCGCCGAGCGTCAAGCCCGCGTTGTTCGCGCTCGTGAGCGACCATGTCCAAGTTTGCGCGAAGTCACCGCTGTCAAGACCGTGCGCGGAAGTTGCGCCCGAAAGCTGATCAAGCCGCGAAGAGTCGCAATCCCCCCACGCGCTGTTCCTAAAGCAGCGGAAAACGTCCGAAGTGCTGTTGTAGTACGTCATGCCGTTCGCGCCGGTGGGGTCAGAGGTCTGCGAACCGAGCATCAGCGTCCCTCCGCCGTTCAGGCTGACGTTGCCTGCGCCGTCCACCTGGAATGCCGAACCCGTGCCGACGGACAGGAGTGCGGAAGGGCTGGCAGTCCCGATTCCGACGTTGGAGCCCGTTGAATCCACCACGAACGTCCCGCTGGCAAAGTCCACGTCCTTGGTGAGCGTGAAGTTTCCCGAAGCGTCGGTCACGGGCACAAAAGCGTTCGACCCGCCGGCATTTGAGGTATCGAGGTCATCGAGCCTGTCGGCGTTCATCGAATAACCCGTCGAAACGAGGTGCTTGCGAGGGGTCATTTCGGCGTCGGACTCGGCAGTGACGCCGAGCCACAACGACGTATTATTGAATAAGTCATCCGGAATCGGCACAGGCGATCCTGCGGCGCAGACCAAGGTGGCCGTATCGCCGATCAAAATGGTCGTTTTTCCTCCGACGAATGTGGCGGTTATGGCCTCGGGCGTGGCGGTCGGACTGGCACCGACGGAACAAGCCGTAAACAGCTGGGTACCGCCCGTGCTGGCGTCGTAAATCGTCAGGTAAATGCTCTTGTCCCCATCGGCCACCGGAAAGTTCGCAGTGTCCGTCAGGCTGATTTGATAGTTGAGGATGCGATTAGCTGAAGGGCCTGATGCGGCAACGGATTTGGCAAAAAGTCCAGAAATGAGGCTTGCAAGCAGCAAAGAACTCCAAGCGAAACCGAAAAGACCCTGACGTCCATTCCTCGTTCCCGTTGCTTTTTGGAGCAACGTGACCTTGGAAATCTTGGACACAGGCTTTTACTGATTTGAATTACTAATCAACAGTAGTATATCAAAAAAATCGACTTTTTTCAAGGGTAAATGGTCTTTTTTTTGGCTAAAATTAGATAAAAATATGAAAAGTCTTGCTGTGGACAAATAAAGTGTTCACTTCAACATAGTTCTTGCGTCTATTTGATCAAAGAAGGTGGATAAGTTTTCCACTATGCATACTTTTTGTGCACAGAATTATCCACAATATAAATTCTATCCACATGTACACCTTCCACCGTTGACAAAATGGCTTGTTTCTGCTAATAATTATCGGTTCTTTCGACCCTGCTGGGTTGAAAGACATTCTGTTCCATAACACCAACCACAGAGGTTCAAAATGCATCAATCGTCGACCAATGGGGTCTATAATCTCCTTTCTCTTGCCAGCCAAATCCTGGCTAAGACCAAGGAGCAGGCCCGCGCACGGAACGTCGCGACGGACATCAAGGAGATTTGGAACATCCTTCGGGCGTTCGGTCTCCGTCCGAACGCCATCGGTTCGACTGCTGCCGAGCTTCGGCAGCTGCTCATCACCGGGCACCTCGCCGAGGCTCGCAGGATCTGCCTGAATCCTCCCCCCGAGACCGCAGGTTCCGGGGAGAGGAACCGGGCCTTCAAGATGATGTGCGACAACATCATCGCGGTTATTCGGATGCCGGCTCCGCCGGCCCCCTCGCTCACCGCCCCGCCCGTCAGCAACGACGTCACCGCCGCTGTCGTGCTCGTGAACGACCCGTTCGTGAGCCTGCCAAAGGGGTGTGTCCAGTTCACGGGGGCAATCCCCGTGGATCAGTTCCTCGACGACGGCGACGAACCGATGGAGGTCGAGGAGTGCGACATCTACGAGGACGAGGAGGCGCGGATACCGACCATGCAACCCGTCATGACCGCGCGTGACCAAGCCGCAATCGAGCGATTCTTCGGTGGCGCGGAGGAGGCCAGAAAGTTCGGGTTCGGAGGCGCCCTCAAGACCGAGCTTGCCTCGGAGGACCTTTTGACGGAGCTCGAGTCGGAATCACCGCCTCGCTCTGACGAAATCGTCCCCTCGGGGACGGTTGACGAGGGGTCCGCGCCCCTCTCCGGACCTCGAATGGTCTCCGAAGCCGTCGGCGGCTACGCCTCGTAAAGAGAGCGGGCCGAAAAAAGGCCCTTTCTCGGGGGATTGCCCAGCGCAATCCCTTTTCTTTTTGGCTCAAAATACCCCTTTACAAAGCCAAAGCCTGCTGCTAGTATCGGCAGGTAACTCATACGACGTCCCGGCTTCGGCTAGGATGCTCGCGAACAGCCACGGCAATCGCCGGAGGCACCGAATATGTTGGACAAGCGCCAAAAGGAGAAGATCATTGAGAAGTACAAGACTCACGACAAGGACACCGGCTCCCCCCAGGTCCAGATCGCCATCCTCACGGCGGAGATCAAGGACCTCACTGGCCACCTTCTCTCGCACAAGAAGGACTTTTCCTCTAGGAAAGGTCTTATGCGCAAGGTCAGCGAGCGCCGCCGCTTGCTCAAGTACCTGAAGCGCGAGGATGCCAAGGGATACGCCGAATTGTCGGAGGCCCTCAAAATTTCAGCATAACGACACCGATGAACGCCGGCCTCGTGCCGGCGTTCTCGCGTTTTTTATGAGCCGCTTCGGCTCGCAAACTAGGCCCCTTTTATGATCAAGCACAAAGACCAGCGCGTCGGCGTTTTCATCGACGTGCAAAACATGTATTACTCGGCAAAGAATCTTTACAACTCCAAGGTCGATTTCGGCGCCATTCTGGAAACTGCCGTTGCGGGGCGCCAGCTCATCCGCGCCATCGCCTATGTGGTCGAGGCCACGGGCGAAGAGACGCCTTTCTTCGACGCCTTGTTCCAGCGCGGCCTCGAAACCAAAAAGCGCCCTCTGCAAATTTTCGACTCCGGCGCCAAGAAGGCCGACTGGGACGTCGGCATCGCCGTTGACGCCATTCGTATCGGTGAGATTCTGGACGTGGTCATCCTGGTGACCGGTGACGGTGACTTCGTGGAGTTGGTGGAATATCTCAAACACCATGGACGCCAAGTGGAGGTCTGTGCCTTCGGCAACACCACCGCCACCAAGCTCAAGGACGCCGTCGACGACTTCACCGACCTGTCCAAGGACTTGGAGCGCTACCTGATCAAGCCTCCGCAGGACGGCGCTTCCAAGAATCCGACGGTTCGTACGACTGGCGGGCGAACGGTTGCCACGGCGCAACGGCCGAACGGCAGGCCGGTCCAGCAGCGCCAGCCGCGCAGGAACGCGCAGCGCCGCGGGCAGCAGCCGAACAAGAAGGAAGAAAAGCCGGACTCGGCCAACAACGACCTTAGCCTCGACTAGCGTTTCCGGCGCGAAAGCGCCTTTCCGACCGCGCGGCCGGAAACCGACTCGCAAGACGGCCATCTCGAGCGGCCTCTTGCGGAGCGGTTTTCGGCCACGAGCCGATCCGCATTTTAGGAAACGCACTTTAACCACGCCGGGGCTCCACCTCGCCCGAAGACACGTAGACCTGCAGCGCAAGCCTGCGATGGTCTAAAGCTTTCGGACGACTCGAGATGCCGGCGCAAACATCCATATGGCAGAAGTGAAAAGCTTCTCGGCCGAGTGGGGCGGCAAGACCCTCACCATCGAAACGGGACGCATGGCCTTGCAGGCCAACGCCTCATGTACGGTCCGCTACGGCGACACCGTGATTTTGGCGACCGCCACGCTCGCTTCCAAGGCGCGCGACAACGTCGACTTCTTCCCGCTTTCCGTGGAGTACGAAGAAAAGCTGTACGCGGCCGGCAAAATCAAGAGCTCGCGCTTCATCAAGCGCGAAGGCCGCCCCACCGACGAGGCCGTGATGACCGGCCGCATGATCGACCGCAGCATCCGCCCCATGTTCCCCTACGGCGTGCGCCATGACGTGCAGGTCGTTGTGGAGTGCCTGGCTGCCGACCTCGAGAACGACACCGACATTCCTGCGCTCGTCGGCGCATCGGCGGCGCTGGCAATCAGCGACATCCCTTGGGAAGGGCCCATCGGCGGCATTCGCGTCGGTCGCGTCGGAGGCGAGTGGGTCATCAACCCTTCGTTTGAGGCTCGCGCCAAGGGCGACATCGACGTGGTCGTGGCCGGCACGACCGAGAAGGCCATCATGATCGAGGCCAACTCCAACGAAGCTACCGAGAAAGACATGTACGAGGCCATCATGTTCGGCCAGAAGCACTGCAAGGAAGTCATCGACCTCATCAACCAGGTGGTGGCCGCAATCGGCCGCAAGAAGATCCCTGCTCGCGATCTGATGGTCAAGGCCGAAGGTGACGAGGCAATCCTGAAAGCTAAGGAGGAAGTCACGGCCAAGGCCAAGGCGTTCTTGGACACGCGCTTCCCCGAAGTGCTGTTCGCCGGCGCCAACGTCAACAAGACCGAGCGCCGCAACTCGCTCTCCGCCCTGCGCCGCGAGCTCGAGGCGCACCTTGAGAGCGCCGGCGTCGAGGAAGACCTGCGTAAGCACGCCTCGCACCAATTCGACGACATCGTCGAAGCTGCCATTACCCGCGCCATTCTCGAGAAGGGCCAACGTGTCGGCGGCCGCTCGCTCACCGAAATCCGTACGCTTACTGCGGACGTCGCCTTGCTCCCCCGCGTGCACGGCACCGGCCTGTTCTCCCGCGGCGACACGCAAGTTCTTTCCATCGCCACGCTCGGCGCCCCTGGCGACGCGCAGATTCTCGACGGCATGGAAGAAGTCGGCAAGAAGCGCTACATGCATCACTACAACTTCCCTCCGTACTCCGTCGGTGAGACCGGCCGCATCGGCGGCGCAGGTCGCCGCGAAATCGGTCACGGCGGTTTGGCCGAGCGCGCGCTCATGCCCGTGCTTCCCTCCAAGGAGGAGTTCCCCTACACCATCCGCGTCGTTTCCGAGGTGCTCTCTTCCAACGGCTCCAGCTCGCAAGGTTCCATCTGCGGCTCGACGCTCGCTCTCATGGACGCGGGCGTGCCGATCAAGCACCCGGTCGCCGGCATCGCCATGGGTCTCGCTTCCGATGAGTCCACCGGCGCCTACAAGATTCTCACCGACCTCCAGGACTTGGAGGACGGCGACGGCGGCATGGACTTCAAGGTCGGCGGCACCCGCAACGGCATCACCACCATCCAGCTCGACACCAAGACCAAGGGACTGACCCCCAAGATCGTCGAGGAGACGCTGAATCAGGCCCGCGCCGCGCGCCTGCAGATTCTCGACGTGATGGAAAAGTGCATCGCTGCGCCGCGCCCCGAGCTGTCGCCCTACGCCCCGCGCATCGAGACCCTCAAGATCAACCCCGAACTCATCCGCAACGTCATCGGCCCCGGCGGCAAAGTCATCAACGAGATCATCGAGAAGACCGGCGTCACCATGGACGTGGAGAACGACGGCACCATCACCATCTGCTCCGCCAACAAGGCGATGCTCGAGAAGGCCCTCAACTGGGTCAAAGACCTCACCCGCGAGGTCACTGCCGGCGAACTGTTCAAGGAAGGCAAGGTCGTCCGCATCATGGACTTCGGCGCGTTCGTCGAACTCGTCCCGGGCAAGGACGGCCTGGTCCACATCTCGGAGCTCGCTCCGTGGCGCGTGGGCAAGGTCACCGACATCGTCAAGATCGGCGACGTGATTCCGGTGAAGGTCACCGAAATCGACGAGCTCGGCCGCGTCAACCTCTCGCACAAGCGGGCCATGCAGGATCTCGGCTTGCCGCAGGTACCGCCGCCTTCCTCCGGAGCGCCGAATAACGGCGGATTCAAGAAGTAACGAAGCACGATGCACGACGCCATGAAACGCAATGCAGGCGAGGGGAGGAGGGGCGGCGACTTGTTCGCCACCCTTCTCTTCGTCGTGGGCGTTTTCGTTTTTTCCGCCGTGGCATTCGTGCTGACCGATGCGCTCATGGGCAGCAAGGACACGACCATGGCCTTCGTGCCGATGAGCGCCACCACCTACGTGCACTCCGACGGTTACGCCTCTACCGAGGCGCTGCTGTCGTCATCGACGGAAATGCCCGCAGGCATTCACCCCTACGAGTTCGCGCTCTTCATCGCGCCCGGAGACGACGCGCCGCAGCGAGGCATCGTGCTGGCCTGGAGCGCGCTGAAGAAGCCCAATGCCGAAGAGTTGGCCGTACTCAAAGAGCGCGGCGCGACGCAGCTCGACGGACGTCATTACTTCTTTGGCGACAGCGCCCTTGCCACCGCCGCGAAGGTGGCCGCCGCCGCGCACGTTTCGCTCTCCGACGACGCGGTGCGTCGTGGCGCGCTGAATGCCGCCCGCGCCCTCTTCAGCGTGCAGATCATGACGAATCCGCGGGCGGCAATCGGTGCCATCGATTCGCCGTTGTTCGCGGACCTCCTGGGCGACATCTCTCCGGAAACAACGATCGTCGGCATCTCCCTCCGAGAAGGTTCCTTCATCGCCCGCGTCACGCCGCTGTCCGTCATCATGTCCGACGGCATTGTTCGCGGCGGCACCGGCGACTTGGACCCTGAACGCATCGGCGCCGACGCGGCTCTCACCGAAGCTGCGCCCGACTTCGGCATTTCAAAACTGTTCGCATTCGGTGACGGCGGCGAGGTCGGCGTCACGAGAGACGCCCTCGCAAAGAGCGATGAGGCGTTGCGCGCCGCGCTCAACTCGCCGTTCGTGCTTTGGCTGCGCCAATCGACCGACGCGCAGCAGCCGCCAACCTTCTTGCTTCATTTCCCGCGCGTGAGCACCGCCGTCGCCAAGGCCGCCGTCGCCCAGAATTTTGCAATCCGAAATCCCAGCTCGCAGAACCTCACTCTTCCGGACGGAGATTTCACTTCGGAACTGTTGGTCAAAAACGCATTTGGCTCCGGTACAACGGCGGGCGGCGATCTGACGCTGGGGAACGAGTCTGGTAAGGTGATTGTGGGGACCGACGGCAACGGCGGCAGCCTCATCGGTTCTGCGCCTTCCATTCTGGCCGACTACCGCAACAGTCCAAGATTGGCGCAAAACCAAGCGAAAGATCCGTGTGGCCGCTTAGAAAATAAGCTCACCCTCAATAATTTGGACATCTTTAGGGAAAAAATCCCGCCGTTCAGCTATCTTGTGGAGAGAATGGGGGTAAATACGGTCTCATTCGGCCGTTCTGTGGGTAACGAGCTGTTCTTCTGTGGATATAAGAAATGATATGTGGATAAGGCGAAGTTAAGGCGAGCGTGTCCGAACAAAATGTTTACTCACGCATATCCACAGCCACAAAATACCGCTTTATTTAGCTGTATTTTGTCTATATGGGCGGATTGACCCTCCTCCTTAAAACTGGTATACTATGTTCATCGAGGGTAAGGACCTTTGACAATCACGCGGTAAAGGAAGCGCTTCTGACGCACACCCCGTCGGGACCGATTCCTTCTTCTTTACTAATCCTTGTGCCCACCTTGAATACCAAAAACAAAAATTCAAAAAGGCATTCGGTATCCTCCATTTTGCCCTTCGGGGTAGGGGGCTCTACCGGGGAATGGTAGAGAAGGCTTTGTTCTTTCACCCCTGCATACGCTTACGCGTTCGGGTGTATAACGGACACTCCTTGCTTGAGGAATGTCGGCATTACACCCGTTAACGGGTAGATATCAGGGGCCTTTATCGGCTCCAGTGAGGCATGAATTCTTTCATCGGCCAAAAACTTCTGGAGCCGATTTTCTTTTTCCCAAAAAAGCCGCCAAATGGCGGTTTTTCGCTTAATATTTGCCTTTTAGCGTGGGTATCGTATACTGTGGGCACATTCCTCCGGAGTCTCCATGCGCCCGTCTAATGATCAAGGGCTACTCCAGAGGCCGTAAACAATGACCCTCTGTGGTCACATTTTTATGAAGAAAGATTTTCTCGCCGAAGTTGAGACGCTGCTTACCAAGGAAGAGACCAAGCTCCGCGGCGAGCTGGCCGAGTTTGCCAAACAGAACCCCAAGAACAGCGAAGGTTATGACGTGGAGTTCCCCAACATGGGCGACAAGGAAGACGAGAATGCCGAGGAAGTGAACATGTTCAGCACCAACCTGACCTTGGAGCGCACCATCGAAGCTTCCCTGCGCGACGTCGAGAAGGCGCTTGAGCGCATCAAAAAGGGCACCTACGGCATCTGCAAGTACTGCAACAAGGAAATCGACGAGAAGCGCCTCCGCGCCCGTCCCGCGTCCAGCTCCTGTATCGAGTGCAAGAAATCTTTCACCCAGGAGTTCTAAAGGACTTTTACCGACCGAAGTGCCGACCGGACACACGGTCGGCATTTTGATAGAGACACCCATGACGTTGCTCAAAAAATACCCCCTGCTCAATAACGTCTGGTTCATCGCGGGTACGCTGCTTTTTGCCGCTGACCGCTTTTGCAAGTTCTGGTCCCAGCGGGGGCACATGTACTTCAGGGATGCGGCGGTTTCCTTTTGGGAGTTCAAGAACAAGGGCATCGCTTTCAGCATCCCTCTGGCGGCGGAAATTTTTTGGCCTGCGGCCGCGGTGATCTTCGTCATCTTGGCCGTCTTGTTCGCCAAGTCCTTTCGCAAGGACGTGATGCGTGCGGGCTTGTACTGGATGGTACTGCTCGGCGCGCTTTCCAACCTCATCGACCGCGCGACCATCGGCGCCACCGCCGACTACCTGATTTTCTTCAACCGCTCTGCCGTCAACATCGCCGACGGCATGATCGTCCTGGGGCTGCTGTTACTCTCGTTCGGAAAAACAGGGAGCGCGATCACCCCTTCGGTTGCAGCAAAAACGGAATCGTAAGGTGTTTGCGCTCGGACTCACCTTTCACGCGGGTGAGTTTTCGTATCGGCAAATCGCCGCGCTCGGCTGCATGCTGGCGCGCATCGTGCGCCGCGGCGCTGCCAGCGAGGTGCACGGCGTGTTTGCCCCAGCGCTTGGCCAACTCATCGACGGCGCCATATAAACGTTGGAGTTTCTCGACTTTCAGGGGCGGCTCGAACAGGTCCATCTGCATGCTGCCGGCAGAGGTGAGCTCCAAAAGGGTGATGCCGGTGGCGCGATATTCGGTCCTGGGAACGTAGAGCTCGTCGAAGCACTTTCGAACGACGCCGATGACGTCGGTAGGATAGGCTGTCGCGCGCGTGAAGGTGGCCTCGGTGGCGGAGTAACGGAACTCCTGAGTCTTGAGGTAGATGACCATGCTCTTGGCCAAGAGCTTGTGGCGGCGCGCCTTGATGCAGGCGTTCTCCACGTTCTTGAGCAGCTGCGCGAAAACGAAGTCCTTGTTGCGGGACGGCGGCGTGAAGGTGCGGGTTTTGCCGATGCTGTATGCCGGCGGCGCCTCCTCGTGGCTGACAGGCCACAACGACCTGCCGTTGAGCTCGTGCCACATTTCCTGATGCGGCTTGGTGAAGCGTTCCATCACCTGCCCCTCGGTTTGACGCACGAAGTCCAAGGCGGTCTCGATGCGGTATTGGGAACAGTACGCGGCGGTGCGCGCGCCGATGCCCCAGATTTTTCCGACGGGCAGGCCGCGCAGATACTGGTCGATGTCGTGTCCTGAAATGACCGTGAAGCCGTCCGGCTTCTTGTGCTTCGAGCCGATCTTTGCGAGCGACTTGGTCACGCTCAAGCCGACCGAAACGGTGATGCCGAGCTCGCGCTGAACCTCGTTCTTGACGCGGAGGGCGATGTCCTGGTAGGAGCCGTTGAGCGGACGACGCATGCCGGTGATATCGGCAAAGGCCTCGTCGATGGAATATTCCTCGACCAAATTGGTATAGCGGCGAATCACTTCGAACATCCGCTTGGAGAACAGGCTGTAGGTTTCGTAATCGGAAGGCACGATAATGGCGTCCGGACAGACTTTTTTCACCTCGGCCAAGGACATGGCCCTGGAAATGCCGAGAGCTTTGGCCTCATAGCTGGCCGCCGAGACGATGCCTCTTTCCTTGCCGGTAATCACGGGCTTTCCGCGGTATTCCGGGTGGACCGCCTGTTCGCAGGACGCAAAGAACGCGTCGCCGTCGACGTGCATGATGGCTCGCGGCCAAGGACGAATGAGACGGGTGCCGTGCGGCATAACGGGAGGGAACCTTGGCTAAATCAGGCCGATATGGTTAAGTCCTCGCGCCAAACGGCGTTCTGCCCGACGCGGGAGGAAAAATGGTAAAACTCATTTCGTTGGTGACGCGGATGTACAAACAGGTGCAGGCCGCCGAACCGCGCGCCCGGAATCGATTGATCGCCATCGTCCGCGAAGCGCGTGACTCCGGCGTGATCCCGCTCGGAATGCGTAAAACCGACGGCGGCAACGACGTGTACCTCTGGCTCATTTTTGACCGGACCCATTTCGCATCAAACGCCGTCTT
This sequence comes from uncultured Gammaproteobacteria bacterium, assembly GCA_964491475.1. Taxonomy (GTDB): domain Bacteria; phylum Patescibacteriota; class Patescibacteriia; order SG8-24; family SG8-24; genus JAHFIW01. The sequence continues at coordinate 44,451 of CAZBFO010000005.1, read as the reverse complement.
GGTGACCTATCTGCGCGAACGGTCACCCGCCGGGGCAAACATCGACGTCATCGAAATCTGACCGCCAAGGCTTTGGCGGTTTTTTAATATTTGCGAATCACGGCGGTTACGACGCCCGCGATTTTCAATTCTTCTTCGGCCTCGATCGGCTTGAAGGCCTTGTTTGCCGGCAGCAGCGCAATCTTGCCGCTGCGGCGCTCAAAATACTTGATGGTCCATTCGCGATCGACCTCTGCCACCACGACGTCGCCGTTCTTGGGCGTGCGGCCGCGTTCCAAAATGACCATGTCGCCGGCGTGGATGCCGGCATCGATCATCGAGTCTCCGGTGACCGTGAGCATGAAGCTGGCTTCGCGGTTGCCGATGAGCCAGTCGTCGAGGGAGATGGTATCGACGTTCTCTTCTTCTGCCGGCGAAGGCCAGCCGGCCGCGACGGTGCCGAGCATCCGCAGCGGACGAAATGCCCGACCAGGAACCAGCTTGCCCGCCGCGTCTTTGGCCACGACGCCGACCTCGATCCATTTGGCCACGACGTATTGCGCCGCGTTCTTGGACTTGAACTTAAGCAGCGCGGCCAGCTCGCCGTAGCTGGGAAGGCGCCTATTGTCGGCATAAAACCGCTTGAGCTTGGCGAGATGGTCGGCCGTTTTGGTAGAGGTGGGCATACGTCCACAGCTTACTGTACGTTCGTACAATAGGCAAGCGCGACGGGTCAAAACATTTCGGCATGACTTGCGCTCTTTTTTGCGCCTTGCTACAAGACGCGCCGAGTTCACTCCTGATAATCCTGATATGCCAGCAACCGTTCAATCAGCCGCACTCGTCGGCATCGATGCCGCTCCCGTCGAAGTGGAAGCCGACATCGCCCAAGGCCTCCCGAACTTCGTCATCGTCGGACTGCCCGATGCGTCAGTGCAGGAGTCGAAAGAGCGCATCAAGACCGCGCTCAAAAATAGCGGACTCCCCTTTCCGCGCACGCGCATCACGGTGAACTTGGCGCCGGCCGACATCAGAAAAGAGGGGCCGTCGTACGATCTGCCGATTGCCGTGGCGATTCTAGAAGCAAGCTCTGCCGTGCCGTGCGGAAAAAATCCTCATCGGATGTTCGTGGGAGAGCTGGCACTGGACGGCGGCGTGCGACCCGTTGCCGGCGTGCTGGCCATCGCCCTGCTGGCCTCGCAATGCGGCACAGAAGAGCTGTATGTGCCGCAGGAAAACGCCGACGAGGCCGCCCTCGCTCCGGGTATCCGAGTGTTCGCGATACGTTCGTTATCGCAGCTCATCGCCCACCTCACGCGCACGGAAGCGATCACTCCGAAGGAACCCCGCCATCTGCCGGAATGCGCTCCCGCGCTGACCGGAACCGATTTTGCGTCAGTGGTCGGGCAGCGGCATGCCAAGCGCGCCCTGGAAATCGCGGCGGCGGGAGGGCACAACGTGCTGCTGTCCGGCCCGCCAGGCTCCGGCAAGACCATACTGACCCGCGCCCTTCCGTCGATATTGCCGGCGATGACCAGGGAAGAGATTCTTGAGGTGACGAAAATCGCCAGCGTGGTCGGGCTGGTCAGGGCCGGAACCGTCATCACCTCCCGACCCTTCCGCTCACCGCATCACACCGCTTCCGGCGTCGCTCTCATCGGCGGCGGGCCGCACCCAAAGCCCGGAGAGGTCACGCTGGCCCACCGCGGCGTGCTTTTTCTGGACGAATTCCCGGAATTCCCCCGCTCGGCGCTGGAAAACCTGCGGCAGCCGCTGGAAGACGGGTTTGTGACCATTTCGCGCGCCAGCGGAACAGTACGGTTGCCGGCAAAGTTCATGCTGGTGGCGGCACAAAATCCCTGCCCTTGCGGTTTTGCCACCGATCCTGACCAGCTGTGCAGCTGCAACCCGGCGCAGGTCGCCAAATACGGCCGCAGGATATCCGGTCCGCTCTTGGACCGTATCGACCTGCACGTCGAGGTACCCAAAGTGGACGTTGGGCGGCTGCTTGCCGGCACGAGCGAGGAGCCGAGCGCGGCAATACGCATGCGCGTGCAGTCTGCCCGCAACCGGCAACACGCCCGACTGAAGGCGCACGGCATCTTCACCAATGCAGAGATGACCCATGCCATCATCAAAAAGTTGTGCCCTCTTCCGTCCGATGCGGACGCGCTGCTGGTCGCTGCGGCCCAGCGGCTCAAGCTGTCAGCGAGGGCAGCCGTCCGTATCATCAAGCTAGCCCGTACCATCGCCGATCTCGACGGGCAGGACCGCATCCTCGCACCGCACGTCGCCGAGGCCGTTCATTACCGGGAACGACGCGGCGGCTAGCCTCCTTGCCGAGAACGAGCCTCCGTGCAAGGATGCGACAAAGTCCTTTCACGTGCCTGGAGGCACCGATGAATCCCAACACCGATCCCGAGGGGATGCACGACAGCTTCGTGAAGACGCTGTCCATCAACCTGTTCGGACAACTCCTGCTGATCAGCACGGTCAGCTGGGCAGCGGAGGTGCGCCTGCCGATGTCGCTGCACTCGGCTCAAGAAGTGCTGCGCGTCATCGGGCTGATACTTCTGTTCGGCAGCGTTTCTGCCAATCTGACGACGGTCTGTTGCGCGTACATGATGCGCGACACGGAGGGGCACGAGGAGCTCGCCGCCCTTTCGCTTCGTTCGGTCAGCCTGCTGATTCTGCTGCAGCTCGGAACCTACTTCCTCATCCCGACGCCTTTCAAGCTTGCCTTCGCGGCGGCCGCTGCCGCGATGATTCTGCGCTGGTCCCTCGCCAAAGGAAAGTTCCTTTTGCCGAGCGACTTCCAGCAGTGATTCCGTCCCTCGTGGGCGGTTTTTTATACGAAAAATGAGGCCGCGAGACCCCATCTTTCTTGGTTTACCTGACGTAATCGAGCGGATTCACGCGATGGTGCGGGTCGCCGGTCATGACTTCGAAGTGCAGGTGCGGGCCGGTAGAGTGGCCGGTGGTTCCCATAAGCGCGATGACGTCGCCCTTCTTGACCGTGTCACCGGCCTGGACGATCAGCTTGGAGGCGTGGCCGTAGCGGGTGAAGACGCCGTGACCGTGATTGATGAGTACCATGTTGCCGTAGCCGCCGGTGTTCCAGCTGGAGATGGCGACCACGCCGTCCTCGGCCGCGTAGATGGGCGTGCCAGTCGGTCCGGCAATGTCCACGCCGGTGTGGCGCGTGCCGCCGCGATAGTGTCCGAAGTACTGGGTGATGCGGCGGACGGCGGTCGGCCAGACCATGTCGTCGCCGGAGTCTCGATCAGGCGACGGAGGGGGCGCGACGAAGATGTTCTTGATGTTGGTGGCAATGCGCGACGGGCGCTTGGGCGGCGGAGGTGCCGGCAGCTTGCCGTCCGGCAGGATGAGTTCCTGACCGGCAGAAAGCGCCGCTCCGGAGGCGAGACCGTTCATGTCGATGATCTTGTCGCCGTCGCTGTCGAAAGCCTTGGCGATGCCGTTGACCGTGTCGCCCGATTTTACCTTGTAAATGATGCCGTCGACCGGAGTGATCTTGAGCGTCTCGCCGGGGTGAATCACGCTGCGAGCGCTAAGGCCGTTGGATGCGAGGATGGTTTCGGTCCGAAGTCCGAACTTGCGGGCGATGGAACCCAGCGAGTCGCCGTCTTCCACCACGTAGGTTTCAATCTTGCTGCGAGTCGAAGGGGTTTCACCGCCGTTGATTTCGGGCTGAACGCGGACGGCGTTGGCCGTGGGCGAGACCAGTTCGAGTTCGCTGGCGTCGTCGACGTAGGCTTCTTCGTCGGCCGACCCTGACGACGAGGCGTCGGTTCCGCTTTGGTCGGCCTGGGCCGCGGAGTCGTGCGAACTCAAGGCCTGGCTACCCAAATAGGCAACGCCTTCGGAGGAATTCACATTCTGGGAGCCAGCCTCTTCGATAACGATCGCGTCCTCTTCGGACTGGGTCAGTGTGCCGAGAATGCTCTGCGGAGCAGCATTGTCGGCTTGCAACGGGGCGCTTTGCGCATGCAGATTGGTGGTCGTGACGGCAAAGGCCAAGATGATGACTATGGCGTGAATCGCGTAGCGGTTAGCCAACAGGCCCATGGCCCGGTCTCGCATGAACTCCGAAAGGCGGAGGACGAGCTTCTTTATGATGCGGTAGATCCAGTAAAAGAAACCAACCAATGGATAAAGAATCGCTTTACAGAGCCAAAAAAACGGATTCTTCACCATTAACAGCAAAAGGGTTAAGACCTTCTTGAGGCCCATTAACCCTTTGAACACTCCCAGCAGGAGCTTGATGCCAATTTTTTTGGCGGTTCGAGGTATACGAAAAGGCTTACTTTTCTTAGGCTAGAGACATTTCTACGCTAGATTTAGCGTAAATTTTACCTCTCCTCCTTTCCTCGATGTACTAAAAAATGGTAACAACCTGGTGGGGTAGTGTCAATCATATTAGTCACAGGTGGGCCGGTGGCAGCTTTGACTCGCGAGCACGAACGTGATAGGTTTGCCTGTCGGAAATCCGACGAGGAGATGACCTTTGAGAGAAAATTACGAATCGTTCTACGAACGCGTCCGCTCGCTGTTCGCCCCGAAAGACCTGGCGATGATCGACCTGGCCTACGTGCTGGCGAAACATTCGCACAAGTACCAGACGCGCAAGTCCGAAAAGGACGAAGCGACCGGCGGGCCGGTGCGCTACTTCGAACATCCGCGCCGTGTGGCCATCATCCTGATCGACGAGGTCAATTGCCGCGACGTCCGACTGGTGATTGCCGCCTTTCTCCATGACGGAAAAGAAGACACGCGCTTCTTGACCATCGAGAGAATCGAGTGCTATTTCGGCGAAAAAATCGCTGCCATCGTCAACATGGTCAGCAAGTTGCCGGCCCAAAAAGGCGGCTTCCAGCCGGACTACGTCGGTAATCTGAAGCGGTTCGGCAGCTGGAGGGAGCTGCTCCTCAAGGCCTGCGACCGGCTCGACAACTTACGAACCCTGGACGGTGCGCCTCCCGAATTCCAACGGAAGCAGCTGTTGGAAACGAGGTCCAAGTACTATCCGCTGGTGGACCAGATGGTCAAAAAAGTTCCCAAGCGCTACAAGAAGGGAGCTCGTCGCGTTCGCGACATGATCCACTACATGGTAACGCACCTCGAAGTTCAGCTGGCCAATTTGGAGGCCGGCAAAGAAGAGGATTGATGCTGCGAACCCGACGACTGCCGTCGGGTCTTTTTATTGACAAAAAAGCCTTAATTTCCTATCCTCTTGTGGTCGGAAAACCCTTTTTTTATTTATTAACTTGGATGCGGCTCATGCAAGCCGCAGTCTGATCAGACTATGGGTACCCCGTTATTTCTCGCGATTCTCGCGGCCTTGGCCGCTATCGCTTACGGCGCCATTCTCATCCGCTGGGTGTTGGCCAAGCCGGAAGGCGACGATAAAATGAAGGCCATCGCTAAGGCCATTCAGGAAGGCGCTCTCGCCTACCTCGTCCGCCAGAACAAGTCTGCCGCGGTGGTCGCGGGTATCATCTTCCTCCTTCTCTGGGTGAAGCTGAACTTCATGACCGCTGCAGGCTTCCTCGTCGGCGCCACGCTCTCGGCCCTCGCCGGCTACATCGGCATGATGGTCTCGGTTCGTGCCAACATCCGCACCACCGAAGCCGCCAAGAACGGCATGGCTGACGCACTGAACGTCGCGTTCCGCGGCGGTTCGGTCACCGGCATGCTCGTGGTAGGCCTCGGCCTTCTGGGTGTCGCCGGCTTCTATGCCGCGACCAAGGGCAACCCCGGCGCCGTCGACGCGCTCGTCGGTCTCGGTTTCGGCGGCTCGCTCATCTCCGTCTTCGCCCGTCTGGGCGGCGGCATCTTCACCAAGGCCGCTGACGTCGGTGCCGACCTCGTCGGCAAAGTCGAAGCTGGTATCCCCGAGGACGACCCGCGCAACCCGGCCGTCATCGCCGACAACGTCGGTGACAACGTCGGTGACTGCGCCGGTATGGCCGCTGACCTCTTCGAGACCTACGCCGTGACCGCGGTCGCTGCGATGCTTCTCGGTTCCCTCGTCTTCGAGGGCAACGAGAACGCCATCGTGTACCCGCTGGTGCTCGGCGCGGTTTCCATCGTCGCCTCCATCGCCGGTTCGTTCGCGGTTCGCCTCGGCGCCACCAAGAACATCATGAACGCCCTGTACAAGGGCCTCGCCGTCGCTTCGATCGTCTCGGCCGTCCTGTTCTGGCCGGTGACCAAGTGGCTCATGGCTGACAACGGTTCCTACACCACCTGGCACATCTATCTGGCCTCGCTGATCGGCATCGCCGTCACCGGGCTCATGGTGATCATCACCGAATACTACACCGGCACGCAGTACGCTCCGGTCCGCCGCGTCGCTGCCGCATCGCAGTCCGGCCATGGCACCAACATCATCGCCGGATTGGCCGTCTCAATGCGCTCCACCGCGCTCCCGGTCCTGCTGATTTCCGGCGCCATTCTCGGTGCCTACCAGCTGGCTGAACTTTACGGTGTGGCAGTCGCTTCGATGTCCATGCTTTCGCTCACCGGCATCATCGTGGCCATCGACGCCTACGGTCCGATCACCGACAACGCCGGCGGTATCGCCGAAATGGCCGGTCTTCCCGAGTCCGTTCGCAACGTGACCGACCCGCTCGACGCCGTCGGTAACACCACCAAGGCCGTGACCAAGGGTTACGCCATCGGTTCCGCCGGTCTCGCCTCGGTCGTGCTGTTCGCCTCCTTCAAGGAAGAACTGCTCAAGATTGGCGAGAACTCCGTGTTCGATCTCTCCAACCCTAAGGTGCTCATCGGCCTGTTCCTCGGCGGCACGGTCACCTACCTCTTCGGTGCCATCGCCATGGAAGCCGTCGGTCGCGCCGCGGCCGGCGTGGTCGAGGAAGTCCGCCGCCAGTTCAAGGAGATTCCGGGCATCATGGAAGGCACTGCCAAGCCGGAATACGCCAAGTGCGTCGACATCGTGACCAAGGCCGCCATCAGCGAGATGGTCGTCCCGGCGCTCCTCCCGATCGCCGCCCCGATCGTCGTGGCCGTCCTGTTCAGCAAGCAGCTGGGCATTGAAGCCCTCGGCGGCATGCTCGTCGGCGCCATCGTCACCGGCATCTTCGTCGCGGTCTCCATGACCACCGGCGGCGCTGCCTGGGACAACGCCAAGAAGTACATCGAGTCCGGCGTCTACGGCGGCAAGAAGTCCTTCGCCCACCAGGCCGCCGTCACCGGCGACACCGTCGGCGACCCGTACAAAGACACCGCCGGCCCCGCCATCAACCCGATGATCAAGATTCTCAACATCACCGCCCTGCTCATCGTCGCCATGATGGCAGCCGCAGCCAAGACTGCTGCTGGGATGTAAGGGATGAAATGAGACAAAAAGCCCTCGAAAATTCGAGGGCTTTTTTGAATTTGGTCATAAGTAAATGCAAGCATCAGCCTTATTATTGACAAGATATGTTACATATTGTAACATATCTATATAGATAATGTTACATATTGTAACAGGCGAAAAATATGGAAAAGCAGTTTTATTCAGCCAACGAGGCAGCCAAACTCTGTGGCGTTGAGCGAATCACCATTGGCCGCTGGATCAAATCAGGCAAAATCAGCGCCGAAAAAGTCGGGCGCACTTTTGTCATTCCTCTGTCCGAGCTGGCCAAGTGCATGAAAGAAGTGCCGCAGGACAAAAAAACGGAAATCAAAGATGCCGTGAAAAAAGTCGTCCAGGAGTACGGTGAAACGCTGAAGCTTCTTGCGAAGGAGTAGTATGCCTCGCCTCCTGACTATCGAGGACGTTGAACTCGTTGCGCATTCGCTTGCTGCAGAGTTATTGGCTTGGGGCGAACCAATCCCTCCCTTCAAAACACGCTATCCGGAAAAATTGGAATCGTGCCTGCAAACCATCTCGCAATCATTCGGCGGCAAGGAATTTTATCCCACGCTTACCGACAAGGCTGCGGCCCTCTTTTATTTGCTCATCAAAAATCACCCTTTTCAAAACGGAAACAAGCGCGTCGCCGTGACAGCCTTGTTGGTTTTTTTGGAACTGAACGGTAAGTGGCTGACCATCGACGCACGTCGCCTCTACAACTTCGCCGTCTGGGTGGCCGAAAGCGATCCATCCCTGCACGCCGAAACAATCGCAGCAACCGCTGCCTTCATCCAAAAACATCAAACCGTCTAACCCGGAGTAATGAGCACTAAATAAAAACGGCCGCAGCATGCGGCACGTTTTTATTTAGCCCCGGTGCGAGCCACAAACATCAACCAACCTCGCGCCCACCGCACATCCGCAGGACGCCCAGCCAAACAACGATGGCACGCGTCAAACCGCGAGCGGCGCAGCCGCGGGGCGGCCGGGGGCTTGAGGGGGAATCCGCAGACAAAAAATCGGCCGCAGCCGATTTTTTGGCGAGGCTTAGGTGCGGATTTGGCCCGCAGGCCAAATCCGACACCGACCCCTCAAGCCCCCGGCCGCCCCGCGGCTGCGCCGCTCGCGGTTTGACACTCCATCATTTTTCGACTAAAGTCCGAAGTCATTACGGCTTATTTTGCTTTGCCTTTATGTCTGCCACCATCAAAAAACTCCCGAAGGGAATGGTCGAAGTCACCTGCGAGGTGTCTCTCGACGAGGTCAAGAACGAGCTCGAGAACGCCGCCCGCAAGCTCACCGAGGACAAGCCGATGCCGGGATTCCGCCCCGGCAAGGCCACTTACGACATGGTCAAGCAGGCGTATGGCGAAATGGCCATCTACGAAACCGCCCTGCCCGCCATCATCCGAAAGCACTACGTCAACGCCGTCGTAAAGGAGCACGTGCACAGCTACGGCGAGCCGAAGATCGAGGTCACCAAACTCGCTCCGGGCAATCCGATCTCTTTCACCGCCACCGTCGCCGCCGTTCCGGACGTGACCACCATGCCTGACTACAAGGCCGTCAAGGTGGAGACCAAAGAACCCAAGGTGGAAGACAGCGCCGTCGAAGCCACGCTCAAGGAGCTGCAATCGATGCACACCAAGGAAGTACGCGCCAGCCACGAAGCCACCGACAAGAACAAGATTGTCGTCGACATGGACCTGACCATCGGTGGCGTCGCCGTCGACGGCGGCCAGGCACGCAACCACGGGATTTTCCTGAACGAGGAATATTACATTCCCGGTCTTAGGGACAAAGTGCTGGGAATGAAGGAGGGCGAGAAGCGCGAATTCACCCTCAAGTTCAACCCCGACCACTTCCAGAAGAACTTGGCCGGCAAGGACGTCGACTTCGCGGTGACGCTCAAGGAAGTGTACGACCTTGAGCACCCGCCCATCGATGACGAGCTCGCCAAGAAGGTCGGTCAGGAGAGCATCGCCAAGCTGCGCGAGCTCATCAAGACCAACATGCTCGAAGAGGCCAAGACCAAGGAAACCCAGCGTGTCGAACTCGCCGTGCTGGACCAGCTGGTCGAGAAGGCACGCTTCGAAGACGTTCCGGAAGTCATCCTCAACGACGAAGTGAAGCGCATGCTGGACGAACTCAAGCACGGCGTCGCCGACCAGGGCGCCACCTGGCCCGACTACCTGCTCAACATCAAGAAGACCGAAGAGGATCTCAAAATGGAGTTCGTGCCGCAGGCAGTGAAGCGCGTGAAGACTGCGGTCCTCATCCGCGAAATCGGCGAGAAGGAAAAGGTGGAGGTATCGGACGAGGAATTGCTGGGCGAGATCGGTAACCTCATCAACCGCTACGCCAACAATCCCGAAGCGCAGCAGCAGATTCGCACCGAGGATTACCAGGACTACGTCCGATCCTCGATGCGCAACCGCAAGGTGCTGGCGATGCTCCGCGACGCCGCCACCGGTAAGAAGTAATGGAGATTTCCTGCCAATTGGTGCTAAAGTGGTGAACGTCAGGTTCACCACTTTTGTTTTCCCTATGCAATTCGGCGCACACGTATCCGCTTCCGGCGGCGTTTCCAACGCACCCTTGAACGCGGCCCAGCTCGGCCTCGAAACCTTCCAGTTCTTCTCGCGTCCGCCGCAAGGCAGCCGCGTCGGCCCCATACCCAAGGAAGAAATCACCAAATTCCGCGAACTTTGCGAGAAGCACTCGTTTGAGAAGTGCTACATTCACGCGCCGTACATCATCAATCTGGCCTCCAAAGAGGAGCGCATCCGCAACGGTTCCGTGGAAATCCTGCGTGGCGAACTGGAGCGCGGCAGCCTGCTCGGCGTCACCGCGATGATGTTCCACCCCGGCTCCGCCTCGGGCGTCGGCGAGGAGATGGGTCTCAAGCTGGTCGTCGAGGGCATCAAGAAGATCCTCAAGGGCTACAAGGGCACCACGCGCCTGCTCATCGAGATTTCGGCCGGCGCCGGCATGGTCATGGGCGACACCTTCGAGGAGGTCGCCGCGATGCTGGCCGGCGCGGATCACGAAATGTTGGGGGTTTGCTTCGACACGGCCCACGCTTTCGCCTCTGGCTACGACCTGCGCGATGCCGACGCGGTGACGAAAACCATGAAGTCATTCGACAAAGCCATTGGCCTGGACCGTCTGGAACTTTCCCATTGCAACGACTCCAAGGTGGACATCGGCGAACACAAGGACCGCCACGAGCATCTCGGCAAAGGTTTCATCGGACTGGAGGGGTTCAAGGCAATCGTCGGCTCCAAAGGTTTCAAGAACGTGAACCTGATTTTGGAAACCGAACCCGATCACGTCGCTGACGACCTGGCGATTCTGAAAAAGATTCGCGGCAAGGCAAAGTAGAAGAGTATGTTGGTCACCGTTACCGTGCGAGCAGGCGCCCGCAAGCGTGCCGTCGAAGCGTCCCCGGACGGCTCACTCAAAATCTGGACCAACGTCGCGCCCGAAAAAGGCAAAGCCAACAAGGATGTTGTGGATATGTTGGCGGAATACATGAATGTCCCAAAATCACGCGTACTGTTGGTGAAAGGTGAAACCTCTTCGAAGAAGATATTTAAAATAATGGCTCACTAGAGCCATTATTTTTTATCTGCATCAGTCATTCTCTTCACGGGAACCGGATCGTATCCCCCTTTGTTCCATGGATTGCATCGCATGATGCGCACGGCACCGAGGATAAGTCCGCGAGTTACCCCCATATTTTCCACAGCCTCGTACGTGTACTGTGAACAGGTCGGTTTGAATTTGCAGTATCCATACGGATACAGCGCTCGCAAAGGACCGTGATCCGGAGAAAAAAGCTTTTGGTATAAACGAATAGTCTGCAAGACGGCAATCTTGGGAAGTCCAAAAATAATTTTGAAGACGAGGAACTGATCCGATCTCATGTTCGTGGCAAAATGCCTGCTTTCCAAAGAAGCTCAAGCATCGACTTTTCCACCTCCGCAAATTCCATTGATTTTGCCTCGACTTTTGCCTTGAAGGCTATGTCGAGGCCCCTTTCGATCTGGGCGTAATGCTTTCGGATGATTTCGCGCATGCGCCGTTTGACCAAGTTGCGCACGTTGGCCTTCTTTGCCACCTTCGTACTGACTACAAATCCGACTTTGGTAGCTTCGGCCTTGCTCTTCATGACCTTCATGATGATGCCGCGCGCATGAAAAGCACGTCCTTTAGAAAAAAGGCGTGAGTAATCCTTTTCCGCATTGAGTCGGGCTGACTTTGCCAACATATGAAAACACTGTAGCACGTTCCGATGGGTCCAAAAAAGCCCATTTTATTGGGCTTTTTTGTTTATACGGAGAGCTTCTTGCGACCCTTGGCGCGGCGACGCTTGAGAACGACGCGGCCACCGGTGGTGCGCATGCGGTTCAGAAAACCGTGCTTTTTCTTCATCTTGCGCGGGTTGCGCTGGAGTGTGCGCTTGGGCATAACAAATCACTTATCTGATTCGAAGTCGCTCTATCCTGCCAGAATTGCCCATTTTTGGCAAGACACACCACATATGGTGTTAAGAACCTGTTGATAACACATCATATGGGGTTGACTAACCCACAGTGCATCCACACTTGCTTTTAAATCGAAAGATATCCACAATTGGTACACAATCTGTGCCCAGTTCGGCCGCTTTTCAAATATGTTTTGCTGTCTTAGACTGTATTCAGCCTCAAAATATTTTCGCCTTTGTCTTTCGACGCATCAATACTATGAATACGCACGAACTTTGGCAGGCTGTTCTCGGTGAATTGGAGCTCACATTGAGCAAGGCGAACTTCACCACGTGGTTCAAGAACACCTTCATCTCGTCCTGCGAGGGCCAAAGGGTCGTCATCAGCGTTCCCAACACGTTCACCAAGGCCTGGTTGGAAAAGAAGTACAACGCTTCTATCCTCAAGTCGCTCCAGACTGTGGGTAACGCCGGTTTCAAGGAGATCATTTACAAGGTGGACGTCCGCCCCATGAACCTCGGCAATAAGCCGTTGTCCCAGGAAACGTTCCAGGTCATCGCGCCAACCGCCAACGAAGTTGCTACTATCGTAAGGCCTGAAACTTCGCATAACTTAGCGCAAAAAGAGTATTCTACTGACAATAAGTTGAGCGCTAAGTACACCTTTGAAACCTTTATCGTCGGTAAGGGAAACGAACTGGCGCACGCGGCGGCCATGGCTGTCTCGGAGAATCCGGGCACTAAGTACAACCCGCTGTTCGTCTATGGCGGTGTCGGTCTCGGTAAAACGCACTTGCTCCAGGCCATTGGAAACGCTCTTCTCACCAAGAATCCGGAGGCCAAAGTCCTGTATGTGACCTGTGAAAAGTTCACCAGCGAATTTATCCACGCTGTCAAAAGCGGCCGCGGCAAGGAATTCAAGGACACCTATCGCTCGGTCGACCTGCTGATGATCGACGACATCCAGTTCCTGACGGGCAAGGATGGCACTCAAGAAGAGTTCTTCCACACCTTCAACGCCCTGCATCAGAACAATAAGCAGGTTGTCCTCACCTCTGACCGGCCGCCAAAGCAGATTCCAGCCCTCGAGCACCGCCTCATCTCCCGTTTCGAGTGGGGAATGACGGTGGATATCTCCAGCCCGGACTTTGAAACCCGCATCGCTATCCTTGAAACAAAGTGCAAGGAGCGCAGCTATGACCTGGATACCGAAATCGTCCGCTACATTGCCACAGTTATCCAGTCCAATGTCCGTGAATTGGAAGGTGCACTCAACAAAATCATCGCCTACCACCAGTTCAAGAACACCAAACCGACGCTAGATGCAGCCAAAACTCTGCTTTCCAGCTTCGGTCCCACCCAGTCCAAGAAGAACGTCACGGCCAAGCACATCGTCAACACGGTTGCCTCCTACTACGACGTTACGGTGGCCGATATGAGCGGAAAATGCCGCGAAAAGCGCCTCGCTTTCCCCCGTCAGGTCATCATGTACCTGATGCGTGAGGAAATCGGCGCCTCCTATCCGTCAATCGGTCACGAACTCGGCGGTCGCGACCACACCACGGCCATGCACGCCTACTCCAAGATTGCAGGTGAGTTGGAAACCAGTCCGAAGGTCCGGCAGGATCTCGACCTCATCAAGCAGCGCTTGTACAACACATAGTCCGCGGCGCATAACCTGTGGAAGCTGTGAGGCCAACCGTGGGAAAAACCTAGGATGTCCGGTGGACAGAACCAGGGGCACCTTGCGGAAAGCAGGGTGCCCCTGGCTTTTTCCCCGGGTTGTACCACCAGTTCTCCCGTGGTACCCCACATGCTTCCACAGGTTCAGGTGGCTCAACCCAGCAATCGTAGGTGACTTTTCCCCGCTATCCACTCACCTACAACCACCACAGTAATATATAAATATATTTAAGAACGATATTGTTGTGATGAAATTTTCCTACACGCAAGAAAATTTGAATCAAGGACTCTCTATCGTGAGCCACATCGCCGGCAAGAACGTGAACTTGCCGATCCTCGGTAACGTTCTTATCAAGGCGGACGACAAAGTGTTGAGGTTCATGGCTACCAACTTGGAAATTGCCGTGAAATGCGCGGTTCGCGGGAAGATTGAGGCTGGCGGTGAGTTCACGGTGCCATCAAAGTTGTTTGCTGATTACGTCTCTTTGCTGCCCAAGGAGCGCGTGGACGTGGAAATGTCCGGTAACGCGCTCACAGTGGCTTGTGGAACCTACCAGACGAAGCTGAATGGCATTGCCGCCTCCGAGTTTCCTCTGATTCCGACGATTGAGAGTCAACGCAAGTTCACCGTGAAGGTTGCGGATCTGAAGAAGGCTGTCGGACAGGTGCTGTTTGCGGTTGCTCCGAATGAGTCTCGCCCGGAAATTAGCGGTGTTTTGTTCAAGTTTGTCCCCAGGGACGGTGGATTAGATTTGATTTTGGCTGCTACGGACAGCTACAGGCTTGCTGAAAGGACTATCTCGGTCGATACCAAGGTCAGCACGCAGATTTCCGAGCCATTCTCGATAATTGTGCCTTCTCGGACGGTTTCGGAGGTTATCCGCATCCTGGGCGTCTTCCGAGACGCTTTGGACAATCCGGCGAATATTGAAATTCAGGTCAGCGACAATCAGGTGCAGTTCGTGTACGACACGGTTGAGCTGATTTCCCGGACTATTGAGGGTAAGTATCCCGATTATCGACAACTTATCCCCGACCGGTTTGAAACCGAGGTGGTGATCAGCAAGGAGGAATTGTCACGAGCAGTGAAAACGGCCAGCCTGTTCTCCAGAACGGGATTGAACGACATTCTCGTTACCTTTACGCCAGACTCATCGATCAGGCTCTCCAGTACCAATAATCAGACCGGTGAGCACGCTGTGGAGCTTGGAGGGGCAATACAGGGCAAGCAGGGGTCGATAACGGTGAACTTCAAGTATTTCCTCGATGGAGTGAACAACATCGATTCCGAGCATGTCATCCTGCAGCTGATCGACGGCATGAGCCCGTGCGTGATGCGCGGATATGCGGACGGACATGCAATGCAGGAGTACCTGTACATCGTGATGCCCATCAGGCAGTAACGGGTGATGACTTAAAAGAGGTCCGACAATCGGTCGGACCTCTTTTTCTCATCGCTACTTTACGATGACGGGAATTTTTTCCGTGCGTTCGTCCCCTGTTACGAGTGTCGCGTGAATCGTGACGTCGTATTTTCCTTTTGGCGGCGGGTCGTTCCAGGTGAATGACAGATTCGGAAGAGGCGGATGGTCTATCGAACCGATGTCGATGGCATCGCCGTTCTCGTTGACTGCGGTGACTTCCAGGTGATTGATGCTCTGTCGATCATCCACGCTTACGGAGATGTTGAAGGGGAAGCTCGATTTGCTGATCTCCTGGGAGTAGTAGGGTGACGACCACTCGATGCCCAGCGGTCCTGGATCGGCGGTGATGTTCACCGTTATCTGCGTTGTACCCGTGTTACCCACATCGTCGAAGGCATTTGCCGTGAGGGTGTGGAAGCCCTTGCCGATGTGATTGGGAATCGGGATTGATCCGAGCGACGGGTAATTGGACACCTCGCCGATGGTTTCGCCGTCGATGCGGTATTGGACCCTGGTTACTCCGCGGGCCGCATACGCGCTCACTTGGGGCGTGAACGTGCGCTGTGAGATGGAACCGCCGTCGACGGGATTGACGAAGCTCACCGTAGGGATGTTTGCCGTCACGTGGATGTCGTCGTATTCCGTGGGAGGAGCGCCGGTGGTCACGATGTTCTGTTTCGTGGCCCAGTCATTGATGGCCTTTTCCCAATTGGCGAATTGCGGATCATTCTCGGGGTGTTCAGGCGCGGGTCCGCGCGGGTCGTCCTTGTTGACGAAGTACAGGATGGAATGGGGCAGGCCGTAGTAGCGCTCTTCGACGTAGTCAGCCGGAGTCATGTCGGTCGCCAGCTTTCCGGAAGCCTTGTCGACCTTCACCGAAGCCTGGGCGTTCTTGTTGCCGTCGAGAATCGGTTTGCCGGTGGTGACCGGTTGCGGGTCGGTGAACGTTTCCGCCGGCGTTCCGGCAAGCGACTTGGTCATGAATTCGTTCCAGATGGGTGCGGCGACGATGCTGCCGTCCGCGCCTGCCTTCATGAAGCCGCCCTTAGAGTTGCCGACCCAGACGCCGGCCACGAGCGATGGCGTGAAGCCGATGGTCCAAGCGTCCTTGTTGTTATTGGTGGTACCGGTCTTGGCGGCGACGGGGCGATCGGCCAGCGTCAGGTGGTTCTTGGCGCCGAAGATGTAGGCGCGCAAGTTGTTGTCCGACATGATGTTGGTGATCAGTCGTGCGATTTCCGGCTCGAATGCCTTCTTGGCGGTATCCTCGCCGGTGTGATCCTCGAGCACCTTGCCGTCTCGGTCGGTTACTTTGAGAATGGCGCGGCTGGGGTGCCACATTCCCTCCTGGGCGAAGGCCGTGTAGGCGTCGATGTGTTCCAGCGGGCGCACTTCCGCGCCGCCGAGCACCAGCGACAAGCCGTAAGTGCTGCGATCGCCGAAGGTGGTGTAGCCGACGCGCTTGGCGAAGTCCTCGAACTTGTCGAAGCCGGTGAGGTACAGGACTTTCACGGCAGGGATGTTCAGCGATCCGGCCAGCGCTTCTTTCAGGGTGATGGGACCGCGCTCCTTGGAGTCGTAGTCGTTGGGTGAGTAGGACTGCGACGAAGTGCTGAACTCTGTCTTCACGTCATCTACCACCGTGCCAGGCGTGAAGCCCTTTTCGAAAGCCGAAGCGTAGACGATCGGCTTGATGGACGAACCGGGTTGCAGGCGTCCGAGCAGGTTGTTGAACTTTCCGTTATTGGCGTCGTCGAAATAGTCGGGCGAGCCGACCATTGCCAGGATGTCGCCGCTGTGGGCGTCGATGGCTGCCATGGCCGCGGTGTTGGCTTTCCACTTGGCGAGAATCGGCGCGCCGTCGGCTATCGCCTGCTCCGCGTTCTGCTGCTTGGTGACGTCGAGCGTGGTGATGACGCTCAAGCCGCCGCCTTCGACGGTGTTGTCGCCGTAGGCGTCCGCGAGCATCTGCTTCACGTAGAAGACGAAGTGCGGCGCCATGATCGCCTCGCGCTTCGGTTTGACACGCGAAAGGACGTCGTCTTTTTTGGCTTCTTCGGCCTCGTCTTTGGAGACGTAGCCGAGCTGGGCCATGCTGTCGATGATGTAATGCTGACGGGTGATGAGCGCATCACGGTTGTTTCCGTACGGCGAATAGTATGTCGGGCCGCGTGGCAGCGAGGCCAGCAGCGCCGCTTCGGACAAACTAAGGTCCTTGGCGCTCTTTCCCAGGAACGTCTGCGCCGCCGATTCGATGCCGTAGGAGACCGATCCGTAGGGAATCTCGTTGAGATACAGCTTGAGAATCTGATCCTTGCTGAACTTTTGCTCGATTTCCAACGACAGCAGCAGTTCTTTGATTTTGCGCGTCAGGGTCTGCTTGTCGCTCAAGACCGATTTCTTGATGAACTGCTGGGTAATGGTGGAACCGCCCTGCAAGTTCGTACCGCTCTTGTGGCGGAAGACGTCGTTGTAGAGCGCACGCAACATCCCCTTCGGATCGAAGCCGCCGTGATTGTAGAATTCGCGGTCTTCGGCGGTGATGGTGGCGTTGATGGCGTACTTGGAAATGTCGGTCAGTTCGACGACGGTCCGTTTTTGGTCGCCGTGAATCTGGTACAGGACGGTTTTTCCCGTGCGATCGTAGATGGTGGTCGTCTGCGCGACGTTCCTCTGGATGATGTTGTTCGGATCAGGCAAGTCCTTGGCGACCCACGCCAACAGGCCCACGACTGCTATCGCAGACGCAAAAAAACCAGCCGCGCCGATGATAAGCAGCC
This sequence comes from uncultured Gammaproteobacteria bacterium, assembly GCA_964491475.1. Lineage (GTDB taxonomy): Bacteria > Patescibacteriota > Patescibacteriia > SG8-24 > SG8-24 > JAHFIW01. The sequence goes on along the minus strand of CAZBFO010000005.1, from coordinate 26,712 downwards.
AGGAAAGGATTTTTCGGCCGCGTCCGCCCCGAGTTCGTGGTGTCGAAGGCCTGCCGGAAGACGGCTTAAAAAAACCAGTCCTGCCGGTGCGGCGGACGTGGTGACTTAAGTCGCGTTGTCGAAAACGGTATTCGTTCACAGTTTTTTGGTAATCAGGGCTGCTCCGAGCAAGTTGGCGTCACCGGCAAGCACGGATCGGACCACCGGAGTATCGAGAAGTTCAGGGAAAATAATGCTTTTGGACAGCTTATTCATAGCAGGTTTCCACAAGATATCAACATGAGCCAATCCGCCGCCAACTACTATGACGTCCGGATTAAGGAGGTGGATAACGTTGGCCAGTCCGTCAGCTAGGCCTGTGGACATGATATCAAAGACTTTATTTGCCTCAACATCGCCATTTTTTGCGGCATTTTCTACGGCTAAAGGTTCGACGGACTTGCCCGTGATGTCTTTATAAAGTCGGCTCATGGCTGATCCGGAGGCATAAGCCTCGAAGTGGCCGAATTTTCCACAGCCGCAAAGCGCTTTTGAGCCTAGACCGATGGTGGTGTGTCCGATTTCGCCCGCAGCGTTGTCGCGGCCGCGATAAAGCTCACCGTTAATGACGATGCCCCCACCAATTCCCGTACCAAGGGTAATGCCAACAACCGTTTTTTTTCGCTTAGCAGCGCCTAATTTTGCTTCAGCCAGCGTAAAACAATGGACGTCATTGTCCAGTGAAACCGGCTTTTTGAAGTGCTTTTTAAGCAAAGCGGCCAGGGGAACGTCTTTGAAGTTCTTCGGGAAGTTGGGACCGACGCGGAAAACGCCTTTTTTGGCGTCAATCAGTCCGGCCATGCCGATACCGATGGCGACGGTGTCCTTTTGCAAAACAGAGTCGACGCTCTTGATGAGATTCGCCATGACCGCCTCCTTCCCCTTGCTGGCCTCGGTGGGGATTTTGGCTTTCTTGAGTATTTTTCCTTTCGAGGAAATCAAGGCAGAGCTGATCTTGGTTCCGCCGGCATCGATGGCGACAATGGTGTTGGGCATACGACCGCAAGTATACAAGTTGCACCATTACGCTGGAAGTGCTAAAAATATCCCTGCTGAAAACCATTCGGCCCAGTAGCCAAGTAGTAAGGCAGAGGTCTGCAAAACCTTTATGCGTGGGTGCAAATCCCGCCTGGGCCTCCATGAAAAGCGGCTCTCTCCGACGAGGGGCGTTTTTTTGTGGACGTGATATCCTTTTTTGAGAAAAGTGAGCGGAGCGAACGATTTTAGAGGGGCGGCGCCGCGAGCCGGGAGAGCGGGCGGCCAGCCGTGCGGCTGGGAAGGTCACCCGTGGGACACGCTTGCGAACGCGCTGCGGCGCGTCCTCGCTCGTCCTCGGATAACTTCGCCTGCGGACGAAGTTTCCTGCGGATGGTCCCTCGGGCGATCCTTCCCAGCCGCACGGCTGGCCGCCCGCTCTCCCGGCTCGCGGCGCCGGTACATGATCGTGTGATTCGCGCTAAATGTTTCAAATACGATGCCTTCCTCCAAAAAACTTTTCCTGATCATTGACGGGCACGCGCTGATTCACCGCGCCTGGCATGCTTTGCCGCCGATGCAGACCAAGAGCGGCCAGGTGGTGCATGGGGCCTACGGGTTCACCACCATCATGCTCAACGCCATCAAGAAGTTCTCGCCGGACTACATGGCGGTGACTTTTGATTTGGCCGGCGGCACCTTCCGCAACGAGCTGTACGCCGACTACAAGGCCACGCGCGAAAAGAAGCCCGATGAGCTGTACGAACAGGTCAATCCTATCCGCAAGATTCTGCAGGCAATGGAGATTCCCGTCTTTTCCGTGCAGGGTTTCGAGGCAGACGACGTCATCGGCACGCTGTCGCTGCAGGCCGAGAAGCAGAGCAAGGACGTGGAAGTGATCATCGTGACCGGAGACATGGACACGCTGCAGCTGGTGGACGATCGCACCAGGGTTTTCACGCTGCGAAAAGGCATGTCTGACACCGTGGTGTACGACATTGCCGCGGTGAAGGAACGCTTTGGATTCAAGCCGATTCAGCTGATTGATTACAAGGCCTTGCGCGGAGATCCGTCGGACAACATTCCCGGCGTGCGCGGCATCGGTGAAAAAACGGGGTCGGAGCTGATCATCGAGTTCGGCTCGGTGCCGGATCTGTACAAGTCGTTGGAGAAGAACGACAAAAAGGCGCAGGCGCTGAAGGCTGGCGTGCGCGAAAAACTGATTGCCAGCAAAAAGGATGCGCTTGTCGCCCTTGACCTGTGCCGTATTCGACGCGATGTGGATTTGGATTTCAAATTGAAGGAGTGCGTTTTTCATCCGGTCACGCGCGAGAAGGTCGCGGAAATTTTCACGGAACTGGAGTTCATGAAGCTGCTGGAGCGTATGCCTTCCGCGCAACCGAAGGTTGAGGGCGCTGCCGGAACGAAGGCCAATGCGAACGCTTCGCTTTTTGGCGATGCGCCGCAAGCGTCAGCTGCACCGCTGTCCGGCATGATTGAAGTTCGCGATACGAAATCTCTCACCGCGGCATTGGCAACTTTGTCGAAGGCATCAGAGGTCGGTTTCCGCTTCGTAACCGAAGATGCCGATCCGGCCTTTCCCAAGGTCGCCGCGCTTGGCCTCGCCGATGCGAAGAAGACCTACGTAATCAGCAAGGCCGCCTTCGAAGACGGAAAGCCCTTGTTGGCGAAGTTTTTTGCCTCGCGACAGAGGAAGGTCTGTCACGACTTGCGCCGCGAAATCAAGGTGCTCCTGGCGAACGATTTGCCCTTGCCGACGGATGCTTTTGACCTGATGATTGCCTCGTATTTGCTGCACTCCGGCGAACGACGCCACGCCTTGAACGCGATTTTGGCCTATGAAAGCGGAGTTCCTCTTGATGAGGACAAAGAGGATACGTCGGCAACGCGCATTGCCCGCCTTAGCGTCGAATTGCCGCACTTCGTCCCGCTGGCTTCGGCGTTCGAGAAGCGTTTGATCGGCGATGACTTGCGGAAGCTGAACGAAGAGATCGAATTGCCGCTGGCCGCCGTGCTGGCGCGAATGGAGCGCAACGGCATCGCCGTCGACGTCCCCTACTTCAAGAAGATCGCCGTCGACGTGGGTGCCGAACTGAAGGAGATCGTCGCGGCCATCTACAAGCATGCGGGCGAAGAATTCAACATCAACTCGCCTGCGCAGCTGAAGGTTGTGCTGTTCGAGAAGCTCGGCATCTCGCCGGAAGGTCTGAAGAAGACTTCCAAGAACAAAACGCTTTCTACGGCAGCGTCAGAACTGGAAAAGCTGAAGGGTACGCATCCGATCATTGATGACGTGCTCCGTTATCGCGAACTGGCCAAGCTGCAGTCGACGTACATCGAGGCGATTCCGGGTTACGTTCACCCAAAGACGGGTCGCATTCACGCCGAGTTCAACCAGACCGTCGCTGCCACCGGCCGTCTGTCCTCTGCAAATCCGAACATGCAGAATATTCCGACGTCCGAGACGGAATACGGCAAGCGCGTCCGCAACGGTTTCGTCGCTACGAAGGGTTACGTGCTCGTGGCCGCAGACTATTCCCAGATTGAGTTGCGCATCGCCGCGCACATCGCCCACGAAAAGGTGATGATCGACGCCTTCAAGAAGGGCGAGGACATTCACTGGCGCACCGCCGCCGAAATGTTCGGCGAAAGGGAGGCGGGCTCGCACCGCCGCATCGCCAAGGTCATCAACTTCGGCATTCTCTACGGCATGGGCGCCAACCGTCTTTCCGACGCCGCCGGAATTTCCTTTGCCGACGCCCGTGAATACATTGAAAAATACTTCGCGCTGTACAGAGGCATCGCCAAGTACATGGAGGACATCAAGGAACAGATCGTGAAGGAAGGCTTCGTAGAAACGCTCTTCGGACGCAAGCGCTTCTTCAAGAACGTCCAATTCATGAATCCGCGCGAGCGCGCCGAAGCCGAGCGTCAGGCCATCAACATGCCGATCCAAGGCACCAACGCCGACATGATCAAGATAGCCATGGTCCAAATCGACAAGCTCATCGCCGAGCGCTATGGCGAAGGTGCCGATGCTGGCGCACGCATGCTCCTGCAAGTGCACGACGAACTGGTCTTCGAAGTCAAAAAGGATTTGGTGGACGAGTTCACCGCCAAAGTCATACCGATAATGGAGAACGTAAAGAAACTGGCGGTGCCGATTGTGGCGAACGTCTCGACGGGGGTGCGATGGGGTGAGATGAAGAAGTCCTAAGAGAAGTCCTAAGAGATGCCACCTCGGCCGCGCGGGGCCCCCCCACTCTTTGAGGTGGTCGTTGAGGCGCCCGTCGATCGTCAGTGGTCACCCTTCACTGACGTGCGCTTCAAATCGCCTGGCGTGCGCTGGGTCGGCACCGGGTGGCACCCCTCGGGACCATCCGCAGTGAAAGTCGGCCGCAGCCGACTTTACACGAGGACGAGCGAGGACGCGCCGCAGCGCGTCCGCAAGCGTGTCCCGAGGGCCGCCCCGCCGCCCGGACCTAGAGCCCACGCACACCATTTCAAAAACGCACGCCCGTGGACGGTGGGGTTGAAAAAAGGTATCCTAGAGGCCTATGGAGACCCGATACTCCCTTTCAGCTCACTACATCAAACATTCGCTCAACCTAGCCAAAGTTGAGGCCAAAAACCCCGACTTGGTGCTGTGGCGGAAGGAGCGAAACTTGCTGGTTTTCAAACACTCGGAAACCCAGCATATTTGCGTGTATTCTTTCGGGGTGGTGACCCTCTTTGGCATCGACGATCGCAAAGAGAGGGAGCGCCTGTTGAAGCGGTTTTCCAAGCTGGGTGAGGACGAGCCGGGTGTCACTTTGGCCGGGTTGCCGGTGGAGGAGTACGGAGTGGTTATTGAGGCCGACCAGCCAGAATCGGTCGAGTTCAACTTGGTCCGACTTAAGAACCTGGCCATTGAAAAGCTGCTGTTGGTGTATCACGTAGTAGCCCAATCCGTGGCTATCGACTTCCTTGAGAACCAGGTAGAAGAGTCCCTGCAGCGCTTCGAGAAGATTCACATCAACTTGGCCACGAAGGGAACGCTGATCGCAACGCCGCGCGAGGTCATGAAGACCATCGGCATGAGCGGCAATATCGTCAACTTCATCGTCGGACAGCTTTCGTTGCTCGACAAGCCTGACATCGTTTGGGAGGACAAAGAGGCGGAGACGCTGTTCATCAACATGCGCAAGATGTTCGAGCTGGACGACCGCTTCAGCACCATCCGCTTCAAGCTGACCTTCATCCAAGACAGTTCGGAGCTGATGCTCGACACGCTGCAGCACCGCCGCGCGGAGATTCTGGAAATGACCGTCATCCTGCTGATCGTCTTCGAAATCATCATGGCTTTTATCCGGCATTAGCTGTACGCTGTCGGCATGTTTTTCCTGCTGTGCGGTGAGGACACCTACCGTTCACGACAAAAGCTCTCGGCCATGCGGGAGCGTTTTTCGTCTACGCGAGATTCGACCGGCTTGAACGCGGTTCTGTTCAGCGCAAAGGGCGCGGACATGGACGAAGTGGCAGCGTCTTTCTTCGCCTCGCCCTTCCTTGCCGAGCGAAAACTGCTGATTTTAGACGGTTTTCTGCGTGCTCCCGCAGCTTCGCAGGAACGCCTTAAGGAGATGCTTGGTCGCAAGCCGGAAAGCACCAACGTCATCTTTTATGAGGATGTCGGCTCGGAGGAATTGGCCAAGTCCCCTCTTTTGCCATTGATGAAGGCGCAGAAATTCACCGAGGAATGCATGAAACTGGTCGGGCCGAATCTAGAGAAATTCGCGATAGAAGAATGCGCGGCCCGCGGCGTCACGCTGTCGCCAAGGTCAGCGCGCGCTTTGGTGAGCATCGTCGGCGAGGATTCCTGGCAGATGCACGAAGAGATTGAAAAGTTGTGTGCTTATGCCAAGGCAAATGGGACAACGGCAGTGACAGACGAAATGCTCGACACGCTGGTGCCGGGCACGCGCGAGGAATCCCTGTTCGCGCTCATCGATGCCTGCACCGAAGGAAGGTGCGCCGATGCGGCCGCGATGTTGGAACGAATGTTGGGTTCCGGCACATCGGCGCTGCAGGTCGTGGCCATGCTCGAAAAGCAGTATCGGACGATGATCGCCGTTGCTGATTTGGTTGAGCGCGGCGAACGTGACAAGAACGCGGTTGCAAAACGAGTCGGCATTCACCCGTTCCCGGCAAGCAAGGCCATGAACGCGGTACGCAGGCATTCCCCCGCCGCGCTCCGACTAAGATACGACGAGCTTCTGGAAATCGAACTAAAGATGAAGACCAGCGCCGCACAGCCGAATGCCCTGCTCGGCCTCTGGCTCGCAAAGACCGCCGCCTGATTGACGGCGGTTTTTTGTCGGTTTAAGCTCTTTTAAACGTTCCTTTTCTCCGCAACAAGGAGCCAGCGGTGAAGATTACAACCGTTCTTGGTCTGGCACTCTACGGATTCCTGCTGCTGAAGTTCGGCCCCGCGGTGATTCCGCCGATCCTCATCATCGGTCTGATCGTGCTCATCCACGAATACGGACACTACACGCTGATGCGCCGCAACGGCGTGCAGGTCGAGGAGTTTTTCATCGGATTCGGCCCCACTCTTTACGAGAGGCAGCTGAAAAGCGGGACGATGTTCCGCGTCAGGCTGTTTTTGATCGGCGGCGCCGCGCGTCCAGCAGAGGGTGCCATCGAGGGAGCTTCGACTTGGGCGCGCGTGAAGATCTACATGGCCGGCATGTTCTTTAACGCCTGCGCGGCTTTCGTGGCCTTCACGATTCTCTTCTACTGGACGAGGTCCGGACCAGCGGAGATCGTGACGATTACGAACTCGCTGCATGTGCCGCGCGCGCTGCGGCCCCTAGTCGCCGCCTTCCTGTCGTCGTTCGGGGTGTGGCTGGCCACGCCGGCGCTCGTCTGCTACGGACTCATGAACGGCATTGCCAGCTTTTTCAGCGGCGCTGCCGGTCCGATCGGCATCGCGCAGATGGGCGCAAGCGGTTTCGGTCACGGGCGTTCAGCCCTGGAATTGGTCAAGTTCTTTCTCGGCTTCTTCGCGGTCATCAACGTGGCCGTGGCCGGAATGAACCTGTTGCCGCTGTTCCCTCTCGACGGCGGTCGGGTGGTAGACGAGCTCTTGGGCAAACTGCCGGGAAAGCTCGGCATGTACGCCGTCAAAGCGTATCGCGGACTGACCTCGGTGGTCATCTTCGCCCTGATCCTCTCGATCCTGCTGATTGACTTTTGGCGCATGCTTCCGCGACGCTAGAAGCGACTCCCCTTCCGTGGGAGTTTTTTTGTTACTTAATTGGATGTCTACACTTTGGTAGACAATGAGAAATTCTCCCCTCATTCCATACCAAAAACCCCGCATATGCGGGGTTTGCAGCTCTTACTTCTTGGCCTTGAGGGCGTTGACCTTCTTGGCGAGGCGGGACTTGAGGCGGGCGACGGTGTTCTTCTTGAGCACGTTGTTTTGAACGGCCTTGTCTAGCGACTTGATGAGGGCCTTGGCGAGCTCCTCGGCGTTCTTGGTCTCCTTGGCGTCGAGCGCCTTGCGGACCGAGCGGCGGAGGAACTGGATACCGTCCTTCACCTTCTGGTTGCGAAGGGTGCGCTTCTTGGTCTGGCGCAGGGCCTTCATTGCTGCTTTCTTGATCGGCATAGTGGAAATGCAGTATTTAGGGAATGTGAGGAGAATAGCCTATGAAGCCGGTTTCGGTCAAGGGATGGACTACTCTAACAGTTTAACCTGTTCCAGCTTGCCGTTCAGTTTGTCGTAGCCGGCGTGAACCGTATCCATTGCATTCTTGGCGTTGTTGACGTGCCTGGAAAGCACCCCGACCGTTTCCCCGAATCGCAGCGACTCTTGCTGCACGCCCTTCAAAATATCCCAAATTTTCTGGGCCTGCTCCTGCAATTTGCTGCGTTCCAGCCCCATGATGATGACCCGCAGAAAGCTAAAGAAGCTGTGCGGCGAAACCATCAGGATGTTCTTGGACTTGGAATACTGAAGCAGATCGCTCTCGTCGTCGGTGATGATGTGGTAGTAGATGTTTTCGGACGGAACGTACATTAGGGCGAAGTTCATAGTCCCCTCGTCCGGCAGGATGTACTTCTTGCTGATGTCGTCGATGTGCTTTTTGACCATTTTGACGAACTCCCGGGTCGCCAGCTTCTTTTCTTCGTCCGTGGTGGCCCTAGTGAGCTGGCGAAAGTTCTCCAACGGGAACTTGGAGTCGACAGGTACCAGGCCGGCCTGGGTCTTGATGGCTGCGTCCACGGTGTCCCCGCCCCTGAACTTATGCTGGAGGATGTACTGCTCTGCCGGAAAGACCTGCGCGAGCATGTCGGCCAGGATCTGTTCGCCGATGTTGCCGCGCATCTTGGGATGCAGCAGCTCGTTGAACTCCTCGAAACCCTTGAAGCGCTCCTGGACGGTCCCCAGCTCCTTTTGGACAGCCGAGATGACCTTAGCCGCGTTCGTGAGGCGCTCGTTGATGGTGTCGCTGGTCTTGTCGAGCTTGGTGTTGAGGGTGTTGAGGTTCTGGTTGAGCATCACTAGGCCTTTGTCGTTGCTTTGGGCATCGCTCATCTGCTGCAGCTGCTTCTTCATTTGAAACAGCGCATAGATGGGTGCGGCGACGGCGAGTACGAGTCCGATGAGGATGAGAGTGTTTGGCATAACGGCAGTAGTATAGCCTAGTTTGGTTGAATCGCCGAAATTGTATTGTACGACACATATTATTAGCTAAATATAGCCAAATAATGTTTATTTGGTTCTAGCGAGATCGTGCAAATATGGAATGACAAAACACCCATCATCACGATGGGTGTTTTGTGGTGGACCAGAGGAGACTCGAACTCCTCACCTCTGCAATGCGAATGCAGCGCTCTACCAGATGAGCTACTGGCCCACAGTATCCACAGCGGACTTTAGCTTACTATGCGAAATATCTGCTGTCGAGATTAGTGTATGCACATTTTGTTCACGAGTTATGCACTTTTTGTCTACCGCCGACGAAGAGTTGGTTTCTGTGGTGCCCCCGGAGGGAATCGAACCCCCATTTTATCCTTAGGACGGATCTGTTCTATCCATTGAACTACAAGGGCATATATGGACGTGTATCGGAGTGTAACAGATTTTAGAGGGTATGAAAAGGGGAGTGGATATGTTTATGTCTAATCCTTTTGCTGTGGATGAATTCTTCGAGCAGCCATTTTTGGTGCATTACCTGTGGATAACTATGCTACTTATGGTGATAAGTGGGTCAAATATGTGGATTATGGATGTTTCACGTGGAACAGACATGCCGACTTTTTGAAGATTAATTGCACGGGCATATTTAAATGGACCATATTTTTTGTCAGTTGGAGATTATATTGTAGTGCATTTTACCAGTCACAAAATGTGTTTCACGTGAAACAAAATGAAAACGAGGCAGCGTTTCTATAAATGGTGCGTATTACATTAAAATTACTGTCATTAATTATGCGACGCTAAATAAATGGCTTATACAGCGACAAATAGTACTTCATGTAAGTCGGGTACAACAAAGCAGACCATTGCGCCTATTAAGAGAAATCCGCCGATTTGATCGCGGTGTGACTTGCTGCAACATAGTCCATTTCTAATAGCATTGTGAATGAAATCCAGACCTGTGTATGAAAAGCAACGAAAGCAGAAGATCTGCCGACACCATCGGTGCCATTTTTCACCAATTTTAAAAGAGAATCCAAAGTTATTCCCACAAATTCACACATGTACACAAGCTGTGTGGATAAAAAAACCCAATAAATAAAGGTTAAATTTTAAATGTGGATAAAAGTGTGAATATGTACCCAATTATGTGAACAACTTAAATAGTCATTGAGCTTAATCGTCTCCTCGGTTCTGTTGATAAGTAAAAATTGAGGCGAAATTGCCTTTTTTTAGGCTAACATTAGCCACGTTTCAGCTTGGACAAAGGGACAAAAAAATGTTACAATACCGTCATAAGGCAAGTTATCTTTGAGCCATCCATGCTTGGGCTTAAGACTCGCCAAACGCTAACTGCGGTTTTTGTGGTTATCGCACTCGTACTTCCTACGAGTGAGTTTGCGTTCGCAGAAACGATGAGTTCAGCCAGCTACAAGGTGCAGCAAGATGTGTTGAGCCAAGGTGGCGGCAACAGCAGCTCGGCGAGCTACAAAGCCAACGATACGCTCGGCGATTTGGCCACCGGTGAAAATTTGAGCAGCGCGAACTTCAAGACCTGTTCCGGTTTTCAGTGTTTCGGTTCAAACGTGCCGTACATCACGATGTCCGTGAAGGAGGGGACTTCCGCGCCCGGTACGGCCGGCGCAGGAGTGGCTCTCGCTACGCTGACGACAGGATCGGTAAACACTAGTGATAACAGCACCATCAACTCCGTGTTCATCAATGCCGAAAGCAACGGCGCGGGCGGGACCATCGTGACCGTTGTCGATAACAACAATGGCCTGAAGCGGGTCTCGACGGCAGATTTGATTTCTTCGGCGACAGCCCTGCTTACACCTGGTGCGGCCGGCTTCGGCATTTGCGTGGCCAATGCAACCCAGGACGGAGCCAGCCCGACCACGTTTAATCCGATTTCGCCCTACGCCAGCACCTGTACGACAAGTGCCCACAACGTTGGTCTCGTATCGACGACGGCGAATACGGTGCTTTCTTCCACCGGCAAGTTGCTTGGCGGACAGGCAGAAGTGTTCGTCAAAGCAGCGATCAGCAACGGTACGGCTGCAGGGAGCGACTACACAGACACGTTGACGTTCATTGGGACTGCGACGTACTAGCGACGGGGCCGCGAATGAGCGGCATCGAGCAACAAGCGGTTGTCCAGAAAAGCGTAGACAAATGACAAGTGAAGGTGCGAGGTCGATCCAAGAGAAGCATGGCTCTGGGATCGGCCCCGCCCCTCCACAAAAGGGGCGCGAAAAGGTCGCAGTTTTTAGGCACGGAGAACTTAGCCTTAACCGGCAGAAGGCTCGTATGTGCAAAAAAACAAAAATCAAGTTGTTCCGGCTTCTGGTCGAGTTCACGACGACCGCAATGGTCATCGGACTCGTCGGCCGCGCTCTCACAACTCGATAGGTTTGCGACGTGTATAGCAGCGACGCGGCGTTGCTCTTAAAGGCATGCCTCCGCACTTCTTCACAGGTCAGACACAGGTTATCCACAGTTGGTGTGGATTACCGGACTGGCGTGTGGAGGGGCGCGGGGGGAATGCCCCGCGGTTTATGGTTGGTTCAGCAATGGACCGACCGGAATTAAAGGTCGATACGTCATCTCTAATGCATCTCGGAGGGTGTAGGACCTCTTCGATTCTGTCCGGGAGAATGACTAAATGCACTTTCTCTACGCGGGAAGGTACGGACGAGTTCTAGTCACATTAACAACCAGCTCTGCATCACGCTTGGCATCTACTCCGGTCTTCCATAGCTCGAGAGTGGAGGATTGGCTAGTCATCTGGCCACGCCAGGTGGCTACGCCCACAACCCAATTGTGGCAAGCGTTTCTAACCCGGTGCAGCAGACTGGCATAAAGGACTAAAAACATGCAGAACAAATTCATGAAATTCGGCGCCAAGGTTACGGCCGCCGCGACCATGCTCGCCATGTTCGCCGCCGTTTCCCCGGCAATGGCCGATAACGCAACGCTGATGTCGGACACCTTGAGCCGCCAGGCTCTCGGCGCGACGTCAGACCACACCGTCACGCTGACGCTTCCCGCGTCCTTCGTTAATGGCAACTTGGACTTCACGTACCAGAACGTCGGCGCTGGCTGGACTTTCCCTGCCACTGCCACGGGTACTTGCACTCCTTCGGGCGGCACGATTGCCGACAACACCTCGGCTAGCAACGTCCTCAAAGTCACGACCACTGGTTGTGCGGCTGGCGACGTCGCTACGATCACCGAAGCGGCAGCCACCAACGACGACACGACTGCAGGTAGCCGCACGGTCACCATCACCGGTACCGCTGCCACCACCGGCACGTTCGCTGTCGCTCTTGATGACAGCGACCAGGTGACTGTCACCGCGACGGTCGACCCGTCAATCACGTTCGACCTCAACGCCAACCTGAATAACGCGTCCGAGGGTCCCGTGTATGACGTACCGTTCGGAGTGCTCACTCCGGGCACGGTGAAGTCGTCGGACAACGCGGCAATCGACAGCATCTGGGCGAACCTCTCGACAAACGCCTCAAGCGGCGCAGTCGTGACAGTTCTCTCGTTGAATGCCGCGCTCAAGTCGACCTCGGCTCCGTTGGACACGATCCCGAACGCCGCAGCTGCGATGGCTAGCGCCAACGCCAACTACGGCCTGTGCGTGAACACGGTCACACCGCCGTCGGCGACCACTGGTACGTTCCAGGCAGCTTCCCCGTATAACGCGGGCACCTGCGCTCCGGGCGGTACCACGAACGACGTTAAGGCGCTCTCGACCTTGACTCCGACGAACATCCTGAACACGGCCGGCGGTCCGGTCGGCACGGGTGTCGGCGAGATCATCGTCAACGCCAACGCCAATTCGTTGACCGCTGCACACAACGACTACACGGACGTCCTGACCTTCGTGGCCACGGGCACCTTCTAGTCTTTGCGGGACGAGCTCCCTCTCTCCCTCCGGGGAGGGGGACTCTCCCGTGGAGATTAGCTGCCACGGTCGAAAAGGAAGATTTTATTCTTGTAACGACGTTATGAAGAAGTTTCTCGCAAAAGTCGCCACAGCAGCCACGGTATTGGTAACGCTCATGCCCGCACTTTCGGCCCAAGCGCTGACCATCTCGCCGCCGTACGTCGACTACCGTCTGAATCCCGGCGACACCGTGCTGGACGTGGTCAAGGTGTACAACGAGGACACCTCTCCGAACACGTTCCACGTGCAGGTGATGAACTTCACTAGCATCGAGGGTGAGGAAAACGGCATTCCGGTGTTCTATCCGCCGAATGAAAAGCGCGACGGCACCGACCTTGCCAGGTGGATCACGATCACCGATCCCAGCAAGACCTACACGCTCGCTCCCAAGGAACGCGCCAACATCCCGATTGCCATCAACATTCCCAAGGACGCCCAGCCTGGCGCTCACTACGGCGCGGTGCTGATGGCCAGCGGCAAGGCGGATCCTAAGGGTGGTGAGGTCGGCGTGGAAACCAAGCTCGGCTCGCTGATCTTCGTCAACGTCAGCGGCGACCTGAACGAGACCGGCCGCATCCTCGACTTCACCTTCAAGGACAAGAAGCTCTGGTACAACACGCTGCCGATCGACATGTTCATGCGGTTCGAAAACGACGGCAACACCAACCTTCGCCCCGCCGGTAACGTCTTCATCAAGAACTGGTACGGCCGCCAGGTGGCCTCCATCAAGGTGAACGACCAGTTCGGCTCCGTACTGCCGCACAGCATCCGCAAGTTCACCTTCGGATGGGGCGCGGGCAAGCCGAAGGAGGGAGGGTTCTTTACCCAGCTGGCCAACGAGTGGAACAACTTCGGCTTCGGCAGGTACGAGGCCACGCTGTTCGTGAACTACGGCTCCAACAACCAGACGCTCTCGGAAGTGCGCACCTTCACCGTTTGGCCTTGGAGAATGATGACGCTGGTCGGCCTCGCGCTGCTCATCGTCATCCTGTTCTTCACGGTCGGCATGAAGGGGTACAACAAGGCGGTCATTCGCCGCTACGAGAGGAAGACTAAGAAGCAGTAAAAGAGTTGAAAGTTTAGAGTTTAGAGTGTGGAGGCGGGAACGGCCCTCCTCCACGCTCCGCGAGCGCTCCTCTTTATAAGAGGGGCGGCCGCGGGGTCTTTCAGGGAAAAATATGCAGGAGAGTAGGGAAAAGAAAGTCAAAGCCGCAAAGGGCCTTCGACGCATGAACGCGTGGATGGGCTTGGCTTTGTTTTTGATCGTGGCGGCGACCGCGGTCGTGGTTCGCATTTACGCGGCGCAGCTCACCAACCGCCAGGATAAGCTCTCCAACCAGGCCGTCAGCGCTGCCGCCAACCACGTCATCTCCTTTAACCTGTCCGGAGGCAACACCTTTGCGGCCGGCGAAAAGATCGCCATCGACCTGCCGGAGACCAGCGCGTTCACCACGGGCGGCGTGTGGGCCGCAGCCGACTTCTCCTTTAATGACGGTACCGCCCGCACCATCGCCGGCGTCAACCAGGGGCCTTCCGTTTCTACGGTCGTCTGCCCCGACGGTGTCAACAACGTAGGCGTGGCGGTGGATACGGCAGGTCTGGTTTTCCGCGTGATTCCCTGCGGCGGATCGTTCACGAGCAGCGCTGCGGGCGCTTTCGTGACGTTCACCGTCGGCGGTGCGGCACCCAACGGCACGCTTACGAACCCGTCGGCTGCGGGTTCTTACGCGATCGGCGTGCTGGACGGCGCGGGCGACTGCCAGGTGGCGGGCGACATCTGCAGCATGGCCGTTTCCATCATCGACAGCGGCGACGTGACCATCACGGCGACGGTGGTCGGCGCACCCCCGCCGGGCGGCGGCGGCGGTGGCGGCGCGGACGTGACCCCTCCGATCATCACCAACATCCACACGCAGAACGCGACCACCAACAGCATCGACGTGTGCTGGAACACCAACGAGGTCGCCGACTCGACGGTCAATTACGGACTGACGAATACTTACGGCAGCCAGCAATCGAACGGCGCGTACATCGCGGTCCACTGTTTGACGCTTAGCTCGCTGACCGAGGGCGCGACCTATCATTACCAGGTCTGCTCAAAGGATCCTTCGAACAACCAGGCCTGCTCCGGCGATCAGACGTTCTCGATGGCCGATACCACGCCGCCGAGCATCTCGAGCGTGAACGTGAGCGCCGCGTGCAGCTCGGCTACCGTCACCTGGACCACCGACGAAAACTCGACAAGCTACGTCGACTACGGCCTGCCCGTCGGTCCGCCGTACGCCTCGACCAGCGGCAGTGCCACGCTGGTGGTTTCGCACACGGTCATCCTTTCCGGCCTGACGCCCAACACGCAGTACCATTACCGCGTGCGTTCGGGCGATGCCGCTTCCAACGAGTCGTTCACCTCGGACGCCACCTTCGTGACGCAGCTTTCCTGCGTGGCCGACACCACTCCGCCGATCATCAGCAACATTCAGGTGACCTCGATCACCAGCGAGTCGGCGCACGTCTGCTGGGACACGAACGAGGCCGCCGACGGGCTGATCGATTACGGCATCACCAACGCCTACGGCCAGTCCAAGACGGACACCAACTATGCGCTGACGCGCTGCTTCGACCTGACCGGCCTGAACCCCGACACGACCTATCATTACAAGCTGACCTCGAAGGACCTCTCTTCCAACTCCGCCAACACCGCGGACCTGACCTTCAAGACGCTGGCGGCGGCCCCCGGCACCTGCAACGTGGACTGCACCGCCACCGAATTCTATCCGTACATCATCAATCCGGACGGCACCGTGCGAAAGGTCGGCGGCAATTACGTGCAGGTGACGCACTTGTCGCCGGGCATCGACCGCTACGGCTTCGAAGACAAGGGCATCGACTTCGACTACAACGACGTGGTCGTTGATGTCGATCACCGCGACTGCTCGGCAGTGCTGTTCAGCGCCCAGCCGGAAAGCTCGTCGTGGCACCATGTGGTTCGCGCGGAAATCTACTATCACGGCGTGCTCCGCAAGGACCAGCTGCTGTGGTCCGATTCGCATGACGGTGCCGGCAACCCGCAGACCATCAACTTCCTGCACGATGCCAACATCTGCAACGGCACGCCGCCAGACATCACCAACGTCCAGTCGACGGCCATCACGCAGACGGGCGCGACGATCACTTGGGACACGCTGGGCACCATGTCGGACTCCACCGTGGAGTACGGCCTGCAGGCAAGCTACGGCTCGACTGCCAGCAGCGCCACTTTGACGACCAGTCATGCCATCGTGCTGACGGGCCTGACCAAAGGAAAGCTCTACCATTTCCGCGTCTCTTCTACGGACACCGGCAGCCAGACGGTCATCTCGAACGACTTCACCTTCACGACGCTTGCGGACACTACGCCGCCGGCGAACGTTTCCGGGCTGACCGCAACCCCGGGCGATTCGAAGGTGACCCTGAACTGGACAAATCCGACCGATGCCGACTTCGTGGGCGTGAAAATGCTCCGCAAGACGACTTCGTATCCGACCGATTCCAACGACGGCACGCCGGTGTACACCGGCAGCGGCACTTCGAAGATCGACCTCACCGTCACCAACGGCGTCACCTATTACTACGCGGTGTTCGCCTACGACGACGTGCCCAACTATTCCTCGGGCGCGATCGCCAACGCCACGCCGGCCGGAACTGCCGACACCACGCCGCCGGGACCGGTGACCAACCTGACCGCGACGCCGGGGGATTCGCAGATCCAGCTCAACTGGAACAATCCGAGCGCCATCGACTTCCAGGGCGTGAAGGTGTTGCGCAAGATCGGCGATTACTCCACCGGCCCCACCGACGGCACGCTGGTGTATTCGGGTCCGCAACAGAGCTACCTTGATACGGCCGTCGCGAACGGCACGCTCTACTTCTACACGCTCTACGCCTACGACGCGGTGCCGAATTATTCGACGCCTGCGCAGGCGCAGGCGACTCCCGCGGGCGGAGACCACGTGCCGCCGGGTCCGGTGACGCTGCTGACGGCGACCGCCGGCGACGCGCAAGTGCAGCTGACCTGGCACAATCCGAGCGATGCCGATTGGGCCGGCACGCGCGTGGTGCGCAAGACGGGAAGCAACCCGAGCGGTCCGAACGACGGCACCGTCGTATTCGACGGCATCGGCGACAACAAAATGGACAACGGCGTCACCAACGGCACCAAGTACTACTACGGCGCCTTCGCCTACGATAACGTGCTGAACTACGCGTCAGGCGCGTTCGACGACGCCACTCCCTTGGCGAACCTTCCTCCGCCGGTCGGACCGTCGTGCAGCGACAGCGACGGCGGCAAGAATTACGACCTGCAGGGCACGGTCAGCTTCAACGGCGGTCAGACCGAGACCGACTCGTGCGCCGATGAAGCCACCCTGCTCGAGCGCTACTGCGACGAAGCCAACCAGCACCAGACCGAGACGCATGCCTGCGGCGGCGGCTTCAAGTGCTCGGCCGGCAAGTGCGTCCCGTCGAACGCGCCGCCCAGCACCGAGATATGCGGCAACGGCATCTGCGCCGGCGAGGAGAACTCGCTGAACTGCCCGGCGGACTGCCCGATCGTTCCGCAGGAGCCTCCGGTCGAGGTGCCGAAGCCGACGGTCAGCTCGGACATCAAGCTGACTCCGGACGCTCTGCGCTACTTCGCCACCTCGGGAAAGATCCAGCTGCGCATGCAGGGCGGCGTGCTGAATTACTACAGCTCGTCGGTGTTCACCGTGATGATTCCCGATCCTTCGATCAAGCACGAGATCGACAGCGCCTTCATCAACTTCAATAACGCCGGCTACGTGATGCGGCAGACGGCCAGCTATGAAGCCACGGTGACCACGCCCTCGACCAGCGCCGACTATCCGATGGACGTCATCGTCAAGTACAAGGACGGCGGTTCCGACAGCGTGCACTTCATCGTGCGCACCGTGCCGCGACCGCGCGTGCTTGACGATAACGGAAACGCTCCGCTGGCAGGCGCTCGCGTGACGCTGATGATCGACAACGGCGGCGGCAACTTCGGCTTGTGGGACGGCGGCACTTCGAGCCAGCAGAACCCCCAGATTACCGACGCCGACGGCCGCTTTGGCTACATCCTGCCCATCGGTTCGTACAAGCTGATCGTCGAACGCGACGAATACGCGACGAAGACCACGCTTCCGTTCCCGCTTGCCACGGAGAACGTGCTGCGCAACGACGTGAAGCTGATCAAGCTGCCGCCGAAAGACGACGTCATCGCCAACGTCAGTTTTGCCGCGAAGATCGCCGCCGACGCCGTAGCGGATTTCGCCGGCAACGCCTACGTGAAGCAGAACGCGCAGGACATCGCCGCGCCCGCGGCGACGGTTGCGACCGTGGCGAACGTCGCTGCGGCCGGCGTGGCCACCGCGACGGTGGTGCCGTACCTGCTGTACCTGTGGAGCTTGCTGGCACATCCGTTCATGCTCATTGCCCGCCGGCGCCGCAAGCAGTGGGGCGTGGTCTACAACTCGCTCTCCAAGTTGCCCATCGACCTGGCAATCGTCCGCTTGCTTGATGCCAAGACGGGCCGCGTGGTGCGCTCCGCCGTTACCGACAAGGACGGCCGCTACTTCTTCATCGTGCAGGCCGGCACGTACAAGATGATTGCCGTGAAGACCTCGTACGTTTTCCCGTCAGACGTGCTGCGCGGAATGAAGGAAGACGCCAAGTTCATCGACCTGTATCACGGCGAAATCATCGAGGTCACCAAGGAGACCACGATCACGGCCAACGTCCCGCTCGATCCGGTAAGCGTCGAAAAGACGCCGCGCAGGATCCTGCTCGAGGGCATTGCCCGCCGCCTGCAGAAGAGCCTCGGCGTCATCACCATTCTCGCCATGGCCGTGGCGACGGCGCTTTCGCCGACGCCGACCATGTTCGCGATGTTCGGGGCAAACGTCATCATGTACCTGCTGTTCCGCCGCCTGTCCATTACGCGCAAGCCGAAGAACTGGGGCATCGTTTACGACGACAAGTCCAAGAAGCCGCTCTCCAACGTGGTGGCGCGCATCTTCGACACCCGCTTCAACAAGCTGCTCGAGACGCAGGTAACCGACGTCCGCGGGCGCTACGCGTTCTTGGTGGGTCAGAACACCTACTACGTGACTTTCGAGAAGCCCGGCTACCAGAAGCAGCAGAAGGGTCCGGTCAACCTGATCGACACCAAGGAGAAGGGCATGCATGTGGTCGCCGTGGACGTGCACCTGCCGCGAACGGAAGGGGGAGCTACGCCAGCGGCGGGAGCGGTCGTAAAGCCGCCAGCCGTGCCTTCGGCGGATCCGGGCACGCCTTCAGGGCCGCCAACGGACGGCGGTGAGCGCATTTCGACGTCACTGCCGGCCATGCCGCCCCAGCCGGCTGGGTTGGCTCTCCGTACACCGGTAAAGTCCATCGAGACTCCTATCGCACCGCCGGTCGCACCGGCTCCGGCGGCGCCTGCAGCCGCAGTCCCGTCACCCGTAGCACCTGCAGCCGCGCAACCAGAAATGCCAAAGGCAGAGCCCGTGGCAGAAGGCGAGTCCTATGAGGCAAAGATGCTCGCGCGCCTGAAGAAAATGACCACTGGCAGCAAACCGGAAGCGTCTCCGCCCACGACTGGCGATGACGGCATTAAGGTTATGCCGAAGCCGGGAGAGATACCGAAGAAAGACTCAAATGTCCAAACAAGCGTGGACAAAGCTGCGCCTACTCCCGTCATAAAGCATGAATCCGCCGCCGAACTGCTAAAGGAACTCAAGGACGAGGCTTCTGGAGCCCAGAATGGTCGCTTGTTGCCCGATGCCGATCAGGCGCATCCTGAAGAGAAGAAGACAGAATAAAGCCTGAATTAAGCGTTTCCCGATGAAAATCGGGGACACGCCTCGTTGCCAAAGCGTGTTTTTTTGGCAACGAGGCGTGGAGGGAACAAATGTCCACATGGCTTAAACTATCCACAGGAGCAGTAGGTTTATGCTTCCCAGAAGATAGTGAGCTTGTGGACAAATAAAAAATCTTCCACACCAGTACCAGTATTTGGCTCAACCCAGCAGCATAAATGAGCTCAAAAAGTGGCTCATTGCCGTTGAGAAGCGTGCCAAAAAATGGTAAAATGGTACAAGGCCTAGAATAGGGCTATTTATAGCTATTTTTCTAGAGCCTCGGGTATTTGTCGCAAAAAAGATGGCTACTATTAGGCACCATGACCGAAAGAGCCGCGAGAATAACCGCTCCATTGAGCAATTTTTTGCCAATGTTGCTCGGATTGTTTTTGCCGTTATCACGGTCATTACCGGCCTTGCGACGCTGTTCTCGGTATCAACGGCATTCGCCGCTTCGGCTCCGGAACTGAACCGCGTTCTGAATTACCAGATGCGACTGACCGATCTTGCTGGCAACACGGTCGCTGACGGTAACAACGACATCTACCTGACCGTCTACGACTCGGCCAGCGGTGGCACGCAGTTGTTTTCTGCATGCACCACCGACGGCAACCCCACCAGCACCCCCACGGCAGTGACTGCGGCATTCGTCGGTGGCACCACCACCGTTTTGATGGGCGACGTTACCACCCCTCTCGTTTGCACTTCCGGCAGCCCCGCAGCGATGCCAGCCGCACTTTTCAACAATCCGGTCATGTACCTGGGCGTCACCGTCAACACCGACGCAGAAATGACACCCCGCAAGCGCATCGTGGCGGCCGGTTATGCCATGAACGCCGACAAGCTCGACGACCTCGAGACTTCGAACGCCGGCGGTTCCAATGCATTCGTGCCGGTCACCGACGCTTCCGGCAACTTCACGCTCACCAAGGACGTTACGTTCGACACGACGACCTTCGTGCTGGATTCGGCTGCCAACATGATCGGTATCGGAACGGCGACGCCGACTTCCACGCTGGAGGTCAGCAGCACCGGCGCGAAAACTGCCTCGTTCAGCGGCACGCTGCTCTCCAACACCACCACCTCGTCCACCGCATCGGTTAACAAGGCGGGCCTCGAGCTGACTTCTACGGGCACGTGGAACGGTTCCGGCGCAAGGAACTACGCGCTTCGCATCAACAAGGCGACCGGCGGCACGTACAACTACGACGTTTGGGCCGGCCCGTCGAACTTCACCGACCTCGGCGGCTACAACACAGCCAGCTACAACGACGCGAACGTCTTCGCCTCCGAGACCAATGCTTCGGCAGATCACGGCACGCTTCTCGGCTGGCTCAAGGCAGACAACATGGCTAACACGACCACGACGAACGCTGCCGTGAGCGGCTACGTCACGGTCCAGAACTCGACGTCATACACCAACGCCAAGGTCGCTGCTCTCGACGGCGAGGTGTTTCTCAACTCGACCGGCAATCTGAACAGCGCCTACGGCCTGTATACGTTCGTCGGCAACCAGGGCACCAGCACGCTCGGCACCGCTCGCGGCATCTGGGCAGACACCATCACCAACACCGGTGGCGGTACCATCACCGACGTCGAGGGCGTACATGTCAGCGACCAGTCCGCCGGAACCAACAACAAGGGATTGGCCATCGATCAGACCACGACCGGAGCTAACAACTACTCCATTTACAGCAGCGGCGGCGCGAAGTCTTACTTTGCGGGCGATGTCGGCATCGGCACGAGCACTCCGAGCGCTCTTCTGGACGTTCGCGGTTACGCGACGATCGGCAATCAGGTGCCCGGCTACGACTCGACGTCGATTTTGAACGTCACCCACCGCACCACCGACACCACTGGCGCGACGCTCGTGTACCAGAACTTCGAGCTTGATCCTACGGCTGATACTTCTTCGCAGTACTTTGGCGGATACAACTACATCGCAACCCTGTCGGGCAACAGCAGGAACTTCACCGCGACGAACTCCATTCTCGGCAGCCTTAGCTACGCTCAACACAACGGTACCGGCACCGTGAACCGCATGATAGGCCTCGATGGAGAGGTAAGCAACGCATCGACCGGAACGGTCAGTGAAGCGATTGCCTTCTATGCCGGCGTTTCCAACAATGTCTCCGGAACGATCACCAGCAGCCGCGCCATCGTTGCCGGTAACACCATTTCTGCCGTCGGTACCATGACGAACCGTGCGGGCGTGCTCATCGAAGAGATGACAGGAGCGACCAACAATACCGACTTGCTCATCGGCACGACCACCAACCCGTCCGGCGATCGCGCAATCTACAGCGCGTCCACTCGCAGCAGCTACTTGGCGGGCGATCTCGTCTTCGGTGCCGGCACCAAGCTGACCATCGGCACGGCGTCTGCAGATCCGGCCGGAACGAACGGCATGATGTACTACAACACGACCTCCGACACCTTCCGCTGCTACGCGGGCGGCTCGTGGACCGACTGCTCGACGCTCACCGGCAGCGGCATGGTCATCGGCAACTCGATTACCGGCGCCACGGCCGGTTCGGTGCTGTTCGCTGACGGTTCCGGCAACCTTGGCCAAGACAACGCCAACTTCTACTGGAACGCAGGAAGCGCCCGGCTCGGCATCGGCAACAACGCCCCGACCAACCTCTTCTCCGTCGGTACCAGCTCCAACTTCAACGTCAACGCGACCGGCGACGCCATCACCGCCTTCACGACGCTTGACGGCGCGTCGACTGCGGCGAACTCCGGCACCGCTTCCACGAGCCTCGACGTGCAGACCGGCGACGGCGCGAACTTCGACGTCGGCAACTACGCCAAAGTGGCTTCGGCTACCTGCGTCTCCAATCCCTGCTACGCCAAGATTACGGCAGTCACCGGCGACACGCTGACCATCAGCCCCGCGCTCGACTGGTCCAGCACCGACGTGGTGACCGAAGTTCACGTTCCGGAAGTCGGCGGCACCGACACCGCGCAGGCGCTGGCAAACCGCTTCGGCCGCGGCTACTTCATCGACGGCGTCGTCGCCGGCAACGGTTCCACTTATTACTCCGACGGCAAGATCGAATCGGTCGGCGCGCTGGCCATCAACGCGACCAGCGGCCAAGCCGTCACCTTCGGCGGCGGCGTCACGGCCACCGGCCCGATCGTTTCCACCAGCTCTTCGAACAATCAGTTGAGCGGTCCGCTGCAGTTCGCAAACCTTTCTTCCGATCCGACCGGTTCGGCGGGCTTGGTGTACTACAACACCACCTCCAATAAGTTCCGCTGCTACCAGAACGGCGCCTGGACGGACTGCATTACGTCGGGCAGCGGAGTTTCCATCGGAGATTCCATCACTTCCGCGACTGCGGGTTCGGTGCTGTTCGCCGACGCCAGCGGAAACCTGGGCCAGGACAACGCCAACTTCTACTGGGACGACACGAATAATCGCCTCGGTCTCGGCACCACCTCTCCGAGCTCCAATTTCCAGATTGTCGGCAGCACTGATCCGGTACAGGAGACGATTGACGCTTACGGCAATTCCGTTGCCGCAAACCTGACTGCCCGCCGCGCTCGCGGCAGCGTCGGTTCGCCGACCGCGGTGAACGCCAACGACACGCTTTTCACCTTTAATGCCAAGGGCTACAACGGGTCCGCATTTACCTCGTTGAGCAATGCGGCGATCATCTTCAAGGCGGGTGAAAACTTCACGACCAGTGCCAACGGCACCTACCTCACCTTCGAGACCACCACAAACGGCACCACCACTCGCACCGAGCGCATGCGCATCGCCGACACCGGCGACGTGACCATGACCAGCGACTTGGCACTGAACGGCGGCGACCTCACCACCAGCCAGACGAGCGCTACGCTGTTCAATTCGACCGCGACGACGCTCAACATCGGCGGCGCGGCGACCACCGTCAGCATCGGCGCCTCGACGGGCACGATGACGCTGGCCAACGGCACCATCAACCTCTCGAACGGTGACTTGCAGACCGGCGGCACCCAGCGCCTCTCCAACGGCGGTGCGCTGTCGAACATTACGGGCATCTCGAGCTCCGGCACGATCACCTTCTCGGGCATCACCGCCAGCCGCTTCGTGACCACCGACGGCTCCTCGAACCTGACCGCTTCGCAGAACTCCGCCGCCCTCTCCGCCACGCTCACCGACGAGACCGGCTCCGGCGCGGCCGTCTTCGGCACCAGCCCGGCCATCACCACCTCGCTCACCACCGGCTCGACAAGCTTTGACCTGGTGAACACCGCGGCAACCACGCTCAACGTCGGCGGCGCGGCGACCAGCCTCAACCTTGGCGCTTCCACCGGCACGTTTACCGTCGCCAACCCGACCGTCACTCTTACTAATGCGACGGCGCTCAACTTGAACGGCGCCAGCCCGAGCGTTGCGACCAGTTCGACTGGTACTGCCAGCGTCTTCAACACCAACGCCACCACGGTGAACGTCGGCGGCGCGGTCGGTTCGGCCGGCGTCAATCTCGCTGGCGGCTCCGGTTCTACCGGCTGTACCGTTGATGGCACCAACGGCAACCTGTCCTGTTCCGGAACCATCGCCGGTGCCGGCGGGTCGGCAACGAAGACGTACACTTACGTCGTTGCCGCGAGCGGCGGCGACTACACCACGCTAGGAGCGGCGGTCGCGGCTTGCCCTTCGAGCGGCTGTTCCATCTGGGTGAAGGACGGCACCTACACGGAAACGTCCACCATCACCATCCCGTACTCGAAGATTCAGATCTTCATGTCTGCCGGCGCCATCATTCAGGCCGACGGCGCAAGCGTCACGCCGCTCATCCAGATGACCTCGGGCATCGGTCAGGTGACCATCACCGGCGGACGCTGGCTGAACACCAACGGTTCTGCCGTCGGTACGGCGTTCGACATGTCCAATGCCGCCTACACTTGGGTGAGCAAGGTCAGCATCGAAAATTGGAACCTCGGCGTACTGTACCAGGACACCGCTGCCACCACTTATTACAACTCGCTCACCGATGCCCGCCTGTTCGACAACAACAGCTGCGTCGAGTACTCCGGCAGCCAGGCCAACGCCAACCACATGATCAACGTCCGCTGCCGCCCGAAGGCAGGTGGCGCAGGTACGGGTCTTAACCTCGTCGACACTCGCGGCCTGACGGTGGTCGGTTCCGACTTTGAGCCGTCTTCGCCGACGGGCATCACCGGCGTGCACATCGACGGCACTTCGCAGAACATCTCGCTGTTGAACTCCTGGATCGAGGGCAACGCCACCGGTCTCTTGATCGACTCTGGCGCTTCCCGCGTGACGGTCGAGGGCGCGACCATTTCCAGCAACACCACGGACATCACTGACAACGGCACCGCGACCGCGTTCATTAACGCGCGGTACAGCAGCGGCCTGGTCGGCAAGCAGACGCTTAACGTCTACAACGGCCTTGGCGGCAACGGCATCACGCTCACGCAGAACGACACCACCAACAACGGCAGGGGAATCGCCGTGACCAACGCCGGCACCGGTAACGCCATCTACATTCAGCAGAACGGCGCCACCGGCAGCAATGCCACCTCGAGCGGCGCGCTTCTGGTCGACAACACCAACAACCTCGGCATCGGCGTGAACTTCTACACGAACGCCGGTTCGGGCCAATCGTCGGCCGGACTCGTCTTCATGAAGCAGGACAACTCCGCCGGTGACGGTCCGGTGCTGCGCCTCGACAACGACGGCACGTCGAGCGCCATCAAGATCAACAATGCAGGTAACGGCACGACGCTCGATGTCGCAAACTCGGGTACTGGAGCGGCTTTGCGCCTGACCCCGACCGGCAACACTTCGACCTCGACCTCGATCGGCGGAACGCTGTTGATCAACAATACCAGCAACCTCGGTTCCGGCATCGTCGTGTACTCGAACGCCGGCGCTTCGACTTCGGGTGCACGCCTGCTTTCGCTGCGCGCAGACAACACTTCCTACGACCAGAACGTGATGGCGATTTCCAACGATGGCACCGGTACCTCGCTCGACATCAACGCTACGGGCGGCACCGGCGGCGGCATCTCGGTTTCGGCCGACGGCACCGGCCACACCATCACTGCGACTTACAGCGGTTCGACATCGAGCGTCGCTGCCGGCAACTTCGTGTCCACCAGTAACGCCTTCACGGCTTTCGAGGTCACCGGTCACGAAACCAGCCACGGCACCATCAAGGCCTCGCACGTTTACGACGGCGTTACTGCCGACACCAACGCTGCGGTGCTTTCGCTCGACCGCCAAGGTGCGGGCACGGCGGCGCAGGGCATCTTCATCGACTCCACGGTGTCCGGCGGCTCGACGGGTAAGATTTTGAACCTGCGCAACGACGGCACGGAATACCTGACGCTCACGTCAAAGGGACTTCTCGGCCTCACTAATACGACGCCCAAGGAACTGCTGGACGTCGTCGGCGGCGCCCGCATCGGTTCGGCACCTACTACGCTGACCACGCTTAACGGCGCAATCACCAATTCGGCCACGACCGTAACCGTTACGGATACCACAAGCTACCCGCAGTCCGGTACGCTGCTCATCGACAACGAGGCGATGACCTACACCGGTACTACCGCCACCACCTTCACCGGCGTGACTCGCGGCGCCCTCAACACCACGGCCATCGCGCACGATTCGGGCACGACGGTCAACAATTACCTGCTGACCGTGCTTGCAAGCACGGGAGCCACGCCTTACTTCTCGGTGACTGGTGCCGGTTACGTCGGTGTCGGCATGTCCAGCCCGACCGAGATGCTTTCGCTGGCCGACGGCGGCAGCACACTCATCAATTCCGGACACTTGACGACGCCTTTCGCCGGCATGGGTCGCTTCCAGAATTACGTTACTTACTCCGAGCAGTTCGACAACTCCGCATGGACCAAGGAAAGCACCATCGCCGTGACCGCAAACGCCGATCCTGGTCCGGACGGTACCGCATCTGCCGATCGCGTTTCGACCGCCGGTGCCGCGGCGACCAACGGCATCACCCAGGCCGCTTCGGGTTCGCCGTCGACCGCGTCGACCACCTGGACCGGCAGCGTCTGGCTCGCGGCCACCAGCGGCACCAAGACGATGGTCTTGCGCGTAAGCTCGGGCAACGAGACTGGTACGGCGCAGAACATCAACATCACCACCAACTGGA
>CAZBFO010000004.1:0-132653 GCA_964491475.1 uncultured Gammaproteobacteria bacterium | reverse complement strand
CCGGTAATTCCGCTCACCTCTCCCAACCTCTAGCTCGCCAGTTTCCCCCGCAGCCTATGGGTTGAGCCCATAGATTTGACGAGAGACTTAACGTGCCGCCTGCGGACCCTTTACGCCCAATAAATCCGGATAATGCTTGAGGTCTCTGTATTACCGCTGCTGCTGGCACAGAGTTAGCAACCTCTTATTCTCCAGGTACCGTCATGATTCGTCCCTGGTAAAAGCAGTTTACGAGCCGAAGCCCTTCATCCTGCACGCGGCGTCGCTCCCTCAGACTTTCGTCCATTGGGGAATATTCTTGACTGCAGCCACCCGTAGGTGTCTGGGCAGTGTCTCAGTCCCAGTGAGCCGGGTCATGCTCTCACACCCGGTATCCGTCATAGCCTTGGTGAGCTTTTACCTCACCAACAAGCTGATAGAACATAGGCCCCTCCCGAAGCGCCTTACGGCTTTACTCACTCCTCTTAAGAGAAGTGAACACATCCGGTATTAGCGATCCTTTCGGATCGTTATTCCGAACTTCAGGGTAGGTTACCAATGTGTTACTCACCCGTTTGCCACTAAGCACTCATCGTCTTGCGACGTTAAGTGCTCCGTACGACTTGCATGCCTTAGACACGCCGCCAGCATTCATCCTGAGCCAGGATCAAACTCTCAGAAGAAGTAGTCCTTGCGAACTATCTTCCATACCGTCCGTGAACTTGCGTTCCCCGGACAGTCAGTTGAACCGAAACTCTTTTGGAATAGATTCTTTTCGTCCGATGCCGCTTGACACGACATCAGACCCTTATTCAGGCTGTCTCGTTCACATTGTCAAAGTTCTCTGCGCTTTTTCTTGCTGACTGGCCGTTCCAGTTCCCGCATAGTACTTTTGGCACCAAAAGGTGTCAAGACTTTGGGGGAAAATAAGAGAGCTCCGATGCGTTGCGTCCGTAATCCGAAGGGCATCGATTGCTCGTCCGAGAGTATACGTTGTGGATAAAGGACTGTCAAGGGGGAGATAATGCTTCGGAAAGTGCTCTGCGCATCAGTCATAATTTTGGCCAAAATATGCTAAAAAAGAATGCATTTTCTCTCGGCCTTTTTCATCCCAAAAAACGGCCAGAAAAAGGCGATTTCAAAAAAAGAATTGAATAATCCCCAAGATGTCCCCAGATAAAAAAAGACGCCCCGTTTGGGCGTCGGAGTCGTGATCAGACTGCGCTGACGTGAGGCGGATGGAATGCGTAAACGTCGATCCAGGTGAAGTCGTACATCTCGTTGGTCGATTCCAGTCGGGCGATTTCGCCGCAGACCCGCTTGGTCAGCGCTTCTTCGGTGTAGGGCCGCTTGCTCCGTCCTTCGCGGTCGCATTTGCCGCGCTGCATCTCGCCGAGCCGAGATCGGATATGCGCCTTGCGACGCTCCTCGTAGTTGGGCGGTCGCAGGCCGGGGTGCTTTTCGAGTTCGCGGGCACGTTTCTCGATGTACTCGTGCTTGATTGCGCTGATGAACTCGACGAAGTGCTGCTCGCTGGGCGTGCGTTGGTCATCGGGGCTGTTGTCCCGTTTGCCCGTTCCGGGCGCGTACACCAGGCCGAACTGTTTCATCCGTTCCTGGTATTTGGCCTTAAGCCGCTTGGACCGTTGAACCAGCACCAGCCGCGATCCGTCATCGTCGACGGCGTGACGTACTCCGAACTCCGGAGATGTGCTCACTGGGAACAGACCTTTGATGGTCGAGTCCAGCTCGGTCTTGTGCAGTCCTTCGTCGCCGAGGCGGAAACACTGGTTCTGCTTGCCGGCGCTAAAGACGGCAAGCGGCGGGGCGTTCTCACGCAGGCGGGTGTTGAAGAGGAAGTGCTCGTCATACCAGGTCATAAGCCAGACGAGGGGCGGACGGGAGATGTCCGCGCTCTCCGGAATGACGATGGTGCGTAAACCAGACAGAGATGACTTCCTGAAGTACTCCCGAATGCCGGGCCCCCAGCCCAGCAGCAAGCGTAACCTCGGGAAATGCAGCCAATCGGGCTGCGTTTTGTCTCTGCGGAATCCCCACGGTTGCTGTATGAATTCGAGCCGGTTGTCGTCCATGAAATGAGCTCCTCGTGTGAGGCCGTGTGGCGTCGAACACCTTCAAAGCTAAGCAAAAAAATGCCGGCCTGTCAACGTGGCGACCGGGCGTAAAAAAAGACCCTGCCTTGATCAGGCGGGTCGGGCGGTGACGTGACTGGCGCTTACTTCTTGTGCGCGCCCTTCTTGTGGGCCTTGTGATGGCCCTTCTTGTGGTGCCGAGGCTTGGCATGCTTCTTGCCATGCTTCTTGGCCTGTTGGGCCGAGTGCGTCTTGCCCTTGTGGCTTGCCTCGGCGGTTGCCGGTGAAATCGCCATGACGGCGAACGCCAGCGCGGTGCACGCTGCGATTTTGCTGAAGAACGACATCGCTGTCTCCTGTTTCCCGGGGAAAGGACTGTGACGGCCGCCACCCTTGGAGATGGCAATAGCAATCCTATACCTCTCCCTTCCTGCGCGCAATATCGGGCCTACTTGGCCGGCTTTTGCTGCTTTTTGCGCCAAGCCTCGATTTTGGCGTGGTCGCCGCCCACCAGAACGTCGGGGACTGACCAGCGTTGGCCTTTCTTTGGCTCGAAGACTTCAGGACGGGTGTATTGGGGATGTTCGGTCAGGCCCGGTTCGGCGTGCGATTCGCGCGCCAGCGATTCGCTTTTGCCGAGGACACCTTTGACCTGGCGCGAAACCGAATCGATGAGCGTCATGGCCGGCAGTTCGCCGCCGGTCAGCACGAAATCGCCGATGGAGATTTCCTCGTCAGCCAAATGTTCGGCCACGCGCTCGTCGACGCCCTCGTAGCGGCCGCACAGCAGCACGATGCGCGAGTATTTTGCCAGGCGGACGGCGTCCTTGTGCGTGAAGCGCTTGCCCTTGGCGGACATGAGGATGATTCGGATCTTCTTGCGCGTGGTCGGCGTGAGCGCTTTGAGGGCCTTGAGCGCCCGATAGAACGGTCCGACCTGCATGACCATGCCCGGACCGCCGCCGTAGGGCTTGTCGTCGACGCGGTTGTGCTTGTTTTCGGCCCAGGCGCGGAGATCGTGCACGCGGATGTCCAAAAGGCCGCGCTCGCGAGCGCGCTTGATGATGGATTCCGAGAAATAGCTCTCGAACATCGCGGGGAAGATGGTCAGTACGTCGAATCGCATAGTGACTGGCTACTCTAGCGTGAAAGAGGCGTCCTGACAAGCTGGCTACCGGTTTGGGGCGGGGACACGGTAGACGGTGATGTCGCCATCGGCAAAGTACGGCGTGAGCTCCCGGAACGTCTCGCGGAGCGTCTGCTGGATGCCGGCGCATTCCGGGATGTCGTGGAGCAGGAGGTTGTGAATGATGACGTAGCGGACGTTCTGTCCGCGGAAGGCGGGCCAGACTTCGCGAGCAAGGTCGATGGGATTCGGGTGGGGCAAGCGCGGCGTGCACAGCGAAGCGGCCAGCAGCGGATTCTTGCGGATGAAGGAAAGCACCTCGGGCGTGTACGCGGGGTAATAGTAGGCGCCGCCGGTCGTCGGTTTGCCATGATGGATCTGGTAGTAGTCGAACTCGCTGAACTCCGTGTAGGGGATGGGAAGGTCGGCAACGGCATAAAAGTCCCGGTCTGCGGCCATGCTTACGAAGAAAGAGGAGACTTCTTGGGTGAAGATCGGATAGGGGAAGATGAGCCGTTCTGCGACGAACATGATGCCGAAGCAGGCCGCCGTGGCCCGATTCGCGAAGGTAAGGAGGCGTTTTTGCGCCAGCCATCGGGCAGCGACGTCGCCGGCCATCACGGCCGCGCAGAGGAGGGCGCCCACAAAGAACCTGTTTGGGACGCGTGCCAGCGAGAAGGGAAAGAGACCTCGCAGCAGCGCAAAGGGCATCGGGAGATGTTGGCCGAGGACGGTGACCTCGGTGCCGAGGGACAGCAAGGTGAACGTTATCAGGGCGCAAATCCAGAAAGCGGGCACGGGCAATGTTGAAGTGCGCCGTCGCCATGCGAAGATGGCAACCAGTACCAGCAGCGGAATGCCGAAGTAGGAGGACCGTTCGAACACGTTCGGCGTGGGCAACGTGTCGGAGGCTGGCGGGTCATCGCGAAGGCCGCGGCGCAGATCGCCGAAGACGTTGGTGAGCGCGTTCGGAAGGATGAAGTCGATGGGCTTGGCACCCATGCGAGCGACGAACGCCGCGCTGGACGGCGCGCTTCCCCCGGTGGGAGAGAACAGCAGCGGAAGCGCGACTATTCCTGTTCCCACGCCGACGGCCGCAACTGCAGCGATCAGACGCGCCGCATTTTTTCGCCAGGTGTCGGCTTGGAAAAGAAAAAGTATCGCCAGGAAAATGAGTCCCGCGATGGCGTAATACCATGACGATGCCGCATTTGCGGCCGCGGCCAATGCCAGCCAGGCGTAAGAGCTTTTGTCTTTCGGTCGGTCGAGCCAGCGAAAGGCGGCAAGCAGCAGCAGCGGCAGCGTTCCGGTCATCAGCAGGTTGGGGTGCTGCGCGGCACGCACAAGCATGTAGGGACTCAAGCCGAAGAGGAAGCCGACCAACATGGCCGCAGGCCAGGAACGGGTGAGCCGCATTCCCAACAAGTATGCGGCAAACGCCGAGCCTGCAAGCGCGGTCAGGATGAACAGGTCGTAGGCTAGGACGGGATTGCCGAAAAGCAGCGTGAGGGGGACGCCGACGGCCAGCATCAGCGGGCCGTCATAGCCGGCCAGCAGGTTGATGCCGTTGGGCCAGAACAGCATTTTTGACGCAGCGGTCGGCAAGGCGCCGCGCAACGACTTGGCGGCGACATCGAACCACCAGATGAACATTTCGGGGTCGCCGGCGGTCCACACGCCGGCTGACGGGAAGCTGGCGTTCATGTGCGCTGCCAGCGGCCAAGTGAAAACGACGGCCAGCAGGGCGCATGCGGAGAAGGCGAACAGGTGGCGGGTGCGGGCTGACATAGGCGAGTCTCGTAAGTATGACAGCACCGGCGCCACCAGACGAGAGCGCTTCGGCAAACAAAAAGCCCGTCCATGAAGGACGGGCGCGGGACTACCGCAGGACTTTGCGGAGCCGTTCGAGCGAGGCCGTTTCGATTTGCCGGATGCGTTCGCGCGAGAGCGGCATTTCGCCCGGCTCGGCGATGGCGGCCGCGGTCTCGTCCAACGTCATCTCGTCGCGGAAGCGGCAGCGCAAGATCTCGCGCGCCCTTTCGTCGAGGCACCGTTCGGCAGCGGCGTTCAGCGCTGCGTATTTTTCCGAACGCAGCACCTTGTCCTCGGCGGACTCCCCTTCGTGCGCGGTGTCGGCCATCATGTCCAGCATGGTGCCGGGCATGTCGGAGGACCCGTCATGGCTTCGCGCCGGTTTGTCGAGCGAGTACGGCTCGGCAGGCGCGTCCAAAACGGCCTGCACCCGGCCTGAACGCAGGCGGACCATCTGGCCCAGCGCCTCTTCGTCCGGTTCGCGTCCGAATTCGGCTTGGTAGAGGTTTGCCGCTCGCCGCAGCTTGCGGCGATCTTCGGTCACGTAGACGGGAAGCCGGATGGTGCTGCCGAGGTCGTTCAGCGCCCTGGCCAGTTCCTGCCTTATCCACCAGGTCGCATAGGTGTTGAGCCGGCAGCCCATGGTGAAGTCGAACTTCAGCACGGCCTTGTTCAGGCCGATTGCGGCGACGTTAAAAAGGTCTTCCAGGTAGACGCCGCGGAGCGCACCCGCTCGGTTGAACTTCTGCGCGATGGAGAGCAGCAGCCTCACGTTGGCATTGACCAGTGCGGTCATCGCCACGGGCTTCTTCGGCTTCCGTTTCGGGCGTGCGCCCTTTCTGCCGAGTCGCTTCAGCTTGCTTTTGTTCGCCAGGCGCTGGCGTTCCTCTTCCTGCGCTCGGCGAATCAGGTCGTATTCCTGTTCCTTCGTGAGCAGCGCGTGACCAACCCACTGCTGGATGTACTTCTGAAAGCCGTCGTTTCGGCCGGTGAATTCTTTTTTGGCGGTGCCTGCCATGGCACGTTCCTTTTCCGTCCTTTGAAGGGACTGCGTGAAGTTATGACACGTTTCCGCGTAAAAATCAAGGGTTTGCGGTGCTGGCGCAAACAAAAACGTCCGAGGCGAATCGGACGTCTTTTTGGTCGCTTAGATGGTGAGGTCGACGGCCGAGGTGTCGATGTCCTCGCGGCTGACCGAGGCGGCAGCGTGGGCCGGCTCATGGTGGCCTTCGGCTTCCTGGCGCTCACGATGGGCGCGGCGGCTGCCTTCCGGCTCGTAGATCTTGAGGTTCACGCGGGCGTTGTTCTTGGCGCCGACGATCTTGAGCAGCGTGCGGATGGATCGGGCGGTCTGACCTTGGCGGCCTATGACGTAGCCCATGTCTTCCGGATTGATGTGCAGCGTGATGAGGACTCCGCGCTCATCGATGGTCCTTTCGGTTTTGACGTCTTCCGGATGACCGACAATTCCCTTAACGACGTATTCGACGAATTCCTGATCGGAAAACCGTTCTGCCATATCTTGGCGGTGACGCTCTTTCCCGGTCGCTCCGGGTGAAGAAGGTGCATCCTTCTAATGAATAGCCGCGTCCTTTTCGGCGCGGATTCCCGCGAGGCGGGAACTGCGTCTAGTATAAAAGCGAGCGTGGAGGCTGTCAAAACGGACGTTGATAACTTCATCAGGAAAATCAAAAACGCCCCGTTGCGGGGGCGTTTTGACATGTCTGTTTTTTACTCCTTGGCTGCGGCTTCCTTTGCGCCGGATTTGCCCGTGCCGGAGGCGGCGGGCCGCTTTTCGGCGGTCAGGACCTTGGCGTCCACCAAGAGGTTGTGGACCGACGGGGACGGCTGGGCCCCCAGACCGATCCAGTACTTGATGCGATCGGCCTTGAGGCTGATCGACTTGGGGTTAGTGCGGGGGTTGTAGTTGCCGACGATTTCCTTGGACTTGCCCCAGGGGTCCTGCGACTTCTCCTGGACGATGAGGCGGTAGGTCGGCTGCTTCTTCTTGCCGACGCGGGTGAGGCGGATGACCAGCATGCTTGAGTGGATGAAAGATAATTGAAAGTGCCGGTTCGGCACCTTGGATGCGGCAGGTCCGATGCAGTCTCGAGATAGATGGTCTCGGTCGATGCGGTCGGACGCCGCGAGTTTGCGGAACTGACGGGATGAGCAACCCCGGGTTCCTACAGCAGCACGATTGTGCCACCGACCTCCGCCGGTGTCAAGACGAGCCCGCCAACATTGACAAAATCAGTTTTTTCATTCTCTATGCCCTATGTGCTCACCGTTTTCAGAATGGGAGAACGACATGGCGGCAAAAAGGACTCGAGCAAGGAAACAGATGGTCCCCTCGGGGGATGCGGGAGACCGCTTCAACCTCGGTGACCCGGTGGTCGTGCCGGTGCTGGTCGGCAAGAGGCCGAACCTGGAAGAGCGGCAATTGACGCCGCGGCAACTGTGGGCGCTGATGGCGGCGGCACCCGATTTGTATCGGGCCTGCCTGACCATGCGGTCCTACCTCTCCGGCGGAAAGCATGACCCGCACAAGGTCGTCGAACTGCTCGACGAGGTGCTGGGCAAGGCGATTCCGCGTTCCGAAGGGCGATAGGACACTCTACCCGGCGGCATCTGGCTGCCGGTTTTTTATTCCCGCCCGCCTTGACAAAACGGCTTATTTATCGTTATCTGTCTGTGCTACGTGGCACAGGCCTCTGGCGCTGAAACGGTCGTTGACAACGCAAACAGGAGAGATTGAAACGATGAAACTAGGACAATTGCTCGCGGCGATGGCCATGCTGGTCACCGCGCTTTGCTTCGCCGGGACCGCACGGGCGGCTACCTGCGACCAGGTCGTCGGTGACGATGCCGGGCTTTTCGGAAGCAGCGGCGATTCCGTCGCCGCCGCGGCCCAGAGGCTCGCGGCGCAAGGCGCGTTCGTGCGCGTGCGCACCACCGCATCGCTGGCCACCTACGAAGACATCCCCGGGATGATTCGCCCTTGTCAGTCGTGGAAGAGCGGTTCGGCGGCACGCAGCGACCTGCTCGTGTTCGTCCTGTACCGCGACCCCGCGACCAACAAGGGAAAAGCCAACGTCTATGCCGGCAGCCGGTTCCAAAACCGGCTCAACGCGCAGTGGCAGGGCATCAAGACCAGTCAGATCGGTCCGCGCTTCAACGTCGGGGATTACTCCGGCGCGGCAGTCGGCGGACTGAACGGCATCAGCGGCGCGCTCGGCGGGTCTCCCGTCGCGGTGCAGCCGCCGGCCCCGACGCAGGTCGCGCCGCGGCCCGCGCCGATTCCTGTCGTGCCGGTGCCCGCTCCCGTTCCGGCACCCACTGTCGTCACTCCGGCGCCGTCTTCGGGCGGTTCGTCGGCAGGGCTGTGGGTGTTCCTCGGCATTCTGGTGCTGGCAGGAGGAGGCATCGCCTTCT
This sequence comes from uncultured Gammaproteobacteria bacterium, assembly GCA_964491475.1. Taxonomy (GTDB): domain Bacteria; phylum Patescibacteriota; class Patescibacteriia; order SG8-24; family SG8-24; genus JAHFIW01. Next base: position 124,208 of record CAZBFO010000004.1, on the reverse strand, counting down.
TCTTCGTGCGGCGGTCCAAGGCGGAAGCCAAGGCCGCGCAGCAGAACGCCAAGAACAAGGCCACGTCGTGCGCCACGGAAATCGAGGCTTTCAGCCCCACGGCAATGACCGTGCTGGAAGCCAAGGTGACTGCGGCATCGAAGGGCTGTTCGCCGGATGATGCCCGTTCGCTCACCGCGCTGCTGAACGCGCTCAAGACGCGCTCGGCAGAGGCGACCAAGCAGTACGGCAGGCTGTCGCAATCGTCGAATCCCGACGATGACGGCAAGTCGGTCCAAGAGTATGAGTCGATCGAGAAGTCGTACGACAAGCTGCTCAACGGGCTCGACGACGCCAAGCGCAGCCAGACCGCGCTCGACAACAAGCTCGGCGAGATCAAGCGGGCGGCCGATCAGGCCAAGCCCGCATTAGAGAAGCTGGGCAAGGACATCGAGGCGGCGGCAGCGGACATCGCCGAGGTGCAGAAAGCCGGTTTCAAGACCGGTGATCTGGAATCCGCGTTGGCAGAAGCGATTGCGGACCAGGAGACGGCTACTGCGGCAATCGGCGAAGGCCGAGCGGCCGCGGCAACCACCACCTGCAGCTCCGGTTCGGTGAAGGCCAAGAAGGCCGGTGCCGACGCCAAGGGTCTGGTCTCGCGCAAGCAGGCCATCGAGGCCCGTATCGCCAGGGTGAAGGCGAGCATCGCCTCTACCGCAGCGGACATCGAAACGGGCAAGAAGGACTTCGCCGCGATCCAAAGCGGATTCGTGTCGACGTCCTGGGAATCCGTCCGGAACAACGTCGCCAACGCCGCCTCCGGGGCGGAGTCGGCGACGCAAAGCTGCGACGCCGCGACCAAGTCGGTCGGCATGGAGCAGCAGGACTGGAAGGGCGCGGAGCAGTTCCTCGGCGACGCCGAAGAACGGCTTGCCAAGGCCGCCGGGTACCTGACTGCCCTCACGGCGACGAGGCAGAGGCTTCAGGCCGCCAAGGCCGAAACGCCCGCCAAGCTTGCGTCCGCACGTGCGGCCGTGGCAGAAGCCAACCGCTTCATCGCCGCGAACGCCGCGGATATCGAGGACGTGCTGGAGGGCAACCTCCTGCAGCAGCTCCGCGATGCCGAGGCCAAGCTGCCGGCCGAAGAAACCGTACGAAGGACGACCAAGCCGGACTATCTGGCACTGGTCTCTGCAGCCGAGGTCGCCACGAAGGTGGCCGCCGACGTGCTGCAGAGCGCACGCGGCGACGCGGCACACAACGTGCAGATGCGCGCCCAGGCAGCGGCGGCGGTCGAATCGGCTGCGGAACGTCGTCGTATCGACGAAGAAGCTGCGCGCCAACGGGCGGCAGTCGACGCCTCCATCGCCTTTGCGGGCGGGGTGGCTGTCGGCGCGGCCATCGGCTCGCGCAACAACGGAAACGACAACTCGTCGCTCGGCTACCCGCAGCAGTCCCGCGGCGGACTGATGGGCGGCGACGACAGCCTCGACGGAGGCACTGACGACTCGAGCTCCTACACCTCCCCCTCGTCCGACTTGGACAGCGGCGGTGGCGGACTCATGGGCGGCAGCGACGACTTGGGCAGCTCCGACGACTCGTCGGGCGGAGGAAACGACGGCAGCAACGACGACCTCTGAACCCGACCGGACACGAAACCCCGAAACGAAAACGAAAACGAACACGAAAGAAACAGGAGAGACACCATGGCCGGAATCTTCGACAAGATCAGCACCCTCATCGGTTCCAACATCCACGCTCTGCTCGACGCAGCCATCGACCTCGACAGCGTCGGGGCCTGCAAGGAGCAGGTGCGGAAGATCGAGGACGAGTCCAACAACCTGAAGCGCCATGCGGCGGCGGCACGGGCCGACGTCGGCATGGCGCAGGCGGCGGTCGACGGCACCAAGCACCGCATCGACGAGAACACCGCCAACGCGCAGATGCTCCTCAGCGACGATGATCCGTCCAACGACAACGTGGCCACCACGCTGATGGAGGAGGTCGTCACCTTGCAGGAGACGCTCGCGGAGCAGGAACAGGCGCTGGCCGACGCCAAGAAGGTCGCCGATGGCATGGCCGAGGCCAGCAACAAGCTGTCTGCCAAGAAGACCGAGCTGATTCGCAACATCAACCGGCTCGAGAACATGCAGCGCACGTCCAACGCCAAGAAGAACGCGGCGGACGCGCTGACGCAGGTGGCGGCGCTCTCGAACGGCGCCGGCGCCGTCTCGGTCGACGACATCGCGGCCCGCATGAAGCGCGAAGGCGCGGTGCAGGACGAGCGGCTCAACGAGGCGCTCGCCAGCACCAGCGGCGGCAGCAGCGCGGACGCGGTCCGTGCGGCCAAGGCCAAGGCGCTCATCGAGCAGATGAAGAAGAAGGCGGGCGGCGCGCCGGCCTGATACGTCACGGACGCCGCGGCGTCACTCGCGGCCCGACATTTGTCGGGCCGTTTTTCTTTTTCCGGAGTCGATCGTCACGACATCCCAAAGCAAAAACGGCCCGCAGGCCGTTCTCGCTTTTACTCCTTTTGGCCGCCCGTCTTGGGTTTGGCGTAATGCTTGCTGAAGACGAAGATGTACAGGATCTCGAGCAGGCCGGCGGTGTTGACCGCCAGCAGCGCGATGAACCAGATCTTCTGGTTCTGCTTGGCCGCGATCCACATCGACCAGGCTTTCCAGGGGAGCGCCCACATCAGGAGCAGGCCGACCGCCCAGTAGTGGCCGCCTCCGAAGGCCGAATAATATTGGTTCATAGAGCTTTTCGATTACGTCCGCTTAGACGGTCATCTTCTCCTTGCTGGCGTTCGCGAGCGTGCCGACCTCGTCGAGGTTGATGGAGAGCAGCATCGAGGTGCCGTCCTGCCGCATGGTCACGCCGTAGAGGACGTTGGCCTTGCGCATGGTGTAGCGGTTGTGGGTGATGACGATGAACTGCGTCTTCTCGGCCAGGGTCTCGATGATGCTGGCGAACTTGTCGGCGTTGGACTCGTCAAGCGCGGCGTCGACTTCGTCGAGCACCACGAACGGCGAGGGGTTGCTGTTCATGATGGCGCAGATGAGCGCGATGGAGATCAGGGCGCGCTCGCCGCCGGAGAGCATGGCGATGTTCTTGATCTTCTTGCCCGGGGGAGTGGCATGGATGTCGATGCCGACGATGTGGTCCGAAGCCTTTTTCTGGGCTTTGGGTTCGTCTTTTTCCTGTGTGCCTTCGGCGACCGCACCTTCGTCGTCCTCATCTTTCGGCTCTTCGCGGAGCTGGATCAATTCGGCATGACCGCCGCCGAACAGCTGCTTGAAGTAGTCGTTGAAGTCGCGGTTCAGTTGGCGGAAGGCCGATTCGGACTTGGCCTTGATGGTGATGTCGAGTTCGGCGATGACGCGGTCCAAGTCGTCGATGGCCCTGCGAAGGTCGCTGGTCTGGCCTTCGAGGAAGTCGAATCGGCCTTTGGTCTCCTCGTATTCCTTGACCGCCTCCGGGTCGATCCCGCCTATGAGCTGCAGCTGGTACTTGAGGCGGTTCATCTGGGGGAGCACGGCGTCGGGGCGCTGGGCCGGGTCGTCGGTGGGCGTGAAGCTGTCGCGGACGTGCTTGGCCTTTTCGCCGAGCTCGGCAGCCATTTCGGATTCGAGCTGCTCGCGGCGGGTGTCCAGGCGGGCCTGCTCCACGCGCTCGTCGCCAAGGCGGCGTTCAAGCTGGTGCGCGGCGTTGATCTTCTCCTGCAGCGTGCGCTGGAGGGAGAAGAACTTTTCCTTCTTTTTCATCTCGCCTTGGTTGTAGGTCTGGAGCTTGGACTGGGCCTCGCGCAGCTTCACGTCGAGGGCGGAGATGCCCGCAACGAGGTCGGCGACTTCCTTGAGCAGCGCCGGGTCAGTTTCCTGTTCTGCCGCCGACTTTTCGGCCTGTGGCTCGGCCACTGGGCGTTCCAGACGGTCGCGCAGAGCTTCGACGTCGCCGGTTAGCTTCTCCAATTCCGGCAACACCGCCTGCACTGCTTCGAGCGTCTTCGCAGAGCGCACGCGGGCTACCAAAGCGTCCTGGCGCTTGGCGACGCTGCCGATCTCCTCGATGATCTTGGAGAGCGGCATGCTGGTTTTTGCAGCTGCCACCGAAGCGGCCACGCGCTTCTTCACCTGTTCGGCTATTTCGATCTTGCCGCGCGCGGTCATCTCGGCACTGCGGAGGCGGTTCTTCTCCTCGAGCAGCTTTTCGTAGTCGCCCTGGAGCGCGGAGAAGGCGTCGCTGCCGGTTTCTTCGATTTCCAAAGAGGACAGTTCGGCCTTGGCAGAATCGAGCGTGGACTCCTTTTCGCGCCATTCCTTTTCGAGCTTTGCCACGGTCGCGCCGCGGGCATCAATCTGCTTCTTGAGGTCGAACCACAGGCTGCCGTAGTACTGGTGCTTGAGCGCGTGCAGCTCTTCTTCGATGCTGCCGCGCTCCTCCAGGCGCTTCACCTGGCGGGCGAGCGAGCGCATGCGGGGCTCGATTTCGGCCAAAAGCATTTCGGCCTGCTGCAGGTTTTCGCGGGTGGCTTCGAGCTTGATTACCGACTGGTGGCGCTTGAGCTGGAACTGCTTTACGCCGGCGGCTTCGTCGAAGAATTCCTTACGCTCTTGGGGCGTCGCAATGAGCACACCCTCGATCATGCCCTGGCCGATGACCGAGTAGGAGCGCGCGCCGAAGTTGGACTGGGCCAGGAGCAGCTGGATGTCGGCAAGGCGGACTTTGTTCTTGTTGATGAGGTATTCGGAGTCGCCGTCGCGGTAAATGCGGCGGGAGATGGCCACTTCCGAAAAGTCGACCGGCATTTTGCCGTCCTCGTTGTTGAAGTAGAGGGTGACTTCGGCAAAGCCGGAGCGGGAGCGCTTTTCGGAACCGGAAAAGATGACGTCCTCGGCCTTTTTGCCGCGGAGCAGCTTGAGCGACTGCTCGCCCAGCACCCAGCGGATGGCGTCGGCGACGTTGGATTTGCCCGAACCGTTGGGGCCGACTACGGCGGTAATGCCCTTGCCTCCGTTGGCGGGCGAGAGAAAATCGAGTTCGGCCTTTTCGGCAAACGACTTGAATCCGACAAGTTCGAGCTTTTGGAGATGCATAGGGAGGTGAATTTCTGCTCGAAGTGTAGCAAACCGGCGGGCAACCGCAACCTCCGATTTCCCAATAAAAAACCCGCAACGGTTGCGGGAGAAAGGTCACGGAAGAGGCACCTTCTGCGCCTGAAGGAACGTCCTGATGACGCTTGCCGGCATCACCAGCACGTCGGTGACGTCGTAGCGGCGCATGTTGCCAATGACGAATCCCTCGATTTCTCCGGTTTTCGCGGAGATGACGGGGGCGTACGCGTAGGGCGACATCTGTTCTTGGCCGCGCACGCGGACGATTTCCAGGTCGCGGAGGTCGAGCGTCCCCGACGATTCGCCGCCGTATGACGGGTCGGTGACTAGGCCCGTGTCCTTGCGACGAGAGATCATCGGCGGTTCGCTCGACACCTGCCGATAGCAGATCAGCATCACCGCGGAGTTCTTTGCGGCACGGGCCGAAGCCAGGGTGACAGGCGCGTTCTGGAGAGGGGCGGCCGCCTTGAGCAGCGCCAAGCCGTGGCTCTCGTCGAAGTCCACCACGTTTGCGGGAAGGCGTGCGTCGCCGACGGTGAACTTGGCGTAGCGCCAGCTGCCCGCGGCCTGTACGGAAGTGAGCACGTGTCCGCTGGCAGAAACGACGACGCCTACTCCGACGTAATTGCCGTTGGCGTCGATGCGCACGGTGGCCTTGTCGGCCTTGGACGTGATCGGTGGCGGTTCTTCGGCCGCAGCCGTCGACGGCCCGGTCGGCGAACCGACCAGCGCGGCGAAAAAGACAATGGCCAAGAAGGCTAGGAGCCGGAAACGTTTCGCGGAACCCATGGGATCCTCCTGATTTCGGCGAATGATGCGCGAAAGGAAAGAACGGCCTCATTTTGGGCTCGCCGGGAACGAAAGTCAATTAAGGAAAAACCGCACGAAGGCGTGCGGTCGGGGGAAACTACTGCGTTTTCGGTTCCGTACCGTGACGGCGCATGAAGGTCGCCACGGAGGTCGACGGGACGACGAACAGCGGCGAAGTGGGCGTGCTCGTCCCGTACGCCTTTTCGGAAGTGCCGACGATGATGCCGATGAAGGCGTCGGGGTTCGACGAGAAGACGCCTGTGCCCAGGATGTGCAGCCGCCCTTCGACGTGCTCGAGAGAAACGGTGGTCATGTCGCGCAAGTCGAGACGGCCGACGCTCTCGCCGCGCTTATGGACCTCGACGATCGTCGCGGGCACCTGCCTCCGCTCCACCAGCTGCGGCTCACCGTCGAAGTCGAGATAGCCGACGGCAACAGCGGGGTCGCCGGCCTTGAAATCGATGCGCGAAGTGAAGGTGGCGCACAGTCGGATCGGCCGGTCGGCATGGATGAGCGCCAGGCCCAGCTGTTCATCCACGGCGACGATGGTCCCCGGAACGCGCTCGCTGCCGACGGTCACCCTGTACTTCCAGAAGACGTACTCCGGCAGATTTTCGACTGCCGTGATCACGTAGCCGGCGGGGGAAACGACGACGCCGGGGCCGCGATACTTGCCGCCCATGTCGACGCGCAGCACCGTTTCGACGGTTTCCGCCGCGACGGCCGGCTTGGGCTGCACTGGTGCAGGAGAGCCGACGGGCGTGGGTGAATCGTCGCACAGGCTCAAGGAGAACGGCAGCAGCAAGGCGAAAAACGCGGTGCGCATGTAAGCCTCTTTTTTCTACGCGAATGGCGTTGCCAAAGAACGCCGCTATCATTCCGCGTCCCGGCGGTACGGTCAACTCGCGGGCGCGCCGCCTTGACGGCGTCGCGTCGCGTTGGTACGTTGATTTGCTCAACGTTTATGGATATCGCCTATCTCCACCGCAACGCCCTCGATGTCATCCGCCGCGCCAAACGCGTGCTGGCGGTTTCGCATCCCAAACCGGACGGCGACACCCTCGGTGCCGGTGCCGCCATGTACAATTTTTGCCAGCGCGAGGGGATTCCAGTGACCGGTTACTGCCAGGACCAGGTGCCGCAGCAGTATGCCTACATGCCGGGCACGGAGCATTACACGAACGACCCTTCGGTGTTCGCAAACCCCGAGCACGACGTGCTGGCAGTGTTCGACGCGGGCGACCTCCGCTTCGCCGGCATCGCCGATTTGGTGGCGAAGATGTCTCCTCGTCCGTTCATCATCAACTTTGATCATCACGCCACCAACGAGCGGTACGGCGACATCAACATCCTCGACGTCACGGCGTCTTCCACGGCCGAAGTGGTCTACGACTTCCTGCAGACCGCCGGCGCCGACATCGACCGCGCCATCTCCACCTGCCTGCTCACCGGCATCCTGACCGATACCGGCAACTTCTCGAACCCTGCGACCACCTGGACTTCGTTGGGCGCCGCATCCGATCTGGTGAAGCGCGGCGGCAAAATCCAGGAGGTCGCCAACAAGCTGATGCGCAACAAATCGCTGATGTCGTTGCGCCTGTGGGGCACCGTTTTGGGGCGCCTCAAGCACGACGAGAAGCTGGGCGTTTCCTCGACTGCCATTTTCGAGCACGAGGTCGCCGCCGAAGGCGTCGAGGAGGAGCATGTGGAAGGCATTTCCAACTTCCTGAATCAGTTTTTGGATACGAAGGCGGTGCTGGTCCTCAAGGAAGTGCCGGGCAACAAGGTGAAGGGCAGTTTCCGCAGCGCGGACGATACGGACGTATCGCTGCCGGCCAAGATGCTCGGCGGCGGCGGACACAAGAAGGCCGCCGGATTCACCGTGCCGGGCCGGATCAAGGAAGCGGCGACAGGCTGGCGGGTGGAATAAGGAGAGCGAGCGCCGCTCTCTTTTTCGTCTGGAATAAAAAAGGCGGTCCGATAAGCGGACCGCGGGGGCTGCCGTCACTTATGTGGCTGCAGCGTGGGAACGGAAGGTGCCGGCGGCGCCGGCGGAGGCAGCGGCGGGTAAGTGGCCACCGTGCCGTCCGACGTCACGTGGGGAATGCGGTACAGCCGCAGGAAGTCCTCGACCTGGTTCACGGGAACCAGGGCTCGGGTCGTCATCGCGACGTATCCGCCGCCCTGCCAGATGAGCAGGCGCATCACGCCGACCAGCTTGCCGCTCGACGAGAGGAAGATGCCGGAACCGGAGGTGCCGGGGCCCGCCAGGAAGTCCGAGAGGATCATGTCGCGCACGTAGATGCGCCGGTCCGCCGGGAGCTTCTTGTCGTTCTCGTCCTCGGGCATCGAGTAGTGCAGGCGCATCACGTGGCCGCGGGCGACCATCTCGCCGTAGTCGTACGGGTAGCCGATGTTGTACACCTCGTCGCCGGGGTGCACGTTGCGGATGTCCTCGAGAATCGCGGGATTCGCGAAGCGCCGCTCGACCTTGACCACGGCCAGGTCGTGCACCTTGTCGGTGGCAATGACCCGGAGCGGGTAGGTCTTGGGCGGGCCAGGGCCCTCCGAGACCATGATGGACAGGTTGCCCGGATGGTCGACGACGTGATTGACCGTGAGGATGTACCCCTCGGTCGAGATCACGACGCCGGAACCGTGGCCGTGACCGTCGGGGGAGATCACGTCGATGCGGTAGGTCGCGTCGCTGTTGAGGCGATAGCGAGCCATTTCTCCTGCGTTGCTTGCGGGCGCGGCCGGCATTGCTGCCGCTGCCGCCTGCGGTGCCGCGGCGCCACAACCCACCAGCTGGGAAACGCAGAGAAGGACGAACGCGAAGAACAGCTGACGAGTGTTTTGCGCCATGGGATGTACTCCCTGTAGGCGTGAAAGGAACCCTATTTTGAGGATAGCAGCGCTCACCTACCGACACAACCTGAACGGTCAAGGGCATAAAGAAAAAGCCTCCCGACGGACGTCGGGAGGCGTGATGCGCTTCGGCCTACTGAATCTTGTGCGCGTTCCAGTTGCCGGAAACGCCGCCAGGGCCCGTGTAGGTGCCGGCGACGTCCGTCCGCGAGGAAAAGGTGCCGTGCAGGACGAACCCCTGCTGGTTCAGCGAGAACCCGTTGCCGGTCACGATGCCGCTGGCCTGGGTGCCGCTGCCGACCATTTTGACGTTGCGTCCGTGCTGGTCGAGCGTCAGCTGCTGCGAGCCGACGCCGTCGACGTTCGCCTGCCAGCGGCCGGTGACGTCGATGACGATGGCGACCTTCACGGAAGCCGCGGGCGCTCCGTTGCCCGTGCCATAGACGACACGCAACGTCGTCGTGGGCTCGTGGCCCTCCGGGGGAGGCGCGTCGCTCTTCGCGGGACCTCCGTCCGCACCGGCATCCGGATCAGGCGGCGGGGCGACGGTGTCGAACCAGTCGGATTCGCCGTGGATCAGCGCGGCGCTGCCCAGCGTCTTGGCCGTCAGCACCTTCGGGTCCTCCGAGATCCAGCTGTAGTCTCCCGACTTGGCGGTCACCTGATTGCCGTCGGCATCGTAGGCGTTGACGCCCACCAGCGAGCTGTCGCCTTTGTGCAGGGCGAGCGTTCCGTCGGCGATGTCCTGCGAGAGCAGGTCCAACCGTGCCGGCGGCGTGTCCTTGTCCGAGCTGCAGGCCAGCGGCGACATGAGCGCGAGCGCTGCGGCCGCCCATGCGGCCCTGAAAATCCTTTGCGTCATCCTTTTTCTCCTTCCGTTGACGAGAAAGATCAACGTTGCGACCTTGGCAAAAAAACGCCGAAACGTCAATGCTTTTGCGTTGAATGGCCAAGACCTCGCAGGCAAGTTATACTGCAGGCATTGCTCATACCTTTTCCTATGTCACGCTCACACGACATCGTTTCGAACATGCTCATCCCCACGGTCATCGAAAAGTCCGGCGGTTACGAGCGCGCCTACGACATCTACTCCCGTCTGCTCAAGGACCGCATCATCTTCCTCGGTGACGGCATCGACGACCATGTCGCCAACATCGTCATCGCCCAGCTGCTGTTCCTCGAGAGCCAGGACAAGACCAAGGACATCAAGCTGTACATCAACTCCCCGGGCGGCTCCGTTACCGCCGGCCTGGCCATCATGGACACCATGAACTTGGTGAAGTGCGACGTCGCCACCATCTGCGTGGGCATGGCCGCCTCGATGGGCGCCGTGCTGCTCTCGGCCGGCGCCAAAGGCAAGCGCTTCGTCCTCCCCAATTCCGAAGTGATGATTCACCAGGTGCTCGGCGGAGCCGAAGGCCAGGCTTCCGACATCAAGATCCGCGCGGAGCGCATCATAAAGATGAAGGACCAGCTGAACAAGATTCTTGCCAACAACACCGGGCATCCTTTTTCGAAAGTCGAGAAGGACACCGATCGCGATTACTTCATGACCGCCGAGGAGGCCTTGGAGTACGGGATTGTCGATAAGATCATCAAGTAGTTGTTGCGGTTCATACAGGGGGTGAGCCGGGACTGGCGGGCGCCGCCAGACACGACTCAAAACGTTCCTGCGGGAACGTTTTGGTCTAAGGCTCACAAAAAACTGGCTGCGGCCAGTTTTTTGCTGCGCAATGTCTGGCGGTGCCCGCCAGTCCCGGCTCACCTCGGCTGCTTGCTGCGCAAAGCAGTCTTGCGTGGGCTCTGGGCGCAGTTCTTGCACTGGCCGAAGAACTCCAGCGAGTGGTCGTCGACGTTCACGAACGCCTTGCTCTTGGAGAGTATTTCTTTGGTGAGCTTGTCGATTTGGCAATTTTCGAAAGATTCGATTTTGCCGCAGGTTTTGCAGATGATGTGGTGGTGGTCGCCGTCGTCTTGGAGTTCGTAGTCGGCGTGGTTGTGGCGGAGGTTTACGCGGCGGAGGATGCCTGATTTTTCGAGCGCGTTGAGGGCGCGGTAGACGGTGACGTAATTCGCGCCTTCTTCCCTGGCGGCGGTGATGATTTCGGGGGCGCCGACGGGGGAGTGGGCTTTTTGGAGGATGCCAAGGATGGCGAGGCGCAGGCGCGTCACTTTGAGAGAACGTTGGCGGAGGAGGACAGCCAAGGGATTTTCTTTTGGGATCGGCATAGGGCTCGACATTTGACAAACGCAACTATGTTGCATTATGCTGGAAGGGAGAGCAATTGGCAACCCCCCCATGATGGCTATGACAGATCAAATGAAAGATTCGAAAGGTCGAGAGCCGAACTGGCGGCAACCGTTGGTGACTGCCGCCGCGCTCTTGGCAGCGGGCGTCGGCGCATTCCTTTTGTGGCAGACGCGACCTGCGGTGCGGCCCCCGGAGGCTCCCGAGGCGGGCGGCAAGGTGCGCGTGGTCACCAGCTTCTATCCTCTCTATTACCTCGCCTCGCGAATCGGCGGCGACCGCGCCTCCGTAGTGAACGTGACGCCGGCCGGCGCGGAACCGCATGACTATGAGCCGACGGCACAGGATATCGCCGAAATGGAGGATGCCAAGATGGTCATCCTGCTCGGCGGCTTGGAATCCTGGGGCGGCCGCGTGGCAAAGAACCTCGACGGGGACAATACGTTGGTGGTGAACGTCGGTCAGGACCTCATGACCGACCACATGATGGAGGAGGGGCAGAATGTGGCGGATCCTCACGTATGGTTGAGTCCCGTCTTGGCCAAGCAAATGGTGGATCATATCGCGGCGGCATACCTGAAGGCCGATCCCGCCGACGCGGATGCCTTTCGCGCCAATGCCGACGTCCTGAAAAATGACCTGGATTCGCTCGATGCCGATTACCGCAAGGGATTGTCTTCCTGCGAGAAGAAGGACATCGTCACGTCGCACGCCGCATTCGGCTATCTGGCCAAGGCGTACGGCCTCAACCAGGTGCCGATCGCGGGCCTGTCACCTGACGCCGAGCCCTCGCCAAAGGAACTTGCCGACATTGCCGCCTTCGTGAGGAAGCGCAAAGTTGGTACAATCTTCTTCGAGAGCCTGGTCAGCCCGAAGCTGGCCGATACGGTCGCCGCCGAAACCGGCGCAAAGACATCGGTGCTCGATCCGATCGAGGGATTGCAGCAGGATTCGCCGGCACAGGGACAAGACTATCTTTCGGTCATGAGAAATAACTTGGCGAACCTTCGCGCCGCACTCCAATGCCGCATGTAAGCGAGATCAAGAACATCGTGGAAGTCCGGGGCATCGGCTTTTCCTATGGGAAGGAGCAGGTGCTGACCGACATCACCTTCGACGTCCATGAGGGCGACTATTTGGGCGTGATCGGGCCGAACGGGTCCGGCAAGACCACGCTGCTCAAGATCATGCTCGGCCTGATCAGGCCGTCGGCCGGAAAAGTGCTGCTGTTCGGGCAGGACGTCACCGAGTTCCGCGACTGGTCGCGCATCGGCTACGTGCCGCAGAAGGTCACCAACTTCGACGTCAACTTTCCGGCGACGGTGCTCGAGGTCGTGCTGATGGGGCGTTACGCGCGCCGCGGCCTGTTCAGGAGCATGACCAGGCAGGATCATCAGGCTGCCCTGCGCGCGCTTGAGCAAGTGGGCATGGCCGAATTCAAGAATCGTCTCATCGGCGACCTGTCCGGAGGCCAGCAGCAGCGGGTGTTCATCGCTCGCGCGCTGGCCGGCAAGCCCGAAATCGTCTTCTTGGACGAGCCGACCACGGGCATTGACGAGCGCGCCCAAGCGGAATTTTACGCCCTGTTGAAGCGGCTGAACGAGAAGCTCGGGTTGACCTTGGTGCTGGTGTCGCACGACATCGCCATGGTGACCAAGGAAGTCATGCACATCGCCTGCATCGACAAGACCTTGGTGTGCCACATGTCGCCGCAGGAGTACCTCAAGGAAAGCGCCACCGCCAACCTGTTCGGCCAGGACGTGCGGCTCATGACTCACCATCGCCACAACCACTGATGCTGTCCTCGCTTTTCCATTACGGATTTATCGTCCGCGGCCTCGAAGCAGGCATCGTCGTCGCCGTGATAGCGCCGCTCATCGGGATTTTCCTGGTGCTGCGCCGCTATTCGCTGATCGCCGACACCCTGGCGCACGTCTCGCTGGCCGGGATTGCCATCGGCCTCTTGGCGCGCATCGATCCGGTGATCACGGCGATCGCCACGACGGTGGCGGCTTCTTTGGGCATCGAACGGCTGCGCGGCACCAAGCGCGTCTACGGCGAGTCGGCCCTGGCGCTGTTCCTTTCCGGCAGCTTGGCGCTGGCCATCGTGCTGTTGAGCCTCGCGAAGGGTCTGAACGCCAACTTGTTCAGCTATCTCTTCGGCAGCATCGTCACCGTCACCGACGCGGACGTGCGGGTCATCGTGGGCTTGGCCGTCGCCGTGGCGATCGCTCTCGCGGCCTTCTTCAAGGAGCTGGTGTTCGTGGCCTTCGACGAGGACGCCGCCAAGGTGGGCGGCATTCCGACCGGCGTGGTGAACGCGGTGCTGATCATCCTGTCGGCGCTGACGGTGTCGTTGTCCATTCCCATCGTCGGCGTGCTGCTGATTTCCGCGCTTATCGTCATTCCGGTCGTCACCGCGCTGCAGCTCCGCCAGAGCTTCGTCGTGACCGTGATGGTGGCGGAACTCGTGTCGGTCGCCTCGGTGATCGCCGGCATCTTCGTGTCGTTCGCCTACAACCTCTCCACCGGCGGCACGATCGTCCTGCTGATGCTCGTCCTGTTCGCGCTGGTTTCCGTCGGGAAATCGGCGGCCGGTTCGTTTGCCAGGAAGTAGGCCCTGCGGCAGATAAAAACCCGGCATACGGCCGGGTTCAGGAGATTTCGATGATGATGCGGGTGACCTGGGGGGCCCGCTTTTTGATCTCTGCGCGGAGCGCACGTATCTGCCTGCGGGCCCTGCGAAAGGACTTCAGCGGCTCGTTGTCAGGCTCTTTGAAATCGGCTCGGACGATGAACCACATGTGGTTCCATTGCATCTCCACATGGCATTCGATTTCTTCCGGTCCGCGCATCGTGGTGGTGACGCGAACCGCGGTGGCAAAGCGCGGGCGCTCTTCGATGGCGTCCCTCACCGCCGCTTCCACTCCGGGGCCGGCGGACTCGCCGATGATCAGCGAACGGCTGCGGTTGATGAGAAAGAGGGAGGTTGCGGCCAGGAGCGCGGCGATGGCCATCGAGAATCCCGCATCCCACAAGGCGTTGCCCGTGAGCGCGTAGATGCCGTAGCCGGCGAAGGCCAGCAGCACGCCCAGCACGTCCGCGCCGTTCTCGACGAGCAGCGCGAGCAGGATGGGGTTCTTGCCCTCCTTGCCCTGCCGCCGTTCTTCCCGCATCTGCCGCCAGACGACGAACAGGGAATACGATTCGCCGACGGCCGCAAAGGCCATGACGATGATGGCCGCGGCGGAGATGCGCGGCACGTTGCCGTCGACGATGGTCTCGATGCCATGCCAGGCGGTCAGCGTGGCGCCTACCAGCAGCATCAGCTGCGCGGCGATCAGCGACCAGAAGTACGCTTCGCGCCCGTGCCCGTGCGGGTGACGATCGTGCGCGGGCCTGCCGCTGCGACGATGGCCGAGCCACAGCACCAGAGGATTCAGGGAGTCCGCCGTCGAATGCGCCGCCTCGCCGAACAGCGAAGGCGATCGCGTGACGGCGAAGGCGAACCACTTTGCGGCGGTGATGCACAAGTTCACGACCAAGGTGACGCTGACTGCCTTGCCGGCGCCATGGCCGCCACCGTCATGCGCGTGGTGATGATCGGACATGTGCCCTCTCTTTCCGTGATAAGGAGCCGCGTTCAGTAAAGCCCAGCGGAGGCAAAAAGAAAACCCCTGCACGTAAGAACGTGCAGGGGCAGTCGGCCTAGGCCGACTGGCTTGCGTCGGCGGACGCCGGAATCTCGTTTTCGGAGCTCCGGCTTCCGCTGGCGGGTTCGCCGGAGGCTGACTTGTCGAAGGATTCGAACCAGCGGCTCTCGTCGTCGGCGATTTCGGGGAAAGCCTTGGTGCCGTCGTAACGGTTAAGCGCACTGCGCATGTCCGTAATCCGTTTCTCGATTTCCGCGCAGGTCACGCTGTCGAGTTCGCGCTCGAAGGTGCCTTCGTCGTCGCGCAGGCGCACGACGACCTTCATCAGGATGCGGTCGTCGTACTTCACGGCGTGGGCCGTGATCCGCCCTCTGGTGAAGACGAACTCGTTTTCGGCGATTTGCCGTACGCGGTCGTCCTCGGTCTTGGAGGTCCTCGGGCTCTGCATGAAGCGCATGATCCACGAGAATATCCACGAAGGCATGAAGCCCGGTCCGTCCTTGAAGCGGATTCGGATTTCATCGTCCCTGGAGTTGGCCGGCTTGTCGGTGCAACCCGTCAGGTAGACGCTCTCGTCGCTGTCCACGGGCATGGTTACGTATGGACGAGTCTTTCGTGCAGTCGTATTTCTCATCGCACTTCTCCTATTCGTGTCAATGGTCATGGGCGGTATCGCCCGTCAGCGTCTCGACTGTTTCATGCAGTACCTCTGTGGCGTACGCGTTGTTAAGTGAACGTCGAGGAAGACTCCTCGCCCCGCACTCCCGTCCGCGGACAGGACTGCCGGGCAAAGCTTCTTCGGAAAGGAACGTAACACCATAACATATTTGGGCCGCCTTGTCAAGGCTGACATGGGACATTTTTGGCTTAAAATAAGCGAAATTTTGAATTATGGACCCTGACGTCATTGTATGGCCATCGGGCCCTTGACAGCTTTATCCAGCCGTGGTACGTTCCTATGTCGTTGAAGCAGCAGCTTCAATTGCCACCAAAAAACACCTTAGCGATTCGCGCTCACGACAAGCATGGGGACTACTTGAAGGATGTATTGGGCTCCGGCTCGATCTACCCTCCGAGTATTCTTCTTGAGCGCGACTCATTGGGGTGTTTTTTCGTTCGCCTACGGTTTGGTCGTCGTCGGCATGTCTGCTGCCGCCGAGTCGGGAGAGGTGATCAGTTCCTGCGAAGTGACGCCGGGCGGGAGCGTCGAGGGGTCGACGCCGATCAGGCAGACTTCTTGCCACGGTTTGTAGTGGCTGTGGAACTCCTTCTCCTTCTTGGCGCCGTCTGCATAGACCACCGTGTAATCGAAGACCGCCTCGCTGCCCACGTGGGCGTGTTCGGTGCATTTTTCCTCGCCGATCTTGAGTTCGCTGGTCTGGATGACCTTCTTGGGCGGGGGCTGCACGATGTTGTAAACGCGCGATTTGGTCTGTGCGGAGGTGCGGCCGTCCTTCACGCCCCAAAAGGTGAAGGTCAGCTTGTTGCCGGTGATTTTGGTCCAGATGAGGATTTCGTGGCCGGTGTCGTTGATGAAACGGTAGTCCGGCGCGGGGTCGTAGATGGTGGCATCTTTGCCCGGACCGATGTCATTGCCGTCGCCGTCACGCTCGTAATAGGGGACGCGATAGGAATGATTCTGGCGCATGGTCACAGGCAAGCCCGAGTCGAGCGTGGCACGGAAAGCGGTGGAGCCGATCTGGCAGAGGCCGCCGCCGAACTCCGGCGTGGTTTTGTTTTCCTTGATGACCAGCTCCTCCAGGTAGCCGGTGGTGGCGTCGATGGTGCCGAGCGTCTTGAGCATCGAAAACTCCTCGTCGGGCGCAATGAGCGTGCCGTTCACGCTGGCAGCGCCGACCGCGATGTTGTGACGACGGTTCTTGGGGCTGCCGCGGAAGTTGGTCGCGCCAACGCCGATGATCTCCTTGATGCCGTACGGGTTGGACCTCTCGGTGTCGATGTCGGGATGGACGGGCATTAGCGGCAGGGTGATCGGTTTCACCTCATCGGTGCCGAAGGCCAGCACGCCGATGACGATGGCCGACGCGCCCGGATCGACCGTCTCGCCGTCGACGCTGGGCTCGAAATTCACCACTTTGCCGTCCTTTTCTTCGAAGACGGCGCTCTTCGGTTCGGTCCTGATTCCGCCGGCGCGGGACTCGATGAACGCGCGTACCTTGTCGCGGTCGAGCGAAAGCACGGGGGCGCCGTCGTTGTCCGCCGGAACGGCGACAATCCAGTCGGCAAAGGTGCTGCGCGACACGGTCCAGGTCTCGGTTTTGGCTATAAGGGTGAACGGCGCGCGCTTCACGGCCGTGAGCACCGATTGGGTCAGCGGCGAAATGCCTTCCTTGGTCAGCTTCGGCTTGTCGCGCTTGGCGGGAATGACAATGGTTTCGTCGGAAAGCGCGGAAAGGCGGTTATCGGTGGCGCGGGTCACGGCGTCGAAGTTGACCATGGCGCCGTCACGCTCCGGTTCGATGGTCACGTCGGGCGCGCCGTTGCCGTCGATGGCAATCGCGAAACGTGCGCCTCTCCCGAGCGAGATGGTGTCGCTGAAGCGTTTTTCCAGGGCGTAGCGAAGTGCCGTGGCGTTGAGTGCGTGCGGCAGGTCGATCGAGGTGCCGACCAGCGCGGTGCGCACCCTCTCGTACATGGCAATCACGGGATTGCCCGACCGTCCCACCTCCAGCGCTTTCCTCACCGCCGTATCGACGTCGTATTTGGCGATCGGCACGTCACCGGCGTCAGGATCGATTTCGACGGTCTCTCCGTTGAGGGAGAAATGCAGGCGCAGGCCCTCCACCTGCTTTTTTATTTCGGCAAAAGCCTCGTCGGCGGTCCGGCCGCCGATGCTGATGCCGTGGATGGACACCCCTTGGATGATCTGGTCCTGTTTGACTGTGGCAAGCGCGCCGTAGGCGGCCATGCCGGTAAAGACGGCAGCCAATAAAAAAAGTGCCACCGCCCGTAGGACAAACGGTGACCGCGTCCTTCCGCGCTTGTCGCGTTTCTCGGTCATGGGTGTAGCTTTTCACGAAGCCCGCGCTTGTTCAAGGGCGCTACAGCTCCCTGACGGCGATGCGGCGCGAGCGCTCCGTCTTGGGCAGGCGCACCGTCAGCACGCCGTCCTTGATGGTAGCGGTGATGGCGTCCGGATCGATTTCGATGGGCAGGATGACGGAACGCGAAAACGCGCCCCAGTGGCATTCGCGGACGACGTGCTTGCCTCCGGGCACCGTACCCAGGTCGTGATGACGATTGCCGCGGATCGTCAGCATGTCGTTGTGCATGAACACTTCCAGGTCTTCCGGTTTCACTCCGGCAATGGGCGACAGGATGACGATCTCCTTGTCGGTCTCGCTGATGTCGATGGCCAGGCGGCCCTCGTCGTCATTGAACCAGCCGTCTTCGGTGCGCGAACCCGCATGCGAGCCGGAAACCTGCTGTTCCGCTTCGGGGAACAGGATCAGGTCGTCATCGACGCGGTGCTTCTGCTTTGCGTTCGGCATAGGAATGACGTGGATAGGCCCAGTATAGCACTAAATCGGCCGGTGGTGGAAAGGCCCTGTTGACACAATCCTTTGGGGGAGTAGCGTTTAGGGTCGTTCCTTTCATTGCCTTTACCGGCTGAGAAAAGTGAGGTTTCACCATGGGTGTGCGACTAATCGTCCAGCCGGACAAGACGGTCAGCTGGGACGCGTTCCAGGAATATCCGGCGTTCAGCGTGGCCATCGACGGCTACTGCGACGGGCCGCCCCGTTCGAGTCCGGACGGGCTTCGGCTGAACATCAACCATCATCAGGATTGCGACCGGATCGCGACGCGGTCCAGCTGCGCGCAGGCGCTGCATTTGGTGAAGATGGGCATGTTCGAGACTTTCTCGCAGAAGGGGAAGCCCCGTGCCCACCTCTTCGTCAACGACTGCGACGAGGACATCCAGTGGTGCACCTACATCCTGATGCACCCGGAGCACGTCGATCGGACGCGGCTCAAGCTGGCCGTGCAGTTGGCCGACCTCTTGGACATGTCCGTGGGCTTCTACCCCATCAAGAAGCGCTGGCACCTGCTGAAACGCCTGCTTTGGATCAGCGCCCCGTACGCGGAAGCGCGGGCTGACGGCAGCCTCTGCAAGATGAGCTCCGTCAAGATGGAGGCGGTCATCGAGCAGACGCACAAGCGCATTCGCGCCACGCTGTTCGGCAGGGGCAAGGAAGTCGAGCCGGACATGCGTTTCGACGTGATCGAGGACTTCGGCAAATGGCAGTTCATCAACGAGATCGGCCGCAACGCGCGACTCGGCCTGGCCCAAAAGGGCATCAAGGCTTTCGTCGCGCTGGTGGGCGAGCAGGGTCCGGTGAACCGCTACATCATCCTGCGCCGCTCGCGGTTCATCAACTGGTTTCCGGTCGACAAGATGTTCGCTCGGCTCAACGAGGCGGAAGGCATCTCTCCGAAGGATCCCGACAAGTGGGACGGCGGCGACAACGGCGGCGGATCGCCCAGGAAACGTCGCAGCAAGCTGACCCCCGAGCAAGTCACCAGCATCGTCAAGGAATGCTGCGACGAATTCGAACCGACATGACGATTTCCCCGACGACTTGTCGGGGATTTTTTGTTGCCATCACCCCCTTTTAAAGAGGCGCATTTTTTGCTATAATAAGGGAGATTATGCGCATTGAATCCGCCAAGGTCACGGCGCGCAGGCACGTGCACATTCACGGTTTGGGCAGCCGCATCGCGCTCTTGGCCGTGTTTTCGGCGTTTTCCATCGCCGGCATCGCCGTCGGCGCGGCCCTCGACGTTCGTCGGGCCGTCATTGCTGACGCGGAATCGGCGGCGCAACGGCTCGCGCCTGTCGTCGATTTGGCTTCTCGGGGTTTCATCGACGACGCCAAACGGGCGCTTGACGAGGTTTCGGCCGCTGCCTCCGACGGCAAGAACTGCACGGCGGCAGCAAACGACGTCCTGAAGCGCGAAGGCAAGGTCCTTGCGGTCGGTTTCGCCACGCCGACCGGCATCGTCACTTGCGGCGCTTCGCAGGGAACGGTGGTGCTGGCAGAGCGAGCCTTCTTCCGCCGCGCCTTGGCTTCGCGCGCGTTTTCGATGGGCGACTACACTTATGAAAACGTGTTGGGCAAGCCCACGGTCGGTTTCGCGCAGCCCGTAATGAGCGGCCCCGACGTCGCCGGCGCTGTTTTCGTCATCGTGAACGTTCACGACTTGGATACTGCCGAAATGCTGGCGTCACTGCCGGCGGGATCCGTTTTCGGCATCATCGACGCGCGCACCGTCGCCGTTCTCCGCGGCCCCGATAAGGACAAGTGGACGGGCAAGGAGCTGAAGGAGTCTGATTTGGCGACTGACATCCTGTCGCGAAAGACCGGAACGGCGACGCGGACGGGCGATGACGGCACCGAACGGCTCTACGCCTTCGCTCCGCTGGCCCGAGTGGCCTCGCCCTCGGGTTACGTGTACGTCGGCGTGCCGCGCAGTCTTGCCCTGGCTTCCGTGCGCAGCGCCGCCTACCGTGCGGCCGCAATCGCCTTCCCCCTCGGCCTCTTGGCATTGTGGGCCACGTTGACGCTCGGCGACCTGCTCATCCTCCGGCGCATCCGCAAGCTGGTCGAGGCGATGCGCGGCGTGGCCGTCGGCGACGGCGGTTCGGCCGATGACATTCCGGGCGGCATGGGCGAACTCGACGAGCTTGCGGCGATTTTTGAGCGCATGCACCGGAAGCTGATCGACACCATGTCGAATACCGACCAGAAAGTGCTGACGCGCACCGCCGACCTCGAGTTCAACAAGGGCATGGCCGAGCTGGAAAAAGCCCGCACCGAGGCGCTGATCGCCAGCATCGGCGAAGGGGTGATTGCCACCGACAAGGAGGGGCGCATCATCTTCATCAACCAAGAGGCCGAGCAGGCCATGGGCTGGATCGCGCCGGAGCTGGTCGGCCAGAAGGAGCAGGACGTGATCAAGTTCGTCGATGCCGACGGCAAGCAGATGGACCCGGAATTGCGTCCGGCTCGCATCGCCCTCAAGACCGGCGAAAAATCGGTGCTGGCGCCGTTTCCCAAGCCGTATTCGCTGATCTGCAAGGACGGCACTTCGTACCCCGTGAACGTGACGGTGTCGCCGGTCGCCTTCGGCAAGGACATCATCGGCGCCATCGAGGTCATTCGCGACATCACCGACGAGGCCGAGTTCGACAAGCGCAAGACGGAGTTCATCTCCATCGCCTCGCACCAGCTGCGGACGCCGCTTGCCGCCACCAAGTGGCTTACCGACATGCTCCGCAAAGGCGACGTCGGCGCCCTGCAGCCCAAGCAGCAGGAATTGGCCGACAAGCTGTTTACGGCCAACGAGCGCATGGTGGTGCTGGTGAACGAGCTGCTCAACGTCTCGCGTCTCGATGCCGGCGTCTCCAAGCCCAGCCCCGAACCCACAGACTTCGTGGCGCTCATGGACGCGGTGCTCACCGAGGCGGCGCCGCTCTTCGCCGCCAAGAAGCAGACCCTCGTTTTCGACAAGAAGTCGCTGCCGAAGGCGAGCGTCGATCCCATGCTCGTTCGCGAGGCGGTCGCCAACGTCGTTTCCAACGCCATCAAGTATTCAAGGGAAGGGGGCATGGTGACCGTCGCGATCGAGTTGCGCGGCGACTCGCTGCTCACGTCGGTCAAAGACGACGGCATCGGCATTCCCAAGGCCGACCAGAACCAGCTGTTCAAGAAGTTCTTCCGCGCCGGCAACGCGCTGAAGAGCGCCGTGCAAGGGACCGGCTTGGGGCTGTACTTCGTGAAATCGGTCATCGAGCTGTCTGGCGGCAAGATCTGGTTCACTTCCGAGGAGCAAAAGGGCACCACCTTCTTCTTCACCGTGCCGGTCGCTGCCGCCGCACCCCGCAAAAACGTATGAGCGCATCAAAGAAAAAAATCCTGGTCGTAGAGGACGACCGCCTGTTCTCCGAAATTTACGCGGCCAAGTTCGCCGAGGAAGGCTTTGAAGTCCGGCTCGCCGGCGACGGCGAGGATGGCTGGAAGAAGCTCCACGAGGACCGTCCCGACGTGCTGCTCCTGGACCTGGTCCTGCCCAAAATCACCGGCTTGGAGCTTCTGGCCAAGCTGCGCAGCCACGACGATCCCGTGCTCCGCGATCTGCCGGTCATCATCGTCACGAACCTGAATCAGGACGCCTTCGCGGAAGAAATCAAGGGGCGCGGCGTGCACGCCTACTTCCTCAAATCCGACGTCATTTTCTCCGAAGTGCTGGAGAAGGTGCGCGAAGTCACGGGCCGTTGACAGCGCGGCTTTTTCAATAAAAAAGCCGGTCATGCCTGACCGGCAGGCGCTTCATTTTTCGGCTTCGTCGAGCCACTTAAGGAAGTCCTCGGGCGGGTAAGCGCCCTCGAGCTTACCCTTGGTTTCGCAGCTCTTCGACAGCGCGAAGGTGGTGGGGAGCGCCGATACGCCGGCGATGCGGGCAAGGCCGCGGTTCTTCTCCACGTTGACGAACACGATGACGTAGTTCTTGAGACGCGCTTTGACCGCAGGGTCCGCCAAGGTCTTTTCCTTGAGGACTTTGCAGTAGCCGCACCAGTCGGCAGTAAAGACGACCAGCGTCGGCTTGCCGGGATGGCAGGCGTCATCGAGACGCGGCAGGTCTGCCGTCGGTTCAGCCGTCGCCGCGCCCGCGTCATACCGCGCCAAAAGGACGCAGAGGAGCAAGCCGACGACGGGGAGCAAAACGAGCCAACGAAGGATTTTCATGCCCTTACTCCTTGGTTGTCACGGTAGCCGCTGGGCCAGCCGAGGTCAATTTTCCGCTCGATCCGCTATGGACGTCGTTTCTTCAGGATCGCCTCGATCTCCGCGAAGGGCGTTTCGTCCCCGAACGTGTTCCAATAGTGCGCCAGCTCTATGTTTTGCGATGGCGAAACGAGGAACTGCGCCGGCATCAGGTAAAAGCTGCCGTCAATCGGCCCCTGCGGGAACCCTTCGTTGTTTGCTCGGACCCAACGAAGAGTCTTGCTGATGCTGCGGATGGCCCCCATGTACGATGTCCCGATGCCGTATCTGTCGTAAACCGATCGAGTGGGGTCGGCAACCAGCGGGAAGGGCGGGGAGAGCTTGCCGGGCTGCGCC
This sequence comes from uncultured Gammaproteobacteria bacterium, assembly GCA_964491475.1. Classification (GTDB taxonomy): domain Bacteria; phylum Patescibacteriota; class Patescibacteriia; order SG8-24; family SG8-24; genus JAHFIW01. Next base: position 101,389 of record CAZBFO010000004.1, on the reverse strand, counting down.
AGGACGCTTTCCCGCGGTGACTGGAAAAACGCGACGACGGCCAGGTCATTCTTTCGTCGCTTGTTTACGAAGGCCACCAGCTCCTTGAGGCTCAAGTTGCAAAAGGGGCAGCCTGCGTACCGGTAAAAGCAAAGCAGCAGGTGCTTGCCTGCGAAATCCTTGAGGTTTACGGCCCTGCCCCGGACATCCGTCACGGAGAAGCGCGGCGCCTTGTCGCCGACGTTGAGGTACATATCCCTCACAGTATAAAGGCAACCGCATTTCGTGCCAAAGGCCTTTAGGTCGCAACGTCATTTTCCATCTTTCGGCTGACTTCCCAAAGCAGGGCGAACAGCTGCCTGACCGTTTCGGCCATCGATGCCGAACGCACCGTCCAGGCAAGCTTTTCCCTCTCCGTGGCGAAAAATGCGACGGTGTCGTCCCAGCACATGATGCTGCAGCGAAAGGTCAGCTCGCGCGGCAAGAACTTGGCTTCCCGCAGCTCGGTCGCATGCCTGGCTCGGGAATATTTTTTGATTTCCTGCGACTCGACGCGCAGGCTTCGCAGTTTCACGCCGGCCTGCATTCGGCGGCGGGTGAAGTGGAACTTTTCTCCGAGCACTTCCTGGATGTCCCGCGCGGCGACGATTTCGAACACCAGTTTTTCCTTGGCGGCCAGCGCTTCGTGAAAGATGTCCGTCCGGCGTTCGCGCCAATAGACGCGCAGGGCCGCCGGCGCCGATTCGGCGTTTTTCATCTTGCGCAGAACCGGGATGATGCCTGCGACTTCTTCGGCCTGGCGTTCAAGGATGCGCGACAGCGTTTCGGGATCGTGCGCCTCGTACGACTGCCGCCCGCCGCGCTTGGTCACGTTGACAAGGCCCGCATCGGCAAGACGCGCGGCAACGGATTGCGCGGTGGTCAGCTGGAATCCCGAGGCCTGCGCCAGCGGCCGCAGCGTCGTGGTGCCCATGGGCAGCAATGCCAGGTACATGGCCTGTTCCTTGGCATCGAGCCCGAACCGGGTGAGCACTTCGGCAATCTCTTTTTTCCGCGCGGCGGTCAGATGAGGAATGTTCATAATTACGATATATGACGTAGTAATGGAAATCCTTTACTTGGCTTAGTATAGCAAAAAGTCACTTTTTAGCAAGTGAAAATGTAAAAAAGTACGGCAAAGTTCGTATCAATCTGGAATGATGGCTTTGTCGCGGGAACGTCCCGCGCCAAGACCATTACAACCGAGGAGTCAGTCATGGCAAAAATCGTCGAAGGCAAGAAGGAATGGTCGGCGGTCATCCGCTGCGCGCATCCGGTCAGCGGTTTTGCCGGTCCGCATCGCGTAGACGGCTGTTTCGCCCTCATCGAAATCACGCTCGATGACATCAAGGGCCATCGGGACTGCGAAGGCGATTGGACCTTCCACGTCATCTGTCCGGCCTGCGGTCAGAAGCTGTATCCCGAATGGCAGATCGGCAGCGGGCCGCTCGAATGCGTGAAGGATAGAACCAAGAGCCGCAAGTGATGCGAAGGAGGAAGTCATGAAGATCATCAAGGAAGGCAACTGGAAGAACCCGTGGTCGAAGGAACACGAGTGCGGCACCTGCAAAGGCGTGCTCCTCGTGGAGGAGAAAGACGTGAAGCCCGTCGACTACGGCACCGGCTTCTACTGTCTCTGCGCCCTTTGCGGCGAGCGCATCGAGATCAAGAGCGGCGATCTTTCCAAGCGCGTGCGTGACGAGGTCGACCGGAAACGAAAGTATTCCAGCGCTTGGGACTGATCCCTTTGCCCCCGATGTTTCGGGGGCTTTTTCATAGAAAAAACCGCCCCAAGCGGAGCGGTTTACTGCGGCTAGCTGCCGTCTTTTTCGTCGAGGTAGCGGTAGCGGACGTTTTCGTCGTCGCCGTAGTCGTGGTCCTCGGAAGACGGCGTGGGGAGCACGTGATGGGCCGGTGCACGGAGCGTGACAGGCTCCTCGTCCTCGTCGGCCTTCTTGGCCGACGCCGGCACCTTGAGCGCATCGTTGATCTCCCTCCAGTCGCGCTTGTCCTTGGGCGGGAACGCCACGAGGACGTCGCGGAAACCGGTGGCGGCGGCACGGATAGCGCCGCTTTGATCGGCGTCGTCGCCGAGCGAAGCGTCGGCGCAGGTGGCCAGGCTCCGGATGAGGTTCTCGCTCTCGTGGAACGAGGCATTTTCCTGCAGCTCACCGAGCATGCGGATGCGTTTGGCGCTCTTGCCGGCGCGCAGCAGGACACCGAGCTTTCGGCCCTGCGCTAGGCCGCCGGTTACGGCGGCTTGTCGTTCAGCGGGTGATTTGTTCAACGGGAACTCCTTTGTGCCCTTTAAATGGGCTTTGTTCAGGCTAGCTCAAAACGGCAGCGGCGTCAAAGGGGTCAGCGCGCCTTAAAAAGCACGGCATTAGGCAGGGTGCGGCCCGGGCCGGCCTTATACGCCCCGCCATACATGAGCGCGGTGGAGCCGCCGCCGTCCAAGTTCAGCGCGTCTTTGGCACCGAGGGCGGCAAATACCGAGGCGAGGTCGGGGACCGTGGCGTTCTTGGCCACGACGATGAGCAGGCGTTTTTCATCCAAGCCGATGCCGGCGCGTGTTGATTTTTTGGTGCGCTGGATGTCTTCCAGCAAGGGGTCGTTATCGACCACGACTTGGCCGCCCTGCATCAATGCGGGGTAATTCGAAATGGCAGCGACGAGCAGCGCCGATTGGTGCGACTCAAGGGCGGAAACGGAGCCGCCGCTGTCCGTGGCCAAGCGCAGGAAGACGTATTTTCCGTCGGACATGTAGGCGATCATCGGGCCCTTGTGCACTTGCAGGCCGAACGGTTGGAACATGACGCGGTCGGAGGTGCGGAATACCGGTGGGTTGAAGGTATTGGTTTTGCCTTGGCAGTCGGCGTAGTCGGGCGGGCAGAAGTACGTGCCGTGGACGCCGATCAGCGCGCCGGCGGCAGCGGCGTAGTCGGCCAGGGGTTCGGTGGCGCAATTGTCGATGCAGTCAGGCGTGGGCGCGGCAACAGCGGTAATCATCGAGAAACGGTCTTTGCGCAACGAAATCACCTGTACGTCGAACGTTCCGCGGTCGGTGTCGACCTTGAGCGTACGGTACGAATCGGGGAGCGCGGCGTCGATGTTGGGCGCGCCGGCGAGCTCGGAAGAGGCGTTATAGCCGGAGGCGGCGGTGATGTTGGCTCCAAAGGAGTAGTCGCCGAAAAAAGTTTCGGAGATGTCGTCGACCTTCTTGGTCCAGTTCAGTCCGGCAATGTCGACCGCGATGGACTCGCTTGTGACCCAGCGAAGGGCGCGGTCGGAGGCGACTGCATACACCTTCCCTTCGGACGGAAATTTCACCAAGGTGCTGCCGGGACGGTAGGTGACGTTCTCGCCCAGGGGGATTGCGGCCATGCCGCTCTCACTGACGATTTTTACTGCGCTGAAGTTCGGGTACCAGCTGAAGTAGTTGCGTTCGTTGGGGAAGGCGTGTCGGCGACCGTCGCCGCCGTAGTAGTAGACCGCGCGGCAAGGGTGGTCGGCGGCTTCGCCGCCAGGACACGGAATCTTGACCAGATCGCCCGGAGCAGCGGCAAAAGCGCAAATCGGAGCAAAAAAGACAATGGCGGCGATGATTACGCGTCGGAGGGCGGTCATACGGATGCAGTATACCGTACTCAACGGCCGTTTCTGCCAAGGTCTCGGTCGGATGATGTAGGTGGGCATGCGCTTTTCGTTGCGACGGCCTATAAAAAACGGCCCCGCGAATGCGGAGCCGTTGCGTTCAGTGCACCAGCACGTCCCAGCGGACGCGCAGTGCCTTGCCTGGTCGGTCGGCAGACAGCGTCAGCGCGCCTGCTTGCAGCGATGCGCCGTCGGCGGTCACGCGGACTCGCGTGGTGCCGTCCGGCAGGATGTCGATTCTGCCGCAGCGGGCGCAGTCGTGCAGTTCGGCGTCGGTCGCGGCCAGGGGGACGTCTGCCGGCAGGGTGAGAGGGCCCTGCCGCACCGCTGCGGTGAAGGTGGAGCCGTCATGTATCTTCGCTTCGGCGTTCGGTTCCGCGGCGGTGAGACCGGAGCGGACGACGTACGAGCCGTCGCGGTCGTACATGTCGACGACCTTGGGATCGTCAGACGGCGCCAGCGTCTGCACTTCTTCCGGGAGCATCACGATGAGGCTGCCGGCTTTGAAGTACAGCGGGAGCACGTCGAGCGGCGCGTCACGCGTCACTTTTGTGCCGCCGGTGGTTGCCGTGGAGGTCCACCAGTCGAACCACGTTGCCGGGGGAAGCCAGAAGGTCCGACTGCGGTCGCCTCGATGGACGACCGGTGCGACGTAGAGCGACGGTCCGAACCAGTAGGAATGCTCGGCCTTCCAGGCGTCCGGTTGTTCCGGGGTCATCAGCAGCGGATGGCGGATGACCGGCATGCCCGTGGCAACGGACTCGTCGGCAGCGGCGTACAGGTAGGGGAACAGGCGCGTGTGCAGCGAGGCGTAACGGCCGTAAACGGTGACCGTTTCGTCGTCGCTCCAGAGCGTCCATTTGTCGGGCGCACTGGCGGGCTTTCCGGCGCAGGCGTTCTCGTCGTGCATGTCCGAGGACAGCGCGCCGAACTCGGCCCAACGCAGGTACACTTCCTTGTCGGCGGGGTCGCCGCTGATGCAGGTGAAGCCGCTGATGTCCGAGCCCCAGAAGGGGATGCCGGACAGCCCGGCGTTCATTCCGGAGCGCACCATGGCCGGAAGGCCGCGGGCGTTGTCGAAGCTGGCGGACGGATCGCCGGACCACACCACGGTGGTGTGCGCCTGCGAGCCGACGTAGCCGCTGCGCGCGAAGATCAGGAAGTCGTCTCCCCGTACGCGCCGCAGGTAGTCGGTGGTGGCCGTCTGCAGGAAGATCGGATAGAGGTTGTGGGCCTCCCATCCGCTCATGCCGTTGGTCAGCCTGGCACGTTGCGGCAGGTATTCGCCGAAGTCCAGCATCCAGCCGTCGTAGCCGAGCGCCAATGCGCCGGCCATGCGGCCTTCGAACCAGGTCACGGCGGCCGGGTTGGTCAGGTCGAGGGTGGCCACTTGCTGCCAGCCGGCGGAGTTGATCCGCACCAGCGATTCCGTGCCGTCGTCGAGCTTCACGAAGACGCCTTTGGAGCGTCCGTCGTTCAGCAACGCGGCTGCGTCGGGATTTTCGGCGGAGACATGACCGTTGAAGTAGCCGATGGCCTTGTAGCCGAGAGAGTGCAGCTTGTCGGTCCAGGCCTTGAGCTCGGCCTCGCGTCCTGCCGAACCGTTGTTCGGCAGGAAGTGGACGGTGTCGTCGGCGCAGGTGGTCGGCACGCTGCGGTCGCGCATCAGCTGCGCTTCCAAAACGTCGCCGCCGGGCTGCTTGATGACCTTGTTCGTGTCCATGCGCCGCCGCGGTCCGAAGACCCACGGTGCGGGCAGCCGTGCCCGTCCGTTGTCGGCGGTGAAGTCGGCCAGCACCTCGCGCGGCGTACCGCGCACGTAGACGCGGTAGCGCAGCTGCGGCTCCTCCGCTTGGATGCGGATTGCGCCGGGATCGTCGCTGCCGAGCGAAAAATCGGTGCGAAAGCTGGTGCGGATCCACAGGCCGTAGCCGTGCGACGAGATGAAGAACGGCATCGGCACGTGCGTCATGCCCGGGCCGTTGGGGGCGGGATTGAACTCGCTCGGGGGCGCCTTTTCGCCGCCGCCGAGTCCGCCTTCTTCCACCCAGCTCTTCAACCGCTCGCCGTGATGGTTCACGGCGTTCTCGTGCTCGCCGAAACCGACGAACTGCTCGTCGGGGTCGGTGGCGAAGGACTGGCCGAACAGGTTCAGCGCCTTGCTGGCGTCGCCGCGATTGGCGACGGGAGTCACGCTGACGTCCACGGCGGTGCCGTTCACGCTGACTTCGATAGCCAGCTTGGTACCCGATTCCTTCGGGTCGGCCAGTACGACGTGCGCGCTGGCCGCATCCGACGTGGCCGAGACGACGTTCGTCGCGCGCAGCCACGGCTGATCCGTGTCCGACACGTGGTCGAACCCTTCGAGCAGCGTGGAGGTCAGTTCGACGTCACGATGCGTGGCGCCGACCGGCACGTACGCGCCGAGGCTGTCGCCCTGCACCGCGTGATCGTCCGCCAGCGTCCGCAGCACTGCGGAGCCGTCGTTCTTGATGACCGACATGCCGAAGTGGGGACGGAGCGTCAGGACCACCTTGGCGTCGGACGAGCCGAGCGTAATGGCGTCGGGGAAGACGGCCGCAGGCGGATCGGCGTCGTGGCTGCCGCAGCCGAGGGGAAAACCGATGGCAGCGGTAAGCAGTGTCGCCCGAATCAGGGAGCCGGACTTCTTCATGAGCATTCTCCGAATGTGGGTGTGAATGTACGGGCGAAGCACCGTTGCTTCGGTGCTCATATCAGCGTAAATCCGTGCTTTCGTCAAAGGTGGTGGGGAGTCAGAGACCTTGATTGGTAACGGGAGCCGCGGCAAAGAAAAAACCCGCCAAGCGGCGGGCGTTTCGGAGTTGTCACCGCATGCTGCGGTAGACGGCCATCCAGTCGGCGGCGATGAGGCGCTGCGCTTCTTCCAGGGTCATGTGTCCCTGACAGACTTGGCGGCGCAAGTATTCCTCGGCCTTGTTCTTTTCGTGCAGTCCCGGACGAGGCTCGGCGCGTTCCGGCCAGAGGTTGCTGGCATCGGTCGAACCGCCCAGCTCCAGCGAGATGAGGTAGTCGATCTCGCCCGCGCCGGAAGTCTCGCCGTACATCTGCAAGACTTTGCGCTTCGTTTTGTCGGTGGCACCGTGCAGGTTCTTGGAAAATCCCGGCGTGCAGATGTGCGTGGCCTTTACGCCGGGGTTGGCCTTGCCGGGCGTGCACAGCGGGTCGGGCAGCGGTCCGCGACGGACGCAGCCGCCGTCCTTCAGCGTCACGGGCGGCGGCAATGCCGGCCGCTCCACGATGCTCCACTCCGCAGGCTGTTTGCGCGTGACGATGTCGGTGCCGTCGGCGTCGGGCAGTGGGGGAACGCGCTTGCATGCGATGACAAGCGCGACCGCACCGACGATGAACGAAAGGAACAAACGGGCTGACTTCATCGGCCATCCTCCTTATGCTTGTTGCGGCGATTGCCGATGGTCCAACCTACCCGTTCGCGCAACGCGAGTCAACGCCGTTGACCGTCGCCCGCGCTGCTGCTTCAATGCGCTTGCCGAAAGGCGCTAGGAGGAACGATGTCCAAAGACGACGACCTTTTGGTCCTCAACAAGGAAAAGTTGCGGCAGGAAGTGCGGCGTCTTCGCCACGGCATCCGCGCCCACCGCGACCAGCGCGGCGACGACCGCTGTTGGATCGACGACGAAAAGCTGTACGGCCTGTTGCCGGACGGTGTCCATGCCGAGACCTTGCTGGACCCGGAGCTGATGCTTCGCAACTGCAAGCGCTTCGTCGAGACGCGCCAGCATCCCTGCGACCGCTTCGCTTGGGGAAGCACGCCCGGCGGCAGCATGCTGCCGACGCTCGAACAGGCCGAACGCGAGCTGCCGGCGTTGCTGTTGCACGTTCCCGAGTGGGAGAGCCTGCTCATCGCAGACGAAAAGCCCAACGTGGAACGCGTCTGGATGCCGTACGGCGACGGTCGGCTGTGCCTGCACGTCATTCATCCCTGCTACGCCAGCGAGCCGTTGTATCACCCGCACCCGTGGCCCTCGGCCATGCGCATCTGCCGCGGTTGGTACGAAACGGCGTACGGACACGGGCCATCGGACGGACCTGCGCCGCCGAAGGGCAACGCCAAAGTCATCGGCAACGGCGAAAAGTACGAGATGGTCGATCCGACCGCTTGGCACTACGTCCGGCCGCTGGGCGAAAAGGTGTTGAGCGTGATGGTCACGGGCCGCCCGTGGAACGCGCCCGGCAACCGCAAGGGGCGCAGCTTGGCGCCGCTGCCGCTCTACCGCAAAGTCGAAATCATCGATGCGTTCAAGGAACTGTATCCGCGAACCGCTTGAACGAAATCTCCGACGCTCGTCGGGGGTTTTTTATACCGCGACGGACGAGGCACCGTTGACAAAAACGGCTTTTTCTGGCAGCATCCTCGGGTCGGTACGCCGACCACGGAGGAAACATGGAAATCGTTCGACCTGGACGGGAGCAGGATGGCTGGAGCAAAGAGTTCGAGTGCACGGGCACCGAATACAACGGTCCCACAGGCTGCGGAGCCTTGCTCCGCGTCACCAAAGCGGATCTTTTTCAGAAGCACACGCACGACATCGGCGGGGCCCGCGACGAGACGGTCATGATGTGCCCTTGTTGCGGCGCCCAGACCGTCCTTCCGGAACCTTTCGTTTCGCTGCCGACGGACAAAGAATGGGCCGAGGCGAATCCGGAACGCGCCGCAGCCGCGAAGACGCTTCGCGAGAACGCGCCAAAGCTGCGGCCCCGGCAGGGCATGCGTCGTTAGGTCGCGCATCTCATCAGGCCTCCATCAATGATGGGGGTCTTTTATATCCGATCAAAAAGCATCTTGAAGAGACGAATATGGAACTTGGCCAGTCGCGCATTTTTTACGACCACCGCCTGTTTTGCGGCGTAGTCGACCGTGGCGACTTTGTCGCCGTAGATGACCAGCGCGATGTCGTACTCGAAAGGCGCTCCGCCTTCCGGCACCACCTTCGAGAGGCCGTCGATGCGTTTCTTGTGCGGTGCGGCGCGGAGCGCGGCGTTGCATAGCACGAACTGCTGCAATTTTTTGCCGTCGCGCGTGCGCAGGAAGTCCTTCGGCACGAAGCCCTCGACGCTGGTGCTCGGCTTGCGCGACGAGATGCGGTAAAAGATTTCGTCTTTGCCGAGCGTGCGTGCCAAGTCGTCGAGCACCGTCGCGAGCCCTTTGCTGCCGCGCAGCACGGTCACGACGCCGTTGCCGGACGGCACGGTGTTGAACATCTCGGCGGAACGTGCGTTTTCCGCGTCCGCGCGGGCAAGCAGGCGTTCCAGCCTGTCCGGATCGGCGGCGGAGTAGATGAACCGTTTTCCGCGTTTCGTTTTGCGCAGGAGCCCGGCTTTTTCCAGGCGGGCCAAGGCGCGATACGCGGCCGGTCGGTGCAGGCCGATCTTGCGGCAGATGTCGGCGATGGAGATGCCGTCATGCTTGGCCAGGACGGCATACGCAAGGCCGTCGTCTCGGGTGAGGCCGGCACGAACGAAAAGCGCTGCGGGGGAGAGGGGCATGATGGTAAACGTTAAATGTACTGTAAAGGTACATTTGATTCGGCTTTCCGCAAAGGACGGCTGCAGCGTGGTACGGTCTCTGACGCCTGGCGTTGACGGTGACCCCTGTCGATGCTAGGTTTGTACGTCGTTCCTTGTCATGCAACCCAATCAAAGAAAGGATAGAGACGATGCGAGGACGCGCAATCATCTGGCGATCCTGCGTGAAGGCCATCGCGGCCCAATGGCATGAGGACTTCAACCGGCTTGCCGGCGACCTCTACCCGGGGCGCTACACCAAGGATATCTGCACCGACCTGGCCGACATGGCCGTCGAGGCACGCATCTTGGCCGAGCAGAAGAAGTCGACCATCGTGGCGCACAACTACCAGTTCCCCGAGCTGCACGAAGTCGCGCACTTCGTCGGCGATTCGCTGGGGCTGTCGTTCAAGGTCCGCGACCTCAAGGCGCCCCGCGTGGACTTCTCGAGCGTGCACTTCATGGGCGCGACGGCGAAGATCATCGCGGGCGAGGGCACGCGCGTGTTCGTGCAGGGCGACCCGGCCGTGCACAGCTGCTCGTTGGTGCGCGGCACCGATCACGCCTGGGTGGAGCGCTGGAAGCAGCGCAACCCCGGCGGCATCGTGGTCACCTACGTCAACAGCGACGTGCTGGCCAAGACCATGAGCGACTACATCAGCACCAGCGCCAACACCGACAAAATCATCGTCGAGGCGGCCAGGCTGAATCCGGGAAAGAAAATCCTGGTGATGCCCGACAAGTTCCTCGGCCTGGTCATGAAGGCACGCGCGTTGGAGCTAGCTTCCGCGCAAGGCGTGGCAGTCGATCCCGACAACATCGAGGTCTACGCCAACCCCTTCGCCGGCTACAACGCCTGCTGCTACGTGCACGAGCGCATCGGCGCCGACGCGCCCGAGGAAGCCCTCGACAAGTACGAGGACTCCGAGCTGCTGCTCCACCCGGAGTGCGGCTGCGCCTCGGCCTGCCTGTTCAAGCTCAACGCCGGCCTGCTGCCCAAGAACCGGGTGTACTACCGCTCGACCGAAGGCATGCTGGAACGCGTGCGCGAGAGCAGCGCCAAGACCTTCGTGGTCGGCACGGAGAAGGGGATGATCTATCGCCTTCGCAAGCTGTGCCCGGACCGCACCTTCCATCCCATCTCCGATGACGCCGTCTGCGACTTCATGAAGCAGAACACCCTGGAGAAGCTGGCGGCTTCGCTCCGCGAAGACAAGTACGAGATCGTCTTCGACGATGCCGTGCCTGCGGCCAGCGAAGTCATCGACGGGAACGTCATTCGTCTCAACCGTACAGCCGCGACGCGGGCCAAAGTGGCCATCGATCGCATGCTGACGGTCAAATGAGGAGGTCATCATGAAGGATCCGAAGCCGTTCTCGCACTGTTCGTGCTGCGGTACCGGTTACGCGACCGATCACGGCGAATTCGACTGGCCGCGCAAGTGCGGTGCATGCGGCTACATCACGTACCGCAACCCGCCCACGGTCAGCGTGGCGCTGGTGCGCGTCGCCGACGGCATTCTGGGCGTGCGCCGGGGCCTGGAGGAGAAGAGAGGTGAACTGGCACTGCCAGGCGGCTTCCACACCTACGGCGAAACCTGGCAGAAGGCGCTGGTGCGCGAGCTGCACGAGGAAACCGGCATCGTCGCCGCCGTCGAGCAGGTCACCCTGTTCGATACCATGACCGGCAACGACGGTCGGCACCACCTCACCTTCGGCATCGTCGACCTGCACTTGCCGGAGCTGCCGGAACTGGTGCAGGTGCCCAACCCCGAAACGGGGGAGAACGAGACCCAGGAGCTGGTCATCCTCAAGGGCGACGAGACTCTCGCGTTCCCGCTGCATACTGCGGCATTGCACAAGTTCGCGGAGTTGATTCGCCTGTTCGGCACCCGTCATCCTCCGATGGGTCCGGCAATGTAACGGCAAGTCCGGGTGTTCCCGGACTTTTTCTTTTGGCTGACGATTGACAACCCCGCGTTTCTTTGGCTAAGTTCAGCGGTCGCAAGCACGGTGTTTTGCGCATTGCCCTTTGGAAAAGGAAAGAGAAATGACGATTCCGAGACCAATCAGGTTCGCGATGGTCGGCTGTGGCGAGGCCGCAGACACGCATTTGGCTCCGGCACTTCGCAACGTCAGCGACGGCGTTCTCTGGACGGTGATGCATCCTGACTCCGGGAAGGCTCGCCGCTTCGTCGAGAAGCATCGTCCGCTTTCAAAGCAACCTGCCTATAGCAGCTACAGCCTGATGCTGGCCGACCCCACCGTCGACGCCGTCATCATCGCCACGCCCGACGGGCTGCACGCCGAGCAAGCTATCGCCGCCGCGAAGGCAGGCAAGCACGTCTTCTGCGAAAAGCCGATGGCCACCAACGTCAATGCGACGCTGGCCATGACGGAAGAGTGCTGGAACGCGGGAGTGAAGCTGGGCATCGCCTACCACAACCGCTGGCACGCGGGCCATCGAAAGCTGGCAAACGCGCTTCGCGCCGGACCCTTCGTCGGCGATTTGCGCCATATGAACGTGCACTGGGCCAGTCCGGCCAAAGGCGCCGACAACTGGCGGGCGAAAGGCAAAGTCGGACGCTGGTGGTCCATGGCCGCGCTCGGTTCGCACTGCCTTGATCTCGTTCGTTGGTTCATGATGCCGACCTGCGGCGAAGTGACCTCGGTTCGTGCCGTGACTTCCGATTCCTGTTTCAGGAGCGGACGCGACGAGTCTGCGACGATTGCGTTGCGTTTCAAAAACGGCGCCACGGCTTCGATCTCCGTGTCGGTGGTGCTGCCTCGCTACAAGCGAATGGAGATCCACGGCTCCAGGTCCGTCATCGAATGCGTCGACACGCTCGGCGCCCGCGGCACCGGTTCGATCACCGTGGACGGAGAGCCCTTCGACTTCACGCCGGTCGATCCGTACGTGGGGGAGCTGCAGGACTTCATCACGGCGATCCGTGAAGATCGTGAGCCCGAAGTCGGCGGCATCGAAGGGATGCGCAACGTCGGGCTCCTCTGTCTGGCCGAAGATGAAGCCAAACGGCGGCCGTAAAGGTCGCCACGCCCCGCTTGTTGCGGGGTTTTTTCTTTTCTCATGCAAATTATATGGCTTAATTTAGGAAAAAATACTCCCTGATACCGTTGACAAAATGCCGCTTTTGTGCTATCTTGCACGGTTGCTGAAACACCATTTTCAGCAGCGATGACCACACATTCCAACCCTGGAGAAGCATAATGACCACATTCGAGTTCCGCAGGCATTCGATCAAGGACGGCGACAAGATGGGCACGGTCGGATCGCTCGGAAAGCTGTTCGCCCGCGCCGTCGGTCAGGAGTTCCTGATCGGCAAGCAGTTCGATAACTTCTTCGTCAGCGCCGTCCCGCGCACCATGCAGACGCTCGAGGCGTTCGCCGAAGGCGCCCGATGGACCGATGTCGAGAGGAAGGCCTCCGTGGCTCCTCTCTACGTCCTGTCTCCCGGCCTGCAGCAGATGTGGAACATCTGCCACAAGGCCGAGAAGGCAGGCGACGACATGGTCGCTGCGGCGTTCGCCTTCGATGCCGACTTGGCAGAGGAGACCAGCGCGACGGTCGTGCAGCTCTTCAAGGAGTGGGTGTTGAGCCTGCCCCGCGACGCGCGCGTGCTCGTCGTGGGTCACAGCCCGCACCTCGAGCTCCTGGTCTACGGCCTCACCCGCGTGAGGTTGGCCGGACTCAAGGAGTGCCAGGGCTTCCGCATCCGCACTTCGGTGCTCGCGGACGATGTCAGCGTCAACAGCCTCATCGAGACGCTGACTGACGATCTCGATCCGTCCGATCTCCGTCGTGAGCTGTTCACGACTCCGACCGCCCCGGCGACGGTGAGAGGTTTCGCCAAGCTCTGGGAGCAGTAACCCGTCAGCGCACGTCCCCCGGCAATCTTTTGCCGGGGGACGTCTTTATTTGTGCCAAAAAGCCGGCTCTCTGCCGGCTTTTGCTTTTCTTCACTTGAGTTCCGCGCAGGCTGCGAAGGGCAAGTTGGGCGTCGCGCCGTCTTCGCGGACCTTGAGCGCCTGCGGAGCCTTGTCGAGAATTGCGCCGATGTTCACCGCAAGCGCGGTGCTCGATTTGCCGTTCACCACCGGGTTCAGCGGATACTGCACTTCGGCCTGCTGCGTCGCGCAGGTGCCGGCGTAGATGGCGGCCGGCTGTACCGATTTCGACTTGGCGCCAGCAAGGGCGATGTCGACGCGCGTGGAGTTGCCCGGCAAGTCGGTGAGCGTCACCGATCCGTATTGAGACGTTCCGCCTTTCACGTCACGAAGCGGGATGGTGACCCTGCGCGGAGGGGCGGCGGGAGTAGGAGTCGTCGTCGGGTAGGGCATCCCTGCGCCTGGGCCGCTCGGCGGCGCAGTCACGCCGGCAGACGGTCCCGCGGACGTTTCTCCGGATTTAGGGGCCTTGCAGCCCGCGCCAACGAGAACAAGCGATGCGAGCAGGGCCGTGGCGGCGAGGAGCCTGGTGCCGTACGAAATGCGCATAAGAGTTTTCGGAAGAGGAGAAGGGTAAATGCGATACGAAACAACGCTAGCACATCGTCACGGTTTTGGAATGCCTTATGCACCGCCGTTCTTTGCCAAAACGACAGGCTGTAGTATAGTCAGGACTGTCATGCATTTTGCCAGCAATTCACGCACTTAACCACGCACTATGGAAGCAATCGTGAAGAACGAAAAGAAGCTCAAGTCGAAGGCCGTCGCGCTCACCGCGCTGGCCGGCTCCGCCCTTCTCATGGTCGGCGCAGGTTGCGCCGCACCCGCGGCCGACAAGGACGGTGCCAAGGACGGTGCTCCGGCCCCTGCGGCCACGGACACGGGAGCCAGTGGCGCCGCGATGCAGGCGAAGGGCACTTACAAGGACGGCACCTACAGTGCCGTCGGTCACTATACCTCTCCCGCCGGCCCGGAGACGATCAACGTCACGCTGACGCTCAAGGGCAACGTCATCACCGATGCTGACGTCAAGGCGCAGGCCACCAACAAGAAGTCGGTGTTCATGCAGAACTCCTTCATCAGCGGCTACAAGGCCCAGGTCGTCGGCAAGAACATCAATGACGTGAAGCTTTCCGGCAATATCTCCGGCTCCTCGCTCACCCTGATGGGTTTCAACGATGCCGTGGCCCAGGTGAAGACCCAGGCTTCCAAGTAACGCTATGCCGGTCCAACCGCTGGCCTTCGACGCCATCGGCACCACCTGGAAGATCGACCTGCTGCAGGACGTCTCTTCCGAAAAACGGGACCAGTTGATGCGCGCGATTCTCGCGCGCATTGACGTTTTTGACCGTGACTACTCGCGTTTTCGAGAGGATTCGCTGATTGCCGAGATGGCCCGCAAGGCCGGCACCTATACGCTCCCGGACGACGCTGCGCCGATGATGGCCATCTACCGCCGGCTGTATGATCTCACCGACGGACGGTTCACGCCGCTGATCGGCAACGTCATGGTAGATGCGGGCTATGACGCCAAGTATTCCTTCAGGCCGCAGCCGCTCACGCGGCCGCCGCGCTGGGAGGACGCCCTCTCGTATCATCATCCGGTGCTCGAAGTGAAGCAGCCGGCCTGGTTGGACTTCGGCTCGGCCGGAAAAGGATACCTGATAGACATCGTCGGCCAAGTGCTGCTCGATAACGGCGTACGGGCGTTCTGCATCGATGCGGGGCAGGACATCCTGCATTGCAGCACCGACGGCAGCCGGCGCCGCGTCGGCTTGGAGCATCCCGGCAATTTCAGCCAAGTGATCGGCGTGGTCGAGCTCGGCAACGAGAGCATCTGCGGCTCTGCCGGCAATCGTCGCAACTGGGCGGATTATCATCACATCATCGACCCGCGTACGCTGCTGTCACCGCGACACCTGCTGGCGGCTTGGGTCGTGGCCGACACCGCCATGGTCGCAGACGCCATCGCCACCGCGCTTTTTCTGGTAAGTCCCGAAACGCTCGCCCCGCACTTTGACTTTGCATTCCTGACCGTGGGCGCCGACATGAGCGCCAGGTTCTCGCAGGGATTCAATGCGGAACTGTTTTCCTGATAAAGACAGAAAAAACGGGCGCCCCATCCGGCTCCCGTTTTTGCGTCGCGTCATTTCCTCTAGACTCTGAAGATTTCCTCCCCGTCGGCCTCGATTACGTCTACGTCGACGAAAATGTCGATGTGAAAATGGGTCTTTTTCGGGGCCATGCCGGGCTTTTTGTAGACGCCGTGCTTTTCTCCCAGCGAAAAGTGGAGGCCGCGCTGCCGTTCAAAGGCGGTGATGTCGTCGAGAACGCGCGTCTTGTCCATGGCGCGATTCAGGCCAATGCCGAACTCGCGCACCAGGATTTTTTCTTCCGAGCTGATCTGGTCGAGCACTTCTTGGAAGCCCGGCGGACCTTCGTGCCGCGTGAGGATGCCCTGCTCGATGACGATCTTGAACGGCTCGTGCATCTGCACCACGTGGTCTGTGCCCGCGAACGAGAAGACCATCGCTTCGCCGTTGACTCCGGAGAAGTCCCGCGGCTCGCTGAACACTTCGCCGATGGGAAAGGTGCCGCCGACGTTCTTCATCCCCGCGTAGTCGCCGACATTCCATTTGGTGTCCTCCATTCCGCCCTCGTAGGTGAGGACGGTGCCGCCGATGCAGCGCACCGTAATCGTCTTGGCGGCGTCGATTTTCTCCTTAAGCCTGCGCGCCTCGCCGCGATAGTACTCCGTGTCATAGGCGAGCGCGTCGACATAAGTTCCCAGCTGCCGTTCGTCGACGGCGCGTTCGAGGTGCACGTGCTCGATGACCGCCAATCCGCGCTGGAACAGCTCGATGCGGATGCGGTACTCGGCCAACCTGAAGTTGGATGATTGCACCAGCACCACTAGGTCCTTGGGCGAAAGCGTCTGAATCGCGGCGAGGACGTCGGCTTGCGCGGTCGCGTCAAAGTCCATGCGGACGGCGTTCGGCAGCGCCGACGCGTACGCTTCGGTGATGAGACGCGAAAGCGGCGTGCGGAGGTCGTAGACCACCAGCGCCTTGCGCGAATCCTCATGTTTGAGCGCCATGCGGATGATGTCGCCGACGTTCTTGGCTGCCGTGACCGAGAGGGAGTCCATAGTGGCTCCACCCTACGTTCATCGGGGCTTGCGGTCAATCGGCGGGAGTTTGGGGAGATGCTTCGGCAGTTCGGTTCTCACCCTCTGCACCACTTCCTGCAACTTCTTTCGCGGGCCCAAGTGCACGTAGATGATCAGGCTCAAGATGGCCGCGAAGTAGCACCACACTGAATAGAAGGCGTACAGGTAGTACCACAGCGAGATGATCAAGCCGCCGAAGACCGCCAGGCCGAAGGTGCGGATGAACTTGTGGCTCGAAATGAAGCAGCAGACGCAGGTGGCGACGACGTAAGCGGCAAGCAGCAGGTACGATTCCGAATAGGGAAGATAGTAGTAAATGCAGTTCTGAACGATCTCCGAGTAGACCGGTCCCGTGAGGACGTAATACAGCATGTAGATGCTGACCGACACGCCGAAGACGAGCATCCATTTGAGGGCCTTCCTCCTCCTCGGGCCCGTCTCGTTGAGCATGACCGCGAGCGGTATGTAGAACGGCCACAGGACGTGCGAGAACAGCGCAAAGAGCACTGTGGCTGCGGCATGAATCGTCGGATGGCTCGAGAATGTCAGCCAAACGACACCTTCCACCAGCTGTTGGACGCCGAAGAGCAGGGGAATCGAGGCGATCGGAATGCGTTCGCGAGTGCGGGCGCGCCGCAACACCGCGATGCCGGCCGCGCTCAACGTGCCGCCGGCAACGAAGCTGGCCGTAGCGGAAAAACACATAGGATATCACTCCAAGTATCCCACACTTTCCGGCTCCCGGACAGGCGCGGCACAGAAAAAGCCGCCCAAGTCGTGGGCGGCTGCAGTTCACGCGGCCACGGCGGCAGCAAGTCGGGGACGGACTCGCGGATCGGTGTCTCGCGCGACCATCTCCCAGTCGTAGGCAAACAGGGGATTGTGGGTGTTTCCGAGCCGGTCGAAGACGCGCGTCTCCCAGGAGATGCGGAGCCAGGTGCGGGTCATCGGCCGGTCGGCCAGGTCGCCGCGATGCACGCAGTAGGCGTCCATGAGTACCAGCTCGAAGTCCTCCGCGCGCCAGGTCGGCGCGCCCGGTCCGCGCTCGATGCGCTGCGCGAACTCCGCGTAGACGTCGTCGAAACAGGGATCGATGTGGTCGAGGGGGAAGCCGATGGGGTAGAACACCGTCGGCAGGGCGTCGGACAGCAGGTAGCTGTGGTTGACCGGATGCTTGGTCTCCCATCGCGGACCTTGGAATCCGTCGACGTGATACGGATTTTCACGCATGCGTTCGCCGCGCACCAAGGTCGCCTGATGGACCGAAAGGTAGGCGTAGTATTCGTCATAGCGCGGGTTCAAGGCCTTCTCGACGTCGAGCACGCGCTGGATGGCCGGCACGACGCTGGCCAGCACGCCCGGCACGCGCACGTCGGTGCCTGGGAACTTGATGGGCATGTCGAGCACGTGCTGCGTCCAGACGGGGAGCGGCCGCACGAACGCCTCGCGAATGTCCTCACCGACTGCGCCGAGCGACACCGGTCGCCGCGCTTCGGCGTGCTTGCCGATGTCCCAAGTGGAGTTGATGTCGCGGACGACAGGCTCGTCATTGGACACCGAAATCCCGGCATCTGCGGCATTGGGCGTCAGGATGGCCGCGTCCTTCTGGTCGAAGACCGGTACCAGCAGGTCTCGGTCCTTGTGTACGATGACTCGCGCGTTGTTGGGAAACCGCGTGGCGATTTCCCGCGCGATGTGCTGGTTGGGGAACCCGTTGTAATCGTGTTGCATGGCGTTTCTCCGTTAGTGTGAACGAGCGCGAGGCGTGAGTACCTCGTGCCTTCACGCTAGCAGGTCTTTTTCCGCGGTGGTCGCCGTCGACATTCAAATGTACTTTCAAAGTACAAATACAGCGTTCCACGCGGCGATTTTCGCGGAGGCAGGTAGCATGGAGACATGCGAAAACACTACGAAACCTACGCGTTCTTTTCCCGCGTCGTTACTGACGCGCTGCTTGCGGAGCAGGCAAAATTGGCGGCTCATTTGCGCCGAAATCATCCGAATATGCGCGTTTGCGACCCGCAAAATGCCGACCTGCTGCTGGTGCTCGGCGGCGACGGCACGCTGCTTGAAGCGGTGAGAGCTCACGGACAGCGCCGACAGCACCTTCTCGCGTTCAATCTCGGCCACGAGGGCTTCCTGACGACGGTTCGCGACCGCCAACGTCTCATCGAGACGCTCGACAAGGCCATTGAAGGCAGGTTGTCGCCCATGCCGATTCCCGCAATGCAAGTCATCCATCGCTCCTCTGGGGGCGAGCAGGCGTATCGCGCGGTCAACGACATCACCATCGAGTGCACGATGACCTGGCTGCGATTGCGCGTAGAATCGGTCAGCGGCAAGGAAACGGCCTTCGTAAAGGACATTCGCGGATCCGGTGCCTGCCTCTGTTCGGCGATCGGTTCCACCTCGCCGATGGCGGTGCATCTGCATGCGCCGCGCATGGACCCGTCGGTGCGCGCGCTCTACGTGAAAGGCATTCATGACACCGTCGCGCCGCAGGCAGGCTTGCTGCTCTCGGCCGAGGGTCGTTCGTTACGTTTCGCCCTGCTCGGCATCGAGCCGAACCTCGGCATTCCGGAAAGGCATCGTCATCCGCCAGCGCTATTCTTGGACGGCATCCGTGTTGCCGACGTCCGGCAGGGCGATCACATCGAGGTGCGGTATGCGCCGCGCGTGTCCGAGTTGCTGCGACTGCCGGAAGACGGGCATTGGGAACGCGTGCGCGGAATGCGATTTTGAGGCCTCTTTGCGAGGTCTTTTTGTTTGGCGCGACGAAAACCTTTACGCAGCACGTTGCCATTGTCAGGTGGTGACAAACAAAACAAAAAGAGACTCCTCGTTTTGAGAAGTCGCTTTTGGTAGTCCCAAGGGGAATCGAACCCCTATTTACTCCGTGAAAGGGAGTCGTCCTAGCCGTTAGACGATGGGACCTCGGTGGTCTGGTTTTTCACGATACAGCCAATACTAGGCCAAAAAGGGCGGTCCGTCAAGGCGTCGGGAGGGCCGAAATAAAAAGGCGCGAGGAATCGCACCAGTCTTCAGAGCCCCCACTTTGCCCGTATTTTTGCCTCGGCTTCGCGGTCTCGGCGCTTGCGCTCGCGGTATTCGCTGGTGCGTCCGGCTTCGGCTTTGGGCAGTGCCGATTGGTACAACTCCTCCAGGAGCTTCTCCCATTTGCCGGGGATGAAGCAGGTGATGCCTATTTCTTCCCAGGCGCCCGAGGGTCCGGGTGCCCTCTCGCTGCTGCATTGGTAGACGATCTTGCCTTCGTAGGTGATGATCGTGCCGCTGGCGGCGATGCTCACGCTGCTGATCAGGTGCTTGTCTTGGAACGTAATCGAGAGATCGTCGGACTCGTAGCTGCAAAAGACGCCTTCGAACGGCCGGTGATCCGTGCCCAGATGCCTGGCCACGACCCTGGCCTTCTCCTCGATCTGCTTGTCGTGCGCTTCTTTCTTTCGCGCCTCGATTTGCTGCTGCAATGTGCTCACGGTGTCTCCTTGGTGAAACTGTTCGCTGATGGTAGCGGTTCACGACATGCAAAGCAAGCCTGTACTACAAATGTTGGTGTGAAAAAAGGCCTCCCGAACGGAAGGCCTTTTGCCTGTGCTTACGCGCGTTTCAATTTGCCGGTGACCTGAGCGAGCTCTTGCGTGAGCTCGCGTTGACGCTCTGCAAGAGCGCGATTCTCGTCTTCGAGCTTGCGCTTTTTTTCCTTCTTCTTTGCCTGCTGCTCCTTCTTGATCGAGCCGGCGGAGCGACGCAGGAGCGTTTCTTCATCAAGAGCAATCGTCCATCCGTCGCGCGTTTTGGCCGCGAGCTTAACCGTAGTGGTCGGATAAGACGGTTCGCCTCCCGATTCTCCGGCCTCGTACGTCTTAAAGATGAGGCAGCGCTCGATGATTCCGCCCTTGGCGTTCTTGATGTCGAAAAATGCGTGTTTGGCGTCGATGTCGTCCAGAAAAACGTCACCGATGACGATTTTGGGGTCGCCGTTGTACGTCGACCTGTTTTCGTAATAGCGAGACCACTTTGACCATTCCTGCGCTTGTTTTTCCACGGTCGTGCTGCGTCCTTTCGTGCTGGGTATATATCAGCAAACAGGCGTTTTGTCAATGCTCGAACGGCATAAAAAAGACCCCGCAATCGCGGGGTATTGTTCACGGAATCTTGTCGTACCGCGTCAGCTTGATGCCGCGCTTGTCCCACTCTTCCACGAACCGTGTCGGCGGCACGACGTCTTCGTGCTTGAGCACGCCGGTGTCGGCGATTTCGCCGGAGGCCAGCATCTGGGCGCAGATCGAGGCGGAGTAGCCGGTGGTGCGCTGCATGGCCGAGTGGCCGGTGGCGGGATCCATCCTGTCGACGAGGTCCAGCACCAGGCCTTTGCGCTCGCGGTTGAGCGCGGCCACGCGCATGACCAGGAGGTCGGGGACGCCGACGGGCAAGGTGGCGAGGAGCAGCTGCTCGGTGAACTGGCGTGCCGACGCTTCGGCGTCGCCGGCCTTGAGCATGAGGTCGCTGCTGAACATGCCGAGCGCCTGCATCGTCCTGATGACGTCCCAGTGGCCCTTGTACCGCAGCGTCTTGTAGTCGAGGTCTTTCACTCGGCCTTCGTACGTCTTGGTGAGGGTCGAGGAGCCGTCGGCGGTGTAGGCGGCTTCGAGCTGGCCCAGCTCCGGGAAGAACTGGTACTCGTTGCCGCGCAGCGACTCGGTCTTCTCGCGCCTGCCGTCGCGCAGGATCTCGGTCTGCTCCAGGTAGTTGCCCAGGAGGCCGTTGATGGAGAAGACGTGCGCGTACTTGAGCGGGCCGGTCGGCTTTTGCGGCAGGCCCCCCACGCGGATGAGCACGCGCTCCACGTCGGGAACGCTGTCGATGGCCAGCTTGGCCAGCACGCTCACCGAGCCGGGCGCGACGCCGCAGTCGGGGAGCACGCGGACGCCTGCCGCCTTGGCGCGATCGTGCATCGCGAACTGCTGCTCGACCATGCCGGCGTGACCGCCGAGGTCGCAGAAATGCGTGCCGCTGGCGATGGCCGCTTCGGTCAGCTTGGGGAGCAAGTCGTAGCGTGCCGCGCCGATGGCCACGTGGTGACCGCGCATGCGGCCGGCGATGGACGCGACGTCTTCCTTGTCGCCGTCGAAGACGATGGTGGTCACGCGCTCCTGGGGGAGCGCGTAGAGCGTCTCGAGCAGGCTCAAGGGGCTCGCATCGGCCAAGGTCACGTGACAGTTCGGGTCGGTGTGGAGCAGGTCGTAGGCGATGGCTTTGCCCATCTTGCCGGTTCCGAACACCAGGTATTTTTTGACGGACATCGTACGCCTCTGCGGGTTGGTCTGTCTCTAAAGGACGCGTTCACAATGTGTCATCGAGGTTCCGTTTCGTCAATGCTGACGGGCTTTTTACGATTGACAGCGACCGTCGGCGCTGCTACAGTTGGCCGTCGGCTCAAGTGCCGGCAACCTTCACAAAAGGAAAAGCGTCATGAGCCAAGCAACGATGCCCAAGTACAAAAAGGGCCTCGTCGCCCTGTCTGCAGATCCCGTCACCAACGGGCACCTGGACCTGATCGGCCGCGCCAAGGAGCTGTGCCGAGAGCTGGTGGTGCTCGTTGCCAACAACGAGCGCAAGGCCGGGTCCTACCTGTACACGCTCGACGAGCGCGTGCAGATGACCGAGCGCGCCGTGCGCGAGGCGGGCATCCGCCACGCCACAGTAGTCGGCTCCGGCGGTCTGCTGGTCGACGTCTACCTGTATCACGGCTGCGACCGGCTGTTCCGCGGCGTGCGCAACGCCAAGGATCTCGAGTACGAGGACGAGCAGGCGGAGCTGAACCGGCTCATCCTGCCGCAAGTCCAGATCGAATATCTCGATGCCACTCGCGAGCTGCACATCGTGTCCTCGTCGATGGTCAAAGGGTTTGTCTTGCAGCGTCTGGACGTCGACAAGTTCGTGCCGATGTTCGTGAAGCAGTCGCTCGAAGAACGTCTGCTCGGCCAGTACCGCATCGGCGTCACCGGCTGCATCGCGGTTGGCAAGAGCTGGGTGGCGGCAGAGCTGGCGCGACTGGCGCGCTTCGAAAAACTGGAGGCCAAGCACGTCAACGTCGACCAGCTGCTGCGCGACGTTTACGACGAGGATTCGCCGGGAGCGCAGGCCGTTCGTGACGAGCTGGCACGCAGATTCGGCGTCGGCATCCTTTCGGACGATCGCCTGATCGTGAACCGGAAACGCCTGGCCGAAACGCTGTTCTTGCCCGGCGCCGATCATCATCGTCAGTTCGTGACCGAGCTCACCATGCCGCACGTCGCCCGCAAGTACCGCGAGGCATTGGCCTCGGCAAAGGGACTGGTCGTGGTCGAATGGGCGCAGACGGCCGAAATGCGGATGGGCTCATGGACGAACAACAACGTCATCGTGGTCGACAGCCCCGACCGCGCCTGGCTGATGGCCAAACGCGGCATCGATGCCGAGAGGCAGGCGGAGATGGAGCAAATCCAGTGGCCGGCCATGCGCAAGACGCGGGCGCTGACCAAGGCGGCCGCAGCGGCCAAGAGCGGCAATGTCCTGTTGCATCAGAACTTGCGCCGCGAACAGGCGGCCACGGCCCTGCACGACATCGGCCTGCTGTACGAGAGAATCAAAAAAATCTTCCCGGGCCTTACCGGGAAGAAATGACTCTGATTTCGATCCGCAATTGCGGGTCGTTTTTTGTTGTGCGAGATCCGAAAAGGGTTGATAAAACGGCGCAAATATCGTACGCTCCCTAACGCTTTACCACTTACGCAATCGCATGCGCATCCTAGCCCTCGAATCCTCCTGCGACGAATCAGCAGCCGCCTTTCTCGAAGTGAAAGACGGCAAGATTTTGCGTTTCGAGCCGCTGGTGGCCACCCAGGCCATCCACGCCATGTATGGCGGCGTGGTGCCGGAAGTCGCGGCGCGCGAGCACTCGGCAACTGTGCCGGTGCTGCTTGCCGCGCTCGCCCAGAAGTTGGTCGGCAATGCCGATGGCCGCGCGCTCGGCAAAATGGTGGACGTCGTTGCCGCTACCCGCGGGCCGGGATTGGTAACGTCGCTCAAAGTGGGTTTCGACACCGCTCGCGCACTCGCAGCTGCCTGGAACAAGAAGCTGATCGGCGTGAATCACATCGACGGGCACGTGGCCTCGGCGTGGTTGCCCGGCGCTCCGCTGGAGCCGGCGCTCAAGGACCCCGACGGCGTCTTTCCGGCGCTGGTGCTGGTCGTTTCCGGCGGCCATACCGAGCTGCTGCTGATGAAAGACTACGGCCGTTATAAGCTGCTCGGGGCCACGCGTGACGACGCCGCCGGCGAGGCTTTCGACAAGGCTGCCAAGCTGATGGGCCTCGGTTATCCGGGCGGTCCGGCCATTTCACGCCTGGCTAAGGAGGGTAATCCGCAAGCCTTCGATTTTCCGCGGCCGTTCATGAACGAAAAGCACCACGAGTTCTCGTTCTCCGGTTTCAAGACCGCCGTCCGTTACTTCCTGCAGAAAGAAAAGGAACGGTTGTCGGACCCGCAGTTCGTGCGTGACGTGGCCGCTTCAGTGGAGCAGGCCATCGTCGACGTGCTGATGGCCAAGACCGTCCGCGCGGCGCACGAATCCAAGGTAAA
Organism: uncultured Gammaproteobacteria bacterium; assembly: GCA_964491475.1. Taxonomy (GTDB): domain Bacteria; phylum Patescibacteriota; class Patescibacteriia; order SG8-24; family SG8-24; genus JAHFIW01. Next base: position 77,376 of record CAZBFO010000004.1, on the reverse strand, counting down.
AACGGTGATTTTGGCAGGCGGAGTCGCGGCCAACCCCAAGCTGCGCACGACGCTTCGTTCTCGCCTGGAGCATCATCTGCCCTTGGTCCGTTTCGTCGAGCCGCCGTTCTCCTACTGCACCGACAACGCCGCCATGATCGCCATGGCCGCCTATTTCGCCGCCCAGCGGCGCAAATTTGACGATGGCAAGAAGGCGGAAGTCGATCCCGCCTGGGAGTTGGGCCGCTGACCGTATGCGGAAAGTCATCATCAAAAATCTGAAAGAGCTGGAAGCCTTCGCAGGGGAGTTTGCGAAGTCACTTCGCGGCGGCGACGTGGTCGGCTTGGTCGGCGATCTCGGTGCCGGAAAGACCACGCTCACGCAGATGCTGGCCAAGCAGCTCGGCGTCGAGGAAGCGGTGAAGAGCCCGACGTTCATCTTGATGCAGGTGTTCGCCACCGGCGCCAAGGCGAAGAAAAGGGGCGTTGCGCGCATCTGTCACGTCGACGCGTATCGCTTGGAGTCCTGGAAAGAACTGACGACCATCGGGTTTGAAGAATATTCCGGCGACGCCTCGACTGTCACCCTGGTGGAGTGGGCCGATCGCGTGCCGGAGATTCACTCCTCGAAATCCTACGTCGAGCTGACTTTCGGCTTCGCATCGGGCGAGGCACGCTCTCTGACCGTCCAAAAGCATTGAGCTTAAATAAAATGCTTATTTTAGCCTAAATATTGACCTGACAGGCTTGACAAAAGCCTGTTTTTGTGCTATAGTGTAGGCGTCAGTAAATGAGGCAACTCATCGCTGACGCTTCGTCGCAAAACGCGACGAGCCAACGAATACAAGGAGATTCACAAATGACCAAAATCGGACTTGCTGGTGCCGTCATCCTGGAGCTGATTTTCATCTTCATCCTGATGCCTTGGCACAAGGCGAACGATCCCGTCCCGGCCAACGGCGAAAGGCCGTCGACCTTCCAGACGATCGTCGCGCTCGGTCAACCGACGCGCCCTGTCCAGGTGACCGACGTCGCCGCCCAGCCCGCCGCTTCTGCGGCAACCGCTTCGGTCGCGACCGCATCTTCCGCCCCGGCGGCCAAGAAGCCCGTCGCCCCCAAGGTGACGCCCAAACCGACCGGTTCCAACCGAACCTTCGTCACGGGCACGACCGTCCAGCCGCAGCAGCAACGCGGCACTCTCCACACGAGGGACCTCGCCCAGGGGTTCCAATCCACCTTCGGCAAGCACTGACCGTGCAACCTACTTCTCCGCTTGGACTCTCGTCGCGCTTGCGCCGAGGGTCCTCTTATTGCCAAACGGCTTTTTTCCTGTTAGGTTCGAAAAGGAGGCAGCCATGCGCAGTTCCCATGAGGAAACGCACGTAGTCGCCCTTTCGTGGCCACGTCTTTTGTCGCTTTTTGGCACTGGAGGTGCGTCGTGAAGTACCTGCACATTAAGAATAAGGGTTCGTTGAATCGCAAGCTGCTCGAGCTCATCGGCCTGTCGACCAAGCGCGACAAAATGAGCCAGAACGGCACCATCGGCAACAAGGGTTCAGGCACCAAGCTCGCGGCTGTCGCCGCGCTGCGTCTCAACCTCTCGACCGGCATCAGTTCGCGGGACCCGCAGGGTTCCTATTTTCTGGAGTTCGATACCGACGAGGTCACCGTCGAGGGGGTGGTTTCGCACCACGTGCACTACCACTACTACCTCAACGAGGGCGGGGAACCGGAAAAGCCGAAGCGTCTGCGGTTCCCGTCGAACATGGTGGTCGAGGCGTTTCCCGATTGGGACAAGCCCATCGGCACCGACGACAAGAAGACCTTCAAGATGCTGCGCGAGCACGTCTGCAACGCCTACGACGAGGACAAGGACTTCGAGTGGGCGCTGACGGACGAACGCTGCTACGCCGGCGAGGGGCAGACCACGGTGTATCTCGAATACACCGAGGAATTCGGCAAGATACTCGACGTGCCGGAACGGTACTTCAAGTTCATGTCTCGGCACCACGCTTACGCGACGGTCGACGGCATCGGCGAAATCTGGCCGAAGTCGGACGTGAAGAACACCCGGCTGTTCCTGCTCGGCGTCCTGGCCGACTGCGACAGCGCTCCGGCGCGTTCGTCCCTGTTCGACTACTCGCTGTACGACAAGGCGATGCTCTCCGAGGAACGCATCCTCAAGAGCCCGTCGACGTATCAGTCGGCCGTCGGCGGCATGTTCGGCAAGCTCGACGACGCGGACATCTGCATCACCGTGATGCGCGGCATCGCCGAAGGCAAGGCGAAGTTCGAGGAACGCGCCTTGGGTTGCCTGCGCAACCCCAGATTGACACCCGAGGCGCGCGTGGCCTGGCTGCGCGCGGTTCATGAGGTCTTTGGGCCGAAGGTGGCCCTCCCGGCCAGCGCCAACGAGGTGGCCAACAGCGACGCCGTGCAGATTTACGGCTATACGCTGTTGCGTCAGGGCAGTCATGATTTTCACCTCTTCCTGAAGGACTTGGGCGTTCCCAACGCCGAAGACGTCTTCCCGAAGAATCCCGAAGACCGGCTGGAACTGGTGCCTTTCGAGGGCCTCGACGAGGCCAGCAGGCAGCGCTTCACGGCGGCTTGGAAGCTGTTCGCCAAGCACTTCCCGCAGCGGACGCAGTACCCGATCTACTTCTTCCATCCCCTCGACGAGGCCATGCGGCGCATGCTCGGGTTCGCAGGGTACGGAGAGACGGCCTTCAAGGAAATCTGGATCCAGGCCAAGACGAGGACGGAACTGCCTTCGTTGCAGAGCCTGCTGATCATCTTGGCGCACGAGTCGCGGCACTGCATGACGCGAAAGTACGACCACGAGCGCGGCTTCAACGAGGCTACCGAACAGGACCTGCTCGCGGAAATCCTTCGGCAGGCGGCCGCTGCGACCAAGGCCGGCGACGATCCGACCAGGCCGTTCGGCAAAGAGCCTCTGCTCGACCCCATCTTCGGCGATCCGTCTTCCAAGGCTGCACCGACGGTCGGTGAGCCGGCTCCGGTAAAACCGGCGGCGGGCGCAGAGGTCGAAAGCACGGTGTTCGGCGAAATCGACGTCGATTTCGATCCGAGTCCTGACGAAATCCTCGAGCGCATCGATCAGATGCTCAAGGAAAAATAAACAGCCGGTCCGTTCTCGGACCGGCTTTTTTCTTTCTTATTCCGCGACGCTGAACACCTCTTCGAGCGTCGAGATCTTGTCCAAAGCCTTGAGGATGCCGTCCTGAACCATGCTGACCATGCCCTGCTCCATGGCGATGCGCTGCATGTCGTACTCCGAGACCTTGCCGCTCAAGATGATTTTTTCGATTTCCTCGGTCATCGACATGATTTCGTAGATACCCATGCGGCCCTTGTAGCCCAGGTTGCCGCAGGTCTTGCAGCCCTTGCCCTTGTAGAACTTGAGGTTGTTGAGGTCGACGGTGTAGCCGGACTTGGGGCTCAATTCCGACATGATCTTCTTGGCCTTCTCGATTTGGTCCGGCGCGGGCGAGTCTTCGATGATGCAGTCCTTGCAGATGCGGCGCACCAGACGCTGGCCGATGACGGCGTTCAGTGCCGGCGCGAGCAGGAACGGCTGCACGCCCATCGAGAGGAAACGGGGGACGGCACCGGCAGCGCTGTTGGTGTGAATGGTAGAGAGCACCAAGTGACCGGTGAGCGCCGCCTGAATGGCGACTTCCGCGGTTTCGAGTTCGCGCAATTCGCCGACCATCACCACGTCCGGGTCTTGGCGGAGGATGGAGTGGAGGCCTTTGGCGAAGGTGTAGTCTTTGCTTTTGTCGATCTGCGACTGCGAAATGCCCTGCAGCTTGTATTCGACAGGGTCTTCCAAGGTGATGATCTTGGTGTGGCCGTCGTTGAGCTTGTTGAGGATGGCGTACAGCGAGGTCGTCTTACCGGAACCGGTAGGACCGGTGGTGATGATCATGCCGTTGGGGCGCTCCACCTGGAACTTGAGCTGCTCGTAGGCGATGCCGCGGATGCCGAGCTGCTCGAATTGCAATGCGATAGTACCGGGCTTGAGCAGACGCATGACGATGGATTCGCCGTAGGCCGTCGGCAGCGTGGAAACACGCACGTCGACCTTGCCTTCGGTGGTGAAAATCGTGAAACGGCCGTCCTGCGGCACGGTCACGATGTTCAGCTTGAGGCCCGAAAACAGCTTGATGCGGTTGACGATGCGCTGCCACAGTTCCTTCTTCACCGAAGCGACTTTGTTGAGGATGCCGTCGATGCGGTACTTCACGTCGACCGATTTTTCCTGCGCTTCGATGTGAATGTCGGACACGCCGGATGAAAGCGAGATGGCGATGATCAAGGCCACGAAGTCGGAGGTGGAGACTTTTTGGACGGCACCGTCGAGATCGCCCAGAGTGGGCACCGCCGCTTGGAACTTCTTGAGGTCGTCTTCGGTGATTTCGACGCCTTTCACGATTTCCTTCACTTCGGGCAGCGCGTCGTAGACCTTTTCGGCCTGTTCGAAGCTGTGTTCCGAAATCATGTAGACGCCGACGGTTTCCGGATGGGCACGCTCCTTCACCTGATAGACGATTTCGTCCATGATCGGGTCTTTGGGGTTGACCGCTCCGATGCGCGCGTCCTTGCCGGTGTACAGGAAGCACACCACCTTGTTCTGCTTGGCCTGTTCGCGCGGGATCAGCTGCAAGGCTTCCGGAGAAATCGGGAAGCCCTTGAGGTCGATGTACTCGAATCCGAGCGCCTTGGCCGACTGCATCGTCAGCTTTTCGAGGTTCTTGAGACGGATTTCCTCCATCTTGGTCGAGAACTTCTCCTGGGCTGATTCTTGGCCCGGCGTGCTCGGCTTTTTCGACTTTCCCAACAGGTCTTCGATCGAGCCACTCATAGTCTCATCAGTATAGCATTTTTTACGCTTTCTTTCCACTCAAACCGGCACGTCGCGCGGTACTGAAAAGCCACGCCTCGGAGGCGTGGCTTAGTGTGCCCCTTTTTTCGCCGTTAGTCGAAATGAGAGGCGATGCGGCGCGCCAGACGGTGCAGGAGCCCCGATGCGCGGCGTTCCTCAAGCTCGCTCCACAGGAGCGTCCAGGCGGTCGCCTGAACGGCAGTGAGGAATGAGCCTAGGCAGATGACGGAGATGATGATGAGCGCAGCGGAAAGGGTGATCAGGGCGTAGATTGCGGCGACGGCTTTCAGAAAGGAGGCGATGGCGATCAGGAATATGAACGGCACCGAAAGCACCATTACTGCCAGCGCCGCCGCAGCGCCGATCGTCACTGTCGTGACGAGCAGCAGCAGTGCCAGCTCCAAGGCGATCAGCCAATGCAATCTGATCATCGCCAGGGAGGATGCCAGGGCAATGCGTATGTTGGCGTTCTTTATGGCGACGTACATGGCACCGAACACTTCGATGAGCGCGGCCATGAATGAGACCGCAACGAGGAGCATGAACGAGCCGAGGTAGAACAGGCTGCTGGTCAGCGAACCGTCGCGCATGAGAGCGTAGAGGTTGGCGCTCGAAACGAACAGCGCGCCAGCGATGATCGTCTTGGTGAGGACGTTCAGGCCGAACAGGCGCCAAAAGGCTTCGCTGCCGGCCTTCACGCCGTCACCGAACGTCGGCTCGCCGCCGCGAGAGATCTTGCGTGACCCCGAAACAAGCGCACCGACGGAAACCAGCGACATCCAGGCAAACACCGCTCCGATGACGGCCAGCACGAAGGCGCAAATCACCAGGGCTACGGCCGGCACCGTGGAATACTCGATGACTGCGCGCATCGTGGAATAGCCGGGGATGATGGACCAGAACGAGGTTCCTTGCGCGGCGGCGACCGGAAGCGTCCGCGAAGTGCGCTCGATGGCGGTAAAAAACACCTCGGATACGCCACCGAAACCGATGAGGGTGGCAAAGAAGCCGAAAATCCAAAGCTGCTTGTGCATCCAGGCGATGCGGAGTGAATCGCCGATAATGCGGCGGTAGAACGGTGCGTTGTCGAACTTTTTGGCCATAGGGTTGAGCATGGGCCGAGGCAAAGCGACGGCTCGATGCGCATACTATAGCACGGGGATGGGGAGGGGTTGAAGTCCGGCGCGCTGGGCGAACCAAAAACCGGCCCCGCATCGGGCGGGGGCCGGTTTTCGCTTTACGCCATCTTCGGGGTGAAGCGAGGGGCGGACCCGTTGTGGTCGCCACCCGGCGGCGCGGGCCTTTCGGAAGGGTGATGGCTGCCCATCAGCTCGTCGAACTCTTCCTTTTCGATGGTTTCCTTTTCGAGCAACGCGGCCACGATCTTGTCGAGCTTGTCGCGGTTCTCGGTGATGATCTTGCGGGCCGTGGCCTTGGCGTCGTTCATCAGCTTCTCGATTTCGTGGTCGAGCTCCTCGGCGATCTTCTCGGAGTAGTCGCGCTGATGGTTGATTTGGCCGCCGAGGAAGACCATTTCTTCCTTTTCGCCGAAGGTGCGCGGGGCGAGCTTGTCGCTCATGGCGAAGTCGGTGATGAGGCGGCGGGCCATGCGCGTGGCTTTGCGGAGGTCGTCGCTGGGGCCGGTGGTCAGGTTGTCCCTGCCGAAGATCTCGGTCTCGGCGACGTAGCCGCCCATCGACACCGCCAGGTCGGCGATGAACTCCACCTTGCGGTGCATGCGCTTGTCCTCGTTGGGAAGCTTGAGGGTGTAGCCGGCGGCGCGGCCACGGGAGATGATGGACACCTTATGGACCGGATCGGCGTCGGGGAGCATGTGCGAGACGAGGGCGTGGCCGGCCTCGTGGTAGGCGGTGACGCGGCGCTCGTCCTCGGAGAGGATGTGGCTCTTGCGCTCGGGGCCGAGCAGCACCTTCTCGATACTCTCCAGCAGCTCCGGCTGGCCGACCTTCTTCTTGTTACGGCGGGCGGCGAGAATCGCGCCTTCATTGATGATGTTGGCCAGGTCGGCGCCCGAGAAACCGGGCGTGCGCTGGGCGATGCGGCGCAGGTTCACGTCGTCCTCCAGCGGCTTGTTCTTGGCGTGAATCGTGAGGATGGCCTCGCGGTCGTTGATGTCCGGCTCGTCGAGCACCACGCGGCGGTCAAAGCGACCCGGGCGCAGAAGCGCGGGGTCGAGCACGTCGGGGCGGTTGGTGGCGGCGAGGATGATGACGCCGGCGTTGGGATCAAAGCCGTCCATTTCGACCAGGATCTGGTTGAGGGTCTGTTCGCGTTCGTCGTGGCTGCCGCCCATGCCGGTGCCGCGCTGGCGGCCGACCGCGTCGATTTCGTCGATGAAAATGATGCAAGGGGCGTTCTTCTTGGCCTTGTTGAACAGGTCGCGCACGCGCGAGGCGCCCACGCCCACGAACATCTCCACGAACTCCGAGCCGGAGATGTGGTAGAAGGGCACGTTGGCTTCGCCGGCTACGGCGCGGGCCAGCAAGGTCTTGCCGGTGCCCGGCGAACCCATCAGCAAGACGCCCTTAGGAATCTTGGCGCCAAGGCCGACGAACTTCTTGGGATTGCGGAGGAAGTCGACGACTTCGAGCAGTTCCTCCTTGGCTTCCTTCACGCCGGCCACGTCCTTGAACATGACGCGGTCCTTGGCGTCCTTGGCCTGCTCGCGGGCGCCGCTCTGCCCGAAGGTCATGGCGCGGTTGTTGGCGCCCTGCACCTGCCGCATCATGAAGAAGATGAAGAGGGCGACCAGCACGAACGGGAGGATGAACGGCAGCATGTTGCTGACCCAATAGCCCACGCCCGACTCCTGCTGGATGTCGACTTGGACCTTCTCCATCTTCGCCGGATCCACCTTGTAGTTGGAGAGCAGCGTGGAGAGCGTGTCTCCCGGCTCCTTGTTGGAGACTTCCTTTGTATTGTCGTTCAGCGTGACGGTGAGCGTGTCGCTCTTCACCGCGACGGACTTCACCTTCTCGTCGTTGATCTGCTGGATCACCTCGCTGACCTGCACCTTTTTGACGCTGCTGCCGCCGAGCGAGTACAGGCTCAAGACGGCCGCCAGCACCAGGAAAAGCGCGATGGAGATGACCAGGTTCTTGGTAATGGATTTGGTCGTATTTTTCATAAGTAGGGTAATGGGTAGGTGCACTATAACGGATAGTGCGCGACCGTAGCAAATACGCGGATTTTCCTTGCCTTAGCGCATTTTTGGGGACGACGCATGTGGGGGTTTCTTACCTTGTTTCTGGCGTACTTGCAATGCTTATCGGCGCTTTTCGCGCTTCGGCAGATAAACAAGAGCCGTGCGGACAAGGTGCCAAACGGCTTCCTTGCCTGCACGGCTTCGTAAGGGGCTCTTCGAGTTACATTTCCGCGGGAGACAGCATCGGCTTCCATCGTTCTTCCAGAACGGGAAATTCCCAGCGCGCCAGATCGATGAGCGTGGGGAGGTGCTGATGCACGCGCCACACGTTCACCGGCGCCACGATTTCGACGTCGCGCTCCGTGTTGGCGTCGAAATGGATGCAAGCCCGGTAAAGGGCGCGCGTCTCGTCGTTGCCGACCTGCTCCGCGTCTTTGCAGAGGATCGCCATGAGGTCGTCGCGGAGGCGCATTGTCCACACGACGCCTCCGTAAGGCGATCGCATCGCGGCGGCTTTGAATTCCCGCCAATCCCGCTCCCAGTTCTTGGCCTGCTCCGTGCATTCGCGAATGCCGAGCGTCTTCACGATGGCGTTTGCGACGAAGGAGATTTCCCCTCGCATGCGGCTCGTCACCTGCGCGGACTTGATGAGGGCTCGGTGAATGTTCCTCGGGTCCATGTTCGCTTCCTTCTCCTTTTTCGGGCTGCTCACGTACAGGCGCGGGATGCGACTGAACGGGGCAGGATAGCAGTAATGCGCCTGTCGGTCAAGATGAAACGGCTCCGGTTCGGTTCACGCTTTCATCTCGTCGAAGGCCCACGAGAGGACCTCTAACATCTGGTCGTAGGAAACGTCGCGCTTTTTGGTGTAGAGGTACAGGAACCTGCCGACCAGTTCGACGTGCAGGTCGAAGGGGAGGTCGAAGATTTTTTCCATGAAGTTCGGCGTGAGCAGTTCCAAGGAGCTGATCTGGTCGTCGGGGTGGACGCAGACTTGGAATTTCTTGTTGAAATCGGGGAACTCCAGCGACATTTCCTTCAATCCGCGGGGGCAAAAGGAAATCAGGCCGCGCTTGGTGATGAGCACGTCGTGGTATTCCTTTGGCAAGACTGCCTGTGCCACGAGATAGTTGGCGGGCGGCATGTCGGTGCGGTCCGGAATATAGGTGTAGAACTCGACGATCTTGTTCCGGTACGTGCCGATGACATGGTTGTTGATGTCGGACATTCCGAAGCTGGCCGCGTGAAAGAGCGTGCCTTTGTCGGGCATCATCAGCCAGCCGAAGTCGGCGTCATAGAAAAAGCCGTTCTTTTGCGAGAAGTCCGCGATGGCCTTTTCGGCGTACGCTCCGGATTCCGTCTCCTGTTTGATGAGGTCGAGCTTCCAGGCGCCGTTTTCCCAGACGAAATGCCAATATTCGGTGAACGGATCGGTATCGGTAAACAAGGTTTTGCCGCTGTCCGTTTCCATCAGCTTGTCGGTTGCGGAGGCGACAAAAGTGACGTTGAAAGACTTTGGGGCGTTGGGTTCACCGACCGACGCGGTGGTGATCCACGCGCCCTTAATGACGATCTCGGACATCACGTCTTGGCGCTTCATCGCCGAGAGCACCTGCAGTTCGAGCGTCGCCCGCGTCCGATACGAGTCGCTCAAGATGTCGTTCATCGCGGCCGTATCGTTCGCGCCCCATGCCTGCTGAAAACGCATGAAGACGTCTCTGGCACGCGCAAGCATCGCATCTGGATCCCAGGACGGATCGGTTGCCGCCGCGGCTCGCAAGGAAGCGAAAAAGGCCTCGCGACGTTTTTTGTTGATGGCGGACGCGCGTTGCAGGAGAATGAGCGTGAAAATCGAGGTTGGAATCGCGGCGATGAGCATGAACTCGAACTGCCCCCGCGTCATCGGCGTGTCTGACGAGCCGGAGCCGCCGGAATATGACGAATGGTATCCGTGGCCTCCGCCCCCGCCACCGCCGCCGGAACCTCCGCCCCCGCCTCTGGCGAACGCCTGGCTGCCGAGCAAAAGAGCGGCCGTAAGCATCCAGCTGAAGACGAAGACGATCAGAATGGCATGGGGGCGGTTGCGCATGGAGACAGGATAGCACAGGCACGAGAAACCTCAGACAGCAGCCCGTCAATCAGCGCCGATGCTTCCCGCAGCCGTTCCGCGTGCGTTCCGCGCAGGACCACATACGGGCGTCCGCTGGCCGCCAGCGCCTCCTCAAAACGGCCGTGCATCCAGTTGCGCAGATGTTCGCCGTCCCTGGTGCCGTCCTGCACGAACGGGATGTCGTCGGCAGTCAGCAGGTAGAGGTCGTAACGCCGCGCGTCGGCAATCGCCTTGACCGCCGCAGACGGCCTGCCCATGTAGCGTTCATGCCAGATGGTCGTGGCAAACGGGTCGGTGTCGCAGACCACCAGCTTGTTGGCCGAGCGTGCCAGCCAGTCTTCCATCGCCGATTGCTGCTCGGCGATGTGCACGAACTCCGCAGTGCTCCAGGCGGGATCGCCGGCGGCGTATTTGCCTTCCGAAAAGACGCGGCCGTATTCCGGGGCCCAGACGGTGCGGTATTTTTCGGCAAGCGCACGGGCCATGGTCGTGGTGCCGGTGGATTCGGCGCCGAGCACGCAGACGCGCCTGGCGAAATGCGCACGCACGCACGGTTCCAGGAATTGCCACTGTGCCAGCGGATCGCGTCGTATTGACGTGCCCGAAACGGGGAAGGCGGTGCGGGCTCGGTCCACCATCACGTGCGCGCAACCCATCGCTGCGGCGTATCCGGGCCCGTAGTCTTCGGAAGAAAACACGGCGTCGGGAGCGCCGCCGAGCAGGTCGACGGTAGCCTTGGCCCAGCCAGGCGTGTCGTCGTCCGCGAGCACGTCATCGAAGCGGATCACGCGCGTCCCCGGATGGATTTCGCGCAGCCAAGAGGCGCGGCGCTCGCCGGGAATCGGCTGTCCGGCCTTGTCGCAGACGATGACGGTGACGCTTTCGCACTGCGCCGCGGCCGTGTCGATCAGGAACTTGTGTCCCCGATGCGGCGGCAGGAATTTTCCTATGACCACGCCATGCTCAAATCGCTTCGGCATACGTTTCGGCGGTTACCTGCCGCGGCGCGGCGAGCGATCGCTTCCACTCCTTGAGTCCCGCGACGCACATGCACAGGAAGATGAAGTAGAGCGCGCTGGTGAGCGGCAGCCCCTTCCAGGCGTACAGGCCGATGTAAATGACGTCGGCAGAAATCCAGACGAGCCAGTTCTCAATGTACTTCTTGGTGAGCAGATATTGCGCCACCAGGCTCATCACCGTCGTCAGCGCATCCAGGAACGGCGCGGCGTCGGCGATGCTTCGGAGGTACAGCGTCATGCCCCAGGTGCACAGGGCTGACACCGGCAGCAGCCAGGCCCATTCCACGAGGGGAGTCGCGGTCACCAAAAGTTCGGTCTTTTTCTCGCCGCCCTTCAGCCACCAGTACCACCCGAGAAATCCGAGGATGACATAGAGCACTTGCAGCGACATGTCGGCGAACAGCTTGGCGCGCAGGAACACGACGACGTAGAAGGCCGCGTTGGCGATCCCGATGGGCCAGTTCAGCACGTCTTCCTTGACGGTGAGCCAGACGCACCAGGCGCCGGTCACGAAGCCGAGCGTTTCGGTAAGGTCGAGCGAAACCCAGTGCCGCCAGGAGGCGACGGTGAGCAGGACGGATGCGGACGCGAGCGCGGTCGGGAAGAGGCGTTTTGCCATACGTGCGGGGGTTAATGACTTTATGCCCTCACCGTATGCCGTAGTTAGTGTACTGTCAACACTAACTAAATCAGGCCCCGTGTTTCTGGCATTTTCCGCAAAAAGAAAAGCGCACGGGAATTCCCGTGCGCCGCGTAAGGCCGGTCATGTCAGCGGAAGAGGTACCACTGACGTTCGCCCAGAAGCGTGGCAAGTTCGTCCTGGTCCAAACGCCCTTTTTGATCGAGCGCGGCGGCAACGGCATCGAACAGATGCCGATGTTCGCGAATCTTGGCGAGCGCGTGACGATAGCAGGAATCGATGATCTCGTTCTTGCGCGACCTTTCGTCGTCTCCGTACACCGTCCCGGCGATGGAGGGAGCTTTGTCCGCCTCCTCGTTCCAGGGGCAGGCCGAACTGCCGAAATACCCGCGCTCGCCCTGGTAAATCTCGTCCACGAGTTCTCGGGCGCTTCGAATGTCGTCTTCGGCTCCGCCCTTCTGGCAAGAGCCGTACATCGTCACTTCTGCGGCGAGCCCCGCGAGGCAAATGGAAACCTGTTCCCAATTGTCCCGCGCTATGACCGGCAGCCTTGAACGGTATTTGACCAGACCGGCGCTCCGTTCGTCGTCATCGGCGACGATCTGCGCCGACGTGACGTCCATTACGCAGCGCGCTTCCCATGCGAGCACGGCGTGACCCGCCTCGTGCACAGCGGTCCGCGTGCGTTGGCCGCCAAAGAAGGCTTGCGGCAAGTACACGCGAACGCGAGGCTCCTTGGCCGGGAGCATCCGTCTCCCTTGTCGTCGCAGCCGTCCGGAAAGCCTCTCAGCGGCATGCCAGAACGTCAGCAGCATCGCTGCAAACCATTCCACTGTTTCCTATTCCTTTCGAGTGAAAGACCACCCGGAACGGTAACCAAAAAACGCGGACGCGTCAATGGTGTCGGGTTGAGGCCGAAGACTCGCGGACACGAAAAACCGCCCTCATCGGGCGGCTTTTCGCTTGCTACGGATTTACGCCGCGGCTTCCTCGCCCTTCTCTTCCTTCTCGGCGGGCTTTTCGTCGAGCACACCGCTCACTTTTGCCTTGTCTTCATTCCCTTGACATCTGCGCGTAGCTGCTTGATTTCACCCAGGGCTTCCATCAGCATTTTGCGCAACGCAACGTTATCACCCTCCATCTCGGCGAGGCGTACGGCAGTCGTGTCGCTTGCATTTTCGGCAGCCCTCGGTCGATCTTTCACGCTGCTTTGGCCGACGCCTTCTGCTTCAAGATCGACGAAGACCACCCTCTTCTGCTCGTCGTTCCAGTTGTCATAGTCCCGCTGGTACTTGCTTTGCTGCTTCAGGTAGGCAACGACGGCATCCATCGAGGCTGCCGGATCTTTCTTCAATTCGTCCCACTTCGGTTCTCGCGGGGGTCGCGGTTTGATTCGCGAAGGCTGGCCGTAGTGGACCGTCGAGATGAGCCAACTTCCTTCAGGATCGTTTTCTGTCGGGCCGTCGGCAACCTGCAGCTTGCCATCCGGCAGCTGGTTCTTCTCGACGATCACGTAAAAAGTCGACTCGTAATCGATGAGCCAGTCTGGAATGTCCTTCTTCTTGATTACGGGAGCAAGGTTGCCGTGCCTGAACTTGTATTCGCAATTTTGATTCCAGTTAGCGACGTGTTCCGCAAGGGGCGTGCCGCTTTCCTGCGGGACGACAAAGCGGCCCGGCAGGCCGGCACCATGTGGGATGTCGATTTTGAAATATCGCGACCCCTCCGCACCGTGCTTCATCTTGTCGGTGACCTCTTCGCCTTCGACAAGGCATTTGGCGATGTTCTCCATGGTGAAATCCTTGCCGAAAAGATGTCCCGCCATGTACATATTGGCGATGCCCTTCTCATTGAGGGCCATCGTCGGCTTCTTGCCTTCAGGCAGCCCCGTAAGCGCTGTCGCCATTTCTTTGCTAAATGACGAAGCCAGATCGCGCTTTTTGATTATCTTGTTGGCCGTCTCCTGTACTTCCACGTACTTTCCTTCGGCCAAAACGTCATCGAGCTCCTTATTCACCTCAAGGGCATCCTCGTGCATTTTCGTCATTTCTTCTTCGGGAACGTACCCTGGTCTTTCGCCCATAGCAGAATCATTTAACGGTCGAATCTTCCCCCTCGGTGTCAGGCAGTTTGGCCTTGACGACTTCCATGACGCGTTTCCACTCTTCCTCGCTGGCGCATTTTACGAACTGCTTGCTGCCGAACACTGGTCCACTTTTTGGCCTGCCCTTCTCGTCCTTTTCATCCGACCATTTGAAGTCCTCAAGGCCGAGCGAGTCCTCGTACGTACCCACGAAATAGAGACCGTATTTTTCGGAGTACGTCGAGCCGAAGGGATGTCCGGCAATATATGCGCCCTGTATGCTGCCGTCCTTTTCACCATAAGGAACGCCATCCTTCATCGTGAATGCGCTCGTTATGTGCTCATATTCTTTTTTAGCCGCCTGCTCCCGGAGCTGGGGATCAGCGGCGAGCTTCTTGAAGTCGTCGATTTGTCGCAAGAACTGTTCAGTGTCGACGTCACCCTCTTTGCAAATGGCGCAGGCTGCCAGCCACCATGCGGTCTGGGAATCTGGATCCAGTTCCGCAATTTCTTTTCTCACTCGGAGCACCGCATCTTTGGTGTAGTTCGCATGAAGATGCGCCGACAGGTCCTGCTTGTCCTTTGGGATCAAGTCGAGAGCTGCAGCTATGCCCGCATCAAAGCCGGGAGCGTTTTTCTCCCCCTCCTTGGGAATACGTTCAAGCAGGGATCCGGGCTTGATGTGCGCTGGCCATTCGCCCGCCGAAGCAACGCGCTCCGCGTTCGCTTCAACCGACTTGCGGACGCTCTCTACCCGCATTTTCATGTTTTCCCTGTATTCAGGGCTTTGCGGATTATCGAACTGGCTCATAAGGAGATGGTGACGTCTATCGTTAAAGATTAAGTTCGGTGCAAGCATAACAAATACTGCCGAAACCAGTAACACGTTCGACTCGCAGTTGATGCTCGGAAATCTCCTCAGTAATCAAGTTAGTAAAAAGCCCCGTCCTCAGACGGGGCTTTCGTACTGTGTTGGCTGTTACGCCGCCGCTTCCTCGCTCTTCTCTTCCTTCTTGGCGGGCTTTTCGGTGAGCGCCTTGATGGAGAGGCCGAGGCGGTGCTGTTCGGGTTCGATGGAGACGATCATGAACTCGCGGGTCTCGCCGGCCTTGGCGATTTCGCCCGGGTCGGCGACCGGCTTGGAGGACAGCTCGGAAATGTGGGCCAGGCCGTGAATCTCCGGATCCAATTCGACGAAGAAGCCGAAGGGGTTGATCTTGAGGACCTTGCCCATGACCTTCTCGCCGACCTTGTACTTGTCGCCGACGCGCTTCCAGGGGTCCTCGACGAGCTTCTTCATGGAGAGGAAGATCTTGGAGCCCTCGATGCCGATGATTTCGGCCTTGACCGTGTCGCCGACCTTGAGGATGTCGCGCGGGTGGTCGATGCGCTGCCAGGCGATCTCCGAGATGTGGACGAGACCCTCGAGGATGTCGAACTTCACGAACGCGCCGAAGTCGGCGAGCGCGGAAACTTCTCCTTCGACGGTGTCACCGACCTTGAACTTGGAAATGACGTTCTTCTGCTTGTCTTCCCAGACGGCCTTCTCGGAAACGATGAGCTTCTCTTCGCCCTCGTTGACGTCGATGACGCGGACGTCCATCGACTTTCCGGTGAAGGTCTTCAGCTTCTCGAGAATCTTGGACTTGTCGCCGCCGGCCACGCGCGGGTAGTTGTCCGGAGCGAGCTGCGAGACGGGGAGGAAGCCCGAGATGTGGTTCAGCTTGACCAGCAAGCCGCCCTTGGAAGCCTCGAGGACCTTCACGGCCACGGTTTCACCCGAGCGGAACAGGTCCTGGAGCATGTCCCAGGCCTTGCGGTGACCCGCAAAGCGGAAGGACAGTTCGACTTCGCCCGCCTCGTTTTCGAGGTCGACGACGGTGGCCTCAACGGAGTCACCGGCCTGTACGTCGGCAAAGACGCGCGAGGGGTCGGCGATTTCGCGGCCGCGGACCACGCCGGTGCGGTAGTTCTCGATATCGATGCGGACCTCGTTCTTGGAAACGGAAATGACCTTGCCCTTCACCACATCGCCCTGCTTGGGAATCATCAGGAACGCCTTGTCTTCAAGAAGATCGGCCAGCCTCAACTTTTCTTTAGTGCTCATATACGAAAAAAATCGCTTAACCCCGTCGCCCGCATAAGCAGACCATGGAGCTCCCGAAGCCACAGACAGGCCTCGAGAATGACTGAATTAAAGTCTGTGGGAGTATAGGGGAGATGGCGGTTGCGGTCAAGGGGGCGTCTCTGTGACGAAATTCAGCAAAGAAAAACCTCCTTCGTCGGCCGAAGGAGGCGTGTTTCAAGCGGGCGGTTCGCAATCGCCGGGAATCATGAAGCCGGACGTGAGTGTCGCTTCGGCGATTCGCCGACCGGTGTCGTCATCGCGATAACGGATCACGGTATATCCGGTACTGCTTCCCCAGTCGAGGAATTCATCGTAGTAGCGAATGCCATGCCATGGCCCGATGCGGACGGCGGCAACCGCCTCTTCCCTGGTGGGGAAGCTGGGGGAGTGCTCCGGCGCCGGATCGAGCTCGCCCATGCGATAGAGGAAGAAGGCTTCCTCCTCCAGGTCGCGATACGATTCGCGTTGGCCGTGGGCGCGCCGCCAGAGGTTGCCGCGCTCGACGACTTCGAGCTGGAAGTCGTAAAAGCTGCCGCCCCCCTTTCGGAAGAACCGGTCGCTGACGGTGAATCGCGGTGAGGCCCCGAGCGATTCGTGAACGTCACCGGGATGCTCCACGAAGCTCATCCAACTGACGACGAAGGTGCCCGGCAAGCCGGGAACCGAATCGCGTGCCACTTCTTCCGGGACCTTGTCCGTCAACCACGGCTTCGGGCGGACGATGTCGCCCTCCCATACCTCGGTGTCAGGCAGGTCGCAGATGAAATCACCATGGAAAGGAGCGCGTTCCGGGTGCTCCTTCCTCTGCAGCTCAAGCCTCGTCGCAGCGTCGTACGAGAGAAGCTGAAGATGGTTCGCGCGGATTCTTCGGATGTCGGACGCGCCGGCCAGACGGACGAACGGCCATTCTTGGTCGACGTAGATGCCGGGCTTGGTCTTGGCCGACGTATTAAGGCGGCACACGGACCTGACGGCGAAGCCCACGATTACGCCGGGGCTGCCGACGGGATACCGTTTGGCCTTATGGTCTGGACTGCATCTGGACCACGGATCTTCTCCGCGCACCAGCACGGGATCGCCGACGCGCAGCGTATGGCGATACCGCCAAAACATCTCGCCTCGTTCCCGTTCTTCGCGCATCAGCGCGTTTATCCTCTCCTTCTCTCGCGCCAAATGTTCAGCGGATTTGCTCATTCGTTTCCTCTTTCTTCATGTAAGGAGCGTTATTGCGGACCGACAACAATGAAAACACGAAGGGGCCGGAAAAATCAATACGCATTCGTGAGCAAGTGCGGACCGGACCGTTTGTTGTTATACTGGGGTCAGCCTATGCCCAAACCCACCCTCCACCCCTACACCTACACCCTGGAGCTGCTCCGTCTGGCAGTCTCGCATTTGCCGCCGACCTTTTCCAAGGAAAAGCGCCGCGCCTACGAAAAGAAGCTGCAGCAGTTCCTGGAGAAGCCGGGTACCAAGTACCTTGAGATTCAGAAGACTATCGTTTCTTTGGGCAAGGACTCTTGGGCGTACCGCAAGGCCTACGAAGACGTGTACGCGCGTTACGGACACTCGTCCGAAGAGGCGTTTTTGCTCGAGAACCTGGAAGGGGAGCTGAAGCAAAAATACGAGCGGTTCATCCACGAGGGCGGCAAGATCGGCTACATTCCCAAGGTGAAGTCCGAAGACGAGCAGCGGCAAAAATCGCCGTTCGAACGCTTTTTCGAACCCAAGGAGATTGCGGCCATAGAGCAGGCGCTGTTCATCGCCCGTGACTACGCCCGCGCGGAGATCGAACAGCTGGTGACGACCCAAAAGCGCGACGAGTACAAGCTGCTGGTCAAGCAATATGCCGACAGGCAGGAGAAGATAGCCGCGCAAATCGACGAATTGCGCCGGTTGGCCGGCGTCAGCGCCAAATGGGAGCCCGAAATCAAGGAGCGCATCCGCACCATAGAAGAGGGCTGGTCGGTGGTGGGCAATGACACCGATTTGGACGATCTGGAGCAGGAAACGGAGTACTGGAAGGGAACGCTGGCGTCCTTTTTGAAAGCCTGAAAATCGAAGACCGCCCGCCCTTGACGCGAGCGGTTTTTCGTACCTGCACGGCTTCACTTTTGGTGCCGCGCGTGTTACGCTGGCAGCGAAACGCGCACTGAACTTCTCGACCTTATGCTTATCACCTGGCACGGTTTTTCCTGCTTCCGCATCTCCGAGACGATCAACGGCCACGAGGTTTCCGTGGTCATCGACCCTTTCACCAATCAGGACGGCTTCAAGCTCCCGCGGAACCTGACGGGTGACCTGGTCATTGTCAGCCACGAACATGACCGCCACAACAACGTCGAGGCGGTCGGCGGCAATCCGTTCATCATCAGCGGTCCCGGCGAATTCGAAGTGAAGGACGCCTTCGTCACGGGCATCTCCACCTACCACGACAGCGTCGAGGGCAAGGAGAAGGGGACCAACACGATGTACTACGTCACCATCGGCGACATCCACGTGGTGCACCTGGGCGACCTGAAGCATGCGTTGGAAGAAAAGCACCTCGAGGAGTTCCATTCTGTAGACATCCTGTTCGTGCCGGTGGGCGGCGGCGACGTGCTGAACGGCAAGCAGGCCGCGGAGGTCGTGGCCCAGCTCGAACCTCGCATCATCATTCCGATGCACTACGGCGTCGGCGGCGCGGGCGGCAAGCTGGAAACAGTCGATGCCTTCCTCAAGGCCATGGGTACGGGAAAGATCGAGGCGCTGCCCAAACTGAAGATTTCCAAGAAGGACCTTCCGCAGGAAGAGACCAAGGTCATCACCCTTGAACCGCAATAATCAGTACGCCTATGCCGCAGCTCGACGACTATCACAAGAAACGTTTGGTACTGTGGGCCTCCGTGGGGGGCACGACGGCAATCATCGTGGCGCTGTGGGCCTTCGTGCTGCCGCACCAGCTGGCCAAGTTCAAGGCCGATTCTTCCGGCGATGCTTCGCTGTCCCGTTGGATATCGGAGCGCAAGGCCGACGGCCAGGACTCGTCGCAGTCGTTCGTCGAGCTGCTGCAGAGACAGCGCGAACGGCTTAATGCCGTGGCTCGCAACCAGCTGGAGGCCGGCAACACCAACGCCAGCAACGCCATCAACATCGAAGAGCTCCGCGCCAAGATCAACAGCGGCCTGAATGCCAACGCGTCCACCGGCTCCCCCGATACGAAAGTGAATGCTCCCGCAACTCCCTAACCGCTGACCCGGAAAGACATGCCTAGCAAAAGCACCGGCGGCAAGAACCAGCCGCTCCTCCCTATCGATGAACCCGCCAACAAGGTCATAGCGCGAAACATCAGCGACGAAGTGCAGGAATCATACTTGGACTACGCCATGTCCGTGATCATCGGGCGTGCGCTTCCTGACGCCCGCGACGGCCTCAAGCCGGTGCACCGCCGCGTGCTTTTCGCGATGTGGAACACGGGCCTCAAGTACACCGCCAAGTTCCGCAAGTCCGCCACTGTCGTCGGCGAAGTGATGGGCAAGTACCATCCGCACGGCGACGCCGCCATTTACGACACCTTGGTCCGCATGGCGCAGGACTTCAACATGCGCTACCCGCTGGTGCTCGGCCAAGGTAACTTCGGTTCGATGGACGGCGACAGCGCGGCCGCCATGCGTTACACCGAGTGCAAGCTCGAGTCCATTTCGGAGAACATGATGGCGGACATCGAGAAGGAGACGGTGCCCTGGATCCCCAACTACGACGGCACCCACAAGGAGCCGAGCGTCCTGCCGGCCAACCTGCCGAACCTGCTTTTGAACGGCTCCGACGGCATCGCCGTCGGCATGGCCACCAAGATCCCGCCGCACAACCTCAACGAGCTGGTCGACGCCATCAACCACCTCATCGACAACCCGGACTGTTCCGTTCCCGACCTCACCGAGTTCGTGAAAGGTCCGGACTTCCCGACCGGAGGCATCATTTACGACAAGCGGGCCATCGCCCAGGCGTACGCCACCGGCCGCGGCGGCATCGTCATGCGCGCCAAGACCGAAATCGTCGAGACCAAGAACGGCCAGTTCAACATCGTGGTGACGGAGGTGCCGTACCAGGTGAACAAGGCCGCGCTGCTCGAGAAGATCGCCCAGCTGGTCAACGACAAGAAGATCGACGGCATCCGCGACCTGCGCGACGAGTCCAACAAGGAAGGCGTGCGCATCGTCATCGAACTGAAGCGCGATGCTTATCCCAAGAAGGTGCTGAACGCCCTGTTCCACCACTCGCAGCTGCAGGACACCTACCACGTGAACCTGCTGGCGCTGGTCGACGGCTTGCAGCCGCGCGTACTGAACCTCAAGAGCGCGCTGGAGCAGTACGTCTCGCACCGCCAGGTGATCGTGCGCAAGCGCACCGAGTTCGACCTCGCCAAGGCCAAGGCCCGCGCCCACGTCTTGGAAGGCCTGAAGATCGCGCTCGACAATCTCGACGCCGTCATCAAGACCATCCGCGCCTCTGCCGACAAGGACGACGCCAAGCTCAACCTCATCAAGAAGTTCAAGCTGTCCGAGATCCAGGCCCAGGCCATCTTGGACATGCGCCTGCAGCAGCTCGCCAACCTTGAGCGCAAGAAGATCGAGGACGAGTATAAGGCCGTGAAGGCGCTGATCGCCGAGCTCGAGGCCATTCTCAAGTCGCCCAAGAAGATCCTGGGCATCGTGAAGACCGAAGTCACCGGCCTCAAGGAAAAGTACGGCCAGGACCGCCGCACCCAGATCGTCGCCGGCGCCGTCGGCCAGTTCTCCACGGAGGATTTGATTCCGAACGAGCCGACCATCGTGCTCATCACCGCCGACGGCTACATCAAGCGCCTGCCGCCGGACACCTTCCGCACGCAGGAGCGCGGCGGCAAGGGCGTCGCGGGAGTGAAGACCAAGGAAGAGGACGCCGTGGAGCACCTGTTCTCGACCAACACCCACGCCGACCTGCTGTTCTTCACCTCCAAGGGCCGCGTCTTCCAGCTGAAGGCCTACGACGTGCCGGCCGGCTCCCGCACTTCCAAGGGCCAGGCCATGGTGAACTTCCTGCAGCTCGCCCCGGGCGAGAAGGTCTCGGCAGTGCTGTCTTCGGACGAGATGCCGGACTCCAAGTTCCTGATGATGGCCACCACCAAGGGCAACGTGAAGAAGACCCCGCTGGAGGACTTCAAGAACGTGCGCCGCAGCGGCCTGATCGCCATCAAGCTGAACGGCGACGACCTGCTGGAGTGGGTCAAGCCAACCAACGGCAAGGAAGAAGTCTCGGTGGTCACCGCCGAGGGCCAGTCCATCCGCTTCTCCGAGAAGGACGTGCGCCCCATGGGACGCGCTGCAGCAGGAGTGCGCGGCATCAAGCTCAAGAACCGCGACAAGGTCGTGGGCATGGACGTCGTTTCACCGGACGACGGAAAGAAGAGCGGCTTCGAGCTGATGATCATCATGGAGAATGGCTTCGGCAAGCGCACCGGCCTGGAGCAGTACAAGGTCCAGGGTCGCGGCGGCTCCGGCATCAAGACTGCCCACGTGACCGACAAGACCGGCACCATCGTCATGGGCATGGTGGTCAATTCCAAGGAGGAACGCGACCTGCTCGCCGTCTCCTCGAAGGGCCAGATGATCCGCATGCCGATCGCCCAGGTGCCCGTGCTCGGGCGCGACACGCAGGGCGTGCGCATCATGCGCTTCAAGGAGGACAAGGACGGAGTTGCGAACGCCACTCTGGTCTAACTGAACAGCAAGAAGCCCCGGGGCACGTTCCCGGGGCTTTGGTTTTTCTGAACATGCGCCCCGCGCGCCCGCCGGACCCCCGCGAGAACGTTGCGGGGGCTTATGCTATACTTTGCGACATGAATACCGTACGCAAAATGTTCAATGGAATCGGGGCTTTCTTCGCTGTGGCGGGGAAGAGCTGTTATGACATGGAGTTTTACCGCGGAGTGCGCACGCGGCCGGTGAAAGAGGCGGTGTGGTATGCGATGCGGCTGCATTTCGCGCTGGCGATCTGCGTTACGCTGCTTTTTGTTCCCGTTTCGCTGGGGGTGAAGGCGGCCCTGTCTGACTACCTCTACAAGACGTTACCGGAGACCGCTTCAATCACCGTCTCGCACGGGCAGTTGTCGACCACGCTTTCGGTGCCGTATGAGCTGGGTAATGACAGTTTTCACGTCATCGTCGATCCCTCTCACGAGGGCACCGCGTTTCCCGAAAAGCTGAAGACCGCCGGCATCCTCCTGGGACGTGACGCGATGTTCGTGCGCAATCCGGTAGATGCGATGGAAGTGCGGGAGTTCAGGACGCTGCCCGACTTGACGTTGAGCCGATACATGGTTCTGGGATGGCTGTCCGATTTCGGCGGCTGGATTTTAGTGCTTGCCACCCTGCTTTTTGGGGCGCTGTTCTGGGCCGGGTTCCTGGCTTCGACGGTCTTGACCGTGGCCGTCTATTCGCTGTTCGCCTGGCTGTTCGGCAAGCTGTGGCGCGTGAACATGCGCTACGCCTCTTGGTTCGCTTGCGGCCTGCATGCGGTGACGTTGCCCATTCTGATCAACATCCTGTTCGGTTTCATGGCGCTGCCGATCCCGTTCGCCTATACCGTCGTGTACTTCCTGATCATGGGCAGCATCGTCTCCGACGAGCGGAGCCAGCCCGTTTCGGGAATTGAGCACGTGCCGATGGCACCAGAGATGGTTGCCGACGAGGAAGTGGATGCCAGGCTGCCCGACGAAGAGAAGACGGAGGCGTTGGAAGAAAAGGACGTTGAGTCTGAAGCGGAAAAAAAAGACGACGAGACCCCGAAAGAACCGCCCCAATAGAGGGGCGGTTTTGCTTCACGGACGGCGTGGCCGCTGTTATGCTTGGCTGGCTCTTTTTTTCAACGGAGGCCTCGCATGAAAACCGTCATCGCGCGGCATTGTCGGACGGCATACAACGCGCACGGCCTGATGCAGGGTCACATCGACATCCCGCTGGACGACACCGGCTGGAAGCAGGCCGTGGAACTCGCGCGAGGCGTGCGATCTTACGGCCTCGTCGGCATCTGGTGTTCCGACCTGGCTCGCTCCATGCAGACCGCGGAAATCGTCGCCGAGCTCGTCGGTGTGACGGTGACCGTCGACCGTCGCCTGCGTGAATGCGGTTTCGGTACGCTCGACGGGTTATCGTTCCCGCAATTCGCGCTGAAGTGCGGGTTTCGCAACCTTCCCATGGCCAGGCTCGCGCTGCAGGCGGACTTCACGCGCTTCGGCGGCGAGCGCGGCATCGACGTGTACGACCGCCAGGTCGAGCTGCTCGAAGACCTCAAGATCGAGCATGACGACGAGACGGTCATGATCGTGGGGCATGGCCGCAGCCTCCGCACGCTGCTTGCTCCGTTGCGGCATCCTCACAAATGGCTGCGCAACCAGGGCAGCCATATCGTCATCGACTACTGACCGGCGCTTTCGCGGCGGTCTTTTCTTTTGACTCGGCTTGCCATACCGTTGGTCCGGAGGTGCATCGATGCGCAATCCGTCCGCGCAAGCGACCTTCGCGGAGAGACTCGTCCTTTTTCTCGGTCTTTGGGCGCTTTGGGGGCTGGTGTACTTTGGCGTGAACATGCTGCCGCACGCTCCGGCCTCGGCCTTGCCGTGGGATCCGGTGTGGCGGACGCCGTACGTCAGCGCTTTCGTGGTGCCGTATACGTCTGCCTATCTGCTGCCTGCGGGGCTGCTGTTCGTGCCCTGCGACCGGCGTACCTTCCTGCGTTTCTGCGGCGCGTTCACGGCGGCCGTGCTGGTGAGCGCACCTCTGTTCCTGCTGGTCTCGCTTCCGCCGCCGCGCGTGGCGCTGTCGGACACGGACCTCCTCGATCGGCTCCTGACGCTGCAGTACCGACTCGACGTGAACGGCAACTGTTTTCCCAGCCTGCACGTTTCGCTTTCGTTCCTGACCGCGCTCGCCGTCGGACATTGCGTCAGGCCGATGCGGGCTGCCGTGCTTGTCTGGGCGGGGCTCGTCGCCGTCTCGACGGTGTTCGTCCGCCAGCACTACGCGGTCGACGTCATCGCGGGCATCGCGCTCGCGTTCGTCATCTGGAAAATCTTCTTTCGCCCTTCGCGCGTCTCTTCTTGAGGCGCGTTTTTCCTTCTTAAAGAAAAACCGCCTGATGGGGCGGCAGAAGCGCGCGTCACGCTACAGGTGCATGACGATGATTACTTTGTGGGACAGGGGATAGGCACGCTCGAGCTTGGTGTCGCCTTTCGTTCCCGCCTTGCGAAAGGTGAATCCGGCTCGGAAGCTGCCGTTGCGCATCATCGCGATCGCGTGCTTTGCGGCCGGCTTGCAGGCTGCCACAAAGGCCTTGTACCGCTTGCCGTAACGGTATTTGCCGACGCGGTGGACGATGACCTCGACGCTGGCCTGGCCTTTCTCCATCGCCTTTTCGGCCGCACGGAGGCATCGCATCATCCAGCGGTATCCGATGCGCTCGGCCACTTTTTTGGCGGCGCGTCTTTCCTTTTTGCTCGACATGGCTCCTACAGTCCTTCCACGATCAGCCGGTCGCGGCGTTCGTTGTCGTGCACGAGGATGACGTCGCCTCCCGCCTTGATGCACCTGACAACGATCACGGCGATGTCGATGGCCCTGGCGACGGCGTCAGCGCGGTTGGCGGACTTGAGCATCTCCGCGAGCTCTCCGACCTTTACGTAAGTGTCGAGCAGCAATTTGAATTGCACCGTCCTGTATTCCGGTTTGGTGCCAGGGGCATTTTCGAGGTTCTCGGGCTTGTCCATTGTTTTCTCCTGTCGTCGCGCTGCGAGTTACCGCAGACGTTCTGACGACCGCTGACCATAGACGTTGGATCAGGATATGTCAATCCGGCAGATGGCGCCCAGACCCTTGTCGTGACGGCCCTTTCCTGCTATATATGCCAAGTCGTTCACACATGCCAGGCGGACGACACAGAGGAAAAAATGGCCAAAACGAAGGTTGCCGTGGTCTCCAATGCCAACGCGGGGAAGAACACCTCGCGCGCGGGCTTGGGGCTCGTCATCGGCAAGATTCTCGCCACGCCCACGTACCATTACAACACTGCCGACCTTGCCGAGCTCGACGAGGCGGCGATCGAGCTGAATCGCGACCGGCCGGACATCGTGGTCATCGCCGGCGGCGACGGGACGGTCAAGCAGACCATCACGCGCATCCTGCTCGCGCATGAAGCGAGTCCGAACCAGCCGCTGCCGCAGTTCCTGATCATCCCCACGGGGACCATGAACGTCGTCGGCAACGTGCTCGGCCTGACTCGCTATTCCGCCGTGAAGATGGCGCAACGGATGCGCACGCAGATTCAGTCGGGCCGACCGCTTAACGTCGCGCACCTGAACCCGATTCGCGTCAACGACGAGTTCGGATTCCTGTACGCTTCCGGACTGCCGGTCAACCTGCTGAAGAGCTACTACGAAGACAAGGAAGTGCGCGGACCGCGCGGGGCGTTGCGGGTCATCCTGCAGGCGCTCCGCAACGAGCTCTGGTCGCTGCTGACCTTCCGCAAGTCCAAGCAGCTGCTCACCAAGCCGGTGCACGCCAAGATCACGCTGCCGGACGGGCACGATCCGCCCGTCGGACCGTACATGACGCACACCACCATCATGTGCGGTGCAGTCGACGAAGTCGGTCTCGGCTGCCGGGCGCTTCCCGACGCCATGAGCGCGCCAGGACACTTCATGCTCCGTTCGTCGAACATGTCGTTCTGGGGGTACATGGCCAGCATGGGCGCCGCCTGGGCCGGCATGCCTCTGCCCCGCACCTTCGACACCACCGTGCCGAACGCGGTCATCGAGTACCAGGAACCGACCATCTGCACTTTGGACGGGGAAATGAACGCCCCCACTACTCGTGACGTGCTTACGTCCGGCCCCACGCTGTCATTCGTCGTCGGATGACTCTGCCGCCCCTAAAAGGGCGGTTTTTCGTACCCTCGCCCTTGACGGCGCCGGGGCATTTGGGTAGAGTGTCGATACTTTCGATTTATAGGTTATTCCGCAGCCACTATGGGTCTCCCTGGACATCGCCGAACTAGCTCGCACAAGCGCCGCCGCGCCGCGCATTTTGCGCTCAAAAAGCTGGTGCTCGTCGCCTGCCCCAAGTGCAAGGAGCAGATGCTGCCCCATGTCACCTGCCCGTCCTGCGGCACCTATGCCGGACGCAAGGTCCTGGAGCTCAAGAGCCCCTTGTCGAAGAAGAAGGCCGTCGCCAAGCACGATCACGACGACCACAAGGGTCACAAGCACGACTGATAGCCGGAGACGTGTGGCAACGCCGCGCGTCTTTTCGTGCCAGGACGGAAAATGCTATGTTTAACGCACCAATGCTCATTCGCTCCTAACGTCCACTCGTATGTCTAACCGCCATCTCGCCCGTACCATCGCCATGCAGTCCCTCTACCAGTGGGACTTCAACGGCAAAGAGGCCAAGTCGCTCGACGACGTCATCGAGGCGAACCTCAAGGAGTTCGCTCCCGATTTCGACGATAAGGGTTTCGTCGAGGAGCTCGTGAAGAGCGTCATCGAGAACGTCAAGAAGATCGACACCATCATCACCAAGTACGCTCCCGACTGGCCGATCGAGCAGATCACCAACGTCGACCGCAACATCCTGCGCATCGGCGTGCAGGAGCTGAAGTTCAGCGAGACGATACCTTCCAAGGTGGCCATCAACGAGGCCATCGAGCTCGCCAAGACCTTCGGCGGCGAGTCTTCGGGGCGCTTCGTGAACGGCGTGCTCGGCGCGATTTACAAGGACATGGTCGTGAAGGGCGAAATCAAGGAGGTCGACAAGATCGAAAAGAAGAAAAAGGAGGCGAAGGAAGGGTCGGAGGCGATGGAGGCGCCTACGGAGAAGTCGGAAGAGTAGGCGCGTTCCCGGGGTGCGCTGACGTTCTTAGGGGGTGCGCTGGGCCTGTCAGGGGGTCACCCCGCGAGTGCTCGGTCGCCTGCGGGCGACACTGCGCGCTCGCGGGGTCCCCACCCCCTGCCACCCCCGCGTACAAGCTACGGGGGCGCAGCGTGCATTCGGGTGGGTGGGCCGTTCTTTAGAGCCGGCGTAGGCGTCGTTCACTTACTTATTAAAAATACGGATCATCAATGGTCTCTTATCTTTCTTCCGCTCGGGAAACGGGGGAGTGAAAGATGACGGACGATTGGCGATGCCGTGCCGTCGACCGGCCTGCGGGCCGGCGACTTCACGCTTCGAGTATGCAGAAGGATTTTTCCAAGTTCGAAAACGGGATCGGAGTAGTTTGGGCGGACAAGGGGCTGCTGACGCAGGCTTTTGTTCACCGCTCGTACATCAACGAGCATCCGACGTTCACGCACGGCCACAACGAGCGGCTGGAGTTTTTGGGCGACGCGGTATTGGAACTGGTGGTGACGGAGCACCTGTACCGCAACTATCCGAATCCTGAAGGGGAGCTGACAAACTGGCGCGCCGCGCTGGTGAATGCCAAGATGCTGGCCGAAATCTCGTCCGAGATCGGCATCGAGGCCAACCTGTTCCTGTCGCACGGCGAGTCGAAGGACGCGCAGAGCAAGGCTCGACAGTACATTTTGGCCAACGCCATCGAGGCGGTCATAGGCGCCATGTACCTGGACCAGGGTTTCGAAGTGGTACGCACCTTTGTGAACCGTTTCATTCTGTCGAGGCTTCCGCACATCCTCGAGCATCAGCTGCATTTGGATCCCAAGAGCCGATTCCAAGAACGGGCGCAGGAGACCGCCGGGATCACGCCTACCTACCGCGTGATGAGCGAGAAGGGCCCCGACCATGCCAAGGAGTTCACCGTCGGGGTATTCCTCGGCGACGAGCTGGTGGCGCAAGGCGTGGGAACCTCGAAGCAGGAGGCCCAGATCGACGCGGCCGAAAAAGGCTTGCGGGCGAAGAACTGGTAACCGCCGAGGGCGCGAACCTGTGCAAAAGGAAGACCTTCCTGGAGGTCTTTTTTTGTGGTAACGTGCGAGTACTATGGCAGCAAGCACACCGCTCGACGTGATGAACACTTTGTTTGAGATTGCGGTCGCCAAGGGGGCGTCCGACATTCATCTTGTGGTCGGCCGCCCGCCGCTGCTCCGCCTTAATGGCGACTTGGTGCCCATCGAGGGCGCCAAGGCGCTCACCAACCAGAACGTCGAGGAGCTGGTGTTCTCCTTCATTACCGAACAGGAAAAGCGGGTGTTCATGGAGCAGAAGGAGCTCGACGTGGCCTATCAGATTCCGACAGGCAAGCGCTTTCGCATCAACGTGCACTGGGAGCGGCGCAACGTGGCCATGGCCGCACGCACCATCCCGTCCGACATTCCAAGCATGAGCTCGCTGGGCCTGCCTCCGAGCGCCCAGGCGATGACCGAGTTTCCGCACGGCCTGGTGCTGGTCACCGGTCCGACCGGTTCCGGCAAGTCAACCGCTCTCGCCTCGATGGTCAACGCCATCAACATGCGCGAGCCGGTCAACATCATCACGCTCGAAGACCCGATCGAGTTCATCTTCGAGGCCAAGAAGGCCGTCATTCGCCAGCGCCAGTTCGGACAGGACTTCATCTCCTTCCCGGACGCCTTGAAGCACATCCTGCGCCAGGACCCCGACGTCGTCATGGTCGGCGAAATGCGCGACATGGATACCATCGCCACCACCCTGACCATCGCCGAGACCGGCCACTTGGTGTTCGCCACGCTGCACACCTACAGCGCCTCGCAGACCATCAATCGCCTCATCGACGCCTTCCCGTCGCACCAGCAGAACCAGATCCGCACCCAGCTGGCACTGACGCTCCGCGGCGTCATTTCGCAGCAGCTGCTCCCCAAGATCGGCGGCGGTCGCGTCGCTGCCCGCGAAATCCTGGTCAACAATTCTGCGGTCGCCAACCTCATCCGCGAAAACAAGGCGGCCCAGATCGTGAACGTGCTGCAGACTTCTGCCGGCAAGGGCATGACCACCTTTGAGCAGGATTTGGACCACTTGGTGAAGAACGGCATCGTCGAGGCCGAAGTGGCCGAGCATTACGTGCTGAACGAAGGCGCCACCAGCTCCAATGGCAAGAACAAGTAAAGGACCCTTCGGGGTCTTTTCAGGTCCGCGGTTTTTTGCTAACGTGGCGGCAGTCCGGACCAGCCCCGCGGGCGTGGTGAAATGGATATCACGGCAGCCTTCGAAGCTGCTTTTGGGGGTTCGAATCCCTCCGCCCGCACCAGTAAGAACGCCAGCGCACTGGCGTTTTTACGTTGACAAAACGGTTTTCTTGACATACTGTGTGCCAACGCAAAAAGGAGTTACCGTGACAAAAGAAGCGTTCATTTTGCGGGGCAAGGTCGAGGCGGTGCTGGTCGCGGCGACGTTCGGCGATCACGTGTCGCAATCGGCGGAAAAAATCCAGGTCGTGCGCGGACATGGCGTGCGCGGAGACGGACATGCCGGACCGCGCTTGGTAGATGCTCGCGAACAGGGGATGCTGTCATTCGGTTTCGGAAAGGGGACCGAAATCGCCAATCATCGGGAGTTTTCGGCGGTGTCGGTCGAGGAGCTCAAGGAGATTGCGGTCGGCATGGACGTGCCGCCGATATCTTACGGCAGTCTCGGAGAAAATCTGATCCTGTCCGGCATTCCGCGACTGACGAGCCTGCCGATCGGCACCATGTTGTTCTTTCGAAAGAACGACGAACAGTCGCGGACAGCAGTGCTGGTGGTCTGGGGTGAAAACAAACCCTGCGTCGTTCCAGGAGAAGCCATTGCTGCAAAGAATCCCGGCATCCCAAAGTTGGCCCCCAAGTTCGTGAAGGCGGCCATGGGCAGGCGCGGCGTCGTGGGTTCCGTATACTGCTCCGGCATCATTCATGCCGGCGACGAAGTCGTCGTGAAAGTGCCGGCACAACGCATATACGAACCGTAGTCCTCGCAACCTCGCGTTTCTGCGAGGTTTTTTGTCCTTTTCGGAAGGCCTGGGGCAGACCCTTGCCAAAACCGTCCTTTTTGCGCAGGGTTAAACGGCACTCGTGAAAGGAGTCCGAATGCGAAAGGTCCTTCCGCTCATTCCCGCAACGCTGTTCATCGCCGCTGCTTGCAACCACTCGAGCCCCACCAGCCCGCCTGCGGACGCGTCGCAGACCGCCGTCGAGACGCGTTCTCCCGAACCCGTCACGAACGAACGGCCGGCAGAACCGGCGACCGTCGCCGCCGATCCGGCTCCGGCGGCGCAACAGCCCGTCTCCGGGAAGTGTCCGTCGGACATGGTCGAGATCAGCGGCACCTACTGTCCCGATCTCAAGGAGACCTGCGCCGAGTGGATGGCCGCTGACGACCACTTCCGCTGCAAGCGTTTCTCCGCCAGCACCTGCAAGGGCGCGACGGTCCAGAAGCACTACTGCATCGACGCCTACGAGTACCCGAACAAGCCGGGCGAGGCGCCGAAGGTGATGGTCCTCTGGGGCGAAGCCCAGAAGCTCTGTCACGATCAGGGCAAGCGGCTGTGCGCCGCCGACGAGTGGACCTTCGCCTGCCAAGGGCCGAAGTGGCAGCCGTACCCGTACGGCACCGAACGCAACAGCCAAGCCTGCCGCATCGACCTGGGCGGCAAAGAGCCGCGCTGGGCCGACGCCGCCGCGCAGGGATACGGTCGCACGCCGGCGCCCATCAAGGGGCAGGCGTGCGTCAACTTCTCCAAGCCGTCGGGCGAGTATTCCGGATGCGTGAGCGCCTTCGGCGTCCACGACATGACCGGCAACGTCGACGAGTGGGTCTCGTCCGACGGCAGCGCGAACGGCGGCAGCTGGCTCAAGGGCGGCTGGTGGGGGAACCTCCGCAACCGCTGCGGCACCGAGGCGACCACCACGGAACACGACAAGACCTACTCCGGCATCCAGGTCGGCTTCCGCTGCTGTTCCGAAGCCAAGTGACGCCTTTCGCCCGACATCCGTCGGGCGTTTTTATTTCAGGTAAACCGGTTTGGAAAATCAAAAAAAAGACCGGCCCTTTCAGGACCGGTCCCGCGATTTCAGCGCACGGACTGCTTGGCGTCGGCGCAGCAGCGGAAGCCTTCGGCATAGAACCGGAAGCCTTCGCTGTGGCTGTCCGTGCGCGGGCGGCAGCGGTTGCGCGCCCCGCCGTCCTTGCCGCCGACCCAGTGGCCGCCGGCGAAGATGGACCGGTACGGCTTTCCGCCGCGAGTGACGTTGTTGGCCCACTCGTCCACGTTTCCCGTCATGTCGTGTACTCCGTACGGCGACACGCATCGCGGGAACGAGCCGATGGGCGCCCGCTGGTCGAGCCGGGCGAGTTCGGCCTCGCGTACGGCGGCGACAGACGAACCGAGGGCGTCGGTGTTCACGCCGCCCTCTTTCTGCGGCCTGTCGATGTTGCAGGCGGTGGCGTCACGCTCCCAGCCGTAGCCGTAGGGAACGTGGTCCGGACCTTCGCAGGCCAGACCCCACTCGTCGTCGTCGCAGAGCCGCTTGCCGGCGTCGGCACATGCCTGCTTCGCATCGTACCAGGTCACCATCACCGCCGGCTTTTGGCCGATGACGTTGGGGTACTCGTACTCGTCGATGCAGAACCGCAGCGATTTGGCGTCGCCGCCGCAGATGGCGTACCCTTCCACGAACTTGTCGCAGTAGTAGGGGACGGGACATCCTTCGGCCTTGTTGCAAGACCAAGGGATGGTCTTCTGAACGTAGAGACCGCCAGGATGGTCCTCGTCAGGGACGAAGATCGCGTCGCGGCCCTTGAGGCAACGGTGCTCTACGGTTTTGCAGTAGTCTCCGGACACTTCCTTCATTCCCTCCGGACAGGAGGGGGAGTACTTGCGTCCCGTCACGGCCGTAGCCGCGACTTCCGTCCGTTGGGGATCGGAAAGGGACCGCGCATCGGTCGTGCCGATCGGCGCCCCCGCATCCGTGACGCCGTCATTTCCGACGCTGGCAGGCTCGAGGCCGCCGTACTTCTTGCAGGTACACGATCCAGTCAAAAACGCCGTAAAAACGCAGAAAATGAGCAGATTTCGCGTTCGCATTGCTACAACCCTCCGCTTCCCGTTGTCGCGCCGAAATCGCGGTTCGCGACCATCCAAAGTAGCACAAAACTGACCGGCGGTCAATGCGGCCTGCAGGGAAAGAAAGGCGGCTCCAGGGGACTTGTCAGGTCCCATATCTTTTGCTACGATGCCGCTACTCAATAAAAAGTGACCGGAAGCGAGGATTGGTAGCTCAGCTGGTAGAGCAAGCGCCTCTTAAGCGTTTGGTCCTGGGTTCGATCCCCAGCCAATCCACCAGAAAGCACGCATCTTACGGGATGCGTTTTTTCTTTATGCCAAGCTGCCGACGGCGTTTGCCGTGGCTGCCTTTCGGCAAGAACGGGTCTTTTAAAAAGGCCAAAAATTTGGTAAAATGAAGCCAGTTATCGTTTGCTATTCGAGCCGGTCGCATGCCTGTGTTTTCGACCATCGGCACCGTTTTTTTTGAGATGACGTTGACGGTCGTTTCCGTCATCGCTTTTGCCGTTCTTGCCAAGGAATATGCGGTGCGCCGTACCCGGTCGCTCCTTTTTTATTCCTTGGCTTTTTTGACGCAAGCGTTCGCGGCAGCCACGACTTTCGGCGGCCAGGTCTTGGCGGCAAACGGGCATGACCAGACGGCCATCGATGCTCTGCGCATGTCTTCCGCGTTCACTTCGGTGGGAGGGGTCTTTCTCGCCGCGGCGTACTTCAGCCGATACAAGAAGGACCTGTGGTGGCTGATGACCGGATGCACCGCTGTCCTTGCCGCGAGCAGCATCTGCATGCTTGTGGCCATGAAGCCGATGGCCACGCAGGCAAACGGCGTGACCTTCATCTTCTACACGGCTTGGCAGCTGTGCGTCATCTACTCGCCGCTCTTTTTCGCCTTGCTGGGCATGGTCATACGCAGGTCGTCGGCGCTTGCGCGCCTGCGGGGCGTCGGTGAACGTCAGGGTCCGGCAGACCGCATGATGCTGAACGCGGGGCTCTTCGGCATGCTTTTCAACCTGATGGTGATCTTGGCCGTGGTGCTGCAGACCGCGTCGTTGGTGGTCCCGTCCATGGCGGCTTACCTGGCGTTCCTTTTCCTGACCTTCATGGCGGCTCTGACCGAGGATCACCCCGAAAAGGCGGTTCGGCTGCGGCCGTACGTCCTGTTCCGCAAGAGCCTGATGCTCAAAGCGGTTGGGATGAACGTCATCGCCATCTGGCTGCTGTCCATCGGCATGCTGGCCGTCATCGCCTCGTCGTTCGTGGAGGGCACCATGAACGCTCGCCACGTGGCGATGCAGCGCGACCTGCGGTATTTCGTCCAAGCGGTCAAGTTGCGGCAGTTCGCTCAAATTGACGAAGCCAATCGCTTTGCGGAAATGTCCAGGACGGTGTCGGTGCTGGGGGGCGTCAAGGAGGACGTGCCCGTCTTGCGGGCGGAACTGAACGAGTTGGCCAGTCCCGTGCATGGTACGCGGGTATTCGATCTCGTCGACCGTGACAGTCGTATCCTTTTCTCCACTCGCGCAGACGCCGCCATCGGAGGCTTTCTCGTCGACTCGCACGCCATCGCGCGTGCCTTGTCCGGCAGGGGGCATGCCTCGATCGAAAAGGATGACGCGTTCGGCCTCTGGGTGCTTCGTGCCGCCGAGCCCATCATGTCCTCGGACGGGTCCGTCCGCGGCGCGGCCATCGTCACCGACGTCGATTCGGCCTTCAATTTCAACGAATACCTGTCCGTGGCCCCCATCAGCTCGTCAGGCTACGGTTATGTCTCGGACAGCGGGGACGCCGTCTTCTCCGCGGGACCTGCCGTCGACAGCTCGGTTCGGGACCAATTGCGTTATCACGTGCTTCCCGGAGGCATCAGTTTTTACGACGACGGCGAAAACAGCTTTTTCCTTGAGCGCACCTTCGACTCCGATGGTGAGGCGCATGGCTACTTTTACACGGTCGTCGCCAACCGGACGCTCGATGCGGAGGCGTTCCGCATCATTTCGCTGGTCGCTCTTCTCACGCTGTTCGCGGTCATGCTGATAACGGCGCTGCTGCTGTTCAGCATGACGGTCACGTTGCGGCCGATTCGCGAACTTCGCACCGCCGCTGTCAAGGTGGAGCGCGAAGAATACGACCACCGGGTCAAGTACGGCAGTCCGGACGAAGTCGGGCAGCTCGCCTCCGCCTTTAACCACATGCTCGAGGCGATCGGCGAGCGCACCCAGGCCCTGCGGGCGGCAGTAAGGGAACGGCATGACTTCCTCGATCACGCCACGCGAGAGCTGCGGGTCCCGCTGAACGTCTTCCGCTGGACGCTGGACGCCATGCGGTTCGGCGACACGGGCCGGCTCAACAAGGAGCAGATGGAGCTGATCGAGCGCCTGCACCAGACCAGCCAGCGGTTGAGCAACCTGTTCAGGGACCTGCAGGACGTCATGCTCATCGACCGCGGTCGCGTGGCGCTGCACAAGGCTCCCGTAGCCCTCGAGGATGTCGTCGACGCGGTCGCCGGACAGGTGGCGGTCGAGGCGCGAAAGAAGGGTGTCGAGCTGAAATGGGCTCGGCCCGCCGAGCCTGCGCCCAAAGTCTCGGCAGATGCGGTCTACGTGGAGAAGGTGCTGCTGAACTTGGTGACGAACGCGGTAAAATACACGCTTCCCAAGGGCTTCGTGGAGATTCGCGTGAGTCAGGAGATGGCGGTCCGGCACGACGGCAAGAAGGGCGGTTTCGTGAAGGTGATCGTCAAAGACAGCGGCATCGGCATTCCCGCAGAGGATACCAAACGCATCTTCACGCGCTTCTTCCGGGCGACGAACATCACCGGCTTCGAGGTCGAAGGCACGGGCCTCGGTCTCTACATGGCCAAGCGCCTGGTGGAACTGCACGGCGGCCGCATCACCATCGAATCCCGGGAGGGAGTGGGCACGACAGTTGCGGTGAGCTTCCCGACAGAAGACGATCAATCGCCAGAGAACGGCATTGCCGTCGTTAACGCATGACCTATGGAAAACCGTGACATGAAGAACAAACAGACCATCCTGGTCATCGAGGATGAACCGTCGTTGCGCGACATCTACGCCACCAAGCTGGATATCGAGGGCTTCGAGGTGATGCAGGCGGCCGACGGCATTGAAGGGCTCGACAAGGCGATCCAGGGTCAGCCGTCGTTGATCCTGCTTGACGTCGTGCTGCCCATCAAGGACGGCTTCGAGGTGCTGAAGGACCTGAAGGCCAATCCGCGCACGGCGAACATACCGGTCATCATCCTCTCCAACCTCGGGCAGCCGTACGAAGTAAAGCGCGGACTCGCGCTCGGTGCCGAATGTTTTCTTACGAAGGCGAACCTGACCCCCAGCCGCATCATCGAGGAAGTTCGCAAGGTGCTGGGCAAAGGGCAGATGTCAAAGGGGAGGTAGGCAGCCGGGCAAATGGCGTTACAGGGGTCTCGCGTCATCACGCGAGGCCCTTTTCCGTTCTGATGGCAGACCCCTCCCATAGTGTGGTATATTGGCTGTGAAGCTGCTGCCGCCTTATTTACGGAGCACATGACGATAGGCGAAAGCGGCGTAACCTCTTCATCACTATGGTCGCGCAAGCCAAAAAACCAGCATCGCGAAAGAAACGGACTCGCGTCGAGGAGCCCGCCGCCGAGATGACCGCCGCCGAGATGCCGCACGAGGCGCCGGCGGTAGAGATTCCCTCCTACGCGGAGCCGATTGCCGAGACCCGCGAAGAAGAAGCGCGGCCGAAGCGCGCGGCATTGGAGCCGACTGCCTTCGCGAAGGCGGCCACGGATTCGGCACAAGAAGCCGCCAAGAAGGCGGCGGCAGCCAAACGTCTTGAGGCCTTCCAGGATCGCTCGGAGCAGGGCGACGAGCCGGACTTCGGATTGGGGATTGGCGAAATTCTTCGTTCCGACGAGAATCTCAAATCGAAGATGGCGACGCGGGAAATCAACGACGCGCCCTCTCTCGGCGGCGACGACGGGCGCCTTTCGATCGATTCGATCTTGCGCGGCGACACCCTGCCGAAGCGCGCGGCGATGGCCGAAGAGGAGGGGGATGACGAGATGTCGTATATGGATCGCGACGACGGGCAGTCGCGGCGCTCGGGCCTGAAGACCTTCGCCTTGGCCGTGCTGGTGCTGGTCCTGTTCGTGGCGGCGGCCGGTGGCGTGTACATGTTCCTGGCAAAGTCGGGCCTGCCATCGTTCGCCTCGTTCCTGAAGAGGCCGTCGACCGGCGCGCAGAACCAAGTCGCCAAGCACGTTCCCGCCGGACCGAAGGCGCCCGCTTCCGTGTCGGTTACCGCGCTGGTGGGAACGGCTGCGCCCGCCACGCCCGGCGCCAAGGAGTTCATCACCTCCCGGATGATCGAGTCTGACGGCAAGGCCGGCGGCACCTTCCCCGCCACCGGCACGGCCTCATCCAAGGTCGACAAGTCGACCGGCAAGGCGACCATCGTCAACACCACCGCCAAGGAGTACACCTTCGTCGCCACCACGCGCCTGCTTTCCAAGGAAGGCGTCCTGTTCCGAATGAACGCGACTACTCCGATTCCGGCCAACGGTTCGGTGACGGTAAACGTCCATGCGGATCAGCCCGGTGCTGAAGGGGACTTGGGTCCGACGACCTTCACAATTCCCGGCCTGTCTCCCGCGCTCCAGAAGCAGATTACCGCCAAGAGCGACGCGCCCATGACGGGCGGCGCGGGCAACGGACCCGGCGTATCGCAATCCGACATCGACGCCGCCAAGGCCTCGCTGACTGACAAGTTGCGCAAAGAGGCAATCGACAATTTCGCCGCGATGCTCGCTGCCGGCGAAAAGACCAACCCCGACATGATCACCTCGAAGGAGCTCGCCGTGACCGCGCCCAAGGTCGGTACGTCCGGTGCCACCTTTGCCCTGACGCTCTCGTTGCGCTTCCGTGCCTTGGTGGTCCCGGAAAAGAGCTTCGCGCCGCTGCTCGACAAGGCACTCTCCGAGGCGCTGCCGCCGACCCTGAACGCCGCCGATTACGGCTTCGGTAGCTACATCTATACCGTCCAGGCTTACGACATTACCGCCGGAACGGCCGAGGTGCGCGTAGAAGCCCCCGTCATCCGGAACTGATGCCAGATGTCCATCATCCGTCGCGGAGACTTGCATAAACGTGCGCCACCGCACTCGCCATATGCCGGGGAGTTGCGCGGCGGCATCACGTTCATCGAAGCGTTCATCGTCGTGGGCATCGTCGTCACGTTGGGCGTCGCCATCTACGTGGCGGTAGCCACCGACCGGCAGATCATGCAGATGCGAAGAGTGACGCGTTTCGTCCGCTGATAAAGAAAAACGCCCGACCGGGCGTTTTTCGATTCCTACTTTTTAGCCGACGGAACCGGAGCCGGCGCGGGAGCCGGCGTCGGCGCGATCCTTTCGGGAAAGCCGGCCTGGTTCATGGGCATCGGCTGCATCATGCGGTCCTGCATGGTGCGTCGTTCGGCGGCGTTGATCTTGCCGCCCAGCTGCTGCATGTTCGCTTGGAGCTGGGAGACCGAGTCCCGGATATTCATTTCTTCCTTGAGCAGCAGCTTCACCTTGAACAGCACCAGCAGGCTGGAGGCAAGGGTCAGAACCGACAGGACAAGCAGGAGCTTGTGCAGGATGAGAGAATGTTCGTCCGTCTTTTTGAACGGCCACATAAGGGGCGAGGGTGAAGGAAACGGTCGGCCAGACGGCCGAACATTCAGGATTCTAGCACGTCGCACGGCGCGCGCCAAAGCCCTTTACCGTTGGTGTCCAAGGCGGTATCGTTGACACTGTTATGCGCTATTCCCGCCTTTTCACGAAGACCACCAAGACCATTCCCGCCGATTCGGATTCCGTGAACGCCCGCCTGTTGGTGCAGGCCGGCTTTGTCGACCAAGTCATGGCCGGTGCGTATGCTTGGCTGCCGCTGGGATTGCGCGTGCTGCGCAAGGTCGAGAACATCGTGCGCGAAGAAATGAACGGCTTGGGCGGGCAGGAGTTGCATTTGACCGCGCTCCAGCCTAAGGACAACTGGGTCCAGTCGGGCCGCTGGGACTCTGTGGACGTGCTGTTCAGGATTCCCAGCCAGACCGGCAAGGAATACGCGCTCGGTCCCACCGCCGAAGACGTGGTCACGCCCCTGATGAAGAGCTTCCTGCGCTCTTACAAGGACGTGCCTGTGGCCGTCTACCAGATTCAGACCAAGTTCCGCGACGAGTTGCGTGCTAAGAGCGGCGTGCTGCGCGGCCGCGAGTTCCTGATGAAGGACATGTACTCGTTCCACGTTTCGCGCGAGGACTTCGAGCAGTTCTACGAGCGCTGCAAGCAGGGCTACCTTCGTACCTTCGCCCGCTGCGGCATGCACGCGCGCGTCACCGAATCCTCCGGCGGCTCCTTCACCAAGAAGGTCTCGCACGAGTTCCAAATCGAAACGCCTGCCGGCGAAGACAACCTGATCATCTGCCGCAACTGCGACTACTGCCAGAACACCGAAATTTCCAACGACAAGGTCGGCGACGCCTGTCCCAAATGCCACGCAGTGTTGGAGGCCAGCAAAGGCATCGAGGTCGGCAACATCTTCGACCTCGGCGACCGCTTCACCCAGGCCTTTGACCTGAAGGTGCAGGGTGCCGACGGCGCCAAGCAGGACGTTTTCATGGGCTGTTACGGCATCGGCATCACCCGCTTGGTCGGAGCCATCGTAGAGGCCTCGCACGACGAGAAGGGCATGGTCTGGCCAAAGTCCGTGGCGCCGTTCCCGGTGCATCTGGTGATGATCGGTGCCAAGGATCCCGCCGTGGCCGAACGAGTCCGTGCCGCCGCCGAAGAACTGGAGCGAGCGCTCACGGCTGTCGGCTGCGAACCGCTGTTCGATGACCGCGAGGATGCCCGCGCCGGCGAAAAGTTCGCCGACGCCGACCTCATCGGCCTGCCCGTGCGCTTGGTGATTTCCGAAAAAACCTTGGCCGCAGGGGGCGTCGAATGGAAGCTTCGCACTGCGGACGAAGCGCGCATCGTCGCGTTTGACGGCGCGGCCGCCGAAGTCCAGCACTTCCTTGCAGCATGACGGCAATAGAAAAACGGGCCAAGCGGCCCGTTTTTAGTCATCGCGGCGTCGCCTTGGCGATCGCCTTTTCCAACCGCTCGATCTCTTCGGAGAATGCGCGGCTGCCGCCTTCCCGGAAACCCCGCATTTCACGCAACGCGTCGACGCACGCGTCATAGAGTTCCGGCGCGGCAGCAAAGAGCGCGGCGTTCTCACGTACAGGGTTGATGTCCTCGACCGTGAGAGGGCGCTTGCCGGGCTCCTGGATGCCGATGTCGACCAGGCGGGCAACGAGTCGGGTCTCGTCGCCCACCTTCTGCACGACGGCAAAATCACCCCTGCCCATGCCCCTGTCATTGAATCCGACCGACAGGTTCCTGCTGAACGTTACTTCATCTTTCGCCACGTTTTTCTCCTTGCAAAAGCCTCCCGCAGTATACTGATTTTCACCGAAAAGTCAACGGTGCAGGCGCAATCAAAAACCCGCCACGTGGCGGGTTTTCGTTTTTGACGGACTAGGCCTTCCCCTTGAGCGTGTCCTTGAGTGCCTTGCCGGCCTTGAACTTGGGGACGATGACCGGAGGAATCTGGATCTTTTCGGAAGGATTCTGCGGGTTGACGCCCATGCGGCCGGCGCGCTGCTTGGCCGAGAAAGCGCCGAAACCGGCGATGGTGACTTCGCCACCGGCCTTGAGGGTCTGCATGACGGTGTCGGTGAAGGCCTCGATGGTGTCTTCGGCCTGCTTCTTGGAGATGCCGACCTTCTCTGCGAGCTTGGTGACGAGTTCTGCTTTGTTCATATTCCATCTGGCGGCGCGTGGGCGCCGACCGTCGTTAATGACGAATAATGATTAAGTAACGGTGCGTCGGATGCTGGCCGTCCTCTCTACCGCCTTCCGAACACCTTGCCGAAAAAGTGTAACACAAGGTCGTTTTTATGCCAACAGTTAGCACTATTACGCCCTTTTCGGACGGTGGAAATACGGTGACTTGGAGGTCGGGCCATTGGGGAACAAAAAACCGCCAACACATGAAAAACCGGTCCGACATGATGCCAGACCGGCTCGCGACTTAACGTGTTTCGTTGCTTTTGCTGATGAAGTCCTTCACCTGTTGCACGGCCATGGACCCTTCGCCGACGGCGGTGGCGATGCGCTTGGTCGAGCCCTCGCGGACGTCTCCGCAGGCGAAGACGCCGGGGAGCGAGGTTTCGAACGGGTAGATGGGGCGGCCGTGGTCGGCCTTCACCAAGTTGCCGGTGAGGATGTACCCGCGTCCGACCGCCTGCTCTACGACGTTGTTGAGCCAGTAGGTTTTTGGCGAGGCGCCGATGAAGACGCACACGGCGCAGACGTCGATTTTTCGGTTGGTGATGTTCTCGAAGATGCTTCTCACCACCACCGACTCGAGCTCCTGATCGCCGACGGCCTCGTGTATCACCGTGCCGGTAAGCACCTTGATGTTCTTGGCGGCCTTGATGCGCTCGACCAGGTAGTTAGACATGCCGGCGTCTTCCAGGCTCTTGCTGCGGGCAACGAGCGTGACTTCGCAGCCGCGGCTGGCCAGGTGCACCGCCGCTTGGCCGGAGGAGTTGGCCCCGCCGACTACGCAGACGTGCTTGGCGTCGTGCCAGAGCTGCGGGGGCGTGCCGCCGTAGTAGACGCCGCGTCCCACGAAGTCTGCGACGCGATGCGCCGACAGCCGATTGTAGGAAAGGCCGAGCGCCAGGATGACCGCGCGAGCGCGGATGCGACGATGCTCGGCGTCGTCCGTAGTCGCCGTGACCACGCCGTTGTCGACGCTGATGCCTGTCGCCGTTACCGGCCGCACCTGCATGGCGCCGAAGCGCGTGGCCTGATGAATGAACTTCTCCGTCAGTTCCTTGCCCGAGATTCCCTCGGGAAAGCCCGGATAGTTCTCGACCAGCGAGCTGGCGCTGGCTTGGCCGCCGAGCTGCTCGTTGGCGTCGATCAGCACGGTGTCCAGCCCTTCGGACGAGGCGTTGATAGTAGCCGCGAGCCCTGCGGGCCCGCCGCCGATCACGATGACATCATGGATTTTCGGCACTGCATGCCTCCTTGTCGCGCCGTGCCAAAGTGGCGACGGCGACCATGGAGCATGCTCCGTTTTGCCGTTGAAGTCAAGACTGATCGGCCCCGAAGGCGGTACGAAAAAACGCCCCATTACGGAGCGCTTTTCCTGCCGCGCTTATCTCGCGTACTCCACCACGCGAGTCTCGCGAATCACGTTCACGCGAATCTCGCCGGGGTACTTCAGTTCGGATTCGATCTTCTTGGCGATGTCGCGGGCCAGGCGGTAGGCGCCGAAGTCGTCCACCATCTTCGGTTGGACGAAGACGCGCACTTCGCGGCCGGCCTGGATGGCGTAGACCTTGTCGACGCCGGGGAAGCTGGAAGCGGTGCTCTCGAGTTCCTCGAGCCGCTGCACGTACAGCTCGTAGGTGTCCTTGCGGGCGCCGGGGCGCGCGCCGGAGATGGCGTCGGCGGCCTTCACGATCATGGCTTCAAGCGTCTTCGGCTTGTCCTCGTGGTGGCCGATCGACTGGTAGCAGATTTCTTCCGGCAGGCCGAACTTCTTCATGATGTTGTAGCCGATTTCCGGATGGGCGCCCTGCACGTCGTGGTCCACGGCCTTGCCGATGTCGTGGAGGATGCCACCCAGCCGGCAGACCTTCACGTCAGCGTGGAGCTCCTGGGCCATCAGCACGGACAGCTGCGCCACTTCCATGGAGTGCCGCAGCACGTTCTGGCCGTAGCTGGTGCGGTACTTGAGGCGGCCGAGGATTTGGACCAGCTTGGGGTCCAGAGAGTGGACCGGTACGCCCAGCTCGATGAGCGCTTCTTCGCCGGCCTTCTTGATGTCGACGGCCAAGTCCTTCTTGGCGTCCTCGACGGCTTCTTCGATGCGTCCGGGGTGGATGCGGCCGTCCTCGATCAGCTTGAGCAGGGCCAGCTTGCAGACTTGGCGGCGGATGGGGGAGAAGCCGGAGATGGTGATGGCGCCTGGGGTGTCGTCGACGATGATTTCGCAGCCGGTCATGTGTTCGACCGCCTTGATGTTGCGGCCTTCCTTGCCGATGATACGGCCCTTCATGTCGTCGCTGGGGAGCGGGACCGCCGTGGTGGTGGTGTCGACCGAGTGGGACGAAGCCAGGCGCTGAATGACCAGGCCGAGCAGGGCGCGAGACTTCTTTTCGAGCTCTTCGACCGTGGTGTTCTCGATCTTGCGCATGCGGCTGTCGAACTCCTCGGCAGCCAGGCCTTCGACTTCCTTGAACAGGATTTCCTTGGCTTCGTCGCGCGAGAGCGAGGCAACCTGTTCGAGCTTGGTGACCTGTTGGGCCTTCAGCTCGTCGACTTCCTTCTGCGTTTCGGCGGCTTTGGCGAGCTTGCCGTCGAGGTCCTCGCTCTTGCGCTGGGCGTTGGAAATCTTCACGGCCAGATCCTCCTCGATTTTGGCCAGTTTGGCCTGGATGACGCGCAATTCCTTTCGGCGGTTCTCGTCCTCGATCTTGGATTCCTCGTTCATCTTGATGGCCTTGCCTTGGGCCTCGATGATCATCTGCTGGCTCTTGGCTTCGGCCTCTTTGGAGGCCGTGGAGACTTTGGCTTCGGCTTCGGCGGTCAGCTTGAGCGCTTTGGCCTCGGCTTCGGCCAGCATTTTGGTAGCTTTGGACTCTGCGGAATCGGTCTGCTGGAGCGCCACCGACTTGCGGTAGACGTAACCGATGCCTGCGCCCACGGCGAGCGCGACGATTGCGGCGATAACTGGGGACATAAAAAACCTCTACATTCCTGCGAGGTTTCGGCCGTGCCGTCAGCGACGGCAAGCGACGCCGGAAGGCGTGCGCGATATGCAGGTTGTCGCAATGGCAAGCACGCCTGAAGGGTATCAGGCGTTTGTTTTTGCTTGTTCCGGGCTGTTTACGTCACGCTCACCGTCCGTCTTTTCCGAGGCAAGTGCGCCCGGGACGAACGTCTCGATTACCGCGTGTGCCCATTCAGGATTACCATTGGTCGAATTCCTCATATCGTCACAGGGTTGCCACGCCAGAACTGCAGTTTGCGGCCACCCTTCGGTCATTTCTCGCAGGATTGAATATGAACGTACCTGTTTTCAAGGTAGCACGGGGGTTTGGGAGGGTCAACACGACCAAGGATTGGCTTGACACAGCGACAAATTCGTGGTAAGTGTAGGCGTCGTCTTTCGCCTTATTTTTCGGGCCGTTATGCGTCGAATCATCGCCATTTTTGCCGGTGTGATCATGCTTTCGGCTTTTGCGTATGCCGTCGAGACCGGCTACCTCAAAAACGAACTGACCAAGCTGAACCTGTGGCCGAAAGAGGAACGTCTCACCGAGCTGTACTTTGACGACAACTTGCCCGCCATGACGGCCATCCAAGAGGGCAGTTTCCTGACATTCCGCTTTTACATCCGTAACCTCGAGGGTCGGCAGGTCGACTACCGCTACCGCGTCACCATGCAGAACGGCAACCGGCCGGTCACGACGCTGACGGAGACGACGGTGACGATTCCGGACGGGGAGAAGCAGCTGATCGAGCAGAAGTACTTCTTCACGGCTGCCTCGCCGAAAGTCGAGTTCTTCGTCGATCTGCCGGACTTCGGACGATCGATTCACTTCACCCTTCCTCGGACCATCTAGCGACGACGTATGCATCAACCGGACGTGAAAAAGAAAATCGCGGTCCTGATCCCTTGCTACAACGAAGAGCAGGGCATCGCTTCGGTCATCCGCAAGTTCCCCAAGGAGCGCCTTGCGGCTTTCGGCTACGAGCTCGAGGTCATCGTCATCGACAACAACTCCAAGGACCGTACCGCCGAGATCGCCCGCGAGAACGGCGCCACGGTGCTGTCCGAAGACAAGAAGGGCAAGGGCAACGCCATCCGCCACGGCTTCGAGTACGTCGCCCAGAACGACGCCGACTACGTGGTGATGCTCGACGGCGACGACACCTACCGCCCCGAAGAGGTGCTGCGCCTGGTTGAACCGCTCGATTCCGGCTTTTGCAGCGTGGTCATCGGTTCGCGCCTCGCGGGCCGCATTTCCGAAGGTTCGATGGGCGCCGTCAACCGCATCGGCAACTGGATCTTCTCGCACCTGGTCCGCTATTTTTATGGCGCCAACGTGACCGACGTGCTGACCGGCTACTTCGCCTGGAAGCGCGAGTCGCTGCTCCGTCTCGCCCCGCACCTCAAGTCGACCGACTTCTCGATCGAGATGGAGATGGTCACCAAGATGGCCAGGCTGGGCGAGGAGATTTACTGCGTCCCCATCAGCTACGACGCCCGCGCCGGCGAAAGCAACCTGAACCCGCTCACCGACGGCGCGCGCATCATGTCGATGTTCCTGCGCGTGCTCGTTTGGGAACCGGAAAAGCCGGACGTCCGCACCCTGGCGTTCGTGTCCGACGCCGTCATGCCGTTCCATCAGGGCGGCAAGGAGAAGCGCCTGTACGAGATCGCCCGCCGCATGGTCTCCGACGACTGCGAAGTGCGCATCTACACCATGCAGTGGTGGGAAGGCCCGAAGATCAAGGTCGTGGACGGCATCCGCTACCACGCGCTCTGCGGCCATCGTCCGATGTACGTGAACGGCCGCCGCTCCATTTTGCAGGCGCTGTGCTTCGGGCTGGCCTCGCTGAAGCT
The DNA here is from genome assembly GCA_964491475.1 of uncultured Gammaproteobacteria bacterium. Classification (GTDB taxonomy): domain Bacteria; phylum Patescibacteriota; class Patescibacteriia; order SG8-24; family SG8-24; genus JAHFIW01. The sequence continues at coordinate 32,588 of CAZBFO010000004.1, read as the reverse complement.
GGCCTTCGCCAAGTTTGACGTGATCGACGTCGACCACATGCCGTTCTTCCCGCTGCTCGGCGCCCGCCTGGCCACTTGGGTGCGCGGCAAAAAGCTGCACGCCACCTGGCATGAAGTCTGGGGACGCGCCTATTGGAAGCACTATCTGGGCGGCGTCTCCGGCCTCCTCGGTCACGCCGTGGAGAGCCTTTCCATGCGCCTGCCGGACGTCATCATCTCCAACTCCGAGCACACCACGCGCCGCCTGCGCCTGGAGAACGTGCGCTGTGAAATCGTGACGGTGCCGCTGGGCGCCGACCTCGAGAGTATCACTGCCGCCGTTCCCGCGGCGGAAGGCAGCGACGCCATTTACGTCGGCCGACTGATCGACCACAAGAACGTCGACCTGCTGATTCGCGCCACCGCGACGGTGAAGATGATTCATCCGCAGTTCCGCACGGCCATCGTCGGCGTCGGTCCGGAGCGGCAGAAGCTGCAGGCGCTGGTTGCCGAGCTCGGCCTGGAGGAAAACGTGACCTTCTACGGCGCCATCGAAGGCGCAGAGGACGTCTACGCCAAGATGAAGGCGTCGAAGATGCTGGTGCTGCCGTCCGTCCGCGAAGGCTTCGGCCTGGTGGTGGTCGAGGCGAACGCCGCCGACATTCCGGTCATAACCACCGAACATGAAAACAACGCCGCCAAGGAACTGATCAGCGAAGGGGTCAACGGGTTTCTGGTGACTCCCGACGTCGACGCCCTGGCTTCGAAGATGCTCCAGGTGCTCGCCACGCGCGACGACTTGCGCCCCCGTCAGGACATCGAGCGCTACGACTGGCAGAAGGTCGCCGGCAGCCTGCAGCGCGTATTCGGCTGAAACCTATGAAACGAACCGCAGTGACGACAAGCTGGGATGACGGGCACAAGCTCGATCTGAAAGTGCTTGCTTTGCTGCGGAAATACGGCCTTAAGGGGACGTTCTACGTGGCTCCGCGGAGCAGGGAAGTGGCTCCGGATGACCGCCTGACCGACCAGCAGATTCGCGCGTTGGCCGCGGAGGCCGAGATCGGCGCGCATACTATGACCCATCCGCGCATTTCGCGTATTCCCGATGATCGGGCACTGGAGGAAATGCGCGAGTCGCGCGAATACCTCGAACGCGTCACCGGCAGGCCGGTCACCTCGTTCTGCTATCCCTGCGGGGATTTTTCAGCTCGGCACGAAGCCATGGCGGCAGAGGCGGGGTTCACCCTGGCACGCACCGTGCGCCGCTTCGGTCCTGCGGCCGATGCCAACCGCTTCGCGCTGACCACGACCGTTCACGCCTACCGACATTGGTCCGACGCTCTCGCCATCCTGCGTGCCGTCGGCCCCGGCAAGTTCCTGCGCTGCTATCTCAACTGGGACAAACTGGCCAATGCGCTTTTCGACAAAGCCTGTGCCGAAGGTTCCGCGTTCCACCTCTGGGGCCATTCTTGGGAAATCGAAAAGAACGGCGATTGGCGAAGGCTGGAACGCGTCTTCGCGCACATTGCCGCCGCCTCGGACGTGCGCTGCGTCATTAACGCGGAGCTGCCGTAATCATTCACGATATGCGCCAGGAACAAACGAACATCCTGTTCGTCACGCCTTACTTTCCGCCGAACGGCGGAGGGTTGGAGCGTTATGCCCTGGCAATGGCCAAGCGGCTGCGGGCAACGCATGGTTGGAAGGTCACCTTTGTCACATCCGGCGCCCGTTTCGGCAAGGACGAGATCGCCGCGGTCGACGGCATCACCGTGCATAAGCTGGCCTACGCCTGTAAATGGTCGAACATGCCTTTTGCGTTCCTGTGGCCGTTCAAGATCAGGCGCATCATCCGGGAACTTCGCCCTGCCGTCATCAACGTGCACATGCCCGTCCCCGGCATCGGTGACATCGCCTCGCTCGTCGCCGGCAAGACGCCGGTCGTCGTGACCTATCACGGCTTGAGCATGCGCAAGGGCAACCGCTGGGTCGATCCGGTCATTTGGGCATACGAAAAAGTGCTCCTGCCCCTGCTGCTGCGCCGCGCCGACCGCATTATCTGCTCGTCGGATGCCGTGCGCAACGACTTTTTGCGCGCCTACAGGTACAAGAGCACGACCGTCACGCCCGCCGTCGACGGTTCCGTTTTCGTTCCTGCGGCCGGCAGCCGGAAACCCGAACCGACGGTGCTGTTCGTGGGCGGCTTGGGACGTTCGGAACAGCACAAGGGCCTGCAAACGCTGATCGACGCCTTCGTGCCGGTGGCCGCCGAGATTCCTGCGGCACGCCTGCTGGTGGTCGGAGACGGCGACATGCGTTCGGAACATGAGGAGCGAATACGCCTGCTCGGTCTTGCGGGGGCCGTGCGTTTTTACGGCAAGGCCGAAGGGGCCGCATTGGTGCGCGCATATCAGGAGTCACGCGTGTTCTGCCTGCCGACGCACAACGACAGCTTCTCGATGGTGGTGCTCGAGGCAATGAGCTGCGGGCTGCCCGTGGTCTGCGGCAAAATCGGCAGCGGTCTGGTGGAGGACGGCGTAAACGGTTTCACCTGCGCTCCGGGAGACGCGCCCGCCTTTGCCGCACGGATAACGCGGTTGCTCAAGGACGACGCCCTGGCCGCCGCGATGGGAGCCGCCGGACGCGCCAAGATCGGCGCCGCCTACATGTGGGAATCGCGCGCCGCGGCGTACGAGGCGTTTTTGCGCGGCGCCCTTCCGGAAGGGGTTCCGGGCAAAACGCGCATTGCCGTGGTCGTTCCGTACTTCTACCCGAAGATCGGAGGCCTCGAGAATTACTCCTACGAGCTTTCCCGCCGGCTGCAGCGATCCGGCGACTGCGACGTCAGCGTGATTACCAGCAATCACGACGGCGCCGGTTACCGCCAGGACGTCATCGACGGCATGACCGTGCACCGTCTGCCGACGGCCTTCCGCGTGTCGAACACGCCGGTCAATCCGATGTGGTACTTCTGGCTGCGCAAGCTCTTCCGATTCGCCAAGCCGCAACTCGTTCACGCGCACTCCCCGGTGCCCTTCATCGCCGACGTGGCTGCCATGGCCGCAGGCCAGACGCCCGTCTTGGTGACGTATCACGCCGGCAGCATGCGCAAGGGCCGCTACCCGATCGATGCCGTGATTTGGGCGTACGAACAGTACGTGCTGCGCCTGCTGTTCAAGAAGGCGCGGGCGATCGTCGCCATTTCGACCAAATATTTCGAGAGCGCCTTTCCGGAGTTCCGCGCCAAGGTGCACGACATCCCTCCCTCCGTGGATGATGAACGTTTCGCCGCTACCCCGCTGCCGTCCGGCAGCAAGACGGTGCTGTTCGTGGGCCGCATCGAGGAGACCTCTTCCTGGAAGGGGATTGCGGCGCTGCTTCGCGCCATGAAGCTCGTCGCGCGGTCGATTCCCGACGCCAAATTGGAATTGGTCGGCGGCGGAGACGCCGTGCCGCGCTATCGTGCCATGGCCAAGGATCTCGGCATCGAGCGGAACGTCATCTTTTCCGGTCCGATGCTCGGCGACGAACTGGTGCGGGCGTACCGCCGCAGCAGCGCGTTGACGCTGCCGTCGCTCACGGGCGCCGAAGCGTTCGGCATCGTTCTCATCGAGGCCATGGCCAGCGGCCGCCCGGTCATCGGTTCGAACGTCGGCGGCATCCCGCAGGTCATCGCCGACGGCGAAGACGGCCTGCTGGTGACTCCCGGCGACGAGTCCGCGCTTGCCGCCGCCATTCGCCGCGTGTTGAGCGACGAGCCCTTTGCCCGGCATCTCGCCGCCAACGGCGTCCGCAAGGCCCGCACCAAGTACGGCATGGCCGCGCAGGTGGCGCAGTACCGAGCGCTCATTTCCGATTGCCTTTCGTGAATATGAGCAAGCAGCCGCTTTTGGTACATCTTAGCCCGCACTATCCGCCGTACGTCGGCGGCTTGGAGCGCGTGGCGCGCACGATCGCGGAGGCCATGGCCGCGGCGGGCCATCGCGTCCTCGTTTTGGCGTCCTCGCAAGGCGATCGGCGCGGCAGCAATACCGTCGGGAACCTGACCGTCAAGCGGCTGGCAAGCTTCGAATTCGCGCACACGCCTTTTGCTCCGGGACTTTTTTGGGAGCTCATGAAGCTCCCGAAGGACAGCATTTTGCATCTGCATCTTTCGCAGGCCTATTGGCCGGAGCTGGTCATGCTTGCCGCTCGGGTGAGGAATCTCCGGTACGTGGTTCACTTTCATCTCGATGTCGGTCCCTCTGGCCCGTTCGGCACGCTGTTTCTCCTCTACAAGCGACTTGCGTGGGTGCCGCTGTTCCGCGGTGCCAGCCGGATCATCGTCTGCGCAGAGGATCAGGCGTCCGTCCTGCAAAAAAAATACGGCGTGCGGTCCGATCGCATCTCGATCATCCCTAACGCCGTCAAAGCGGACTTTTTCGTACGGCGCGATTACGTGCCGCACGAGGACGTCTTCCGCCTTTTGTACGTCGGGCGTCTGGCGCGCCAGAAACGCGTCGAACGCCTGATCGAGGCCGTTGCGCAACTGAAAGTACCGGCGCATCTGACGGTCGTGGGCGACGGTGAAGAGCGGCGGGCGCTCGAAAAGCTGGTGGCCGAGCACTCTCGTCACAACGTGACGTTCGTCGGCAGCAAGAATGACGCCGAGATGAAGGCCTATCACGCATCGAACGACATGCTGCTGATTTCTTCCGATCGCGAAGGCGGTACGCCTCTGGTCGTCTTGGAGGCGATGGCCGGAGGGTTGCCGGTCGTAGGCACCAACGTCAGCGGCATTGCGGGCCTGTTGGGCGACACGGGCATCCTGGTCAACGAGCCGTATGTCGAGCAGTTCGTCCAGGTCATCGAGATGCTTTGGGAGAAGAAGCGCCTGCTTTCGGATTTGTCGCGCGCCAGCGCGGCAAAGGCGAGACTCCATACCGTCGACGTTTTCGTCGGGCGGATTCAAGCAGCGTATGACGGCGTTGCCGCCAAGGCGCGTCCCGCCGTCCTCGACCGCGCTCCTGCATTCGGCGGCCTGGCCGCGGCCATGCTGGCCTGGTCGGCTTTTACGGTGCTGTCGGCTTTGCAGTTCAACAGTTATCAGATGCTGAACATCGTCGGGTTCCTTTCGCTGGTTCTGGTGCCGGGCTATTTGACGGTCTTGGCCATCCGCCTCAAGAGCATGCCGTTGTGGGGCAGCTTGAGCCTGGTCATCGGTTTCGGCGTTCTTGAGCTCATGCTGGCGGGCCTTTTGGGCAACACCGTCTTTCCGTTGCTGGGCATCGCGCAACCGCTGTACGGACCGTACATATTGATTGAGACCACGTTGCTGGTCTATGCCCTGGCCATCGTCTGCATCCTGCGCGCGAAGGTCGAATACGTGCCATTCGATTTCTCGTTCCTGGGAAAAACCGGTGATGTCGTTTTGGCGTTTTTCCCGTCGGTATTCGTGGCGATGAGCGCCTTCGGGGCCATCCTGCTCAACAACGGCGGCAGCTCGTGGCTGACCTACGCGATGCTCGTGGGCATCGGGGCGTACGCGGGCCTTCTGATGTGGCGCGCAAAGCGCATTCATCCCGACGCCGTCGCGACGGCCCTGTTCTTCATGGGGCTCTCCCTGCTCTTCATGACCTCGCTTCGCGGCTGGTTTACGACCGGCCACGACGTGCAGCGCGAATTCCGCGTATTCCAGCTGACGAAACATAACGGCTACTGGTCCATCGCGAACTTTCACGACGCCTACAACGCCTGCATCAGCATCACGATTCTGCCGGTGATGTTTGCGCGCACGCTCAAGTTTTCCGACCCGTACGCGTACAAGGTCTTCTTTCAAATCCTCTTCGCGACCGTTCCGAGCGTCCTGTACCTTACCACGCGCCGATTCGTGTCTTCGACGCTGGCGGTCATGAACGCGATCTATTTCATGGCGTTTCCGACCTTCTTCGGGGACATGCCCATGCTGGACCGCCAGGAGATCGCCTTCATGTTCGTGGCGATAATGACGTACTTGGCCTTCGCCACCGACATTTCGCTCAAGCTGCGCAGACGGCTGTTCGTGTCGCTGGGATTTGGTTTGGTGCTGTCGCACTATTCAACCACGTACACGGTCATCTTGCTGATGCTCATCCTGCTTTTCACCCGGCCCATCGTCCGTCTTTTGGCGAAGTGGGGATGGTTCAAGCGGGCGGGCGTCGCCCTCACGCCGTCAGGGCCGGTTCCGAGGGGTTACGTGATTACGGTTCCGGTCGTCATCATTTTGGGCGGTGCCAGCTTTCTTTGGAGCAGCGTGCTGACCGACACGTCTTCGAACAGCCTGTACCGCGTCGTCGTAAAGACCGTCGCCGTCATGCGCAGCAATGTCCGTGAGGACGCGCAATCGGGGACGGTGCTTTACAGCCTCTTCTCGTGGCACAAGAGCCAAACGCCGGCCGAGCTGCTCGCCGAATATCAGAACAAGGTGGTCGAGAAGGCGCGCGGCAGGGAATTGCCGGGAACGTTTTTCGCGCCGGCCGAATACCGTAAGGACGAAGTGACCGCCTCCAAGCCGGTCGTCCTCGAGCTGACGCCCGTCGGACGATGGTTGCAGTCGCTGGGGGTCGATGTGGCCGCGTTCAACTACGATTTCAGGCAGGGCACCGCCAAGCTGCTGCAAATCCTCATTTTCGTCGGCATGGGCGCCTGCCTGCTGGGTCGGCGGTTCCTGCGGCGCAAGCTCGACCTCGAATACGGTCTCATGGCGATCGCCAGCCTGCTGTTCATTTTGGCCTTGGTGCTTCTCCCCGTGCTTTCCGTCGAATACGGCATCATGCGGGCCTTCGAACAGTCCCTGGTTTTCATGGGCATCTTCATCGTGCTCGGCAGCCTGGCGTGGCCGTTGGGCGCAAGCGATCGCGTCAGGATCGGCATCGGCGCCGTCATGGCGGTCGTCTTCCTGTACTCGTCGACCGGCGTGTTTACCCAGGCGTTGGGAGCCTACGGACCGCAGCTGCACCTGAACAATTCCGGAGACTACTACGATGAGTATTACCTTCATCGCGGGGAAGTGCTCGGCGTGGAATGGCTTTCCGAAATAAAGTCGAATGACCCGCACTTCGAGTACCAGGCGAGCGTGCAATCCGACCGCTTTCTTTCCAGCAAGGTGAGCAGCATCGCTGGCACGAACGTGCTCTTCGACATTTATCCGGGCCTCGTGCGCAAGTACGCCTACGTCTTCCTCGGCTACGCCAACATCCACAAGCGCGTCAGCGCCACGGACTACAACGACTCCTCCTTTTTCTACAGCTATCCGGTCGACTTCCTGGACGAGCAAAAGGACCGTCTCTACGACAACGGCGATTCCCGCGTTTACCGATGAGTCGCATGAACATCGTCTACACCACCGATTTCGACTTCAATGACGACTTCGCTCCGGCCGTGCACGTGCTGGAGGTGTGCCGTAATTTCAGGCTGCTCGGCCATCGAGTGGTCCTGTTCGCGCCGAAGACGGGTACGCGCCCGTACCTGGCACCGATCGACACGGTGCTCATTCGTACGCCACGGGCGATGCTCGCGGTGTTTTATCAGCTGTCATTGCTCGTCAGGCTCGGCGTCGAAATCGTTCTTCGCCGTCCAGATTTCATCTATTCTCGGCACAGCCACCTTCTTTTCGTCCCGACCCTCGTGGCCAGGGCGTTCGGCGTGCCTATCGTTCAGGAGGTGAACAGCAGGTATGGCGATGACGCCCGCTTCAACAAAGGCGCGGTCAACCGGTTGCTGTCCGCTCTGCGCGTCTTTCATGCGCTTGAACTCTTCAATTTCAGAAACTCCCAGAGAATGATCGGCGTGACCGCCGGCATTCGCGATCACGTCATCTCAACCTACGGCATTCCCGCCGATCGCGTGACCTTCGTTTCGAGCGGCGTCGACACTGACGTCTTCAAGCCGATGCCAAAACCGACCCACGGAGAAATCGTCGTAGGCTATGTCGGCAGCTTTGCTTCGTGGCAAGGCGTGGAGCATATCGTGAAAGCCGCAGAAATCGTCTGCGCCGGCCGCGCGGACGTCCGATTTTCCATCACCGGCAAAGGCCCGGAGGGCCCGCGCATCGCATCGCTCGTAGCCGCTTCGCCGTTCGCCGACCGCATCGGGCTGCATCCGCCGGTCGCTCATGCCGAAGTGCCGGCAATCATCGGCAGCTCGGACATCTGCATCTGTTATCCGATCGGGATACGCGCCGGGGCGACATCTCCCTTCAAGGTCTACGAGTATTTGGCTTGCGGAAAGGCAGTCGTCATTGCCGACATCGGCGGAATGCGGGAGGAGTTCGGCGACAACGTCACTTACGCGCAGCCGGAGTCTCCAGAGGCGCTGGCCGCGGCGATCGCTCCGCTTCTTGCTGACTCCGCCCTGCGCAAGGAGATGGGGGAGCGCGCCCGGCGTCACGTCGAACGCAGCTGCAGCTGGCTTGCCGCTACCAAAAAACTCGAGGCCGTCTGCATTGAGGCCACGGGCGTGCGGCGAAAGGGCGGGCTGCGCCGGATCGTCCCGTCCTTGCTCGAAAGGCTCTCCGCTGACGTGCTGTTTCGGAATTCGCTCTGCCTCATGCTTGCGACTGCCGTGATGGCCGGTTTCGGTTTCTTCTTCTGGCTCATCAATGCCCGCCTGTACGGCGCGGCGGACATCGGCGTGGCGACAACGCTGATCGCCATCATGAACCTGATCGCCACGCTCTCGCTGGCCGGTTTCGACATGGCCTTCGTGCGCTTCCTTCCGACGTCCGAAACTCGCAACCAGAAGCTCAATACCGGCTTTTTGGTGGTGAGCGTCACTGCCCTCCTGCTGGCGTCCGGTTTCATCGCGCTCGTACACCTGATTTCGCCGAGCCTGACGTTCGTGCGCCAGTCGCCGTTGTACAGCGCGGCGTTCGTGCTCTTCGCCATCCTGATGGCGCTGAACATCATCACGGATTCGGTTTTCCTCGCCTACCGCAAGGCGGAATATACCCTGGCAATCAACACCATCTTCAGCTTCGCCAAGATGATGTTCCCGCTGTTTTTCGTCAGCCTTGGCGCCACCGGCATCTACCTGGCCGCAGCGCTCGCGCAGGTCATCGGGTTCACGTTGAGCATGGCTGCGCTGATTCGGCACATGGGATACCGGCCGCAGTTGCGGCTGGACGGCCGTGTCATAAAACTGGTGGCAAAGTACTGCGCCGGCAATTATTTCGCCGGCGCATTCAACCTGATTCCGGTGACGTATTTGCCGATTCTGATCACCAACAGGCTCGGTCCCGCAAGCTCCGCCTATTTTTACGTCGTGATGATGATAGGCAACATGCTCTATACCGTCGCTTGGGCCACTACTCGTTCGCTGTTCGCCGAGGGTTCTCACGATCAGACCGAACTGAAGCGGCATATCCGAAAGGCGATCGGAATCATGGCGCCTGCCTTGGCCGCCGCCGCGGCTTTCCTGCTGCTCTTCGGCGAGTGGCTGCTGCGAATGTTCGGCAAGAACTACGGCACCGGCGGCATTCGCTTTTTGGACCTCATCACCTTGGCGTGCGTGCCCGTGGCGATCGTGTCCTTCTATACGGCGCTATTCCGCATCAGCAAGAACCTGAAAGCTTTGGTCATCACCAACGTCGTGTATGCTGCCGCCCTCATCGGTTTTGCCAACGCCTTCCTCCGCTTTGGCCTCGCCGGCATCGGTTTCGCTTGGATCGTCGGAAACGCCATCACGGCGCTCTGCGGCCTGATACTGTACGTTTTAAGCCGGAAATCGGCAGCTTTATCGAGGCAAAACGCCGTGCTATCCTGACAAAAAGGACACTTAACCGGACACGTATGCCAAACACACCACAAGAGCGACGTTCGTCGGACAACACGCGATGGCGCAACGGGGCTGCATACGGTTTAGTGGCCCTTTTTACCATTGCGGCCGTGGCCGTCCTTCTTCAGCAGGCGGTGCGCGCACCCGAGCTGCCCGATGTATCCGATCTGCCGCGCGTCCAGAGCGTGGCTGCGGTTCCTACCGAAGTGTCCGCGCTGAAAAAGCTGGCGGACAGGCTGAACGGCCTCGACACCAGCGAGGAAGAGGTGCTGCGCGCCGCAACATACGCCCGTACGCGTTACCGCAAGCCCGCCACTTCTCCCGTTACCGCTCCGATCACGCCCTCTCCCGCGCCGACCAATACGAATACTTCTCCCGCAAACGCCAACACGGTCGTCGTCAACGCCAACACGGCGCCGACCAATACCAATACCGTCCCGACCAACACGAACACGGCGCCGACCTCCGGTTCGGGCACCGGCACCGCTCCCATCAGCGGCACGCTGGTCGCCTCCAGCGCTTCGACGCATCCTTTCGGCATGGCCGTCGGCACGACCATGATGGGACTGTCGAGCACCGAGATGAACAACCGCCTCAACGACATGGTCTCGATGGGCGTCACCTGGGTGCGCTTCGACATCGACTGGAGCGAAGTGCAGCAGACCAGCAGCGCCTCCTTCAGCTGGACCGGCCCTGACACCTTCGTGAAAGCCGCGATCGCGCATGGTTTGAAGCCGTTGGCCGTCGTGGCCTACTCGCCGGCTTGGGCTCGCGCATCGGGTTGCACGGCACCGCGCTGCGCTCCCGCTGATCCTGCCGCGTTCGCCACATTCGCCGGCACTGCCGCGGCTCGCTACGCCCCGATGGGCGTGCACGCCTATGAGATTTGGAACGAGGAGAACGTGCACGTCTTCTGGCAGTCGCCTTCGGCGGTCGCCGATTACGTCGCCCTGCTGAAGCTGGCGGCGCCGGCGGTTCGCAAGAGCGACCCTTCGGCAACCGTGCTGCTCGGCGGTCTGGCCCCGGCCGCGACCGGCAACGGCGACGTTTCGCCGCGCGACTTCCTGTCCCAGGCCTACGCCTTGGGCGTCGGTCCCTCGATGGATGCAGTCGCCTTCCACCCGTACTCGTTCCCGGTGCTCCCTTCGTATAAAGCCGAATGGAACGCCTGGCAGCAGATGTCAAGTACCAGCGTCAGCCTCCGCAGCATCATGAACGGCAACGGCGACGGCACCAAGAAGATCTGGATCACCGAGGTCGGCGCTCCGACGAACGGTCCCGGCGCGCTCGCCACGACCGCCGACTACAACCTTGCCAACAGCCCGGATCACGTGAGCGAGGACCTGCAGGCGGCCATCGGCAGGGAGGCGCTGTCGCTGTCCTTGGCCGACCCGCTGATCGGGGGATTCTTCTGGCACACCTACACCGACTTGGGCACCTCGACGGTCACTACCGAAAACTTCTTCGGCATGTACCGTTACGACGGCAGCAAGAAGCCCGTGTACGACGCGCTCAAGACGATCTTCCTGGCGAACTAGCGCAAGACGAAAAAGAAAAAACGACGGCAAGCGCCGTCGTTTTCGTTTGGGGTCGGTTCCGTTCAGCTGCTGATGAAGCGGTAGTCGATTTTTTCCAGGCATTCCCGGCAGATGTGGCCGTCGACGACCCGTTCGCTGCCGTCCTTGAGGGCGATGCGGGAACGATGCCGACTTTCCAGCCTTCGCATGCCGTCGGCCGCTCCTCCGAAGAACCAGCCGAGCGACAGCCGTTGGCCGCAGTCGACGCAGTTCTTGGTGAAGACCTCTTCGGCCCAGGCCGTGAAGCCGTTGACCTTGGCCCAGGTGCGGTCGAGGGTGTGCAGCGGCTCCGCGCGTTCGCAGATTTCGTCGATGGTCAGTCCTTCGGACGCGAAACGGCGCACCGCCAGCGCGTAGATCACGGCATGTTCGTTCTCTTGGCTGGGACCGTCTGGCGTCGCCGTGACGTCGACGCCCATGAAGCCGGCACCGTGTTTTTGGACCGCGATGCCGCTCCTGGCAAGCTCCGTCGCGATCCACGTGGCCGCTTTCGCGTAGAGCGCCTGTCGCTTTTCACGTTCCCGCAGTTCGCGCCGATCCTTGAGCAGCATGAACGGCAGCATCGGCAGCGTGACCGGCGCGCCGATCACCACGGCCAGGGCGCCGTCGCCGGATGTGTCCCAGCCTTTTCCGCCGCTGACGGCATAGACGATGCCGCCCACGGTCCACCAGAAGACGTTCCAGGGCGGCGTGACCATCGCGGCAGCCACCAGCACTTTGTACACGGTTTCCTTCGTCGCCTGCTTCATTTGCCCTCCTTGGGCGAAAGAACGCGGTGGGGAAGATAGCAATAACTCGCCGTCGAGTCCAGTCGCTCCACCGGCATTTTTACCGCGAAACGATCGGCAAGAGACGCGCCTGCCAGTTGTCCGCGGTCAGCGCATCGAGCGTCGACGCGTTTTCGACGGCATAGTCGCCGATCTTGGTGCGGCGGAGCGCTTCGAGGTACGCGCCACAGCCGAGGGCTGCGCCGATGTCGTGCGCCAACGTGCGGACGTAGGTACCGGCAGAAACGGTCGTGCGGAAGGAGAGCTTGGGCGGCTGGTACGAGAGCATTTCCAAGTCGTATATGGTAACGGTGACGGACTTGCGGTCTACCTCTACCCCTTCGCGTGCCAGCTCGTACAGCCGTTTGCCGTCGATTTTCTTGGCCGAGAACATCGGCGGCGTTTGGGACAGTTCGCCGGTGAAGCGGGGGAGCGCGGCGCGAATTTCCTCCTCGGTCGGCATCGTCGCGCCTTCGGTGGGAACGACGTTGCTGTCCTTGTCTTGGGTGACCGTGGTGGCGCCGAGCACGGCCACGGCTTCGTAAGTTTTGCGCTGACCGAGGTAGTCGGCCAGGTGCTTGGTGGCTCCTCGGCCCACGCCCACGATCAAAAGGCCCGTGGCGAACGGGTCGAGGGTGCCGGCGTGGCCGATGCGGCGGACCCCCGTAATGCGGCGCAACCTAGCGATTACGCCGAACGAGGTGATTCCGGCCGGTTTGTCGATGAGGAGAAAACCGTCCATTTTGGCTAAATAATGGGCTCAAGCCATTGACGCAAGGCCAGCTTAACTATAGTATTCACCCACATAAGCGGCATTCCGTCCATCCCTCCGTCCTCACATGAACATCTCCGAACTTGCCCGCCGACTCCGCACCAACCCCGAAGAGCTTCGAGAAAAACTCCCGATGCTCGGTTTTGACGTCGGTCGCAAGGCCATCAAGGTCGACGACCGCCTGGTCAACAAGATCATGGAAAAGTGGTCCGAGATGCGGAAGCTCGACCGCCTCAAGGTGAAGTACCAGAAGGAGGAGAAGATCAAGGAGGAGGCCATCGCGCAGGTAAAATCGATCGAGCTGCCCAAGGTCATCACCGTCCGCGACTTCGCCGCCAAGATGGCGCTGCCGCTCAACTTGGTGATCGCCGAGCTGATGAAGAACGGCATCCTCGCCACCATCAACGAGCGCATCGATTTCGAGACGGCCAGCATCGTGGCCGAGGACTTAGGTTACGGCGTCAGCCGGGAAGCCGAGAAGGACCAGCAGGCAGAGGGGAGCATGTCGGCTGACGACCTCAAGACCATGCTGGAGGCCGAGGAAGCCCACAAGCTCAAGCCCCGCCCGCCGGTCGTGGTCGTGATGGGTCACGTCGACCATGGCAAGACCTCGCTGTTGGACAGGATTCGCACCCAGAACGTCGCCAAGGGCGAAGCCGGCGGCATCACCCAGCACATCGGCGCGTACCAGGTGGAGCGCAACGGCCGCAACATCACCTTCATCGACACCCCGGGCCATGAGGCCTTTACCGTCATGCGCTCGCGCGGCGCGCGCGTCGCCGACGTGGCCATTTTGGTCGTCGCCGCCGATGACGGCGTGCAGCCCCAGACGGTCGAAGTCATCAAGATCATCGAGGCCGCCAAGATTCCCTTCGTCGTCGCGCTCAACAAGATGGACAAGCCGGGCGTGGACTTGCAGCTGGTGAAGACCCAGTTGTCCGAAAAGAACGTCATTCCCGAAGAATGGGGCGGCAAGGTCACCTTTGTTCCGGTGTCTGCCAAGACCGGTGCGGGCGTGGAGCAGCTGCTCGACATGATTTTGCTGACAGCCGACTTGGACCCCGAAAAGGTCAAAGCCAACCCTGACCGCTTGGCCATCGGCACCATCATCGAGTCGCACATCGACAAGGGCGAAGGCCCGGTCGCCACGGCTTTGGTGCAGTCCGGCACGCTTCGCCGCAACCAGGAGCTGGCCATTGCCGGCAACCTGTACGGCCGCGTCCGTGCCATGAAGGATTGGAACGGCAAGCTGGTCGAAAAGGCCGTCCCCGGCACGCCGGTGAAGGTCATCGGCTTCAAGGTGGCCCCGCAGGTGGGAGACATCGTCCAGGTCCCCGAAGACGCCAGCGCCCTGAACAAGCTCAAGAAGCAATACACCGTCGAGAAGCAGACGGCTCCGACCTCGTTCTCCAAGCAGGAGGAAGAAAAGGAGGGCGGCAAGAAGTTCCTGAACGTCGTCTTGAAAACCGACGCGTTGGGTTCGCTCGAGGCCATCGTCGGCACGCTCGAGAAATACAAGTCCGAGGAAGTCGGCGTGGCCATCGTCGGTCGCGGCCTCGGCAACGTCTCCGACGGCGATGTCTCGCGCGCAGAGGCCACCGGCGGCGTCGTCATGGCATTCAACGTCAACGTCACGCGCGAGGCGCAGATTTACGCCCGCGACAAGAAGGTCGACGTGCTCCAGTACAAGATCATCTACGAGCTGTTCGACGAGGTGAAGAAGCGCCTGCAGGCCCTGGTGCCGGCAGAAGTCATCCGCACCGACCTCGGCAAGCTCGAGGTGCTGGCCATCTTCCGCAGCGACAAGACCGGCCACGTCATCGGCGGCCGCGTCACCGACGGCCATCTGGAACCGGGCGCCAACGTCGTGGTCTACCGCGGCACGGACCCGGTCGACGAAGGCAAGATCCTCCAACTGCAGTCCGGCAAGCAGGACACCAAGGAGGTCCGCATGGGCCAGGAGTGCGGTCTCAAGGTTTCCATCCGCCGCCCGGCGCTGGTCGGCGATCGCCTGGAGGTATTCAAGGAAGAGCGCCGCGAGAAGAAGCTCGTGTTTACGGCGTAAAATCCCTGATGGAGCAGGGGAGGGGGAAGTGGTACGATGTACGCACTTCCCCTTTTTGGTCCTCGGATTTATACTTCGGTCCCACCCTACTTATCATCAAACTTATGGCCAACACTTTCACCCAAGAAAACTTTGACGCCGAAGTCCTCAAGTCGCCGGTGCCCGTCATGGTCGACTTCTGGGCCCCGTGGTGCGGCCCGTGCCGCATGATCGGCCCGATGATCGAGGAAATCGCCGCCGAACTCGACGGCAAGGGCGCCAAGGTCGGCAAGGTCAACGTAGACGAGAACACGTCGTTGTCGCAGCAGTTCGGCATCATGAGCATTCCCGCCGTGATGGTCTTCAAGGGCGGCAAGGTGGTCGCGCAGCTGGTCGGCACGCAGACCAAGGAGAAGTATTTGGAAGCCCTGAAGAAGGCAATGTAACGCTATGCGAAACGTCATCATCATCGGCGCCGGTCCTGCCGGCTACACCGCAGCCGTCTATGCCGGACGCGCCGACCTCAAACCGCTGGTATTCGAAGGCGTCACCTACGGCGGCCAGCTCATGACCACCACGGACGTCGAGAACTATCCGGGATTCGCCAAGGGCATATTGGGACCGGAGCTGATGGGCGAGATGCGCGAGCAGGCCAAGCGCTTCGGCGCCGAGCTGGTCAGCGAGAACGTCACCGCCATCGACTTCTCGTCGACGCCGCTCAAGGTCACCGCCGGCAACCGCACGGAGGAGGCCAAGACGGTCATCATTTCCACTGGCGCGATGCACCGCAAGCTCGGCATACCCAGCGAGGAGGCGCTGTGGGGCAAGGGCATCTCGGCCTGCGCCACCTGCGACGCCTTCTTCTTCAAGAACAAGGTGGTCGCCGTGGTCGGCGGCGGCGACTCTGCCATGGAGGAAGCCATGTTCATCGCGCGCTTCGCCTCCAAGGTGTACGTGCTGGTCCGCACCGACAAGCTGCGCGCCTCTAAGATCATGGCCGAGCGCTGCAAGATGAATCCCAAGATCGAGTTCATCTTCAATGTCGCCGTCGAGGAAGTGCTGGGCGTCGATGCCGGGCACGTCACCGGCCTGCGCCTGAAGGATTCGGTGGCGGGGGACACCCGCGACCTGGCCTGCGACGGCATGTTCCTGGCCATCGGGCTGGTGCCCAGCGTGGACCTGTTCAAGGGCGTCATCGAGCTCGACGAGCGCGGTTACATCAAGACCAAGAACGTCTCGGAAACCAACGTTTCCGGCGTGTTCGTGGCAGGCGACGTGGCCGATTGGAAGTATCGGCAGGCCATCACTGCGGCCGGCAGCGGATGCGCGGCGGCGCTGGACGCCCAGCGGTACGTCGAGGCGATGGAAATGAAGGAGCGCGGAGAATAAAAAAGGCGGCTCCCGCAAAGGGGCCGCTTTTCAGTTCAGCGTTGGGGGGCCAGCGGAACCGTCAGGATGAGCGCGCCGGCGTAAAAAGGGCGGTCGACGTACAGCGCGGTACCGCCGATGCCGACGGCGAATCCCTTGCCGAGGTCGATGATGACGCCGCCGAACCAATACGGCGATCGCGCCGCGCCCAGGAACAGCAGTTCGGACACCCGGCGATCCTCGCGCAGCACCGGCGACGGGTTCGGGTCGGAGAGGAGCAGGTTGATGATGCGCCCGTCGACGACGATCATGCTGCCCTCGACGAAGGGGTGCACCCGTCCGATGTTCGCGTGCAACCGGAGCAGCCCCTGCGAGGTGCGCCAGTCCTTTTCGAGACTGACGAACTTGGGGAAGGTCTTGGGAAGCAGCGTCCTGCCCACCAGGTTCAGCACCGGCAATGACAGGTCGCTTCGAAGCAGGGCACCGTTAGCGGCGAGGATGGGAATCAGGCCGGGCTGCTCGACGATCGGTGCCGGCGGCGGCCCCTTTTTTTCCTCCGACAGGGGGACAGCCAGGAGCCTGCGGTTGTCGTTTGCCGCGACGGCTGCGACCGGCGACCACCGAGGCACCAGGCAGGGCGGAAACGAAACGGAAAATCCGTAGTTGGGCGGCTGCGGGGCGCTGGACGAAATGACGCATTCGTCCGGATGCAGGGATTCGGGCGGGTCCGCCGCTTGCGCGCGCGTCGCCACGGTGAACGCAAAAAGGAGCACGACGCCAAACGTTCGTGTCACGGCGCCCTCCTTTCGAGGCGACGGGCAAAGAGCACTCTGCACTCACGGTAGCGGCTGCAGCAGCCCTGTCAAACGAAAACAAAAACGGCCCCCAAAGAGGGGAGCCGCCTAGTTTCCGAAGTGAAGGTTGAGCGGGATGACGAGGAACGCCTCTCCCGCGTAAAACGTGCGATGACCCGAAGGAATCATGGTGCCGTTGAGACGGAGCTGGAACCCCTTGCCGAGGTCGATTTCCGTTCCGGCCATGTAGAAGAGCGAGTTGCCGCCGGCGTCGTAGTGCCGGTCGGGCGACAGGTTCGCCCCCTTCAGCATCGTCGTCGAGGTGGCGTCGAAGTTGACCGCCAGACGACCGTCGATGGACAGGTATCCGAGATCGACGTACGGATGCACCCAGCCGAAGTCGCCCTTCACCCGCAGCGCTCCCTGGAGGGAGCGCCAGCGGTGATCGATGGTGACGTGGTTGCGCAACGCCTCCAGGTCGATCTGCTGGTTGGCGATCTTGCCCTTGGGAGTGAACGTCTCGATGCGCGCGCGGTTTTCGCCGAGCGGCGTCTCAAATTCCCCCTGAAGGATGAAGTGCAGGCGCCATGCCCGGAAGAGGTCGTACGAGACGCGGGCTCCCAGCGACGGCTGCCACGGGAGCATCAGCGAGGCGTCGAACTCCATGTTGTTCTTCTGCAGCAGGTCGATCTCCGTGCTGGTCATCCGCACGAACGGCGCGATGCGGAGCCTGTTGGCGTAATCGAACTCCGGTGCGAGCGTGAAGCGGGCCTGGCGGAGGCTGCTGTCGGATCCGTGGGAAATCCACGTTCCGAAACCCGTCTCCAGGCGTACTGAAGATGCCGCGGATGTGTCGTCGGCGCGCGCCTCTTTGGCGAAGGCGAGCGCCGCGACGAGCGCGATGCCGGCAATGGGTTTCATTGAACCTCGGTACTGTGGTTGGGCTGAAATGAGCCTATTTTGACTGCGTAGCCTGGCCGAGGGTTCGGACAAAGGACTATGAGAATACGGTACATAGGGGGCGTGAGGAGGTCAACGGGCGGCAGAAAAAAAGCCCCGCATGAAGCGGGGCCGGTTCAGAACCGATGCCGGAAGAGCAGCTGTCCGCCGAACGAGTCGATGCTCGCGCCAGGAGCGAACGATCCGCCGATGCCGATGGCGTCACGCTTTCCCAGGTGAAGGTCGACGCCGGGCGTCAGCAGCACGTGGAAGAATCCCGCCGAATGGGGGTTCTCGACCATGCCGGAGTCGTGTCCGAGCATGGAGAGCGAGTCGCGGCTGTCGGCATTGAGCTTCACGTCCATCGCGGCGTGCACGTACTCGAACGCCAGTCCCAGCTGCGGTTCGACCGGTCCGAATCGTGCGCCGAAGACGGTGCCGACTCGCAACCTGTACCAGGACGTCGAGAGCGTGGTCTGCCGTTGCGCGTACGGCGCGACATCGAAGACGCCTTGCGGCGTAGTGATGCTCAACGAACTGATTTTCGGCGCGGAGTTGAACAGCGACGATTCGAACTCCGTTTCGAAATCTGCCCAGAACGGCTTTTGCCGCATCAGATGCAGCGTCAGGCCGGAGGAGCCCGAAACGTCCAGCGGGGTCGAAAAGCGTCCATCGACCGCCAGGCTGTCATCGAGGCTCGACTTGTAGGCGAACCGCGTCGTGCCGTAGTGCAGGTCGGCGTGCAGCGAAAGCAGCCGCGACCAGTCGTAGCCAATGCCCACGAAGGCGTCGGCGTGTTGCAGCTCGAGCCCTTCGTGGCTGGCAGACGAATAGGTGAAACCCGAACGGAACCGCACCGGGTGCGTCCGTTCGAAAAAGGCGTGGGCGTCCTCCTCGTCGGCCTTGGCCTCGGAGGCCAGCAGCAAAAGCGGCATCGCTGCCGCGAACGCGAGGCATGCGCGTGCGTTCATAACGGCACCTTTCTTTGTTTTTTGCCTTGAGAATGAGCCGGTTGCACCGTACTGTGCGGCCTGCGCCGTGTCAATGATGGTATACTGGCCTTATGCCTGCGAATAAAGCCAAAGCGCATTGGAATCCCACGGCGACCGGACTGGCCGCCACGGCTCTGGTAGCAGTCATTTTGACCGTCGCCGGCCTCGACGTGGGCACCCCGACGACGGATTTGGCCTTGGTGCCGCCGCTGGCGATCGTCTTCGGCATCATCGCCGGCCTGCTGCATTCTCGACGGCTGTGGTCGATCTTCTGGGGGACGGCGCTCGGGCTGCTTGCCGGCATAAGCTCTTCGTGGGGGTTGATCGGGCAACGCGTTCAGGACCTGTTTCCGACGGTCCTAGCCACTTTGGCCCTCTTTACGGCAATCGGTTTCCTGATCGGCGCCTTCATCGAATTCGTGCAGCTGCTGCACTACATGGCGCATGGCAATGATTTCAAAACCTACCGTTCCGACCAAGGAAAACGCTGAACTGCCTATCGGCTGGTCTTTTCACGCCAAAGGTGCAAAGATGACGTTTCTTGAACCGCTTTTATGCAAAAATACGACCACAAGGAACTGGAAAAGAAGTGGCAGGACCGCTGGGAAAAGGACCGCACTTTCCTGACCAGGCACGACGTCACCAAGCCCAAGTACTACGTCTTGGACATGTTTCCGTACCCTTCGGCGTACGGCCTGCACGTCGGTCATCCGCTCGGCTATATCGGTTCCGACATCATCGCCCGCAAGCGCCGCATGGAGGGCTACGGCGTGCTCCACCCCATGGGTTGGGACGCTTTCGGTTTGCCGGCCGAGAACTTCGCCATCAAGATGGGCGTGCATCCGGCCGAATCCACGGCCAAGAACGTGGCCAACTACCGTCGCCAGCTCAAGATGATCGGCTTTTCCTACGACTGGTCGCGCGAGGTCAACACTTCCGAACCCAACTACTACCGCTGGACCCAGTGGCTGTTCCTGTTCCTCTACAAGAAGGGACTGGCATACAAGGCCAACGCCACCGTGAACTGGTGCCCGCAGGACCAGACCGTGCTGGCCAACGAGCAGGTCGTCGACGGCAAGTGCGAACGCTGCAAGAGCACCGTCATACAGAAGGAGCTGGCGCAGTGGTTCTTCAAGGTCACCGAATACGCCGACCGCCTGCTGGAGACTTTGGGCAAGCTGGACTGGCCCGAGAACATTAAGCTGATGCAGGAGAGCTGGATCGGCCGCAGCGAGGGGGCGGAAATCTCCTTTGCCGGCGACGGCTTCGGCATTCCCGTATTTACGACTCGCCCCGACACCTTGTTCGGCGTGTCGTACGTGGTGCTGGCCCCGGAACACCCGCTGGTCGATTCCATCGCCACTTCCGCGCAGCGCGCGGCGGTCGAGGCGTACCGCAAGGCCGCCCAGGCCAAGTCCGAGCTGCAGCGCACCGGTCTTGAGCAGGAAAAGACGGGCGTCGACACCGGTGCCACCGTCACCCATCCGTTCACCGGCAAACAGGTGCCCGTGTGGGTTGCCGACTATGTGCTGGCCAACTACGGTACCGGCGCAGTCATGGGCGTGCCCGCGCACGACGATCGCGACTACGCCTTCGCCAAGAAGTACGATCTCGCCATCACCCATGTGGTGATGCCCAAGTCCGGCAATGCCGTGACCGACGCTGCTTTCACCGAGCCCGGCGTCCTGGCCAACTCCGGTGAGTTCGACGGCCTGGACTCTGCCGAGGCCAAGTCGAAAATCACCTCTGCGCTCGCAAAGATGCACCGCGGCAGCAGCCGCGTGCAGTACCGCATCCGCGATTGGCTGATTTCGCGCCAGCGCTACTGGGGCGCGCCGATTCCCATCATCTACTGCGACGAGTGCGGCGAAGTGCCGGTGCCGGAAGAACAGCTGCCGGTGCTGCTCCCCGACGACGTCGACTTCCGCCCGACGGGGGAGTCGCCTTTGACGCGCTCGGCCTCGTTCCACGTGGTGAAGTGCCCCAGCTGCGGAGGCTCCAACGCCCGTCGCGAGTCCGACACCATGGACGTCTTCGTGGACTCCGCCTGGTACTTCTTGCGCTACCCGAACGTGCACGAGGCTACCAAGCCCTTCAATCCTGCCGATGTCAGCCACTGGTGCCCGGTCGACATGTACGTCGGTGGTGCCGAGCACGCGGTCAAGCACCTGCTGTATTCGCGCTTCATGACCAAGGTGCTCAACGAGTACGGCCTGGTGCCGTTCGACGAACCGTTCACGCGCCTGCGCAACCAGGGCCTGATTCAGGGCGAGGACGGGCAGAAGATGTCCAAGTCGCTCGGCAACGTGGTCAACCCCGACGACGTGGTGGGCGAGCACGGTGCAGACACCCTGCGCGTCTACGAGATGTTCATGGGCGACTTCGGCGACTCCAAGCCGTGGGACACAAAGGGCATGCAAGGTTCGCGCCGTTTCTTGGATCGCGTCTGGATGAGCGTGCACGACGTGGTGCATCAGCGCCGCGAGACCGTATCGCCCGAGCTGCATCGCGCCCTGCAGAAGACCATCAAGAAGGTGTCCGAGGATATCGAGGCGTTCAAGTTCAACACGGCCATCTCCAGCATGATGATCCTCATGAACGAGTGGGGGACGCTGGGCGGCGGCAACAAGGAGTTCGCCGGCACGTTGGTACGCCTGCTTTCGCCGTTTGCGCCGCACCTGGCCGAAGAGCTTTGGTCGGTACTGGGTAACGCCGAGAGCATCGCGCTCGCGCCGTGGCCCACCTACGACCCGACGCTGATCAAAGATTCGACCGTTTCCATCGTCGTGCAAGTCAACGGAAAGGTTCGTGACCGTATTGAGGTTGCCGCCGGCTTGGGCGAGGAAGAAATCAAGAAAATCGCCTCCGCCAGCCCCAAGATTTCTCCGCTGGTTGAGGGAAAAAAAGTGGCTAAGGTCATCTATGTGCAGGACAAGCTGCTTAACCTCGTGCTAGAGTAAAAGCATCTATGGGACAACGAGCCGACGGCTTGTATAGCGCCTACGATGGCGCGACCATCGACTGGAGCGTCATGCTCGGTACCGGCCTTGCCGACGTGCCGAAGCACTACGTTTCGGTCTATCGCGAATGCTCTCTCGACGAGGTCATGCGCATCATCCGCGAGGGTTTGTCGGTCCCTCCCGCCGAAACCCGCCACCCCGACATGCGCGCCGAAATGGAACTGCTCGACCGGCACCGGCCCAAGCGGCTGGTCGATCGCGGCGTCAGCCGCCTCGGTGCGGTCTACGCCACGCCCACCGACGAGACGCCGCGCTTCCCGTTCCGCCGCGAGCGCTACATTCTTGAACTGCAGATCGATCCGGAAGAGGCCTACGTCGGCGACATGGACTTCATCTCCGCGCTGATTCCGTTCATCGGTGCCAACCAGACGGGGCTCGACCGCTACCGCGGCGCCTTCCAAAAGTATTGGGACAGCATCGTCCCGCTCAAGGACTTCAAGGCGCACTATCGTCGCGTCGATCTTCCCGAAGGCACGCACTGGCTGGCCAAGTCGAACGCGCCGGCCAGGCTGCCCAAGACCTTCTTCACCCCCGAGGTGATGATCATGACGCCCATCGTCAGCCAGCGGCACATCCGCGTGGTGCGCCGCGAGGTCACCAGCGACGAGACCTGCGACCACGAGGACTTCAGCGTCGAACAGGGCATGACCTGGGAGGACGAACGATAAGATGACCGCGAACGGCGCGGTCATTTTTCGTATGCCGGCAGGATTGCTTTTCCCCCAAAAACCTGTACGGTGGTTGCGGAGGCGTTTTCATGAGAAGCCTTTCGCCAGTACTCCTTTTTGCGGCTTTGGCCGTGCTTTCGGCCGGCTGCCTCGTCTCGGAAACCTCGAGCATCGTGGTCGAACCGGAACCGCCGCGCCCGGTCTACGTGGTCACGCCCGGCTACGTCTACACCTACCCCGACGGCGGCTGCTGGGCCGACGGCATCTGGTACCCGAACTGCCGTTGGGTGACCGGTCCGTACTACGGCTACTACGTCTACACCGGCGGCGTCTACGTGCATCGGCCGGGCATTACCTGGGGGTATCGCCATGGCTATCCGCCGCCGTGGCATCATCGCCACCATTACTCGCCGCCGTCACGCAGGCATGTGCCGCCTGCGCGCCATGCGCCGCCGCGACATTTCTGACGTTGCGGTCCTGCGGGTCTTGACGGAAGCGCCTTTTCTTGGTAGCTTCTCGTGTCCGGCAGCTTTCCTCATCAAGGAGGGATGCGCCGCGTCACAAGGAGAACATCGTGAAAAAACCGTTCATTTCCCGCCTGGGCACCGTAGTGTTCGGCCTTCTGCTCGTCGGCTGCGCGGGATTTCAGCGCGACTGCTCGTCATGCAGCGCGCAGAGCTTCGGCGCCGACTGGGTCGTCGTCCAGATGGACAACACCGGCAAGCCGTTTCGCTGCTGGGAGCTGCACAACGTCTCGATCTCCAACGAGGAGCACTCGGACGGCATCTACTGGACCAGCGAGCGCAGCGGCCATCTGGTCCATCTCTCCAACATGTACAATCGGGTTCAGGTGATGGGCGGCGACTGGGAGACCGCCTACCGCGAGGTCGGCCTGACCCGCGAGACTTGCACGGCAATTCGCACGCGCGCCTACGATCCCGCGCGCGGCGAATATGTCCTGCCCGGTTCTCCGGCAGCGGCACCCAGCTCATCTTCGCCGCGCTGACCATGGCGAGCCCCGCAACACGCGGGGCTTTTTTGTTGCGCTTGCATGTTTTTCCGGCGGCATGGTATGCGGTGGCGGCTATGCCCGCCACCTACGACCGTCTCTCCGCCTCGCCGTCAAAAACGCTGCTGCTGACCGCTTCGGCCTTCGTTGCGGCCGTGTTGCTGCACAGTTGGGACGTCAGGCGATGGAGCGTGCCGGAAATGCTCGGTCCCGCGGCGCTGGCGCTGTTCGCAACCGCAGCGGTTTGGCGAGGCATGCCGAGGGTACGATTCCCGATTTTGCTGATTGCCGCAGCAACTGCAGGGGTCGCCCGGTTCGACGCATCCGTTTCCGCCCCAGGTTCGGCGACGGAACCGCCGCGTTGGCAGGCACGATACGAGGGCCGTCTTGCACGGGAACCGAAATTGACGGTCAAGGGCGCGACCATCGTGATGGATCGCGTTTTCGTTTTTCCCGATGCGGGCGCATTCGGGCAAGGATACGCCGGCGGCCGCAAAAGCGTGGACGGCGAATTCGCACTGACCCTGTCACGCGCTCCAGATGCCGCAATCGGCGACGTACTGACCTGGACCTGCAAGGTATTTCCGCAGGAGGGAATGACGGCCGCCCGAGGTGTGCCAAA
Source organism: uncultured Gammaproteobacteria bacterium (assembly GCA_964491475.1). Classification (GTDB taxonomy): domain Bacteria; phylum Patescibacteriota; class Patescibacteriia; order SG8-24; family SG8-24; genus JAHFIW01. Next base: position 8,242 of record CAZBFO010000004.1, on the reverse strand, counting down.
CGTTTGGCACTGCGCTCCGCGGTCGCCGCCGACGGTCACGGCGCAGGGCCGCAACGGCTTCGCAAACGGGCTGCTGGGTTTCAAAAACGGCATTCGCTCCGTCATCTATGGGCTGATTCCCGAACCTGACGCGTCGTTCGTACTGGGCCTGCTCATCGGTGACACCGGCGGCGTGCCGCGAGAGGTCGTGGGCGACTTTCGCGCCACGGGCACGTCGCATGTGCTGGCAGTGTCCGGCTACAACGTGTCGCTCGTGGCCAACTTCGCCTTTGGCCTGTTCGCGTTCTGCCTTTTGCGGCGGAAGTCGGCGGCGGTCGCGGTGGCGGCGTTCGTGACCGTATTCGCGCTGCTGTCCGGTGCAGGCGCCCCTGCGGTTCGCGCCGCGCTGATGGGCGGCGCGGCCGTGGCGGCTTCGCTGCTTGGGCGCCGCAATGCCGGCTGGCAGCCGCTTTTGCTGGTCGCGGCGGTAATGCTGGCGCTGGATCCGCTTGCCGCCGCGAGCGACGTCGGCTTCAGGCTGTCCTTTGCGGCGGTGGTCGGCATGCGTGCCTTCGGAAAACCGTTTGCCAAGCGTCTCGGTTGGCTGCCGGAATCTTTCGGCATCCGTTCCGCCTGCGCGGAGACTTTGTCGGCGACGGTCGCCACGTTGCCCATCGAGCTGCACGATTTTGGCTTGCTCCCGATCGCGGCATTGCCGGTGAACATGCTGATCGTGCCGCTGGTGCCTTTGGCCACGGCGACAGGTGCGCTGACCCTGGCATTGGGGGCACTGTGGTCGCCGCTCGGACTGCCCTTCGCGTTGGCGACGGCAGCGGCCACGAAGGCGATGCGCTTCTTCGCCGCGACCGGCGCGGCGCTGATGCCGCCGATGCATCTCCAAACGACCGCTGCCGAATCTTTGGCGATGGCGGCGATACTTATCTTATTGCGGCTTGCGCTGCGCAAACGGGAACTATGAAACGCAACATCATCTTCGCAATTCGTCTCGTGATCGTAGCGGCAGCGCTGGCGCTGCTCGCCGTCCTTGTCCTGCCCGACCGTAGGTTCACCGCCACCGTGTTTGACGTCGGCCAAGGCGACGCCATTCTGCTGCAATGCGGCAACCGGCAACTTCTGGTCGACGGCGGGCCGGACGACACCGTGCTTTCCCGGCTTGGGCAGGCCATGCCGTTCTTCGACCGCACCATCGAGGCAGTCGTGCTCACCCATCCGCACGCCGACCATTACTTCGGGCTCATCGGCGTGTTCGGGCGCTATCGCGTGCTGCACTTCTACACTTCCGGGGGGGCATCCGACACGCCGGAATACCGGGCGCTTCTGGCTGCCGTTCGCGCGTCAGGAGCGCAGACGTCCGTCGTGCACGACGGCGACAGCATCGACGTCTCCGGCTGCGGACGTGCCGACGTGCTCTGGCCCAACCGACGTTTTCCGGAAGTCATCACCAAGGACGCCAACACCGAATCGGTCGTGCTGCGCGTGACGGCAGAGAAGGCGTCTTCCGCACGCGCCGCCATCCTGCTTATGGGCGACGCCACGGCAGCGGTCGAGAAAGCGCTTCTGTCATCTGGGGTGCCATTGGCGGCCGACGTGCTGAAGGTCGGACATCACGGGAGCCGCACCTCCAGCTCTCCGGAGTTTCTTCGCGCGGTGCGTCCGCAGGAAGCGATCATGTCGCTTGGCGCGAAGAACAAGTTCGGCCACCCTGCGCCGGTCACGCTGTTACGCTTACGGGCGGTCGGTGCCAAGGCGTACCGGACCGACAAGGACGGTAGCGTCCGCGTGGTTGTCGGGAAGGATGAAGCGCACGTGGAGAAAACGGACAAATAAAAAACCGGCGCAAAGCGCCGGTGCCGTCACTTGAACTCGAAGGTCAGTCCGAACAACGCCGAGGAGAACGGGGGAGCGGGGGGTCGTCCCGGATCGGCAGCGGCCCATAGCAGCCACAGCTTGGTGTTCACCTCGGGCACGTTGACCTGCACGTAGGGGCCGATGCCGATGGCCCGACGCGCACGCGCGCCGCCGGTGAAGCGGGCGAACGGCGTGTAGGTGATCTGGGCATCGTACCAGGCGTTGCTCCATTCGCCGCGCATGACCGGCTTGCCCCACTCAAAGCAGCCGGAGGCGGAGAAGTCGCCTTTGCTGATCCAGGCGTTGACCGCATAGCGGCCTCCTAGGCCGTTCTGACCGTCCTGTTCCACGCCTAGGTCCGCGCCCAGCGTCAGCCAGGAGGCGAATGCGTAGGTGGGGCCGCCGTGGAACTCTGCCCAATCCTTCGTGACCCACCAGAAGCCGGACACGCCGAACTTGGAGTCCTGAAAGACGTGCGCTAGCGATCCCTCGACGGAGGGGTCGGCTTGTTTGGTCGATTCCAGCGCCACGATCGGCTCGACGTTGAACGCGGTGTCGGCAGCGGCGGTCGAGGCGCACGGCACGGCTGCGGCCAGGCTGGCCAGGAAAACGAACGATTTCCGCATTGATGAACTCCTTGTAGTCTTGTCGTCGCGAGAATGCGACCGCCAAGAATGCCGCAAACCGGAAGGTTTGTCAACGCCGGTGCGTCGGGCCGACGCCCTTGAACGATTCGGCGCTTTTGCGTATACTCGGGTCAAACTTATCCAACGAAACCGCACTGCATATATGATTCAGCGCACACTCGTCCTGCTCAAGCCCGACGCGCTCGAGCGCGGCATCATCGGAGAAATCATCACGCGCTTCGAGCGCGTCGGTGCGTCCATCGTCGGCATGAAGCTATTGGTGTCCGAGAAGGACACCGCCAAGCAGCACTACACCGACGACCTGGCCCAGCGCCGCGGCGAAAAGGTCCGCGAGCTGATGGTCGACATGATCACCTCCGGACCCATCGTGGCCATCGTCCTCGAGGGCATCGAGATCGTCGAAGTGGTCCGCAAGATGGTCGGCGCCACCGAGCCCAAGTCGGCCGCTCCCGGCACCATCCGCGGCGACTACGCCCATGTCTCGTTCAAGTACGCGGACGCCAACAACATCGGCGTGTTCAACCTGATCCATGCCTCCGGTTCGGTGGAAGAGGCTCCGGTGGAAGTCGGCGTCTGGTTCAAGCCAGAGGAATTGGTCAGTCACGCGCCTTCGTACACCAAGTTCACCATCAAGAAGTAGTCCGGAATGCGACGCGCACGCGTCGCATTTTTCTATCCACAGATTTGCCCTTGCGAGTGCCTAGCACGGTGCTAGCATAACCATGCTTTGTCGTGAGCATGGTTCCTTGGTTGAGGATAATTTTTCTCCTCTTTGAGCAGGTGTCAGCGTTGGCGACCTCGAACTGTTTCGAGTTGCGAACCCTGGCACCTTTTCTTGTCTTTACGGCGTAGTACATGTTATAAAATCCTTATCAATCACTTCTTTTTTATGGCTCCAGGCAAACCAAAAATCAGCAATGCTACCCTCGTCGTCGCGGCAGTCGTCATCGTGCTCGGCGGTCTTGTCGTTGCCAAGCTGGCCAGCAAGCCTGCCGAAGATACGGGTAAGCAGGAGGGCGGCAGCGCTGCTTCGAACGGAGACGACAAGGTCGCGCTCGCGCAATGCCTCACCGAAAAGGGCGTGAAGATGTTCGGCGCTTCGTGGTGTCCCCACTGCGCGCAGCAGAAGAAGGACTTCGGCACGGCAGCATTCAAGAACGTCGCTTACGTGGAGTGCGCGGTCCCCGGCGACAACAGCCAGCAGACCCAGATATGCAAGGACAACAACATCAAGGGCTATCCGACCTGGCGATTCGCCGACGGTACCGAGAAGACCGGCGAGCAGACGCTCGAGGATCTCGCGCGGGCCGCAGGCTGCAGCTACGGCGACGTGAAGGCTCCTGCGCCGGTCAACGCTCCCAACAACAAGTAACCGCGCAGAGATGCCGATCGCTATGGCTATGGGAATGTCGCGGGAACGGGTGAAGGTACTGGCGTTCCTGTTCAATGATACGGAAGAAGCGCAACGAATCGACGTCGATTCGTTCCTTCGCGCCTTCAAGCTGACGGAACAGCAGATGCGCTTCGTCAACGTGCACGACACCGCACCGACCCTGTCGATGCTCGATGGCGTCCACGCGCTGGTCATCGGAGGCTCGAAGAAATCCGTTTGGGAAGAAATGCCAAACGGTGCAGCGCTGGCCGAGGTGGCCAAAGCGGCGCGCGCCAAGAAGATTCCCGTCCTCGGCATCTGCTTCGGCGCGCAGTTTCTGGCCCACATCTTCGGCGGCAAGGTCGTGCGCGACCACGCCAAGGAGGAGCGCGGCACTTACGACATCACCACCTCCGACGACTCCTTCACCGATCTGCTGTTCGCCGACGCGCCGTTCACCTTCAAGGCGCAATGCGCGCACCATGACTGCATCACCGCGCCGCCGGCCGGCGCCGTGGTGCTGGCATTCAGCGAATTGTGTCCCGTGCAGGCCTTCGCCATTCCTGGCACCGACGTCTACGGCGTGCAGTTCCATCCGGAGCGCAGCAAGGCGGATTACGAGCGCGGCCTGGCGCTGCGCGTCCAACAGGACCCGTCACAGAAGGCCGCCGCAGACGCGATCGCGGCAAAACTGCAGGAGTCGCCCGACGCTGAAGCCATTCTCGAACGCTTCATCGACCGCGTGGTGCTGCAGCGATAGGGAAGTACACAGCCTATCCACCAACGACCCTTGAAGGTATCTCCAAACGGAGATACCTTTTAGGTAGGCCTCGCACACGAAAAAGTTTTGGGACACTCTTTGTTTGGAGGGATTCGCTATTGGCGGCCGCTGTGGCGGACGCCAGAGAATTCCAGCGACCTGTTGCCGGACGCGGAAGCTCGTCCTTGGGCGGTTCACCTGAACCTACTCGAGGCCGAACCAGGCGCCCGACGCGCTCTCGGCACTGCCGAGGCAGGGTCCGACTGGAAAGAGCCAAAACTTGGACGTCATGCGGGGTCTTTTAGTTGACGAAAAGCGCTTCTTCGATTATCTTTTCCGTACTCCAAAAAATCGATAACGGGCCATAGTATAGTGGTAATACACGCCCTTGGGGTGGGCGAGTCGGAGGTTCAATTCCTCTTGGCCCGACCACGCAAAAACGCCAGACCGTCTGGCGTTTTTGCGTGCGCGCATGGACAGCGCCGGCGAAATGAAAAAACCGGCCTTTGCGTGGCCGGTGAGCGTCCTTGTTATGCGAACTCCGGAACGCCGAAGGGAAACATGTGTCTTTTGACGGTCATCGGACTCTCGCCCGTCGTCCTGCAGCCGAGGAGCTTTTCCGTCGGGAAAAGCATCGCCTCGCCGTCCTTCGTTTTCCAGAGCGAGACGAGTCCATGCTCGCACAGATCCTGCACGCCGATGGTCAGCGTCTCCGGCGGCTGCCCCCTTCTGCCGAGGGTCCACTCGACGACCGGCTCTTCTTCGTAGAAGCAGGGGAGCTGGCGATCGCTGGCGAGCAGGAGCCGCCGGATCGCACCATAGTGCATGTACTGGTTGCGGAGCATCCGCCACGGCACCCAATGCCACTCGCCGCCCTGCGCTGCGAACCAGATGAGCAGCGACCCCACCCACTGGCTTTCCGCCTTGCCAGTGTGGATCTGCATCGGCTCCGCGAATTCCTCCGCGGAGAACGCGAAGGGCAGGTCGCCGTTCGCAGGCGAATGCCGAACGCGTACGCCGTCCACGAATTTCTTGAAAAAGGACATCGCTCTTCTCCTTGTCTGCGACCTAACCGTCGCAGTTGCGGCCGGAACGTACCATATTTTCGGTCCGTTGTCAATCCGTCGCGATACGAAAAAACCGTCCCGGAGGACGGTCCTTACCTTGTCGCTGTTCCGCATTTCTGCGAAAATCGCCTTACGCCTTCACGGCCATCTTGGCCTTGGGGGCGCGGGCGGCGATCTTGGTCGCCAGGGTCTTCTTCTGGGTCTTGAGGCAGCGGGTGCAGACGGTCATCTTGATGCCGCCGATCCTGCGGGCCTGAAGGTTGGCGAACTGTTCGCGCTTGGTGGCGATGTTCGAGTGGCTGCGGGAATTGCCGCGGTTCGAGCCGCGCTCGCAGAGGTCACAGATACGGGCCATAATTGAGGAGACGAAATATAAGTGGTCGGACTATAGCAGGGGATATTGTCTTTGGCAAGTCCTCTTGGGCAGAATCCCTTCAACACGCCATTAACGCTTCTCCAATGTCACTTGCACTCATCGCCATCTCCTACGCCGCCCTGCTGATTTCCCTGGTCGTACACGAATTCGCCCACGGTTTCGTGGCCTATCTGCTGGGTGACCATACTGCCGAACGCATGGGCCGTTTGACGCTTGATCCGCGCGCCCACGTCGATCCCATTGGTACGGTTCTGCTCCCTCTTTTGGCCATCATCACGCATTTTCCGATTATCGGTTGGGCCAAACCCGTGCCGTATAATCCCTACAACCTTCGCAATCAAAAGTGGGGACCGATTGCGGTGGCGCTTGCCGGTCCGTTCTCAAACTTCCTGTTGGCTACGCTTTTCCTGTTCGGTTTGCGTTTTTTGGTCATTTCGAAAGGCCTGTCGGTCGATAACCTGGCCGTGCTGTTTTTGCTGACTTTGGCGCAAATCAACATCGTTTTGGGCCTCTTCAACCTCATTCCCGTACCGCCGCTCGACGGCTCGAAGCTGCTCGAAATCTTCCTGGCTGCTCCGAAATACCGCAATATCCGGTTTATTTTGGAAACCAAGGGGTCGCAAATCCTGATGTTGTTGGTGTTTATCGACTTCGCGACCGGCTCGGCCATCCTCGGGCGTCTCTTTACGGGGGCCGAATACTGGGCTTTTTCCCTGTTTGGATTGGGCTAGGGTAAGCAGTTGACGGGCTGGGCCGCCCGTGATACTCTCGGACCACGCAAATCGGGCTTGCCCCGGTACCGTATTGAGTTGAATACGGTTTGCCTCGAGCGTAAATCGGGATCGTGGCTGATTCGGATTGAAGCTCCAGCGGTCATCGCGTACTCGTGACGATTTTTATTTTATTCAAAAAGACTTCTCACCACTTCACCGTCATCAGGCTATGCCAACGATGAACCAGCTTCTCCGCAAGGGTCGCCGCGCGGTCAAGGCCAAGTCCAAGACCCCGGCTCTCGAATTCACTCTCGACACGCTTCACCGCCGCCGCACGTTCCTGACCAAGGGCATGCCTTTTAAGCGTGGCGTCTGCGTCAAGGTTTCCACCATGACGCCCAAGAAGCCGAACTCGGCTCTCCGCAAGTTCGCCCGTGTCCGCCTCTCCAACGGAATGGAAGTGACCGCTTACATCCCGGGCGTCGGACACAACCTTCAGGAGCACTCCATCGTGATGATCCGCGGAGGCCGCGTGAAGGACCTTCCGGGCGTGCGCTACCACATCGTGCGTGGCGTCTACGACTCGCAGGGCGTCGACGGCCGCCGCCGCGGCCGCTCCAAGTACGGTCAGAAGAGGCCGAAGCAGAAGTAATTGCCTGAACTTGAATCATTATGCGCGGAAAACAAGCACCCAAGCGTGTCATCACGCCTGATCCCAAGTACAACAACGTCGTCCTGGCCAAGTTCATCAACTACGTCATGCGCGGCGGCAAGAAGGCCACGGCGCAGCGCGTGGTGTACGGCGCCTTCGACATCATCAAGGAGAAGACCAAGCAGGATCCTCTCGACATCTTCGACAAGGCCATGAAGAACGTTCAGCCGAACGTCGAAGTGAAGTCCAAGCGCGTCGGCGGCGCCAACTACCAGATTCCGATCCAGGTCCGCGGCGAGCGCCGCATCGCTTTGGGTTTCCGCTGGGTCATTGCCGCAGCTGACGCCAAGAAGGGCCGCCCGATGTCCGAGAAGCTCGCTGCCGAGCTCACCGCCGCCGCCAACAACGAAGGCGACGCCGTGAAGAAGAAGATGGACGTGCACAGGATGGCTGATGCGAACCGAGCCTTCGCCCACTTTGCCCGTTAGAAGTTTTCTATGGCCAACAACCAATATCCGTTGGAGAAGTTCCGCAACATCGGCATTATCGCGCACATCGACGCTGGCAAGACCACCGTTTCGGAGCGCGTGCTGTTCTACACGGGCAAGAAGCACAAGATCGGCGAAGTGCATGAGGGCGAAGCCACCATGGACTGGATGGAACAGGAGCGCGAGCGCGGCATCACCATCACCGCCGCCGCCACTACCTGCTTCTGGAAGGACCACAAGATCAACCTGATCGACACTCCCGGACACATCGACTTCACCGTCGAAGTGAAGCGCTCGCTGCGCGTGCTCGACGGCGCCT
>CAZBFO010000003.1:208533-335428 GCA_964491475.1 uncultured Gammaproteobacteria bacterium | reverse complement strand
ACCGCGCGCAAGGTGTTGAGGTGCTGCAGCTCGCCGAGCGCGATGGCGCGGATCACCACGCCGAGCGTCTGCGTGGCCGCGTTGCCGCCCATGCCGGCGATGATCGGCATGTAGGCCGCGAGGATGACCACGCGCTGAATCGTTCCCTGGAAAAGCGACACCACCCAAGCCGCGAGGATCGCGGTGGCCAAGTTGACCACCAGCCATGGCAGGCGGCGGCGAACGGTCAGAAGCACCGGGTCGGTGATGCGGTCGTCCTCGTCGACGCCGGCCAGGCGGGAGATGTCCTCGGCATACTCCTTCTCCATGACCTCGAAGACGTCGTCGGCGGTGATGACGCCGAGCACCTTTCCCTTGGGTCCGATCACCGGGATTTCGATGGCGTTGTGCTCGTCGAACTCCTGCGCCACCAGCTCCTGGTCCATCGTCGGCTGGAGGCTGGGGAAGGTGGTGGTCATCAGGTCGGCGATCCGGGCGTCGGGCGCGGCCTGCAGCAGGCGCATCGGCGCCAGCGTGCCGAGCAGCACTTCGCGTTCGTCGCTGACGTAAATCTGGTGCGACTTCGACTTGGAAGTGACCTGCGAACTCAAGGCGCGGCGGGCTTCGTCGACGGTCAGCGTGGAGCGCAGGCGCAGCACTTCGGTCTTCATGAGACCGCCGGCGGTCTCGGGGCCGAACACCAGCAGCGGCAGGAGCTCCTTGGGGTCGCTCTTGCGCAGGTCGGCGATAATCTTGTTGCGTTGGGCCTCCGGAAGGAACTGGATGATGTCCACGGCGTCGTCCGACTCCATCGCGTCGATCATGGCGCGCAGTTCCTCGATGGTCAGCAGCGGCAGCACCGAGTCGCGCGAGTGATCGGAAATCTTATCGAGGATGCGGCCGCGGCGGTCAGGCGGCAGCGCCCGAAACACGCGCAGCTTGTCCGCCGCGGCGGTGTTGTCGACGACATGCACCAGTTCGTCGTCCTCGGTGGAGGCGAGCAGTCCCAGCAGCAGGTTGTCCTGCTTGCCGACCAGCATCTCGCTCACGCGCTTGAACATGTCCTTAAACGGAAAAACGTTCGGGAGTGGCATAAAAACAATGGCGACCGGGACCGCCGTGACGAAGTATCACCGCAAGTATAGCAAAACGCGCGTTTTTACACGCGCGTGTTATCCACCGTTTTTGGCCTTATTGCCGCCTATTCCTTATCGACCACCTCGTACTCCTTGATGGGCTCCTTCCAGTACATCAGGAAGGTGCGCATGAGGATCGCGGCCAAGGTCTTGTCCTTGGACTTGCCGAACTTTTTAAGCCGCTTGGGGTCGCCCTTGGTATGCGTCATCACCCACTCGATGACCCGCGCGTTGCTCCGCACGATCCAGCCCAGCGGACCGGTGCTGAACAGCTTGGACTCCAGGCGCTTGTTGGTGATCTCGATGGCGTGGTCCGGGCAGACGCGCTCGCAGGTCTCGCAGCCGATGCACTTGTCGAGGTCGATCATGATGGCCGGCTCGCCCAGCATGCCCAGCTCCTTGTCGTGCCAGCTGATGGCGTTGACCGGGCACTTCACGATGCACTCGCCGCAGGATTTGCAAAGGTTCGTGAAGCGAGTCACGCGAATCTTGGAAGTCTCCGCCACCTTGGGGGCGAAGCGCATCGGGTTGGTGCCGTTGTTGGTGGGAGTGGTGCCCATACTATTTCTTGATGAGGTCGTACCCGATGGTAAAGGCCTTCTCGTTCAGCTCCTTCAGCGACGGGTCCTTCTCGTACTTGTCCTTGAAGGTCTTCTCCAGCGCCTTGCCGAAGGAAGCCTTGTCCATGCCCGGCACGAACGGCAGCATCGCGCCCATCAAGACCATGTTGAAGGTGCGCGGCTTCTTGAGCTGCGACTTGGCGATGTTACCGGCGTCGACCATGTGCGGCTGCCATTTCTCGATCCGCGAGATGTCCTTCACCAGCGAACTGTTGCAGATGACTTTGGTGTCGGGCGTCAGCAGGTCGTAAATGCGGTCGATGGCGCGCTGCGACATCACCACCCAGACGTCGGCCTTGCTGAACTTGGGAAACGGGATGTCCTCGTCGCCGACCTGCGCGTAGGCGATGGAGACTCCCCCGCGCTTCTCGGTGCTGAAGTACGGGACGTAGACGGACTTCAACCCCTGCAACCAGGCCGCGTAAGCCATGGTCTTGGCAATCGAAAGCACGCCTTGTCCGCCTTCGCCGCAAATGACGATTTTAGTCGGCTCGGCCATAGCTAGTATTTCTTTACGGGATACGTGCCCGCCAGCGTGTTCTCCAAAAAGTCGAAAGTCTTGTCGGGCTTGTCCATCGTCTTCCAGTTGAGCGTGCAGGGCGACAGGATTTCCAAAAAGACGAAACCCTTGCCGGCCATGTGGAACTCCAGCGCCTCCTGCATCAGCTTGCGCAGCTCCAGCTGGCGCGAAGTGATGCCGCGGGCGACGAAGGCGTTCGGATTGACGTGGCGGATCATCTCCGGACCTTTCATGTAGTATTGGTCCGCCCCGTACGGCGCGGTGTCCACGATCATGCCGGGCAGGGTCGTCGGCGCTTCCTGGCCGCCGGTCATGGCGTACACCGCGTTGTTGACCACGATGACCATGATCTTCTCGTCACGGATGGCCGAGTTCATCAAATGGCCGCCGCCGATGGCGTATGCGCCGCCGTCGCCGACGTAGGCGACCGCAAGCGCCTTGGGATTGGCGCGCTTGAAGCCGACCATCGTGGGAATGGTGCGACCGTGGTGCGTCTCGATGGTGTCGATGTTGAAGTAGTCCCAGGCCAGCAGCGAACAGCCGATGTCCACACCCAAGGCCAGCTTCTCCTGAATGCCCAGCGCGTCGACGGCAAAGCCGAAGGCCTTGAGCACTTCGGGGTGGCCGCAGCCCGGGCAGAACAGGTGCGGCTTCGATTCCACGCGCACGCAGCTCGGGAAAGCCGTTCGCAGTTCGGTCGAAGGGAATTTCGGTTTGGTAGGCATACTAAATGGGCGACGTGAAAGCGATTTCACCCTTCACCACGCTGACGATTTCGCTCGGCGTGATGCCGATTGACGGGCGACCGTACTCCATCACCGGTACCTGCGAATGCCCGTACAAGGCGTCGCGAACGAACTTGGACATCTGCCCGAGGGCCGATTCCGGCACGATAATGCGCGCGGCGCCCTGGGCGGACTTCCGCAGCGCGTCCACGGGGAACGGACGGAGCGTGATGGGGCGGAACAGGCGCACGTTGACGCCCTGCTCTTTGAGCTTGGCGATGGCCGTGCGTGCGCTCGCAGCGACGATGCCGTGCGCTACGATGAGCGTGTCGGCGGAACGGTCGCCGAACTCCTGATACTCGATGATCTCCGGCGCCATCTTGTCCCAAGCCGCCTTTATTTCCGTGTTCACGGCCAAAGTCTCCTCTTCCATGTTCAGGCAGTTGCGGTAGCAATCGAAAATCGTGCCGTCGGCGGCCTTGCGCGCGTGGTACTCCGGCGAAGGCATGATTTCCTCCATCGGGCGAGTGCGCTTGTTCTCCAGCATGTATGCCTCGGTGGGCTCCATGGTTATGCCTTTCTCCGCAGGGTCGTACACCTCGACCTCACCCATCATCTTCGCCAAGTAGCCGTCGCCCAGCAAGAACGTCGGAAAGCGGTACTTCCAAGCGATGTTGAACACCTTGATGCCGTAGTCGTACATCTCCTGCAGCGTCGACGGCGCGTAGACGATGCGGTAGCCGTTGCCGTTGCCGCCGAAGCAGGCGAGGTTCACTTCCGACTGCGAATAGATGACGGTCGAAGTCGACGGACCGCCGCGCTGGTTCAAGTAAGCGACGACAGGCAGGCGCATCGCCTCGGCCATCGAGAAGGCGTCCTGCATCAGGATGTGCCCCGGGCCGCCGGTGGCGGTGAACGACTTCACGCCCGCAAGCACGCCGCCCACCAGCATGAAGCTGGCACCGATTTCGTCCTCGGCCTGCAGGAACACCAGGTTGTCCTTTTTGCCTTTCTCGTCGCCGGCCTCCTTGGACCAGAAATGCAAAATCTCCGAACTGGGAGTGATCGGATATCCGTACATCGCCTTCGCGCCTGCCGCACGCGCGGCGCGGCCGAGCGCCTCTGCGCCCATCAGGAATTTCTTTTCAGCCATAGATGGGGACAGTATAGCACGAAAAACGAAAGGTTCAGGCCGCAGCCTGGCCGCGTCGTGCCTGTTTCATTGCCTGTCGGAACTCACCGCGCAGTTCACCGATGCGGTCATCGACATAATCCTTGGTGGCCATGTTCGATCGAATCTCCCGGAACTGCCGATCGGTCTCGGTGGCATGCAGTTGCATGGCTTCATGAAGGTCGTCGAGTCGACCATCGACGCCGTCCAGTCGGCCGTCGACACCGTCGAGGCGACCGTCGATACTGTCGAGACGCCCGTCGATGCCGTCCAGTCGACCATCGATGCCGTCGAGACGCCCGTCGATGCCGCCGAGTCGGCTTTCAATCACGTCAAATTTTCCGTCGACATGCTTCTTCAGCGACGTAATCGACTCCTGCATCGTCGCAACCGATCCTTGAACCGTTGCTATCGATACCTGAATGTCCCTAAGCGTCAGCTCTTTGGCCATATGGAGAAATGTACCATGCGGTAGGGTGAATGAGAACGGCCTCGTGCATACCTCTGCACCCGTAAAGTCACAAGCCATTTATCCACAACCTAAAAGTCATCCGCCCAAGGCGACTTCGGCACGCTCTCGCTTTCCAGAAACAGCGACTCGCCTTCAACGGTCACCGTAAACGCCTTGAGCATCGACCCCTCTGCGATATTCTCCTTGCCCTCGCCGGTCATGGCCTCAAAGCAGGCCCCGTGCCAGGAGCAGACGATCTTCCTTCCGTCGTAGCGCATCGCGCCGCCCATGTGCGGGCACAGGTTCTCGTAGGCCTTGATGACGCCGCCGACGTTGCAGACCAGGATTCTCTTTCCCGAGCTGATGAAGGTCTTGGAGCGACCGGGAGGCACGTCGGCGGCTTTTCCCAACAGGATTTTTGGCATAGCAATCGCAAATCAACATTCACCGCACAGTATACCAGTTCGGCAAAAACGAAAACGTCCGGCGCTTTGCCGAACGCCTCTCTTCGATTAAGACTTCTCGACCGCCTTCTCCTCTTCCTTTGCATCGTGCCCGAAGGAGTAGTTGAAGATGTCGGACTTGACCTTGCCCTTGGTGCGGAGGTGCAGCTCGCACAGCAGGTACTTCACGGCGATGTTCAGGCGGCCGTCGCGGTCGAAGCGCCGCACCGACACCGGAATCTTGTAGGTCTTGAGCAGGCCGAACTTGGCCACCTTGCCGATGCGGTTCACGTAGTCGTGATCCTCGGCCAGCTTGATCTCGGGATCGAAGCCGCCGATCTTGTCATGGATGGCCTTGCGCGCGAAGATGCAGAACCCGGGCGCGTGCGGCACTGTCTCCTGCGTCACGTGCATGAAGAAATTGAAGGCCTCGTGCATCACCTTGTCGATCTTCTTTTCGGACAGCGGGTGAATCTTGCAGGTAGCGCCCCCGAAGGTGCGCTTCTCGAACTCGGCCACGGTCATCTGCAGGAACCACGGATCCGGCAGCACCACGTCGGCGTCCAAGAAGAGCAAGTTCTCGCCCTTGGCGGCTGCGGCGCCGTTGTTGCGCCCGTCGGCCACCATGCCGCCCTCGACCACGCGCGCGCCAAACGCGGCCGCAATCTCGCGGGTCTTGTCGGTCGTGCGCGGCGAGTCGGCCACGATGACTTCGTAGTCCGTGTACGTCTGCCCCTGAATCGATCGGAGCAGAAACGGGAGGTATTCCTCTTCGTTGTACGTGGGGATGACGATGGAGAGCATAAGTATACGCTGGTCACCGTAGCAGCCGGAATGCCGTTCGGGAAGGGCTCTTAGGAGCTTTTCACTGCACGCGTGACTGAAAAATCTACCATAGATTAGCCAAAAAGACAAGATATCGCGGCTGAAACCGGCCTCAAAGCATGATTGACAAAACGGTCTTTTTGTGCTAAATTAGCCAGTTGAGTCGCCCTAAAAAGCGACCGACTACAGCCGCAAAGGAGCAAACGAATGTTCGGATTTAACAGCCTCGAAATCATCGACTCTTCGTCGCTTCGTGCCGAAAAAGGCAAACTCCTGTTCGACTTCACTTGTCCCCGTTGCGGTCACGACCAAACCGCAAGCATGGACGAAAAAGAGATTGTCGACGGCAAGACCTTCCACTGCACGAACACCGCGATCTGCGGCGAACAGCGAAACATGCACATGACGGTCAACGGCCTCACGCGTGTCGCTCTCAACCTTCGCGTCGAAGACATCGGAATTGACGACATCGACTGGGGCCACGGTGCCAATCAAGACCGCAACGACGCGCCCCTCAACGACGCATAGCACGAACCCACTTCTCTAAGACAACGCCTCGCACTTAGCGGGCGTTGTTTCAGTTTTTCAGAGTCGGCGCATGCAGCGCCGTCGCGCCGGCCACGGAGACGTGGTACGACTCCTTTAATTTCGGAAGGGCGGAGGGTTGACAAAAGGAATTTTTGTGCTATGTTTCGACGTTGGAATCGCCCCCAAAAAGCGTCCAACGTCACCAAAACGAAAGGCCCTTCGGATGAAGATATTCCTGCTGACAGCGCAGTACCCTCACTCAAAGAAAAAGAACCTGTGCGCGATCCACGCGGAAAACGCCGAAGCTGCCGCCGCAAAGATTGGCGGCAGCGTCATACGCTGGTGGGGAGGCCAGACGGTGGCCGATATCATCAACTTTGGCATCGGGTACGCTGACTTCAAACCGGGTTCCGAATCTGTCGCCTTGATTGCGGACATCATCGTCTCCGCGATGGGAAATGGCGCGGAGAAACTTTATGGCGAGGCGGTGCGCACAGAAGTGCAATCGATCATCCGTGATCAATCCGCAAGCCTAATGCTCGCCATCCTGCCCCTCGCGAAATAACGGGCATTCAAAACATCAGTTCCAAATCGGCGCTCGACATTCAGACGACGCCTTGCGCTTTGCAGGCGTCGTTTCATTTTGCCTGCGTCAGCGCGTACAGTGCCATCGCGCAGGCCACCGAGACGTTGTACGACTCCTTCATGCCGACCATCGGCAGTTCGACGATCGCGTCGAGACGCTTTTGCAGTGCGGGCGAGATGCCGTTGACTTCGTTACCGACTACCAGCGCGATTTTTTCCGGCGCATGATATTCGTCTATCGGCATCGAGCCTTTGCACTTCTCCAAACCGACAATGGCGTACCCCTCGCCTCGCAACCGCTCCACCGTACGCCAAGCTGGTCCGGACTTTTCCCAAGGCACCGAGTTTTCGGCACCCAGTGCCACTTTCTGCAAGCCCTTCTGCTCGGGCGTGCCGGTGTAGCCGCACAGGTAGATCTTGGAAACGCCAAGGCCGTCGGAGGTGCGGAACATCGACCCGACGTTGTAGAGGCTGCGGATATTGTCCAGGACGAGCACGATTTCCATGTTGACTTTCGGCCCCAAACAAGGCCATACTGCTGCGTTACGGATCGCAACGCGAACCGCTTATGAAATTCGGAGACAAAGTAACATTCAACGTCGAGACTGTCGATAAGAAGGGCCGCGGCATCGGCCATGCTCCCTCCGGCCGACCGATGGCCGTGCCTTTTGCCGCGCCTGGCGAAACGGTCGAGGCGTCGATGGTGGCTCGTGGCCAGGGCGCCTTTAAGATGCGGCTGGAAAACGTCGTCACCGCTTCGCCGCACCGCATCGCCCCGAAGTGCCGTTACGCCGGCAAGTGCGGCGGGTGCGCCTGGCAGCAGTTCGACTACGCATATCAGCTCGAACTGAAGCGCGGCCTGGTGAATCACGCGCTCTCTGCCGCGGGCATCGACCGACGCATCGAAGCGGTCGTCCCTGCCGCCTCCACCTTCTACTACCGCAACCGCATGGACTACGGCTTGGGCTGGAAGGGCGAGCTCGGCCTCAAGGAGCCGGGCCGTTGGAACACCTACGTCGACCTCGAAGAGTGCTTCCTGCTCTCCCCCGAAGCAGTCGAAATCATGCGGCGCTTCCGCGCCTACATGCGCGAGAACGCCATCGTCCCTTGGGACGTGAAGAAACACACCGGCTACGGCCGCTACTTGGTCATCCGCGAAGGCAAGAACACCGGCCAGCGCATGGTGATGTTCGTGACCGCCGCCGGCGAATTGCCTGCGCCGCAAAAACTCGTTGCCTCGCTCGGTGATTTGGCGACCACTGTCTATCACGGCGTGAACTCCACTATTACCGACCTCTCCATCGCCGACCAACTCACGTTGCTTTCCGGAGCACCGCTGCTCGAAGAAAAAATCGACGGCAAGACATTTTCGATTCATCCCAACTCCTTCTTCCAAACCAACAGCGCCATGGCCGAGGCTTTGGTGCTCAAGGTCCGCGAGTTCCTGGGCGACACCAGGCCGGAGGTACTGCTCGATTTGTACTGCGGCGTCGGGCTGTTCGGCATCTGCCTTGCCGGTGACGCCAAGCGCGTAGTCGGCGTGGAAATCGACGCCAAGGCCATCGACATGGCCCGTGCCAATGCCGCGCGCAACGGCCTGACCAACACGGAATATTTTGCCGCCAAGACCGAAAGCCTCGTCTGGGAAAACGAAGAACCGGACACCGTCATCATCGACCCGCCGCGCGCGGGCCTGCACCCGAACGTCGTGAAAACGCTGCTCGCGCGAAAACCGAAACGCCTCGTCTATGTCTCCTGCAACTACGAAAGTTTCTGCCGCGAGTGGAAGGAGCTTTCCAAGGCATACGAAATCGAGCGCCTGGAAGCGCTCGACCTGTTCCCTCACTCGCCGCACGTGGAGACGGTGGCGCTGCTGACGCTCAAGTAGGAATCAAAAAGCGACGGTCCTTGCGCCGTCCTTTTTATTTCCTGGCGATGATCTGCACCCAGTTCTTCTTCCCGGCATTGGTGACGCTGCCGGAGACGAACTGTAATCCGACTTCTGACAGGTACTCGGCCAGCTCGCCGAGCGTGTAGTAGCTGAAGAACCTTTCGAACTCGTAGCCGTAACGGTTTTCCCTGGTGACCTCTTCTTCGGGACCGTCGAGCCGCCGCTCTTTGACTGCGGCATAAAAGTACCCGCCCGACTTGAGCGGCGCCGTGATGTTCCTCAGGACGGTGACGATTTCCTTTTTGGGAACGTGCAGCAGCACCGCCTGGGCAAAAACGCCGTCAAACGTTTTCTCGAGCGCAAGGGGTTTCGCGATGTCATGCACGAAAAAATCTCCCTCGGGCAGCCGCTCCTTCGCCAAGGCGATCATCACGTCCGAAAAGTCCAGGCCGACGACTTTCATGCCGTGAGCGGCAAGATAAGCGGACTTCTCCCCTGCGCCGCAGCCGACGTCCAAGACGACTGCGTCCGGCTCAAAAAAAGAAAGGTACTCGTCGGTGCCCTTGATCCACCAGGTATCGTCGTTGTGGTCGAGGGTCCAGTCCTTGGCGATCCTGTCGTAGGTGGTTTTGAGGTCGGGCATGTGGAAGAGATAGAAAGACCTCCCGCGCGCGGCGAGAGGTCGCTGTACGGTCCCCTAGTTGAGGACGGAAAGACGGTACGGTGCTCCTTTCATGAGCGAGAAAATGAGGAAGGCCCCTTTGGGAAGGGCGATTTCGCCCAAGACGGTTTTCCACCATCGCACGGAATGCGTCCGTGCCATGACGCCGCACCTGCGGACGCGGGTGCGCATGCTTCGTTGATCGACGTAGTCGGTCAGGCCTTCGGCGATCTCGGCCTTGAGCCGGCTCTGTTCGCGTCGGCCGATGTTCGGCATCATTCGTCTCCGGTGCTGATCGTGGTCGCGTTGCACGCACGAAAAGGAGTGGGACATGAGTACCTTCGGTCCTTCCTACTCGCCGTCGCAGCATTTGCGCAAAAAGAAAATGACGGCGTCTTCAACGTAAGGCAGCCCGAAAAAGGTGTCAATAGACCCTCCCCCCTAGGCAAAACGCCTCAAATGCGCTAGGGTGAGACCCGTATTACGCCTATGTCCGAACCGCTCAAAAAATCAGGACTGGTGGTACTCGTGGGCCGATCCAACGTCGGCAAGTCGACGTTGCTGAACAGCCTGGTGGGCACCAAAGTGGCCATCACCACCTCCAAGCCGCAGACCACCCGGAACGTCATCCAGGGGGTGATTCACGATGCCCGCGGGCAAATCGTCTTCGCCGACACGCCGGGCATCTTCACTCAGGTGCCGGACATGCTCACCTCCAAGCTCAACGAAAAGGCCCGCGACGCCTTCGAGGGCGTGGACGCGGTGCTGTACGTGGTCGACCCGAACCGCCACGTGGGCGAGGAAGAGAACGCCGTGCACCGCATGGTCAAACAGGTCACCAAACCGAAGATCATGGTCATCAACAAGACCGATTCCGGCCGCGAGTACGTCGACGAGTACATGGCCTGGCGCGATGAGTTCGACTCGGTCATCGAGGTGTCAGCCCTGCAGAACAGGAACCTCCGCGCACTGACCGACAAGATTCTCGACCTGCTGCCCGAAGGCGAGCCCCTGTACCCGCCCGACCAGATCACCAACGTCGACAACAAGTTCTGGATCGCCGAACTGATCCGCGAGAAGGTCTTCATCGGCATGCATGACGAGATCCCCTACAGCACTTCGGTGCAGATCGACGAGATCGATCGCCGACCCGACGGCACCGTCTACATCAAGGCGTCGGTGCTGACCGTGGCCCCGCGCTACAAGAAGATGCTTATCGGCCACGGCGCCGACAAGATCCGCGGAATAGGCCGAGCGGCAAGAAAGGAAATCGAGATGGTCACCGGCGACAAGGTCTACCTCGACCTCGACGTGCAGGTGGACGAACGCTGGGCCGAAAGGTTCGAATAAGGCCAAACGAGACCCCGAGTCCGGCCCAGCGGCCGGATTTGTGTTATACTTTCGGCGTATGTCCATCATCAAGAAACCCGAAAAGGCCGACGGGAAGAACGGTCCGGATGAAGGCGTTGACGGCGTCAATCCGTCGGAGCGGAGCATGGCCGAAATCGACATCTGCCCCTCGCCCTACACGGATTTCCGGTCCGGCGCGAGCTGGCGCATCTTCCGCATCATGGCGGAATTCATCGAAGGGTTCGAGTTCCTGGCCGACCTAAAGAAGGAGGTGTCGATTTTCGGTTCCGCACGAGTGCCGGCCACGGACCGCTGGTACAAGGAAGCGCGCAAGCTGGGCAACTTGCTGGGCCGCGCGGGCTTCACGGTCATCACCGGCGGCGGACCGGGCATCATGGAAGCGGGCAACCGCGGCGCCACCGAGGCCGGCGCGCCTTCCGTCGGGCTGAACATCGAGCTGCCGATGGAACAGCGTGTCAACCGTTACGTGCGCAAACCCAAGAGCTTCCATTACTTCTTCACCCGCAAGGTGATGCTTTCGGTATCCTCGCAGGCCTACATCTTCTTCCCCGGCGGCTACGGCACGCTCGACGAGTGCATGGAGCTGATCACGCTGATTCAGACCAAGAAGATGTGCAAAATCCCCATCGTCTGCGTCGGCAAGGAGTTCTGGGGCGGCTACTTCACCTGGGTACGCGAGGCCATGGTCAAGACAAAGTACATCGCCCCCGAAGACCTCAACCTCTTCACCATCGTCGACTCGGCAGAGGAGGCCTTCGCGGTACTGCAGAACACTCCGGAGCGGCCGTATTTCTAGGACATCGAAGAGCGCGGGGCCGTCATCCCGCGCTTTTTTGTTTAGGCCGCGACCGCCCGTTTTTTTGCCGCGTCGTGTTCGGCATAACGGTCAGGCTGCCGATTCTTCTGGTAGCCGTCGCCGTAGACGAACAATACGACCAGCGTAGCCATGATGGGCAGATGCCCGACCAGCTCGTTGGGTCCGAGGAAGGCGATGCTGCCCAGGAACAGGATCATCAGCACGACGGCGGCGATGCGCGTCAGGAAGCCGAACATCTCGAAGATGCCGACGCAGGCCTCGACGACCGACAGCATGAACACGTACATCTCGCGAGACATCTTCAGGCCGATCCATTCCAAGAACAGGTACGGGTTGAAATTGGGGTACCGGTCCATGAGCGTCAGGTGCAGATCGGGACGCCGCCACTTGAGCAACGCCAGCCACAGCAACGTGAAGCCGGTCAGGAAACGCAGCGCCACGTATGCCCACTTGCGCTGCTCGGGCGTCGAGAGGATCGGTTTGCCCAGGAACCAGTCCAACGAATAGCGACCGCGGGCGAAGGTCAGCAAGAAGAGGGCGATGCCCACGAAATTGAGATAGTCGACCGGCTCAATCGCCGGATGCAGCACGAAAGTGGAAGCATACAGCGCCAAAATGCCGACGGCGGCAACCGGAGTGAACAGGCCGACCATCAGCAGCGCGCCGACGCCCAGTTCGGCGGCCTTGAGAATGAGACCGGGCATGCCTGCGGGAAGCAGGTAGTTGGCAGCCAGCAGCTGTCCTCGCAAAGCCGTGACGAACAGCGTGAAACCCGTAGCGAAAGCCAGCACTCCTGCGGCGTAGTCGCGATACGGGCGAATCTTGGCTTCGATGCCCTCGGCCGCCGCCGACTTCTCGTACCTGCGCGTGCCGAAATACCCGACGGCCGTGAGCAGCAGGACGACGGCGAGCGCGCCGACGGTGTAGGGGTTCAGCGTGGCGTAAAAAGAGGGCTGCGCGTAGCGGACCGGATCGATCGGCACGAACCATTTTTCGTGCGCCTGCGCCGCCGGCACCGCGAACTCCATCATGCCCCGAGGAAAATCCATATGCGGCAATGATAGCACAATGCGCGGCTTCGGAGCACAAGAAAACCCCGTCCGCAAATGCGGACGGGGCGCGTGTCAGGCGACGAGAACGTACCAGCTGTCTTTGGACTTGAGGAACGGCACCACGCCGTGCAGGAGATGATAGACGACGGCGCCGTAGTCTTCGGCGCGCCGTCGTTCGCCGAGGAGGACGCAACCCAGCATCAGGCTGATGGCCAGGAAAGTGCCTGCCGCCGTACCGAGCACCGTGAAGGACAGGCTGGGATCCAGCGCCAGACCCAGCTTGCGGATGAGCTCGACGCGAAAGGATCGGTCGATCTCCTCGTTCAGCTCCTGCCACCTGTCCGCGCCCAACTTGGATTGGACTTCGTGTCCTAACGGCCAGTGCAGGCATTCCGCGAACACGTCGGAGACGGGCGGGTGCCCGTCTCCGATGATCGTCCAAAGATTCGGCCCCGGAGCGCTGTCGCCGATGAAGCCGGATGCCTGGGAGGGCACGGGGACGACGTTCCCGAGCTGCCTTCCCGTGCCCCGCTGGAAGGCGGCGCGAAGTTCGGCGACGTCGAGCGAAGCGAAGTCGGCCAACGGATACTTGTCCGCCTCGGCCATGGCGTAGAATGGCTCGAGGTCGTCCAGCGCCTCCTTGGCCATGGCGGCGTCTTTGGCGTGTCGCAAGATGAATGCGCGGAGACTTTCTGAACGGTCGTGAGGCATGGTACCTGCCGATCTGCGGAATGTTGACGTGTTGTCGGTTTTCAAAACAGCGACCGAAGAACGTACCACAAAAAGGAGCGCGTGTCAACGCGGCCCCCTACTCCCCGTGCGGCTTGAGGTCGGGCATCGGCTCGCCGCGCTTCACGAAACGGTCGAGCCAGGCGCGGGTTTGCAGCGCCGCTTCAGCGCGGAATTCCCGCAGGCCGTGGTCGGCACCCTCGAAGATAATCAGACGATGGGGCACCTTGGCTGCATATAATTTTTTTGAGAGGTCCAGGGAATCCAGCGGCGTCACGCGCCAGTCGCCGGTACCGTGCATGAGCAAGACGGGCGTCTTCCTGCTGAACTTCTCCGGCCAGAGAACGGCG
Organism: uncultured Gammaproteobacteria bacterium; assembly: GCA_964491475.1. Taxonomy (GTDB): domain Bacteria; phylum Patescibacteriota; class Patescibacteriia; order SG8-24; family SG8-24; genus JAHFIW01. The sequence goes on along the minus strand of CAZBFO010000003.1, from coordinate 321,574 downwards.
GAACGCGAACGAAAATCCGCGGGCTTGGCACTGTGGGCCTTGCTGGCGATCTCACGCATCCCCGGCCGCATTTTCACGTTGCGCACCACGTCCGCAAGCCCGGCCATCGTCACGGCCGCCCTTATCCAGCGGACTTTCGCCAATGCCAAGTAGGTCATCATGCCGCCGCGGCTGCCGCCGACCATGCCGATGCGGCCGACGTCGGCGCGCGGAACGGCGCGCAGCACGTTGCGCAGCTGCAGCACGTCGTTTATCTCGGCGCCGCCCAATTCGTCCCGGCCGTCGCCGCCGTCGTTGCCGCGGTACTGGCTGGCGATGACGACGTAGCCCCACGACGCGTACTGCGCCAAACGGCCGATGACGAAGCGCGGGGTCAGCTTGAAGAAATCGAAGGAGCCGCCGCGGTTGTAGATGACGCACGGCGTCTTGGCGGTCAGCCGCTTCGGCAGCGCCATGTAGCCGGCAACGCGCAGGCCTTGGGACTTGTAGAAGAAATGATACGCGTCGGCCTGGCGCGCCATGGCGCGCAGGTGCTTCTTTGATGCGGCCGACAAGCCCTTCAGAACGGCTTCGGTGATCTCGACTTCGGTCACGTCCGAAATGACTTTCTTCTTGAGCAGCGCGATGATTTCTTTTCGCATAAGGCGGAGGGAGATGGTTCGACAAAAGTATAGCATCGCGCGCACCGAAGCGCAGGTACCGCGCAGGACGGGACGGGAAAAAGAAAAACCGGTCCCGCAATGGGACCGGTAACGGACAGCCTGGCTATTTTTCCGGGACGTTTCTCTCCAGCTCGTCCAGCCACAACCGGACATCGGCATCTGAAGGCATGCGCCAGTCGCCGCGCGGCGAGATGGCCGTCATGCCCACCTTGGGGCCGTCTGGCAGGCAGCTGCGCTTGAACTGGCTGCCGAAGAACCGCTCCAGGAACAGCTTCAGCCAGCGCCGGACGGTCGCCAAGTCGTACTTGCCGCCGAAGGCATGCAGCGCCAGTCGTGCGATGCGCGACGGGTCGTAGCCCCAGCGGACCAGGTAGTAGCCGAAGAAGTCGACCAGCTCGTACGGTCCGACCAGCTCCTCGGTCTTCTGGGCGATGCGGCCCTTGTCGTCGGGAGGCAGCAGCTCCGGGGAGATTTCCGTCGCGAGGATGTCCGTGAGGACCGCCTGCACTTCCGGCTCCTTCGCGAAGATGACGTCCGACGACCAGCGGATCAGGTAGGTGATCAGCGTCTTGGGCACGCCGGCGTTGATGCCGTAGTGCGAGGCGTGATCGCCGAACATGGTGCACCAGCCGATAAGCAGCTCCGAAAGGTCGCCGGTGCCGAGCACCATCGCGCCTTCGAGCCCCGAGACCGAGAACAGCACGTGCTTCCGGGACCACGCCTGCACGTTCTCGAAGAACGTCCGGCGCTTGCGCGTCTCGCGCGACTGGTCGTCGGCAGCGATGCCGGCTTTGATCTCGGCGATGAACGCCTCCACGTCCCTGATGCCGAGGTCGTGGAAGGTCTGCGTCGAAAGTTCCTTGATGCCGATCTCGCGGAAGGTCGCGCCAAGCGAGCGGATGAGACGGCAGGCGTTCTCATAGGTGCGGCCGGTGGTGCCGAAGCCCGGCATGGTCACGGCGACGATGTTGCTCCTCGGCAAGCCGAGAAGGTCCATGGCGTGGGCCGCAACCAGAAAGGCTTGCGTGCTGTCTTGTCCGCCGGAAACGCCCAGCACAGCCCTGTGCATGTGCTCGGGCAACGATCCCAGCTTCTTCGCCAGCGCCGTGGCCTGGATCATGAAGGTCTCGCGGCAGCGCACGTCGCGCTTTTGCGGGTCGCCGGGGACGAACGGGTGCGGGTCGACGTTCCGCCGGAACGTCTCGTAGGTCTCTGCGGCCGCGCCGAACTCCTCGCGGAACCGGAACCGCACGGTGCGGAACGGCTTGCGGTGATCGCCGGCGTTCTGATGGAACGAGCTCTGCCGCATGCGGTCCTGCTTGACCGATGCCAGGTCTGCGTCGACCACGGTGAACCCGCCCTCGAGGGTGAACCGTGCGGTGCGTGCCAGCAGCTGCCCGCGTTCGGCGATATAACCGTCGCCGTCCCACGACGCGTCGGTCGTGGACTCGCCGAAACCGGCGGCGCTGTACATCTGCACGGCGACGTTCTTGCCGGACGAGTTCAGCACCAGCTGTTCGCGGTATTCGCTCTTGCCGATGGTGATGTTCGAAGCCGACAGGTTGGCCAGCACCGTCGCGCCCATCAGCGCCGCCTCGGTAGAGGGGGCGATGGGCACCCAGATGTCCTCGCACACTTCGTTGTGCAGGACGAACTCGGGACGGTTGCCAGCAGCGAGCAGCAGGTCGAGGCCGAATGGGACTTCACCGAGGTGCACTTGCACCGCGGTACTGCGCGCCTCGCAGCCGCGCGCGAAGTGCCGCAGTTCGTAGAACTCGCGATACTCCGGCGGATAGGCTTTGGGCACGACCGTCAGGACTTTGCCGTCCTGCAGGGTGACGGCGCAGTTGTAGACCGCGTCATCAACGACCAACGGCATCCCGACGGAGACCAGCATGCCGCGCCAACGGGTGGACACGGCCAAGATCTTGTCGAGCGCGCGAAGCGCGCCGGTGAGCAGCGTCTGACTATGGAACAGGTCGCCGCAGCTGTAGCCGGTGAGTCCCAACTCGGGACAAAGCGCGTAGCCTGCACCGTGGTGAAACACCTCGTCGAGCGTATCGACGTGCGCTTCCGCGTTTGCAGCCGGATTGGCGACGTGCACGGTCGGAATGACCACAGCAAGCCGCACGAACCCGTGCGACGTGACGTTCAGGAAATCATCTTGAAGTGACATGATTGGCCTCTTTGCGATGCGTGATGACTTGTGAATGACCTTTTCCTCGCTTCAGTCTCCCATCGTCTCGGCGCCGCCTCATGGCGGTGCCGCTGAAAATGAGAGGCTGGAGAAAAGAAGGGGCGCGAGAGGCGCCCCTGTACTTGCCGCTAGGGCCGCTCGTAGTCGTCGGCCTCGTCGTCCTCGTTGAGGATGACGCGCGTGAGCGATTGAGCCAGCGAAATGAGCTTGAACTGCGCGAGGCCGACCAGCTTGTCGGCCGTCTTGGGGAACGAGTCCGTGAACCAGACGTTGGCGAAGCCGCTGTCGACGAACCGCCTGTACGACTCGTTGGGGCACACCCAGTGCGTGGCGTAGCAGCTGACCTCGCTCGCTCCGGCGGCCAGCAGCGCGTCCTTGCAGGCCAGCATGGTGCCGCCGCCCTGGACGATGTCGTCCACGACGATGACGTGTCTGCCGCGGAAGTCTCCCGACACGATCTTGACCTTGCGGCCGGTGGCATCGAGCCGGTCCTTCTCGCACCAACCCATGTCGAACTTCCGATCGCCTTCGCGCGAGCCGTCGAAGAACATGCCGAAGCGTTCGAATCCGCCCTTGTCCGGCATGCAGATGGCGACGTCGGTATCGGCGACGACCTTCTTGAGGTACTTGGTGCCGGTCTTCAGGCGCGTGCGCACGAACTGCTTATTGAAGTAGTTGGCGCTGTGCAGCGAGTGGATGTCGTAGATGACGTATTCCACCGGCGGCGCTGCCGACAGCGCCATCGCCAGCGTTTTGGCCGTCACCACGGAGCTCTGCGTCTTGGCGCGGTCGAACTGACCGGGGAAGTACGGCATCAGCACCTTGAGGTCGATGGACCCGTAGTCCGGCAGCCAGTAGATGGTGCTCAACTGGCGGAAGTACTCTTCCTGCGCGTCGAACGACGCCAGGAAGGCGCCGCGCTTCTTGCGCCCGTTTTCCACCTTGTGGATGGAGATGTTGGGATTGCCGTCGGCGAACGACTGCCAGTTGATTTTGGCGGGTTGAATGCGTTTGTCTTGCTCGCAGATGCGTCGCGCCAAGCTCTCCATTTGCGGACAGAAATAAAGAACGGCTTCGGTCATTGCCTTCCTCCTCGTTGTGACGTTTTCCTTCGGTTGCAGCCGCCGAGTTTCCTCTGCAGCTCCAGAAAAGGACGGTCCGTGGGGACCGCCACGCGTTACCGCGTGATTTCGCAAAGTGCGCCTTCTTCCGCCCGCAGCCGGGCGTCGACGCGCCCGCGGACCCGCTCCCAATCGTCGGGAAAGGTCCAGACCACGTCGGTGATGCCGGCATGGAGCTCGTGCAGCCCGCGCAGCAACAGCTGTTCGCGCAGCACTCGCGGCAGCAGCGGCGATGGCGTCAGGAACTGCGCCTGCCGGCCCTCGTGCTGGAAGTACTCCAGGCTGGCCTCGTTGCTGGTGCGTCCCCACAGCACCTGCGTCAGCCAGAACCACTTGGCCGGACTGTCGCACGGCACCGCGAACGGGTTGAGCACGCGCTTGGGGTCGACCAGGTAGAACTTCTTGCACAGGTCGGTGACGATCCGCTGCGTGAAGGTCACGTGACACCGCACGTCGCCGAGGTGCGCGCGCAGGCGGTGCGGCACCGTGAGCACCGGCTCCGACGAGCAGTACGCCTCGATGGTCCGCGGCACGGTGTTGCCGGGACGGACCGGGGCGACGTGCTCCCCGTAAAGCGCGGCCCAGCGGGTCATCGCGTCAAGCGGGATCGGGTGCGCGTCGGCCAGGCCGCCGCTGTGATCCAGCGCGCAGACCAGCGATTCCGGTTCGATCTCGCCGTCCGTTCCCGGACCGGCTTCGAACAGCACCCCCTTGGCGCCGCTGTCGGTGAAGCCGCGCAGCGTCATGGCGTCGAACATCGGGCTGATGACGTGCGGGTCCTCGCCGTCAAAGAAGATGTCTCCCCCGACGTCGACCAGCACGATCAGCTCGAACTCCCTGGCAAGCGCAGCGAACGACTCGGCCATGCCTTCGGCGCCGCGCTCCAGCGAGAGCGCGTAGACGCAGTCGGTCATGATCCTGCCGCGGCGCACCAGCTGCGACACGCGAGCGTCGACGAAGCCGATCTCGCGCAAGTCGCCGCGTCGTGAAAGCCGCCGCACGGAAGTGGGCGTCACCAGCCCGACGCCGGGAAACACGGTGCTCCCCAGCTCATGACGGTGAAACGGGCTGACCACGCCCGCGATGGCGCTGCGTCCCCAGCGGACCCCGTATTCGCGCAAACAGTGCGACGCCAACACCGTCGAAAAAACGTCGTTGCCGCCGCCGGTGCCGACGAACAGCACGGACTCGTAGCTGCCGGTCAACATCATTCGCTCCTCTTGCAAAGAACATCCTTCGGATGGGACAGCCGAGTTGCCTCGGCTTCCCCAGAAAAGGGCGGTCCAAGAGGACCGCGACCGAATCGCACGCGACTAGAACGTGCATTCCTCCCGCTCCCCTTCCTCGTACTGGAAGAGGCGTTTGTAAAGGTTGATGACGCCCGCCGAGCCCGTCGCCTTGGCGGGATTGTCGGACAGCTTCACCGTCTCGTACCCGTCCGCCTCAACCGCCTTCATCACCAGCGACAGCGGCCGGTAGCCGAGGTCGTTGGTGAGGTCCGTCCCCCATCCGAAGGCCAACTTGATGCGACCGTCGAACTGGGCGACCAGTTTCTCGATGACCTCGACCGTCAGCCCGTCGCTGAAGACGATGCCCTTGGTGGCGGGATCGATGCCGTGCGCCCCGTAGAAGCCGATGGCGCGCTCGCCGAAGTCGTAGGGACTTCCGGAGTCGTGGCGCAGCCACTGCCAGTCCTTGGCCATCCGCTCGGTCATGCAGCGGAAGAAGAATCCGCTGCCGAAGGTGTCGGTCAGCGCGACGGACAGTTCGTCGCCGTACGTCTCGCGCCAGTCCTTCAGGACCTTGGCGTGAGAGCGGACCATCTCGTCGTACGTCGGCGCGAGCGCGGCATAGCACATGTACATCTCATGCGCGAAGGTGCCGATCGGCTTGATGCCGTGCTTCTTCGCCAGGCGCACGCAGGAGGTGCCGAGCAGCTGTCCGGGCAGTCCCTTGACCAGCTCCTTGAGCACTTCGCCGTGCCACCAGGCGCTGTGGTGCCGGCGGTTGCCGAAATCGATGATCCGCGCCGACGGCATCTGCCTGACGCGCTCGATCTTCTGCCGCAGCTTGTGACGCCCGTCATCCCAGAAGGGGTGATAGAGGAGGTCCCAGGCGGCATCGTCGATGGCGGCTTGCGTGCCGTCGCGTTGGCGCAGGCCGTCGTAGTACAGCTCGTTGACCACGTTCAGGACGATCGTCTCCCAGAAGGTGACGCTCTCCCAATCGCCGGTCGCCTCGACGCTGATCTCGCCGTCGCGCATGCCGACCTCAATGGGCGGCAGCCGCAACTCGGACAAGAACCCGAGAAACTCCTCGGAGAACAGCCCGGCGGGATAGCCGGGGCAGTGCCGGAGATAGTCGATCTCCTCGGGAGTCAGCCGCAGGCTGCGCGCATGCTCCAGCTCCTCGCGCAGCCGGCCGATGTCGACCACTTTTGCGATCAGGTCGGTCTTGCTGCTGCGATTCTTGAAGGCGAACCGGACCTGCACGCCGGCATGGTGCCTGCGGATGACCTGGGCCATCGTGAACTTGTAGAAATCGACCTCGAGCAATGACGTGATGATGGGCACGAACGCCTCCGTGGAAAGAACCTTCTGATTTCCGCGCACGACCGGAAGTCGTGAGCGGAAGAAGAAGGGCAAGCGGGAAGCTTGCCGGGGAATCGAAGTCGGCGGTCAAAAGCCGTCGTCCATGTCGGTCAGGTGCCGAATGGTCAGCGCCTGGTCGCGCAAACGCGATTCCAGTTCGGCGATGGCACGAGCCTGCTCGCGGAGCTTGACCTCGCGCAGCAGCACCGCCAGCGTGGACTGCTCCACGCGCATCTCGTCGAGCATGGCGAAGGCCTCGTCGAAGGGCACTTCGATGGTGACGATGTGCTCGTCGCCGTCGCCTTCCGGCTGCCGCCGCTCGGTGTCCTTGGTTACGGAGGCCAAGCAGCAGACGTGCCGCTCGGTGGAGCAGCCGGTGGAAGTGAAGTGCCTCGACACCTGCGCCAACGATTCGGCGGAGATGACGAAGCCCGTTTCTTCCAACGTTTCGCGTATCGCGGCGTCGACGGGAGTTTCCTTGCCGTCGATCATGCCTGCCGGCGAATCGAGCGTGTGCACGTCGGCGTCCGAGGCGCAAAACCTGACATAACGGTCGGTCCGCGCCGTGTCCAAAGCGGAGCGGCCGACGGCCGACGCCAGCGCCTTGTTGGGGCGCGGTTGGCGGATCAGGTACAGCACCCGCCGCTGCCAATCGACCGGCAGCACGATGACGGCGTCCTGCCCGCGATCGAGCACTTCGAAGCGGTGCGCGAACCCGTCGACGTGATAGCTGAACAGCGACAGGTAGCCGCGCCGTTCCAGCCTGATGTCTTCCAGCTCGTAGCTGGGGCGCAGCGCTCCCACGCTGCTGACTTTCTTTTCCATGTTGTCCCCCTTTTGGAAGGAACGGTCCGATCTTCCGCAGACGAAAGGTTTCGTCGTCGGAAGAAAGGGGGCAAGCGATCGCTTGCCCGCGCGGCTCACTCCGGAAACATCTGGTCGCTCAACTTGGCCGCCAAGTCGCGTTGCGGCGAGAAGGCCAGCTCGACCGAAGCGATCTTGCTGGAGGTGCAGCGCATCCTCCGAACGAAGCCCAGCGGCATGCCGTCGACGTATCCGCTGACTTTGCGCTTGTCGCCGCCGTCGGCGACCAGTTCGATAACGGTGTGCTTTGGCAGTCGCATGAACTGCCAGCCTCTCGGCCGACAGACGTTGTTGCCCACCAGCAGAATCTCGTCGCCGTCGACGAGAATGGGATGCGCTCCCATCGACCACGCATAACCGGTTGAGCCGGCAGGCGTAGAGACCAGCGCGCCGTCGCCGATGATGCGGCCTACGCGACCATTCACGGTGACATCGAGCCAGGCGGCTTGTCCGGTGTCGCGCACCCAGGCGTCGTTGAACCCGTAGTGGTGCGAGACGTTGCCGTCCAAGTCCTCCGCCTCGACCGACAGCTGCGTGAGCAGATGCACGCGCAGGTCGGCCAGCAGCTCCGGCAGGTCGCCGAACAATTGCTGGTCGTTGAGCAGGTAGCCCACGTGCCCGGCGTTGATGCCCACGAACGGCAACCGCCGCCGCCAGTGCTGACGCACCGTACGCAGCATGTGCCCGTCGCCGCCGACGGAGACGATGCAGTTGGCTCGCTCCTCATCGACGCCGATTCCGGCGGCGCCGTACTTCGCCGCCAGCGCCTCGGCCTTGGGATTGCCAACGTCGATGACGAAGAACGGGCGCGGCGAAGGCAGCTTGAGGGAGGTGGTCTTTGCAACGCGAGCTCCTCGATACAAGTTGTACCGCTCGATGTAGTCGTGAATCTCTGACGACACCAGATGCTTGTACGGCTCCCGATCGTAAATCATTAGCCGAATCTTCGAGCTCGCCCCCGAAACCCGATCCACACCGTCGCCATCCTGCACGCCGACAATCTCGCAGCGCGGCGGCAGGTCAGCATCATCGAGAGGATACCCCTCACGCCGCACCACGATGAAGTTCAGGTTCTCCCACACTTCGGCGCCGCGGGTCCACTTCTTCTGGATGTCGGACTCGCCCTTTGCGCCGCCCTTCACCAGGTCGGCCCCGACGACGTGCCATACCTCGGTTCCATCGGCTGCGTAGCGTTCCTGCAGCTCCAGCTGTCTGGTGAAGACGTTGTTCTCGAGATCGAACAGGTCCAAGCGCACGTTCTTCAGCCCGCGAAAGGCGATGTCGCACATCGCGGCGCGGTGTGCCGGATCGGTGTCGTCGTTCTTGAGCTTGTCCGGTCGCGGGCCGCAAGGCACCACCACCAGTTCGTCGATGCGGGGCCTGCAGGCAGGCTGCATCACCCGTTCCACCACGCCGCGATGATGCGCCGGCGGATTGAAACTTCCGCCGTAGATGGCGACGCGTTTCGGCATGACTGCCTCCTTGTCGTAGCTGTTTCCGAAAATGCAATGACCTTGCGCCCGAGCGTATCTCGAGGCACGCCGCGACGCTCATGCAAGATGAGCGCCATGGCATGCTGCGAACCGAAGCGCGGGCAGCGGAAGAAAAAGATCGCGGAGCGCGTCGGCAAAAAACCGACGTGCTCCGCACCAACGAAAGGAACTAGGCCGACGCCAACATGTCCGAGGTGATGATGTGCACGCCGGGGCACAGGCCCAGGTCGTTGTCCATCTGCACCTCGAGGCCGGGAATCTGCACCGACCGCGTGGCGTCTTTGATGACAAAGGTCTCGAAGCCGAACAGCAGATACGCGTCGATGGCGGCGTGACCGACGCAGACGTTGTAGGCGAGGCCGTCGATGAACAGCCGCTTCACGCCGTCGGCTCTCATCTCCTGTCCCAGACCGGTCGAACGACCGATGTTGTCCTGGAACGGCGAGTAGCTGTCCACCCGCGGGTCTTGCCCCTTGACGAGCGTGCGCATGCACGTGAGGTGCCGCATGGCCGGATGCCGTTCGGTCTCCGCCGTTCCCCTGCGCGCATGCTTCGGCCACAGCGTCTGCCTGTGCGTCGGGGTGCTGGCCAGATACCGCAGCAGGTACTCGCGGTCGAAGTGCGGGCTGACGATGCGGCTGCCGTCCGGCCAGGCCGTAACCATGTCGACGGTGAGGTCGGTGAACGGCGCCAAGCCTTCGTACGAGTTGACGTCGCCCACGTGCCCTTCCGGATGCCGGTCGAGGCTGAAGTAGCGCTGCCCGTCCGTGAAGAACGAGCTGTTGCGCAGGGCCACGTCGACGACGCAGTGCCCGCCCGGAACGCCCAGGCCGCCACCGCTGATGGTCTTGCCATCGCGGACGTGGTCGGTCATGAAGGCTGTCTGGATGTCGACATGGAGGATGGCGTCCTCCGGTCCGATCACCAGCTTGGTATCTGCAGCCAACGAACGAATCACGAACCCCGCGTCGTCGCGGAACACTTCACGCTGATAGGTATTCGTCACGATGTCTCCTTTTTCGTCGTGGATTTTGCCGTGGAATGAGCGCCTCTCCCCTTGCCGCCGAATGCAGCAAGAGAACAGCTGACGTTAGCCGATTTTCACTATTTCGTCAACCCGGTCCGACGGGACTTGAAAGTGAACAGTTCGGCCGGCCTATGTGCGCCGCCGACCGCCAGTTTGCCCGTCGGGGCCAGCAGCCCCGACGCGATGATTTTTTTGCGAAAATTACGCTTATCCACGCCCTCTCCGAGGATGGCCTCATACACTTCCTGAAGCTGTGCCAGGGTGAAGGCCTTCGGCAGCAGGCTCCAGGCCACGTTGGAGTAGCCCAGCCGTTCGCGGACGCGGGCCACCGCTGCCTGCAGCACTTCGTCGTGGTCATACGCCAACTTGACGAGGCCCTGGATCGCCGCCCAGCGCACGGCGGCGTACTTGGGTGAGGTCTTGAGCGTCACGGAACCAGAAGGAATCAGGGCGAAATACGCCACGCTGACCACCCGCCCGAAAGGATCGCGACCGGGCGCGTCGAAGGCACCGAGCTGTTCCAGATAGGTACCAGTCACTCCGGCCTCGTCTTTGAGCACGCGACGCACCGTGCGCTCCGTCGTCTCCTGATCGTCGATCAGGCCTCCTGGCAGCGCCCAGCGCCCGGCAAAGGGCGCCTTCTTCATTTCGATAACCAGCACCTTGAGCTTCCCGTCCTGGACGGTGAAAATTGCCGCGTCTGCGGCGACCTTGATGTCCTGCGAGGAGGGGTGCGGATTCATGGCGGAAGGCATAGAGGTACTTCGTGTTACTGATACACAAAGTAGCTCAAACTGTGCACAATGTCAACGCCGACCCAAATCATCCCGATCGCAAACCGTCATCGGGAACCGAAACAAAAAAGCAGCCCCCAGTAGGGAGGCCGCATCCGTCCTAATTCCCGCCCATCGCCTTCTCCACCTCTGACCCGTCGGGTCGGACGCAGCGGACTCGCAGCCAGTCCTCCCCTGCTCCGTAGATGGAGTGCGGGAAGGAAACCGAGCCGACGATTTCGATGACGTTGGGAGTGCGGGAGTACGAAGCGGTGGTGTAGTCGAAGCCGAACTTGGCGAGATCGCTGACCACTATCGCGCGGACTTTTTCCGCGAGGTATTCGTTCATGCCGATCATGACGTTGTCCCGCGTCCTGCCATAGAGCGCCACCTGCGGCCCGGAGTCGAGGGACTCGAGCGGCTGGCCGTTGCTGAGCGTATGCCTTTGGCTGGCGGCGTCGTAGACGTACCGGTTCCGGGCGAGCACGAACGCCCGCGACTCGACGGGACCGACCTGGTGCAGCACGCCCTCCCCCAGGACGTCATAGCGCTGCGACCAGAACTCCCAGGCTTCGAGGACCTTGTCCTTGCCGGGATACGGCCAGTCGACGCCGTCGGCGATGGCAGCGTAACTGCCCTGCACTCTCGACGAACCCTTGTGACCGAACCTGGCAGTGAGGGCGTCGAACAGCTGTTCATAGGCGTAGAGCACCTTGACGAGGTCGAACTTTTCTCCGAAGACGGGCGCCGCGCCGCCGATGACGACGGGCGCTGACTTTTTTCCGAAAAGCATCTCAGTTCTCCACGTGACTGGTGGGATCCGGTTCCTTGCCGTCCGAAGAGACGCAGCGAACGGTGATGATCTCGCGGCTCAGGCCGTACCTGACGTACGGAAACGAAATCCGCGCGTAGTCGGTGTAGCCGGACTTGAGCGTCTGATGATTTGCGGTCGTCAGGCGTTCGAAGTCCAGCTTCAGCCGCACCAGCGGGCCGGTGACGAGCTCGCCGATGCGATCGACTTGCTCCGCGGTCATCAGCCGATACGCGTTTTTGGACGCATCCCAAGGACCAAGCACCGTGATGTTCGGCAAAGGGTTGAGGCTGGTGAGCGGCTTACCGTCGTGCAGCTTGAGCTCCCCGGAGTCGACGTCCTGGATGACCCAAGTGTTGCCGAGCAGCCGCACTTGCACGGTAATGTCGCGCCCAATCAGCATGAGCGGTCGCGCATCGACGTCGTGCAGCGCCTTGAGGCTTTCCCAGATCTGCCTGGCAATCTTCTTGCCGGGTGCGGGCCAATCGAAGCGGTTACGGCCCTTAGCCATGTCGATCGCCATCTGGATGGGGCCGGCGTCGGCGAGGATATTGTCGAGCACGAACTCATGTGCGGTCATCACCAATGAAAGGTTGAATTTTGAACCTTCCATTATGGCGACTCGCCCGCTGACGTGTGGTTTCATTGGGCTTCTCCCGTCTATGCTTTTGCTTGGAATGAGCGATAAAATCAGCTTGGCATTTTAGGGCATTTTGTCAATAAAAAAGCCCTCCGATCTCATCGGAAGGCTGCACGACTACGCCTTGATGCGCCGAAGCGCGTTACGCGCTTCTTCGACGCGGCTCTCGTGGACGATCAGCGTGTCAAAGTCGACACGTTCGATCTTCTTGCTGACGACGGGCTTGTACGGAACCAGGTCATTTTCGGTGCAACGGAGGAAGACGAAACCCAACCGTTCGGAAATGCCGATGATGGGACAGAGGTCCCACGGGGTAGTGACGCCGCGCGCCATCACCGCACCTCCGACCTCGCCCTTCCACATCCGCGCGATGCCGATGCCGATGCTGCCGTTGACGCGCTCGAGCGACCGGAACGATCCGGAACTCGGGTGCAGCAGCCTGCGGAGCAGCGGGCCGTACATGTCCAGGTCCATGCGGACCAGCACCTTCTGTTCCGCCAACGGGCGTCGCCCGTCGATCCGAAGCAGCTCGGGCGTGTCGAAATCTCCGACGCGGTGCACGTGCGGGGAATTCGGACGGTAGCCGTAGATCGCCGGAGCGCCGGCATCGCCGACGAAGGCGGCGATCACGCGCCCGTCGACGACCGCGGAGATCATCGTCCCTACGCCGTCCCACTGCCCGCGCGCAAACGCCTTGGTGCCGTCGAGCGGGTCGACGGTAAAGTAGGCGTCGGTACCTTCCATGCGGCAGGCCACCGACAGGCCGTTTTCTTCGGCCACGATGCCCCAGGCGGGAAAGGCCTTACCCAGCGTCTTGACGTACGTTTCCTGCGCCACGATGTCGGCAGTGGTCACCAGGTCGTCCATGGCGCCGCTCAGGCCTTCTTTGGCCTGCGCCTCGAAGGTGAAACGCTGTCGCCGGATGACGCTGACCGCCCGCCGGACCGCCTCCTTCATGGCGATGCCGAACACGTAGTCGTTATGCTCTTGGCAGATATGCACGTTTGACATGGAAACTCACCTCCTGTGTCGCCGTCGTGTGAAGGGCGACGGCACGACCCGGCAAACCTCCTTTGCCCCGTCGTGCCGTCGCCCTTCGGGCGGCGTCATTCCCCCATCTGCGCTTCCAGCTCGGCAATCACCCGCTTCAGGCTCTTCTTGGTATCCCGGGTGATGCCTACCGACATGCTCCATTCCGTCTTCACGTTCCTGATGACGTACTGCGACGCATCGCGCCCGAACAGATGTCCCATGGCGGTGGCCGCATCCTGCAGCGACCCGTACTGCAGGGGCACCAGCAGGCCTCGCTTGAACCAGGTAAGGCCGGTGGCGTCGCGCGACATGCCCTTGCGCGCCCGCTCTTCGCGCCACTCCTCGAAGTTCCTGGCCTGAATGCCGTCGGGAAGGTACTTGAAGGCCATGGCATTGAGCCCGTCGTTGAACAGCTCGTCCCAACCGATGGTCCAGTATTCGCCGTTTTCGCTCAGCGTCTCATGCACCGCCTTAAGCTCGGCCAGCACGGCCATCGCGCCGGGAATGCTGCCGGGAAGGCCGAAGCTGCGGACGATCAGGTCGGAAGTGACGCCTTCGCGCCGCACCGCCTCGGAAAACGTGCCGGTGACGACACGGACCTTCTTGGCGAACTTCTGCTCATGCATCACTTTTTCCTTCACGTAGGCGCACATGCGCGGCGACCGGTCGAACCCCAGGAGCGTCCCCTCGAAGGGCATCGAGGCCAACATCTTCCGCAGCGCGACGCCTGTCCGCATTGAGGCCACCACCGGATTGACCCTCGGCTTCTTGCCCAGGCTGTTCAGGATCAGATCGAAGCACAGCCCCTCGGGGTCCTGCGCCTGCGCAAAGAGATCGTAAATGCAGGGATCGGCGTTCTCGTCGTACATCGTCCCGTTTTCGAGGATGCTGGTCTTCCGCTTGACGGTCTGCCGCTCGCGATGCGGCGGATTCTTGATGCGGTAGATGGTCTTGGTGATTTCCGAAACGACACCAGGTTCCTTCTCGGAGACGAGCGCGGCCTCGAGGGCGATCAGCGACCTGTCGCTGCAGACGACGCGGAGCGCCCGTGCCGCCAGACGGCGCGAAAGCACGTCGCCTCCCAAGGCCGCTTCGAGCGGAGCGCGGAGCCCTTCGGTGGCGTTGTTCTGCAGCGCGAGGAACGCGTAATACTTCACGGAGTAGACCTCGCTGGTCATCAGCGAAATCAGCTTCGCCGCAATCTGGTCGTCAAAAAGGTGCAGACGCCCGATGAGCCAGCAGCAATTGACGAGCGCGTCCTGGGAGGGCTTGCCCAAAAAGGTCTCGCGCACCTTGGCATACACGGCCTGAAGCGCTTCCTCGTCGGTGACGAGAAGAATCCCGATGAGCGAGCGTTTGTCCTCGAGATGACCGAGATAGTACGAGGCCGTATTGAGTTCGGACGCCTTCAGTGAGCGTTTCAGCAGGTTTACCGCGTCATCCGCATGCAGTTTTTCGAGCGAAAAGGCGGCCTGCCACCATGCTTCGGAGGACTTCGCTTCGGCCACGACGGAGTACAGGTGCGAGATGATCGCCTGCTGACGGTTGCGATACTGGCCGAAGACCCACGCCAAACCGACCGACTCATGCAGGGACGCGGCGTCATCAACGTGCTGCAATGCGCTCAAGGCGACGTCCGCGTCGAAGTGCTGAAGGAGCCCGCCCACGTTCCAGTCAAACGTACGGCCGCGCACGGGAATTTCGCCGATAAGGTGAAAAAGAGTGCCGAAGGAATCCGAAGACTTGATCTGCTCGGCGATTTCCTTCAATTCGGCTTCGGAAAGCGTCCGTTCGTCGAGAACGGCATACGAGCCGTTGCTGATGGCGGACCACGCTCCCCGACTGCCGGTTACGTTCTTTGCGGCATTTTTCCCAGGCATGCTTTTTGATCTTGGGCGCCCATGCGCGAGTTATGCCGAAACTATAGGCACATCCGGAAAGTTATGTCAAGGGCCTGACAGTTTATCGTCAGATGCCTGCCGCCCGGTTGACTTTTGGGCCGATTTCGGCTAGCGTCGAATCGTGCACGCGACACCCGAGGAGGTACTGCATGCTGTTCTCTCCCGAGCGACTGAAGAGGAGCATTCTCTTCATCGGCACCGCGATAGCCGTGGCAATCGCGGCCGGCATCTTTCTGGGTCACTGGCTCCGGAACGGGCCGGCCGCCGTGACCGATGACGTCCGTCGCATCGGCACGTTCCAGGTGGAACGCGTCGTCGACGGCGACACCATCGTAGTGGCAACGGCCGGCGGCAACGAGAAGGTCCGTCTCATCGGCATCAACACGCCCGAAACCGTCGACCCGCGCAAACCGGTGGAGTGCTTCGGCAAGGAAGCTTCGCGACGCACGCACGAGCTGGTCGAAGGCAAGACCGTCCGTTTGGAAGCGGACCCGCAAGCCGGCGACCGCGACAAGTACGGACGCCTGCTCCGCTACGTCTACCTGGCTGACGGCACCGACGTGAACGAGCTGCTGGTCCGCGAAGGCTTCGCCCATGAGAACGGCTACGGCCGCAACTACGCCAAGCGCGAACAGTTCCGCACCGCCGAAGCGGAAGCGCGAGATGCGCGGCGCGGCCTGTGGGACCCGCAGGCCTGCACGCAGGAAGATCCCCCGCCCGCACCGTCGCACCGTCCGCACCGCCGTCATCGGTGAACCTGGAAATCCCCGCCTTTGTGCGGGGATTTTTTACAGGCGCGGCGGCGAGTCTTGACAAAGACGCAAAAATACGGTAGTGTCACTCCCGCAATTGGTTGCGTGCCAAGGAGGCCCAGATGAGACGAAGCTCCCAGTCCTCGATCATTCAGTAACGCACCGCCGGCGGCTCGACGTCCACCCCGAAACCTGTTCACCGCGCACCGAAACGCGACGGTGATCGCCTTCATCGACGAGGCCAGCGATGGTCAGGATCAGAAGCCCGACGTAACAAGGGTCTCCTAAAAGGGAGACCCTCTCCACCGCCCGCCAAACCGAACCTCGAACCGGGGCCCGTAGCGCTTGCTGCGGGCCCCTCTTATTTTATTTTTATTTTCCGCACACTTTCCGAACAAACAAAAAAGCCCATCGCAAGCGCGATGAGCTTCGTGTCACTTGGGTGTCAGATTGCCGGTGTCGCTGCCTGTCCCTTGGAACTGCAGCGGAAGCCGGCCGCGCTGGTAAGGAACCAAGTCCTCGGTAGGCACGGCCCCGCCGACCAGCATGACGTCGTCCGGAACGCTGAAGTCCCGAGGCGGCGTCTGCGGATGCATCTCCTTTACCGCTGCCAGCCAAATCGGCAACGCGACGCTGCCGCCGGTCGCCTCTTTGACGATCGGCGCAGGCGTCATGCGACCGACCCAGACTCCCACCACCAGGTCATTGGTGAAACCCATGAACCAGGTGTCGCGGAAGTCGTTGGTGGTGCCGGTCTTGGCGGCGGCGGGACGCTGCAGCTCGCGGACGCGCTTGCCGGTACCCTGCTCCACGACGCCCTTCATCAGGTACATCATGGCGTAGGCGTCGCCGGCGTTGACCGCTTGCGGCCACTGTTCGCGAGGAACGGGCTGATAGCGGTAAAGCTCCTTCCCCGAATTGTCGGTGACGCTTCGGATGAAGATGCCGGCGTCCGGCGAACCCGGATGACGCGGAAGCACTTTGCCCCCGGAGGCCAGCGCCGTGTAGGCGAAGGTGTGCTCCCAGGGCGTAAGCTCGGCCGCGCCGACGGCCAGCGGCAGCACGCGCAGCAGCGGCGAAGTGATGCCGAGCGCACGCATGGTACGGATGACCTCCTCGATGCCGACCTTGTTGGCCAGCTGCACTGAGACCGAGTTGAGCGACAACGCCAGCGCCATGCGCAACCCGATGCGTCCGTAGTACTGCTGCCCTCCGAACGGGCTCTTGTAGTTCTGCGGACACCAGGTGCCGGACGCCGACGGGTAGCAGTACGGCGCGTCGACCACGAAGTCGTCGACCTTGAGGCCGTGACCCAGCGCCGTCAGGTAGACGTACGGCTTGATCGAAGAACCGGGCTGACGGTGGGCCATGGAGGCCGCGTCATACTGGCTTTCGACGAAGTCGTAGCCGCCAACGTAGGCGCGCAGCTCGCCAGTATGCGGGTCGGCTGCGATGAGCGCGGCCTGCAGCGCTTCGGGATGACCGGGACCGCTGGTACGCCGCGCCGAAATGGCGTAGCGCTTGCCGGACGGTGCCGGAGGCGACGGTTCGCCGGGCTTGCCCTTGGGCGGGTCCGGCGTGACCGTCACGAGCTGCACCGACATCAGGTCGCCGACCGCAAGGCTTTTGCGGGATTCGCTTTCCCACTTGGCGATGCGCACGGCATCCTCGGCATGGATCGGATAGGCCTTGCCCTTGATGCAGACGGTCGGCGCGGCGCCGACGCCGGCCACCTTGGCCATGTCGATGACGCCGTCGATGATCTCCTCCCCTGGTCCGACGCATCCGGCGTACTTCGGGTCCTTTCCTTCGGGACCGTTGAAGCCGATGCGCCGTTCCAGGTCGATGAGGCCGCGACGGACCGCCGATTCGGCGGCGCGCTGCATGCGCATGTCGAGCGTGGTCTGCACGGTCAGGCCCTTCTCGAAGATGGCCTCGTTGCCGTACAGGCGCTTGAGCTCGCGCCGCACGTGGTCGCAGAAGTACGGCGCCGCCGTGTGGTTGAGCGCGTCCTCGCGGAAGATGATGGCCAGCTCCTCCTTGAGCGCGGCGTCAGCCTGCGCCTGGGTGATGAACTTGGCGTTGACCATCTGCCCCAGCACGTAGGCCTGGCGCACGCGCGCGCGGTCGTAGTGGCTGTAGGGCGAGTCGTGCGACGGAGCGCGCGGCAGTCCCGCGAGCATCGCCGCCTCGGCCAGCGACAGGTCCTTGGCCTCTTTGCCGAAGTACGCCTGCGCCGCAGCCTCGATGCCGTAGGCATTGTGACCCAGGAAGACGTGGTTCAGGTAGACCTCGAGGATGGCGTCCTTGGACATCTGGTGCTCGACGTCGACCGCCAGGACGATCTCGCGGATCTTCCGCGCCACCGTCTTGGAGTTGTCCTTGAGCACCACCTGCTTGATCGCCTGCTGGGTGAGCGTCGACGCTCCCTGCTTGGCGGACCCGCTGCGGTAGTTGACGGTCCCCGCGCGCACCATCGAGATCGGATCGATCCCGCCGTGCGCGTAGAAGTCCTTGTCCTCCGCCGCGATGAACGCCTGCTGCACGTGCTTGGGCACGGCCGAAAGCGGCACGCGGACTCGGTTCTCGTTGGTGAACGTGCAGATGAGCTCGTTGTCCGCGGAGTAGACGCGCGTGGTGACGGGCGGGTTGTACTGCAGCAGCGCCGAAAGGTCCTTGGGGAGCCCCTCGGCGACGCGCGCCCGCACGTACGGGATCGCCGCCGTGCCGAACAGCGCGGTGACGGCGGTCGTCAGCGCCAGCGTCCGGAAAATCGCGAAGCGTTTACCCGGCAGCGTCACGCGGATGAGCCGCAACGGCATGATCTTGGAAAGCCGCGAGGTGCGCAGCACCTTCGGCAGCGGACGAATCCGCCAGCCGCGCCGGTCCAGTCCGCGCAGCCAGTACGGCTGCCCGGCGAACAGCGCGGAGACGGCGAACACCGCCGCCGCCGGCCAGCTCAAATACGGACTTCCCGTAACCCCGTTGACCGAAGAGACGATCCACTTCGTCAGAAGCGCGAGGGCCAACAGCCACCCGAGCAGACGAGCGGTCCGAAGCACCATTTCTCTCATTGTTCTCTCCCCTCTGATTGAGAAGGATTTCCTGCTGAAAAGGGCGTGTTTATGGAGGGACAGCCCCTGCACAAACATCGTGGGAAGGGTGAGCCAAATGGGGGGTTTTGTCAATTTGGCCGCAGCCATGCAAAAGATCGCAAACAAAAACCCCTGACGGAAAGTCAGGGGAAGCCGCCTACTTGGCGGTTTTCAAGTTGCGGACCCGGATGGTCCACCCGTCATGAATGAACGGCACTCGGAGCGTGGCCGCATCGCCGCACTTGCTGCCCTTGGGCAGCAGGCACAGGCGGTGGTAGCCGAACTCCGTCGAGAAGGTCAGCTGGCGTCCGGGAAGGACGGTACCGAGCTCCTTGTCGTCCAAGGTGAGCACCTGTTCCTTGGTGCCCTCCTTGTTGTCCACCAGAAAGCGGATGACTCTCCCCTCCTCGACGTCGAGCTGCGGGGTGAAGGACATCAGCGTCGGCGGAATCGGCACCGGCGGCAGGGACACCTGGCGGTCGGCGTCGCGGCGGTCGATGTCGGCGACGGTTGCCGCCTTGATCGGACCGTCGTAGGTCTCGCACTTGAAGCGGCGGTACAGGGGAATGAACACTCCCATGTACTGTCCGCGCATCTCGCGCGAGTCTCGCTGTGACACCGCCGAACTTGCGATGGCTTTTTCCGCCGCGACCAACTCGTCGGGCGTCAGCGCGGAGCCCTCGCCATCCTTGAGCGCCCGCGAAATGCGGGTGCTGTCGTTAACGAAGCGCGTGCCGATTTCTTGGTGCTGCTGGCCCAGCTTTTGGGCGAGCAACGCCGAGGACGAAGCGCCGCCGTCGAGACAGGCTTTTTCCGCATTGTAGTGCAGGTCGGCGACGGCGTCGTTGACGGCCCTCTGAAATCCGGAACGGGCGGTCTCCACGATTACGGCATCGTTGGTGACCGAACCGACGGTCTGCAGCAGCGTGTCGCCGCCGAGCGGGACCGGACCGCCGGTCTCGTATCCGAGGATTGCCTTCAGGCGCGCGTCGTTCCTCGCTTTGCTGTAGGCCACTCGATACTCGCTAGTGGCACGCTCGATGTTGCCATCGTGCAGGAACAAATCGCCCCGAAACTTCCAGATGCGAGATTCCCCGGGAAAGCGGCGCTTTGCCTGCCAGAGCACCAAGCCCGCTGCGGCCCGGTCGCCCGCTGCACGAAGGCAAGCGGCCTGCAGGAACACGGGTTCGGGGTCGTTGGTCAGGATGCGGTTGGCGACCACTTCCAGTTCGGCGGCGGCTTCGCGGTAGCGGTGCCGCAGCGCGTACTGGTTGGCCAGCTCCTTGCGTGCGGGCGCGTGCCACCACTGCAAGTCCCGGGCTTTTTCCAGCGAGGCGATGGCCTCATCGGTCTTGCCGAGCTTGAGCCGCGCCATGGCGTACCAGTAGAAGGTGTCGCCGTCCTTGGGGCGGACTTCGGTGGCGCGCTTCAGGTAACCGGAAGCGATGTCGGCGTTGCCGGCATCGAGCTCCAGCTTACCCAGCGCCATCAGCGAGCGGACGTCGCGGGGACGCGCCTCGATGGCGAACTCGTAGTGAATCCGCGCCAGCTTGACCTCCTCGTCCGCGAGCAGCAGCGCGGCGTACAGACGCTGCGCTTCCGACTGCTTGGGATCGATGATGGCCGCGACTTTCGCCAGGCCGATGGCCGTGTCGTCCACGCCGTCTTCCGAGACGTTCGTGAAGTAGCGCACGTAGGCGCGCGACAGCTTCAGGAACGCGAAGGCGTCCGGCGTCGGCGGCGTGGCCACCGCTTTGGACGTCTGCGGTTCGAGAGGGAAGGTCGCGCTTGCGAACGCCCCGTCGACCGCCTTGCCCAGCAGCATGAAGATGTTGGCCGCCGAGTTGGTGCGCACCGTCTTGCCGCTGGCCGTAGGGACCAGGCCGGTGAGATCACCGAAAGCTTTTCCCGAACCGACCAGAATCGGACCGATGGCCGCTGCCTTGTACAGATGCGCCTCGAAGGTCCATGTCCACACCTGACCGTAGAAACGGCCGGTGAGGAAGTGGCTGGCTCCGCGGTTCATTGCCAGCTGGTTGGCCTTGGCAAGATCGTAGTCCTTGCCTTTGGGCGTCACCAGCTGTGCCTGCTGATCCGTCAGCACCAGCGGACCGTTGATCGGTTCGATGTACGGATCGTCCTCGAGCCGCTCGGCGATGTGCGTCGGGATGCCCAACGACAAGGCTGAAAGCGACTGCGCGGCAGCTCCGTTTTCGAACGGCGTCACCAGCACCTTGATGTGCCGGCGTTGCGCCTCGATCGCACGAGCGGCGTCGGCCAAAGCCTTCGCGTCCGCTTCCGTCTTCTGCTGCAGCGCGCGCTGCTGTTCGGCAAGCTGTTGGGTCTGCTTTGCCAAATGCCAGGTCCTATACGTAACGACTCCGAATGATGCCAGAGCGACCACGAAAGCCGCGATAACGATGCGAAAGATCTGCTTTTTCATGGCCGTCAGCCTCCTTGCAGGGAACTCCCCGACTCGATGACGAGCCACCATCGGTCTATCAAAACCGTCACTGAAAGTCAACCCGCCAAGAACGAAAAAATCGCCTGTGTTGAGGCGATTTTTGGCAGCCATTGGGCACTTTAGGCAGTCTTGCCGCCTTCCCGCGTCACGCGGCACACGAACGACTTCAGGTAGGCCGACTCCGGGAAATACACCGAGGTCGGGTGGTCGGGAGCCTGATGGATAGTCTCGAGCAGGTCCAGGCGGACGCCGGCCTGCACCGAAGCGCGGCGCAAAGTGAAGGCGAAGTCCTCTTCCGAGAAGAAGTGCGAGCAGCTGGAAGTCACGAAGATGCCGCCGTCGCGGACCAGGCGGAGCGAGGCGCGGTTCAGGAAGTGGTAGGCCTTCTTACCTTCTTCTTCGTCGCGCTGCGCCTTGATGAGCGCCGGCGGGTCGACGATGACCATGTCGAAGGCGGGCTCGGTCTTGCCGGAGAGGTACTGGAAGACGTCGGATTCCTCGTTGACCATGACGTGCTCCTCGATGCCGTTCATTTCGGCATGGCGGCGAGCGGCGGCCAGCGCGTCGGCGGAACTGTCGACGTTGGTCACCTTGGTCGCGCCGCCCTTGATCGCGGCCACCGAGGCAGAGCCGGAATACGAGAACAGGTTCAGTACCTCGCGGCCCTTGGCCAGCTTGGCGATCGACTGGCGCAGCGACTTCTGGTCCAGGAAGAAACCCGTCTTCTGGCCGTTCATCACGTCGGCGGCGAAGGTCAGGCCGTTCTCCTTGAACTCGACGACTTCGGGAACGGTGCCGAAAAGCACGCCGACTTCGTCGCGCAGGGCTTCTTCCTTGCGCACGGCGATGTCGCTGCGTTCCACGATGGCCGCGGGCTTGAAGACTGCCTTGAGCGCGCCGACGATGGCATCGCGCAGGCGGTCCATACCGGCGGTCGAAATCTGCATCACGAAAACGTCGCGGTAGCGGTCGACCACCAAACCGGGAATGCCGTCGGCTTCGCCGAACACCAGGCGATAACCGTCCGTGGCCAGGCCGGGGCCGAAGCCCAGCAGGCGCTTGCGCTCCTCCGCCTCGGCAAAGCGCGCTGCGAACCACTGCTGATTGACCTGCACGTCGACGTCGCCGAAGGCCAGCACGCGCACGGCAATCGAAGACTTGGCCGAGTAGGTGCCGATGCCCAGGATCTTGCCGGACACGTCGGTGACGCGGACCAGGTCGCCGTGCTCGATGGTGTCAGGGCGCTTGGTCAGCGCGCCCGAGAAAATCCACGGGTGGCGGAACACGACGTTCATTTCCTTGCCGGACTGGAGAGTGACCTGCGGGTACATATTCGTGCGTTAAAAAATGATTCGTCTTAAATGACTGCCAAACCTAGCATGTCGGGCCGTTTCGGTCAATGCGGCCGCAAACTGCTCACCGACGAAAAAGCGTGAGCCGAAGCTCACGCGAAAGCGAAGAAAGGTCACGCTCACCTGCGTTTTGGCGGGCTGATCAGCAGCGCGCTCCCCTCCACGCGGTAAAAGGCGTGCAGGAAGACGTCGTGCCGGTAGCTGGATTTGCCCCCGGAAAGGGACGGGTCCAGGAACGAGGCGGTCCATTCGCTCATGCCGGTACAGACGATGGCGTGCGTTCCCGTCGAATCCGTGTGCCAGAGCGTGGTGACGCTCACGATGACGATGGGCGGCTCTCTCCGTCCAAGGGCACCGTACAGGTCGTCGACGCTGGCTGGCCGCGGTTCCAGGATGCCGCCGCGGTCAAGGAACTCCATGCAGTAGCTGCGGCAGGCGACGCGGTACATCGAAGGATGCTTCACGTCACGAAAGGCCCAATCGACGAACGTGCCCGCCGGAAGCTCGCCCCGCACCTTGGAGAAGCTGGCGGGATAGCCCTGATGCCAGCCGAGGAGGCGCACGCCGTACCCGCGTCGAAGCAGGTAGATGGCCGCGTGCATCTCATCGAGACCGCCGTGCCTTGTCACGCCGATGTCATCGACGATCTCCTGCAGCGGTACCTTGTCGCCGTGGTAGGCCATGACCATTTGCAGGCAGGCCGGCACGCACCAGCCCACGCCCTTTGGCTGCGGAAAGAACGGAACCCGAAGGCTGACGGTTTTTCTCATGTCGGCCTCTCCAAGCGGAGGAAAGGACTGCTGTGAGCATAGCACAGTTGACTGGCCATGACCGTCCTGCAAGGATACCTGCATCGGCCCGTACCCCAAGCAAAGGAGGCACGTATGGCCCGCCCTCTCGCTCATTTCCTGCGGCTGCTGACATTGGGCATCGTGCTCTTCGCGGCCGCCTGCACCAAGACCGTTTACGTCCGTGCGCCGGGCATCTGCCCCCAGGACACCGAGTGCCTGGCCTTCGGCCAGCCGAACGTCTCGGCTGCCGCCGCCCGCGCCCGCGAGGAAGGGTTCATAAGGCGGACCGTGGCCTCGACGGTGACCGTCCGAGGTCTCCGCTACAACGGCGAAGCCGGCCGGTCCGCCCTGACCGGCTCCGGCACGATCATCGGCTCGAAAGGCTACGTCCTGACGGCCTATCACGTCATCCAGGGAGCGCAGCTCATTACCGTCACCCTCCGCTCGCCTGCCGAGAACGGCCGCTACCAGGAAACGCGCGAAGCGTTGGCGACGCCGCTGGTCACTTCGCGCGACGCCGACCTGGCGCTGCTGATGCTGAACGTCAGCGGTTCCATGCCGCCGCCGATGGCCATTCGGCATGACAAGGTCATCCTTGGCGATCGCGTCTGGTTTCTCGGCGACCACGGTCCGCTGGTGAATGGCACCATCGCGCAAGCCGACGTTGCTGGCGACGGCGACGTAAGTCTCGCCGAGGCCGAAATTCCGAGCAGGCCGCTCGACAACGGCTCCCCCGTGCTGAACGCCTGCGGCGAAATCGTCGGCGTCGCCCTGGGACCGTATGGCAAGAACGGCCGCCTGCGGCTCGTTCCCATCGAGCATGCCCTGGCCGCGCTCGGCGTGACCCGCGCAGACCTGCGTTGACACCGCCCCCGTGCATAACGGGGGCTTTTTTTGCCCATGGCATCGGGAAAAACTGCTATACTGACCACGAATCTCTTAACCGCATCCCCATGCGCAAATCCCTCACCGCCGCGGTCGTCTCGGCGACAATTGCCTGGTCGCTGTCTCTTTCTGCCCTGTTCGCCCCGCTCGCCGCCTTGGGCGCGTCTTCTGGCGCGCTGGTCAAAGCCTCGACACCCGCCGTCTATTACGTCGGCGCCGACGGCAAGCGCTACGTCTTCCCGAACCAGACCACCTACAAGACCTGGTATGCGGACTTTTCCGCTGTCACTACCCTTACTGATGCCGAGCTCGCCGCCATGACTGTCGGCGGCAACGTCTGCATGAAGCCAGGCGCGCTGATGGTCAAAATTACGACTGACCCCAAAGTGTACGCCGTCGACCGCAACTGCACCCTGCGCTGGGTGCCGTCGGAGGCGATCGCGGCCGCGCTGTACGGCTCGGACTGGAACAAGAAAATCGTCGACGTTCCAGACGCCTTCTTCACCAACTACTCCGTGGGCTCGGACTTGAGCGCCGCCGCTGACTTCTCGCCCGCCTCGGCCTCGGCCGCGGCCGCCTCGATCAACGCGGACAGAGGCATCGGCGGAACCGCCGCTTCATCCGGAAAGCTGTCGGTCGCCCTCGCCCCGACTAATCCCCCCTCGAACACCTTCGTCGGCGGCATCGGCGTGTCGATGATGGAAATCGCCGTCACCAACACCGGTTCAACGACGGCGGCCGTCACCTCGGTCACTCTTCATCGCCGCGGCGCCGGCGGCAACACCGACATCGCCGGCCTGTACCTGTTCCACGGCTACGACCGCCTGACCAGCATGGTCACCATCAACTCCACCAGCAACGACGCCGCCTTCAACAGCGTCATTTTGGACGTCGCGCCGGGAACCACCGAAGTGCTGTCGGTCATCGCCGGCTTCAATTATTTCCTCGGCGGCTCCAACCAGCACGCGCTCGACCTGATCGACCTCAAGAGCGGCAACCTGACAGCCCGCGGCCTGCCGCTGCACGGCAACCTCTTCACCATGTCTCCGGCGAACAGCGGCCTGTTGAGCGTCGACAAGTCGGGACCGGCACCGCTCTCCAACGTAGTCTCCGGCGGCAAGCATCAGAAAATCGGCGAGTTCAAGTTCACTTTGGACGGCACCGAAGACATGGACTTCGCCTCGCTGGCCCTGACCCACGGCGGCTCCGTCGCCCGCGAGAGGCTCTCCAACCTGTCGCTGGAGAGCGCCGGCAACGCGCTCGCGACCGTCGCCAAATACGACCGTTATGACCGTGCCACCTTCGTCCTGGCGACCCCGGTGACGCTTACAAAGAACAACAGCCGCACTTTCAGCCTGTACGCCGACATCGCCCCCGAATCGCGCGGCGGCACCGCGGAAACGATTTTCACGTACGTGGACGACCCGGTCGACGTCGCCGCCTACGGCCACGTGTACGGCTTCGCTTCGGCCGTCGTGACCACCACCGCCAACGGCGCATCGTACGACGGCGACAGCTGCGCGCTGGGCGCAGGCAATTGCTCTTCGACCCGCATCGAGTCCGGCACGCTGACCACCTCGTTCAACGGTCCGGCCTCCAAGAACCTGGCCGCGGCCGCCAAAAGCGTCGAGCTGTTCAACTTCACCATGTCGGCCCTCGCCAAATTGGACGTGCGCAAGCTCCAGCTGGCGGTCTCCGGCGACGGCGCCAGTGCGCTCGATAACGGTTCGCTAAGCTCGCCCCGCATCACCAACATCAAAGTCATCGACACGGCCAGCGGCACCACGGTGCTGGGTCCCAAGGACGTCACCGGTGCCACGGGCTACCTGGTCGGTGCCGCTTCCGCCACGCTCGACTTCTCCGAAACGTTCACTTTGCCGGCCGGCCAGTCACGCACCTTCAAGGTGGTCGCCGACGTCGCCAACGCCTCCATTCTCGGCCCGCTGTCCAAGCTCCGCGTCTCGCTCAACAAGTTCAGCGCGCTCGCCTCGGCCATCAAGAACGTGGACACCAACCAGGACCTGACCTCGTCCGACTACGTCCCGGATTCCGTCATCGCCGGCAACCAGTTCAGCCTGGCACCGGCCACGCTGGCGGTTTCGGCCGCTTCGACGCCGGTGGCGCAATCGTACGTGAAGGGCAGCCAGGGCGTCGCGCTGATGGGCCTCTCGCTCAAGGCCGGCGACGGCTCTCCGGTGACGATCAGCTCGCTCCAGCTGCAGGGACGTATCGACTCCAGCGACAACTCCGGCGTCTGCACCAATGCCCCGAACGGCGCTTTCTCCAACGGCCGCGAGCCGGCAGGCTGCGCCTCCGTTGCCGACGACGTCCAGACCGTGACGCTCTGGAACGGCTCGACGCAGCTCGGCGCCGCCAAGTCCCCCGCCTCGGGCACGGACGGCAGCCTGACCTTCGACACCCTCAACCTGATCGTCCCTTCCGGCCAAACCGTCACCTTGCAGCTCCGGGGCAACCTCGCTTCCTCGATGGCCGCCGGCACGCTCCCGGATGACGTCTCATTCCAGCTGACCGGCGGCAACGTCAGCGCCACCGATGCCGACGGCAACGCCCTCGCCGCCACGGGCACCGCCAACGGACCCGCCATGCGCCTGACCGACGGCGGCACCGTCACCACCGCCGTCTCGTCCGACAGCTCGACCGAAACGGACGCCGGCCTGCTGCTGGGGTCGGCCAGCAGCGTCACGCTCGCCAAATTCCGCTTCAGCGCCCAATACGAAGACCTCAAGCTGACCAAGGCCCGCATCAACGTGGCCACGCCCAACGCCGTCAGCAGCCTCTCCCTCTACGACGGCGGCACGATGATCGCCGGCCCCGTCTCGGTCGACGGTTCCGGAAACGCCGACTTCTCCGGCATCACCGGCTTCGTCATCGCCAAAGACAGCTCCAAGAACCTGACCGTCAAGGGAACCTTGAACGCCGTCGGCCCGAGCGGCGCGACCACCGGCTCCGCCGTGACGGCCACCCTCAAGGACACCGCCGGCACGCTCGAAATCCGCGGCGCTTCCGCCGGAAGCTCCACCTTGATCACTTCGATCGGCGGCGACATGGTCGGCAACGCCAAGATCGTCCGCAAGGCCGTTCCTACGGTCAGCCTGGCGGCGCTGCCCACCGCCACGCTCACGGCAGGCCAAAACGTGGCCATGCGCTTCACCGTCTCGGCCGGCGGCGGCGACGTGGCGCTCAAGGGGCTGGCGATGCTGGTCAACAACGGCACGTCAGGAACCATCACCAACATCAGCAACGGCGACTCGCAGCTGCGCCGCGTCGGCGATTCGTCCAATCTCGCCGGCAGCTCGGCGCTGACCGCCTGCGGTGCCGCCGCGACCTGCACCTTGGTGCTTCGCCTGGCGAACGAGGAAACCGTCGCGGCAGGCTCCTCGCGCACCTACGACATCCGCCTGAACGTCGGCGCGGCATCCGTCGGCTCCTCCGTCACCGGCCATCTGCTGGGCGACGACGGCGCCACCCTGCTCGACACCGGCGCCTTGACCGTCGCCGGCGACACCGCCCACTATCCGTTCGCCGTGGACGGCACCGACTCCGAGTTCGTCTGGTCAGACCAGTCCGCCTCGCCGCACGACGCCACAGTGGGCGCCAGCAGTGCCGACTGGGCCAACGGCGGCTACGTGAAGGTCGTCCCCACCGACTCGCAGACGCTTTCCAAGTAAGGCGTCTCGCCGCACGACGCAAAACCGCTCGCCTAAGGCGAGCGGTTTTCTTTTTCAGCATCACCCGCGCTATTCCGCCGAAGCGGCGGCATCGAGCAGCGAGGCGAACTTCTCCTTGACCTTCTTGAGCTTGGGGTTGATTACTACCTGGCAGTACCCCGCGTCCTTGTTGCGCGCGTAATAGTCGCGGTGATAGTCCTCGGCGGGATAAAAGGCATTGAGCGGCTCCAGCGTGGTCACGATGGGATCCCCGCCCGGCGACTCGCGCTCCAAGGCGGCGATGTACGCCTTGGCCTGGGCCGCCTGCTCGTCGTCGGCATAGAACACGGACGAACGGTACTGCGTGCCGATGTCGTTGCCCTGGCGATTGAGCGTCGTGGGGTCGTGGGTGGCGAAGAACACCGTCAACAGGGTCTCGTAGCTGACCAGCGCGGGATCGAACTCGATGCGCACGACTTCGGCGTGGCCGGTGCGCCCGGTGCACACCTGGTCGTAGGTGGGATTCATCACGGTGCCGCCGGCATAACCGGGCGAAACGGCGATGACGCCGCGGAACATCTTGAAGACAGCCTCGGTGCACCAGAAGCAGCCTCCGCCGAACACGGCGATACGGTTTCCGGAAGAAGTGGGTTGCATGCGCGAATGGAGGTTAGGGCGTCGGCGCCTTGTCGGTGAACTGGAAGGTAGTCAGCATCTTCTGCAGCAGGGAGAACGCCTTCTCTTTGTCGAACTCGGCGACGGTACCGGGATCGTAGTTGCCGATGGCGCCGGTATGGACCGTCAGCACGGCTTCGTAGCAGCGCGAACCGCGCAAGACGCGATACACGCGCGAATCATAGCGATTGCCTGCGGCCGCGTCACGTACTTCGGCACGATGGAAGCCGATGCCAGCCACGGTCACCACGTTTTGAAGGGTCTTTTCCGGTGCGGCAGCGTCGGGGTTATTGTAGCAGGACCGCACGGCATCCTTGGCGTCATCGACGCTGATGGTCATATAGGCCTCGCCGAAGTTGGTTTTGGGCGTGGCGTAGGCATCCCGAGGGAAGGACAGCTTCACCGAAGGCCTGCCGACAAAATTACCGTTGGCCTCCTCTCCATGGACCGCTTCGAAGTCGCGCGGGTACTTGACGGAGAATCCCGAGTAGGTCTTGCCGGCGTTATCGAACCTGCCGTCGTTCCAAGTCTTCCAATCGCGGGTGGCGTAGGTGGAGGTGTCGCCCGGCCGATGCATGATCTGCCGCATGAACGAGGTCGCAATGGAGGCGTCAGTCTCGGTGACCACGCCGAACGAATAGCCCATTACTGCCGTGTAAGTGGAAATGATGAGCACCACGATGATTTCGAGGAGTTTTGGCATGTTGCTTGGGGGAGCGGCCTCCATGCGGCCTGTTATCCACGGGAAGTATAGCAAATGCCGGACGGTCCGCACCATCCGGCATAGCGCCGCGCTTTTAACGGTAGGCGTTCAGTGCCGCCTGCGTCAGCGGACCGATGATGCCCGTGGCCGAGATGCCCTTTGCCGTCTGGAAGGCCTTGAGCGAGGCCACGGTGGTCGGGCCCATCACGCCGTTGGGCGCGACCGTCTTGGGGAAGAAGCCCAGGCACCGCAGCAGCTGCTGCAACGCCAGCGCCTGCGGATCCTCGTCCCCGGCCTGCAACTGCTTGTTGAACGTCACGGACGCCGTGCAGGCCGTCGGAGCCGGAGATGGCGCGGAACTCGACGCGGAACCCGTGGTCGTGGTGTTGCCGGTCGGCGTCCCCGGAATGTAGCTGTTGAGCTTGGTGTTGGTGGCATCGTTGGTAGCGCCTGTCGCCGTCAGGCCGTTGGCCGTCTGGAAGGCCTTGAGCGAGGCCACGGTGGTCGGGCCCATCACGCCGTTGGGCGCGACCGTCTTGGGGAAGAAGCCCAGGCACCGCAGCAGCTGCTGCATAGGAAGCACCTGCGAATCCGTGCTGCCGGCACCGAAGGAGTGCGTCGTCGGTGAGGAAGCCGTGCAGGTGGGCGTTGGCGCCGCTGCCACGGGCGTCGCGGGAACCGGCGTCGGAACCGGAACCGGCGTCTCGGGAATCACTTCAGAGTTGGGCGGCAGGACGAAACGGTTCAGCATCGAACGGGTCTCATTGGAGAGGAAACCGACCACGTTGAGGCCGTTGGCGTCCTGAAAGTCCTTCACTGCCGATTCGGTGGCCGCACCGTAAATGCCGTTCGGCGTAACCGCAGCAGGAAAGAAGCCCAGGCACTGCAGCAGCTGCTGCAGCGTCTGCACCTGCGGGTCGGTCACCCCGACGCCGAGGATGCTTTCGAAAGGCGAGGCGACCGTGCAGGCAGGCAGCACCGTCGAGCTGACCGGCGGCAGCTGCGGCGGCGAGGTCGTCGGCAGCTTCTGGTTGTCGTCGATGCTCTTGTACTTGGCGTAGTCCGACGCGGCGCCGTATTCGCCCGGGGCGTTGATGGGCGCGCCGATGACGTAGTCGTTGAAGAAAGCGTCGTTCAGGTCTTCGACGAAGCGCTTCCAGTTGGTGCCGAACAGCGAGGTGGCGACGTCGCCGGTGGTGACCCAGCGCAAGACGCCTTGTGCCGCGACCGCGTACACCTTGGGATCGGTCAGCAGCTTTACCAAGCGGCTGCCCGGGCGGTAGAGCACGTTCGGACCGACCGGAATCGTGGCCAAATCGGCCGGCGCGATATGCCTGACTGCTGCGAACTTGTCTCCGTACCAGCTGTCGTAAATCTTGAAATGCGGGAAAGGGTGACGTTTGCCGTCACGGCCGTAGTAGTAGACGGTGTCCTGGTCGGCCTTGATCAGGTCGCCCTCGCGGATGGGTTCAGGCTTGCCGTCCGGGCCGCTGACCACCACGGTCAGGGCGTTGGAGCCGCCGCACATGTCGGGCGTGCCGCCGTCGATGACTAGCGACGAACCGGCCGCCTGGTGAGAGTCCGGCGAAATCATCACGGTGCGCTTCTTGACGCCGTCGTAGTACAGCGCGAACCAGATCTGGTGGTGCCAGCCGGCGTCGATGCTGACCACCTTGGCGGACAAAGTGTGGCAGTCGGCCTTGTTGACGTCGACGATGACGTCGTTGTAGTCGAAGTCGTTGCCCTTGTCCTCAAAGGCGTGCTCGACGGTGCTAGCGTCGATAGCGCGGTCATGCGTCCAGGAAGTGCCGCTGTGACGTTCGGTACCGTCGGGGTCTACGATGTACAAGTCATAAGACACGCTTGAACATTGCGGCACGCACTGCGGGCCGGGAGGCGTAACCACCGGAGCCGGTGGCGACGGCGGCGGGGCCGGGCAGTCCGAAGGGCACGAGGCGGTGTTCTCGTAATTGATGCAGCAGATGTGGTCGCCGCAGTTCAAGCCGCAGCCACCGCCACCGCCCCCTCCTCCGCCCCCTCCGCTGCAGCTGCCATTGGTAGGCGTACCGGTGACCTCGGCAGAAGTCGCCAGCACCGTAGTGCCGGAAATCGCCTGGATCACGAAGTAGTAGGGCGTGCAGTTGGTGAGGCCGGTCTTGGGAAACGTCAGCACGTTGCCGGCGACCTCGTCGCCGAAGACGTACGGGCCGCCGCTGGCGCCGGAAACGCCGATCTTGTATTTGGTGATGACGTTGCCGCAGACGCCGAAAGAGGTGGCCCACCCCAGGGTCACCGTGGCGTTGCCGGCGGTCAGCGAAGTCACCGTGGGCTTGCTGGCCGACTCGAAATACAGGAAGCCGTTGCAGTCGATGAAGTTGGAACTGGATTCCACCTCGAACTGGGTCTGTCCGAAACTGGAATAGTTCAGGAAGTGCGCGGATGACGACAATCCCCCGCCGTTGTCGATGACCGGGTTGCTGACGGTGAAGCTGGCGCTGGAGTAATTGTCGGCAAACGCAACGGACGTCGCGCCCGCCGTCATTGCGACGGCAAGCGCGATTCCGCCCAGCAACCGGATTGCGCGTTTCCAAGTCGTCATCGTCGTGGCATGCAACGGCGTTGCTTACTGCGAAGTGTCTTTTTGGGAGGTATCCGTCTTGGTCGAGTCATCCGATGCCGGGGCGCTGGCGGCGGAGAGCGGCGCCGACTCGACGATCTTGTCGGCTACGGGGTCGTACAGCACGGCCTTCTTGGCGTTCGTGAAGATCAGCACCTTGTCCCCTTTCTTGGCGTTGGCGAAGAACGCCTGACCCTTCAGCTTGTCCATGTCGTCGACCGTGGCGATGGTCGGCGTCTCGTCCGGCAGGACCATCAGGCGGCCGACAGCGGCGATGAGCGACGCGGTTTCCTTCGAGGCCGTGTAGGCCGGATCGGACTTGAGCGCCTTGATTTGCCCGTACTGCAGCGCATTTTCGGCCAGCGAACCGGCAAGGAGAAGGATGACCGCGCTCGCCCCGAGGTACTTGAGGACCGATTTCATACGTTTCAGCATTAAGGGGTGTTCTACGGTGCAACGGTACGGCTACCATCCCGCGCCGTCAATCAGTTGGTCGCGCTCGGCGCAGACGCGTCGGATGCAGGAGCATCGGACGTGGGCGCAGCGGCGCCCGTATCTGCCGGCGCGCTCGCCGCGCCGGCATCGGACGACGAAGCATCGCTCGAAGGAGCTGCGTCAGAGGTCGTCGTCGAGGAGAACGAGCCGGAGTCGCCGGTGCCCGTATCCCCCGCCGGCGTGCCGCTCGGAGCAGGCACGCTGACTGAAGCGGTCGTGCCAGTCGACTTTGCGGTGCGCGCGTCCTTTACCGCCAGCGCGATCCAGCTGAACTTCACGTCCTGGCCGATCGGCTGGTACATCCGGATGGTGAAGCCGTTGACCGACTTGTCGGTGACCACGTAGCGGATGTTCTGCCAGTCGCTCGGCGCGTCGCCGTCGAAGGACAAGGTGGCGCTGACCACGGGAGTCGTCTCGTAGGGCTTGTCGAAGGTCACGTTGACGCTGCTGTCGCCGGGGGTGATGACCGCAAAGCCGGCAGTGTCGCTGTTGAAGTACGGGCGGCCGATGAAGACCGCATCCGAGGCCAGGGTGATGGCGTCATGCAGCGAACCGATGGAGTCGACCGTCAGGCCGTTGAAGATGCCCTTGTCGGAGATGATTGACAGGCCGGCGACCACGCGGTCGACGTTCAGCTCGGTGGTGCTCTGGTCGGGCGCGTAGGTCTGCGCGGAAACGGCGGCCAGGATGTCCGAGTTGATCTGGTCGGCGGTCTTGGTCGGGTCGGCAGCGCGCGTCACGATGGCGTTCTGCTGCGCGGGCGAGATGATCATGTCGACGCTTCCCGTACCGGTGCCGGCCCAGTCCGTGAGGGCGCGACCGATGACCGGTCCGGCCTTGGCGGCCTTCATGGCCACGCCGGGCGTCGAAGACGCGGCAAGGAAGTCACCGGCGGCAATCGGGCCGCTCTCGTCGCTGACCTTCACCGGCACGCGGCCGTTAAGGGCCATGAAGACGGTGCGGGTACCGGCCGGTTGCGGACGCAGCGGATCGCTAAGCGCCAGTCCGGGCATGCTAGTGATGACGCCGAGGGTTCCGGCATCGTAGGCCGAGGCGGTCTTGCGGACGCCGGCGCGGAACGACGGATCGAGCGCGACCACGTCGCCGGCATTCATGCTGCTGTCGGCGGTGTAATAGGCTTCGGCGACGTCCGCGCCGGTGGAGCGGAAGGCGTTGGTGTAGGAACCCTGTCGGAAGATGGTCGCATGGGTGGCGTCAACGGTGTCCTGCGAGAACTGCAGGTTGACCGAGCCGGCAGTACTGCCGTTGCTGATGTTGGCGCTGATGAAGAGGATGTTTTCGGTGTTGGCGCCGAGAGCGATCTGCGCGGAGCGCGTGCCGCAACCCAGATTGGCCTGCGCTCCGGATGAGGGCGTATTCAGAAGCGTGTAGCTCATGTCGCAAGTCGCGCCGGACGGGGCGGTGATGGCGACGTTCAAGTCAGGGCTGTTCGAGTTGGAGAATACTTGGACAGCGAAGAATCCCGACCAGTTCTCGTTGGCGCCGATGTTCCAGAACATGTCGGAGTCATTGGCCAGCGTCGTGGTGACGCTGCTTTGGTCAGCGGACTTGTACTTGATAATCGAACCGGAGCCGACGCCGCCGGTGCCGTCGCCGCTCGAACCGATGAGCCTCCAGGCGCCGTTCATGCGGACGAGGGTGAAATTGCGGTCGATGGTCGAGGCGACGGTCGCGGTGGAGCTCTTCACCAGGGCGTTGGTGATGGCGTTGCCGTTGATGCTGACATCGACGGTGGTGAGGTGCGCGTTGGTGGTCACGCCCTTCTTGGCCGACAGGTAGAAGAAGGCGTAGGTGCCGTCCACGTCGGGCAGGCCGGTCAGATTGAAGGTGATGTCGACGTCGGAGTTCGTGGTGGTGGAGTCTTCGGACAGGTAGAAGGCCACCGCCTTGGTCGAGACGGTCACCGTCTGCGTGCTGGTCAGCGATTGGGCGCTAGTGACGGAACTGCCGCCCATGTTGCCGTTCACGTCCAAAGTGCGCGTCGGCGTAAGCGTGCCGACGCCTACGTTGCCGGCGTTGCTGTCCGAAACGAAGGCATACGAGGTGCCGGAGGTGACCGTGCCGCCAGTGACCTTCACGCCGGTCGAGGTGACCGTGCCGGTGGTCTGGGTGATGTTCGGCATCTGCATGGTCAGGCCGTTCCAGTTGATGGTGCCGGCCGCCGTGTTCTGCACCAGCGCGCCCGCCGTCGGCAGCTGCAGGGCGTTGATGTTCATCGTGTTGGTGGTGGTCTGCGTCAGCGCCGGCGTGTTGGCCACGATGTCGCTCAAGGTGCAGGTGCCAGCGGTGGTACCGCAGGAGGTCAGGGTCGGATCGACCTTGAGGCCGTTAAGCACCTTGGTGCCGGCGCTGGCAGTAGTGCTGAACGTCGGCGTGATCAGCAGGCCGTTGGTCACCGGGTTGCCGCCCGTATTTGAGGAAGAGTCGGTCACGTTCAAGGTGGCCAAGCTGCCGGTCTCGGTGACAGTGCCGGTGTGAACGTAGGTGCCGCCGCTCAAGTTGAACACCGAGCCCGTGGTCATGGCCGAGCCGCCGCCGAAGGTCATGGCGGTCTGGGTCGTGAGCGTGCCCCAGTTCCAAGTCTGGGCGAAGTTGGCGTTGGCGATGGTGTTGGCGGCGGTCGCGGCGATGATCTGGTCGAGGCGCGGCGCGGAACCGGTGTTGGTGTCGCAGTCCTTCCAGGCGCCGTTCTCGTAGCAGCGGAACTTGTTGGTGCTGCCGTTGTAGTACATGTAGCCGTTCTGGGTGGTGGCCGGGTCGCCGGCGTTCGACTTCACGTCGACAGCCAGGAGGTCAGGCGTGGTGGAACCTGCGCCGCCCGCGCCCACCTGAACGATGCCGGTGGTGCCCGAGCCGAGCGGCTGGAAGTTGATGGTGCCGCTGGTGGTCGTCGACAGGTTGACGCCGCCGGAGGTGGCGGTCAGGGCCAAGTTGCCCGATCCGGCGCTGACGGTGGTGGCCGAGGTCGAATTGGTCGAGCCGATCGAGATGGTCTGGACGGCAGCGCCGGTGCCGATCTGGATGCCATGGGCGGTGGCGCTGTTGCCGATGGTGATGGCCGCGGCGCCGGTGCCGGCGTCGAGCGCCAAAGTCTGTCCGGCGACGTTCGAACCGATGGTGATGACGTCGGCGCCCGTGCCGCCGTCGCCGATGTGGATGGTGTCCACGGCGGTGCCGGTGCCGATGTTGATGGCCCTGGCGTTGTTGGAGTTGCCGAAGTTGAGCGTGGCAGTGCCCGCGTCGACGGTCACGGCCTGCGCTGCGGTGGCGTTACCGATGGTCACGCCTCCGGTGGAGGTGGTGTCGATGATGGTGTTGGCGCGAGCGACGACCCGGAACGGCTTGGCCGCCGAGCTGGCCGCCGTTTCTGCCGACAGGATGTAGCCGGTGCCGGTGTTCGAGGCGGTGTCGACCAGGGTGTAGAGGTTGACGCCGGCGCCGGTGGTGGCGTTATAGGTGAAGGTCGAAGTGTTGGCGCCCATCGCCAGCGACTCGTTGGCCGTCGGGTTCTGCAGGTCGCTCCACTTCACGGCGAAAGTGCCGGAAATGGTGCCGCTGCAGGTCAGGTTGCCGTTGGAGCCGTTGATCGTGCAGCCGGTGCTGCCGCTGCCGCCCATCAGGTCCATGGTGCCGGAAGCTCCCGCGATGCCGATCGCCACGGTGGTGGCAGCGCCGCCCTCGTTCAGCGTGGTGACGCCCGAGTTGAGCAGGTTGAAGGTGGTGGCGGACGAGGTGAGGTTGCCGCCGTTCACCGCCAGGTCGGAGGCGAGCGTCTCCGCGCCCGCGCTGGTCACCGACCAGTTGGTGGCGTTCAGGTAGTTGGTGTACGCCGCGGTCGTGGCGAGGCCGCCGGACTGGGAGATGTTGATGGCGTTGGTGATGGCCGTCGAACCGGTGGCCGAAGTGTCTGCGTTGTCGATCAGCAGGCCGTTGGCCACGCTGGTGTCGGTGGTGCTGTTCACGAGCTGGTTCTGCAGGCGCAGCATCGACTCATTGGTGTTGCCGGCGACGGTCGGGTTCTGGGTCCACTGCACGTCGAGGCCGTTGACGCCGGAGGTGTTGGCTGCCGTCGCCTGGGCGAAGGTGGCCGCGAAGACGTTGGCCGAGAAGGCCGTATTGGTGGTGGCGGTGCTGGTGGTGGCCGAGCGGAAGCCGGTGCCGGTGGTCAGGCTGGTGTCAGCAAGGTTGAAGACGTTGCCCGTGGCGGTGGTGCTGGTGATCGCGGTGGAACCGAAGCCGGTGAGCGCGATCGAGCCGGAGGTGCCGGTGACGCTGGTGGCTCCGGTGGTCTGGGTGAAGCCGTTGCTGGCCGTCAAAGTACCGGCCGAAGTGATAGTGCCCGAGCTGGTCGTGCTGACGTTGCCTGTGGTGGTGACGTTGTCGCCGGCGTTGACCGGCGAGAGCGTCGTGCCCGTGCGGTTCCACCAGCCGAGGTTGCCGGAGGTGGCGGTGCTGGTGATTGTGCCGGAGCAAGTGAAGTTGCCGTTCGATCCGTCGACGGTGCAGCCGGTGGAGCCGGAGCCGCCCATCAGGGCCATGGTGCCGCTGGCTCCGGCGATGCCGACATTGACCGTGGTGGCCGCGCCGCCCGCGTTCAGCGTGGTGGCGTTGGTGTTGAAGAGCGTGGCGGTGCCGGAGGAAGTGGTGGTGACGTCGGCGCCGTTCACGGCGATGTCGTCGGCGGTGGTGACGAGGCCGGCCTGGGTCACGCTGAAGTTGGAGCTGGTGATCAGGTTGGTGCCGAAGGTGCCCGACAGGTTGATGCCGTTGGTGACGTTGGCCCCGGCGATGTTCAGGCCGTCGGTGACGGTGATCTGGTTGCCGGTGGCGGTGTCGTTGTTGGCCAGCGAGACCAGCGAGCTCAAGGTCGCGTCAGTCGACGACGAATTGTTCTGCGCCAGGTTCACGCGCAGCGCGGTGTCGTTGTTGCCGGCAACGGTCGTGCCTTGCGTGAACTGGACGTCGACGCCGGCGATGCTGCCGGTGCTGACGGCCGTGGTGCCCTGCGCGTTGGTGACGTTGAAGACGTCCGCGGACCAGGCGGTATTCGCGGCCGAGTTGTTGGTCGACGTGAGCGAAGCCAGCGAGGCGGTCGTGAGCGCGGAGTCGGACAGGCTGAAGGCGTTGCTGCCGCTGTTGGTGGAAGTGATGGAGGTGGAACCGAAGCCGGTCAGCGCGATCGAGCCGGAGGTGCCGGTGACGTTGGTTGCGCCGGTGGTCTGGGTGAAGCCGTTGGAGGCGGTCAGCAAGGCTGCCGAGGTGATGGTGCCGGAGCCGGTCGTGCTGACGTTGCCGCTGGTGGTGACGTTGTCGCCCGAGTTGCTGGGCGAAAGGGTCGTGCCGGTGCGGTTCCACCAGCCGATGTTGCCGGAGGTGGCGGTGCTGGTGATTGTGCCGCTGCAGGCCAAGTTGCCGTTGGAGCCGTCGACGGTGCAGCCGGTGGAGCCGGAGCCGCCCATGAGGTTCATGGTGCCGGAGGCTCCCGCGACGCCGATCGCCACGGTGGTGGCCGCGCCGCCCATGTTGAGCGTGGTGGCGTTGGTGTTGAAGACGCTGGCGGTGCCGGCCGAGCTGGTGACGATGCTCGGCGAGGCGCCGTTGACGTTGACGGTGGTGGCGTTGGCGAGGGTCACCGTGGCGTTGTTGACGGTGGCGGTGCCGGTCGCGGCGCCGATGGCCAGCGTGGTGGCCGCGCCGGCGAAGTTGACGGTGGTGGCCGTGGCGTTCAGGAGGTCGAAGCTGGCCGATCCGGTGGTCAGGCTGGTGGTGATGGCCGGGCTGGTGCCGAAGACGGCCGCGCCGGAGCCGGTCTCGTCGGTGAGGGTCGCGGAGAGGGCGGCGGAGTTCTGCGAGGTCGTGAGGTTCGAGGAGCCGTCGGTGGTCACGAAGCGGCTGGCGGTCAGGCCGGTGAGGGTGACGGTGCCGGAGCTGGAGATGCCCGTCAGGCCGGAAATCGCGCCGGCCGAGCTCACGCCCCAGTTGGACGAAGTGATGGTCGTGGTACCCGATCCAGAACCGATGGTAATGCCAGAGGCGCCGTTATCGACCGAGGGCGTGGTTACCGAGGTGCTGAAGGTCGGGTTGGCGACGGTGGCCACGGTGACGGTGTCGGTGGCGCCGCCGGTGGTGGTGATGTTGGTACCCGCAGCGATGGTGATGGTGTCGCCGTTGGTAAGCGTCTGATTCGAGCCAGAGGTGCCGGCCAGCGTGAAGATGTTGCTGCCGGTGGTAAGGCAGGTCGAACAGCCGATATCGCCTGCCGCACTCAAGGTGATCGGCGCGCTGGCCGACACCGCGAAGGTGCCGCTGGCGTTCGGGAGCGTCCAGGTGCGGGCGGCGGTCAGGTCGGCGTTGGTGACGGTGCCGGTAAAGCGGGCCGCGCCGCCGGCCGTCACGGAAACCGCGATAAGGTCGTCAGTTGCGGTGGCGGTGTCGATAGTCTCGCCGCGAACGGTGGCGCCTCCGGTCAGCGAGACCGCAGTGGAAGTGGTTGCGCCGCGGCCGGTGACCGTGGCAAGCGTCGAGGTGTCGGCGACAGTGACGGTTCCGGAGCCGTTGCCGGTCGTGGAAATGTCGGTGCCAGCCGCAAGGGTCAGCGTGCCGCCCTGCGAGATGGTCGAGCTCGAGCCCGACGTGGCTGCGGCGGTGAAGAGGCTGCCGCCGGAAAGCAGGACGTTCGAGGGATTGATGGTCGTCGAAGCGATGGACGTGCCGTCGAAGTACGTCAGCCGGTTGGTCGTGAAGGAAGTGTTGTTGGTGCCGCCGTTGGCGATCGGAAGCACACCCGTGACCTGGGTGGTCAGGTCAAGCGAGCCGCCGATGTTGGCGAGGTTCAGGTTGGCCTCGACGACGTCGATGGCCACCGATCCGGAGCCGCTGCCGACCGCGGAGACCTTGGAGGATCCGGCCGCGACGGTGGCGGTGTCGCCGTAGTTGATGGAGGTGCTGGAGCCGGTGGAGCCGGCCAGGGTCCAGACGCCGGTGCTGCTGGTGGTGACGCAGGTGCTGCAGGTCAGGTTGCCGGCCGCGCTCAAAGACAACGGGGCGCTGGCCGACACGGCGAAGGTGCCGCTGGCATTGGGCAGATTGATGGTGCGCGAGGCGGTCGGATCGACCACGGCGATAGTCGTGTAGGTGTTGTCGTTGGTGGCGCCCTCGAAGCGAATCGGGCTGGCGCCGCGAACCTCGCCGGTTAGGGTGATGCCGTCGGTTGCGGCGTCGCCGAGCGCGGTGTCACCGTTGACGGTGGCGTTGCCCGAAGTGATGACGTTGCCGGAGTTGTCGACGGTGAACGGCGAACCAGTGCCGACAGCGAAGGCGGCCGACGGAGAAGCGGTGTTGATGCCGACCTTGCCGGTCGAGTCGACGTTCAGGCCGACGTTGGAACCGGTGGTGACCTGGACGCTGCCGGTTACGCCCGCGCCGACCGCCTCGGTCTTCAGGACCATGTTGGTGCCGCCGAACGACAGGCTGCCGAGGGTGTAGTCCGTGCCGGAGCCGGAGGTGCCGGTGGTCGAGGACAGCTTGTACGAGCCGGGTCCGACCCAGACGTCCTTCCAGCGGAGCTGCTCGGCGCCGAGCTCGTAGGTATTGTCGACCGACGGGCTGAAGTCGCCGGCAAGAGAGAGGGTGCCGTAGATGTTGGTGGTCGATCCGCCGTTGCCGATGTTGATGGTGGTGGCGTTGGTCGGGCCGAGGTTCAGGGTGGTCGAAGAGCTGTCGAAGGTGTCGGAGGTGACCGAGGTGAAACTGGGGTTGGCGACGACCGCGACGGTGACGGCGCCGGAACCCGAGCCGCCGCTGCCGGTGGTGGTCATGTTGGTGCCGGCGGTGACGGTGGCGGTGCCGCCCGAGGTGATGGTCGAGGCCGAGCCGGAGGTACCTGCGAAGTTGAAGAGCGTGGTGGCGGTGGTGACGCAGGTCGAACAGCTGATGTTGCCGGCGGCCGAGAGCGCAATGGGAGCGCTGGCCGACACCGCGAAGGTGCCGCTGGCGTTCGGGAGCGTCCAGGTGCGGGCTGCGGTCAGGTCGGCGTTGGTGATGGTGCCGTCGAAGCGGGCGGCGCCGGTGGCGGCGACGCTTGTCAGGATGCGGTCCTCGGTGGCCGTGGCGGAGTCGACCGTCAGGCCGCGGACTGTGGCGCCGCCGTTGAAGGACGAGGCGGTGGAGGTCGACGCGCCGCGGCCGGTCACGCTGGCCAGGGTCGAAGAGTCGTTGACCGTAATCACGCCGGAACCGCTGTCGGAGGTCGTGACGTCAGTACCGCCGGCCACCTTGAGCGTGCCGCCCTGGCTGATGGTCGAGCTGCCGCTGTCGCCCTGGCTGGTGAAGAGGCTGCCGCCGGAGAGCAGGACGTTGGCGGGGTTGATGGAAGTGGTCACGAAGCTGGTGCCATCGAAGGCCAGGAGGCGGTTGGCGGTGTAGCCGGTGCCGTCGGCATTGGAGCCGCCGTTGGCGATCGGGAGGACGCCCGAGACCTGGGTGGTCAGGTCGATGGTGCCGGTGGTCTGGGTAGAAAGGTCGAGCGAGCCGCCGATGTTGTTGAGGTTCAGGTTGGCCTCGACGACGTCAATCGAGACGGTGCCCGTGCCGTTGCCCGCGGCGGTCACCTTGCTCGAGCCCGCGGCGATCGTGGCCGTGCCGCCCTGGCTGATGGTCGAGTTGCTGCCCGTCGAGCCCGCCAGCGTGAACAGCGATCCGCCGGTCGTGACGCAGGTCGAACAGCTGATGTTGCCCGCGGCCGAGAGCGAGATCGGCGCCGAGGCCGACACCGCGAAGGTGCCGCTCGCGTTCGGGAGCGTCCAGGTGCGGGCGGCGGTCAGGTCGGCGTTGGTGATCGTGCCATTGAACGACGCTGCGCCGACAGTGGTGATGGAGGTGAGTATCTTGTCGTTGGTGGCCGTCGAGGAGTCGACCGTCAGGCCGCGGACGGTGGCGCCGCCGGTCAACGTGACGGCCGTAGAAGTGGTCGCGCCGCGGCCGGTGACCGTGGCGAGCGTCGAGATGTCGTTGATGGTGACGTTGCGCGCGCCGTCATCCGCAGTCGAAACGTCGGTGCCGCCCACAAAGGTAAGCGTATCGCCCTGCGA
The DNA here is from genome assembly GCA_964491475.1 of uncultured Gammaproteobacteria bacterium. Classification (GTDB taxonomy): domain Bacteria; phylum Patescibacteriota; class Patescibacteriia; order SG8-24; family SG8-24; genus JAHFIW01. Next base: position 279,855 of record CAZBFO010000003.1, on the reverse strand, counting down.
AACGCTCGACGTGCCCGTGTCGCCGGCAGAGTTGAACAGCGCGCTGCCGGAAACCAGCACCGTCGAAGGATCGATGGCGGTAGACGCGATCTTGGTGCCGTCGAAGTACGTCAGCCGGTTGGTCGTGAAGGAAGTGTTGTTGGTGCCGCCGTTGGCGATCGGCAGGACGCCGGTGACCTGGGTGGTGAGGCTAAGGAAACCGGTGGTCTGCGTCGACAGGTCGAGCGAGCCGCCGATGCTGTTGAGGTTCAGGTTGGCCTCGACGACGTCGATGGCCACCGATCCGGTGCCGCTACCGACGGCGGAGACCTTGGAGGAGCCGGCCGCGACGGTGGCGGTGTCGCCGTAGTTGATGGAGGTGCTGGAGCCGGTGGAGCCGGACAGGGTCCAGACGCCGGTGCTGCTGGTGGTCACGCAGGTCGGGCAGGAGACGTTGGGAGTCCAACCTTCGCCGGGCGTGCCAGAAATCGAGATCGGCCCGGTGGCGGACACGCTGGCAACGTAGTTGCCGGTGGTGTCGGTGCCGAGGGCGACGGCATTCGCGGAAATGGTGAGCACGCCGGATCCGTTAATGGTCGCGTCGCCGGATACCGTGGTGTAGGCCGGATAGGCCGAACCGCCCTGGGAAATCAGCAGCTGACCCGCAGTGCCGGGACCTACGTCGGCAAGGGTGTTGGCGGATGCCCAGACCGCAGTGTGGTACTGCGCTCCGGAACCGCCGACGGTGCCGCCGCCGGTAACCGAACCCGTGCAGCTGAAGTTACCGTTGAGATCGATGGTACAACCGGTCGAGCCGCTGCCGCCCGCGAGGTTCACGGTATCGGCGGCGTCACCGAGGTTGACGGTGGTCGCATTGGTGCTGAAAAGATTGCCGGTCGAGGCGGTCGTGGTGAGATTGCCGCCGTTCACTGCCGCGTCGCCAGAGGCGGTGACGTTACCGGAGTTGTCAACGGTGAAGTCGGAGGCGGAACCGACGGACAGGAGAGCAGTCGGAGAGGCGGTACCGACGCCGACCTTGCCCGTGGAGTCGACGTTCACCCCGGCGTTGCTGCCGGTCGTGAGCTGCAACGAACCGATCGCGCCGGTGCCGACCGCGGCGGTAGCGAGCTTCAGGTTGGTTCCTCCGAACGCCAGCGAGCCGTCGGTGTAGTTGGCACCGGAACCGGAAGTGCCGGTGGTCGAGGTCAGATGATACGAGCCGGGACCGACGTACACGGTCTTCCAGCGAAGCGCCGGGGAACCGAGGTCATAGGTGTTGTCGACTGCGGGGTTGAAGCCGCCGTCGAGCACCAACGTGCCGAAGATGTTGGTGGTCGATCCGCCGTTGCCGATGTTGATGGTGGTGGCGTTGGTCGGGCCGAGGTTCAGGGTGGTGCTGGAGCTGTCGAAGGTGTCGGAAGTGACCGAGGTGAAGCTCGGATTCGCCGACGTGGCCACGGTGATGATGCCAGCACCGTTGTCGGACGTGGTGATGTTGCTGCCGCCGGCGATCTTCAGCGAGCCGCCCTGCGAAATGGACGAAGTACCGGTGTCGCCGAGGCTGCTGAAGAGGCTGCCGCCGGAGACGAGACAGGTGCTGCAGGAAATGTTGCCGGCTGCCGAGAGCGAGATGGGAGCGCTGGCGGACACCGCGAAGGTGCCGCTGGCGTTCGGGAGCGTCCAGGTGCGGGCTGCGGTCAGGTCGGCGTTGGTGATCGTGCCGTCGAAGCGGACCGCTCCGGTGGCGGCGATGCTGGTCAGGATGCGGTCGTGCGTGGCGGTGACGTCGTCGACCGTCAGTCCGCGGACCGAGGCGCCGCCGTTCAGGGAGACGGCGGTCGAAGTCGACGAGCCGCGGCCGGTGACGCTAGCCAGGGTCGAGGTGTCATCGACGGTGATGTTGCCGGAACCGTCGTCGGTGGTAGTGACGTCGGTGCCGCCGAGAATCGAGAGCGTGCCGCCCTGCGAGATGGTCGAGGTGCCAGAATTGCCGGCCGTTGAGAAGAGGCTGCCGCCGGACAGAAGGACATCGGTGGGATTGATGGAGGTAGAGGTCAGCTGCGAACCGTCGAAGTACACCAGGCGGTTGGTGGTGAAACCGGTGTTATTGGTACCGCCGTTGGCAATCGGAAGCACACCGGTAACCTGGGTGGTCAGGTCGATCTGGCCGGTGGTCTGGGTGGAGAGGTCCAGCGAGCCGCCGATGTTGTTGAGGTTCAAGTTGGCCTCGACGACGTCGATGGCTACCGATCCGGCACCGTCGCCGACCGAAGAGACCTTGGAGGAGCCGGCCGCGACCGTGGCGGTGTCGCCGTAGCCGATGGCCGTCGAAGTACCGGTGGATCCGGACAGCGTCCAAACGTTGCTGCTGGAGGTGGTGACGCAGGTCGGGCAGGAAACGGTCACGTTGGCGCTCTCACCGCCGGAGCCGGCGACGGAAATCGGGCCGGAACCGGCAACGGTGGCGACGTAGTTACCGGTGGTGTCCGTGCCGAGAGCGACGGCATTCGCGGCAACCGTCGGGTTCGGGTAGAAGCCCGTAAGGTCGCCGCCGGCCGCCGTGCCGGAGGTGACGACGCTGGCCGCAGAAATGCCCGAGGAGACGAACGATGACCCGTCAAAGGAAAGCAGCTCACCGGTGACGAACGGACCGGAGCTGTTGCTGCCGCCGTTGGCAATCGGCAGGACGCCCGAGACCTGGGTGGTCAGATCGAGCGACCCGCCCATGCTGGCCAAGCTCAAACCGGACTCGATGACGTCGATGGTAACGGTGCCGCTGCCGTTACCGGTGGCGGAAACGCGGCCGGAAGCACCGGCGACGGTCGCGGTGCCGCCCTGATTGATGGTGGAGTTGCTGCCAGAGGAACCGGCCAGCGTGAACAGATTTCCGCCCGAAAGCAGCACGTAACCGGAGGCGTCAGGGAAGGTGATGACGTTGGTGCCGGTCGGATCCACGAACGACAGCGCGGTCGTGTTGGCATCGACGGTAGTGCCATCGAACACCAATGGGTTGGTGCCGGCCAAGATGGCGCTGCTAAGGTCGACGCCGCCCGAAATGGTCGCGCCGCCAGTCAGGGTAATGGCAGTGGAAGTGGTCGCGCCGCGGCCGGTGACGCTGGCCAGGGTCGAGGTGTCGGCGACCGTGACCGTACCCGAGCCGCTGCCCGTCGTGCTGATGTCGGTGCCTGCGGCGAGCGTCAGCGTGCCGCCCTGCAAGATGGTCGAATTGGAGCCCGATGTCGCTGCAGCAGTGAACAGGCTTCCGCCGGAGAGCAAGACGTTGGCCGGATTAATGGTCGTCGAAGCGATCTTGGTGCCGTCAAAGTAGGTCAGGCGGTTGGCCGTGAAGGAAGTGTTGTTGGTGCCGCCGTTGGCGATCGGCAGGACGCTGGTGCCAACTTCAGCGGTAAGGTCGAGCGCCGAGCTTGAGAGCACGCCGAAAGCGTCGGTGTGGACGATGCCCGCACCGAGGTTGCTGCCGCCGAAACCGACCGACACCTCGCCAGAAGGACCGACGACGACACCGTAGTTGCTGGCCGTGGTGAGACGGAGCGAGCCTTGCGTACCCAAACCGACGACGTCAGACTTGAGCACCAAGTCGGTACCGCTGAACGACAGGCTGCCAAGCGTGTAGTCCGTGCCCGAACCGGAGTTTCCGGCGGTCGAGGACAGCTTGTACGAGCCGGGTCCGACCCAGACGTCCTTCCAGCGGAGACTGGCGGTGCCGAGCTCGTAGGTGTTGTCGACCGACGGCGCGAAGTCGCCGGCGAGCGAGAGCGTGCCGTAAATGTTGGTGGTGGAAGAGGGATTGCCGATGTTGACGGTGGTCGAGCTGGCCCCGAGGTTCAACGTGGCGGCGTTGTCGACGTCGGTGGCGGTCACCGTGGTGAAGGTGGGGTTGCTGACGACCGCGACGGTGACGGTGTCGGTCGCTCCGGCCGTGGTGGTAACGTTGGAGCCGGCCGCGATGGTGATGGTGTCGCCGGAGGCGAGCGCCTGGCTGCTGCCGGAGGTGGCGGCGAGGGTGAACACGGTGCTGCCGGAAGTGAGGCAGGTCGGGCAGGAGACGTTGCCCGCCGCCGAGAGCGAGATGGGCGCGGAAGCCGACACCGCGAAGGTGCCGCTGGCGTTCGGGAGCGTCCAGGTGCGGGCTGCGGTCAGGTCGGCGTTGGTGATCGTGCCGTCGAAGCGGGCCGCTCCGGTGGCGGCGATGCTCGTGAGGATGCGGTCCTCGGTGGCCGTGGCCGAGTCGACCGTCAGGCCGCGGACCGTGGCGCCGCCGTTCAGGGAGACGGCGGTCGAGGTCGAGGCACCGCGGCCGGTTACGCTCGAGAGCGTCGAGGTGTCAGCAATCGTGACGGTGCCGCTGCCGTTGCCCGTCGTGCTGATGTCGGTACCCGCAGCGATGGTCGCCGTGCCTCCCTGGCTGATGGTGGAGTTCGAACCGCTGGTGGCGGCCAAAGTGTACAGGCTGCCGCCAGAGACGAGCACGTTGGCCGGATCGATCGAGGTCGAGGCGATCTTGGTGCCGTCGAAGTACGTCAGCCGGTTGGCAGTGAAGGAAGTGTTGTTGGTGCCGCCGTTGGCGATCGGGAGGACGCCCGAGACCTGGGTGGTCAGGCTGATGGTGCCGGTGGTCTGGGTCGAAAGGTCCAGGAACCCGCCGATGTTGGCGAGGTCGAGGGCGGATTCATCTACCGCAATGGTCACCGTAGAACCGGCTGCGGAAGTGTCGATGCCGAGGCCGCCTGCGAACGTGGCGGTGCCGCCCTGCGAAACCGCAAACGAACCGACGTCACCGGCAGAGGTCCACAACGAACTGCCGCTCACCAGACAGGTCGGACAGGAGATGTTGCCTGCCGCGCTCAAAGAAATCGGACCCGAAGCCGAAACGGCCACCGTACCGGAAGCGTCAGGGAAAGTGATGGTGTTGGATGCAGTCGGATCGGTGATGTTGAAGGCGGTCTTGAACGCGTCGACAGTGCCGCCCTCAAAGATGAGGGGCGTGGCGCCGAGGAAGGTCGCACCGGAAGCGTCGACGGTCGAGGTAAAGGAGGTTGCCGAATTGAAAGTCCAGCCGCCGGTGACTGTCGCCGCGACGTCAGTGCGCGGGATCTTGGTGCCCGTGCGCACGCGGGCGACGCCGGAACCCTCATTGGTGACGACGAATTCATCATCGGAGCTGCTGGTGGGGCCAAACTCTATAGTAGTGGCTGCCAGTGACGGCGAGCCGTCAGTTTCGCGTGCGGTCAGCGTACCGGCAGTCGAATCCGCAGAGCAGTCCCAAGTGCTCGTGCCGGAGTTCCACTTCAGAATCTCACCGCCAGTGCAGCCGCCCAGCAGGCGGATGCCCGTGGAGGTGGACTCGATGCCGGAGTTCGACGAGGTCGTGGCGGTGGTCCCGCTGGAAGTGACGGCAACCGAGACGTCGTTGGCTGCCACGGCGATGCCGTTGCCCGCGCCGACATGGACGGTGATCGCGCCCGGTCCGCCGCCGCCCGTGAGGCCATTGCCCGCGGTCACCGAGGTGACGGCATTGGAGCTGACGTTAGTGGTGGTCACCACGCTCGACGGGTTGATGCCGGTAGAAACGATCGACGTGCCGTCGAAGTACGTCAGCGTGTTGGTGGTGAACGACGAGCCGTTGGTGCCGCCATTGGCGATAGGCAGGACGCCGGTCACCTGGGTGGTCAGGCTGATGGTGCCGGTGGTCTGGGTGGAGAGGTCGAGGCTGCCGCCGATGTTGTTCAAGTTCAAATTGGCCTCGGCCACGTCGATAGAGACGGTGCCGGCGCCGTCGTTCGTCGTGGTCACCTTGCTGGAACCCGCAGCGAAGGTCGCGGTGTCGCCCTGCGAGATGGTCGAATCGGAACCGGCCGAGGCCGCAAGCGTCCAAAGCGAACCGCCCGTAACCAGACAGGTCGGACAGGAAACCGTTACAGCCGCGCCTTCACCCGTACCGCTCACGGAAATGGGACCTCCGCCCGAAACGGTCGCCACATAGTTGCCCGTGGTGTCGGTACCGAGAGCGACGGCATCTGCTGCGATGGTCGGATTCGGATAGGTGCCGGTCAAATCGCCGCCTGCAGCCGATCCCGTAACGATAAAGGTGCCGGTGACGTCGGGCAGCGTGTAGGTACGAGCGGCGGTAAGGTCGGCGTTGGTAATGGTGCCGTTGAAAGAGGCGCCGCCGACGGTGGTGATGCTGACCAAAATCTTATCGTTGGTGACGGTCGCGGAGTCGACCGTCAGACCGCGCACCGAAGCGCCGCCGTTGAAGGAAGAAGCCGTAGAAGTGGTCGCGCCGCGGCCGGTGACCGTCGCCAAGGTGTCCGCTTCCGAAACCACGCCAGTATTCGAGATGACATTGCCGAGGCTGATGGAGATGCCGGTACCCGCCGTATAAGTAGTGTTGTTGTCCGTACCCCAGGTCGGAATGCCGCCTGCCACCTTCAACACCTGGCCGGCAGAGCCGATGCCAAGCTTGGAGAAGGTCGTGGGACCGGAAGCGTAAAGGATGTCACCGACGGTGAAAGAGGTCAGACCGGTACCGCCGTTGGCCGCACCCAGCGTGCCGCCCAACGTCAGCGTGCCCGAAGTGGTCACCGGACCGCCGCTAAACGTAAGACCGGTGGTGCCGCCGCTGCCATCGATGCTGGTAACCGTGCCGCCGCCAGACGTGCTGTCGTCGTTGGCGCAAGTGACCACGCCCGAAGCGTTGGTGGTCAGCTTGCCGCCGTTGGCGTAACCGGAGCAGTCCACGCCCACGAAGACGATGTTGCCCGTGCCCGAGGCGTCGAGAGCCAAGTCCTCGTTTGCTCCCGTCTTGATGTCGGTGGTCGCGCCGTTGATGATCACGCCGGCGTTGGTCACCGTACCGGCCACGGTCAGGTCGCCGGCCGAGGTCAGCTTGTTCAGTGACGAGAAGAACTGGACGTCGCCAGTCGCGGCGCCGCCCTGGAGGACCAGCGCGTTGGCACCGGTGGAGTTGATCTGCGGATTGGTGGCGCCCAGAATGAGGTTGCCGGAGGTCAGGGCCGGGATGAAGTTGCCGTCAGCTGACTGCTTGGCATGGAAACCGTCGACGGTGTCGGAGTTGATGGCGTAGCCTGCGGACATGACGCGCTGGCGAGGCGAAAGGTTCTCGAACGAGATCACGCCGACGCACGAACCGGCGACGCTGTTGGCCACCTCGATGTTCAGGTAGGCGGCATCGCCGGACTGGAAGTCGTAGTCGAGCAGGTCGCCGCCGGCGGCCACGTCACCGACGCCGACGTTGTAGACGCCGTTCTTGACGTTGACCGTCATGGTCGACGGCGCACCGGCCGGCCACAGCTGGACGTCAGGACCGCCGACGGCGGCGTCGTCGTACAGCGAGAACCGGAAACAGTAGTTCGTGCCCGCACCGCCGAGCAAGTTCTGCGAGGCGTCCAGGAGACGACCCTGGTGGCTCAAAATCTTCGGCACGCCGACAGCCGCATTCGCCGCCGACGCCAAACCGAAAAACACAAAACTGACGCCTATCGCAAGCGACAGCAGCTTTCGGAAAATGTTCCGCCAAAAGTGCATGAACTTGGCGCGAAAAATGAGTACACGCCTATTATAGAGCAAGACCCCTTCCACCTCCAAAAGGTGATGTGGATTACTCCGTAAAATGCTTGATTTTATTATGCTCGTTTCGCTCAAAAAATCAGCGCGTCTTTCATTCGCGCTGACAGCCACGCACAGTTATCCTCAATCAGTTCACAGTTTGTTTGACAACCTCATCGCAATGTATAGCGGATACAGCCATCCGAAAAACAGGAGCAAAAATGCTGCGCCCGCCGCCCAGGTCGCGAAAGAAATCCAGGCGAGATTCGCATACCGTTTTTCGACCTCGCGCAACGACCTTCCCGCCACCACGAAGCCGGCATCGCCGCCGGGCTGCACGTACGAAACGACCACCGTGGCAAAACGCAGGCCCGGTTTCGGCTGCCAGGTAACGCGATTTTGCCCGCCGATTTTGGCCGCATCGAGAACGCCTTTCGGCAGCTTGGGCATCGAGCCGAACAAGCTGGCATTCGAGGCCAGCGCGCGCCCTTGCGCATCGTAAATCACCACGAAAGTCGCCAAGCTTTTATCGAGATTCACCGTGGCCAAATCACCGAAAAAATCGGTGGGATTTTTTCCGCTGCCAAGCGCCGCAGACACGTCTTCGGCCAGCTGAATCTGCGGATCATTGGCGCTCATGCGCAACGATTGCTGCGTCATCGCGTAAGCGGAAAAAATGGCCAAAGTAAGCACCGCCAACGACGGCAATATCTGGCCGAGAAACTGCGTGATTTTTGCGCGTGAAGCAATCATGCGCGGAGCGTAACACGCATTTGCGTTTCGGCAAAACGTTTCGGCCCGCGTCTGCCACTCCCCCATCACCCGCAGGGAAAAATGCTGAATACTTTTTTTAATGCTTAAAATATATCGCAATGTTTTAAAGCATTTAATTGAACAAAAAATGTATACAGCATTTGCGAAAATAAAAAATCGTCCTGCAGATGTACAGGACGACGTGTGCTACGGAGTGATCGTCCGCGCCGCGCCGATGCCGACGTGTCCGGCCACCGAATCGATGGCCAAGTCGCGCCGCATCCCCTCTTCGTCGAAGCGGTAACTGTCACCGAGGAACGCGCCCAACGTGCGGGCATCCTCGACGGCGTTGCCGAGACAATACGACGCCCCGGGCGACGGCGCCATGATGAAAATGATGCCCTCGCCGACGATCTTGTCGTGACCCCGCGCGATCTTGCCGACCCGCTTGTCGACCAGTTGCCCGCGGATGCCGCCGGCGCCACGATCGAGGGTGAGGTCCGCCGCGGTCAGCGACGGAACAATCTTCTTGGCGTCCTTCAGGAAGATGCGCTTCCCGAAGTAGGGCAGGTCGTAGGCCGCGTTCCGCAGGAGGAACTTGGCGATGTCCCAATCGCCTGCCACCCGCAAGGCGGCGATGATGCCGCGTGGGGTGGCCGTGCCGGTGCGCATGAACTCCATGAAGGTGGCGTAGTGGTGACGTTCCAGCAGGGGCATGGGCCGCGCCGTGGGGCCGAACCGCGTCTCCTTGCTGTCGTAGACGGCGGGATCGCCGTGGACGGCAGCAAAGGGAATCTTCGGGTTCTGAACGGTATAGACCTTGCCCTTGAGAAGGTTGCGGGAGAGGTAGAAGCTCCCGGCCACCGGCAGGATGGCGTATTCCCTTCCGTAGCCGAGCGCCTGGGCGAACATCAGGCTGGGCGATCCGGCAGCGACAATGACAGCCCGAGCAAAGACCTCGTCCCCGCCCATTTTGATGACGAAGCCGCCTTCCCGCCGCTCGATGCCACTGACCGCCAGGTGGAAGCAGAAGTCGATGTGCGCTTCGCCGCCCTTGGCCATACGCACGAACGACTCGGACAGCCGCCGGTAGTCCACGGCATACCCCCGGTGAGTATGCAGGGCAATAACCGGTTCGTCCGCCTTGCGGTCGACGACGGTCATGGGCTCCACGTCGATCAGCTCCTCGCGGCCTAGCAGACGAAGGTCCGGGAACTGCTCCGCGAACTCCCTGTGCCGGTCCTTGAGGCTCTGCACTTCCTGCTCCCCCACCCCCAGCACCATCTTGTGGATGCGCAGGCAGATGTCGGATGCGTAGTTGTCGACGAAACCGGCGACCAGGTCGGCGCCAGCTCGCACCTTGAGGGCAGCTTCGAGACTGTAGTTGGTCTCGATGTCTCCCGTGTGCAGCGTCTGGCTGTTGTTGACCACGTTGCTGTTGACCTGCGCCACATTGTGACGGCGCTCGACCATCAGGATGCGCTTGAGGTTGCTGTATCGCGAAAGCGCGTACAGCGCCGCCGTACCGGTGACGCCGCCGCCGACAATGACCACGTCATACGAAGATGAAGACATCCTTCTCTCCTTTACTTGCGTTGTGAGCGAACCTGCCGCGACCGTAGCACATTTGGCCGAAAAATCAAGAGTGCGAGGCCGTCAGGATTGACCAAGGCCCTCTTTTGTGGTGAGGTCTGACCGACGTCCTTTCTACCGAAGAAACTGGAGATTCCCGATGAAGCTGTCAATTCGAGGTCTTCGCCTCCTAATCGCGTTCGTCGTCTGGTCTTTTATTTTGGCGAAAGTCTGCCTGCTCCACGGAGCCGAACTCGCCACCCGCGACCAAGTCTACGCCCCGCCGTTCGAGCGGAACACCTACGACATGGTCGAGACCATGAAGCAGATTCGCGCCAAGCATGTCGGGAAGCCCGTCACGGACGACGAACTGTACTACGGCGCTATCCGCGGCATGGTCGAGGCCATGAAGGACGACCCGTTCTCCCATTTCATGGACCCCGCGTCTGCCAAGCAGAACGACGAGGATATGGCCGGCAACTTCGCCGGCATCGGCGTGGAACTCGACAACAAGGACGGCCGACCGCTGGTGGTGGCGCCCATCGACGGCTCCCCGGCAGCCAAGGCCGGCATTCTCGCCGGGGACGTCATCATGACGGTCAACGGCGAGAACACCTACGGCATGCAGCCGTCCGACGTGGTAGCCAAGGTCCGCGGTGCCAAAGGCACTCCGATCACCCTCACCGTCGACCGCGACGGTTCCGACGGCATCCGCGAGTTCCGCGTCATCCGCGACACCGTCACGGTGAAGTCGGTCCGCTGGAAGACCGTTCGGTCGGGCAACGGCAAACACATGCTCCACGTGACCGTCACCGGCTTTCATGACGACACCGGTGAGCTGTTCGACCAGGCGGCCAAGGAAGCCGTCGACGCGGGCGGCGCAGGCATCATCCTGGACCTGCGCAACGACCCGGGCGGCTACCTCGGCGCCGCCGAAGCGGTATCCTGCAACTGGATTTCGCACCAACCGTTTCTCATCACGGAACGCGTGAATGGCGCGCGTGAGACGTACAGCTGCAGAGGCAGAGCACCGTTGCGTGACATGCCCACGGTGGTCCTGATCAACAAGGGCTCGGCCTCCGCCTCCGAAATCACGGCCGGCGCGCTCCAAGACATGGCGCACGCGCGGCTGATCGGCGAGAAGAGCTACGGCAAGGGCTGCGGCCAGGACATCATCGGCTTCCCCGACGGCGCCAAGCTTGCCCTGACCTCCTTCCTGTGGTTCACGCCCAACGGCCGGTCCATCAACAAGACCGGCATCACGCCCGACGAAACGGTCGTCAACGACTCCGAAGACCGTGCAAAGGGCAAGGATGCCCAGCTCCAGCGAGCTATCGACTACCTTTCCGGCGGCCGCTAGCACCCCTCCCCCCGATGCACGTCGGGGGATTTTTGTTTGACAAAGCCCGGCACCCATAGCAAGCTCGATACAGCTCATTTCTCACGCCCCTCATACGCAACGGAGTTCTCGTGAAGTCTTTCAAACCGTTTCTCGCCATCCTCCTGATGGTGCTCGCGGGCTGCACGCGAACTCCCACGGGAGGCCCCCGCCAGCCCGTCCTGCCGCAGCAGGGCAAGACCACGGTGCGGGTCATCCCGCCCACCTCCGACGAGGACCTGCAGAAGCTCGACGGCACCAAGCCGGTCCCGCTCTCGGACATCCCGCCGTTCGCCGACACCACGGACCTGCGCGAGCTGTACAAGCTCATCCGCAAGATCCACATCACCAGCGATGCCACCGACAAGGAGCTGTACTACGGCGCCTTGAAGGGCATGGTGAAGGCGCTGAACGATCCCTACACGCACTTCTTGGATCCCAAGGAGGCCAAGGCATCGCAGGAATCGCGTTCCGGCCACTTCGTCGGCGTCGGCATGAAGCTCGACGGCAAGGACGGCACGCTCAAGGTCACTGGGACCATGAGCGGCTCCCCTGCCGAAAAGGCGGGCATCAAGGCCGGTGACATCGTGGTCGCCGTCGACGACAAGCCCACCGAGGGCGAGGAGGCCGAGGCGACCATCAAACGCATCCGCGGTGCCGCCGGAACCAAGGTCAAGGTCACCGTCCAGCGCCCTGGCGCCGCCAACAACCCGATCATCTTCCATCTGGAAAGGGCGCAAATCGACACGCCTTCGGTCAAATGGCGGATGATCAACTCCGGCGGCAAGGTCGTCGCCTATATCGCCGTCGAGCAGTTCGCCGACGACACGCGCCGACTTTTCCAGGACGCCATCGACGCCACGCTCAAGGCCAATGCGAAGGGCATCATCCTGGACCTGCGCGATGACGGTGGCGGACGCCTGGACGTCGCCGGCTTCATCACCTGTGCCTGGATTCCCAAGGGACCGTTCACCATCCTCGGCGGCCGCAAGGACAGCAGGGAAGACGAGCCGTTGCTCTGCCGCGGCTACGCGCCCTTCGCCGGCATTCCGGCGGCGGTGCTGGTGAACAACCACTCCGCTTCCGCCTCCGAGATCACGGCCGGCGCGCTGCAGGACTACGGCAAGGGCCGAGTCTTCGGCGAGACCACCCACGGCAAGGGTTGCGGCCAAAGCGTCGTCCGCTTCCCGGACGGCGCCGAGCTGATCATCGTCTCGTTCCTGTGGTTCACCCCCAACGGGCGCTCGATCCACAAGAAGGGCATCACGCCCGACGAGATCGTCAAGCCCGATCCCGCGGACGCCGCCAAAGGCGCGGACACGCAGCTGGGCCGCGCGCTGCAGTACCTCACCACGGGGAAGTGATTCACCGAAACGCCAACGCCTCGACTATCGTCGGGGCGCTTTTTTGTGCAAAAACAGCCTTATTTTGGCCAAAAAGCTCCGGAACCGTTGACAAACAGGCGGTTTTCTGGTATTCTTCAGGTCTTGTGCAATTCGTGCCTCGCGCGCGGGAGACCTAAACGGTAGGACGCACAGGTCCGGAAGATTCAGCAGGACAGAGTAAAAAGTTTTGCCTGACCAGTATCTTCACTCCCCGCCCCGCTTCCGCTGACGCGCCATGCTGCGCTCGGCCTGAAGCCAAGAGTTCAATGAGAGTCATCTGACAAGAAGGGACGCACGGTCCCGAAGATTCAGCAGGAAACAGTCACGCATGTCGTAAACGAAAAGCCTGATCAGGACTTCAGACCCTCAAAAAGAAAACCCCGACCGCACGGTCGGGGTTTTTGTTTGCCGGTAAGTCACTTCTTGTCCGACTTCTTCAGCACCTTGCTCAAGCCGTAGACCAGCGGTCCGGCGGCAACGAGCAGCGCACCGAACAGCAGGACGTTCATGCCGGCGATGCGTTCGTGCATGTTGCGGTACAGCGCCACGGCGATGAGGACCATCGGGCCCACGCCGGCCAACGCCGCGCCAATCAATCCGCCCCACACTTTGAACGGTCGTGCCAAGTTCGGCTCGCGGACGCGCAGGGCGACCAGGGCTACGAACTCCAGCAGCAGGCTCAAGCCGTAGAGCATCACGTCGAGCGCCACCAGGCGGGAGAAGCCCATGCCGAGGCAGGCCGCCCAGCAGGTGGCGCAGACGATGATCGACACCCACGGCGCGCCAGAACCCTTGGTGGTCTTGGCAAACGCCTTGGGCAGGAAGCCGTCGGCGGCCAAGGCCGGCGGCACGCGCGTATAGGACATCACCAGGGCGTTGAACATGCCCACGGCGCAGACGATGCCGCCGATGACCACGGCCGCTGACAGCCATCGGCCGGCAAGCGCGCCGCCGACGTCGGCCCACGCGCCTGTCGTCCAAACGGAGAGCGGAATGCCCACGGTAGCGACGGCCGCGACGGGAATGACGTAGGTGACGGCGACCAGGACTACCGTGCCGATCATCGCCAGAGGATAGGTCCGCTGCGGACGCTCCACTTCGCCGGCGACGGTCGAGGCGTTGTCCCAACCCATGTAGTTCCACATGGCGACCATCAGCGCGGAGGTCAGGTCGAACGGCCTCGTCTCCGGAGCGCACGCGGCGGCAGGCCGGGTGAAGCCGTAGACGGCCAGTGCCGCAAACGGCGCCAGCAGCAGCACGGTCATCACCACCGACGAAGCGCCGACTGCCCGCGAGCCGCGGATGTTCCAGAGCGTGCAGGCGATGATCATCGCCAGGCCGGCCAGGACGGCGTTCGGACCGCTGGCCACGGCGGGCCACAGCCTGCCGAGGTACAGCACGAACAGCGTCGGGTAAATGGCCATGTCGAAGATGCTGGCCATCAGCGACAGCCAGGCTTCCTGGAACCCCCAAAAGGGACCCAGCCCGCGCTTGACCCAGGCGTAGTAGCCGCCTTCTTCGGGCAGCGCGCTGGAAAGCTCGCTGACCATGAGGGCGGTGGGGAGGCTCCAGATGACCGGCGTCACCAGGAGCGCGATGATCGCCCCGTAGTAGCCGGCAGCTCCGATCATCTCTTCGAGCCCGTAGGGGCCGCCGGCCACCATGAAGTAGGTGGCGGCGATCAAGTGTCGGACCGAGAGCTTGCGTTGCTTTTGCATCGAGACCTCCTTGCTAAGCAGCCTCAACGTTCATGATGAAAAGGACGAAGAGAGCATTGCACCCGAAAATGGCCGCAAAGTCAATAAGGGCAGACGCGATGCCGCCGCCGGAATAAAAAGAACTTCCACGGCGGAAGTTCGTAAGCGCTACGGATACAGCGGGTCATTCGGATTGAACCAATCGATGCTGCCGAGCAGCACGTGTGCCTTCATCAGCCCTGACGCGGGCGAATGCTCGTGCGGTATGGCGTAGACGCGACAGCCGGCAGCTAGCGCCGAAGCCACCCCTGCGGGCGAGTCTTCGAAAGCCGCGCACCGCCTGGGATCGACGCCCAGCAATGCCGCCGCGAGCAGGTAAGGCGACGGGTCCGGCTTACGAGCCTTAAGTCCCGGCGTGTCTGCGGTGACGTGCGCGCGGAACCGCCCGAAGAGACCGTACTTGTCGAGCGCCTTGCGGGCATGCTCGGTCGTGGCGGAAGTCACGAGAGCGACGGGCAAACATGCCGCGTCGGCAGTCGCCAAGAAGGCATGCACGCCCGGCCGCAGGTCCAGATCCTTGTCCATCATGCCGAGGGCAATGACGCGATACTCCTGATACCAGGCCGCCGGATCGCGTGCCAGGCCGAAATGCGCGGCCACGATGGCGCAGCAATCCAGGTCCGGACGACCGATGATCTTGGCGTAGTCCATGGTGCGGAAGTCGACGCCGGCCCTGCGGCCCAGCTCGACCCAGGCGGCGTAGAGGACGCGTTCCGTCTCGACCAATGTGCCGTCGAGATCGGACAGCAGCGCGACGAAAGGGCTAGCGGTCATCGCCGCCGTCCTTGCCCTTTTTGTCGTCGAGGACCGTCACTTTCGCGCGGCCGTCGCCGACGCTCACGACCACCGGCTTGCCGACGGCCAATACTTCGGCCATCAGGTTCGCCTTGCCCGGGAACGCCGGCACGAAGCCGCGGACCGACCAATGCCCGGCGAAGAACCCTCCGCTCGGACAGCAGTTCCAGCGCATGCAGCCGAGCACCGCGTCGCTGTCCGGCAGGCCCGTGCACCACTCCTTCCTGAACATGCCGTTGTCGCCGTACGCGGCAACCGGCTCGCCGGGCATGATCGCACGGCCGCAATGACAGCAGCGGATGAGCAGCGGCCTTATCTCCGCCAGCATGCAGTCGCCGCACTTCTCGCGCTTGGCCGCATACTGGTCGGACACGTCCAGCCGCTCCCCGTAGAAATCATGTCCGAACAGGACGGCGTAGTCATGCCCGCAGGCATACCGCACCTTCCTGTCGTCGAGGACGTACGCCTCGAGCACGTCGGTGGCCTCGTGCGTCACCGTAGGAACGCCCGCGTCTGCCTCGTGCGCATCGCGTCGAGCAGATGCCAGCCGCCGCAGCCGGTACCAGCGTTGGATATCGATGAACAGGATCGCGCCGCCCATGGCCGCAATCACCAGGATGAACACGATGACAGTCGCCATTCTCTCCTCGCTTTCAAAGGACGCGACCAGAGCGTAACCATTCGCCGCGGTTCTGTCCACGAACCAAAACGCCGCCCTTCCGGGCGGCGCGCGCTGCTGCTATGCCGGGGCGAAGGTGCGCTCCTCCTTGTGAGATTCGGCGCGCTCGGCTTCGGCCTTCTGCTGGTAGCTCTCCCCTTCTTCCTTCTTGAAGCGCACGGTGAACACCGGCGCGTAGCGGATGTCGTTGGCCTCGTCGACGATCTCGACGGTCTCGCGGTTCATCAGCTTGGACAGCGCCACGTCCGAGAGCAGCTCGATCGATCCCTTGATCTCCTCGGCCAGGTTGTCGAGCTGTTCGGCATCCGCCAGCGCGTTTGCCCTGGCCTGGTTCTCGATGGACTTCTTCTTGTCGCGCAAGGTCTTGATGTCCTCCAGTATCTTCTGGTACTCGCCGTCGTGCTTGAGCTCGTCCTGGAACATCTTGGTCAGTTCCTTGCGCTCTTTCTTCTTCTGCTGGATGCGGTCGAAGACGTCTTTGAGTTCTTGCATGTTCGTGAGGCTAAGCGTGAATCGGCGGCGATTTTTGGAGCCTCCACTATAACAAACACCCCGTCATTGAGAAGTGGACGGGGTGTGGATAGCGACACTGCGTTCATCGCTCGAAACCGAAATGCCACCATTCCGGGGCGTACGAATAGAACCCCGCCTTGAGCATCACTCTCTTGAGCAGCCGACGATTCTTTTTGGCTTCCCTGTCCATCGGGCGGAGCGATTTCGCCGTCCTCGCCGCGGAGGAAGTAGCGGTCGCGCTGACAGTCCCAAATCTTGAAGTTGCACCCTTTCGGCAAATGCTTCTTCGCCCGCAGCAGCGCCTCCGCCAACGACTTGCGTCCGCGCACCCGGGGCGAATCGGACCAGCCGTAAAAGTAATAACGAGGCTCGGTCGCGAAACCGAGCCTCTCCAAGTCGACGAAAGCGATGCGCGGAAGCTTAGGCATGGGAAACGGCGGGCTGCTTGGCGCAGGCGGCGATGGCCGCGCGCACTTCGTCGGGAATGCCTTCGATGCACTCCAGCCTGTCGACCTCCTCTCCGTTCACCCAGGCGTGGTCGGTGAAGGCGCCGGCCTCGAGCCGCACCTCGCCGCCGGCATAACGCGCGGCGAACTTCACCAGCACCACGGGGATGCCGTCGGGGCGGATGAAGGCGACGCTGTTGATGTAGGTGAGCTGCTTGTCGATGCTGATGCCTGCTTCCTCCCGCACTTCGCGGGCCAGCAGATACTCGACGGCGTTCTCGTAGTCGAGCACGTCGCCGTTGCGGCGGGTCGGACGCTCCACCGGCAAGTCGTTCCACTCAAGCTTGCCGCCGATGGCCGCGTAGATGCCGGGGTGCACCTTTTCGGTTTCGGCGCGCTTGAGCAGCAGGCAGCGCCCGTCGGATTCGCGATAGACGACGACGTTGGCCACGAAGTAGAACAGCTTGTCCTGCTTGGCGGCCGCAAGGGAAATGGCTTCGGCTGGCTTGGATGCGTGCATACGCCTGAAGGATACGGCCTTTTGCCGAAAGAGTGAAGGCGACAAAAAAACCGCGCCGAGCGCGGTGTCAGGAATACTCTTCCGGTATGGTCAGCCCTTCTGCGGCGAAGGCCTCTTCGAACTCCGCGTCCGAACGGCCATGCAGGGCCCTGTCGAGCAGCTGCAGGCTGCCACCAAGGACTTCCATCTCGGTCACGTGCTCCGCTTTCTTGCGGGCCATCAGCAGCTGCAGGGCGTACTTCTTGCGAAGCAGCGCCTTCAGTTCGTCGTGGGGCGCGGGCACGTAGGCGACGGGCGCTTCCGGAAGCTTCCCCTCCTCCTCGATCTTCCGCTCCACCTCCTGCCCGACGCGGTTCCAAAGCAGCTGGCGCTTGAGGTAATACTCGAGCATCTGTGCGCGACGAACCGACTCCTGCGGCTGGCGCAGACGACGCGCCTGGAACGACCTGACGGCGGCAGTGAACAGCATCAGCAGCGCCAAGACCAGCGGAAAAGCGTACAGCATCAACATGACGGCACGAGCCATGCGTGACCTCCTCGGCAAAAGAACGCCACCGCTAAGGTACGCGATGCGCCTGCTCCGGTCAACGCGGCAAAGAAAAATCCGGCATGCGCCGGATGAAAGCCTACTTCCGCCTTGCCTCGATGCCGATGAGCGCGGTGCGGACCGACTCGGCAGTATATGCCATTCGCGACAGCCTGCCTTTGGTGACCAGGCTGATGGTCCCGATCGACGACCCGATTTTGGGATCGTCGGTGTACCCTGCCTTGTGATAGGCCTGGTTCATGTCGAGACCGTCCTCGATCATGTACTTCATGACCTCGGCCGGTGATTCCCATGCCGACGAAAAGCCGAACTCGAACTGAACGCCGTCGAAAATCGCGCACACGCACACGTCCATGTAGCCCGTACGGGTGAACGGCACCTTGAACAGCCCCGATTCGATCCCGAAGGACAGGTCGCCGCCGTCATCGACCTTCAGGCCGCCGCGGTCCCAGGCGCCGCGGGCGCGGTTCATCGCGCCCGTCATGGTTTCTTCCAGAGACTTTGGCTGATCGGAGACGCCGCTCGGCACGTCGATGCCGCCGACGACCGCCGTGGCGATGCACGGGTAGTCGGGCGCCAGCTGGCGGACGGCACCGATCTTCACTTCGTTGGTGCTTCCTACGATGATGCGCATGGTGCCGCGAATATAGCCGAAAATGCCGAAAACGGCAAGATGGCCCGGCTTTTTTCTTGCCGGCGCGGACTACTTTGGCCCAATCCAGAAAAAAGGATTGTGCGCCAGCTCCCACAAATGGCCGTCAGGGTCGGCAAAATAGCCAGAGTACCCTCCCCACTCCGCCTTCTGCGGCGGCTTCACGATCTTGACGCGATGCCTCTTGAGACGCGCGAACAGCTTGTCTACTTCCTTGGCGCTGCGCAGATTGTGCGAAACGCTCACGCCGCGAAAGCCGCTCCCCTTTGCCGACACGCCGGCATCCTGCGCCAAATGCTTGGCGCCGTACAGGGCGAGCCACGTTCCCTTGAGGCCGAAGAAAGCGATGACCGGCATGCTGTACTTGCTGGGCTTGAAGCCAAGGACGTTTTGGTAGAATGCGGCTGATTTCTTGACGTCCTTGACGGCGAGGGTGATGAGGCTGATGCGATTGTCCATAGTGCTGAACTGAAAAGTGATGAATGCGCAAATGATAGCACGCGGTCCGCATACGAAAAACCGCCAGTCGTATGACGGGCGGCGCTACCAACCGAGCTCGACGCGGAGCGCGGCGTGATCGGAGGCGATGTCGGGCAGGACCTCGAACGCGTTGACCTTCACGTCCTTGGTGGTGAAGACATAGTCGGCGTAGTTCGGTTCCGCCTTATTGCGGTAGTGCCGATACAGCGGCGTCCTGGTGCTGCGGACCTTGTATTCCGCCACCAGGTCGCGCATGTGCTCGGCGATGATGGCCACCGACTTGGTGCGCGGCAGCAGGTTGAAGTCGCCGCAGAGCACCTGCGGATGCGTCTTGGAGTCCAGGAAGGCCCGCAGCCGCTGCGACTGCAGGATGCGCTCGGGGTTGTCGGTCTTGGGACCGTTGACCCACAAGCCGTGGTAGTTGGCGATCAGCAGCCCGGCCCCGCCGAAGTTGACGGTGGCGTACTGCAGGCGGCGCGAAGAAAGAATCGCGCTGCCCGTGAGCACCTGCTTTTCGGGCACGTGCACCACGAAGTCCTTCGGTCCGCGCCGGCGCGAGACGGTGTCCTTGATGAACATCGCCAAGCTCATGCGGTGCGGGCTGTCCTCGTGCCGGGCGAAAGAACCGTAGAAGTCCGGCAGCGCCGCCGAAATCTTGTTGAACAGGTCGCCGCAGACGTACTCGTCCGGGTGCCGCCGCTCTACCGCCTTCTGGGCGGTGTTGAAGACCTCCTGCAGACAAAAGACGTCCGTCGTCGGCGCATGGCGCTGCAAAAACCGCATCAGCGGATGCAGCGCACGTCCGCCCCAGGCGTTCAGGGAAATGATGGTCAGTTTCTCTCGTGCCATGGCTTCAGTTCAGCACGGCGGCGGCCAATAAGCAACCGCCGGACGTTAGGCCGTAACTCCCTCCCGTATCTCATGACTTACGATCCGCGTTTCGCCCTCGTATTGGAACCGCGCCGTGAACGTCTTGTCGGCCAGCATCAGCGGGAACCAGATGCGGTCGTCGGGCCACATCTGCTCGAAGGGAATCTCGTCCAGGCCGAACCAGCGCGGCAGCATCTCTTCGCTTTCCGTCGGTTCACCCGTGAACCGAGTCGCCTTGAACAGGTGCACCTCCATCACCTTGTCGTCCATGACGTTGTCGAAGGTCATGACGGCGAGCTTGCGCATGTCCGTCGGCACCACCCCGGCCTCCTCGCGGAACTCGCGCAGCGCCGCGGCCTCGATCTCCTCCCCCGCCTCGACCTTGCCGCCGAAACCGTTCCATTTTCCCATCCCGTGCCCGCGTTTTTTCATGCCCAAAAGCACCCGATCGTCCTGGTGGATGAGACAGAGCGTGAGGAGGAGTTTTTGCATATGCGGCGGAAGGAGAAGCCAATCGTTACGCGTTGACACTACCACCGCCGCGTGATACTCACCACTCACACGGAGGTCTTTCATGAGCGCGACGCAATCGAAACCCCTCACCTTCGCCGAACTCGAGGTCGGCGACCACTTCATCAGCTTCCCGTTGGACGGAGACGACTCCGGCCACGGCGGCTACCGCAACGGCTCCTACGTCTTCAAAAAGACCGGCAACGAGCAACACGTGGTCGGGACCGCCAGCCCCGTGAACGCCAAACGCCTTGTCGACGGCTGCGGTTCGCACATGCCGGAGGGAATGAAGGTGTGCAAGGTGTTCGTGTAGAGGACCATTCAAACGCAAACCGCCTCCTGTTTCGGAGACGGTTTTTCTTTTTCGGTTTACGCCCCGTGGCACTTCTTGTACTTCTTCCCCGAGCCGCAGGGGCAGGGATCGTTGCGGCCGACATGCTTGTTCCCGTCCGCGCCCTCGGCCTTCACGGTCTCAACCGCGGTGCCGGCGCCGGAGTCGGTCTTTGCCGGCGCGCTCAAGGTCACGCCCTGGCGTTCCATCATCGACTGCGGCTGCTCCTTGACCACGCCGATCTTGTAGACGGAGTAGACCACCTGCTTGCCGATGTTGGCCGTCAGTGAGGTGAACATGCGGAATGACTCGCGCTTATATTCGACCAGAGGGTCGCGCTGGCCGTAGCCCTGCAGGCCGATGCCGGTGCGCAGGTGCTCCATCGAGTCGAGGTGCTCGATCCAGAGGGTGTCGATGGCCCGCAGCATCAGCGAGCGGATGATGTCCGCGAAGGCGGCCTCATCCCCGCCCATGGTCTTGAGGTCGGCCACCGTCCTGGCCTGGAAGACGTCCCAGTCCTTGTCGGCGATGCCCGTCAGGTAGTCGATGATCTTGGTGCGGGCGTGCGCGTCCTCCACCTTGGAGCCGGCCGCTTTCGTCTTGATCTCGGTCAGCTCGGCACGGACTTCCGGGGAGATCGGGAAGATGGTCCCGGCGACCTCGTAAATCTCCTTGAGGTTCCAGGTGCCTTCGTCATCGGCTGCGGTGTGGAAGCGGACCACATGTTCAAGCTCGTCCTCGACCAGCGCCAGGACGGCGGTCTTGAGACCGGCCAAGTCGGAAGTGTCGCGCAGCAGAATCTCGTTGCGGCGGCGATAAATGACTTCGCGGTGCTTGTTGAGCACGTCGTCGTACTCCAGCAGGTGCTTGCGGGTGTCGAAGTGATGGCCTTCCACCTTTGTCTGGGCGGTGGCGATCGACTTGGTGACCATGCCGTTCTCGATGGGCATGTCTTCGGGCAGGCCCAAGCGGTCCATCATGCCCTTCATGCGGTCCGAGCCGAAGATGCGCATCAGGTCGTCTTCGAGCGACACGAAGAACTGGGTGGCGCCCGGGTCGCCCTGGCGTCCGGCGCGGCCGCGCAGCTGGTTGTCGATGCGGCGCGATTCGTGGCGTTCGGTACCGATGACCATCAGGCCGCCGAGCTCGCGCACCTTGGCCTGCTCCTCGGGCGTGGCCGGGTTGCCGCCGAGCAGAATGTCGACGCCGCGGCCGGCCATGTTGGTGGCCACGGTCACCGCGCCGAGGTGACCGGCCTGGGCGATGATCTGCGCTTCGCGTTCGTGGTTCTTGGCGTTGAGCAGTTCGTGCGGAATGCCTTCGCGGCGGAGGAGCTCGCCGAGTATCTCGTTTTTTTCAATGCTGATCGTGCCGATCAGCACCGGTTGCCCAAGCGCGTTTCTAGCCTTCACCTCCTGCACGACCGCGTCGAACTTGCCCTTCTCGCTCTTGTAGACGCGATCGGGAAGGTCCTTGCGGCCGGAGACGCGGTTGGGAGGAATCACCACCACGTCCAGCTTGTAGATTTTGGAAAACTCCTCGGCCTCGGTGGCGGCGGTGCCGGTCATGCCGCCGAGCTTGGCATACAGGCGGAACAGGTTCTGGAAGGTGACCGTCGCGAGCGTCTGGCTCTCGCGCTGAATGTTGACGTTCTCCTTGGCTTCGATGGCCTGGTGGAGGCCGTCGCTGTAGCGGCGGCCCTGCATCAGGCGGCCGGTGAACTCGTCGACGATGATGACTTCTCCAGAGCGCACGACGTATTCGCGGTCCAACTTGTAGAGGTTCTCGGCACGGAGCGCCTGCTCGATGTGGTGCACCGTGGAGACGCCGCCGTCCTCATAGATGTTCTTGACGTTGAGCAGCTTCTCAAGCTTGGCGATGCCCTCTTCGGTCAGCGAGACCGCGCGCATCTTCTCGTCGATGTTGAAGTCCTCGTTGACGTGCAGCTTGCGGACCAGGTCGGCAAAACGGTAATACATGTCGGCCGCTTCCTCGGCGGGCGCGGAGATGATCAGCGGCGTGCGGGCCTCGTCGATGAGGATGGAGTCGATTTCGTCGATGACCGCGAAGTTAAGGCCGCGCTGCACCTTCTGGTTCGGGCGCATCACCATGTTGTCGCGGAGGAAATCGAAACCGAACTCGTTGTTGGTGCCGTAGGTGATGTCGCAGGCGTAGGACTCGCGGCGCTCCGACGGACGCAGAAAGTCCATCTGCACCAGGAACGAGCCGGTCTGGTCGCGCTTCTGGTCGGTCGTGCCGCCTTCTTCTTTCGCCGCTGCGGCGTTGAGCTCGGCATCGCCGAGTTCCTCGACCTTGGGCGGCAGCTTGAACCCGGAGTCGTACCTGTAGGACGACATGTTGTTGATGCAGCCGACCGTCAGGCCGAGCGCCTCGTACACCTGCCCCATCCAGACGGCGTCGCGACGGGCCAGGTAGTCGTTGACCGTGACCACGTGCACGCCCTTGCCGGACAGCGCGTTCAGGTAGATGGCCAGCGTACCGGTGAGGGTTTTGCCTTCACCCGTGCGCATTTCGGCGATTTGTCCGCGATGCAGGGTGATGCCGCCCATCAGCTGCACGTCGTAGTGGCGCTGGCCGAGCGTGCGGAAGGCGACCTCGCGGCAGAGCGCAAAGGCCTCGTTCAGGATGTCATCGAGCGTCTCCCCCTTCGCCACCCGTTCCTTCAATGCCAAACTGGCCTCCTTCAATTGAGGGGCCGTCATCGCCTTGTATTTGGGCTCAAGGAGGTTGATCAGTTCCGCCTCGGCCTTGAGGCTGTCGACGACTTTCTGGTTGGGATCACCGAAGATTTTGGTCAGGATGGACATGGTCACTTGTGCGTGCGGATGATTTGAATGTTCACCAATATTGCCCGATTGCTCCGCAAAACGCTAGAGAGCATGGCTACGCCCTGTTCGGTGAAGGCGAGCGTCGGTTTCCGCCTGCCACCGTGACCAGAACTTGAAGTCACAATTTGTGACTTCAAGTTCTCGGCTTCGCTTAGCGTTAATTTAAACATAAAGTCCTCGGGAAACCGTTCTGCGTTACGTCTGACGGCCTGGTTCAGTGCCTTAGTTTCCACCCCATAAAGCGTCGCCAAATCATGGTCAACCATGACCTTTTTACCCCTCAAGAGGTAAATCTTCCCTTCGATGCGCCCCTCTGGAACAACTGGGGAAATATCGTCGCCTTTATACATAAGTACGGGACCCTCATGAATTAAGAGCCCCGCAACCTATTCCGCGTGCGGTGAATTTGCAAGCGAGTTATTCCCGTCCACCCTTGGACTTCTTGGCAGCGCGGAGGTTCTTGCCGGTCAGCGTGCCCTTGTAATCGGCGATTTGGCGCTCGGCTTCACGCTTCACTTCTCCGATGGCCGTGTAGAGGTTGAGGTCCTCGCACTCTGCGTAGACCAGCTTGCCCGGCAGGCGCACGTGCAGCTCGGCGCGGAAGATGGGGCCCTTCTTGTGGTGCTTGGTGGTCATGCCGACCTCGCACTCGGCAGTGACGCTCGGGCCGAAGCGCTTGACCTTGCTGTCCAGGCCGTCGACCTTCTGTTCGACGTAGGCCTTAATGGCGTCGGTGAGGGTGAGGTGGGTGGCTTTGATGGCGAGTTTCATAAAAATGCGGTTAGGCGGTGAATGCCACAAGTATACCCGCGGCCGCCGCTAATCTCAATATGGCTAGAAACCGACGTATTCGACTTCTTCGTGCAGGAAGACGTTGCCGTCGGTCATGTTGCGGACACGGGTCTTGAGCACGGCGGTCAGCGCCACCACGTCGTCGGCCTTGGCCTGCCCGTCGCTGATGAAGAAGTTGCCGTGCTTCTCGGAGACCTGCACGTGACCGACCTTGGTGCCCTTGAGCTGCGCCCGGTCGATGATCCAGCCGGCGGGTACGGTGCCTTCGGTCGTCACGGGAACCTGCTCGCCTTTGTCCAGGTCGAACCACTTCCACATCTCGGCCAGCTGCTCGGGACGGTCCGGTTTCCAGTTGGTGAACATGCAGCCTGCCGTGGGGAACTCCACCGGCTGCTTCTCCTTGCGATCGAGCAGGATCTTCTTGAGCTTGGCCTTGCCCGCCTCGACGTCCGGCGCCGGCGCGAGAGCAATGGTCGCGGCAAGTACGAACCAGCCGGGATTGCGCTTGAAGGCGGAGTCGCGGTAGCTGAACCCGCAGTCGGCGTGCGACATCTCGACCACTTGACCGTCCTTGAAGGCGACCACCGAGGTGACGCAGCCGTTCATGTCGCCGCCGTACGCGCCGGCGTTGCCGCGCACGGCGCCGCCGATGGTCCCCGGCACGCCGACCGCCCACTCGAATCCGGTGAGCCCGGCCTCCGCGGCGCGCATCGACACCAGACCGGTCGGCGCGCCCGCTTGGGCGACGATCGCATTGCCCTCGATGGTGAAGTCGCGGTTAGCCATCTTTATCACCAACCCCTTCACGCCCTGGTCCGCCACCAGCATGTTGGAGCCGCCGCCGAACAGGAACAGCGGGATGCCCAGATCATTCGCCGCGCGGATGGCCTTCACCGCGTCTTCCGCGCTTTTGGCTTCGAAAAAATACTCGGCTGCGCCGCCGATCTTGAAGGTGGTGTGTTTTGCGAGCGGCTCCCCTTCCTTGACGTCAGGAGAAATCTTCTCGCGCAAGACAGTGCTATGGGACATACGGTGCGGCTAACTGCCGTCGATCATCTTCTTGGCGATGGTGTACAGGTCGCCCGCGCCCATCAGCAGCACCACGTCGCCGTCGCGAATCAGCCCTTCGAGCAGCTTCTGCGTTTCGGGAACGGTGCCGCCGAACAGCACCTGGCGGTCGATACCGCGCTCGGCGTCGCGCGCCTCGGCTGCGGCGACCAGGTCGCGCGAGCTGACGCGGCCGCCTTCCTCGCGGCCGGCGACGTCATACACTTCCGGCAGCACCAGCACGTCGGCGCCGTCGAACGAGGCCACGAACTCGTCGAACAGGTTGCGGGTGCGGTTGTGATGGTGCGGCTGGAACGCCAGGACGATGCGGCGTCCGCCGAAGAAGCTGCGTGCGGCCTCGAGCGTGCCGCGGACGGCAGTGGGATGATGACCGTAATCGGAAATCAGCGTCGCGCCGCGACATTCGCCGACGGTCTCGAAGCGGCGCCAGATGCCGGTGAACTCGCGCAGCGTGGCGACGACGGCGTCCGGAGCGACGCCCAGCTCCAGCGCGGCGGTCGCGGCGGCCAGCGCGTTCATCACGTTGAACCTCCCGGGCAGGCGCATGGCGCAATCAGCCACGGCAGTCTCCGCGCCGCCGCGCGTGCGCACGATCTGGAACGACTGCATGCCGGTGGCCACGGCGACGTGCCGCGCCGAGTAATCGGCCGGATTGTCCATGGCATAGGTGACGAACGGCACCTTGGGCGCCAGCTCGTAGAAGCAGATATGGTCGTCGGCGTTCAGGATCAGCTGGCCGTCGGGCGGCAGCTTGCCGACGTATTCCTTGAAGGTGTCGCGGATGTGGGCCAGGTCGCGGTAGAAGTCGAGATGGTCTTCCTCGACGTTGGTCAGCACGATCATCTGCGGCGACAGCTGCAGCATGTGGGCGTTGAACTCGTCGGCCTCAACCACGAAGAACTTGCTGCGTCCGATGCGCAGGTTCCTGTGCGGGAAGGTCGGCACCTTGGAGCCTACGATGACCGTCGGTTCGAGCCCGCCGCGCTCCAACATCAGCCCCAACAGCGCGGTGGTGGTGCTTTTACCGTTGGTACCTGATACGCCGATAGTCCAGCGGTCCTTGGAGAACTCCCCCAGGAACTCGAAGTAGCTCATCTCGCGGATGGCCCGGCGGCGGCCTTCGTGGCGTTCGGGGTTGTCGGAAGGCACGGCATCCGAATACACGATCAGGTCGGCGTCGGCGGGAAGGTTGGCGGCATCATGACCGACGGTCACGGCGATGCCGGCGGCGTCGAGCTCGTCGACGGTCTCGTTGCGGCCCGCGTCGGAGCCGGTCACGGCCTTGCCCTCGTGCAGCAGAAGCCTGGCCACGGCGGAAACGCCGATGCCGCCCGCGCCGATGACGTGCGCCCTTTTGACGGTATCCAAAAACGACATACGCGGTGAAGTATAAGGCGGCCAGCGCAAAAAAACAAAAACGAGGGGCATGATGCCCCTCGGTAGCTTACTCGCCGGCCACGCCCAGCAGCGCGGCGACCTCTTGTCGGCGCTCGACGGCCGGAATGCCGTCGGCAATGGACTTGAAGACTCGCCGTCGGTCGCTCCTGCTGGCGCGCAGCAGGCGCTGCCGCCATTTTCCCTCCCCGACCGATTCGTTGATGAGCTTGGTACGCGCGTGCAGCCGCATGTACCGCGCAAAACGCTCTACTGCCGCGGCGGAAACCGTGGCGAAGACCGTGCTGTACGCCCGCACGTGAAAGGGGGCGAACAGCTCCCCGTGTTTGGGATCGCACGGATTCGAGAACATCCTGAACGGAAAAAGCTTGGAACGGGAAGCAAGTTCCCAGAACCGCACGGCATCCTTGTGGTGAATGACCGCGGAAGAAAGGAACACGCCGCGGATGACCGCGGTCGGTTGCTTCTTGAAGTCATTCTTGGGGTCGTCGACGTTCATGTCTTCGGCCCAGTCCACAAGCATCTCCGGGTGCTCGCCGATGATTTCGGTCACGAAATGACCGAACATGGCGACCTCCGGCTCGGTAATCGGCGCCGTGCTCTGAAAGGAATGGTCGTGAAGCGAGCGGGCAAGCTTCGTGAGCAAGTGCGATCGCACGGCTCGCTCGACGTTCTTGGCCGTCATCTTCTGACAGAACAGCCCCGCCCCCAGCACGTACCCCTCGGACGACCTTCGCATCATCATTTCCGAAAACTCGTCGAGCCGGGTCGAGAAATCATAGACGATTTTCCGCGCGACGACCTCGTTGTTGACCACGGTGGTCTCCCAGCTGCAGGCGGCGCCGCCGTCGAGCAGTCGCCGCATTACGCGTTCCTCGAGGGTACGCGGAGCTTCGCGCTCGTCCTTCGACATGGTGATACCTCCTGGGTGTCACGCATCGTGCACATCCTTGTCATTCGTTTGTCGCGTGTCGGTGTTGGCCCTGAAAAAGAACGACTTGAGTGAGCTTAACGCTATTGGCTAAAAAGGCAAGCGGTCAGGGTCGGGCCTCTCGATTTTCGGCTTGCGGCAGATGGTCACGATGTTGTCGCCCTTCCACCACGGAACGCGGACGCCCTTGGCCGTATGGTAGTTCTCTACGACCGTCAGGCCGGCCTTTTGACAGATTTTTGCCAACCCGCGCAGGGTAAAGGCGTGGTAATATCGCAGGACGCTCCCGCTGCCGCGCTTCCAAGGCACGAAGATGTCGCCGAAGTCGTAGGGAGACGACCCCGCCATCTTCATGAAAAAGGCGGAGACGTGCTCTCTCCAGTAACGGAGCTTCCAGCGGTCCCAATTGGTCATGAACAGGGTTCCGCCGGGCTTGAGCGCCCGTTGGGCCTCGCGCATGGCCGTCAGCCGGTACTGCCCTGAAGGCAAGTGGTGGAAGGACGCGATCATCAGGACCAAATCGAAACTGCCTGATTCGTACGGCAGCGCGGTCATGTCGCCGACGCGGAAATTGACGAGGAGGTCGTGGACGTTTTCCTTGGCATGGGCGATCAGCTTCGCCGAGGCGTCGAGCCCCTCGTATTCTATTGCCATGCCCTTGAACAGCTGATACGCTCTGCCGTTGCCGCACCCCGAATCGAGCACGCGGTCGCCCTGCGCGCAGAACTCCTTGATGCGTTCCATCTCGGGCCAGGCCGAAACGCGCGACGCCGAAAAATCTTCGGCGATCGTCTCGTAATCGTCGCGCACCTTTGCCAGCAGCTGATCGGCAATTTCCTTTCGCATACATGGGCATTTCCGATGCCATCATTCAAGCATCTCTGCGCCGCGGCGTCCAAACCAAGGACGAGTTTTTGGAATATAAGCGGAAAATCGCCTCCGAGGCAGGCATGCCGATGCCTTCGACCGCGGAGCTGCGCAAGGCATACGCCAAGGCCGTTTCCGCGGACCCCGCCGCCGCCAGCGCCGCGCTGGACAAGGTGCTCACCCGCCGCGGCGTGCGTTCGCTTTCCGGAGTGGCCGTCGTCACGGTACTGACCAAGCCGTACGCCTGCCCGGGCAAATGCGTCTACTGCCCCACCGAGGCCATCATGCCCAAAAGCTACCTGTCGAACGAACCGGCGGCGATGCGCGCGCTGATGAACCGCTTCGACCCTTGGAAGCAAGTGACGCAGCGGCTGACCGCGTTGACGCGCAACGGCCACGCGGCAGACAAGATCGAGCTCATCGTCAAGGGCGGCACCTGGTCGGCCTACGCTTGGGAGTACCAGCAGTGGTTCATCAAGCGCTGCTTCGACGCCTGCAACCACTTTGCCGCCGTCGGCCGCGAACGCACCGTCTCTCTGGCCGAAGCGCAGCAGGTCAACGAGACCGCCGGCCACCGCGTCATCGGCATCACTTTGGAAACGCGACCCGACTGGATTACCCCGAAGGAAATTTTGCGTCTGCGCGCGCTCGGCTGCACCCGCGTGGAACTCGGCGTGCAGTCCGTCGATGACCGCATCCTCGACCTGACCAAGCGCGGCCACGACGTCGCCTCGGTGAGGCGGGCGGCAGCGCTGCTCAAGGACTCCGGCTACAAGACCGACTTCCACATGATGCCGCAGCTCCCGGGAGCGACGCCGGCTTCCGACCTGGCCGAGCTGCGCGAGATTTTTTCCGATCCCGACTTCCGTCCGGACATGATCAAGGTGTATCCGTGCGTGACGGTCGAGCTTGCGGAGCTGCATCAGTGGTGGCAGGACGGACGCTACGTCCCCTACCCGGACGCCGAGCTGACCGAAATGCTCATCGCCGCCAAGACCGCCGTGCCGCGATACTGCCGCATCTCGCGCCTCATCCGCGACATTCCGTCGACTTCGATCGTCGCCGGCAACGCCGTCACCAACCTGCGCCAGGCCGTGCAGGAAGAAATGGCCAAGCGCGGCCTGCGCTGCGTCTGCTTGCGCTGCCGCGAGATCGGTCGCGCGGCGCAAACCGACCCGTCGCTGATGAAGGAAGCGCCGAACTTTTTTGATGACATCTACGTCGCCTCCGGCGGGGAGGAACACTTCATGAGTTTTGAGGACGCGCGACGCCGCGCCGTCTTCGCCTTTTGCCGCCTGCGCCTGCCGCCCAAGGTACCGCGCGGCGAAACCGGGGAAGTCTGGGAAACGATGCCCGAGATCCGCAGCGCGGCGTTCGTGCGCGAGCTGCACACCTACGGCCACCTGGTCCCCATCGACGGGCGCAACCCCGACGCCAGCCAGCACAAGGGTCTCGGCCGCAAGCTGATGGCCGAAGCCGAGCGCGTCGCCGCAGCTGCCGGATACGGAAAACTGGCGGTCATCTCCGGCGTCGGAGTTCGCGAGTACTACCGCAAGCTCGGCTACGAACTCGAAGGGACGTACATGACGAAGTACCTCATCGCAAATCCGGAACGAAACCGCGGCGTTGACCCGGGTTCGAAAAGCTGCTAGCCTAGCCGCACCGATCAACCGCACGCAGGAGGCTGCATGGCACGCTCTTTGATCATCGGCGGCACCAAAGGACTGGGCCGCGCCATCGCCAAAAAGGCGCTGGCTTCCAGGCACCAGGTCATCGTTTGCGCACGCGACGTCGGCGACGCGCCGATGGACAAGGACCTGTACGGCGCGACGCTGTGCAGCGTCGACGTGTCCAAGCCCGACGGCATCGAGCGGCTGTTCGGCCGCCCGACCGGTTGGGAGGACATCACCCACGTCTTCTGGACCGCCGGCACGTTCGCCGAAGGCGCGCTGACCGACATCCCGGAGGAAAAAATCCACGAGCTGACGGCGGTGCACTTCACCGGCCTGGTCTGCAACCTGGCCATCCTGCACCGGATGCTCAAGCAGGTGCGGCCGCTGGCAGACAAGCCCGGACGCCCGTATCATCTGGTGGTGGTGTCATCCACCTCCGCGTGGCGGGTGCGCGACGGCGAGTCGGTCTATGCGGCGCTCTGCGCGGCGAAGTCCCACTTCGTGCGCCAGTTCGCGCGCGAGCTGGTGCGCGAGCTGCCCGGATCGAAGGTGACGCTGGTGCATCCCGGCGGCATGAACAACCCGCACTTCTGGGCCGGCACCGGCCGCGACACCTCGACGTTCATGGATTCGAGAAAGGTCGCATCGATCATCCTCGGCCGCGCCTTAAAGCTGCCCTTCACGTACGACGAGTACTCGATCATGCGCAGCCCTCACGGCGAACCGGAAATCAAGCTCGGACCTCAATCGCCAGAGGCACCGCCCGGCAACGTGCTGGCCTGACCTCTTCCCCCGACGGCCGTCGGGGGATTTTTTATGGAAAAAAGAAAACCTCCGAAGCGCCGGAGGCAAAGATCACTTTTTGGTCTTGCCGTCGTCCTTCTTGGGCGCCGGCGCCGGAGACGGAGGAGGGCCTTCGGGTGCCGGTGCGGGCGGCGGTCCCGGCTTGACGATGGTCTCGTCGCCGACGTTGGTCTTGCCGACCTTGCCGTCGACGTTGACGGAAATCTCCTTGACCTTGGCGGGATCGACCTGCTTGCCGGCTTCCTTGACGGTCTTCTTGGCGGCGTCGAGCTGCCTGCGGGCTCCGTCGCCCTCGTTCTGCTTGATGGTCTTCTCGACGTCGGACTTGAGGTTGCGTTTGACCTTGTCGGCGTAATCGCGATCGCCCTTGGTCGCGGGCTTGACCCTGACGTCGACCTGCGGATTCTCGATCGGCTTCTTCTCCGGCGGCACTTCCGTCTTGGGCGGGGCCGCCGGGGGTTTGCTGTCGTCTGCCATGACTGCTCCTGAAAACTGCTGGAGTAGCGAAGGAACTTTGCGAGAGCCTTACCCCATATTGACAAAAAGGGCAACCCGTGACAATCTGCACGGTTCGTCGCCGAAACCTTCGGGCAAACCGCGAACAACCAAGGAGGCAAACGATGCGATTTCTGCACCTTTCACCGGCAACCCGCGCCACGGTCGGAGTGCTGATCGCCAAGGGAGCGCCCGTGATCCCCGAGCGAGCCTGGTCCAACTACCCGTGCCCCGAACCGCTGTACGACGGCACGCCGATCTCGTTCGACGAGGAGACTGACGACGCCATCCGCGCCGCCATCGCCCTCGGCTCCGGACAGGGAATGGTCACCGTGATGCTGCCGCAGACCCTGCCCGGCAAGGTACCGATCCCGTTTACTCTCGATGCGGGTTTCACGGTCGTCGCCGACGACAGCGGCAGGCTGTACGCCTTCCAGTGCGTGCTGACGACGAAAGGCATCCGTCGCTTCAACGACACCGTCGTGACCACGCCCCGAGCCACGTTCCTGACGGTCAGCGTCGAGAACGTCTCGGCCTGGGACATGAACAACCACGGCCGCGTCGGCCGCGCCGCAGCCGTCTGAAGACCGCAACCCGCCTTGCCGGCGGGTTTTCCTTTCGACCTTTTCAAGCATCAACAGACCAACAAGGAGAACGCATGCACAGGGAAGAACTGGCAATGTGGATACGGCCGCCGCAGACGGGCGGCGAATGGCTCGACCCCCTGGACCGCGAAGTCGGCTCGGCCTACTACCATTCGGAGTACTTCTGGACGTTCCGCGCGGCCATACAGGTGCGCGTGCGGGACGGCATCATCGTCGAAGCCAAGTGCAGCGTCGACGACGACACCAGCGCCGCCACCGACGAAGAGCTGGCCGGAATCATCGTCGCGCACCTGACGGGCAGGCCTGTCGGCGAAGCCGTCGACATCGCCCACGCGGCCTTCTGGCACATCTCGCTGCCGAAGGAAGCCATCTACGACGCGCTCAAAAGCTGGGCCTACTGTTCTCCGGAACGCGAAGCCAAGCTGCCGCCCACGCCGTACGAGCCTCCCCAGCCCATGCCGGGCGCCCTTCAGCGCCTCTTGCGCCGCTTCCTCGGCGCCTGAAACCAAAACCGTCTCGCAGAACGCGAGACGGTTTTTTCTTACGTGTCGGCGCGACCTACTTCCGTTCGGTCAGCGTCACCTCGATGATTTTTTCCTGCCCTTTGTGCAGCACTTTCAGCTTGACCTTGTCGCCGACGCCGTATTTGCTCATGGCGGCGGCGAGCGGCAGGTCCTCGCTCAATTTGGCGCCGTCCACTTCCAGGATGATGTCGTTCTCGACGATGCCGGCGAGGTCAGCAGGCGAACCGGGCATCACCGCCAGCTCGGACTGGTCCTGGCCGCGAGCCACAAGCGCACCATAGTCTACCGGCAGCTGGTTCTTGTCCTTCAGATCCTTGCTGATGACCACGTAGCGCACGCCCAGGAATGCGCGGGAAATCTTGCCGCCCTTGCGCACGGCATCGACGGCGCGCTTGACCTCGTTGCCCGGCAGCGCGAAGCCGATGTTCTGCGATCCCTGCACGATGGCCACGTTCACGCCGATGGCCCTGCCGTGCATGTCGAGCAGCGGTCCGCCGGAATTGCCCGGATTGATGGCCGCGTCGGTCTGGATGACGTCATACAGGTCCTCGGAAGAGTTCATGCCGTCGCCCGCCTGAATGCGGCGCTGCAGCCCGGCCACGATGCCGTTGGAGACGGTGTTGCTGAACTGTCCCAACGCGTAGCCGATGGCCAGCACGCTCTGCCCCACCTTGAGCTGCGATGAGTCGCCGAACTCCACGAAGGGGAAGTCCTTATCGTCCTTCTTCTCGATCTTGATCACTGCGATGTCGTTGACGGGGTCGCGGGCAAGCACCTTGGCGGCGTACTTGGTCTTGTCCTGGGTGATGACGGTGTACTCGGCGGTCTCGTCGGTGACCACATGACGATTAGTCACGATGTAGCCGTCGGCCGAAACCAGGAAGCCGCTGCCGGCGCCGACCTCGCGCTTTTCCGTCCCCTTCTGCCGCTGCTGCGGCACCTGGAAGGCGGGGTTGTTGCCGAAGAACTGCTGGAAGAAGCCGTTGCCGCCCGAGTCGCCGCCGTTCTGGAACGGATTGACGTAGTACTGCTCGTACACCGGCACGTTCTTGGAAATGATGATGGAGACGACCGCCGGCGAGACCTTCTCGACCACGGCGACGCGCCGGTCCTCGTCGCTCATGAACGGCGCGTCCGGCGACTTCGGCTCGACAGGCTTGCCGGGCATTTTTGACGCGGGCGATTTGCCGTACCAGCCCGTGGCCGGACCCAGCGAGAGCGCGGACAGGACCTGGTCGCGCAGGACCGAGTCGCCGGCAACGAGGCCGGCGCCGAAACCGAAAAGCGTGCTGACGACCGCCGAAGCGAGCAGCACGACGACGAGATAGCGCTTTGGAAAGGCGTTTGATTGGTCGGACATAACGTCGTGGCGACGCGATAATGTGAAAAACGCGCGGCTTGGCCGCATCAGGAAGAAGCCTCTCCACTTTTCCACAGGGGACCGCACTCGGCCGCAAGTATAACACTACAAATGGTAGTTCTCAAAAGAAAAACCTGCGGAAGCCCGCAGGTGCCACGACGGTCAGTTGGTGACGAGGGTGACGATATAGTCGCGCAGCTTTTGGCGCGGCATGAAACGGCACAGGCCGAGCTTTTCGTAGGCTTCCTTGCCCTTGAAATCGTCGTCGTTCCAGACCACCACGGT
This sequence comes from uncultured Gammaproteobacteria bacterium, assembly GCA_964491475.1. Lineage (GTDB taxonomy): Bacteria > Patescibacteriota > Patescibacteriia > SG8-24 > SG8-24 > JAHFIW01. The sequence continues at coordinate 245,450 of CAZBFO010000003.1, read as the reverse complement.
GCGATGGCGCAATCGCCGATGCACGGCCATCGCCTTGAGGACGCCCGAGCCGAGGTTGTTGCCCACCACGACGAGGTCGAAGTTCGAGAGCATCGTCAGCTGCTCGATCTTCTCGATCACGTTCCGGGGCGCCTCGTAGACGTTCTTGTTCCAGTCGCGCTCGTGCGTGACCTGAACGGCGATGCCGCGGTCGGCCAAGTCAGGTACGCCGTCGGCGTACTTGTCGAGCAAAAGGATCTTGAGCGTGCGGGACATGTGCTTCTCCCTGCAGGATGTCGAAGTTCCGACGACGATGCAGGATACACCGTGACTTCCCGATTTGCAATGGTGGATAATTCGCGTGCGTCCGAACGCAAAACCCGGCCCCATCAAGGACCGGGTTTCGCAGATACGATCACCCCCTTTGCGTTAAGTGAATCATAGTCAGGCCAGGGACTCGCCGCGATGGCAGCTACGAACAGCCGCTGGTGGAGCCGCAGTTCAGGCACTTGTAGCAGGCGGCGTTGCGGATCATGATCGCGCCGCAGGTGTCGCAGGCCGGAGAGTCGGAGGAAACGTCGAAACTCATGGTGAGCGCGTTGGCGGTGAGGCTGCGGTCCAGTTCCAGAGTCATCGTGGCGTGGGCCGACTGCGCGGGCGCGGGCGCGACGCCGGCCGGCGGCGTCAGGTCGCCGATGCGCATCTGATTGGCGGACGCGGCATGCTCGGGGTCGATCTTGGCGGTCGGCGGCACGGCGGCGGAGGCGGCCAGGTCATTCTCCCCCGCCTCGCCCAGCGTTTCGGGCTCGATGTTGAGCCCCACGGCGCGCTGATCCTCCACGGGCAAAAACTTCAGCGCCATCCAGCGGAACAGGTAGTCGACGATCGACTTGGCGATGCGGATGTTGGGATGCGAGGTGAAGCCGGACGGCTCGAAGCGCACGTGCACGAACTTGTTGACCAGCACCTTGAGCGGCACGCCGTACTGCAGCGCGATCGAGGTGGAGGTGGCGAAGGCGTCCATCAAACCGGAAACCACCGTGCCGCCCTTGGCCATGCGGATGAACAGCTCGCCCGGCTGGCCGTCGTCGTACAGGCCCACCGTGATGTAGCCCTCGACGGTACCGACGGAGAACTTGTGCGTGAGCGACTTGCGTTCGTCGGGCAGGCGGCGGCGCAGCGGACGGTACTCGACGCGCGTCTCCACCTTGGCCGGCTCCGGCGCGACGGAGACCGCCGCGCGTTCGGCGGCCGTCACGCTTACTGCTGCCGGCGCGGCCTCGACCTTCTTGTCCGCATTCTTCTCGGCCGTGGTGGTCAGCACCTGCTGGCCCTTGGAACCGTCGCGGTAGATGGCAATGGCCTTGAGTCCCAGCTTCCAGCCCTGCACGTAGGCGTCGCGCACGTCCTCGACGGTGGCCGTCGACGGCAAATTGACGGTCTTGGAGATGGCGCCCGACAGGAACGGCTGGACCGCGGACATCATCCGGATGTGGCCCATGTAAGGGATGGAACGCAGGCCGCGGGCCGGCTTGAAGGCGCAGTCGAAAATCGGCAGGTGCGCCTCGATCAAGCCGGGCGCGCCCTCGATGGTGTCGTTCTTGTCGATGAAGTCGAGGATGTCGCGGCACTGCTGCTCGCCGTAGCCGAGCGCGGCCAGCGCCGACGGCACGGTCTGGTTTACGATCTTCATCAGGCCGCCGCCGACCAGCCACTTGTACTTGACCAGCGCGATGTCCGGCTCGACGCCGGTGGTGTCGCAGTCCATCAGGAAGCCGATGGTGCCGGTGGGCGCCAGCACGGAAATCTGCGCGTTCTTGTAGCCGTGGGTCATGCCGTGCTCGAGGGCGTTGTCCCAGGCATGGCGCGACTCGCGCAGCAGGTCCGCCGGCACGCCGTTCGAGGACACGGCGTAAGCGTGGTCGCGATGCATGCCGATGACCTTGAGGAACGGCTTCTCGTTCAGCTTGTAGGTGCGAAAAGAGCCCAGCGCCTCGGCGATCTTGGCCGACTGGTAGTAGCAATGACCGGACAGCAGCGAGGTGACGGCGGCCGCGAAGTTGCGGCCCTCGTCGGAATCGTACGCCAGCCCGCGCGACATCAGCAGCGCGCCGAGGTTGGCGTAGCCGATGCCCAGCGGGCGGAAGTCGAAGCTGTTCTCCTCGATGGCCGGGGTGGGATAGCTGGAGTTGCCGACCAAAATTTCCATGGCGGTGATGACCACTTCGGCCGCGTGCTTGTAGGCGTCCACGTCGAAGCTGCCGTCGTCGCGGACGAACTTCATCAGGTTGAGCGAGGCCAGATTGCAGGCGGTGTCGTCCAGGAACATGTACTCGCTGCACGGGTTGGAGCCGTTGATGCGGCCGGAATTGGCCGAGGTGTGCCAGCGGTTGATGGTCGAGTCGTACTGCAAGCCGGGGTCGCCGCACTCCCAGGCGGCGCGCGATATCTTGGCGAGCAGGTCGCGGGCGCGCAAACGGTCCACCGTGTCGCCGGTCGTCACCGCCTTGGTCTCCCATTCGCGGTCCTCTTCGACCGCGCGCATGAACTCATCGGTCACTCGCACGGAGTTGTTGGCGTTCTGGAAAAACACCGACGCGTAGGCGTCGCCGTCGATGGAACTGTCGTAGCCGGACTTGATGAGCGCGTAGGCCTTCCGCTCCTCCTTGGCCTTGCACTCCACGAACTCCTCGATGTCCGGATGATCGGCATTCAATATGACCATCTTGGCGGCGCGGCGCGTCTTGCCGCCCGACTTGATCACGCCGGCGAAGGCGTCGAAGCCTTTCATGAACGACACGGGGCCGGACGACTTGCCGCTGGAGTGCGCCAGCTTTTCCTTGGACGAGCGCAGGGTGGAAAGGTTGGAGCCGGTGCCCGACCCGTACTTGAACAGCATGCCCTCGGTCACGGCCAAGTTCAGGATCGAGCGCATGTCGTCGCGCACCGAGTTGATGAAGCAGGCCGAGCATTGCGGCTTGGCGGCCACGCCGACGTTGAACCAGACCGGGCTGTTGAAGGCGGCTTTCTGGTTGACCAGGATGTGCGTCAGTTCCGCCTCGAAGGTGTCTGCGTCATCGACGGTGGCGAAGTAGCCGCCGTCGCGTCCCCACTTGGCAATGGTATGGGCCACGCGGTCGACCATCTGGCGGACGGAAGTTTCGCGTTCTGGCTTGCCGATTTCGCCGCGGAAATATTTGGAAACGACGATGTTGGTGGCCGTCTGGCTCCAGTTCTTGGGAATCTCGACGCCGCGCTGTTCGAAGACGGCCTTCCCTTTTTCGTTGGTAATCACGGCATCGCGCACGTCCCATTCGAGCTGGTCGTACGGATGGACTTCCGGACGCGTGAAGCGGCGGTGAAAACGCACGCCCTTGGAAATGACGTGACGTTCGGTGCCGGCGTTGGGCGCCAACGACTGGAAATACTTCTTGAGGACGAAAGGGAGATTGTTGTCGATGAGCACCGTGGCGATGACGCGAGACAGGTCGTCAGTCGTCGGCACCACGTGACCGTCGAACTCGCGGTCGATGCGCATCAGCGCCTGATGGGTGCTGCGGGCCAGCAGCAGCTCGTCGCCGACGCCGGCCTCGCGCATGGCGTTGGCCAGCGCCTGACCGATCTTCTCGATGGCAAACGGGACAAAGCTGCCGTCGCGCTTCTTGACCGACTTCACCTTCAGCAGCTCCGGAATCTGGTCGAGAATGGCAGACACGGCGCGGTTCTCCTCGATGCGGTTGGCGGACTTGGGCTTGGAGTGCGGCGTGTATGGCGGCTGCATAGCACGTTAAAGAAGGTGACAAAAGCGACGGCGTTCCGACTCATTTTATATACCCGCAGCGGCCTTCCTTCAATCGACGAAAGGAATCAAGAGAAAACTAGATATAGTGGCTGTTACACGCAGCATACCACAAGATGTTGTGGCAGTTATGTTTGGCTGGGGATAACTTTTGTGTGCAAAAAGCGGTGCTATTCCAGCACCGCCAGCACCGCATTCAAATCAGACTTGCTCTTACGCACTTCCACCAGCGGAAACCCGTATTTTTGGGCCTCGCTTCGGATCATTTTGCTGAACAGCAGGACCCACTGGACTTCCTTTTCCTTGAGGTGATCGGGGTAGCGATCGGCATCGTCCCAAAGCCCGCGATTAAAGACGATGTCCCGGATGCGCTCCGGCGCGTCGTCCACCAGGAACGCCGTCCTGATGCCCGGGTCGCCGCCGAAATCCCTGGCGACCAAGTGCGGGAGCATGCCCACCCCCTCGACGATGAAACCGTCCCTCCAGTGGTGGTTGTTGTCGATGAACTGCTTCACGCCCTTCCAGGTCTCCTCTCCCTGGACGCGCTCCATCTCGGCGATCTGCTCGGCGCTGAACTCGGTCAGGAAGCGTTCGGCGGAATAACCTTCGGAATTAAAAACGTTCGGCTCGGTCTTCGTGCTCGAGACCAGCCGCATCACGTCGCGGATGTGATCCGTGGAAATCCACGGCATTCCGAGATGATCCGACAACAGACGCGCGACAATCGACTTGCCGACCGTCGGCGCTCCGCCGATCAAAATGATACTCCGGCGGGCAGACATGGGCATTTGCTCTTATAGCGGCAGCGTCAGCGGCACGGGCTTCTTCTCCCCCTTCATGTTGAAGTCCACGGGGACCTCGACCAGGCGGCCGGCGCGGTCCTTGTACTTCACCTGGCGGTTGGCGAGCCCGAACTCGTAGACTTCCTTGGTGACCTTAACGTCCTGCAGGCAGTAGTCGCGCAGCTTGTCGATTTCGCCCCGACGGAAAAACTCGATGGCCTGCAGGCCGTTGCCCGACTTGCCCGTGCCCAACGAGCCGTGGGCGACGTCGTCGAGCTTGATGCGGAAGCCGATCTTCTCGGAGACCGCCAGCATGATGTCTAGCGTGGGGAACTTGGAGAGGTCGCCGCGATAATACGTGTTCAGCACCTGATAGTCAAAGCCGAACAGGTTGTAGCCGATGATGCGGTCGGCGCCCTCGAGCACCCGCCACAGCTTGGGCAGGTCCGCTTCCATGTAATGGGCGTATTGATCGGTGGCGTAATCGTAGAGGCCGACCAGCGAGACCTTGAGGAGCGACGGGTCGTATTTGCCGACGTCGGCGAAACTGTTGGAGGTTTCGATGTCCAAGACGACTTCTTTTCCCATAAGCGGTGTGGTTATCCTTCGCAGCCGCACTTGCAGGCGCGCTCGATGTGCTCGGCATGGCCGCAGCTCCAGCAGAATTGTCCGAGCTGCTGTTCGACTTCGCAGCCGCACTGGCAGGTGCCGTCCTCGGCGTGCTCGTGCTCGCAGACGTTGCAGGTGATCGTCGTGGCGTGGTCGTTCTTCTCCATAATCGAGGTTAAGTGCAAGCGCTGTTACTGTAGCAAAAGTTATTTCGCGACGGAACGGAGTCAGCCCTGTTGCGCCCGCCTCTCGAGCATGGCGACCCGCTCGCGCACCAGCCTGGCGGCCTCTCCCTGGCTTTTGACCTTGTCGAGCTCGCGCGCCAATTCGACGTCGCCGATGACCTCGCGCACCCAGCGGGCGATGTCGTTCTTCTCGCCGCCGCAGTGGTAGGCGAAGACCTCGTCGCTGATGGTCCCCAGTCCCTCGCCGAACTCCTTGAGGTTCTTGGCCATCAGGTGCATGTGAAACCAAAAAGCGCGCCACAAGGGATCGACGTCCTTGAGGTACAGCTTCGCCGTGGCGGCATCAACGTGATCATCGTGCATGTGGGCGTTGATGAAGTCTTGTCCACAAGTATACAGTCGCAGCCGAGTTACGGTCCAGACCGCCCGTTTGCGGCAACGCAATGCCTCTGCTACAGCTTAGCAAAGGTTCTTTTGCCGAAACGAAAGGCCCCCATGGAGCCCAAGCAACCGAGGAAACGCCGAAGCGACCGGCGTGAACGCCGGTTGCAGTACCGGCTGTTACGGCGTATCTATGCCCTGTGCCGCTCCCGGCAGTGGAGACTGCAATACGCCAAGATGCGCCATAACGTCTGGGCGTCCGCGCACGTGGGACAGGAATTGAGCAGCGACGGCTTCCTTTGGAATGCGGTCGGCTGCATCGATACCACCAGGCACGTCATCTTCGTGGACTACCGCTTCGACGTCCTCTCCACGTTCGTGCACGAATGCCTGCATATCCTGATGGAAAAGCGGCCCGAAGCGCTCACCGACGACGAAGAGGAACGCGAAGTGCAGCGCCTCGAGGGGCTCGTCATGCGGCACATGACGCCGGCGCAGGCCAAGCGCCTGCACACCGAGATGGCCCTGCTGCTCCACGCGCAGGCAGACGATCCGGACCCCGACGACTTCGACGATTGACTCCGCCGCACGCGGAGTTTTTTCATGCAAAAATCCCTCCTGCGCGAGGAGGGACGAGTTCACGGCGCGAGCGCCTTTTCCAGGTCTTGGAGCGTCGGGTCGATGACCGTCGGGGAGTTCGGGCGTGAGGGCGCAATGCCGGTCAGCGTGCGACGATGGTAGCCGATGGTGGCGTCGGGATCCTTGAGCACGTGGCCCGTAAGCACCGCCACGGTTTTCTGCTCCCTGCCGATGACGCCGTGCACCCGCAGCTTGCGAATGCCGGCGACCGTGGCGCAGGAGGCCGGCTCCGCCCCGACGCCGTCGCCGTCGAGCACGGCCTTGGCATCCATGATCTCCTGATCGGTGACGTCGGTGACGACGCCGTCGGTCTGTTTGAGGGATCGGACGGCCTTGGGAAAATTGACCGGGTCGCCGATCTTGATGGCCGTGGCGATGGTCGCGGCCTTCACCGCGGTCATCTTCCACTGGCAGAGCGAGGCCTGTACCAGCGGATTGGCACCTTCGGCCTGCACGACCGCCAAGCGCGGCATGGTCTTGATGAGACCCAGGTCGACCGCCTCGCGCAGCGCCTTGCCGAAGGCGGCGGCGTTGCCGAGGTTGCCGCCGGGAACCACGAACCAGTCGGGCGCCTGCCAGCCGAGCTGCTCCAGCGTTTCCCAGATGATGGTCTTCTGTCCTTCGAGACGGACGGGATTGACCGAGTTCATCACCGCCAGCCCGAGCTTCTCCCGAGCTTCGAGCACCAGCTTGAGCGCCTGGTCGAAGTCGCCGCGGATCATCAGGGCCTTGGCGCCGTAAGCCAGCGACTGCGCGATCTTGCCGGCGGCAGTCCCCTGTTCGGAGATGAGGATGACGGCCTTGAGTCCGGCCAACGCCGCGTACGAGGCGACGGAAGCCGAGGTGTTGCCGGTCGAAGCGCAGACGACGGTCTTGGCGCCGTGCTTCTTGGCCCAGCTCACCGCCACGGTCATGCCGCGGTCCTTGAACGAACCGGTGGGGTTCTCGCCCTCGTGCTTGAAGGAGACGTCAGTCGTGTCCATCCAGGCATTGGCTCGGCGGCAGACGGACGCGTCGTACAGCCGCGTGTTACCCTCGCCGCGCGTGACCAGCTCGTGCAGGGCCAGGTCCGGGACGATCAGCTCGCGAAAGCGCCAGACGCCGCTGCGGTCCGCCGAGCACGACGGCGATTGCCGACGATGTTCGAACAGGCGCTTCAGCGGTTCGGGTCCGAAGCGGTTGAAGTGCCAGAAGTCGTGAACGACGTCCATCAGGCCGCCGCAATCGCAACGCATCCGCTGGCCGTCCAGAGGATAGGACGTGCGGCAGACGATGCAGTAGAGCCGCGTAGTGCTCATTGGTGACTCCTCGGGTAAGCGAAAAGAACGACTGGGCAGAGCGTCGCATTATTGGGATGCGGTGTCAAAAAGGTTCCGGCGCTGTCCGGTTTGCTAAGAGGGTGCGCTGGGCCTGTCAGGGGTCACCCCCGACAGTGCTCGGTCCGCTGCGGCGGCCCTGCGCGCTGTCGGGGTCCCCCACCCCTGCCACCCCCGCGTACCTGCTTGGGGAAAGCCGGGATTTTACCGAGGCGTTTTGTGCCTCGGGTTACCGTGAATCACTCTCTGCGATGTAGGCCCAGGCTTGCGTGCCGCTTTTGAGCGTCATCATGCGGCGGTCGTAGGCGTCGGTTTCGTAGGCGTCGACGTGCTTGAGGGTTTCTTCGGTCACTTCGATGACTTCGCCTTCTACGGCGCTGCCGACTTGCGACGCGATGTTGGGGTACTGGACGCCGTGGATGTCGGTCGTGGTTTTGACGAAGCCGTCGAGAGTGTCGGGCGTGCCGTGCGGTTGGCCGCCGAACAGCGCCTTGCCGACGTCGCGGTCCTTGAGCGTGCCGTAGATGAACAGTTTTTGCGTGGCCATAGGTCAGAGCATGCCTTTGGCGACCAGCAGCTCGGCGTCGGCGACTGCCGCGCCGGCGGCGCCGCGGACGGTGTTGTGCGAGAGCACCACGAACTTCCAGCCGAGAATGGGGCACTCGCGCAGGCGGCCGACGCTGATGGTCATGCCGCGTCCGGCCTCGCGGTCGCGGCGCGGCTGCGGGCGGTTGGCGGCTTCGTGGTAGTTGATGAACGGCACCGGCAGGCTGGGAAGATTGAGCGAGGCGACCTCGGGAACGAACGATCGCCAGGCAGAAACGATCTGTTCGGCAGTCGCGGCCTGCGACAGCTCGACCGACACGCATTCGAGATGCCCGTCACGGACGTGCACGCGGTTGCACTGCGCGGACACCACCGTCGGCGACGGCGCGAAGGCACTGCCGTCGAAGCTGCCGAGCAGCTTCTGCGTTTCCGTCTGCATCTTTTCTTCCTCGCCGCCGATGTAGGGAATGACGTTGTCGAGGATGTCGAGCGACGGCACGCCGGGATAGCCCGCGCCGGAGATGGCCTGCATGGTGGTGACGGCGACCTTGCTGACGCCGAACGCGGCCACCAGCGGCTTGAGCGCACAGACCAAACCGACGGTGGAGCAGTTGGGATTGGTGACGATGAACCCCTTGCTCCAGCCGCGGTTCTTGCGCTGCTTGTCGATCACCGCGAGATGGTCCGGATTCACTTCGGGAATCACCAGCGGCACGTCGGCCTCCATACGGTGGTTCTTGGCGTTGGACACGACGGCATAGCCCGCGGTGGCGAAGGCCGACTCGATGTCACCGGCGACGGCGTTGTCCAAACCGGACAGCACCAAATCGCAGTCGAGACCGGGCTCGCACTTGGCGACGGTCATCTTTGCCGCCCACGCGGGCATGGGCGTATCGAGCTGCCAGGCGCAGGCTTCCGCGTACGTTTTCCCCGCGGAGTTTTCGGAAGCGGCCAGGGCGGTGACGGTGAACCAAGGATGATTGTCGAGCAGCGTGATCATGCGCTGGCCGACGGTGCCGGTGGCGCCGAGGACGCCGATTTTGCAGATGCGTTTTTCCATAAAATGACGGCGTTAGATGCGATCGCGCGGCGTCTCCCCCGGAATGGTGCGGAGCACGTCGCTGAATACTCCGGCAGCCGTGACTTCCGCGCCCGCGCCGGGCCCGCGGATGATGAGCGGATTGGCGTCGTAGCGGCGCGTGCGGATGACGAACATGTTTTCCGGACCCTTGAGGCTGCCCAGCCCGACACCGACCGGGAACTCCTCGAGCCCGACGCTGATGCCGTCGGGGCGAACCGTCAGGGCATATCGCAGCGCTTTGCCGCGACCGACAGCATCACGGAAGCGGCGATCAATCTCTTCGCCGTGTGCGGCCAGCCCGCTCATGAAGGCGGCGGCGTCGACGTCCGCCAGCGCTTCCGGAACCAGGCTTTCGGTCCTGATGTCGGCAAGCTCCTGACGCACGCCCATGAGCCGCGCGAGGATCAGCGCCTTGCGCGCCACGTCAGCACCGGACAAGTCCTGTCTCGGGTCAGGCTCGGTGAAGCCGAGGCGCTTTGCTTCGGCCACGGCCTGCGCGAACGGCAGGCCTTCCTCGCAGGCCGAGCACAGGTAGCCGAGAGTCCCCGAGACCGCGCCGCTGATTTCGAGAATCTCGTCGCCGGTCGCCAGCATGTCGAGCAGGGCGGCAATGACCGGCAATCCCGCCCCCGCCGTTGCCTCGTAACGATACTGTGCGCGACCGTTGCGACGAGCTTCGGTCATGGCGTCATACTGCGCCAACGACGACGTCAGCGGGTGTTTGTTCGCCGTGACCACGCTCCAGCCGCGCTCCAGCCAGGCCGCGTGCGCGTCGGCGTTGTCTTCCGCCGTGGCGTCCACGACCACCTGGCCGCGCGACGACGCCTCGGCGATGGCCGAGGTGACGCGTTCCCAGCCGAGTGAGCCGGCGCTCGCCCGGGCGCCCGTCACGCCGCCCTCGGCGATTTCCGAAAGTGCCGCGAGATCGACGCCTTCCGACGCGGACACCATGCCCGTCCGGCCGACGACCGCCGTGACGCGCAAGTCCACTCCGCGCCGCAGAAACGTCGGATGCGCGGCGACCAACTGGCGCAGGAAAGCGCGGCCGACGTTCCCCTTTCCTACCAGCGCGATGGGCACGACGGTCAGCTCCTTGGCAGCCGTCGGTTCGGCCAAGGCGACGCCTGGCGAAACGAATTCCTTCTTGGTGAATGTCATGTGATTCGGGTAATTATGCGGCCTCGTCGACCGGCCACGCGGCCTTCTTGCCGCCAGACGCGGAGACCGCGGCCGTTTTTTCAGTGACGGGAAGGTGCAAGGCGAAAGAGGCGTGCACCGCGCGGACGATGTCGTCGGCGCTCGATTCCGCGATGATGAACGACACGCTGCGCTCCGACGAGCCTTGCGCGATGGCCAGCACGTTCACGCCGACCGAAGCGACGGCGCGGAACAGCCGCGCGGCCACGCCGGGAACGCCGCGCATCCCCTCGCCTACCACCGCCACGGCCGCCACGTCCTCTACTACGGAGATGGTGTCGACCAGGCGCTGCGACACTTCGTCGGCCAGTTCGCGTTCCAGCGCTTCCTTGAACCGCCGTCCGTCCTTGGCATCGCTGATCAGGCAGATGTTCTGCTCGGACGACGACTGGCAGAACATCACGATGTTTATGCCGTGCCGTCCGGCCACGCCGAAGACGTGCGCCGCGAACCCGGCCATGCCGGACATGCCTTTGCCTTCTACCGTGACCATCGACAGCTTCTTGACCGCCGTCACCGCCTTCACGCCGGACTGCGTCGGCGCGCTGCGTTCGCCGATGACCGTGCCGGGCGCATCGGGACGGAAGGTGTTGCGCATTCGCACCGGAATCTTCTTGTCAACGGCAGGAATCATGGTCTTGGGGTGGAGCACCTTGGCGCCAAAGTGCGACAGCTCGGCGGCTTCGTCGTAGCTGATGGCCGAGAGCAGCGCCGCCTCCTGCACCACGCGCGGATCGGCCGTCAGCACGCCGTCGACTTCCTTCCATATCCATATCTCGTCCGCGGCCAGCGCGCCGGCCACGATGGCCACGCTGTAGTCGGAGCCGCCGCGACCCAGCGTGGTGGTGGCGCCTTCGTCCGTAGCGCCGATGAAACCCGTGACCACCGGCACCGTCCCCTCCTCGACCATCGGCGTGAGCACGGCGGAGATGCGCTCGTCGGTCCGTGCGAACCAGACGTTGGCCGAACCGAAGCGGTCGTCGGTGACGATCAGCTCGCGGGCGTCGACTGCCCGCGACGGAATGCCTTTGGCCGCCAGCGCCGCCGCGACGATCGGCGCGGACAGCCTCTCGCCGAATGAGACGATCTCGTCGTATGCCCGTTCTACGCGCGCGTGCGTGCCGTTGATGGCGGCAAGCACCTTGGCCAGCTCGCCGATCAGCGCATCGACATGCGCCTTGCACTCCGGAGCGTTCGCGCCCGCACAGGAGTCGATCATGGCCTGATGCCGCTCGCGCAGCGCGTCGATGCCGGTGCTTACCGTGACGGCTCGGCCGTCGATGGCCGCGGCAGCCAAGCCGAGCAACGCGTCAGTGACGCCCTGCAGCGCCGACACCACCAGCACGGGGTTGGTTTCGCGAAAGCGTTCCGCCAGTCCGACCACTTGTCCTAACGCCTCCGGCGTTCCCACCGAACTGCCGCCGAACTTCATGACAATCATAGTCTGCTTATAAAAATGCCCCGCTTCCGGGCGGGGTTCATCGGCTCGTGTGCGCTCGCACGCCAACCTACCCCGCCTTGCGCGTGGTCGTGGTAGTCGTGGTAGTGGTGCGAACGATGCGAGACATGGTTTCAGGATAGCAGGGGCGGCTTGTGCGTCAAACCAGCTGTGGATAAATAAAAGAGGCCCAATAGGGCCTCGTGCATCACGCACCGGAAACCTTTTTTCTCCGAAAGCCGAAATAAGCGGCGAGGCAACCCAGTGCGAAGAGAAGCGCCGTGCAGGCCAACCCAAGATCGATGGCCAAAACGGCTGCGGCGTCAGGTCGTACCCAAACCCTCCTCGCGACGACCTTGCACATTTTGCAGTTGCTGTCGCCGCAAACGCAGTACCCGGCCTTCCTGCCCTCTTGCAGCCAACGCGCCCTGTCCGCATCGTCCTTGTCACGCAGCTGCTGAATGAGCGCCCTGTAGGGGGCGTCCTGCGCATACGCCGGCAAAGCGTAATGGCCGACGAGGATGGCGAAAATAAAACAGAGGTCCGCCAGCAGCGGCAAAAAACGGCGGTTCTTCATGAAGGAACTCCTCGTTCCGCGGTGCGCGTGAACCCGGAGACCCTTGCAAAAAAATAGGCCTCTGTCAACACCGGCCGGCCGCGACATTTCGCGCCCCGACGCGATTCCCCGCGAATAAAAAAGTCCGACATGATGCCGGACCAAGCCTCTCAATGGCAGGCGACCGCGCAGGGCACGGTCCCCTTCTGGTAGTTCGGAAAGACCATCACGTGGAAACAGAGCGAGCCGTACTGCTCTTCGGTCGCCTGCACCAGGCCCGCACGCTCCAGGTTGAGCAGCGCCTTGCGCATCCAGGCCTTGAGCGGCTCCGGCATCTCCTTGGTGGTGATGTCGACGGTGGAACCGGTGAGGTGCGAGGAACGGCGGCTGGGCGTGGAACCGCTGGCGGCGGTCAGCGAAGTCTTGAGCAGCCGCCGCTGGTACACCTCGGAACGTACCAGCGAGGTGACCTTGAAGGTCGCCCCCTTTGGAAAGCTGGGATCCGCGGCGAGATCGTCGAGGAACCAGGCGACCCATGGACGAGCGTAGCGGTAGGCCTCTGCGTTCGCCGTGTCGAGGTCGCCGATGTCTTCGGCGACGGTGACGCTGCCGTGCGACCGGATCGGCACCAGCTGACCGGCGCTCTCGGCGGCACGGAGCTCGTCGGCGTTCTTGTAACGCTGCAGGTGCCACTTGTCGGCCACCTGGTTCTCGTATGCGAGCGACGTGGGCGAACCGCGCAGCTGCACGGGCGGTTTTGCGACTGCCTCGGCCGTTTGCGCTTCCGCGTCCGGCGCCTGCGCCCCTGCGCGCGGCGAATGCAGCGCGCCCGCAAGCGCGGCGGCCGCGACGGAGAAAAGGACGATACGATGCCTCATCGGGTAGCTCCTTGCGTTGCGCCAAAAGGCAAAGCCAGACTAACCCCCAAATGCCTCTTCGTCAAAAGGAGTGGTATACTTGCGGCAGCACGAACTCATCAACCGTAACACTCCACCTATGGGTGCTAAAAAATTGCTGGTGAAAGGCCTGGCCCTTGGGGCGGTGCTCGGCGCCGTCGCCGCCCTGATCAACGAGATGAAGGACCGCGACATCAGCGCAAAGGAAGTGACCGCCGCGGCCGAGCGCATCAAGACCAAAGTCGGCAAGCACGCCAAGAAACTCGGTTCGCTCACCAAGGAGGCGTACGGCAGCATCGTCGACACCACCGTGGCCGAGTACCGCGGCGTGAAGGCGCTGACCGAAGACGAACTGAAAGACCTGGCCAAGGAACTGAAGGGCAGCTGGAAGGAAGTGCAGGCGATGATGCGGAAGCCCAAGAAAACCAAGCCGGCCAAAAAGCCGGCAGGCAAGAAGGCGAAAAAGAAGTAGCGAAAAGCGGGCTTCGAGGCGCCCGCTTTTTCATTCCTTTGCGTGCTGCGCCAGGATGAACTCGCGCGCCTGCTCCTCGCTGGTCACCTCGCCGCGCAACTGCGCCTCCTTGAGCATGTCGAGGATGGAGCCGACCTGCGGGCCCGGCGAAAGATGCAGCGCGCTCATGACCTCGCCGCCGCTCAACATGGGCCTGCCGTCCGGCTGGCGCCTGCTGCCGATGTCCTTGAGCGCGTCCAGCAAGGCGCGCAGCGTACCCAGGTCGGTGCTGCCGTCGGGACGCACGGCGGACAGCGCGTCGGCGCAAGCCAGGTGCAGCAGCGATCGGCCGGCGATGACGTCGTGCAGGAAATGCTTCTCCAAGGTGGTGCGACGCACCGTGGCCAGGTCGACCAGGTTCGGGAACAGGTGCATCCGCACCAGCCAGGCGAGACGGTCGGCGTCGATGCCCGCGCTCGGCAAGCGCAAACGCCGCGCCACCGCCCGCGCCACTTCGGCACCGCGCTCGTCGTGACCGTAGAAAGTGATCTGGTCTCCCCTGCGCGCGGCGGTTTCCGGCTTGGCCACGTCGTGCAGCAGCACGGCGATGGCGGTCTCGGCAGTCGGACGCTCGCCGGGAAAAAGCTCCGCGAATTCCGGCCCGTGCAGCTTGGACAGCGCCAGCAGCGTGTGAATCCAGACATTCCCCTCCGAATGATGCTGCGGCGACTGCTCGCAGGATGACAGCGGCGCAAGTTCCGGAATGAAACGCAGCAACGCGCCGCTCTCGAAGAACAGGTGCGCGGCCCGCGCGGGATCCGCATCCACGGCTTTCACCAGTTCCTTGGCGACCGTCTCGTACGGCACCACTCGCTCCTTGCCGTTCTCGCCGTCGCGCAGGTCGTCGATGTGCGGCATGCGGGCGCAAATGGACTGCCACGTCACTGCCTCGATGTCGAAGCCGAGCTGGCAGGCGAAGCGCATGCCGCGCAGCATGCGCGAATGATCCTCCACGAACCTCGCGTGCGCGTCGCCGACCGCGCGCAGCACGCCGGCCTCGATGTCGGCCAAGCCGCCGAACGGATCGACGACCGCGCCGTCGGCCGGACGCCAGGCGATGGCGTTCACGGTGAAGTCGCGTCGCTCCAGGTCGCGATCGATCGGCAGCTCGGGATCGGACTGCACCGCGAAGTCGCGGTAGCCGCCGCTCATGCCGGCGCGCTCGGTGCGGGGCCAGGCGATGTCCACGTCGCCCGCTGCGCCTTCCAGCCGGAACTTGAGCACGCCGAACGACTTTCCGACCATGTTTACCGATCCGCGCTCGGCCAAGGCGTCAGAAAGCGCCTCCAGCGACGCGCCGCGCACCACCACGTCCAGGTCCTGCGCGTCGCCGCGCCCGATGACCGCGTCGCGCACCGCGCCGCCAACCAAGTACGCCTCGGCACCGGAAATGCCGCCGACCACCTTGAGCACGGTCGCAAAACGGGCGTCTTTGGCGATGGCCTCAAGACGCTGCCGTGCCTCTTCGGAAATCCGCGGGGCTGCCGACATAGTTCCTCACTAGGATGACAAAAAAAGCCCGGCGGCACAACGGATGCGCGCGGCCGGCCAATCTGTTATCATTGAGCCGCCTGCCTATGACCATCATCAAAGCGAACGGCGAGAAGGTCCCCTTCCGCCCCGAAAAAATCGTCGAGACCCTCAAGCGCATCGGCGCCAAGGACCAGCTGATCTCCCACGTGGTGCAGAAAGTGACCGGCGGCATCAAGGCCGGCATGACCACGCAGGAAGTGTACGCGCTTGTGCGCAAGGAGCTGCACAAGGAGAACAGATGCATCGCCCACCGCTATAACCTGCGCTCGGGCCTGCTCCGCCTGGGCCCGGCCGGCTTCAAGTTCGAAAAATACGTCGCCTCCATCCTCAAGGCGTACGAATACGACGCCGAAGTGCCGAGGGACGATCTCATCGGCCTGTGCGTGCGCCACGAGATCGACGTGGTCGCCAAGACCAAGAGCCGCACCATCATGATCGAAGCCAAGTTCCGCAACCGCTTCGACGACACCGTAACGCTCAAGGACGTCATGTCCACCTGGGCGCGCCTGATCGACCTGCGCGAAGGCTCGAAAACCAACCCCAAGACGCCGTTCTTCCACGAAGGCTGGATCGTCACCAACGGCAGGTTCTCGGAAAGCGCCCACCAGTTCGGCGTCTGCAAGGGAATGAAGCTGATCGGCTGGAGCGAGCCGTCGGAGTCGCTGGCCCGCATGGTCGACCACGCCGCGCTCTATCCCATCACCGTCATGGAGCACATGAAGGACTGGGAGATGGAAAAGCTGGCCAAAAAGAACATCATGCTCTGCCGCGAGATGGCCGCCAAGCGGCCTGCGGCGCTGGCCGAGACGACGGGCATTCCGATCGACCGCACCAAGAGCCTCATCGACACCTGCAAGGAGATCGTCGCGGGATAAGAAAGATCCGGCCCTGCGCCGGATTTTTTTGCGTTTCACTTTGCCCCAAGCGCGTTGCGGATGAACTCCACGCCGATGGCCACGATGATCAGGCCCATCACCTTGGCGAAGGCCTGCGCGCCCTTCTTGCCGAGCAGCTTCAGCACCAGGTAGGCGTACTTGAAGAGCAGCCGTGTCAGCACCAGGTTCACGAACACCGCCGCAAGCACCAGCAGGTAGCCGTACTCCTTCACCAAGATCACCGAGGAGGTGATGGTGCCCGGTCCGGCGATCAGCGGCGTGGCCAGCGGCACCACGCTGATGTCCCCTTTTTCGCCTTCGCCCGCTTCCTGTTCCTGCCCGAAAAGTATCTGCAGGCCGAGGATGCACAGGATGAGGCCGCCGGCGATGCGGAAGCTCTCGATGGAAATCTGAAAGGCGTTCAGGATGGCGCTGCCCAGAAAGACGAACACGACCAAGATGACGCCGGCGCGCAACACGGCGGACGCGGCCATCTTCTGTTGCGCCGGCCGTTCCAGCTTGGCGGTCAGCGAAAGGAACGTCGGCACGTTGCCGACGGGATCCATCACGCCGAAGATGGCGAAAAAGACTTGGACGAACTGCAGGAACATACGTCTTGAGCATACCACGGCAAAAGAAAAGGGAGAGGCATGATGCCTCTCCCCCGAAGAAGGAGCTACTTCACGATGACCCGGAAGCTGTTGTCGCGGCCGATGCCCAGCGGAATCCATCCGCGCTCGAACAGCGACCACATGCCTTCCGTGCCCTTGCCGTCCAGGATGGCCTTGGCCTGCTGCACCGCGGCCGCCCGGTACGAGATGACCGCGGTCGACGCGTCGACCAGCAGCTTCGTCTCGAAGTCGAGCGACTCCGCCATCTTGGCAGCGACGGCCTTGAGGCGATCGCAGACGTCGGCGGGAAGCACCGTCTGGCTGTCGTTCGCCGCGTGGACGATTTCGACCACGCCGCGCTCGACCATGTCGAACTGCTCCCTGACGGCGCCCATGATGCCCCTGACGACGCTGTGGGGCAGCGAGGACTCCATCATGTGATGCAGCACCTTCTCGACCGAGACGACGTCGACGCAGTGCCGGCGACGCTTCGGGTCGAACCCGACGACGACAGCAGCGACGGTCTTGGCAGTGTTTTCGTCCGCCCTCCGCTGCACGAAGGGCTGTGCCTCGAGCTTGGCGAGGAAGTCCTGCAGCGCCTTTTGGCGTTGCGATTCTTCCCCGCGCCGCTTCTGCAGCTCGGCAAGCTCGTTGCTGATGTCGAGCCCCAGCACCGTCTGCTTCCGGGACGGCGGTTTCGAGAAGCGCGTCGGCACCTGCACGGTGCCGGGCCCTGCTTCGACGGTGACTGCCGGAAGCGCCGGCAGCGTGGCGGCTTCGAGGCCGATCAGCGTCCGCTTGCTGGCCAGCGCCGGATCGAGGACCGCCGGGATGTTGCCCGACGATATCCTCTTGTCGGCGATGGTCACCGGCGGGTATACGCCGGTCATGTCGATGCCGTCGACGATCCTGTAGTGGCCGGAACTGACCGGCTTGCGGGAAGACTCGATCCGTTCGGAGACGGGAGCCGCAGTCACGCCGAGCGTATGCTTTGTCATCGATTTCCTCCTGTATTCATTGAACGAGCATCCCAAGCACCAATGCATGGGAACGTGAAAATCTACCACAAAAACGGGGTTTTGTCAACCCTGACAGGCGAGTTCAGCCATCAAAAAAAGGCTTATATAAGGTAAAAAAGCAGAGTCAGCCTCTTCGGAACCTTCTTGACTTTTGGCCAGTTTTGCCCTTCACTGTGCCGATGCGGCACCCGTGACCGATGCCGTCCGTTCCTTGCTTCCCCATCGCCAGCGGCAAGAAAGGCAAGACATGCTCGTACCAGACCATCTCGCATTGCACGACTACCTCATGAAACGCGGCGTTACCGATCGAACGGCCCAGCGCGCCGTCGAAACGCTGACGACGTTCATTCAGCTCGACACGCGTCACGGCTACCCGCTCAAGCCGCCGACGGCATTGAGCGTCAGCAGCTTCGGCAGCGCCATGTGGACGGCCTTCAAGATTCCGGTGAGCCGCTGCTGGTTCTTCCATGCCGCGATGCAGACGGACGAAAATCCCTGCGCGGGCGACGTCACGCGGCTCGACGACCTTACGGTCGCCGCCTACGGCGACTCCTGCGACCGGGGCATCCTGATGGACACGAACTTCGAGCGGGCCTACGAGCGCACCTGCGGAGGCCGGCTGGTCGCCGCGCTCGAAGCGACGATGGCGCAACCGCGGAAGTTCTGCCCGTCGGACATGCTCAACGCGGTGCTGCGCATGCGCGTGGCGCTGATCGCCAGCGGCGCGGCGGACCGCGCGAAGCAGCTCGCGCCCCTGGCGGAGCTGCTGCCGCACGTTATCCCCGTCGCCGGCACCGACCGCAAGCGCGGAGAATGGTGCCTGGTGGTGCGATGAGCCACTCCCTCGTTTCGTCGACCGTGCACGCCGAGGGCGTCCGCGTCTCGCTGCGCCTGCCGAACGGCAGTGAGGCGGGTCGCGCCTACCTCTACCTGCTCCGCAACGACCTTCACGTGCAGCCGTTCGGCTTCATGGAAGACGTCTTCGTAGACGACCTGTGGCGCGGCCGAGGATTCGGCGAGGCGCTGGTCCGGCGCGTCATCGACGAGGCCAAAAGGCGCGGCTGCTACAAGCTGGTTGCCACCAGCCGATACGAACGCGATTGGATCCATGCGCTCTACGTCAAGCTCGGCTTCGCCGACCACGGCAAGGAGTTCCGCATCGACTTCGCCTGAATCAGAAAGCCCCCGCTGTTCGCGGAGGCTTTTTTCTTTTACAGGTCGTGCTTCATCTTGTCGCGCTTGGTCTTGAGGTATGCGCGGTTGTACTTTCCGGGCTTGGCGCGCAACGGCAGCTTGCCGGCCACGACGATCCCCTCGCTCTTGAGGCCGGCGACCTTGGCGGGATTGTTGGTCATGAGGCGAATCGATTCCACGCCGAGCTTGCGCAGGATGGCCGCGGCGGCGCAGTACTCGCGCGAATCGTCCGGCAGGCCCAGCTGCCGGTTGGCCTCGACGGTATCGAAGCCGTGGTCCTGCAGATGGTAGGCGCGGATCTTGTTGAAGATGCCGATGCCGCGGCCTTCCTGGCGCAGGTAGATGAGCGCGCCCTTGCCTGCCTTGCGAATGGCGCGCATGGCCAGGTGCAGCTGGTCGTCGCAGTCGCATCGGAGCGACCCGAACACTTCGCTGGTGAGGCATTCGGATTGCACCCGGACCGGCAGGTTCCTGGCGCCCGCCACGTCGCCCATGGTCAGTACCAAATGCGTCTGGCCGTCTTTCTTGGCGGCGGCATCGTAAAAGGCGACGGTCTTCCAGATGCCTTCACGAGTCGGCAGCATGGCCGGCTCGCTGCACACCAGGCGGTTTTTTCGATGATGCGAAGTCTTTTTCATGCCCAAAGGATAGCGCGATTCCCTGCTTAGCGAAAGGCGAGGCAACGATTGACAGCACGGCCAAAAGCCGCTTATGCTGACTGCAGTCCGTTCTTTCCGCATTTCCCACCGAGGGTTCGTCATGGAACCACAGCAAGAACCGTTCGTGGAACGGCTTCGCGCCAAATGGTTGGCCGCGCTGCCCCCCTGGTATCTGCCGTTCGGCCACCTGGCCGGGACCACCGGCATCTGCGCCGTGGCCATCGCCGGCGCTTCCTGGCGCCTGCACTGGCCGGGACTCATCGGTTTCGCCGTCATCCTCGGCAATCTCGTCGTCGCGAACTTCTTCGAGTGGTTCGTGCACAAGCACCTCATGCATCGCAAGCACTGGCCGGTGCGCGTCCTGTACGAGAAGCATACGGTCATGCATCACAAGCTGTACCGCGAGGACTCCATGGCGCTGAAGGACTGGCGCGAGCTGGCCTTCGTGCTGGTGCCCTCCGCCGGCATCCTCGGCGCCGTGCTGGCGTCGATGGCCATGTGCAGCCTGTTCGCCCTGGTCCTGGGTTCGGACGTCGGACTGCTGTCGGTGGTCACGCAGGCGTCGTACGTGCTCGCCTACGAGCTGTCGCACCTGTCGTATCATCTGCCGGTCAGGCACCCGATCCGCCGGCTGCCGCTGCTGCGCAAGCTGTCGCGGCACCATGCGCGGCATCACGATCCCAAGCTGATGCAGCGCCACAACTTCAACGTCACCGTCCCTTTGGCGGACTGGGTGCTCGGCACCATGGCCCCCAAGCGCGACGGCAAATGACCCGCCCGATCCGACCTCCGTCGGACCGGGCTTTTTTCATCGCTCTGGAAATTTTTTCGCCGATGCCTGATACTGCTGGCATATGCGCATCGGCCTCGACTTCGACGGCGTCATCTCGGACTGCGGCACCCTCAAGTGCCTGGCGGCCAAGGCGATGTACGGCCTCGACATCCCCTCGTCGGAATTTAAGAAGGAACTCGTCCTCGGACGGGGGCTTTTGACGCAACCGCAGTACCGCGAGCTGCAGAACGCCATCTACGGCACCTGGGAGTACGGCCAGCGCATGGAGCCGGTACCAGGCGTGCTCGAGGCCATTCCCGCGCTGCGCGCTGCCGGCCACGACCTGCGCGTCGTCACTTCGCGCGAAGGCGAGATGCTCAAGATCGCCCAGGACTGGGCTGCAAGCAAGGGCATCGACCTGGCCTTCGAAGGCGTCGGCCACGACAAGAGCAAGGCGGTAGCTGCCGCCGGCCTGGACGTCTTCATCGATGACGACCTCGACAAGCTGGAACCGCTGGTAGACGTGGTCCCCCACCGCTTCCTGTTCTCCTGGGGATACAACAGCCACATCCAGGAAGGCGACGTCGCCAGGCGCGTGGCGTCATGGCAGGAGTTCCTGGAACGCGTTGATGAGCTGCATAAGGCAAGATGAAAAGCGGCCGCCCTGGCCGCTTTTGCGTTGACAGCGGCACCCGGCTGCCGTACATTTCCCGTCCGGAGCCGAACGCTCCGGCCGCCCTTTCGCAAGAAGGAACGACATGTCCAAAAAGTCCAAGTCATCGAAAACGGATCGGGACGGACGCGAGTCCGAAGAGACCGTCGACGAGTTCGAGCGCCGCTGGATCGTGCTTTCCATCGATCCCGACATCGGCCGCTACCCCTCGAAGGAAATCGAGCAGGGCTACTTCGACGGTTCGGGCGACCTGCGCGTCCGCATCACCGACGGCAAGCAGGCCGAGCTCACGCGGAAGACCGGCAAAGGCCGGGCCCGCCAGGAACACAACCGCGGCGTCAGCCTCGAAACCGGCAGGTTCATGCTCGAGGCCACCAGCCACCGGCTGGAAAAGCGGCGTCACCTGCGCGAAGGCTGGGAAGTCGATCACTTCCACGGCCCGTTGGCCGGCCTGGTCATCGCGGAAATCGAAAAGCCGACGCTGGAAGAGCTCGACCGTGTCACGCTGCCGCCCTGGATCCATTCGGCCATCGAAGTCACGGGCTCGTTGAGCAACCGCATGCTGGCACGCATCGCCTACGACCTGCGCGGCGAAACGCCCGCCGGCCCCGTGCGTGACCTCCTGGTGAAGGACGTTCCCAAAATCGTGCTGACCGGCGGGCCCTGCTCCGGCAAGAGCTCGGTCATGGCCGCGCTCCGCTCGGAGTTCAGCTCGCTGCTGCACTGCGTCCCGGAAGTCGCCACCATCGTCATCGAGCAGGTCGGCATCAAGCCGCCCGTCGGCGACCGGCTGGGCATGAAAGCCTTCCAGCGCACCATCTACCGGGTGCAACTGGGGTTCGAGAAAGGCTCGAACATGCAGGCACTCCGCGACGGACGCAGCGCGCTGCTCCTGGACCGCGGCACCGTCGACGGCGCCGCCTACATGGAACGCGGCATCGCCGACATGGAGCAGGTCTTCCGCACCACGCTCCAGGACGAGTACGACCGCTACCGCGGCGTCATCTGCCTGGACGTTCCGCCGCAGGACGTCTACGAGGCGAACAAGGGCAACAACCCCGCGCGTTACGAAACCTACGAGCAGGCCGCAGCGACGGGACGCCGCATCCACGAAGTCTGGAACGGCCACCCGAACTTCCGCTTCATCCGCAGCTGCGACTCCTGGGACGACAAGTTGCAGCGGGTGCGTTCCGCCCTCAACGATCTGCTCAACGGCGAGTGAGCCATTGTCCGACTGCGCGTCGGACTTTTTTATTTGCTTTTTTTGCAAAAGAAAAAGCCGACTCAATCGAGTCGGCTGCATCGAAGCAGGATGAGTCAGGAACCTTGCGGACGTTCCTCGACGTTGACCGTCTGTCCGGCGGCCAGCGGCGCGTCGAGGTCCGCGGGCTTGCCGTCGACGGTGACGTTCTTCCGCTCCGTGGAGATGCCCGCCTGCTGGAGGGCGCTCCCGACGGTCGAACCCTTGGCGACCTGGACGGCCGTCTCGGTCGCCTCGCCCTGCACGGGCGTGACCTTGAGGGTCGCGGTCTTGGTTTGCGCGGGTTTCTTGTTGCGTTTGTTCTTTCGACTCATCTGCTCCTCCGGCGTACGGTGGGTGGGGCTCTACGGAACGACCTGGGCGAGATTGCCCATGTGCATCCGATAGTGCCGCTCCTTTCTACTCCCGGACCAGGCGGCTGTCAAGCAAACGCAGGCCGCGTTGGCCGCGTGCTGGGCCACGTAGATGATCCCGTGGCTGCCGCACATCGGCCGAAGCGCCTCTCCGTTCGGATACAGCAGCTTGTCGTAATGCCTCACCGACTCGGGGTCGCAGGGGTTGAAGCCGTAGACGGCCACGAACTCCTCGGCGACGCGCGTGTCCACGAACACCTCGACGTTGGGGTTGTCGCGGACGCGCTCCCAGATCTTCTTGCGCTCGTCCATCCAGTCCACGCAGCAGGCCACCGAGCCGTTCAGCGGCTCGCCGGCGTACATGCGTTCGACCGGCGTGATGCGCACGCCCGTCTTGCGCTCGATCAGCTCGGCCAGGGCGCGCACTTTCAGCTTGCCCAGGTCTTCCCGTCCGTACGCGGACATCGGCACGTTGTGGGATTCGACGTCGTCGGCGTCCCAGACGGTGATGTCCTCGCAGCCGACCGATGCCAGGTTCAGCACCAGCCAACTGCCGACCGAACCGGCACCGATGACGGTGACCGGCTGGGTCTTGCGCGGATCGACCAGATTGCTCTGCTGATCAAGGTTGAGCGGATGCGTCATCGTTCTTCTCCTCTTCCTTTTCTTCGACGGACGCCTCCGGCGTTTCCGGCGCTTCGACGAAGCCCGGCGGATCGGCCAGAATCGCGTCCAGTTTCGGGTCCTTCTGCATGGTGCCAATCATCTCGACGGCGACCTTCCAGACTGCCGCTTCCGCGTCGGTCATCCGCCGTTCCTTGATGTCCGGGTCGTCAATCTGATGCAAGCCCATGCGTTTGCCGTAGGCTTCGTCCGATTCGCCGACGCGCGGCCAGGTCTCGAGCTTGATCTCGGTCAGCGCCGGGGTGTAGCCCTCCGTCAGCCAACGGAGCATGTAGCGCACCGCGTCCGCGAAGCGCATCTCCCCCATCGCCTGCGTGATGGCCGTGCCGGCGTTGCCGAAGCAGGGATGCCCGACATCGTTGATGTGCGGGTGCGGATAGCCCTTGTACTGCTTGGGCTTCTCGCACCAGATCGAAATCTGGCCCTTGGCCGCCAGGCGCACCGTGAAGGTGCCCAGGTCGTACGCCTGCCCGTCCTGCGAAAGATGAATGGGGACGGTCTCCACGTGGATGCCGTCATCCGCGAAGGTCAGTCCCTTCACCAGCGGATTGGCCTTGACGGCCTCCCAGTCTTCCTTGGCGCGCTTGCGCCTCTCGCGATCCACCGTCGGATTGGCCGCCAGCCGCACGAAGTGCCGCAGGTCCTTCAGGTTCCGGTGCGCGGCGACCAGGCCTTCCTGCAGCTTCGCTATCCGTTCCTCTGCCTTGCGCACGTCGGCGGCCATCAAGTCGGCCGCATCGTCGACCCAGCTCGTGAGGAGATTGCCGAACGATTCCGACGAAGCCTCCTCCGCTTCGGCAGGAGCCGGCGCCAGGTGCGCCGCCCATGCCTGGCCGAGGAGGCGTTCGAAGATGGCCACGCTGTTCTGCGCGTGGTAGGTGCTGATGGTCGGGACAAGCAGGTACCAGGTGTTGCCAAGCATCTGCACCGTCGGCTGCCCGTCCTCGTCCTTGAGGACTGTGCCGCGTCCCGGAGTGGGACCCCAGGCGATCTCTTCGTGCCCCTTTGCATGGATGAGCCGACCGAAGACCGTCTGCACGTAACGCGCCGAGCCGTATCCCGGAGGACACGAGTTCGTGATCAGGTGCAGCGCCTCCGGCTCCTGCCAGATCGGCTGGCGCATGCCGCTGGTCTCGGCATAAAACCGCACCGGACGTCCGGTGATGCGCGACAGCGTCTCGAGCAGCTTGCGGTATTGGCCGATGGCCGTCTGCTCGAGCGTTCTCGAAGCGGCGTCCACCGGCTTTGCCAGCGACTCGTAAATCCTGACGTCTGCTTCCTTGGGCAGGAGCAGCGGATGAAACTGGCGCTCGCCGATGCAAGGCATCGACATGGCAACTTCTCGCTTGCCGCCGTAGACGCAGGTGATGGCCTCGTCGAGGCGCGCATTTCCCGCATCACGGTAGGTGATGCAGAGGGCGTCGATGACGAACTGGTGCATTGCCACCTTCAACCGATGGTGGGCAAGACCAGCCGCCGTCAGGGCCGCGACGGCCTTTTCGCCGTACAGCCAAGGGACGCAGAACACGCTCCCGATTTCGTTCTCCAGGAACTTTTCGAGCTCTGCGGTGACGTCGCGGAAGAGCAAAGCGGACATGTATTCCTCCTGTAGGTGCTCGGTTTTCAACGTTCGTTCCGTCCCGTTGACGGACGGTCGAACGTAGCATGGCTGCCGTCAACGTTCAAGGGCAGCAAAAGAAAAACGCCCCAAAACCGGGGACGTCATTTGACGCTGAACTTCACGCGGACCGCGAAGTGGTCGGACAGGTGGGTGTAGACCGCGCGGCCGTGCGCGTCGATCACCCGCACCTGACGGTCCAGCAGGCGGTCGGCACAGACCGGTTGCAGCTCGGCACCGCCCGCAGGATCGCGGTACAGCACGTGATCGAACAGCATGCCCATGTCGCCCTGCGCACCGCGCAAGGTGTTGTCGCCGCAGACGCTGCAGAACGGAGGGTCGGCCTCGGCCGCGGGATCGCGGAACCCCGCGCCGCGCGCGTCGTCCGCGGATCGTGCCATGTACGAGCGCAGGCGCACGTTGTCGCCCGCGCCGAAGTTCATGTCGCCCAGGAACAGCTGCGGCCTTCCCTGCGCCCGCGCCTCGAGCGGCCCGACGACGGCCTTGATCTGCGCACGCTGCTCGTCTTCCCAGCTGGGAAGGCCTGTGTGCGTGGGAGCGATCGGCTGCGGCGACGACAGGTGCGAACAGGCCACTTCCAACGGCTGGGACAGTCCCGGCACGTGGATGCGGGCGAACAGGGCCACGCGGTTGGCGTTGCTCGACGGGATGAATGCGACCTCGCGGTCGTGCAACGGCCAGCGCGACAGGAGCATCACGCCGTTGTTGCCGCCGTAGATGCGCGACGCCGAGCCGTTGCTGCAGGCATCGCTGATCTCCGAAGCGCCGTTGCCGACCTTGGCGGCCAGGCAGTTGAGGCAGCGGCGGTCTCGCGCGTACAGGATCTTCAGTTCGCTGTCGCAGCTCTGCATGGCGCAGAGCGAGGTGTCCTCCCCCGCTTCGCCTAGGCAGGAAGCCTTGGCGCAGGCCAGCACCAGGTCCAGCGCGGAGCTGTTGCAGGTGTCGGCTTCGTCTTCTCCCAGCCCGGCGGTGTCGTGCACGAAGACGTTGTCCGGCGGCAATCCGGAGGCGGCGATGATGGCGCGTTTGTCCTTTTCCAGCCAAGCCTCCTGCACGCACAGGATGTCGTACTTGAGGCCGCGAACGGCCTCGACCACCGGTGCGATGCGCGGCCGATACAGCGGGTTCATTCCCGGGGCCAGCGCCACGTTCCAGGTGACGGCGGTCAGCGGCGCCTGCGTCTTTTCGCAGGTGCTTGCACGCACCACGTTCTGGACGGGCTGTGCGTCGCCAGGCCCGGTGCCGATGCCGCCGTCCCCCGAAAGGAACAGGCAGCCGAGCACGAGTGCCCAAAAGAGGGACGGTCGTTTCACGGTGACTCTCCTCGCGTTTGCGCGCGTTTGCGAAAGAACGTTACGGACGATGGTAGCCGCTCGCCGCGCAAATGCCAATGCCGTCGCGCGGACGGCGGCCAAAAGAAAAACCGCCCGGAGAGGGCGGTTGCGCGCACGGCTAACCGATGCGCACGGGCTTGATGTTGACGAACTCCTTGATGCCGTACTCCGAGAGCTCGCGGCCGTAGCCGGACTTGCCGACGCCGCCGAACGGCAGCGTCTGTTCCGACTTGACCATGCCGTTGACGCTCACGAACCCGGCATTGATGCGCGCCGCGATCCGCTCGCCGCGCTGTTCATCCGCGGTCCAGACGGCGGCGCCCAGGCCGAACTCGGTGTCGTTGGCCACGGCGATCGCCTCTTCCTCGTTCTCGACCACGATGATCGGGGCGATGGGACCGAAGGTTTCCTCGTCGTACGCGGGCATGCCCTTGCGCACGTCCGTCAGGATGGTCGGTTCGAAGAACCAGCCCGGACGGTCGGCACGTTTGCCGCCGGTCAGCACCTTGGCACCCAGCGCCACCGAACCGGCGACCTGTCGTTCCATGTCGGCCAGCCCGTTCTCGGTGGCCATCGGCCCGAAGGTCGTGGCACGGTCACGCGGGTCACCCAGTACCACCTTGGTCTCGAAGTGCTCCTTTAGCAGAGCGGTAAACCGCTCTGCCACTGAACGCACGACGATGAATCGCTTGGCGGCGATGCAGCTCTGCCCGGAGTTCTGCAGGCGCGCGGTCGTGGCGACCGCCGCGCAGGGCACCAGGTCGGCGTCCTCGAGGACGATGAACGGGTCGCTGCCGCCCAGCTCCAGCACTGTCCTCTTGATCTCGTCGCCGCTGATGCGCGCGACGGATTTCCCGGCCCCTTCGGAGCCGGTCAGCGTGGCAGCCTTGATGCGCCTGTCGCGAAGCACGGCCTCGACGTCCTTCGGCGAAATCGCCAGGTTCTGGAAGGCGCCGGTCGGAAAACCGGCCTCGGAGAACAGGCTCTCGAGCGCGATGGCACAGCCCTGCACGTTCGAGGCGTGCTTGAGCAGGCCGACGTTGCCGGCCATGAGCGCGGGCGCGGCGAAGCGCATCACCTGCCAGTAGGCGAAGTTCCAAGGCATGACCGCCAGCACGATGCCGATGGGGTCGAAGCGCACGTAGGCGCGCTTCGCCTCGGTAAAGGCCGGCGTCGGGGCCAGCATCTTCTCGGCGTTGTCGGCGTAGTAGTCGCAGACCTTGGCACACTTCTCGATTTCGGAGATGCCGGCGGTGATGGGACGCCCCATCTCGATGGCCGCGATCTCCGCCAAGCTCTCGGCCTTGAGGCGAAACAGCTTGGCCAGTTCGCGGAACAAGTTGGCGCGGTGGCCGAACGGCATCTCGCGCCAGTCTTCGTAGGCGCGCTGCGCCAAATCGATGCGGCGCAGCACTTCTTCGCGGGACATCTCGTCGTGCTCGGCGACAGTTTCGCCGGTGGCCGGGTTGCGTGACAGGAATGGCATGATGTTTTCTCCCGGTTCGGAATGAGCGAACGCGGGGTCAGGGTGGCAAAAAACCTCGAATTTGTACAGGCTGCCCGCGGCTACAGCGCGCAGGTCTTCTCCTTGAGCTCCTTAGTGAAGACGCGGTCGTTCTCGGAGTAGTCGATCGGCACGTCGATCAGGTGCACGCCTTTTTCGTTTAGCACGCGCGAAAGAGTCGCGCCGAAATCCTCCGCAGACGTGACACGATGCCCATGAGCGCCGTAGGCCTCGGCGTATTTCACGAAATCCGGATTGGTGAAGTCGAGACCGAAGTTGTTGAACCCCGACGCCTGCTGCTTCCACTTGATCATGCCGAAGCCGCTGTCGTTCAGGATGACCACCACCAAATCCAGACCGAGGCGCACCGCCGTTTCCAGCTCCTGCGAGTTCATCATGAAGCCGCCGTCGCCGCAGACCGAGATGACGCGCTTTTCGGGATTGGCCATCTTGGCGGCGATGGCCGAGGGCAGGCCAGCGCCCATGGTGGCGAGAGCGTTGTCGAGCAGCAAGGTGTTCGGCGCATACGCTCGGTAGTTTCGGGCGAACCACAGCTTGTACATGCCGTTGTCCAGCGTCAGCACGCCGTCATTAGGCAGGGCCTTGCGGACGTCGGCGACCACGCGTTGCGGCGCGAGCGGAAACCGCGCATCGTCGGCATGTTCTCCCATGTGCTTGTCGAGCTGCTCCTTGATGCGGTTGAAGTAAGCGAAGTCCCAAGTCTTCTGCGACTGCACGCGTTCGGACAAACGCCAGATGGTGTTGGCGATGTCGCCGACCGCTTCGAGTTGCGGAAAATAAATCTCGTCGACACGGGCCGAAGTGAAGTTGACGTGAATGACGTGCGTGCCGCCGTGGTGCATGATGAACGGCGGCTTCTCCACCACGTCGTGCCCCACGTTGATGATCAGGTCGGCCTTGGCGATGGCGCAGTGCAGGTAGTCGTTGTCGGAAAGCGCGGCCGTTCCCATGAACAGCGCGTGCCGCTCGTCGATGACGCCCTTGCCCAGCTGCGTGTTGAAGAACGGGATACCGGTCTTCTCTACGAACGCAGCCAGCATCTTTGAAGTGAGCTTGCGGTTGGCGCCTGCTCCGACCAGCAGCAACGGATGCTTCGCCGTTTCAATCATCGCCGCCGCCGCGACGACGGCCTTCTCGTCCGCCACCGGCCTGCGCGGCGCGGAAACGGCGAACGGCTCCCCCGTCGCCTCGTCGGCGGCGACATCTTCGGGTAGCTCAAGATGCACCGCGCCCGGTCGCTCCTCTTCGGCCATGCGGAAGGCTTCGCGCACGATGCTGGGCACCGTCGCGGCGGAAACGATCTGCTTGGCGTACTTGGTGAGCGGACGCATCGTCTCGACGGTGTCGACGATCTGAAACTGTCCCTGCTTGCTCTTGCGGATGGGCTTCTGCCCAGTGATCATCAGCATCGGCATGCCGCCAAGCTGCGCGTACGCCGCCGCAGTGGTGAAGTTCATCGCGCCGGGACCGAGCGTCGAAAGGCACACGCCGACGTTGCCGGTGAGGCGCCCCAGCGTCGCCGCCATGAAGCCTGCTGCCTGCTCGTGCCGCGTCACCACGAATCGAATCTTCGACCCTTCTAGCGCCGCCAAAAAGTCCAAGTTTTCCTCGCCAGGGACTCCAAAAACATGAGTCACCCCTTCGTTTTCGAGCGAACGAACCAGCAGTTCTGCGGCAGTCATAGCCTAATGCGTGAAAAGCGTTGAAAAATCGAGATTCTCGACCGATGAACGGTTGACGCTCCCGGTATCTAAGGATAACCTGTCCATACGTTCGTATCAATCATCATTTTTACCTTACCTTATATGAGCTGTGGAGACGGTATGTGCGGAGGCGGCGGTTGCGGAGGCGGAAGCTGCGGCAGCGACAGCGGCTCTTCGTTCGAAGTGAAGATCAACAAGCGCGCCCCGGCGTTCCGCAACGCCATGGCCTACCAGAAGGGCAAGGGCGACAAGGACGGCTTCACCCACGTCAGCCTGGGCGACTACCTCGGCAAGTGGGTGGTGTTCTTCTTCTACCCCCGCGATTTCACCTTCATCTGCCCCACGGAGATCAAGGGCTTTGCCAAGCACGAGGCTGACTTCAAGGCGCTGAACTGCGAAGTCATCGCCGCTTCGACCGACTCCGAGTGGAGCCATAAGAACTGGTTCGAGCGCGATCTTCCTGAAGTCAGCTACCCGATCATCGCCGACACCACACTGGAAATCGCTCGCGCCTACGGCGTGCTCAATGACGACGGTTCCGCCGGTCGCGGCCTCTACGTCATCGACCCGGAAGGCGTCGTGAAGTACATCATCGTGTCCGCCGGCTCTGTCGGCCGCTCGGTCAAGGAGACGCTCCGCGTGCTGAAGGCCGTCCAAAGCGGCGACCTCTGCCCCGTCGAATGGGAAGAGGGCGACAAGACGCTCGGCAAGGCGTAAGCGAAGAAAAATCCCGCCATCAGGCGGGATTTTTTGATGCACAGGAGGGAGGATTGCCACACGCGCACGCCGGTGCTACCGTTGAAGCGATATGCGCCGCTTGATCGCTACATTCCTGCTCGCCGCCTTCGGCCTGCTGACCGCCACGTTTGCGGGGCTTTCGCTTTTCGGCATGCAGATGATGTCCGATATGGGCGACGGCTGCGTCGGCATGCACTGCGCGCCGATGAGCGATTCGGCCCCGGGTGACTTGGGCTGCATCAATCATTGCATCTCCTCGGCCAGCGCGCTCTCCGGAGCGGTGCTGCCGGTGCCGCTTGCCTCGGTCATACTGGTTATCGCCGCTTTCCTCGGCGCGTTCCTGGGTGCGACGATTCTCCCTGTCGCCGCCGCGATGGCGCAAACCGACCGCTGGCGCGAAGGCATAGGGAAGGCGTTCAGGCATCAAAGCATCGCCACGGTCATCCTGCGGAATTAAACCAAACGTCGGACCGACTATTCGGTCTTACGTTTGGTTTTTGATTACGGAAATGACTGTTATGCCCACCCCAACCACATACAAAATCAAAGGCATGCACTGCGCCTCGTGCGCGGGCATCATCGAAAAGACGTTCAAGAAAGCCGAGGGCGTCCACTCCGCCGAGGTCAACTACGGCACCGAGGCGGCCAAAGTGTCCTTCGATCCCGCCAAGACGAATCCCGAAAAGCTCTCCAAGCTGATTGAACCGCTCGGCTACTCGCTGCTGATGCCCGAGCCGATGACGATGGAGGACCACTCCATGCACACCGGCATCGGACAATCCAAAAAGGAAAAACTCGCCGAGCTGGCGGCCATGCGCACCAAGGTGCTCTCCATCCTTCCTCTGGCCGCCGTCAGCGTCTTCCTGATGGCCTGGGACGCCGCGATCCAGTTCGGCGCACTGCCGGAGATGACTGCGTTCTGGAAGGAGTTCTTCCATCACCTCCTGCCGCTTTTCGCCACCTACGCGCTGTTCGTGGTCGGGCAGCCGTACTTGCTTGGGTTCTACCGCTTCCTGCGCTACGGCAAGGCCAACATGGACACGCTCATCGGCATCGGCACTTCGGCGGCGTACCTCTACAGCTTCGTCGTCACGGCCTTCGAAGATTCGCTGCGCCCGTACCTGAACGTCGAGCACACCTACTATGACGTGACCATCGTGGTCATCGCCTTCATCGCGCTCGGCAAATATCTGGAAAGCGCTTCCAAGCAGAAGACCGGCGACGCCATCGAGAAGCTGCTGAACCTTCAGGCCAAGACTGCGCTGGTGATTCGCGACGGCAAAGAAGTCGAGATCGCCGTGAATCAGGTCGTGAAGGGTGACGTCGTGGTCGTGAAACCGGCCGGTCGCATTCCCGTGGACGGAGTCGTCGCGGACGGCTCCTCATACGTCGACGAATCCGTGGTGACCGGCGAACCCATGCCCGTGAAGAAGGCCGCGGGCGATGCCGTCGTCTCGGGCACCATGAACACCGACGGCTCGTTCACCTTCCGCGCCACCAAGGTCGGTGCGGAAACCATGCTGGCGCGGATCATCGCCATGGTCGAAGAAGCCCAAGGCAGCCGAGCGCCGATTCAGGCGCTGGCGGACAAGATTTCGTCGGTGTTCGTGCCGACGGTGCTGGTCATCGCCTTCGTCACGCTGGCGGCATGGCTGCTGTTCGGCAACGGTCCGCTCGGATTCTCGCGTGCGCTGTCGTACGGCCTGACTTCGTTCGTCGGCGTGCTGGTCATCGCCTGCCCGTGCGCGCTCGGCCTGGCCACGCCGACCGCCATCATCGTGGGCGTGGGCAAGGGCGCCAAGGAAGGCATCCTCATCAAGGACGCCGCCACGCTGGAGAAGCTCCACAAGGCTGACGTGCTGCTGGTCGACAAGACCGGCACGGTGACCAAAGGAAAACCGGAGCTGGTTTCGGTGCGTAACCTGTCGCAAAAGGGTGACGACGAAATCACGGCGCTGCTCGCCGCGCTCGAAAAGAAATCCGAACATCCCATCGCGCACGCCATTACTGCGCGCGCCGCCGAGAAGGGGCTGACGCTTCCCGCAGTATCCGCCTTCGAGGCGGTGAAGGGCCGCGGCCTGAAGGGAATGGTTGAAGGCAAGGAGTACTTTGCCGGCAGCGCCGCGTTCATCGCGCCGCTGGTGGAATCGCTCGACGCGGCGGCGCTCGAACGCGAAGCATCCGAAGGCAAGACGCCGGTGCTGCTCGCCGCCGACGGCAAGCTGCTCGGCATCTTCATGGTCGCTGACGCGCTCAAACCCGAAGCGGTCACGTCTGTCGCCCAGCTCCACAAGCTCGGCATCAAGGTCGTCATGCTGACCGGCGACAACCGCAACACCGCCGCGTTCATCGCCAAGCAGGCCGGCATCGACGAAGTCGTGGCCGAAGTGCTGCCTGAAGGCAAGCTGCAGAAGATCAAGGAACTGCAGGCCGCGGGTCACGTCGTCGCCATGGCCGGTGACGGCGTCAACGACGCACCCGCGCTGGCCCAAGCGGACGTCGGCATCGCCATGGCCACCGGCACCGACGTAGCCATCGAATCCGCCGGCATCACCTTGCTGCACGGCGACATCTCCAAGATCGCCAAGGCCGTGCGGCTTTCCAAGCTGACCATGCGCGGCATCAAGCAGAACCTGTTCTGGGCGTTCTTCTACAACGTCGCCGGCATTCCGCTGGCCGCCGGCCTGTTCTTCCCGTTGTTCGGCTGGCTGTTGAATCCGGTGTTCGCGGGCATGGCCATGGCGCTGTCCTCCGTCTCGGTCGTCGGCAACTCGCTGCGCCTGAAAACCAAGAAGCTCTGACCGTATGCCATCGCAAAACCACACCTTCTACGTGAAAGGCATGCACTGCCATGCCTGCATTCTGATGACCGAAAGCGAACTGACTGACCTGCCGAACGTCACCAACGCCAAGTCGAGCCTCGTCACGCGCACGGTCGAGGTCAGCGGCGACTTCGGCACCAAGTCCGTCGCGGAAATCGCCGAGGAACTGACCAAGGTCCTCTTGCCGAGGGGCTACTCGCTGTCCATCGACAGGCCGAAGCATCAGGCGAACTGGACCGAATTCGCCTACGCTGCGCCGATCGCCGCGCTGTTCCTTCTGGCCTTCGTCGCCTTGCAAAAGGCCGGCCTGGTCAATCTCGTCTCCGGCGGCAACGTCACCTACGGCACCGCGTTCGTCGTCGGCGTCATCGCCTCCCTGTCCACCTGCATGGCGGTGGTCGGCGGCCTGCTGCTGGCCATGTCCGCCACCTTCGCCAAGACCGGCGACCGCGTGCGTCCGCAGATGCTGTTCCATGCCGGACGGTTGGCTTCGTTCTTCGTCCTCGGCGGCGTCATCGGCGTGCTCGGCTCGGTGTTCCGAATGTCCGCGACCGCCACGCTCGCGCTGGGCATCATCATCGGCATCGTCATGCTGATCATGGGCGTCAACCTTCTGGACGTGTTCGCATGGAGCGGCAAGCTCCAGCT
The DNA here is from genome assembly GCA_964491475.1 of uncultured Gammaproteobacteria bacterium. Lineage (GTDB taxonomy): Bacteria > Patescibacteriota > Patescibacteriia > SG8-24 > SG8-24 > JAHFIW01. The sequence continues at coordinate 211,492 of CAZBFO010000003.1, read as the reverse complement.
CTCGATGCCCAAGCGGCTGGCACGCCGCGCCGTCGGCACCGCCGAGTTCACGCACGTGCTGACGCCTGCGCTGGTCGGCATCGCCACCTTCTTCCTCCCCTGCGGCTTCACGCAGTCGATGCAGCTGTATACGCTGTCGGTAGGGAGCTTCACCAAGGGCGGACTGACGATGTTTGCATTCGCACTAGGCACGCTGCCGGTGCTGTCGCTCATCAGCTTCAGCTCCTTCAGCGTGGAGAACAGTCCGAAGAAAGGCGTGTTCTTCAAGACCGCAGGCATCATCGTCATCGTCTTCGCGCTATTCAACCTAATGAACAGCCTGGTCGCGGCGGGATACGTCCCCCCGTTCTTCTCCCTCTAACCCCATCTCACATATGAAGAAAACGGAAAACGGCAACGGCGGCGGATTGCTCATCGGCGGATTCGTGGGCATGCTCGCATTCGGGTTGCTCATAGGATTGCTCGTCACGCGTTCGGCACCGTCCAGCGCCGCAGCGCCCGCCGGAGGATCCAACGTGACTGTCGTCGACGGCACGCAGATCGTCACCATCAACGCCAAGGGCGGCTATCGTCCCGAGAACAGCTCGGCCAAAGCGGGCATACCGACGGTGCTGCGCTTCCAGACGGACGGCACCTTCGATTGCACCGCGGGCATACGCATCCCCAGTCTCGGCATCAGCAAGACGCTGCCCTCGAGCGGAGCCACCGACGTGGCCGTCGGCGCACTGCAACCCGGTACGCTGCAAGGCACCTGCAGCATGGGCATGTACCGCTTCAACGTCGACGTGAAAGGATAAGCACCGCCAAAAACCTGGTCGCGTTTGACGAAAAAAGGACGCTCTGGTTCATTGGCCGCCGCTTTCACTCATGCTATAGTCCACCCGTACTATGAAGGGCGAGCAGAAAATCATCGGAATGATCACGGAGCTGGGCAACCGGTTGAGCGGCGAAATCAAGGCCGTTGATGTCAGCCTCAACCGCAAGTTTGACGCGCTCGACGCCAAAGTAACCGGCATGAATGCCGACATCGGCGGTCTGAAGTCCGATATGGCTGGGCTCAAAAAAGACGTCTCGACGCTCAAGAGCGACGTCTCCGTGCTCAAGAGCGACGTCGCCACCCTCAAGAGCGACGTCTCCGTGCTTAAAACGGACGTCACCGACCTGAAGCTCTCGCAAGAAGGCATCGTGGAAACGCTGGCAGGCATGGACACCTATATGCACGAGCAGCTGGCCACAAAAGCGGACCTGGCGAAACATGACGTGCGTATCACGCGCCTGGAGCGGCTCCAAGGCATAGCCTGACAAGCAAGAAAAAAACGGTCCGAGCAATCGGGCCGTTTGCGTTCATGCGCCGCACTTCATGCCGACGTGGGCCAGCGCGAAGGCGCACACCTCGCTCGGCGACAGGTCGTCGATGTCGATGGTCAGCGAAGCGCGCTCCGCCGATGGTTCCACGAAGCAATCGTGCATGGGCAGCAGCACCTCTTCGACGTACTCACGGTCCTTGACCCATCTTCGCCTGCCCACGCGCGTCTCGCGCGAGGCGCGCAGGAAGATGGCCGCATCGTACAGGGCGCAGGCGTCGCGGTCGTGCAAAGCCAGATACCCTTCCGCCAGGACGAACTCGCGCGCCGCAACGGGCACGAGATCGCCGTTTTCCACGCCTGCCTCCATCGACTTGGTCTTGCGACGCCGGCGCACCGTCACGTCCCTGCCCTCCTTCAGGGCAGTGAGCGTCTCGACGTACCCGCGGAAGTCCACCGCGGAAGGATGGTCGTAGTTGCGTCGCAGCGACGGCGCGGCAAGCGGCACCTCTTCCTTGGTCTTCTGAAAATCGTCGAGCGCCAGAACGGAGGCGCGACCGGCACCGAGTCGTTCCGCCAAAGCTTCGGCCAGCGTAGACTTGCCGGAACCGGAGCCGCCGGCGATGCAGATGAGCTTGGTCATTTCTTTTCCTCGTTTCGAAAGTGCGAAGAACGGAAGCGTAGGCCAAACGGGCCGTTCCGGCAACCCTCGCAAATAAAAGCGGCCGCCCACGAAAGGCGGCCGTTGCGGTTAAGCGTTCGCGGCGCGGGCGGCGCGCGGCCTCACCGTCATCCAACGTTCCACCGGCCCTACGTGCGTGGCGATCAGGAAGGCGATCGACAGCAGGCACCAGATGGCAGGACGCTCGTTCTTGTCGCTGGTAAGCACCATCATCAGCGCCGGGCCGCACAGGAAGTGATACAGCGACCAGCGCCACGACCGGTAAAGCAGCGGACCGCCGAAGGCCACGGCAAAGTAGCCGACGTACCTGCTGTCGAGACCGCTAAGGGCCAACCTCCAGGCGATGTGCCACTCGCCGTGATACGAGCAGGTGTCGGTGCCACATAGCGGCTGTATCGCCGGATCGCAAGCCTGCGGCCATGCCGGCAGGGCGAAGCGGACCACGAAGAGCAGTGCCGAAATGACGCACGCCGGCCAGATGATCCAACGGACCTTCCACGAGTTGCGTTCCGCCCGCGGCAGCCATGACAGGCCGAACAGGTTGATGAAGAACGGCTGGAAGGCGATGTGAAAATACGACAGCCGCGTGAGCAGCGTGTTGGCCTGACCGCCGCAATCGCCGATGACCGCGTAGGTCACGGCCTGCAACGATTCCATCAGGCTGAAGTAGACCAGCGGCAGCCAGCGCAGCGGCTCGTGCCCCTTGCGTCGGGACCAGGCCGCGCCGACGAAACCGGCTGCGGCCATGCCGGCAGAAGCGTATCCGTTCCAGCACATCGTGAAGCTCCCTTTGCGACAAGCGCAATCGATGAATGAAAAAGGACGTTGCTGCCACCTTTGCCCGTCTGCGGCCTTCCGTCAATGCGCCAACGAAAAAACTCCCTGGCGGGAGTTCTTTCTCTTCGTGCCGGGTTTAGCGGCCGAAGGACTGGCGGCGGTTGCGGTTGCAGTCGCGGCAGTAGACCGGGCGGTC
>CAZBFO010000003.1:0-208433 GCA_964491475.1 uncultured Gammaproteobacteria bacterium | reverse complement strand
GGCCGAAGGACTGGCGGCGGTTGCGGTTGCAGTCGCGGCAGTAGACCGGGCGGTCGGCCTTGGGCTCGAACGGGAGTTCGTTGATCGGCGCGCCGCAGTCGGCGCACTTGAGGCCCATGGCAGAGACGTCGAACGACTGGCGAGGAGCAAAGCCCCTGTCGCCGCCGCCGAAGCCGGAGCCCGAGGACGAGTCCTTGCGGCGGTTGCGGTTGCAGTCGCGGCAGTAGACCGGGCGGTCAGCCTTGGGCTCGAACGGGAGTTCGTTGATCGCGGCACCGCAGTCGGCGCACTTGAGGCCCATGGCCGACACGTCGTACATCTGGCGGGAGAAACCGCCATTGTTATCGAAGGACATGTAGGTACATGATGGATCCGACTTACGAGTCGGATCATGCAGTTTGAACGACCTTTGGCCGGTAAACGTTCTCGTACCTTGCTACGTTGCTCCGGCGTTCGCCGTTCTCACTCGCTTTGGACGCACTGTTTTACCGATGGCTGGATACTATCGCACGCACTTGTCGGTGTCAAGCGGGTCAGGTCTTTTTTTACCTTAAATACGCGCACATTTTCGAAAAAGCATCGACCATGCCCGAACGGCGCAGTCACGTCAAATGCGAAGATGGCCGGCTCCGAACCGGTATCAGTCGGGCCTCATCATCGACCGGTTGTTTCGGCCGCCTCGCCGCGCTACAGTACCGGTATCATCACTCACCGCATCCCTATGGAAAACGCCTCCGCGCAAACGTCAAAGCTCGACCTGCTCATGACCGTCCTCGGCATGTGGTTCTGTGCAGGCATCTTCACCGACGGCTGGGCCCACAATCATCTCGCCTCGTCGCTGGAAACGTTCTTCACGCCGTGGCACGCGGTGCTGTACTCGGGCTTCACGGTCTGCGCGCTGGCGCTGGCCTTGACCGCTTGGCGGTCGCGCAAGCCCGGCAAGACCTGGTGGAAGTGCCTGCCAGACGGCTACGTGCCATCGATCGTCGGCGCGGGCATCTTCGCCTTCGGCGGCGGCTTCGACCTGGCCTGGCACACGCTCTTCGGCATCGAGGCCGACATCGAGGCGCTGCTGTCGCCCTCGCACCTCATCCTGGCCGTCGGCGCCTACCTGATCTTCAGCGGGCCGTTCCGTTCCGCCTGGCGCCGCAATGAAAAGCCCAAGTCGTTCGTGGCGGCGCTGCCGCTGATCATGGCGATGGTCTACATGGCGTCGACCGTCTCGTTCATGACGCAGTTCGCGCACTTGGGCCGCCACTTCGCCACCGGCATCGCGCCCGTGCACTCGCTTGCCGACCATGAGCAGGCGCGCGCCGCCGCCGGCATGCTGCTGCAGATGCTGGCGCTTACCGGACTCGCCCTGACCGCGGTGCGCCGCTGGGGCAAGTCGCTGCCGCTCGGCACTTTTGCCGCCGTCTTCGGACTCAACGGCATCGGCATGTCCCTGATGGTCAGCGACGGCTACGAGCTCCTGATCGTGCCCGCCGCCTTCGCCGCCGGCCTGGTTGCCGACGTGATCGTCAAGAAATACGACTTCGCTTCGGCCACGAACCGCTTCGGCTGGAGGAAATTAGGCGCGCTGATTCCCAGCACCTACCTGCTGGTCTTCTTCCTGCTGCTCAAGGCCACCGACCACGTCTGGTGGAGCATTCACATGTGGCTGGGAACCGTCACCGTGGCAGGGCTGGCCGGCCTGCTGTTCAGCTACGTCGCCGCACCGCCAAGGCTTCCCGAAGCGTGACGAAAAAGACGGGCATCAGCCCGCCTTCGAAAGGCGTTCGTCCTTGTTCTTCCACTCCCGACTAAGCCAGGCCTCCACGAGATGCGGCTTCAGGCGCAACAGCTGCACGTTCGATTCCACGGTCACTTTTGCGCCGACGTACGTCCCGAGGTTCGAAGCGGTGCGCTTGCCGTTGCGGATGTCGCGATCCCAGATGATGGTGACCGAGAGCACGTCGTGACCGGGCAGCTCGGTGATGAGCGCCCGCAGCCCTCCGCTCTTGGGCGGCAGCACGCGTGACAGGCCCGAACCTTCCTTGGGACCGCGGAACCGCGTTCCCTCCGGAAAGATGATGACGCTGGCCCGATCGAGCCGCGCCACTCGCGCGCACCGCGCGATTTCCTCCAGGTCGCCGTCCTTGTCGCTGCCGCGCGCCAGGAAGGCGCATTCGGTCTCCACGCAGGAACGGCCGATTACCGGCATCGAGGCCGCCTCGCGCTTCATGATGGAACGGAAGTCGAGCCGTCCCAACCGTACCAGCAAGGACATCAGCAGGAAGCCGTCGAGAGGCCCCGACGGATGGTTAGAAACCACCACGAACGGGCGGCCGCTGTCCCTGACCCACGGCAAGATCATCTCGACCTTTACTCCCATGATGCGGAACACGGCCGAACCCAGCAGCGTTCCCCAGAACAGCTGCCAGCGCGCAACGCGGCGCCGATGCAGGGAGCGATCGACCTTCAGTGCCGCGTCCCAGAGGAGCAGCGCATACAGATGCGGAGCGCCGAGCAGGAGCACGCCGAGACCGTAGACGACGAAAGCGAAGTAAGCACGAGAGGCATTGTACCAACGCATGAGCAGCCTTTCTTTGGCGGGCCCGGAAGCGAAATGAGCTGGGCTGTTTTTACCATGTGCAAGCCTCGGTGACAATAGGAGGCGCCCCGACTATACTGACCAAGCATGCAGATGAACTCCTTGCTCAAGTCGCTGGTGAACACGTCGCTGTGGGCGGCGCTGCTCGAATGGCACTTCCTGCCGCCGCTGTTCAAGCTGCTGCCGCAGTCGCCCAAGCGCGTCCTGGAGATCGGCTGCGGCCGCGGCGACACCACGCGCATGCTGCTCGATCGCTTTCCGCTGGCCACCATCGTCGCCACCGATTACGACGAAGCGCAAGTCGCCTTGGCGGCAAACCGGCTCGTCGCCAGGAACGTCACCTTCCGGCAGGCGGACGCGTCCGCGCTGCCCTTCGGAGACGGCGCATTCGACCTGGTGATCGAGTGCAACACCTTCCATCACGTGGCCAACTGGACCAAGGCGCTGCGTGAGTGCGCCCGCGTCCTGGGACCGGAGGGAACCTTCGCCGCAATGGACGAGGACGCCTCGGTCTTCAACCCGATCTTCCGCCGGATCGACAGACCGGAATCGCTCTTCACCAAGAACGAGTTCCTCTTTGCCGCAGGTGAGGCCGGCCTGACGCTTTCCAAAGATGTCGGCGCCAAGAAAATCTTCCGCTGCGTCTTCCGCAAGAAGACGTGAACCGCATCCCGGCCCCCTGCCGGGATTTTTTGTCCCCCGGGCGTCTGGTAAAAATCGACAGGACATGCTATACACCCGTAGCGCACCTTTCACGCAGACAAGGAGCAATCACGATGTGCGGAATCGCCGGCGCCTATGGCGTCCCCAATGCCTCGTATCTCGTCTCTCTGATGCTCAAGGGCAAGCAGCATCGCGGCCAGGAAGCGGCTGGCATCGTTTCCTCGCACTGCGGCAGGCTCCACGAGCACAAGGGCTTCGGCCTGGTCGACGAAGTGTTCGGCGGCGTCGATTTCTCGACGAAGCTGCCGGGCACCTCGGCAATCGGTCACATCCGTTACGCCACCACCGGCGCGTCCGACGACGCGCGCAACATCCAGCCGCTGGTGGCGCTGCGTACCCGCGGCAGCAAGGCAGTGGCCCACAACGGCAACCTGACGAACTTCGCCGAGATGCGGCGTTCGCTGGAAGCCGACGGCGCCATCTTCCAGTCGTCGAGCGACACCGAGCTGTTCCTGCACCTTATGGCGCGGAGCAAACGGAACACGCCCAACGGCAGGCTGCAGGAAGCCTGCGAGCGGGTCACCGGCGCCTACTCGCTGCTGGTGCTCACGCCCGAGGGCATCCTCGCCGCGGTCGATCCGCTGGGCTTTCGCCCGCTTTCCGTCGCCAAGCTCAAGGAGAACGGACAGCTCGGCGGAGGGTGGCTCTTCGCCTCGGAGACCGTCGCCTTCGACCTTTTCGCCGAGGAAATCGCCTGGCAGCGGCCGCTTCGCGAAATCATGGCGGTCTTTCCCGGCATGATCGTGCACCCCGGCACGGCACCCGAAGGTGAAACGACGCGCCACTGCAGTTTCGAGCACGTCTACTTCAGCCGTCCCGACTCGGTCATCTTCGGCCAGTCGGCCACTGCGGTACGGGAACGGCTCGGTGCCGCGCTGGCGAAAGCCTCGGGCGTGAGGACCGACGTGGTTTCCGCGGTGCCCGACTCCTCCAACGTCATGGCGCAGTCCTATGCCGAAACGCTGGGCATCCCCATCCGGTCGGCGCTCATCCGCAACCACTACACCGGACGCACGTTCATCACCCCGAAGCAGCGGGCTCGCGAGCTCGGGGTCCGGATGAAGCTGAACGCGGACCGGCACGTGGTCAACGGCAAGACCATCACGGTGGTCGACGATTCGCTGGTGCGCGGCACGACGGCCAAGAAAATCGTCGAGCTCCTGCGAACGGCCGGCGCGAGGGAGGTGCATCTGCGCATCGCCTCGCCTCCGGTGATTCACCCTTGTCACTGGGGCATCGACACGCCCAGCCGGCAGGAGCTGATCGCCACCAGCATGGATGCGGCGGCGCTGGCATCCTACGTCGGCGCCGACTCGCTCGCCTACCTGTCTATCGACGACCTGCGCGCGGCGCTGGGCGACACGGAAGGCAAACGGCATTGCACCACCTGCTTCACCGGCAAGATGCCCGAACAGGACCTGTTGCCCCCGCAATCGCTCGTCAGGACGACGACCTGACAGGCCCGGCCCGAACTCCAGTTCGGGCCTTTTTCTTTGCCTAAAACCGCTTTGACATCGGCGTTTTTACGTGATAGCGTCCCCAGTCGCCCTTTGGAAAAGCGAACGAGGAGTCAGAGATGGCCAAGATAGATTACGACAAGGAATTACGCACGTTCCTCCCCCGTTTTTGGAAGCTGCTGCTGCCGTACAGGTCGCTGACCTACAAGGCGCTCTACTGGATCTTCGTGATGCAGGTGCTGGCGCTGGCCGAGCCGTCGATGGTCATGTACGTCATCGACGGCATCACCGGCAAACGGCCGCTGTTCCGGCAGAACCTGCTGCCCCTGATGGCCGCGATGTTCGTCGGCCTTTCGGCCATCGGCATCGCCCAGGTGTTCAAGAACCGCCGCATCCGCGAAGTCTGGTTCGCCATCGAACGGCATCTGCCGGTCGCTTGCGGCGAAAAGCTGCTGCGGCTGCCGCTCACCTACCATCAGACCGAAAACACCGGCGCCATCGTCGGCAAGGTGGTCCGCGGCGTCGGCCGCTACATCGACGTCACCGGCATCCTGCTGTGGGAAATCATCCCGCTGCTGGTCCAGTCGGTCGTCACCGTGGCGCTGCTGCTGTGGTTCAGCGTCCCCGCGGCGCTGGTGCTGCTGCCCATCGTGATGATCTTCGGCTGGATGACGGCCCGCATCAAGATGCGGCTGGCCGCCACGCGCATGCAGCGCCACGAGATGGACGGCGACGCCGACGACAAGCTCGGACAGGCGGTCACCAACGCCATGACCACCCAGGCCTTCTCGCAGGAAGAACGGGAAATCGCCACGGTCAAGGCCATCCGCGAGCACATCCACACGATGGCGCACGACGAGTTCCGCGCCTACGACGCCTCGGACTACCTCCGCAACTCGATCATCAGCCTCGGCCGCGTCGGCGTCATCTTCGTCTGCGCCCGTGCTGCCCTCGGAGGAAGCATCTCCATGGGCATGCTGGTGTTCATCTCGACGCTGGCCGAAAAGGTGTTCGTGTCCTGCTATCGCATCGGTGCGGTCTTCGACCGCCTGATGGAAGCGGCCGAGCCGGTCATGCGCATGTCCAAGCTGTTCGACGAGCCGGAAACGGTCGTCGACTCCCCGACCGCGCGCATGCCCGAACGGCTCACCGGCGACATCGCCTTCGAGCACGTCACCTTCGCCTACAAGACGCGCGCCGCCACGGCCAACAAGCCGGCGCTCTCCGACGTCACCATCACGGTGCGCTCCGGAGAAACGCTGGGCATCGTCGGCGAATCGGGCGGCGGCAAGTCGACGCTGGTCAAGCTGTTGCTGCGTTTCGGCGATCCCGACCAGGGCAGCGTGACCATCGACGGTCACGACTTGCACGACATGCCCATGCGCGAGTTCCGACGGCAGATCGGCTACGTGCCGCAGGAGGTGGAAATCTACGACCTGACCGTGGCCGAGAACATCGCCTACGGCCGTCCGGACGCCACCCGCGAGGACGTCGAGAAGGCCGCGCGCATAGCCAACGCGCACGACTTCATCATGACTCTGCCCAACGGCTACGACGAGGTCGTCGGCAACCGCGGGCTGCGCCTCTCCGGCGGCCAGCGGCAGCGCGTCGGCATCGCCCGAGCGGTGCTGCTCGACCCGCCCATCCTGGTCTTCGACGAGGCCACCTCGCACGTGGACGTGGTCAGCGAAAAGAAGATCCACGCCTCCATCGAGGAGCTCCGTCGCGGCAAGACGGTGCTGATCATCGCCCACCGCCTCTCCACCGTGCAGGACGCGGACCGCATCGTCGTCATCGACGAAGGGCGCGTCCGCGAGACCGGCTCCCATCAGGAGCTGATCGACCAAGGCGGCATCTACCGCCACCTGGTCGAGCTGCAGACCAAAATCGAAGCCACGGCATGAGGCCAAAGACCCGACGCTTGTCGGGTCTTTTTCTTTGCTCAATCCAGCCGCCTTTCCGCCTTATTTGGTCTAAAAAGGCCCGGGACCGGTTGACAACCCAGCCCAAATGCGATAGAGTGTCCGGTGATTCATTAACGCGTCCGGAATACCGGCCGCCAGGACTCGAGCCTCAAAGGGACACGACAGGTGACCATGCAGGAATCGGGTCACCTGTCTTTTTATGTCTCCCACCCCCCACAACGCGCCGCCCGAAAGCGGCTTCAACGGGCTCGGCATCGCTCCGCGCCTGCTCGACATCCTCAACCACCACAAATACACCGTCCCCACGCCTATTCAGCGTGAGGCCATTCCGGTTGCCATCGAAGGCAAGGACGTCATGGGCATCGCCCAGACGGGCACCGGCAAGACCCTGGCTTTCGGCATCCCGATGCTGCAGCGCCTGGCCGCCATCAAGGGCAAGGGCCTGGTCATCCTCCCCACCCGCGAGCTCGCGCTCCAGGTCGACGAGACCTTCGTGAAGATCGGCAAGGCCATCAACCTGCGCACCGCCGTGCTCATCGGCGGCGCCTCGATGAACCGCCAGATGTCGATGCTCCGCAGCAACCCGCACGTCATCATCGCCACCCCCGGCCGCCTGATCGACCACCTCAACCAGAAGACCGTCAACCTGCACGACGTCAACGTGCTCGTCCTCGACGAGGCCGACCGCATGCTGGACATGGGCTTCGAGCCGCAGATCCGCCGCATCCTCCAGACCGTTCCCAAGGAACGCCAGACGATGCTGTTCTCGGCCACCATGCCCAACGAGATCGTGCGCATCGCCACCAGCTACATGAAGCTGCCGGTCCGTGTGGAGATCGCCCGCGCCGGCACCGCCAACGAGAACGTCACCCAGGAGCTGTTCGTGGTCCGCAAGGACGACAAGAACCGCCTCCTCGAGAAGATGCTCGGCGAGCACCGCGGCGCGGTGCTGGTCTTCTCGCGCACCAAGTTCGGCGCCAAGAAGATCATGCGCGCCGTGAAGTCGATGGGCCACAGCGCCGCCGAAATCCACTCGAACCGCTCGCTGGCCCAGCGCCGCGAGGCGCTCGACGGATTCAAGTCTGGCAAATACCGCGTGCTGGTGGCCACCGACATCGCCGCCCGCGGCATCGACGTCTCCGGCATCGCCGCCGTCATCAACTATGACGTTCCGGAAAATCCGGAAGACTACGTCCACCGCATCGGCCGCACCGGCCGCGCCGGCCTGACGGGCCATGCCATCACCTTCGCCATGCCCGACCAGGGCGACGAGGTCCGCTCCATCGAGCGCGTCACCCGCATCCAGCTTCCCATCACCAAACTCCCCGCCGACCTCCCCCCGCACCGCTCGCTTCCCCCGACGGAACGCGACAACGAACGCGGATACGGCCGCACCAATCGCACCAACGCGCTCGGCCGCCGCGACGCCGGTTCCCGCCCGCACAGCAACAAGCCCTACGGCGGCAACTACGTGAAGCCCGATCCCAAGCGCCCGGGCGTGATGGTGGTCAAGCCGCGAACGGCCCCGTCCGGCCCGGCACCCAAGCCGATCGTCGTCACCCCGAACAGCCCCTCGCAGCGTCCCGCCAAGAGCGAGTCCGACATCATCGGCAACGCCGGCGCGGACGGCGGCGTCGGCTTCTTCGGCCCCCACGCCTCCGGCGACCTCAAGAAGAAGCCCGCGCGCAATCGCGACTTCCGCCGCAAGCGCTAACGGAAAAAGCCTCCTTTACGGGAGGTTTTTTTTGTTTCATCTGGGAAACACAAGACGCGAAGATTCGCTTTGACGGAAGGTCCGTCGGCCGCTATCGTGTTCCCGCCGTCCTTTCTCATGTCCACGAATTGATGCGGACCCCGAACGACCGCAAAGGAGTACCGAAATGCGAACGATCACCATGCGACGATGGGACGACTTCCACGTGCATTTTCGCGAGCACGACATGCTGAAGTCCGTCGTGCCGGCGACCGCGAGGCATTTTGCCCGCGCGCTGGTCATGCCCAACACCGAAAAGCCGATACGCAGCGAAGCGCAGGTAGAAGTCTACCGGACGCAAATCCTCGCGGCGGTCCCCATGGGAACGACTTTCCAGCCGCTCATGACCGTCAAGCTGGTCGAAGCGACGCAGCCGGAGCAGTTGCTGCGCGCCAAGAAGGCGGGAGCCGTGGCAGGCAAACTGTACCCCGAAGGAGTGACCACCAACTCCGCAGACGGCGTGACCGACATTCGCAGGCTGTATCCCGTATTCGAGACGATGCGGGATTGCGAAATGGTGCTCTGCCTCCACGGCGAGCTGCCCGGCGCGTTCTGCCTGGACCGCGAGCGCGCTTTTCTGCCGACGCTCGGCGAAATCGCACGTGACTTCCCCAAGCTCAAGATCGTGCTAGAGCACGTCTCTTGCGCCGATGCCGTACGGTTCGTGCTGGCCGCCCCGGACAACGTCGCCGCGACCATCACCGTCCATCACCTGCTGCTGACGCTCGACGACGTCGTCGGCGGCATGCTGCAGCCGCACCATTTCTGCAAGCCGATCGCAAAGACGCGCGAAGATCGCGCAGCGCTGCTTGGCGCGGCGATGTCCGGCAGTCGAAAGTTCTTTCTCGGCACGGACTCGGCGCCGCACCTCCGCGGTCGCAAGGAATGCGCCAGCGGTTGCGCCGGCGTCTACACCTCGTTCCTGGCGCATGCCGCGCTGACGGACATTTTCGAACGGCAAGGCGCGCTCGACGGCGGATCCCTCTGGTTGGAGTACTTCACCTCTGCCGCAGGCGCAGACCATTACGGGCTGCCCCGCAACAAAAGCAAAGTGACGCTCGAACGCCTCCCCACGGAAGTGCCGACGGAATGCGAATACGGCGTCGTGCCGTTCCTTGCAGGTCGTACGATCCCCTGGCGGGTGGCCGGCTGACAATCACGCGCGGACCTTCCTGGTCCGCGCTTTTCTTTTGCCTGAGGCTGAGGCCGTCGATCGCACGGATATCAGACGCAACTTCTGCCCTCGGCTTAAGGCTTTCACCGCATGCTCCCGCTTCAGCGCGGCCGACTTGTCCCGAACCCGCACGCTCCACGCCAGTTTCACCGGCCTGCGCGGCCTGGTGTACTTGGCGCCCTTGCCTGCAAGATGCGCGGCGAGCCGACGCGGCAGGTCGTTGGTGACGCCGCAATACAGGGTGCCGTCGGCGCACCGGAGCAGGTAGACGTGCCAGCGTTTCGTCTTCATACGCGGTCATCGTACCGCGCGAGGCAAAAATAAAAAATGCCCGGCAAGCCGCCTTACCGTGTTTTCCCCTTGACGGTCCTGCAATAGTGCGGCATATTGTGCCCCTAAAACGGCGCATGCTATAGTCACAGCGGACACACTCCGCATGACGGTGATGAGCAACAAAGACGACTTCCCCATCACGTGTTACGAGCGTCGCGGCGCAATGCCTTCGGTTTGTTTTTTGGTGGACGAACGCCCTTGAGGGACGTTCGTTTTGTTTTCCTATGAAGAAAAAACGCAACGGGTTCAAGCAATTCTGGAAACTGGGCAAGGAGGAATTCAACACCCAGTGGTTCGACGTCTCCAAGAAAGGCGACCTGCTGGTGAAGGAAGGGTTCTACCAGTACAACGTCGCCGAGCTGGTAAAAAAGTACGGATCGCCGCTGGAGCTGGTTTTCCCGCACATCATCGAACGCCGCGTGCGCAACCTGATCGAAATTTTCAACGCCTACATCAAGCTGAACGACTACCGCGGGCGGTTCCTCTACCACTACCCGATGAAGGTCAACCAGAGCAAGGAGTTCGTGCTCTCGCTCATCTCCGAAGGCGCCAACCTGGAAACCTCCTCGGCCAACGAGCTGTGGATCGTGAAGAAGCTGTGGGAGCAGGAAAAGTTCGCCGACCGCACCCGCGTGCTCTGCAACGGCCCCAAGACCGAAAAGTACCTCACCCTCATCGACGAGCTCGACCGCAAGGGGCTGATGATCACCCCGATCATCGAGGAAGCTTCGGAGTTCGACTTCTTCAAGCGCTACAAGGGAGAGGTCGGCGTGCGCGTCGACATGAACCTGCGCGTGAAGTCGCACTGGGACAAGAAGTTCAACGTCTTCGGCATCCGCGAGGACGACCTGATGGGCATGGGCAAGATACGCAACCTGGCGGTGCTCTCCTACCATATCTCCAGCCAGATCGAGAACATGGACGGCTTCACCGACCCGATCAAGCGCGCGGTGATGCTCTACGCCAAGCTGCGCGAGAAGAATCCCAACCTCGACACCATCAACATCGGCGGAGGGGGCGGAGTGCCCTACGAAAAAAAGCGCTTCTACTCCACCAAGGCGGCGGTGCAGCGCATCGTCAAGACGTTCAAGAGCGCCTGCGTCAAGCTGAACGTGCGCGAGCCGAACATCATCTGCGAGTGGGGGCGCCACGTGGCCGCGCCCGCGCAAATTTCCGTTTACTCGGTCATCGCCGAGAAGCCGGTACAGGAGGGCTACGCCAAGCGCTGGTACACCATCGACGGCAGCTTCATGAACGACCTGGTCGACACCTGGGCGATCCACCAGCGCTGGCACGTCATTCCGGCCACCGGCATGGACACGCGTCGCGTACAGAAGGTCTGGCTGGCCGGTTCCAGCTGCGATTCCGACGACAAGTACACCGCCGGCGGCACCGGCGTCCAACTGCCCAAGATCGAGGAGGGCGACCGCCCGCTGGTGGCCGTGCTCGACACCGGCGCCTATCAGGACGCGCTTTCCAGCCACCACTGCCTGCTGTCCCGTCCGGCCAAGATCGTCTGCAAGGACGGCGACGTGACCGTCGGCCGCAAGCGCGAGACCGCCGAGGACGTCGGTAAGCTGTTCGGATGGTGAGGGCGACGGGCCGGCCGCCGAACCGGCAATGGCGGAGCGAAAGACATCCAGCCGAAAAAAAAGGACCCCCAGTGAGGGTCCTTTCGTTTAAGGGCGCGTGCGGAATCGCCCGGCTCCCGGCCACGGATCGCCGTCCGAAATCGGGCGGTCAAACCAGATGCGAGCGCTGGTGACGTCGCACAGGTGGCAGAAGGCGGCCAGCGGTCCCATCACGCGGCGGCGGCTGGAGTAGTCGTCCAGCTCGCCCTCGACGTAGTGCAGGCCGTTCTGCTGGTCGTCGCTCAATGCGATGCCGTACTCGCGCAACTTGAGGGCGCGGAAGGCGTGCGCGTCCTCCTTGGTCTTGAATTCCGGCCGATGGTGCAGCTCGCCGTCTTCGCCGACTTGGTACTTCCACGGCTTTTCGATGTCGTGGAGGAAGAACACCAGCAGGGCGTCGGAGAGCGTGAACGGCAGCGGCCGCTTGGCGGACAGCGCCGCGTAGAGCACCACCGCCACGTTCATGCCGTCGGTGACGTGGTCGACGTAACCGCCCGGCCAGTCCTGGTGGTTGTTGGTCGATCCCTGAACGGTCTCGAACAGCCGACGGTTGTCGGCCAGGATGCGGGCGCAGCCTTTGCCGTTCCTGCCGCAGATCATCGCCACCAGCTCGTCGAGCGGCAGGTACGACCCCGCCGGCCGACGGTGTTCCTGCGCGGTCGGTCCGCTCAAGGCGTTGACGAACAGGTGCACCAGCGCGATGCCGAACAGCAGCAGCATCAGCAGGCCGAAGCCCTGCAATGCCTGGACAAGTTGGTCCATGTGGGCCTCCGTAAACCTTTCTTGAAAGAGCTCGGCATCGTTGTATCACGCGCCGACGCGCGAGGTCAATCGCGGCCCAAAAAAAAGAAAAGAAAAACCGTTCCTGATCAGGAACGGTCAAGCGGTCACTTCTCCTGCAGGCGCTTCCTGTCCAGAAAGGCCTGTCCCTTGCCGAGGTCCGCACGCACGGGCACGCCCGAAGCGCAAAGCGGACACTCTTCCTCGGCCCATGATGCCAGCGGCAGGTCCACCAGCGTCACCAGCCGCAGCGCGCCGCCGACGGCGTTCGCGTCCACGTGTCCGCGGTTCACGAAGGCGCCGACGCCGACCACATTGCCGCCGGCAGCGCGGACCAGCTCCACCGTCTTGCGGCAGCTGCCGCCGGTGGTGAGCACGTCCTCGACCACCAGCACGTTCCGGGCATAGACCACGGAGCGCGACTCGGCATCGAAGGCGAACCCGCCGTCCGGCGTCTTCTTGGCGTGCACCGAGAACGCCGCACGTTTCCTGCCGCCGTAGCCGCGGCGTAGGCAGGCAGCCACGCCGTCGGCGATCTTGATGCCGCCGCTCTCCGGACCGACCACGACGGCGTAGTCAGCGTCGGAAAAGCTGCAGGCGATCAGGTGGCAAAGCTCGCCGAGCGCTTCGCGGTCGTCAAGAACCAGTTTCTTGTCCACGTACGCCGAACCGTGCCGGCCCGAAGCGTAGACGAAATGGTCATCACGAATGATCGCACCGCACTCCTTGAGCAGCCTGCCGGCCTCGTAGGCGGCAAACGACTCGAAGCTCATTGCAGCGCTCCCGCGATCTCGTCCGCGATCCGTTTGGCCGCCTCGACCGGCGAACCGAGCGAGGAGGGCGGCTTGAGAATGGGACGGCCGATGACCAGCATCTGCGCGCCGCCCTTCACGGCCTCCGCCGGCGTCATCACCCGCTTCTGATCGTTGGCATCGGCCCAAACCGGACGGACGCCGGGCGTAATCGGCTTGAGAGGCAGTCCCGCCTTGGCAAGCGCGCCAAGTTCCTTGGGAGAGCAGACGATCCAATGCACGCCCGCCTCGACCATGGAGTATGCGAACTGCAGCACGGCGGTGTCGACCTTGGTGCCGTACACTTCCATGCACTGCCCGTCGGTCAGGCTGGTCAGCACGGTGACGCCGATGACCTTCTCGCCGCCGACGGCGTCGACGGCCGCGATCATGCCGGCCTTGGAGGCGGAGGCGTGGACGGTGAAGAAATCCACCTGCTGCGCCTTGACCGCCGAGCGTGCCGCGCCCGCCATGGTGGCGGGAATGTCGTGGAACTTGGCGTCGTACATCACCCTGCCGCCCGCGGCCCTGACGGCAGCAACGGCCGCCGGACCGCCGACCGCAGTGATCAGCTCGAGCCCGACTTTGAAGTAACCGACGTGGGGCGCCAGCGCCTCGATGTGCCGTTTGGCGGCGTCGAGGCTGTCGACGTCCAACGCGACGATGATGCGTTCATGGGCTTGCATTCCTGGTCCTCCTTTTGAATGAGCCGCAGGCAGCTTGCCACGTTTCACTGCGGCGGTCAACGGTCGCCGCCGGGCCGCGCATGGACAGAATCTCCCCCATGCGCTACACCGACTGCAGCTCATTCGATGCGGACGACTGCCTGCAAAGGAGGCACGATGTCCCCTGTTTTGGAAACGGCCGGCATGCTCTGCGGCATCACCGCGGCGGTCATCAAGCTGACCGGCTACGTCATTTACGGCCGCGCCATCTGGAACGGCCAGCAGCCCCTGAACCCGGCCACCTGGGGCCTGTGGGTGATCCTGACCTGGCTCAACGCCAGCAGCTACCTGATCATGAGCGGCGACGCGCCCAAGGCCTTCGCCTCGTTCGCGGGCGCGGCGGCCTGCACGGTGGTGTTCTGCCTGGCGCTCGCCAGAAAGAGCACCGCCCGTTTTGACAGGCTGGACGTCTTCCTGTTCATCGCTGGCCTCTCGACGGCGGGCGTATGGTGGCACTGGCGCAACGCCACGCTGGCCAACCTGATCATGCAAGTGGCCATCGCCATCTCGATGATCCCCACCTATCGCAGAGTGTTGGCCGACCCGAATTCGGAAAAACCGACCGCCTGGCTGCTGTGGGGTTCCGTCTACGTCTTCATCCTGGCCACGGTGCTGCTCCGCTGGCACGGCCACTGGCCCGACCTGGTCTATCCGATCAGCTGCGGCATCACCCATTCCGGAGTCGGCCTGCTCGCCCGCTTCGGCAAGAAACGGCCGTCGTCTCCATGAAGGGGGCGACTTTTTTTACGCCCGCAGGCGCAAAAAAATCCCTCCGAGCGGAGAGATTCACTTTTTCGGGGTGGAGATCACGCAGGCGCGATTCTCGATGCCGGCTCGCGGCGGCACCACCGTATAGTGGCGGTCACGCCGGGCGAAGGCTACGGCGTCGGCCGGCGTCAGGTACGACACCCGGGGATCGTACGACGGGTTCATGATGGCGTCGCCGCAGAGGCGCGAAGCCGGAGGCTTGGCCTTCTCTTCGGGCTTTTCGCATGAATGCGGCACGTGGTCCCAGATGCCGATCTCATGGCCCACTTCGTGGGCGATCACCGATCGGTACTCCTCGGCATCGAAGCCTGCAACGCGCGAGGTGTCGTAGAAACAGTCGATCCGCACCGATATGACCCGCGCCGGACTGGCGAAGGCGATGTCATACGAGCCCTTCTCGTTGGGCGAGCAGGGGTGATCGTCGGCGATGATGGCGACGTCCGACTCGACGACGTTGTGCGTCAGGACGCAGCGGACGTCCGTCTCGTTCCAGTAGTTGCAGCCGGCCAAAGTGTCCTGCGGCGGAAGACCCGTCCTGGGGTCGAGCCAGACGGTCACGGTCGTCGGCTTTCCGTGCTGGGGATTGACGTAGCGCGGCGGCGGCACGTTGCTGCAGGCGACGAACGGCAGCAGCGCCAAGGCGAGCAGGGCCAAAACACGAAGGATGGCGAATCGCATGCCATGCCTCTTTTCCTTGCGAGAGAATGAGCTGCTGTCAGGATACCCGCGTTCCTGGCAAAAAGAAAAGGCTCCGCGACGGATGTCACGGAGCGAACGCGGCTAGCCGCGCAACTTCTGTTCCCACTGGCGGAGGTCGCCGAGGCGGGACTGGTGGATGATGAGGGTCTCGTAAGGAACCTTCCTGGGTGACTTGAGCAGCCGCGGCTCGAACTCCACGTAGCGCCGCGAACCGTCCTGCCGGAGGAAGACGAAGCCCAGCTGCTTGCAGAAGCCGATCAGCGGGGTGTTGTCCCAGGGAGTCTCGTAGCTGTCCGACCGGAACACCTGCCCGCCGACCTCGCCCTTCCACAGGCGCGCCATGCGGATGCCGATACTGCCCTTGTCGATCTCGATGTCCTTGAACAGCCCCTTGCGCGTCGAGAAGTCGATCAGCCGCTGCATCGTCGACGAGTAGGTCTCGGGGCGCTGCCCCAGCAGCACGAACTGCTCGACCAGGGCCTTGTCCGCAACGGGTTCCAGCGGAATCATCAGGCCGGTCCCGTCGAAACGCCAGGCGCCGGAGTCCTCCGGGCCATAGGCGTACAGCTCGTCGGTGCAGACGTCGCCGATGAACGAGGCCGCGACCTTGCCGTTGGCCACCAGCGCGAGCATCGTGCCGATGCCGTGCGATTGCTTGCGGCTGAAGGCTTCGGTACCGTCGATGGGGTCAACGACCCAATAGGCGTCGTTGCCCTTGTACCGGCACTTCCGATTCAACTCGTCCTCCTCGCCGATGAAGCCGAAGGTCGGGAACAGTGCAGAAAGGCGCTCGACGTAGATCCGCTGCGCCTGCTTGTCGACGTTGGTGACGATATCGGTGCCTCCGTCAAGCCCTCCCTTGTCCTCGCGCACGAACGTGAACCGTTCGCGGCGAATGTACTCCATGACGTGGCGTACCACGCCGATCGCGACGACTGCCGCGTCGGCGATATCCTTGGCGAAACTCTTGGACATGTCGTTTCCTTTCTTTGAAAGACCGACGCCGGACCGTACCACGGCCGGACGATACGGTCAATCGCCGCCGGAAAGAAAAAGACCTGCCGAACGTGGCAGGTCGCGTGAAGGCGCGGCGTCCGATTACCGCTTGTCGGTCTGCGTCCGGCGCGCCGGAGTCCCCTCGAGCTGGATCGAGGCGTTGTCGAAGGCCAGCAGCGGCTCGACCGCTTCTCCGGAATCGACGTAGGTGAGCGTGACGGTGTCCCCTTCCCGCGTCAGCGGCAGCTTGGGGGAAAGCTCGCCGCCTGCGGTAAAGATGGTCCTGCCGTCCTTGAGCAGCAGGTAATACGAAGTGCCCTGCCCGCCGCTCTCGCGCGAGAAGCGCACCACCGTCCCGCTGACGCTGCGCGTCTTCTTGGCCAGCTCCGGCGCGGGATCGGTCCCGGCCGTGAGCAGCTTCTGGTACTCGCGCAGCGCTTCGGCCATGTCGGCGCCGACTGCCACGTCCTGCGGCTTGGCGATGTTGACGATGGCCACGCCCTGATAGGTGGAGTTGGCGGCAATCAGCGGCACGATGTCAGCCATGGTCCCGTACATGTTGTACAGCACCGGCGTCTGGCCCTGCCACTTGCGGTAGGCCACCTTGGCATCGACCGCCTGCAAAGCCGCGTGCGAAGTGACGCCCTTGGCCTTGTAGTAGGTGGCCTTGCCGCTGCGGGCGCTGACGTA
This sequence comes from uncultured Gammaproteobacteria bacterium, assembly GCA_964491475.1. GTDB lineage: Bacteria > Patescibacteriota > Patescibacteriia > SG8-24 > SG8-24 > JAHFIW01. Next base: position 191,395 of record CAZBFO010000003.1, on the reverse strand, counting down.
CATCAGCCCCAGCAGCGCCTCGTCCTTGGCATTGGTCGAGGTGATGTCGGCCACGAAGTACGGTTCGTTGTCCGACCCGTGCACGAAGGTGATGTCCTCCGGCTGGGTCAGGTTGACCTCGCTGAACCAGCTGTTCAGCCAGCCGCCGGCATACTTGCCGTGCCAGGCCATGTACGACCCCAGCAGCTCCGACGGCATCACGCGATCGACCCACTTGGGAACCTCGTTCAGGCCGTAGAAGCGGAAGCTGCCGTCCGTCGGGTTGACGATGACGACGCCCTCCACCTCATCGCCGCTCCAACCGATGGTCGGATGCGTCACGGTCACCACCCACCAGCCGTTGTTGTCCTCGTCCACCTCGAAGGTGAAGTCGGACAGCTCCTTGTCGGAAAAGCCGTGCGTCCACAAGTGACGCGACAGGGAGTTCCCGAAGTAGGCGCTGGGCATGTAGGCGTACTGCCGGTCGAGCACCGACACCGGATCGCGGTTCGGATCCTCCGCGCTGACCATGATGAATCCCGGTGCCGTCGGCCTGGCTCGCCAGGTACCCCAGTCCTTGAACTTGAGAGGCACGATGAACCAGATTTCGCCGCGGACCATCTGGATGGTCATGTGCGCCGAATCCAGTTCGAACTGGCTGCCGAGGGCGCTGTCCGCGGCGCCGAGCTGCTTGTTGGCGACCCAGGACGCGTACGCCTCCGGCACCTTGCGGACGTGGTTCGGATCCTTGGGCTGGACGTCCTGCGTCCAAACCCGCGACTGCACCTGGCCGAGCATGGCGGCATAATCTCCCGCGCGGAACATGGCCCAGCTGCCGACCCAACGGCCGACGAGACAGAGCACGATCAGCACGGGCACCAGGATGAGCAGGCCGTGACGCCTGGCAGCCGGTTGCCCTGCGCCGGCCGTGAGCCTGCGCCTGCGCACACCGCCGTCATCTGACCGGTCGCTCGCGATGACGAGAAAGGCGGTCAAGACGGAGAGCGACAGGGCCGCGATGGCCGCACCGCCCCAAAACGGGTTCACTAGGTCTGGCGGCGCGAGGTAAAAGATGCCGGAAAGCACCAGCGTACCCACGAGAGCAACAACCGGATACATGCCGAGATAGCTCCGTTTCCGGGCTATGAGCAGGGGGCTCGTGCCCAGAACTGCCACGACAAGCGCGATAAAAATGAACTGCATTTCGAACTCCTTTACGCGACGTTCGTCCATTGGGAGGACGCCGCAAAACTACTAAAAGAACTGCCAAAAGTCAACGCCGCGCATGGCAAAAGGCCCGCCGGGAGCGGGCCTCATCAATCTGCAATTTCGCAGGCTATACGCACCGTATCGCCTCGTCCCACGCCTTCCTTTTTCCGTACAGCCGCCTTAAGCGGCAGCAGGTAGGTGCCGGACTTGTCGGGAAAAATGGAGGTGCACCACTTGCTCTTGCCCAAGGTGACGGTCACGGGGACGGAGCCCCAACCGTTCCGCTTCTTCCCATCCTGGCTCTTCCGCACTTTGGCGGATGCCTTCTTGTCGAGCGTAACGAAATGCCAACCGGCCATGCCGGGATATATCCAGATGTCCGCCTTGAAAGTCAGGATCATAACGGTCAGGTAAGCAACGCGCCGAACACCGCGCGAGCGTCTTTCTTTTCGATGATGATGGCCGCGAGGGACTTGAGCAGCAGGTGCGCTTCCGCCGACGGTCCCAGGCGCTTGAGCAGATGCGGGAGCGACGCGCAGCCTTCGCTGTCCGTCGGGCAGATGCCGCCCTTCACCAGGGCGCGCCCGTAAGTGCGGTTGCGCGAGTGCCGGCTGAAGCCGGTGGCCACGAGGTCGCCGGCGCCGGCGGAGCCGAGGACCGTGTCGACCGAGCCGCCCGCCCGTCCGACGACGGCGGCGCATTCGCGCAGCGCCTGGGACACGTACCAGCCGCAGGCGTTTCCCTCCCACTCCAGAGCCTCGGCGATGCCCAACCCGATCGCAAAGACGTTCTTGAGCACCCCCAGCAACGCGACGCCGATGACGTCTTCGGACGCCTCGATGCTGATGCCGGTGCCGGCGAAAAGCGCCGCGATTTTTTGCGCCGCGTCTCGGCGCGGCGATGCCGCGACGCCCACCGACGGCTGTCCCTCGACGATTTCCGCGGCGAGCATCGGACCGCCCAAGAGCACCCACGGCTGCCCCGCAGGCAGCGTCGCGTCCAGCACCTCGGGCACGAAGCGCGCCTGTTCCGGCTCCACGCCCTTAGTGAGCGTCACCACGACGGTGTCGGGCGAAAGGAACGGGGCGATGTCGCGAAGCGCGAATGCGGCTATCCAGGAGGGCACGCACAGGAAGACCGCGTCGGCGCCGGACACGGTGTTTTCCAAAGATGCCTGCCTCGGCACGCGCAGGGGATCCTTGTCCCACAGACGCAAAGTGACGTCCTCGCGCTTTGTCAGCGAGAACGCCAGCGCCTTGCCGATGCTTCCCACTCCGATGATCGCCACGCCGAATGGCTGCATACGCGACCATGATACCACGCGACTCACTCCTTCTCCAACCACTCGATGGCCTGCCGCGCGTTGAACCACTCCTCTTCGTCCCTTGCGATGAGCTGGCCGATCTCGTGCAGGCGCTGGTTGAGCGAGGGCGAGAAGACCGTGGGATTCATCGCCATCTTGGCCAAGATGGTCTCACGTTCCGATTCGTGACCTGCCACGCGTTCCTCGATCTTGCGCATCTTCTTTTTCTGCTCCTTGATCTCCTCGTGGATCTCGCGGGCCGTCGGCTTTTCCGGTTCGACGGGTTTGGTCGCGGCGGCGACCGCTTTCGGCGCGGCGGCGGGCTGCGTCTCGTGAATGTGCTCCTCGATCATGTAGACGTACTCCTCGTACGTGCCGGAGAAGGCGCGTACGCGGCCGTCCTGCACCTCGATGATGGCCGTGGCGATCAGGTTCACGAAAGTGCGGTTGTGGCTGACGAAGACGATGGTGCCGGGATAGTCCGCGAGCGCCATGCCCAGCGCTTCGACCGTCTCGAAGTCGAGATGGTTGGTGGGCTCGTCGAGCAGGAAGACGGTGCTGCCGGTCAGCAGCAGTCCGGCCAGGCACAGGCGGCTGCGCTCGCCGCCGGAAAGCGTGGCGACGGTCTTCTCCATGTCGTCGTCGCTGAACAGGAAGTTGCCGGCCATCTGATGCACTTCTTCGGTGGTCACGCCCGACGCGGCCTTGCGCATCAGGTACGGGCCGACTTTGTCGTGCTGCTCCATCGAGCGAAAGACGCTTTCACCGTAGTAGGCCACCTGCAAATCGGCGCCCCAGCGGTAAGAACCGCCCTGCGGTTCGAGCAGACCCGCAAGCGTGCGCAAAAAAGTGGTCTTTCCCTGCCCGTTGTCGCCGAGCACGGCGATGTGCCGCGTGCGCTCCAAGTCGATCGAGATGCCGTCGGCCACGGTCTTGCCCGGATAGCCGATGGCAAGGTTCTCGCAATGCACGGCGATCCCCTTCTTGATCTTCGGCGCGGGAATGACGATGCGCGCGGTAGCCATCGGGTGCTCGATCTCGATGTTTCGGAGCCGCGCGATCTGCTTCAGCTTGGACTGCGCCTGCGAGGCCTTTTTGGCCTTGTAGCGGAAGCGGTCCACGAACTCCTGCAGGTGGCGGCGGCGCGCGTCGATCTTTTTGTTCTCGCGTTCGATTTCCCCGGCGCGCTGTTCCTTGTACGCCAAGTACGCCTCGATGCCCTGCGGATACAGGAACAGCCGGCCGCGATCCACCTCCAGCGTCTCGAGGCAGGTGTTCTTGAGGAACTCGCGGTCGTGCGAGACGACCAGGAACCCGCCGCGAAAGGTGCGCAGGAATTCCTCGAGCAGCATCTGGGTGCGGAGGTCGAGATAGTTGGTGGGCTCGTCGAGCACCAAAAAGTTCGGCTCACGCAGCAGCATGCCGGTCAGGCGCACGCGCATGCGATAGCCTTCGGACAGCTCGGAGATGCGACGCTCGAGCATCTCGCCTTTCATCTCGAATCGGCTGGCGGCTTTGGCGGCCCGCCAAGTCTCGACTGCGGCGTAACGCGTCAGGAAGGCCATGGCCGTCTCTTCTTCGCGGTACGGCGCGTGCTGTTCAAGGTACCCCAATCGCAGGGAGGAGTGCCGCGTGACGCCGCCTTCGTCGGCCTCGTCGTCGCCCACGATGATGCGAACCAGCGTGGATTTGCCGGCGCCGTTGCGTCCGATGACGCCCACTTTCTGCCCGTCGGCAAACGAAATGCGCGCGTGGTCGAGAACCACGTGCGGGCCGTAGCGCTTGGTGACGTCGTTGACCTGAAGCAGCGTGCTCATGGGCGCAAGGTAGCATCCGAACGTGCCCGGGTAAAGGGGTTCATGCCGTGCCGAGCGAGGAGGACGAGGACCTCAATTGAACCGCTTACGCTTTCCGGATCGATCTTCGTCGAGCAGTTTTCATGCAAAGAAAAAAGGACGGCCGAAGCCGCCCTCGCATCTACTTCAGTACCTTCTTGTCCGTGGCCGAAGGCCCGAACGAGGCGTAGCTCGGCATGATTCCGAGGCCGTCGCCGATCAGCTCCAGATAGTCGCTGACCGCACGCCGCACGCCGGCCCTGTCCGTGGGGCGGAACGTGACGTACTCCGGCCTCGCCAGCCGCAGCAGCTTGGTCAGCTCCTCCTGAAGCGAAAGGTCACGCTCCGCGCCTGACTTGATGTGGCTATGGCGCTCCGCCGCGCTGTCTTCCTCGAACAACTTTCTGACCATGCGCTTCTCGGAGGGCGATGCCGCTTTGAGCGCGTAAGCGTCGCACATCTGCCATTCGGGGCCGACTTCGAGCAGGCGGTCCATGCAGGTCACCGCCAACGTGTCGATGCCCTGACAAGCCGCGATCGCGTAACGCGTCGCCACCGCGTCGAACCAGCCGACGCGGAATCCCTGCTGCCAGTCGTCCATGACGTTGTGGCGGTCGGGAATCTTCTTGGTCAGATCGGCGTCTTCGGTGACGAACGGGCCGGCGCCGTGCCGCGTGGCGTAGCCTCGCGTCACGCCGACGCGCACGATTTCGCCGAGCGCGTCTCCGCACTCGCGGCTGATTTCAAGCGCGTTGGCGAACGTGCAGGTGCTCCAAGTGGTGTACGGATGGAACCCGTGCCACTCGTCGAGCAGCACGCCCTGCGCGCCTTCGAAGACGACGCTGCCCGCGAGGTCCTTCAAATGCCCGTTTCCGGCCACGATGTCGGCCTGTGCCAGGAACGCCTCGATCTGCCGGCAGTAAGCATCGATGACGTCGGCGCTTTCGAGCACCGCAATCTCGGCCTGCGCCTGCGGTTCGCCTGCGCACGTCCTGATGAGCGCGTCGAGCTGCCCGCGCTTGTGGCGTTGCACGAAGGCGAGCTTGCGCGACAGCGCGTCGCGATCGCGCAGGTCGCCCACGCGGACGACCGATTCGCCGAGCGTCAGCGCGTCCGCCGCAGTCTCGCTGATGCCGCCGCCGCAGCTGCCGTGCCTCGCCGCTCCCCGGCCGATTTCCTTGAGCCGGTTGGCGGCGACGTGGAACGGCGTGGTCACCAGTGCCCGCGCGTGAATCGTGGTTCTGGCGAAGGCGTCGGGAACTCCCTTGCCTGCCAGCACCGCCGCTTCGCGCACCATCGCCAGCGGATTGACGATCATGAACTGCGACAGGTGCGTGCGCACGCCCGGAACAAAAGTGGCCGCACCGAATTGCGAGAAGGTGTGGTGCCGGCCGTCCGGCGTGACCACGTTGTGGGCGGCCTGCGAGCCGCCGTTGAAGCGGATGACCGCGTGCACCTGCTCGGTGCGCGCCAGCCAGTCGGTCATGGTGCCCTTGCCGGCGTCGCCATAACCGAGGTCGACGACGATGAATGCCTTCTTGGTCTTGCCTGTCATGACAAAGAACTCCTTTCCTTTTTCGGGAAGAAAAAGGGGCCCTGCACCGCAGGACCCCGTACCGTAACCTTTCGGAAGCGTCAGGTCAAACGGTCAACGACCGTCAGACCCGACCGCGCTTCTTGCCCTTGCCTTTGGACTTGGGATCGGACGCGTCCGGCTGCTCCGTTCCCTGCACCGGCCGCGACTGCCCGCCGCGGCCGATGGCCGCCGCGTACGCCTCGACGGTCCCGCGTACGCGGTTTGCCTGGGCCGCGTCGCAGCCCAGTCCGACGAGCACGTCCTCGACGTCGTTGACCGAGGCGATGGTGCCTTCGGTCAGTCCGACGAGCACCGCCGTCACGGCGGCCGTGTCGACCTCGGTGTCCTGCACGACGACGTTGTCGCCGAGCACGTCGCGCCAGTAGCGTTCGCACTGCCCGGCGCGCCGCTTGTCGGGAACCAGGAAGAAGCAGTGATACTTCTCCGAGGCTTCGGCGACGATGTCGGCGATCGGGATGTTCGCGGGGAGATCGTCGCCGATTCGCCGGAGCACCGCTTCCCTGTCGACCTGCCGCAGGTGCGGCTCGTCGCCGGAGATGAAGAGGTAGCCCTTCTTGCCGCGCTTCTCGTAGCAGTCGATCTTGGTGTGGCGCGCTGCGAAGTACAGGGCCAGGTCGTACGACTCGCCTCCGTTGCCGCCGCCGATGCCTTCCAGGTGGATGGCCGTGAGCCACTTGTCCATCAGCGCCGCTTCGGACTCGAACTGCCCGACCTGCAGCGGCGAGCGTTCGCAGCCGTTGCCGTGAATCGCGTCGCCGACGGCAGCCAGCATCAGCTGCGGGTCCTCGATGAGCTTGGCGTCGTACAGCATGCCCATGAGCGGCGGCAGGCCGGTCTTGGCCAGGTACTCGGGAATGCGCTGCATCGAGCCGGTCTCGTCGACCACGAAGATGATGGCGTTGGAGTTGGGGTGCGCCGCGCTGTCGCAGCTCTCCCGGTACTTCACGCCTTTCGGGTCCATCAGCGGGTTCATCTCGCTGGCACGGAACACCTGTTCGCGCGGCAGCTCCGCACGCGTGGTGGTGATGGCGTCGTGCGCCGCCCTGTCATACAATCCTCCGCCCATGACGTACCTCCGGAACTGTGTGGTTGCTTATCAAAGGAACGAACCTTCGCCACGGCCTCACGGTTCACCGTTTCGGCCGGGGCAAGAAGAAAGGATGAAAGCGGCGCTTGCCGTAAGCCGCAGTCGCGGCCTTGCCGAATTCCTTTTCGAGATCTTCGGCATCGACGAAGCGCCGTGAACCGTCACCGGCTTCGCAACGTGCGTGCAAACGCAGGAACTCGGCGATGACCTGCGGCACCGCGGCCGGCATGTCGCCGCTCGCAGGGTCGCCCCCGAGCACGGCGATCATGCAGCGGCACAGCGCGGCCACGTCCGTGTCGAACGTCGCCGGCTGACCGTCGATGAGCGCTGCTTTCCGTCCGCCGACGCGGACCGCATGGGTCCAGTCGACGAAGGTGGCCGCGTGATAGCCGGGATGGATGAGGACGTGCTCCGGTGAGAGCGCGCCGTGCACCGTCTGGTTCATCTGCAGCCACCGAAGCAGCAGCAGGCAGCGGTTCATCATCCAGACCATGGTCTGTGGCTCGACGCCTTCGGGATACTCCGCGATGGCGTCTGCCAGCGTCCAGTCGAAGCCGTTCTTGTACCGGAACACCGTGACGGCCTTGAGCGCGCCGTCGCTGCCGGGCACCGAGCCCGCGGCGACGACTTCCGGGAGCAGGCGCGACATGAACGCCGCGCCGTTCTCCTTGCTGTTAGCCAGCGTGGAGAGCACGGAGACCTCGCGCGCCAGGCGCTTGGCCTCGTCCTTGCCGTCCTGGCCGTCCTTCCCGCCGCGGCTCACCTTGATGACGACCCGTTCGGTGTTGGGACTGTCCCACGCGCCGCGATAGACGTCGGACGCGTCTCCGCTGCCGACCTTGCCTTCGAGGACGTAGGTGCGTCCGGCGACGGTCAGGCGCGGCAGCGCGTCGATGTCGCCGTTGATGAACGGCAACCGCGTCCGCCTGGGCAGGTTGGTGACTTCCTTGGATGCAAGGAACTCCCCCGCCTCGGCTACGCTGCGGCGAAGTGCCGCGTCGCCATCGAGTCCCGCGGCACGCATGTCCTGCAGGATGTCGGCGACTTCCACGTAGGACGGGAGCGCCTTCTCGTTCAGGTGCATGTGCGCCAGCCAGCCGTACAGAGGCACGCCGGCGTCGCGCAGGGCGATCTCCAGCGGCTTGCTGATGATGCCGCCGACCCAGGCGACGATCTCGGCGTCGTCGAGCGGGATGCTCGTGCCGGGAAAGGCGCGAAGGTCGTGCGCGACCTGCGGCTCGACCAGGCGGCCGTCGGTCCAGGCCAGCTTGCGCAGGCGCATGGGCACGACGGCCAGCTTGCCGCCGACGCAGAACGGGCAGCTCGCGCCGGCCGCCAGCGTCATGACCTTGCCGCCGACGCACGAGAGCGGGTAGTTCCCGCATTCGTCGCAGATCGGCGTTTCCGGCCGGACCAGCGGCAGCAGCTCCGCGAGCTCCCGCAGCTTGGCAACCGGCAGGGCGTCGGCGCCGAGACCGGCCTGACCGCAGGCGGTCTTCAGCTCGGCCTCGCCGGTGCGGGCCACCTGCCCGAAGGCGGGTGCGCCCTTGCCGAACAGCGCCGAGATGATCGCGCCCGCGGCAGAGGCTGCGTCTGCGTACGAGCCCGGGTCGCCGATGCAGCGGCCGACGAGCAGGACGAGCGCCTCCTTCCACGGCGGCGGCAACGGTACCGCGCTGATGTCGATGGCAGCAGCCATGTTTCCTCCTTGGTTTGCTTTGCTGGTTTTCAAGTTGCGAAATTCGAGGCCGAACCGGAGTTCTTTGCCTCCCCCGGACGGCCGCGCGGCGCGGTGGACCGGACGAGGGAGAAAAAGAGGCAACGGAAATCTACGGAGAAAGCGGTCGAAAGTCAATCTTCGCCGGCCATCAATGCGTCTGTCCACATGCGGCCTTGACGCGCCGTGCCGGTTTGTTAGTTTGTGTATGTAGTACACTAACACCTGCAGTTGTACCACTCGCAGGAATGCCGTCAAGCAGCGCCGGCGGGGCGCGTTGTGGACAAGCCGCAGCGCTCGTCGAAAACGCTTGACAATCGGGGCAGAAAAGGGTGTACTGCAGCGTCTGTTCCTTCCAATACGATCGCGCAACCACAACGAAAGACGGAGACATCTCATGGACGAGTTGCTCGCGAAACTGACTGCCCTGTTCGGCAGCGATACGGACGAGGCCAAGGCGAAGGTGGCCGACGTGGCTGCCAAGGCCAAGGCCGCCGGGGTCGAGACGCTCGAGGACGCGGCGCTGCTCACCGAAAACGACTGGACCGGCTTCGGCGTCCCGCTCGTCAAGGCGCGCAAGCTCATCATCGAGCTCAAACCCGCGCCGACGCCGCCCGCCAACCTGGCGGGCACGGCCGCCCCTATGGATCCGATCGCCGGAGCCGCAAGCCTGCTCCCGGTCATCCCGAGGGGCAAATCGCTCATCAAGCTCCTGCAGGTCGGCGGCGTCCCCAAGATGGAGGAGAACGACGTCGCGGCCGCCGTGAGCGTCCTGCTCGCCTACCGCATGGGCCTCTTCGACCTCGAAGAGAACCTCATGTCGGCGATCGAGTACCGCACCGCCAAGAACAAGGAGCAGTACCCTCCGGTCTACTACGAGCTCCAGGACCTGTTCACGCAGAAGGCCTACCGCGACGTGTTCGCGGCGGCCAAGGTCTCAACCTCGCGCATCTACACCGAGAAGAACAAGCGGGAATTTCTCTCCAAGGCGGAGAGCTTCTGGTCGCTCATCTCGGGTTTCCACGATCGGGCCAAGGCCTGGAACGACTCGTGGCTGACGCAGTCGGCGAACCCGCTCGCGTTCCAGCAGGCGATGCAGACGATGGTGCAGCAGCTGGCCGGCGGCGGGATGCAGATGGGCGCCCCTCCCCCGGTCAACAACATGCCGGACATCAACCCGATCATCGCGTCGGCAAAGAAGGTGATCGACGGGTACAACGAGGTGTTCTGCGGGCCGGGCGTCCTGGTCTCGCGCGGCCTGGCCGCCGAGGCGGACCACTTCCAGACGATCTTCGAACGGCCAGAGCTGGTCTCCGCGACCGGCTGCATGAACCGCGAGGAGCTGGTCAACCTGCTCGACCTCGCCGTCTCGGACGACATCACCCAGAGCGAGGACGCGCTCAAGTCCTACGCGGCGGCGATCTACCGTCTGCCGACGGAGTCGCCGGCGCGCGTCCCCTACATCCTCAACGCGCTGGTGCAGATCGGCGTGCACATCCCCTGGGACATGCTCCGCGGCGTTCCCGTCAAACCGACCGGTAACGGCAAACGTTCCGCCGGCTTCGACGCCGGCAAGCCCAAGGTCTACTGACCTCGGCGACCGGAGAAAAAGAAAAAGAGCGCCGCTTGGCGCTCGGACCGCACATGCAGTGCGGTTCTTTTTTATGCCTTCTTTTCTTCCTGTTCGTCTTGGTCTTTGCCGTCGATCCGCAGCCTGCGCTTGGCATAGCAGGCGGCCAGCACGTCGGCCTCTTTACCTTCGAAACGCGAGGCGAGCACGTCGACGTAGTGGTCGCGTTCGCCGTAAAAGCTTCCGCTAGCCAGGCAGTCGCCCTGTTCGCCGAACCAGTGCAGGCTCGTCGCGCCGCAGTCGTCGTAGTCCTTGGCGGCGTCGGCAGTAACGCGCTCTTCGGTGAGCGGCAGCGCCTTCAGGAACTCCTTGGCGCGTTCGAAACCGATGGATTGCTTCATCAGCCATTCGTACTGCCACTCGTTCTTGAACGCCACGGTCAGCTCGCGCTGCTCGTCGAAGGTGATCTGATCACCGAGCGCTTTGAGAAGAGCGATGGCGTGACGAGACATCTGCAGGCGCTCTTCCTCGGCGGCGTACAGGCGCGACCGCACGAACAGGTACGGCGACAGCAGCACCGCCGCGGGCAGGGTGATGAAAAACACGCCAATGGCGGCGGAACCCAGGTGCCTGCGGCTGAACAGCTCGCCGGACGTGTATGTCCAGTCGACGCGCTCCTGGTCGGCGTCGATGGAAAGCCGCGCTTCCCACTCCCCGCCCGTCGCCGCATGTTTCAGGCGCAGATGTATTCGTGCAGGTTCTTCGGCACCTCGCGTAGGAGCCCTCTCTTGCGAAAGTCCTCCGTCTGCCTCCGTTGCCGCTCGGCAAACTCGGGATTGTTCCGGCGGAACTCTTTGCGCGCGGCCGCGTGCCGTTCGGCCCAGCCTCGGTCTAACGTGACGGTCAGACCGTCGGTTCCCGGCGGTTCGACCCACAGGTCGACGCCGGCCCCGACGATGGACGCGACGCCGCGCAACGTTTGCAGAAATGACATTGTTTCCTCCTGGAAAGGACGTTGCCGAAAGCTAGCAGCAAAAAAACCCAAAGTCAATACCGTGCCCCGCATGCAAGGCGCATGCTACACTACCCGCATATGCGCGACTTCGGATTCACGCCTGCGGAGATGAAAGTGCTGCGACGGCTGACCGCGCCTGCCAAAATCCAGGACTTCCTGAACGCCATGCCGTTCAACTTCGAGCCGGACGGCGACACCTGCAAGTCGCCGCGCCGCGTGCTGGCCGAGCGCAACGCGCAATGCATGGAAGGCGCGATGTTCGCGGCCGCCGCGCTGCGGCTCATCGGCCATCCGCCGCTGATCGTCGACATCGAGGCCGCCGATGGCGATTACGACCACGTCATCACCGTGTTCCGCGAGCGCGGACGCTGGGGCGCCCTCTCCAAGACCAACCACGGCGTGCTGCGCTACCGCGAACCCGTCTACGCCAACGTCCGCGAGCTGGTAATGTCCTACTTTCACGAATACTTCCTCCAGAACGGGCGCAAGACCATGCGGACCTTCTCCCGTCCCGTGAACCTGGCGCGCTTCGACAAGCACGGCTGGATGACTTCCGAGGATCCGGTCTGGTTCGTGCCGGAGCACCTCTGCGCGGTTCCGCACGTCAGCATCCTCAAAACGAAAGACGTCGCCGCGCTTCGGAAAGCGGACGACGTCGAGATTCGCGCCGGCGAAATCGTCGAGTGGCGAAAGCCGACCCGGCGCTGACCGGCTAGTTCTTCATTCCGGTGCCTTTCTTGAGCAGCCGCAGGTTGATGACGATCAGCGCGGCGTTGATGACCAGGAGCAGCAGCGCGCTCCACCACACCGCCACGCTGGCGACGCCGAAGAAGCCGTAACGGAAGCCGTCGACCATGTACAGGATGGGATTCAGGTGCGAGACCTGCTGCCAGAACGGCGGCAGCTGCCTGATCGAGTAGAACACTCCTCCCAAATACGTCAGCGGCACCAGTACGAAGGTGGTGAAGATGCTGATGTCGTCGAATTTCTTGGCGAAGATGCCGTTGAGGAATCCGGCCAGCGAGAACAGCGCGGCCGTCAGCACCAGGAAGAGCAGCACCGCCCAAGGATGCAGCATCGGCGGATGCGAGAACACGGCCGAGACCGCGTACACCAGTATGCCGACGGTGGTTCCGCGGACGATGCCGCCGGAGACGTAGCCGGCCAGCATCACCCAGTCGGGCGTGGGCGACACCAGGATCTCCTCGATGCTGCGCTGGAACTTGGAGCCGAAGAACGAGCTGACCACGTTGGCGAAGCTGTTCTGAATCACGGCCATCATGACCAGGCCGGGCACGATGAAGGCCATGTAGGGAACGCCGTCTACCAATCCGACGCGCGAGCCGATGAAGCCGCCGAAGATCAGGAAGTACAGCGACTGCGTAATGAGCGGCGGCAGCAGCGTCTGCGACCAGATGCGGAAGATGCGGTGCGCCTCGCGGCGTACGATGGTCAGGTAGCCGTTCTTGATGATGTCGATGCGTCGCATATCACTTGAGGGTTGAGAGGTACAGCTCCTCGACGCGGTTCTGGGCGTGAGCGACGTCGATCACGTGCAGGCCGGCCTCGCGCACCTTTGCGAAGAGCGCGTCGAGCGTGCTGCCGGCGGAAAGCGGAACGGTGACCGTCTTGTCCTTGATCTCTTCGGCACCGATGGCCTTGGCCTGCGCCTCGGACGGGGCCGCGTTGAGCGTCAGTTTGTAGCGCGCGCCCTGTGCTTCGGCCAGCAGCGCGGACACCGCGCCGGACTTCACCACCGTGCCGCGCTGAATGATGGTCATGTTGCGGCACAACTGCTCCACCTCTTCGAGATAGTGCGTGGTGAGCAAGATGGTCATCCCCTCCTTATTGAGCTTCACCAGGTACTCCCACATGCCGCGGCGCAGCTCCACGTCCACGCCGGCCGTGGGCTCGTCGAGAATCAGCAGCTTGGGGCGGTGCACCAGCGCGCGGGCGATCATCAGGCGGCGCTTCATGCCGCCGGAGAGGCGCATCGAGACGGTGTCCTTCTTGTCCCACAGGCCGAGGTCCTTGATGACCTCGTCGGCACGCGCGGCGGCCTCGTCGCGGTTCATGCCGTAAAAGCCGCCCTGGGTGATGACGATGTCGCGGACCTTTTCGAAGAAGTTGAAATTGAACTCCTGCGGCACCACGCCGATCTGCGACTTGGCGCCGTCCGGGTCGGTGTCCTGATCGAAGCCGAACACCTTCACCTTGCCGGAGGTCTTGGTGACCAGGCCGACGGTGATGTTGATGAGCGTGGTCTTGCCTGCGCCGTTGGCTCCCAGGAGCGCAAAAAAGTCGCCTTCCGCGATGGAAAGGTCGACTCCCTTGAGCGCCTCGACCGGCTGGCTCCCCTGCCCGCCGGGATAGGTCTTGCGCAGTGTTTCGATTCGCAGCGCTTCCATAACGGTTACGACTGGTGCGCGGCAAGATACGCCGGACGCTCGGCGCACTTCCTGACCCAGGCCGAAAGGGCCGAGTAGGCCGAGAGGTCGTACCCAACGAAGCCGGCGTAATCGAAGGTGGCGCGCACCACCACGTCGGCAACGGTGAAGGCATCGCCGGCGACCCAGGCGTTCTTGGCCAGCCAGCCCTCGAGCACCGGCAGCTTCTGCGCCAGCGCCTCGTTGGCCTTGGCCTTCTCGTCGCCGGACACGGCGCGGCCCCACTTCTCCAAGGCCAGCGTGGTGAAGTGCGGGTTGAGGTTGAGCAGGGTGAACAGCTCCCAGCGCATGCCGGTGGCACGGACTTCGGGAGTGGCACCGAGCAGTTCGGGCCTGTGCTTTTCGGCGAGGTAGTGGGCGATGGCGGCGGATTCGGTCAGCGTGAAACCGTCGTAGATCATGACGGGGATCTGACCGGCGGGATTGACGGCCAAAAACTCCGGCTTCTTGTGTTCGCCGTTGGCCATGTCCAAGGACTTGGTTTCGTAGGTGAGACCGAGCTCGGCGAGCATCCAGTGAACGCGGAAGGACGAGCCCATGCGGCCCCCGTAAACGACAATGCTAGGCATGTGCGGAAATGATGATGAAAGTAAGCGGCTGACCCATAATACGCGCTTCGCCGAAAAAGAAAAAGGGGGTCACGCCCCCTTCTTTTCCCTGCCCTTGCCCCCGCCGAACAGCAGGCTGGAATTGAGAATCGGCAGGAAGTCCGTGGCGAAGTTGTATGCGGCGGCGAAGGCCGGTCCCATGAAGCCGGTGAGAACCAGCGCGAAGCCGAACAGGTTGGTGGCGATCCAGATGACCGTGTCGTTCCGCACCACTTTCATGACGCGGTGCCCAAGGTCGACCATTTCCGGCAGGCGCTCCAAGTCGTCAGTCAGTACCACCACGTCGGCCGCCTCGACGGCGACCGCGGTGCCGCCGCCGCCCATGGCGATGCCGACGTCGGACGCGGCCAGCGCCGGCGCGTCGTTCACGCCGTCGCCGACCATGCCGACCGCGCCTTGCTTCTGCAGCGCGCGCAGCTCCGCCAGCTTGGATTCCGGAGTCATCGACGACCGGAACTCGCCGATGCCCAGCGTCCTGGCGACGTCGGCGGCGGTGCGCTCGTTGTCGCCGGTGAACATGACGATGCGCTCCACGCCGAGGGCCTTCAGGCCGCGCATGGCCTCGGCAGCTTCGTGGCGAGGCACGTCCGCCACCGTGATCAGCCCGGCGAACTTCCCGTCGACCATCACCAGCACCGTGGTCTGTCCATGCTCGTCTTTCTCCGCTTCGAACTTCGCCAGCATCTCCGGCGGCAGCGACAGCCCGCGCTCGGCGACGATGCGCTCGTTGCCGGCAACGACGCTCTGGCCGTCGACCATGGCGACCACGCCCGCGCTCTTGAACGACTCGAAGGTATCGGGATCGGAGACCGTGCCCTGCCTGCGTTTGACGGTGCGGTAGATGGCGCGCCCGATGGGATGTTCGGAGAATTTTTCCGCAGCCGCCGCCAATCGCAGGAACTCGTCCTCGGCGATCCACGGTTCGGGATGCACGTCGCGGATTTCCAGGCGGCCGTAGGTGAGCGTGCCGGTCTTGTCGAGCACCAGCGTTTTCATGTTGTGGAGCGCCTCGAGCCACTCGCCGCCCTTCACCACAACGCCGCGGCTGGCGGCGCGGCCGAGCGCGGCGGTCATCGCCAGCGGAACGGCCACGGCCATGTCGTCGGCGCAGGCGACCAGGAACAGCGCCGCCGTCTTGCCGGCATCGCGCGTGACGAGATAGGTGACCAGGCCGAGCACCGCAACGAACGGGAGGAACCAGCCGGCATAGCGGTCGGCCAGGCGTTCGGTGCGCGACTTGTTCTGGGCAGCCTGGCGCATCAGCGCCGCCATCCGCTCAATGGTCGAATCGGCGCCGACACCGGTAGCCTCCATCTTGAGCACGCCGGACTCCACCAGCGTGGAACTGATGACCGCGTCGCCGACGGTCTTTTCGACCAGCGCCGACTCCCCCGTAACGGAAGACTCGTTGATCGACACTTGGCCGAAAACGATACGGCCGTCGACCGGCACGCGGCTGCCCGGACGTACCAGCAGGATGTCGCCCTTCTTCACATCGTCGACGGCCACGTCTTCCAGCTTTTCACCGACTTCGCGTACGGCCTTGAGCGGCTTGAGCTTGAGCAGCTCGCTGATGGCATCGCGGGCGCGAGTCTGCGTGCGCCAGTCGAGCAGGCGCGCGAACGACAGCATCAGGGCGATGAAGGCCGCCGAGCGCAGTTCTCCGGTGGCGAAGGAAATGACCACCGCGACGGCGTTGAACGCGTCGATGCCGACCGTGCGCTTGCGCAAAGAAGCCAGGGCGGAAAGCACGGTAGGCAATGCGCCGAGCACTGCGAAGAGCGCGAGCACCCACGGCTCACGGAAACCAAAGTAGTCGGCGGAGACCGCCAATGTCAGCGCGATGATGATCGCGGCATCGCGCCAAGGCTCTTCGAACAGCCGCAGGAGCTTTCGGCCGGTGGTTGCGGAAGCTTCGGGCATGCAAACGTTAGGTTACTGGCCAATAGTAGCATCGTCGCGGCCATGAAAAAAGCCCACGGAAGATTCCGTGGGCTCATTGCGCTCAAACGAGCGCGAAGCTGATTTCGACGTTCCCTTCGGCGTCGACGGTCGTTCCGGCATCCCGCAGGACGCGAGGCACGCCGTCGACCTCGACGGCGGTGTCACGCGCATACAGGTCGGTGACCCGCGTCTGCAGGCCGGTCGCCGCCAGGTGGCGGACGGCAGACTGTTGCGGCGCGAGATAACGAAGCGCACGCCCGCGAGCGGCCTCGTTGCCGGCACCGTCGATGACGACGACCGTCACCGAGCCTCGCACGAACTCGACCTGCACGGCGGCGTAATCGCGGCGCAGCTCCGCAAACGAGAGGACCTTCTCGACGCCGGAGGCCGCGAGCGCGGAAAACGTGCCGCGCACGCCGAGACGGACCGCGTCCCGGAGCCCTTCGCCCCACGACCGTTCCAGATAGTCCTCGCCTTCGTGACCGAACACCGCGCGCTGGTCGATGAACGGCAGCTCCGGAAACAGCGCCTGCACGTCGGGGTTGCCCGACGCCACCGCGACCACCCGGTCCATTCCGGGCATCATGGCGAAGTGCATCCGATGCGCCTCGTCGCTCCCGAACAGGGGCGTGAAGACGAAGCTGAAGTCCTGGTCCGGCACGAAGCCCTTCTCGACCAGCGACGCCGCCACCATCTTCATCACCTGCCACTTCGGCAACGGGTCGCGGTCGGTTATCGTGTACGACCGCTGCAGCGAGATGATGACGGGAAATCCCAACTCCATGACCCGTGCGATAAAATCGACGTGGCCTTGGTGCGGGATTCCCATCCTTGCCGGGAACAGCACGATGCCCGCATCTGGCAAGGTACGGCGCGATCCGCGCGGGGCATGGATGCGCAATCGCCCCGTTTCGCCCAAGCCGCTGGCAACGGACGCTGCGCTCGGACGGCCGTTCGGGTCAGGATTGACCATACGGTCGATCCAGGAGTTCAGTTGCGCGTACTGGAAGGCCCGTCTGTCGGCTAACTGCCGGCCGACTGCCCCCAACTGGAACACGTCAGATACGACTGACGCCTGCCCTTGCGAAGCCGTTTCAGGCGGCGCGTAGACCGGATCGCTGGGAGTCGCGGATATGACCTTGCCTGCCTTGCAGATACGACCGTCACCGACATCAATCAGCGACAGCGCGTCGCCATCGATCCTGATGTTGGCCGGACGAATGTCCTGATGCAGGACTCCCCGTTCATGCATGACAGCCAACGCTCCGGCAACCCGTCCCATGATCGAACGAACCTCCTGCGGTGCGAACTGCACTCCGGCATCGAGCCAGGCCTGCAGCTCTTGTCCGTATGCTACCGACTGTCGCATCACCGAAATGCCTCCGAAATCCTCAACCCCGTAGAGCCTTGGAAAAAACGGAAGCCCTTCCAATCGTGCGTGCACTTCGGATTCCTTTTCGGTCGCGCCGACCTCGGCATCCTTGTGCGGCAGCTCCTCCTTGAACACCTTCACGATGCCGTCGGCATCGATCGCCAGGAACACGCCGCTGCAGGCATCGGTGCCCCCGCGCGCTTCCTGCAGCACGCGAAGCAGCGTTGCTCCGCGGCGTTCGCAGTATTCGTGCATCGCTTCTTCATTCAGCCGAAACTCCGGCAACATCACCGTCATGACTTTCTCCTTCTTGGCATGACTGCCGGGATAAAAAACGGCCGCGACTTTCGCCGCGGCCAAGGTGCGTCACGGCCTATTCCGCGACGCCGTCAGGCGAAGATGCGCTCGAGCAGCTTCTTCCGCGCCGGCTCGTCGACCTCCAGGAACTGGACGAAGCGCGTGATGGCTTCGCGGGCTCCCAGGTCGGTGTTTGCGCCGAAGATCGGCTCGGTCAGCCACTTCTCGTAGAGCGTCATCAGGAAGGTCTCGACGCACTGCATTCCCCGTCGCCGCGCGATCAGGAACAGCAGCGTGTTGACGGTGATGCCGCAGCGATGCTCGTGGGTGGGAATCTCGGACAGGTCGATGAAATCGAACCCGACGCGATCCTTGGCCACGAACTGATGCTGCAGCCTCGCCGTCTGCGTGTCGCTGCCGCTGCCGACGACCTCGAACGAACGGTAGGTCTTCCGGACGCGGGCCAGCGCCTCCTTCCAGTCGCGGCCGTCCGGACAGCCGTCGTCTTCGCGCATCCCCATGCCGTGGGCCACCACGTCGGAAACGAGGTAGAGGTGGCGGTCCTGCACGTGACCGAAGTCGTACTCGCAGGCCGACCACAACGCGCACTCGATGGCCTCGGGCGCGTCGCCGCCGCCCGCCGGCCTGACGCAGGCGATCGACGAATGCATGATCTTGTCGCCCTTCTCGCCCGGCGAGACGTAGTCGACCTCCTGCATCAGCCCGTCGCCGTCGCAGTGGTCGCTGAAGTAGTCGAAGGCGATCTGCGAAGTCGGGTCGATGATGCCCAGGATGGACAGCATGTAGCCCGAGCTCTTCTTGGCGTGCTCGGCGATCCTCTGGTTTGAGCCGGAGTTGTCCATCAATACGACATGCAAGCTCTTGGTCTTCGCAGACGGCACGGTGATCTTGTTCCTCGCCAGCTTCCGGTCGTAGACCTCACGCGTCTCGCGGACGGGAGGCGGTGCTGTCTCGCCGCGGTCGATGCGGCTGCGGGCCTCGTTGAGCCGCGACATCCGTGCTCGTTCCGCGCGTTCGCGCTCCGCCGTATCGTCGCTGTTCAAGTCCCGGTAGGCCTTTCCCACCGACCCTTCGTAGTCCCTGTAACTTCCTCCGCTCATCGCTTTTCCTTTCTGTGTTGTGAACGACCTGTGTCCAGGCCAAAAAATGGGCTTTCCCGAACGTCTATGCCTACCACGCTTTCTCCCGTTCGTCAACCCTTTCCCTCCCTCTTTGCGATGCCGTACTGGGTGGACGCCCGGGAGAAGCGATACAAGAACTGAAAAAGCGGCCCGATGAGCTTCGGGCCGCTTTTGGTTAAAGCTTTAGTTGGAGCTGCCGCTGTCGGTCGTCGTGGTGGCCGTGGTCGTACCGGTCGTGTCGGTGGAAGCGGACGTCTCCTTGGCTGCAGCCTTGGCGGCGTCCTTCGCCGCCTTGAAAGCGTCCTGCGCGGCCTTCATGTCGGCCTCAAAGTCCGCCTGCGCCTTCTTGAAGGCGTCGGAGCGCTTCTTGCGGGCTGCGGCGGCCGCATCCTTATATGCCTGTTCAGCATCCTTGAGACCGGTGGACATCAGGAACTTGGCACCCTTGCTGCCGGCGACCAAGCTGACGCCGCAGGCATCCATGCACTTGGCGAACTTCTCGTAGCAGACATGGAGGGCCGGACCGTTGCTCTCGGCGGTGCGAGTGCAATCGGACTTGGTGATTCGGCAGCTGCGGACGCACGAGGACGCCGTGTCGCCGTCGCCCATCTTCTTCGTCATGCCCATGTCCTTGCCGCCCTTGTTGTGGTCGCCCTTGCGGTCAGCTTCCATGCTGCCATGCTGGGAATCGGAAGGCGTCACGCCCTCCTGCTCCATGGCGATGTGGCGGGCATAAGCCAACTTGGACGATTCCGGCAGACGCATGGCCACGGCCTCACTGCCCTCCGACATCGCGGAAGTGGTAGTCTGGGCCAAAATCATCGTCGGCGCGAGGCTGAAAATCAGCGCGAAGTTAAAGATTGCCGTCCAAGCCACCAGCGGATGGACATGGTGAGGCAACGACTTTTGCGGCTCTGCCTTGGAAAGAGAATCGTGCTGCATAGAGCGTTTTTACGCATGCCCAAGCCGTTCGCCTTTCTTTTGGCGGAACGAGACACGCTTTATTTATTTTTGTTTACTCCGTAAGTATACCATTTATCCACACCCTTCGCAAGCCTCCCTCCCTACCCAAGATTGCCTGTGGACGAAATAGCCGTTCATAAAAAAGACTCGGCCCTAAGCCGAGTCGGGGTCATTCACCGAAGGTGATGCCCTGCGCGAGCGGGAGTTCGCGCGAATGATTGACGGTGTTGGTGGCCCGGCGCATGTAATTGCGCCAGGAATCGGTGCCGGACTCGCGTCCGCCTCCGGTATCTTTCTCGCCCCCGAAGGCGCCGCCGATTTCGGCACCGGAAGGGCCGATGTTGACGTTGGCGATGCCGCAGTCGGAACCGGCCGCCGAAAGGAACTGCCACTCCTCGCGCACGTCGTTGGTGAAAATCGACGACGACAGGCCGTGGTGCGCCGCGTTCTGCAGGGCGATGGCCTCGCCGAGATCGGCATAGCTCATGACGTACAGCAGCGGAGCAAAGGTTTCCTGCAACATGCCTTGCGTCTGGACCGGCATGTCGATGATTGCCGGACGGACGTAGAACGTTTCGGTCATTTCCGGCAACACGTCGGTTCCGCCGACCAGCAGCCGGCCGCCTTCGCGCTGGGCGTTGAAGATCGCCGATCGGAAGGACGAATAAGCCGCCTGCGTACGAAGCGGGCCGACCAGCACGCCCTCCTCCAACGGGTTGCCGACGCGCAGCGACCGATACGCCTCGACCAGCCGGGGCAGCAGCTTTCCGCGAACGCTTTCGTGGACGAACAGGCGCCGCAGCGTGGTGCAGCGCTGGCCGGCAGTGCCGACTGCGCTGAAGACGATGGCCCGGAGTGCCAAATCCAGGTCGGCGCTGGGCGCGACGATCATGGCGTTGTTGCCGCCGAGCTCGAGCAGGCAGCGCTTGCCGAGATCGTCGGCGACCAGTCGCCTGATTGCCCGCCCCATGTCGCAACTGCCGGTGGCCGAGACCAAACGCACGCGCGAATCGGCGGTCAGGGCTGCGGCATGCTCCCTTCCCCCCTGCACCACTTGCGAAAGGTTCGAGGGGACGGTCCCCTGAAAGCGCTTTTTGGCGAGGGCAAACAGGTGTTGGCAGGTTTCCGCAGTGAGCGGAGCCAGCTCTGACGGCTTCCAGATGACGGGATTGCCGCAGACGACGGCCAGAGCCGCGTTCCAGGCCCAGACCGCCGCCGGAAAGTTGAAGGCGCTGATCACCAGGATCGGACCGAGAGGGTGCCACTGTTCGAGCATCACGTGCCCTGGCCGCTCCGAGGCGATGGTCAGGCCGTACAGCTGCCGCGAGAGGCCGACCGCGAATTCGCAGATGTCGATCATCTCCTGCACTTCGCCCAGGCCTTCCGGCAGGATCTTGCCGGTTTCCCTGGAGATGAGCGTGCCGAGCTCGTGCTTATGTTCACGCAGCACTTCGCCAAAATGACGGATCAGCTCCCCTCTTTTGGGGGCAGGAACCGTCCGCCACTGCTCAAATGCCCGTTGCGCGGCTGCCACTGCATCGGGGCACTCCTCCCGCGGACGGACAGTCACGTAGCCGATGACGGTTCCGTCAATCGGCGTCCGCGACAAAATCTGGCGGGACGGGGTTTCGCTTGCCTGCGACATTGATGCACTCCTTGCGTGGGAAAGGAACGGTCCCGCGAAAGGCGGAACGCGGGTAGTGAAGCCCGGGGGAGGCCGAAAGTCAATCCGAAGCTAGCTCTCCCGCTTCCCTTTCATCAGCAGATCCACGGCATTTTGCAACGAACCTGCGCGCATCAGTTCGCCGCCGTTCACGAAGAAAATCTCGTCGGCGTTCTCGATGGTGTTGAGGCGGTGGGCGATGATCACCTTGGTGGTGGTCTTGGGCAGGGCGCGGAGCGTCTCTTCGAGCAGCTGCTCGGTGACGGTGTCGATGTTGGCGGTGGCCTCGTCGAGCACCAGGAACTCCGGCTTGCGGAGCACGGCGCGCATGAAGGCGATCAGCTGGCGCTGACCGAGGCTGACGCTCTCGCCGCCGGTCTCTATCCGCGTGTCGAGACCGCGGCCGAAGCGATCCAGCAGGCCGCCGAGTCCGGCTTCCTTGACGGCCGCGATCTTCTGCTCGTCGCTGCTGCCTACGAAACCGGTGTGGCCGTAGAAGACGTTGTCGAGGATGCTGCCCGAAAAGAGGAACGGCTCCTGCAGGATGAAACCGACCTTCTTGGTGCGTTCCTCGGGCGCGTAGGAACGGATGTCGCGACCACCGAGCAGCACCACGCCTTCCGACGGGTCGTACAGGCGGGCCATCAGCGAGGCGGTGGTGGTCTTGCCGCCGCCGGTGGGACCGACCAGCGCGTAAGTCTTGCCGGCCTCCAGCGCGAAGTGCACGTGGCGCAGCACGTCCTTGCCGTCGTCGTAGCGGAAAGAGACGTCACGGAACTCCAGCACGGCCGACGAGTCGACGGGTTCGGCGGGGATCACGCTCATGTCGGATTCCATGGCCAGCACTTCGGAGATGCGGTCCACCGCGGCCATGGCCAGCTGGAAGAACGACCAGATGGCGGCCACCTGGCGCAGCGGCATGTAGAAGTTGTCGACGTACAGCAGGAAACCGATGAGCAAGCCGACGGTGAGGTGGCCGGAGGCGATCAGCGCGATGCCGTAGGCCAGCACCACGACTTGCGCCACGCTGGAGGCGAGGCCGTAGACGGGAACGAAGATGCCGTTGGCCAATCCGGCCCCCACGGAAGAAGTGAAGTTCTGCTCGTTGACTTGGTTGAACTTTTCACGGAAGTAGTCGAGGCGGTTGAAGGCCACGATGACCTTGAAGTTGCTCAAGCTCTCCTGAATCTCGGCGCTCATGCCGCCGACGGTCTGCAGGCTGCGCTGGTTCTTGCTCTTCACCCACGGTGAAAGCGCCTGCGTGAGCAGCAGCACGCCCAGCGCCGGAGCTAATGCCGCCGCGCCCAGCCTGGGATTGAGCGCCAGCAGGAACACGCCCGTGCCCAGCATCATGAAGAAGCTGCGGGTGAACTGCACGATGCTCTGCGCGAAGAACTGGTTCAGCTTTTCGGTGTCGTTGTTGATGCGCGAAATCAGGTCGCCGGACTTGTTCTGGTTGAAGAAGGCCACCGGCAGCTCCTGGAGCTTGCTGAACAGCAGGTTGCGCAGGCTGAACAGGAGATGACGGCCGACCTTGCCCATGCAGATGGTCTGGACGTAGTTGGCCACCATGGTCACCAGGTAGATGGCGAGCAGCAGCACCGCAGACAGCAGTACGCCGTTGAAGTTCCTGTCGCGGATGGCGCCGTCGACGGTGCGGCCGATGATGTACGGCGCGGCCAAAGTGCCGCCGGCGCCGATCAGCACCGTCGCCGCAGCCAACGCCAAATCGCGCTTCTCGCCCTTGAGGAGCGGAAGCAAGCGCTTGAACGCGGACCAGCCCGACGAGGGTGCGGCCGGCCCGGAAGGCTTACTCAACGTGTAGTTCATAGGCGTTGGTGCTGCGCTGCGAGTCGTGAATCAGCACGTAGTCGTGCGAGGTCTTCATCAGCTGCTCGTGGGTGCCGGCGGCCAGCAGGTCGCCCTCCATCAGCACCACGATCTGGTCGTAATCCTCGATGGTGGCGACCTTCTGGGTGACGGAAAGCAAAGTGATGCCCGGGTAATTGCGACGGACGTTCTCCAGTATCTTCTTTTCGGTACGCGTGTCGACGCGGGCGGTGAAGTCGTCGAGCAGCAGCACGCTGGGGTTCAGCGCCAGGGCGCGCGCCAGCATGATGCGCTGCTTCTGCCCGCCGGACAAGCTGGTTCCCCTCTCGGACACCACCGTGTCCAGCTTCTGCGGCAGCGTCTCGATGAAGTCGGTCAGTTCGGCGGTGGCGACGGCCTTGGCCAGGTCGGCGTCGCTCACGGCGGCGCTGAAGGCGATGTTCTCGCGCACCGTCAGGTTGAAGATGATGCTGTCCTGAAAGACGAAACCGATCTGCCTGTGCAGGCTGACGGGGTCGTAGTCGGTGACGTTCCTGCCGCCGTATTCGACGGTGCCGGAAGTGGGCGCGAGCAGGCCGGTGAGCAGGTACAGCAGCTGGGTCTTGCCCGCAGCGGTCGGACCGATGATGGCCGTACGGGTGCCGGCCTTCACGGTCATCGAGACGTCCTTGAGGGCGCTGCGATTGCCGAAGATGACGGTGACGTTCTTGAGGGCCAGGTCGCCGCCGGCGGCTGCCTGCGCCGCGCCGGTCACCTTGGTGACCTCGCTGTGCAGCACCTCGGCCACGCGCCCGTACGACGCCTGCGCCTGGGCGATGATGTTGCTCATGAAGCCGATGACGAATATCGGGAAGATGAGGATGGCCAGGTAGCTGTTGAAGGCGGTGAAGTCGCCCAGCGACATCGAACCGCCGATGACGAAGTGGCCGCCGAGCAGCAAAATCGCCAGCGAAGCCAAGTTGGAAGCAAGCGTGACGACGGGAATCAGCGTGGCGAACAGGCGCAAAATGCCCATGCCGATGTCGCGCGCCCGGGCGTTGGCGTCCAGGAACTTCTGGAACTCGAACTGCTGCGAGTTCTGCAGGCGCACCAGCGCGGCGCCGAAGACGCTCTCGTTGATGACGCGGTTCAGCCAGTCGATGGCCTCCTGCACTTTGCGGAACAGCTTGCGGACCTTGCCGAGCACCACCGAAAAGAGCGCGGCAATGAACGGCACCGCGGCCAGCACCGGCACTGCCAGCTTCCAATTGGTGTAGAGCAGCAGCGCGCTGGCGCCGAAGATCAGGAACAGCGACGAGATGATCGAGGCGATGGCCTGGGCCACGAACGACTTGACCGCGTCGACGTCGGAGGTGAGGTTGGTGAGCAGCTTGGCGGGCGTGACCTTCTGAATGTAGGCGTACTCGTGCTCGGAAATCTTGGCGGCCAGCTGCCGGCGAAGGTCGAGCGCCACCCGTTCGGACGCGTAGGTCTGCACCACGTTCTGCAGGTAGGTCAGCGCGAAGACCAGGACGGCGATGACCAGAAACGCGGCCACCTTCGGCTCGACGCCGCCGCCGCGGCCGTAATCGTCGATGGCCGCCGCGACGATCTTGGGCAGCGCCAGGCCGAGCCCGTTGGCGGCGACGGTCAGGCACACCAGCAACGCGACCGTGCCGCGATACGGCTTGAGCAGCGAAAAAAGGCCTCGGCCTTTCGGCTTCGGCGCTGCTTCGTGCGGTGCGGTCGCAGTCGGATTCTTTTCGGCCATAGTGGAGATAGTTCGGAAACCTAAATATAGCTGCTCGGCAGTCATTTGGCAATGCGGCCGCACCGCGCCCGCGGAATGTTGCAAAATCGCCCGTCTTGCCTTACGTTGCATCCAGGAGTCGCCCTTTTTCAGACACGGAGACGTCATGATGCATGCCATCGAACTGCTTCTCGAGCGCCTTTGGGCGGACTACGCCGACCTGAACCCCCGCGCCCGCGAGGTCCATGACCTCTTGCTGCGCGCCTGCGGCGAGGTGCCCAACGATCATGTCGCCTTCCGCACCTTCGATTTGCCGGAAGTGCGCATGGAACTGATCGCCTACCACTTCATTCGCCTCGGCTACAGGCACGGCGGCGACTACGACCTGCCCGAAAAGCGGGCAGTCGCCATCCACCTCGACCCGCCGTACGCGGCCCTGCCGAAGGTGTTCATCAGCCAGCTGCGAACGGACGCGTTCTCCACCGGCTTCCAGTACGCCGTCCGGCAGCTGATCGACAGCTTCCCTGCGAACCTGGTGCAGCGGCAGGAGTTCCTGTGGTCCGGGACGCCGTGGCCCGCTGTCACGCACGGCACTTACGAACGGCTGCGGCTTGAGTCGGAATACGCCGCCTGGGTCGCCGCATTCGGCTACCGTGCCAACCACTTCACGGTGGCAGTGCATCGCCTTCCGCAGATGCAGGACATCTTCGCGCTCAACCGTTTCCTCAAGGCCAACGGCCACGCGCTGAACTCGTCGGGCGGCGAGGTCAAAGGTTCGCCCGCGCAGCTGCTGGAGCAATCCTCGACGTTGGCGGCACCGGTGCCCGTCCGCTTCTCGGACGGCGCGCGCGACATTCCGGCGTGCTACTACGAGTTCGCCAAACGATACCCGATGCCCGGCGGCATACTGTTCGAAGGCTTCATAGAAGCATCAGCGACGAAGCTTTTCGACAGCACCACCGACCCGAACGCCTGACGTTCCTTCGCGGCCAGCATGGCCGCTTTTTGTTTCCATGCCATGATTGACCGAAGCGCCGATTTCTGTTGGAATGCCCGCGTCCCGTGCCACGGCACGGATCGCCCTTTCCCCCAATTCGGCAGTACGCCGAAGGAGCAAGTACGGTGAATCAAAATCAAATGAGGGGCCTCGCGTTCCTCGCGCTGTTCGTGGCCATCTTGAGTGCGTTGGCGCTGCTCGCCGCCCGCGCGCATAAGGAAACGACCAAGCCCGAGACTGCGCCGGTCCCGGCGCAGCAAGCGACGGTTCCGCCTCCGGCGCAGCCGCGCGGCCCTCTCAAGGCCGTGATCGAGTCGCCGTACCGGCCCAAGGCCGACATGTACCGCGGCCAGCTGCACGCCCACACCACCAATTCCGACGGCACCCAGCCGCCAGCCCAGGTGGTGGCCGCCTACAAGAAGGCGGGCTACGGCTTCATCGGCATCACCGACCACAACTGGATCACCGCCGACCCCGGCGTGCCGGGCATCGTCTTCATCCAGAGCGTCGAGAACAACTGGCAGAGCGGCGACGATCGCCTGCGCTGCCATCACGAGAACCGCATCGGCGCCAAGACCTTCGCCGTCGGCGAGGCCAGGCCGCAGGAAGTCATCGACCGGTCGCGCAGCGAGGACGGGTTCGTGCAGATCAACCACCCGGATTGGCCGGGCAGCTATCCCAAGGACCCCTGCTGGTCCGACCTGGAGCTGCTCAAGGTGCACGACTACGACGCCGTCGAAGTCTGGAACGCCAGCGACGACGACTCCAACAACAACGCCGAACCGCGCATCGACTACCTGCTCTCGCATGGCAAACGCACCTTCCTTACGGCCGTCGACGACTGCCACGACGTGCGCTCGGCGTACTGCATGACGGCTTCGGTCAACGTCTTCGCGGACCGCCAGACGCGCGAGGACATCATGGCCAACCTCAAGGCCGGCAACTTCTACGCCAGCAGCGGCGCACTGGTCAGCTCCGTCTCCGTCGACGGACCGCAGGTCATCGTGACGCTGCCCAAGAGCTGCGACGTCGACTACGTCATCAAGGACGGCGAAGTCGCGCTGACGGAGCGCGGAGTGACGGAGTCCCGCTACAAAGCGACCGGAGCCGAACGGTACGTCCGCGCCCGTGTCCGCTGCCCCAACCGCAAGTGGGCTTGGACCAACCCGCTGTACGTCACGCTGCAGTGACGATCTCAAAAACGAAACCTCCCCGCTTGGGGAGGTTTTTTCATTCCGTGGCCGTGCTTGACGCGTCAGGCTTCTCTCCCCCAATCGATTTCCTGCTGACCGCGTTGGCGCAAGTACGCGTTGGCCTTGCTGAAGTGCTTGCAGCCGAAAAAACCCGCGTAGGCCGAAAGCGGGCTGGGATGCGGCGCAGTCAGCACCAAATGACGCTTCCGGTCGATGTGCGCGCCCTTCTTTTGCGCGTAAGACCCCCACAGCATGAACACAACCCCCTCGCGCCCGTCGTTAATCGCCCGGATGACGGCGTCCGTGAATTCCTCCCAACCCTTGCCCTGGTGCGAGCCCGCACGGCCCGCCTCGACCGTCAGCATGGCGTTCAGCAGCAGCACGCCCTGCGCCGCCCAGCCGGAGAGGTTACCGTTGCGCGGCGGCTCAATGCCCAGGTCGCTGCGGATTTCCTTGTAGATGTTCTGCAAGCTCGGCGGAATCTGCACGCCATCAGGAACGGAAAACGACAGGCCGTGTGCCTGGCCCGGACCGTGATACGGATCCTGGCCCAAAATGACGACGCGCACGTCGTCGAAGGGCACCGCGTCGAGCGCGGCAAAAATGTTCTTGGGTGCAGGGTAAATCCGTTTGCCCTTGGTCGTGTATTGCTCGCGCACGAAAGCGCTCAAAGCCGCGAAGTACGGCTTCTCGAATTCGGCGGCAAGGCGCTTTTTCCACGACTCATGCAGGTTGACTGACATGTCCGGGAGTATACCGGACTGGAATATTTCCGAAAGGAGCCAAAAAAGGGCGCCAGCACGATGCCGGCGCCCTTTTCCCTGCTATCCGTGTTACTTCAGATAAGCGAGCACGGCAGCCGCTGCCTCCAGGCTGACGAGCGAACCGCCGGCCGCGATGCTGATCTTGGTGCGGACCCACTTGGGATCGGTGCCGCCAAAAATGACCGCGCTGATCTGCGTCGGCAGGACGAAGCCAAGCCAGAAGAAGCCGGCCATGCCGTAAGCGTTCCAATCGTGCGGCAGCGCCTGCATGAACAGCGCCAAGATGGAGGTGGTAACGATGGTTACCAAGAACTGCACGCCCAACAAGGGCGCCATTCCCTTCTTCATCGCCGCCTGCGCCTCCTTGGACTTCCGGTCGAAGCCGTGGATCTTGCCCCACGTGTCGCCGAACATCGGCATGTACCAAATGCCGCCGATGACGAACTGGATGACTGACGCCAACATGATGGCACCGTAGTTGAGTTCCATAGTCGCTTAGGTTAGGAATACCTCTCTGCCCGCTAGTGTACAGCATCGAGGGCAGGGTGGCCAAACCGCATTCACGACCCTTTGACTTTCGATGCAAAAACTGCTATGTTGCGCGCGACCTCTCCCGCAAGAAAGGACCGGTCAGAATGAATGACAAAAAGACGCCGGCGTCCGCAAAGACCGGCAAGGCAAGATTCGCGCTGGCCGACGCCCTCTGGGTCACGTCCTTCACCGCATCGTGGGGCCTGCTCATCGCGCTATGGAACACCTGGTGGGCGTTGCTGCTGCTGCCGCTGTTCGTCGGCCACCTCTCGGGGTTGAGCGAGTTCGTGCACCAGACGGTGCACGCCAACCTCTTCGCCCGAAGCCGCGGCTGGAACAGGTCTCTCGGCAAGATCGCCGCCGCCCTGTTAAGCATCGACTTCGACACCTACCGCACCTTCCACCTCGACCACCACCGCTTCGCCAACACCGTCAACGACCCGGAACGCCCGTTCTACAAAGCGCCGGCGTACCTGGAAATGGTGGCTGGTTGGCCGGAGCTATCGGCGCGGCAGAAGCTCGGACGCATCCGCGGCATTCTCGCCTACTCCGCCGTGGCGCTGGCATCTTTCGGCGGCGACAAGCCGTTCGTGCGTGCCGTTCGCTGGGCGGTGCCGATTGCCATCGTGGCGATCGGCTTCGTTGCTGGAACGAGCTGGTACTTGCTGCCGGTCCAGGTCTTCGTGGCCTGGTACCTGCCGATGTTCCTGCTCCTGCCCATCGACGTGCTGTTCGCCCAAAGCGAGCACTACCGCACCGAAGAGATCGCGGACCAAGGACTACGCCGCATCGTCTCCCTCGACGAGCAGTACGCACGCTCCTGGAACTTGGCCTTCCCCGCGCCGATCGAGTTCCTGCTCATCAAAAGGAACTTGCACGCCGAGCATCATCTGGTGCCGGCGATCCATTGGACGCAGGCGCGTGATCGCGGCGAAGGACGGTTGCTGCGGGTACGGGATTACTTGGCCTTGGTGTGGAAAGTCGGTCCGCGAGGGACTTGAGTAGAAGGGAACTTTCGGACCGCCGACTAGGGTCGGCGGTTTTTTGTTGAGAAATGCTTGTAAAAGCATCCTTCGAACATTGACAAACCGCGTAAAATCTGATAAGCATATATGTCTGCGTGTTTCATGCACCTGACCGCCCGGGAGCCGCGTTAGTAAACGCACCTCACCCGAGTGGAGAAGAACATGGAAAACGTAGTCCGTGAGTTCATTGGCAAGACGATCTCCTGCATTAAGTTGGACGGCGAGCTGACCATCCGGTTTTCGGACGGGATGGCGCTTTGCCTTGCCGACGACATGCGGCTTTGTTGCGAGTGCCGCTACATGCACACCGACGACGACCTCTCCGAGGCGGTCGGCGGCGTGCTGCACGGGATCGAGGTCCGAGACGCGCCTTCAGGCGCGGACGATGACTCCGATCACGTCCATGAAGTGCAGTTCCTCGTTGTCATGACGAGCAACGGTACGTTCACGGTCTGCACTCACAACGAGCACAACGGCTACTATGGGGGCATCTCCGTAGTCGCGCGGCGTGTGAATCTCTTGATCAACTGACCACGGCCGCCCTGCGCTTCATGCGTTGGGCGGCTATTTTATTTCGGATTTTATGGCAGGAGCATCCGTGTTTAGAACAAATCTCTGATTTTTTCCATTGCGCCGATGATACGAAAACGCCCCGCGCTGCCAATGGCATGCGCGGGGCGAAAGCTTGTCCGAGGACACAGTTCTAAGGGTCTAAGAGTGCAGAGCGCACCAAGCGCTAAGCGCTAGCTTTCCCGCACGCGGCCGGGCGGAACGGGCCCCAGCCGTCGTCGAGCCAGACGTCGTTCCAGTCCCATCCCCAGCCGTCGCCGAGCCAGAGGAGGCAGCGGACGAACAGGCTGCCGTCGCGGTCGCGGTAGATGGTGCGCCAGAAGAACACGTCCTTGCCCTTCCACTCGTTCGGAATGAGCTCGGAATTGGCGACCAGGTAATCCAGAACGTTGGCGTTCAGTATCGGCGCCCGCGACCTCCGCAGGGTGGTCGCGGACTAGCCGATACTGCCCTTCTTCTGCTGCTCCGCGAGGAAAAGTGACAGTTTCATCGTTGCGAGGTCGATGAGCCCGCCCTTGCGGTGCTCCTCGACCGACCACCCCTCGGGGACGAAGGGGTCCGCGTCGCAGTCGATAAGGCGACCGACGATCTCGATCTTGACCGCACCCCTGACGATGGCGAGGATCTGTCGAAGCCTCTCCTCATTCTGGGTCATGCGAGTGAAGTCCGAGTTCGTTCCTCCGGCCTTGCGGAAGGCGATCTCGAACTCGTGCGCCGCGCCTACTCCCAACTTGAACTGTTCGCTTGCCATGCTGTCTCCTTGCCGACTCATCCCACTATGGGACACATCGGCTTGCCGAGGATCGGACGCTCACCATAAGCGACGTTCACCGCGACGGGAAGAGGCCGATTTCCGGCAGCTTCCCGTTGGGGCGAATTCGGGGATTCATGCTTCTTGGCCCTTATTGACCCTTATTTATTGCATAAAAATGCCATTTTGTCAATATGACCGACGCCTAAACTGCGGACGAAACGGTAACGGGAATCGAACTTGCCAAAATGAAAAACCCGCCTCCCACGCATGTGAGAGACGGGCTAAGGGCTAAGTTTCCAAGAAGATCAACGCATCAAGGCACTAAGCGCTGACTTGCGGCCCGACGAACGCGAACCCGCGCTCGCGACTCCACCTGCCGCCAGGCTCGACCCAATAGGCACCGAGCCAACGACCGCCAACGCCGCGGCCCACGCTCAGGAGGCCCGGATCACCGTCAGAATCCTTGATAGGTTCGTGCATCACCACGATCCACCAGAGACCCATCGCCTCGATCTCCTTGTCCGTGAAGTTCGCGCGGATGAGGCAGGCGACTTCCGCGTTCGGCTTGGCGAGGCCGCGCTTCTCGGCTTCCGCGCGGATGTTCGCAGTGATGCGAACATCCTCATCGAAGAGCAAGCCCTTCAGGACGGCGATCTCGTACTTCACGCCGCTCGTCGGCGCGAAGTCCTTGGAGCGAAGCAGCCGTTTGGCGTAATCGCTCACGCGGTTGCCGGCGGCTTCGAGACGCTCGATCCACTGCGGGCCGGTGGTGCCGTCGGAGGTGACCGAGAGGTAAATCACCCCGTCCTCTTCGCGCCACTTGCGTTGCGACTCGGAGACCGCCAGCTCGCCGCGGAGGAAACGTTCTGCCGCCTCCTCGCCGCCGAGCTTGTTCACGATCGCCTCAAACCAGTTCAATGGACGATGCCCGTACTTTGCCATGTCGATTCTCCCCGGCTGATAGCCGGCACTGTTCCCGGTCCTGCGAGGACCGAGGCCGCATTCTGCGGCGCATCCTCGTACCCCGAGGCGGGGCGTTGACCAGCATGGTCGCAGCGAAGGCAGTTCCGTTACCGGAACGGCCTTCGCTGCGCCCTGCTTATCAATGCATGACAACGTGTACGATGCCTAAATGTAGCGTAATTTCGGTCGTTTGTCAATGTGCGTAGCACGCGCGTAGCTCACGACAGGCAAAACGAGCACGCAAGAAGGGATACAGGAATCGAACCCTCCAAAAACGAAAAATCACCACTCAACGTGGCGATTTTTCAGCAGCCGACTTGGTGGGAGCGGCAGGGATCCAGTCACCGGCACCACCGCGCAATTGCGCCAGGGTATCCGGTCTTTGGCACCAAATCAGCTCTTGGCAGGGGATGTAGGAATCGAACCTACGACAAGGGTTTTGGAGACCCTTGTGATACCATTTCACCAATCCCCTATGAGATCAGCTTCGTGGGACGATAATAACGCGCCTTTTGGGGCTTGTCCAGCCGTTTAAAAGTCATCCCCGCCGCGGCGCCTTTCCTTCTTCTTGTTGCTTTCCATGCGCTTCTCGTCGAGGCGTTTTTGTTTTGCGCCCCAGCTGGGCTTGGTTTCCTTGCGTTCCTTCTTGGGGATCAGCGCCTGTGCCACCAGGTTTTGCAGACGCTCGGCCGCGCTGTCGCGGTTTTGATGCTGGGAACGCTGTTCGTTGGACTGGATGATGATCTCGTCGGCTTTGTTGAGGTAGCTGCCGGCATACTCGCGTATGAGCTGCTTTTGCTCTTCGGAATAGGCTCCCGAAGCGCCGACGTTCCAACGCAGGGTCGCCTTGGATGCCACCTTGTTCACGTTCTGGCCGCCGGGGCCGCCGGAAGCGGAGAACGTAAACTGCATCTCGTTCTCGGGAACGGACGGGGCAGGACCGTCATGTTTTTCGGGCTGCGGTTGGGGCTCCGTCATATGTTCGGGAGGCACGTACCCGCCGCGACCTTCTCCACCAAATGGACCCATATGCGCCTAAGTATAGCAAAAAATCAGCCCCTTGTGAAGGCTGACTTCTTTGCGGACCAGGCGGACCAAGCTTACTTGGTCTCCTTGTGACCGCCGTGCTTGTCGCACCACTCACAGAACTTCTTGATCTCGAGGCGAGCCTTGAGCTTCTTCTTGTTCTTGTGGGAGTAGTAGTTGACCCGGTGGCAGGTCGTGCACTCCAGTTTTACGAGGTTGTCTTGTGACATACAGGGGTTGGTTCACTCAATGGGAGGAGCCTATCTTATCTGCGGAAATCTGTCCAGAGCCGCCCCTCATCAGATGGGTGGAGCCACCTCCGGGGATCGAACCCGGGACCTTCTGTTTACAAAACAGGTGCTCTACCAGCTGAGCTAAGGTGGCCCGAGGTGAAAAGTTGGGTGGTGGGTAGGCTAGGATTCGAACCTAGGAAGGCATAGCCAAGTGATTTACAGTCACTCCCGGTTGACCGCTTCGGTACCTACCCATGTTTTTCAGCTCTTCTATCTGCTTCAAAATGTCCTCTAGCAGTCGCTTGTCGTTATAACGTACATGAGCGACGCCAAAAGCCATCTTGCGCGTCCTTTCCGAACCTCCTGCGCGAATATACGGCTTAACGAATTGTGAACGTGGAATACGCAGTTGATCGGACCAAAAGTCCATAAGCGCATTTACGTCCTGATCGTCGAAGCAATAAAGATAGACTCGCAGCCTCTCCTCATTCACCTTCACGACTTCGCGAAGATAACGAAGGAAAATCTTGATGACCGCAGGTTCGCTGTTGGCAATATCGACAACGCGAGCACGAATGCTTTTTGCGCCCTCACCCCAATATAAGGCCAGGGCACACATCGTCAGAAGTTCTCTTTCTCGCAAATCCCCATCATTCATCAATAAAAGGGTTATTTTGCGCAAAGACACCGCCTCTGCAAACTTGTAGCCACTCGGCTGCCTTCCGAACCGGCCGCATTGTGCTGCCGTTCCGAAAGAAAATCGAGTGGAGCCGACGACCGGGATTGAACCGGTGACCTTTTCCTTACCATGGAAATGCTCTACCAGCTGAGCTACGTCGGCCTGATGGTCTGGTTTCGGATGTGGGGAAAGTCTACGATATGTCCTTAAAAGTATCAACTCCCCTGCCTGCTTTTACTTGTCCCCACCTTCCTCGCGGGCGGCCATGACGAATCGCACCTTTCCCTTTTTGCGCTGCGGATCGGGCAGTTCCGCGATGCGCTGGGCGAACGCCTCGAGCTTGCCGTTGTCGGGATTGGCGGCCTGCAGCTGGGCGAACACCTCTGCAGCCCTCGATTTGTCGCCTCCCAGTATACACGCGTCCAGCAACAAATCAAGGTAGCGGGGGTTTGCGGGGCCGAAGACGACTGCGCGCTCAAAGGCTTGGCGGGCGAAAACGACGTCACCCCCGGCCTCGGCGGCCAAACCGGCGTTGAACCAGCCCGTGGCGATGTCGGAGTGGGCCGTAGGGCTGGCTTCGCAAGGCTTCTCGGTGACGGCGCCGGTCTCCAAATGGGCGCAGCGCGACTCCTTGCGGATCATGCGGACCAGATAGGCAAAGGTCTCCTTGGACTCCTCGTAGCGTTTGGCTTCCAAGTACAGCTCGCCGAGTCCCCAATACGCCTCGTGCTTGCGGCGATCTATGGACAGCACTTCGATGTAGCGCTTCTCGGCCGCGCCGAAGTCGCCGTCCTGACGGGCGGCGTTGGCCTGGTCCAGCAGCTGGATGATCTTGTTGGCGAGGCCCTCGGGCGTGGTCGGCTTCTCCATGCGGTACTGCCGCTCCAAAATGAGCAGCTGACGGTAGGCGGAACGGAAGCGCTCCTGCGCGCGCTCGAACTGGCGGACCAGGAATGCCGCGAGCTTGCGCCCGAAGCTGCCCGTCATGTGGTCGACGCGGCGGCGGATGATTTCCTTCTTGCGCTTGGCGTCGCGTTCCAACGGCAACGCCTCGGTGTCGATGAGCGTCAGTTGCGGAAACTTCCGCATCACGATGGACCCGATGCCCCCGAGGCAACCGAGAACGACGATGGCGATGAGAACGTCGATCCACATAGGCGCGTTATTTTGCGTCAGCCGCGATTTCGGCCATCGACGCGAATTCCTGCGGCTTGAGCGAAGCGCCGCCCACGAGAGCCCCGTGAATGACGTCCATCGCCAAGAAGCCGGCGAGGTTCTTGGAATCGGCGGCTCCGCCGTAGATGACCGAGAACTGGCGGTCAACGACTTCGGGGGTGAACAGCTCCTGGAGCGAACCGATGATGAGGTGATGCATTTCCGCGGCGTCCTCCGGCGAAACGGCCTTGCCGCTGCCGATGACCCAGCGCGGCTCGTAGGCGATGATGACGCGCTGCGTGCCGACCAGCTGCACGCCGGCCAATGCCGCGCGCACCTGCGAGATGACCACCGCGTCGCGGCGGCCGGCGTTGCGCTCGTCGAGCGTCTCGCCCACGCAGATGATCGGCGTCAGGCCGTTGCGGAGAAGCGCCAGCGCCTTCTTGTTGACCATCTCGTCCGTCTCGCCCAGATACTGGCGACGTTCCGAATGACCGACGATGCTGAATTCGCAGCCGAGCTCCTTGAGCGTCTTCGGCGAAATCTCGCCGGTGAAGGCGCCCTTGTCCTCCCAAAAGGCGTCCTGCGCTCCGAGCGCCACGGGCGTGCCGCGCGTGACCTTGGCCGCTTCTTCCAGCGCCATGTGCGAGGGGCAAAGCACGACGGTGACGCCTGGCTTGGTGGCCCCCTGCGCCGCCCACAGCCGAACCACTTCTGCGGCCAGCGCTTCGGACTCCTTTTCGTTGAGCTGCATTTTCCAGTTGCCGACGAGGTACTTCATAGCGTTGTGGCGTCGGGGTCTGCCCCCATCGTTTAGTGAAATCCGCCCCTTTAGAGGCGCTGCAAGTGCTTGGCGATCGGCGCCGGATCCTTGAACGGACCGATGACCGCTACTGCGGCGGTGGAACGACGGAAGACGTCGTTGGCGGCCTTGCGCACGTCGGCCTTGGTGACGGCGAACATTTTTGCCACGCGCTCGTCCGGAGTCTCGACGGTTCCGCTCAACAACTGCTGGCGCGCGTACCAGTCGGCGAGACGGCTGGAGTCTTCCAGACCGAGCACCATCTTCCCTTTGAAATATTCCTTGGCGCGCTTCAGCTCTTCGGCGGTCACGTCCTTGTCTTTCATCTTCGCCAGCTCGGCGATGATGACCTTGAGCGCGGCGTCGAAGCGGCCCTTTGCCAATCCCGCATGGACGGTGACGTTGCCGACGTCCTGATACGGGTTCGAGGACGCGCCGACCGAGTAGGCCAGTCCCCGCTTCTCGCGCACCTGCATGAACAGGCGCGAGCTCATGGTGCCGCCCAGGATGATGCACATGATCTTGAGCGCCGCCAGCCGAGGATCGCCGTAGGCATACGCCGGCCAGCCCATCGCAAGCTGCGCCTGCTCGCTCTCCTTGAACTCCGCTCGCACGCGCGGACCTTTGCCTGCCTTTGCGGCCGAGAACGGCGCGAACGGCGCAGGCAGTTTCTTCTTTGCCACCTTTCCAAACGTCTTTTCCAGCATCGCCACCGCTTCATCGTGATCGAAGCGCCCGGCGAGCGAAAGTACCGTCTTGCCCGGAATGTAGTGCTTGTCGCGGAATGCTACCAAGTCGTCGCGGCTGATGCCGGTCATGGTCTCGACCGTGCCGCCGGTGCGGCGTCCGAGGCTGGAGCCTTTGTACAGCTCTTCTTCCATCCGCTCCTCGACCACCATCATCGGGTTGTCGTCGTACATGCGCAGCTCCTCGAAGATGACTTTGCGCTCCGGCTCCACGTCGCTCTCGCGAAAACGCGAGTGGTAGAGCATGTCGTGGAGCATGTCCACGGCCAGCCCGAGCTTGTCGGCCTGCAGGCGGATGAAGTAGCCGGTGAAATCCTTGTAGGTGAAGGCGTTGTAGTCCGCGCCGACCGCGTCGAGGTCGCGCGAAATCGCCATGGTGCTGGGGCGCCGCTGGGTCCCCTTGAACATCATGTGCTCGATGAAGTGCGCCGCACCGCTCAAAGCGGCCGACTCGTGGCGCGAACCGACGGCGTACAGGGCCATCAAGGTGGCGGCCTCCGTCTCGCGGTGCGGAACCAGCACGACGCGCGTGCCGTTGGAGAGAGTGAGCTGCTGGTGATGAATCATGGTCAGCCAATCTTAGCAAAATGGCGTGATTTATTGAACAAGAGGCGCGCAGCCGATTGCCGTGGTAATTTCCTTGAAAAGCGGCAAGAAAGCAAGCCTTCGCAAGACGCGACGCAAGGCTTGCGAAACGGTCACCGTCGTGTGAAAATGCTCCTGCACAGGCGTCTTGTCTCGGCGCCGACGGAAGGTCTCGCCTATGGATCAGCAACGCATACGGGCCGCATGGCTGAAGTTTTCCGAGAAGATGCGGTCTTTGCGCGCGAAGCAGGCGGAAATAGTGAAGCGTTTTTCAAAGAAAAAGGACGATGAGCAGGTAGAGAAATTACGCAATGACCTCAAAAATTGAGTATGGCAGCTGCAAGAGAAGGGCAACCGCTCCCGGAGCGCGAGAGGCATCCCGAAGGCGACACGGAGCGGGCCGGGGAAACCGAACCGTCCCTTCCCGAAGATCCCGCGCAAATCGTCGAACGCGCGGATGACGCGGTGCATCAACTCCAGGAGACGGGCGAGAAAATGACGTCGCGCGTCGCGGCCCAATTCGAGGCGAATGTCGATCCCGAAACGAGCGCGGCACTCGACAGCATCGTCACCGAAGCAAAGGAGGCCGAGGAAGCCTTGAAACAAGAGCTCGAAACGACGGAAACGGCGCCCGAGAAAGGGCGTGACTTTTCGCGCCTTGCAGGGGATCTCGACGAAGCAGTATCCGCCTTCGTCGGCCCTGACGGCGCGCTCGACGAGACCGCCTTCAGCCAAGCCAGCCCGGAGGCGCAGGAGCGCGTGCGTGCCGCCCTAGCCTCGCTGCAGGAAGCCTACAGGACCGACCCTGCCGCGTTCTTGTCGTCGCCCGACGCCCTGCAAAGCATACGGGTCGACGAGCTGCGAAAGGAATTCATGAACGGCGCCGCCGAAGAACTCGCCAGCGACGACCCGGACCGCGCCCTGGCCGCATACCAGAACGCGCTCGGGGAAGAAAGCATGGACGAAGCGTCCCTGCTCGAAAAACGGCAGAGCTTCAACCGGCAATACGTCATGGCGGAATCGAGACGAATCGAGACGCAGGCCGAAAGCGATCCCATCGCCGCCGCCAACCGAATGCTGCGGTTCGAACGCCGCACCCGCGAGATCGGAGTGGACGGTCCCCGCGCGAGCACGGAACGTCTTGCCGAAAAGGTGCGTGCCAGCTTCAGGGAAGCCCTCGCCTCCGGCGCCGACGGCGTGGCGCTCTTCAGGAGCTTGGACGACGGCGCTCCCGGCGATCGGGGCGTGGCATGGGATTTGGTCGACAAGGCCCTGAACGACGCGCCAGGCGATGA
This sequence comes from uncultured Gammaproteobacteria bacterium, assembly GCA_964491475.1. Taxonomy (GTDB): domain Bacteria; phylum Patescibacteriota; class Patescibacteriia; order SG8-24; family SG8-24; genus JAHFIW01. The sequence goes on along the minus strand of CAZBFO010000003.1, from coordinate 152,770 downwards.
CTGGCAACAGAAAAAACAGGCGGCAATCGACGCCCTCGGTCAGCGCGCTCCCGACGCGCTGCTCGTGCAGGCAACCGGCCAATACAGCAGCCAGGGATGGACCCCGGAAGAACGATTGCAGCTGACGGAAGCGATCGCGCGACTGCCGGAGTCAAAACGGTCGGTCCTGGCAGAGCTGTCGCTAAGCGGGAACGACTTGCCCAAGGACAAAGACATGAGCCCCGAAGCGCGCCGGGCCCTGTTTGACGCTTACAGGGCGAACAAGCCGGAAAACGTCGTCGAGCACGCAGAAGCCTTCCCGGCAGAGATCGCCGCCATGCCGGAAAAGGAGCGGACGCAAATGATCGACGCAACCATCGCGCGTGACCCCTACGCCGTCGTGCGCCAAGCCGACGGTTGGCGCAACGTCCTGTCCGAAGGACAGCGAAAGAACATGCTCCTTTCGATGGCCAAGAAGGGAGAGCTCCGCCTCGAAAAAGACGCGTTCCTCCTGAAGAAGATGCCCGAGCTGGCGCAGAGCTTCACGCCCGACGTCGTGGATAAAGTGATGCTCATGCAACCGGATGCCGTGCTCACTGCGGCGGACCAAGGCGGCATCACCCTCGATGCCGGTCAGCGGACAGAACTGCTGCTCTCCATGGCGGACAAAAACCAGCTCTACGACAAGAAAATCGAACAGCTGCAGAGAATCGGCGCGCTCACGCCGGAAGCCATAGACACGGTCATCGACCGGCAGCCGAAGCTGCTGCTTTTCAACATCGCGAACGGCGCCATTGAGGTGTCCGAAGCGCAGGCAAAAACGGCCATCGCCAAATCCCTCGAAGCGGGCGGGATGCACCGGAATACCGTGGAGCAGATTGAGCGCATAGTCTCGGAGCGCGACCTGCAGTTCGCCGAGGACGACGTGTGGAAGATGGTCGATGCCGGCATGGCCGGCGGGGATCTGACGAATCCGGACCTGCTCGGGGCGCTGAAACGCCTGGCAGAGTCGGCCGAGGCTGGACCGAGGCTCACCAAGCTCGTGAACGCGGCGGAGCGTATCGCCACCTCGCCGTCAGCCTCGTTGCGCCGCCTTTCCCGCGAACTGCTCGGCACGCTGCGCTCGGCGGAAGACCCGGAAGCCGCCTTCACCCAAGTCGAAGGGATTTTTGAGCGCAACCAGCTGCCGCTTGTCGGCAAGGTCAACAAGGTATTCGAGGTCCTCTATCCGAAGGAAAAACTCGACGCCCTGACCTCGGCCGAGCACTGCAGTCCCACGCTCCGCGCCGAAAGCCACCGCGGTCGCATGCTCACCATCTACAAGGACTTGGTCAGCATTCACCTGGATTCGGGCAATCCGTCGTTGCGCGGGTACATGGAGACGCTTCGGGACGGTCAGGGGCTGATGGACAAGGTGGATGCCGAGGGGCTGGACTCGCTTTCGGAGGACGAACGCAAAAGTTTCGAATCGACCGTCGAAAAGATAAAACGGCTGCACGAAACGTCGTTGGCCGGCCGGATCCGGGACGATCAGCCGGCTTCCGGAAAGAAAGACGTCGCCGACGTCTACGGAAACTTGCGTCAAAGCCTTTCGGCAAAGGAAGGTCAGTCGTTGAGCGGCCGCGTCGCCGAAATGTACCTCAAGCCGCTCGGACTCGAAACCATAGAATCCGCGCTCGAAAGGATGGATGCGTCCGGCGTAAAGGCGGATCGCCGCAACCGGGAGTGGGTCGCTGGCGGTTCGGGGCGCATCGACGTGAAGGCGGGTGACCTGCTCAAGGGTTTCAACGACCGCTTCCTGCGCAACATCCTCGAGAACGGTTCGGTCGCGAAGGAGTTCCTGGGGGCGAGCGCGGATTCCGACCGGACGCCCCTCGACACCGACGTCGCCCGCATCCTGCCAGGCGACGCCGATGCCGGCCTCGCCGGGGCATTGGCGGCTTCTCCCGTCGGCGAGTACGGCGACCTCTTCATGGTCGTGCGCGATCGCGGCCAGTTCCAGGAGACGTCCGCCAAGGATGATCCGGCCGCGCTCAACAAGGAGGCACGCAAGCGCGAGGCCCGTCTTGAACTGTTTCCCACCGGCGTCGTGGGCGAACGCCATTTCGGCGTGAGGACCGGACTTCCTTCAACCGAAATCGACGCCATCGGCGTGACCGAAAGGCTGATGCGGGAACCGAAACGGCTCGACAGCCGCATCATGGACGTTGTCGCCAACGGCCATTACGTCCCGATGGTCGACCAAGAAGGAAACATCCTCGTCACCCCCGAGAAATTCGACGATTACCGCCAGCGCTTCTTCGGAGGCACCGAGGGAATGCCGTTCCGCATGAAGGAATCATCGCTTGAGAATGCCCCCGCGCATGCGGACGCGCTGCGCGAGGTGATGGAAGCCAAACGCAAGGAAAGAGCGTCGGTCCAGGGCATGAACGCGGAGCTGCGAGGAGCCGTTTTGGGCGAACTCGCCGCGCAGGGCATCGAGTCGAGCGCGGGATTCGACGAGCTGCTGACGAACGCCGAAATCTACGACACGGGCTCCTCGAGCCGCGGCACCAACGTTCCGGGTTCCTACGATTTCGACTTCATCGTGAAGCTCAACGCCGCCGACATGGCCAAGGCCGCGTCGCTGAACGAGTCGCTCGTTGCCAGGCTCGGCGGAAAGAAGCACGAGGGGCATCGTCCCGACCAGCTGCGCCTGCTCGGTGCCAAGCTCGGCAGCGAAACTGCGGACGTGGACGTCGGATTCGCCGACAAGTCCGAAGTGGCGCAGTACGAGTCGCATGATGCCGTCAGCGACCGGCTGGATGCGATACGCCGCGATCTCGGCGACGAGGCCCACGAGCGCGTGGTCGCCAACATCGTCCTCGCCAAGAAGCTGCTCAAGGAAGCCGGCGCGTACAAGAAGTTCGAGGATGGCGGCATCGGCGGCATCGGCGTGGAAAACTGGGTGCTCTCGGAAGGAGGCAGCGCGCTCACGGCCATGGAGTCGTTCGAGCAGGCCGCCTTCGACGGGGAGACGCTTCGTCCGCTCGCGGAGTTCCAGCAGGAATATAAGGTTCTGGACCCGGGCATCAACGCCAAGACCGGCGGCCACGATAATTTCATCTCCCTCCTGAAAGGAGACGGCTACGCCAAGATGGCCCAGGCCGTCCGAGGCTACCTGAAGAAAGCCCGAACAACCTCCTGAACATGGCGCAAAAACGACCCTTCAGACAAGGGTCGTTTTTGCCATGCACGGATTTTTTATCAGCACCCCAGCTTCTGCGACAGGTAGTCCTCGAGCTCGTCGATGGGAATGCGCTCCTGCATCATGGTGTCGCGATCACGGACCGTCACCTTCTTGTCGATGTCGGTGTCGAAGTCCACGGTCACGCAGTACGGCGTGCCGATTTCGTCCTGGCGGCGGTAGCGCTTGCCGACCGATTGCGTCTCGTCGTAGTCGGTGGCCCAGCGCCTGCGGAGGTTCGCCACGATCGGTTCGGCGTACTTTGAAAGTTCCGGCTTCTTGGAAAGCGGCAGCACGGCCACCTTGAAGGGCGCCAATGCCGGAGGGAACTTCATCACCACGCGCGCTTCCGTCTCGCCTTCGTTGGCCGTCGGCGCGTCCTCCTCGTGATAGGCCTCGAGCATGACGATGAGCAGCGTGCGGTCGATGCCGAAGGTGGGCTCGACCACGTGCGGCACGTAGCGCTCGTTGGTCACGGGGTCGAGATACGAAAGGTCGGCACCCGAAGCCTCGAGGTGCTTCTTGAGGTCGTAGTCGGTGCGGTAGGCGATGCCGTACAGCTCCTTCAGGCCGAACGGGTACTGGTACTCGATGTCGACGGTGCGCTTGGAGTAATGGGCGCGTTCCCCGTCCGGAATCTCGTGATATACCAAGTTTTCGTCCTTGATGCCGCAGAAGCGCAGCCACTCCTTCATCTCGTTCAGCCAGTACTCAAAGTGCTTTTGCCATTCATCGGGGTGTACGAAGTACTCAAACTCCATCAAGTTGAACTCGCGCGTGCGGAAGATGAAATTACCGGGCGTGATTTCGTTGCGATAGCACTTGCCCTGCTGGGCGATGCCGAACGGAATGCGCTTACGCGAGGTCTCCTGGACCATCTTGAAGTCCACGAACATCGCCTGTGCCAGCTCGCCGCGCAGGTACGCGACGGCGGTGGCCTCTTCGGTTGCGCCGAGGAACGTCTTGAACATCAAGTTGAAATTCTTCGGCTCGGTGAAGCCGTCCTTCTGGCCGCAGTGGCCGCATGGCTTGGAGACGTCGATCTGGTCGGAGCGGAAACGGGTGTGGCACTTCTTGCACTCGACCATCGGGTCGGTGAACTCGGCCAGGTGGCCCGAGGCCTCCCACACCTTGGGGTTCATGATGGTAGCGGCATCGATGCCGACCATGTCGCCGCGCTGGGTGACGAACCGCTTCCACCAGGCGTCCATGATGTTGCGCTTGAGCTCCGTGCCCAGCGGACCGTAGTCCCAAGAATTGGCCAAGCCGCCGTAGATGTCGGAACCGGGAAACACGAAGCCGCGGCGCTTGGCCAAACCGACGATTTTCTCCATTTTTTCAGCCTTGGGAGCAGTAGACATATGCGGGAAAAATACCACACGAAACCGCATGGGACAATGATGGTGGCATAGGGTCGAAAAACGGGCAACAGCGCCAAATAAAAAGACCTTCCCCTGAAAAGGCGGGGAAGGCTTGTGACCATCAGGCGATGGCGTAGAAAGGTTGCGGCGGGTCGGCGTCGACCAGGAATTCGGAGACGTCCTCGAGGGAGTCGATTGCCGCCTGGGCGGCCATGCGTACCAGCCGAGTCATGCGCAAGTCGGTGCGTTTCACCAGGACGTCCGGATCGCGGTCGTACATGTCGAAGTGGACTTCGACGGACGTGGCGCTGACATTGGCGGTCAGCAGGTGCGCCAAGCAGAACCGGCCGGCGATGATGCTCATGGAGACGCCGCGGTCGTTTGGCAGCAGGTACCGCTTGGCTTGCTCGGGAGTGAGGATCTCGGGGAGATCCAGGTCGAGCGAGTCGGCCAGGTCGAAGACGGCCAAGGCCATGGCGGTCAGCAGCATCTCGGGCGTTTCGCCGATGGAAGGATCGAGGGTGAACGTGTAGGCGTTCTTGGACTGAACAATCATTGCTTGCTCCTTCGGTTGCGGGTGAACCGCGCGTAAGGCAAGTCGTTCGCCTTACGGCGAACGGGAGCGCATGGTTAGCGCTTCCGCATATGAAGACGTCGCTTGCGGATATTTCTTACGTCAAGGTGCGAATTTCGCTTATTTCAGCGAAAAGAAACAACCCCATCCCGAACGGGACAGGGTTGTAGGCATCAGCGAGACGATCGACCCTGTTAGGGTACCGACAGAAGAAGGAGAACGTTCGGATACGGATCCTAGCGCTTAAGTGACGCCCGGTGCGGCGGGGAGGGGTGGGGTGTACGCACCGTGCGGCTCACGCGAGCTCCGTATCGAACGATCTTCACTCGTCCTGTCGCGAATCGAATCTGATGCCGCGAGTTTTGTGCTGCGACGGGGAACCGGACAGCAAACTGGAGATGGAACCCGAGGGTATCAGCCGAAGCCGACCCGAAGGCAGTGACATTTCAGAGGGTGCCTGCCAGTCGAAACCGGCCGTACCGAAGTCCATGTCGCCCTTATCGGACGAGCCGAAGCAGGCCAATAAGGGTATCCCCCTCCATTTTGCTGACCGGTTCTTGCGCAACGAGATGGAACGGAACCAGTGGGTATCAGCCGAAGCCGAGCCAGAGGCGATGGTTTTTCCGAAGGCGCCTGCCAGTCGAAACCGGCGAGAACCGACATAGTAACCGCCCTTATCGGACATGCCGAAGCGAGCCAATAAGGGGATCCAGTCCATCTCGCTACGCGAGAACGGGTGGTGGTCTGTTTTAAGGGAACTGAAGACTCTAGCACGAAAAGGCCTCGCTGTCAAGGGTGGCCCGCAGCATTTTGAGCACTTTTTGGCTTTATAAAGCCAAAAATACAAAAGAGAGCGGCCGAAGCCGCTCCCCTGCTTATACCGTCATGATTTCCTTTTCCTTTTCCTCGCCGATGTTCTTGATGCGTTCGTTGATGCCGGCGGCCTTCTTGTCGAGTTCCTCGAGCAGCTTGTACTTCTCGTCCTCGCCGATTTCCTTGTCCTTCTCGGCTTTCTGGATGGCGGCCTTGGCTTCGTCGCGGACGTTGCGGACGCTCTTGCGGGCGTGCTCGAGCTTTTCGCCGAGCTGCTTCACCAGTTGCTTGCGCGTTTCTTCCGTGGGAGCCGGGATCGGAATACGGATGGACTGGCCCTGCACGGCGGGGTTCAGACCGAGGTTGGCGGCGATGATGGCCGTCTCGATGGCCTTAAGGTTGCTCTTGTCCCAGGGGTCGACCACCAAGGAACGGGCGTCGGGCACGGTGACTGCAGCGACGCTGGAAAGCGGGTTCATGGTGCCGTAGGCCTCGACCATCACGCCGTCGAGCACCTTGGGATTGGCGCGACCGGTGCGCAGCACCGAGATGTCGCTCTTGAGGAATTCCACCACGTTTTGGAATTCGGGATGAATGTCGGAGAGGATGTCTATGGGCATAGGAAAAATAAGGTGTACGGACCTTACACCATGGCCGCAGCAAGTTCAACCCTACTTGAACTTGGTGGCGCCGAGGTAGATGACGTTCTGGTTGCTGCTGTCGACCAGCAGCACCGTGGCCGCCCGGCTGGTGGGCAGCTTCTTGGTGACCCAGTTCACGCCGCCGTTGGGCGAGCTGTAGAAGGTGGTGGCGGTACCGTAGTACAGGCCGTTGGTGTCCTTGGGATCGAGCGCCACGGAATAAATGGCGGCGGTGTTGGGCGGAGTCAGAAGCTCAATGCTGCTCCACTTGTCGCCGCCGTCGGTCGAACGGATCAGGCCGTACTTGCTGGCCATGACGATGGTGGCGGGGTCGGAGACGCCAAAGGTCATGTCGGCGAAGTCGCGGCTGCCTTCGAAGTCCTTGTAGTTCTCGCTCAAGTCCTTCCAAGTGTCGCCTCCGTCAGCGCTGCGCCAGACGCCGGAATCCTTGGTGGCGACGTACAGTTTGCGGCTGTCAGCAGGGCTCATGGCGATGCGGACGATCTGGTGCCCGTCGAACGACTTGACGGGCTTCCAGGAAAGGCCGGCGTCGGTGCTCTTGGACAGGTCGCCGGAGCTGTTGCCGACCCAGACGGTGTTGGGGTCGTAATGGTCGACGGCCACGGCGGTGGTCAGCTTGTCGGTGCGCGTCTCGAAGTAGGCCGTGTTCCAGGTGCGGGAGCAGTCGACGGTCTTCAGCACCTTGTTCTCGGCGGCGACGTACACGACGCATTTGTTCTTGGCATCTATCGCCAAGGACGGGATGCGTCCATGCGAAAGCTGCGCGGGCTGCAGCCACGATTCGCCGGCATCATACGAGTAGAACATGCCGTTGTCGGTGGTGCCAATGTAGAAGGCCGAAGCGTCCTCGGGGTCCTGCTCGATGGCGATGACGTTGACACTGCTGATGGAGCGCTTGTCGCCGGTGGTGGCGATGGCCGACTTTTGGGCCCAATTGACGCCCTTGTCGGCGGACTTGAACATGCCGCCGTCCGGACCGGTGCTGGCGGGGCCGGAATTGAAGGAGATGCAGCCCGCACCGACGGTGATCAAGCTTCCCACCATTGCTGCGGAAAGGAGATGTCGCCTGATATGCATACCGATATTGAATCGTGGAGTGAGTAAATGTCGGGGTTATCTTAGCACGGCCCGCGTCTGCTCAAAAGGCTGCCACTACCTGTTCCAGAACGGCCCGAGGAGAGACGTTGGCAAGGAGCAACTTGCGAGACTCCTCTACCCTGGCCAAAACAGCAGCCGGATCGCACTGCCGCGACCATGCCGCAACCCTGTTGCTCACGTCGACGTGGACGATGCGTTCAGACGCCCCCAGCCTGATGAGCAGGGCATCACGCAACAGTTCGGCAAAAAGATCCAGCCATTCCGTGGCACGATCGACGGCGTCCTGGAACGGCAGTTTCGGAGGGATAGCCTTCTCGATCGCCATGAACCGGTCGGCCACGGCGGCGGCCGGCATCGACAAGATGGTCTCGCGCATGGCCATCATGGCCTCGAATCGCGACGCATCCTTTTCGGCGAAACCGACAGCGACGCCGGGGCGGCCGTCTGCCAGCCGCGCATACAGCTCGGCCTGACCGGCGTCGGTTCCCCGGGCAAGGAGCGCGGCAGAAATCTCTGCTGCAGCCACGCGGTTAAATCGGAGCAATTGGCAGCGCGAACGGATGGTGGCAATGACTTCTTCTGCCGAAGTCGCCGTGAGCAGCAGCATCGTCTTTTCGTGCGGCTCTTCCAGCGTCTTGAGCAGCGCGTTGGCCGATTCCTTGTTGAGCAGCTGCGCCCCGTCGAGAATGGCCACGCGCCAGCCGCCCATCATCGGTGCCAACGACAAACGCGCCGTGAGCGCTTGGACTTGGCTCAAAAGGATGTCGGCATGGGGCTTTCCGGTCTTGGCGTCGCGCACGCGCTCCACGAAGGCGTAGTCCGGATGGGTTTCGGGCGACTGCACGCCCAAAAGCATGGCCGCAAAACGCTTCGCCACGGCCATCTTTCCCGCTCCTTCAGGACCGACCAAAAGATAGGCGTGCGCCAGACGTCCGGTGGCGATGGCGCGATCCAGCACGTCGAGCGCTGCCGCATGCCCAATTACGCCATTCCGCCAGCCCGAAGCCGGCTCGCTCTCGGTCATTTTTTGCTTCTGCGCAGCCCCTTTCATACCTGCATAGGATACGACAAAGGGAAGGCCTTGCAAAGGCCTAATTTTAGGCTAATTTAAGCTTATTTTATCTATGGGACACCCTTGACAAAACGGTCATTTTGTGCTATAGTGCCTTCACGAAGTTCGGCAAGTGCCAAACGAATACCCAAGCCCTTTCCAAGGAGAAAACGAATGAACAACGGCATCGGTTCCGGCATCAACTCGACCATCATCCTCGACGGCCTCTCCAGCGACGTCACCAAGGCGTACGCCTGGATCGAGCTCCAGAAGGACGAGCGAGACGAACGTCTCGACGAGCAGGGTGCCGACCGCACCGCGCAGTGTCTCCGCTCCGCCGACGGCGTCTTCCGTGCGCCCCTCGCAGTGTTCGTGGAACGCGGCGAGTACGTGAAGACCGCCGAGGACATCGAGGAGGAGGAAAACGACGTCTGCGATCTCGCGGACGACGAAGCGGAGCAAGCTCTTTACGAGCTCACGCGCTACTACCTTTACGTCAATCCTCTCGACTACTACGCGCAGCTCGCCGACCACCTCGGCATCGAGGAGGACGGACCCGCGCTGGAGTACGACGACTACGAACCCGCCAACCCGGCGCCTTCCGGAGTCCTCGTGTCCAACCACGAGTCCAACAACCCCCGCTTCCGACACCTGTCGGACGGCAAGACCATCATCCGACTCGACAACCGCTATCTCGAACGGGACCGCAAGTCCTGGAAGGCCACGACGCCGGCTCCCAAACAGAGCCAGCGCCACGCCTGAACCCCCAGCTTGCCTCTACGAGGCGCAACACAAAACGCCCCCGGTCCGCGCTTGCGGACCGGGGGTTAAAAATTGCCGCAGCTGTGCAAAACCGTTCGCATTGACATTCGCGTCCGGCAGGCGTACAGTGACGCCTCAATCAAGCCGCACCTTCCCAAAGCTGCACCTTCCACACGGGAGTGACATGTCACCATGTCTTCAACTGAACAGCTGATAACGAGAGCTATCGCAGACGACGCCGGCATAGGCGAACCGTGCACCGAAGGCCTCAAGGTCGTCGATGAAACCTGCGCGGGCGGAACGGTCTTCAGGCGGACCCCCATGGGCATCCGCATCGGCTTCATCCGCAACTCGCACCACCAGTGGGCATTCGCCAAGGGTCATGTCGATCCCGGCGAAACGCTGGAGACGGCCGCGCTGCGCGAAACGCGCGAAGAGATGGGTCTGACGGACCTGCGTGTCGTCGCTTCACTCGGTCACGTTGACATCCGCTTCTTGGAGCGCCATCGCAAGGAACTGCGGGGCATGTGCATCCAGAAGCGCATCTACTTCTACCTGATGGAGACGCCCACCGACGCGGTGGGCCGTCCGGAGATCGCCAAGGGCATCGACCGGATCATCTGGGTGCAGCGAGTCAACGCGCTCCGCACTACCCGCTATACGAATCTTCGTCCTGTCATTTCGGCCGCGATCAAGTGGCTCGACTACAACTGCGACTGACTTCCGTCGTTGCGCCGATCACGTAAGTGAGCGGCTTTTTGTTTTATGGGGAGTTATCCACAGTAAAATACTGTCAGTTGCTTGACACTTTTTATGCGCTTCCCTACTCTCGTCGTGACCTGCAGGTCAGAGGGATAACTCAACGCCGGTTGCACGCGACGTCATCACGAATCGGTTCTGTGCGCGAGCTCGGCTCGTGCCGGCGGACGGCAACGGCGCACCACGTTTGCTGCACGCCCCTATGAAGCCGAAGGCCGTACCAGACAGCAGGGCACCGGAAGATGCCGACATCGACGATCCGGACGAAGAGGCCATCCGCCATCTTGAACGAAAGCTCGACGACGAACAGGAATTCGACGGCGGGAACTTCGGCACCGAAGGCGACCAGCTGCTTGCCGATGCCCGTGCACCGGAAGCGCGAAAGGCCGCCATCGAACGCATCCGCGTCTTTCGCGACGATCCCGTGCTGGCGCTCGCCTACCGCTGCGCCGCGCCAAACCCGTACAGGGATGACGACGCGCAAAAAGTGGAAATCTATGCAGACGACCGAGGAAACGAATACTGGATCGACCCGGCAGACGACGTTCTGGTCCAAGCAGGTCCGAGTGCGCGTGTGCATCCAACGCCACGGAAGACTCGACCAGAAGACCGCCTCGCCGTTTCGGAGCTTCGAGCCAAGGCCGTGAGCATCGTCGAGGCCAACGTCGCAGGGTTTGCGCGCAGGCGAAGCGAGTACCATCCGTTGGAGGACAATCGCAACCGCGAGACCTACTTCTTTCGCTGGGATGACTTCTCCCAGCCAGCGAAGGAATCGGAGTTGCCGCCTTTTGTGCAGGTGGGCATCAACGCCGACGGCACGCTGGCCAGCTATACGAACACGCTGCGGCGCTAACGCTTCATAAAACAGCCAACAAAACACAAAAGGGCCGGCGGATACTTACGGAGTATCCGCCGGTTTCCCGTATCACTGCCGTTCAGCGCACGTTGACATTCGTCCGTTTTCAGGCTAGTCTTCGCTGTTCCCCCGGCTGCTTTTTTGCGGCCCCGGGAAACGCCCTTTTCAAGAAAAAGCATCAGTGAGAACGGAGGTCGACGTGGAACAAACGCTCCCGATACATGCGCATCGCGACGAAATCGTCCAGCTCGCCAAAGAGCATCAGGTCATCGTCGTGGTCGGCGAAACCGGCAGCGGCAAAACGACGGTGGTCCCCCGCTTCCTGCTGGAGGGCGGTTTCTGCGGACGCGGCTCGATCGCCGTGACGGAGCCGCGACGCATCGCCACCGTCTCGGTGGCGACGTATGTCGCGCGGCAGCTCGGCTGCGGGCTCGGCACGACGGTCGGCTATCGCATCCGTCACGAGAACCGCACTGACCCCGATCTCACCAAGATTGCCTACATGACCGAAGGCGTGATCCTGCGGGAGCTGCTGGCGGACCCGCTGCTTAGCCGCTACGACGCGCTGATCCTGGACGAGGTGCACGAACGCAACTTGTTCCAGGACCTGCTGATGGGGCTGGTGAAGCGCCTGCTGCCGAAGCGGCCGGACCTCACCGTGGTCGTCATGTCGGCGACCATCAACGAGGAGAAGTTCGCCAAGTACTTCGACGCGCCGGTGGTGCACGTCGAAGGGCGGACCTACCCGGTGACCGTCGAGCACCTGCCCGGCGGAGAAGACGACCATGTCAGCGCCGCCGTCGACGCGGTGAAGTCCGCGCTGCCGCGGACGCCCGGCGACCTGCTGGTGTTCATGCCCGACTACGCTTCCATTCGCGACACCATGGCGCGCCTGCAGGACGAGGTCGACCACGTCGACGTCCTGCCGCTCTACGGCAACCAGTCGCCCGAGGAGCAGATGTCGGTGTTCAGCCGGACGAAGCGCAGCGTCATCGTCTCGACCAACGTCGCGGAAACGTCCGTGACGCTCGACGGCGTGACCTGCGTGATCGACACGGGACTCATCAAGGAGATGCGCTACTTCCCGCGCACCTCGACCTCGGCGCTGAAGGTAGTCGACCATTCCAAGGCCGGCTGCAACCAGCGCGCCGGCCGTGCCGGACGCACCGCGCCCGGATTGTGCATCCGGCTGTACTCGGAGCGCAGCTTCGAACGGCGACGCGACTTCACCCAGCCGGAACTGCTCCGCTCCAACCTGGACAACGCCTTCCTGCAATTGCGGGCCATGGGCTTCTCCGAACGGCAGGTCCGCGAAATCGATTTCATGGACTCCCCCGCCGGGGCGTTCTGGGCCAACGCCAAGGAGACGCTGACTGCGCTCGGCGCACTCGACGCCGACGGTGACGTCACGGAAGAAGGCCTGACGATGGCGGCGATCCCGCTGCCGCCGGTCGTCTCCAAGATGGTGCTCTCGGCCCGGCGCTACCGGTGCGTGAAGCCGGTGCTGACCATCGCGGCGTCGTTCTCCACGCGACCGATATTCCTGCGCCCCATGGGACAGGAGGAAGCGTCCGACATCGCGCATCGCTCCTTCAGGAACTCCGACTCGGACTTCCTGACGCTGCGGAACGCCGTCGAGCGGTGGCGCATCGCTCCGGACCGCGCCGCGTTCGCGGAACGCCACTTCCTGCATCAGGTGGCTCTCGAGGAAATCGAGAAGACCGAAGCGCAGCTGGCGGCGATTCTCGAGGACTGCTGCATCGCGAGCGACTCGACCGACGCCGGCAACAACGAGAACGTGAAGATGGCCGTGACCTGCGGGCTGATCGCCAACCTGCTCGCCAACTCCGGCGAGCACGGCGACGGTCGCGCTTATCGGAAGCCGCGATGCGAAGGGGTCTTCATCTTCCCCGGCTCGGTCGTCTACGACAAAAAGCCGCCGCCGAAGTTCATCGTGGCGGCGGAAATCGTGGAAACGACGCGGACCTACGCGCGGCAGGTGCAAGCGGTGCCGGCACGCTGGCTCGACGAGATCTTCGGCATCGAGACGCACAAGCATCGCAAGCCGCGAAAGGATAGGTTTCGACGGAAGCAGCGACGGCACGACGAACGCGGGCGAAGGCAAGGACGCTGGCGCTAGAACGCGACACCCATCGACGAAATGTCGATGGGTTTTTCTTTTGCTCGGCACAATCGTGGCGACCTGGGATCAGCGCAGCTTGCGAACCAGCGCATTGAACTGGTCCCCGCGGTCAAACTCGTTCTTGAAGACGCCGAAGCTGGCGCAACCGGGCGAGAGCAGCACCACGTCGCCCTTGGCGGCGTGACGCATGGCTTCGGAGAAAGCTTCGCGCATGGAACGGGCGCCGGCACGCGGCGTGAGGTCGCCGACGGCATTGAGGGCGTCTTCCATCTTTGGCGTGGCGGAGCCGTCGAACAGGATCAGGTGCTTCACTCCCCCGGCCTTCACGGCTGCGGCCCAAGCGCCGAAGTTGAGCGCCTTGTCGGCACCGCCGGAGATGAGGATGATGTTGCGCTTGCCCTTTTTCTTAAAAGTACTGATGGCGGCGACGGAAGCGTCGGGCGCAGTAGCGGTGGTGTCGTCCACGAAGCGGACGCCTCGCTTAACGGCGACGGTCTCCAGCCGGTACGGCACGCCGGCAAACGTGCGGATGATCTTTCGGATGATAGCTGGCGAAACTCCGGCGGAGTGCGCCGCCGCGACTGCCGCGACGACATTGGCGCGGTTGTGCGCGCCCGGCAGCGCGATCGAAGACACGGGAGCGATGACCGTACGCTTCCCCTTTTCCATCAGCACTATTTTTCCGGCGGAGACGCACACGCCTTCCTGTCCGCGCGGCAGCGGCTTCACGGAGTACCACATGCGTCGGCCGGCGTTCGGCGCATCTTTGATTTGGCCCTTGCGCTTGCCGATGGCCGCGGTCCAGACGTTGTCCGCGCCGAGAACGGCGACGTCAGTTTCTTTTTGGTACGCCACGCAGATTTCCTTGGCGGCGGCGTAGTCGGCCATGCCGTCGTAGCGGTTGAGGTGGTCTTCGGCGATCATGGTGAGCACGCCGATGTGGGGGCTCAAGCGGTGCGGCGCCAGGCCTTCGAGCTGCCACGAGGACAGTTCGAGCACGATGGGCGGCGCCTTGGCCTTGCGCTTGGCGGCCAGCTTCAGCAGCGCGTCAAGCTTGTCGAGCGGCGAGATGCGGATGTTGCCGCCGATGACGGTGCGCTTGTCCGCTTCCTTGCACATCGCGGCGATGAGCGAGGTGGTGGTGGTCTTTCCCTTGGTGCCGGATACCGCGATGATCGGAAACGGGCAGAGCAGGAAGAAAATGGAGATGTCGGATTCGACGGGCACGCGGTGCTTGGCGGCCAACGCCAGCAACGGATGCTCGCGCGGGACTGCGGGGTTGCGGATGACCATGTCGGCTCCCGTGAACAGCTCCTCGGGATGCGAGCCGAGCACGTAGCGGATGCGATGCATGTTGCGCTTGCCGATGGTGCGCGTGTCCTGGAGGTAGCTGCGCTCCAGCTCCTCGATCGAAGAAGCCAGCGCGTGCTGGTCGCGCAGGTCGGTGACCGTTACGGCCGCGCCATGACGGCGCAGCCACTTGGCAATGCCAAGGCCGCCGCCGTGGACGCCCAGACCCATGACGGTGATCTTCTTGTCCTTGAACCAGTCGACGGTGAGCATTGGCGGTTGTTTGCTAATGATGATGACTCATGTGCGTACCGTGTTCCGCGAACTGCCTGCGCGCCAGGCGCAGGCGCAGCATGCCGGCGAGCACTTGCGACCACATGCGCGCGTACTGCGGCACGGCGCGGAGCAGCCCGACCTTCCCCACCTTGGTGACGATTCCCAATCCCTTGAGCGGCACGATGCCGTACGGCAGGCCGTTCACCTGACAGAACCAGTTGAGGGAAATCTCGACGCCGTATCCCGCCAAAAATTTTCCGGGAATGGCGTCGAAAACGTCGCGGCGCAGCGCGCGTTGGCCGCTGACCCACGGCAGCACCGCGGCGAAGAAGCCGCGGAGCCCGCCCTGGTCGCGCATGCCGACGTTCATGTAGCGCTCGCCGCGCGCGACGGGACCCAGCACCGCCTGCACATGCTCGGCGGTCAGGCCGCGGAGGTCGGCATCGAAGAAGCAGACGACGTCGGCATCGGTGTGCATGACGCCGTGCGCCAGGGCGAGACCCTTGCCGCGTCGGTGCGACAGCTCATGGACCAAGGTCGCTCCCGCCTCGCGGGCGACGGCGGCGGTGTCGTCGGAGGAACCGTCGCTGACCACGATCACCTCGCGGAAAAGGCCGCTGGCAACCAGCGTGAGCACCACGTTGCCGACGGTCTTGCCCTCGTTGTGCGCCGGAATGACGGCGGCCGCGGTCAGCGCGCGCATAGGTGCGGATCAGCTGCGACGCAGCGTCACTTCGTAAAGCACGTCTTCGGCGCGGCGCAGGCTGTTCTTGGCCTGGTCGAACTTGGTGCGCAGGTAGCCGGTCAGGTCCATCTCCAGCAGCTGCACCACTATTTCCTCGATCGATTCCTTGATGGCGCGCACTTCGTCGAGCTTGCCTTCGGTCGCCAGGCGCACCTGGCGTCGCTGCATTTCTCCGGTGAGGTCGGAAAGGCCGCCGAGGTAGATCTCGTGATCGACGCCTTCGAGAGCGACGGGGCCGACGGTGCCGTCCTTGACCCAGGCGCGGTACAGCGCGGCCTCGGCGTACTCTTCCATCGCGGCGCGGTAGGCGCCCTCGTCGGCCAGTTCGGGCCGACCGGAAATCTTGGCGCGGATGTCGCCGAGCGCGGCCGCAGAAGACGCGAGCAGCGCGTCGGCGGCGGCCATGTCGTCGCGGTGCAACGCGAAGATGGCACGCTTGGCTTCGGCCTGCGCGCCCGACGCCTTGGCGATGAGTTCACGTCGTATGGCCACGTGCGAAGCCTGCCGCTCCTTGAGCGCCGCGAAAAAGGTGGTGTCCAACATACGCAAATGAGTATCGCCCATTTGGGCGATACATTCAAGATGACGGGCGCATCGTGCCGATCGGCATTTTGCAAACAAAAACCCCGCGAAGACGCGGGGGTCGCTTTCAGACGTAATCGCGGAAAGCGTCGGTGTCGGGATGGTACTCCTTGAGGTCGACGGACAGGCTGCCGTCCTTGCCGTGGCGCACCAGGCCGAAAGTCAGGTGGGTGTCGTCGACCTCGTCCGGCTTCACGGCGAAGATCCGGAAGACGCCGCCGATCAGGAAGAAGACCAGCAATATCGCCGCCGGCAGCTTGAAGTCGAGCAGGTCGTACCACAGGACGTGGAAGCGGTTCTGCTCGAACGAGGTCAGCAGGAAGGCCACGATGGCCGCGGCGACGCCGACGAAGGCCACCAGCTTGATGACTTGCTGCGCGAACTCGACCCTGCCGGTCCGGAAGAAGCGCTTGAGCGAATGCCACAGCACCTCGACCGAACGGAAGCGCCGCCAGCGGTACTCGAAGGTCGGGTACACCAGCCGCAGCGACTTGGCCCAAGTGCCGGTGTTCAGGTACGAACCTTCGGAACTTTGGACCAGCTTGGGGTCGTGCGAATGGCCGCGGACGAACAGGCGCACTTCGGGTTTCCGGCGCATGTCCTTCTCGACGTCCGCGTCGACCGGGATGTGCTGCGTCGTGGAGATGACGGCGGCGGCGGTTTCCCGCAGCTTGGCCATCATCATCCTGAAGAGCATCAGGATGCCGGTCTTGCGCCGCCAGTCCCACAGCACCGACACCTGATCGGAGAACAGGTGCGCCATGAGGCTGAAGAGGGCGAAGGCCGACCACATCCAGCGGAAGCGCGCGGCGTACCGCCAGATTTCCTTCTCGGAACGGACCCGGCCGACGTGGCTGTTCTGCAGCTTGATGCGGTTGGCCAGGCCGACGGTCATGTCCGAGCCGAGCGGCTTGTTGAGCCGCGGGCGCTTCAGCGTGATGCCGAGGCGCTCGTACAGGATGGTCGACTGCGGGTCGACGCTGCAGTGCGGTTCGCAGTTCATGCCGTGGTAGTACTCGACGCCGCGATGGAAGTCGGTGAAACCCATCGACTGGTCGATGAAGCGCACCCTATCCTTCAGCGCCGGATCGTTCCCGGCGATGCGGCGGAGCAGCAGGCGCTGCACTGCCGGCCAGCACAGGAACTGGTCGTGGTTTCCCACGAACACGTCCAGGCGGGCGTTGGGCAGGCGTACGAACCAGGCCAAGGCGTCAAAGTAGACGCGATGTCCGCGGATGATCTGGCGCATCTTGTATGCGCCGACCGCCTCGAAGGGCGGATCGACCATCTTGCCTTTCCAAGTGACTGCCAGCGGGTCGAAGCAATCGCCCACCAGCCGCAGACGCAGCACGCGCGCCTTGCCGTATTCCTCGTGGATGCGCCGCAGGAACGCGGCGAATTCCCCGTCGAACAGGAAGTCCTCGAGAGGGTTGCGCACCTCGACGACGTCGGGCGGCTCGGCGTGGCCGCGCAGCATCTTCACGAACCTGCGGATCCGGTATCCCCAGGTGTGACGCACGCGGACCAGGACGGTCTTGCCGGAGGCGAGGTGCTGGTCGCTGACCGAAACCTCGACTTCGTCGTGCGGGAAAGACGCGTCATCGGACGCGTCGGAACCGTTCTTCTTGACGGGATCGGACGTGTCCATAGTTGTCTCCTTCGTCGGTAGAAAGGGCCAGGATGCCGTGCCGAATGCACGCAACCTCACCGCCAGACTCCATCAAAAAAAGGCGGATTTGTCAATCCGCCCCGGGCCTATTTTCCGACCACGCGCCGGTACACGGAGCCGATCTGCGCGGCGATTACGTCCCAGTCGTAGGTGAAGCGGATCCACTCGCGGGCCTTGGCGCCGAGCGCCTGAACCACCTCGGGGTGGTTGAGCAACTCGCGGATCTTGGTGCGCAAATCTTCCACGTCGGTGCTGATGAAGGTCAGCCCGCTGTGGTCGATGGACTCGACGTTCTCGGGAATGTCGGACACCAGGACGCAACGGCCAGAGGCCATGGCTTCGAGGATGGAAATTGCCAAGCCCTCGGCCTCGGACGGGTGCACGTACAGGTAGGCGTTGGCATACAGCTGCGCCAACGCACGCCCAGTCTGAAAGCCGGTGAAAATGATCGAAGAATTCCCTTCCGAAAGCTTGCGCACGTATTCGGCGTACTCGCTGCCGAAGGCGGCCGCGCCAACTACGACCAGTTTCTTCTCGACCTCGAACCCGTCGTAGGCAGCGATGAGATGGTGAATCCCCTTCTGCTTCACCAGCCGCGCGACGGTCAGCACGTAGCCGCCGGGCGCAAGACCCCAATGCGACAACAGGTCGTTGCCGGGATACTCCGGAATGCCGGCGCCGTTCGGCACGTAGTCGACGTCGGCGCCGTAATTGTCCTTGCAGTATTTTTGGATCGACATCGACACCGCGATGGTGGCGTGCGGGAAGCGCACCGCTGCCCATTCGCCGAAGCGCAGGTAGGCGCGCGCGACGAAGCCCCACTTCTGGTGCAGGCGGTCGATGCTGTGAAAAGTCACCACCACTTTCTTGCGCGGCGCGAACAGGCGCGGCAGCCAGGCCACGGTGGCCGGACCGACGCCGTGGTAGTGCAGCACGTCGGCGTCGCTGGCCATCGCCTTGAAGGTGGCGAACAGCGAATAGGTGATGGCATCGAGATGCTTGGTGGCAATCGAGCCGATGCCTGCCGCTTTCACGCCGGGAACGGCAGCCGCCGAAGCCGTCGCGTGACGCGCACGCACGTACGCGGTCACCGCAAACCCGCGTGCCAAAAGCCGGGCAGAGATTTCCGCCACGTGCTTTTCCACGCCGCCCGAATCCGCACCCACGGTCAGGGACTTTTGGCCGATCATGGCTATCGAAAGCCGCGGTCGTTCCTGCATATCGGCTTCAGTCTAACACGACCGGCGTCAAAACGCAGGGTTGACCTTGCCTGCCGAAACTGGAACCATGCACCCGCCACGTGATAGAGAGGACCCATGGCAAAACGTATCGCTCTTTTCGCTTTCTGCTGCCTGCCGCTCGTGACCGGACTGTCGTGCCACGCCAGGCGCGAACGGGAACCCGCACCGCCCGCGCCGTCGCAGGCCGATCCGGCGCCGCCGGAAGAGGCCGTGCGCGTGGTACCGGCACCGACGCTGGCGGCCCAGGCTGACCCGGCCGCGCGACGTTCGCATCACCAGCTCCTCGGCAAAATCGAGGAGGCCAAGGCGATGCTGCATGTCACGCCGCTGCTGACCGGCAAAATCGGCGGCGACAACGCCATCCTGGCGCTGTGGAACCCCACCGCCTGCGGCCCCATCCGCCTGGTCACCATGACCGACGGCACCTGCCGCAGCCGCGACTGCGACATCACCATAGTGCGCCCCAACGGCGTCAACTCGCAGTACCAGGTGAACTTGCCCGCCGACCACGTGGTCATCGCGCTCAAGACCAACGTCAACCACCCGCGCCGTCACGGCTTCCCCGTGCCCGCGGTGTACGTGCCGTTCTCCCCCGCCCTGCGCAACGCCGAAAGCGTGCGCTCCGGCCGCGAGTACCTGCTCGACCTGGTCAAGCGCGGCACCGAACGGCTCAACGCCAACGACGTCCCGTCGCAGCTCGATCCGGCGAAACGCCCCACCGACACCGTGCCCTGGAAGATCTTGGCGACACTGCTGGTGGTGGAGCATGTGAATCCCGACGACTTCGACAGCGGCGGCATCGGGCCGGAAGGCGGCAAGGTGCTGACGGTGCTGGCCACCAACCGCGAGGACGCCTACCGCTATGCCGTCTCCTACGCCAAGGCGCGCGGCTTGGCCCAGTTCATCCAGAGCACCTACGACATCACGCGCAAGCGCTACCCGCGCGCGCGCCTGCCCGAGGACTTCGTGCAGGGCATGACCGATCACGAGAGCGCCGTCTGCGCCCAGTTCTGCCTGGCCGACTGGTCACTGACCCGCCTGCCCGAACGGCACCTGCGCCGTCTGCAGCAGAACGAGGAAGACCTCGGCGCCTTCCTGGCCGCCGCCTACAACGGCGGCGAAGAGAAAGCGGCCCGAGCCCTCACCGACGACCCCGCCAACTGGGAAAAAGACGGCCACGGCCTCTTTCCCCAAACGGTGAAGTACGTCGAGATCTACCGCGCGACGTACCGTTACCTCTTCCCCTGACCCAATCCCGGCACCGCGCCGGGTTTTTCTTTTTTGCAAAAAAAGACCGCCCGGACGGGCGGACGGCGCAATGGCCTGGGAAGGTCAGGGCGTACCGGGGGCATCGCCGCCCAAGTAATTCGCCCTGACCTCTTCGCTGATGATCTCGCTCCGCCGCCTGCCGGCGTAGCGCCAGTACCACTTGCGGTACTCTTCGTCGTCGTGATAGTTCGGGTTTCCCCTGACTATGGCGAGGATGTCCGCAGGCAGCTTGTCTGCCGGAACTTCCTCCAGTCGTTTCTGTCCCCGCAACTTGTAGTTGAAGAAGACCTGCACGCCATCTGCCCCCGCCGTGTTCGGCGGGCAGGAGATGCGCACGCGCGAGGTGGAGATGATCTCCGCGCCCAATTGGGTGCAGAAACGCATCACGCCGGCCTCGAACTCGGCGTCACCCGCCATCCGCCGAAGCAGTTGCTCGGGGATGACGATGTCTGTCTTGAATGCCACTCGGCGCTCATCGGGCGTGCCGCGCCTGACGCGCACGCGCTCGTGAACCACCGGCGGATTGTTCGGCTCCCAAATGACGAAATACTCGAGGAAGCGCTTTGACCTTACGCCATCGCTGCTTTCTACCGGGGCGACGATGTCACTGTCGCCCTCTTCCTGCTGTGTCACGGTGAGCCTCCTGTCCTGCTGCAGAAAGAAACCTAGCGTTGTGCCGACCGGCCTCCCGAAACCGCCTGGCCGCGTGAAAGCCCCTTAAAGCGGGCGGTTTGGGAGTAAGACGGACAACGGTGCATGTTGGCACGGATGAGGGAGGGTGTCAATGGGTGGCTCGGGTACGAAAAGACCGCAGTACCTTCTGCGGTCTTTTCGTGGTGGGTCGGCCGGGGATCGAACCCGGGACCATCGGCTTAAAAGGCCGTTGCTCTACCGACTGAGCTACCGACCCGCGGACGGCTGACGCGGTGTCGCCGTGCCAGCAACCTATCAGAGAGACCCGGCCGTTTCAACCCCCTGCGGGCTAGACCTCGGGGATGTCGGCTTCGAAGTCGTCGTACTTGGCGCGAAGGGCCTCGCGGATTTCTTCCCAGTCGACGTCGTCGCTGATCTCCTCGAACTCGCGTTTGGAGTCGAGCAGGTCGTCAACGATGTCGTCCCATTCCTCGCGCGCGAAGGCGCCCTCCGTGAAGGCGCGATCCTTTACCTGTTCGTACAACTCCTCGAGATTAAGTGTGAGATTCTCCATAGGTAAAAAAGTGACAACTCGCAGTCTATACTAAGTGCCGCCAGGAATGCAAGAGCCAAAAAACCGGTGGATTATGCCGGTTTTTTCTTCCTATTTGGGCTGCTCGATGCCGCCCAGGTATTTTTTGAGCATGTCCGCCTTCTCGGTCTCGAGTTTGGTCATGCGGTCCTTCATGGCCAGGTACTTGGCGTGCTCCTGCCCGTACTGCGCCTCGACCTCGGCCATCTGCCGCTTCTGCGCGGCGATTTCGCGGTCAAAGCGGGCCTCGTGCACGCCTGACTCGATCACCAAGTCGGTGATGACCATCTTGGCTCGCTTCTCCTTCAGCTCGCCCTGCTGCTGCTCGCTGATGGACTCCTGGGCGCGCTTGAGCAGCTCTTCCGGACCGATGCGCTCCTCGCCAACCCAGCGCTTGAGGTCCTTGCCCTTGTTGCCGAGGGCCTTCTCCGAATAGTCGACCAGGCGCTTGATGCCGTTGTCGATCTGCTCGTCGCTGAAGCCCTGCGACTTGAGCGATTCCTTGAACTGCTCCTCGTCGGCCAGCTTGTTGTACAGCTGCATGAAGCGGTTGAGCGCCTTCTGCTCCTTCACGCCGGCGTCGGCCATGGTGGTGATCATCTCCGACCGCCACTTGGCCAGCGCTTCGGGGCTCGAGTCGACTTCGGGCGGCACCAGTTTCTGCTCGCGCATGCGGCGCTCCAGCACCATCAGGTCCTTGGCGTCGGCGACGCCGAAGTTAAATGACAGGCCGGCGTCGACGTAGGCGTCGGTGGACGTGGCCTGGCGCGGCAACGGCGGAATCTCGTTGGAAACCTTGGTCAGCTCTTCGGTCAGCTGCCGTGCGGCATCGTGGTCGCCGTCGACGGTGAAGGTAAACTCGTCGCCGGCATAGCGATGCGCCTTCACCTCGATGCCTTTGGCGGCCATGCGGCGCTGCACTTCTTCGAGCGCCCAGGCTGCCTGCTTGATGGCCGCGTCGCCCACTTCGGCTCCGCCTTCTTTGTCGAAGTACTTGAGGAAGGCCATGTCGATGAACACCACGGAGGTGTCCTTGATCTTCCCTTCTTCGTCGGGAGTCAGCCGGTCGCGGAGGTCAAGGTAGAACGTGCGGCGCTTTTCGAGGCCGGTGAGCGCGTCGCGCTTGGCCTTCTCTCGCCCGAGCTTCAGCTCTGCGAGATCGCCGTCGGCGCCGGAGGCCTCGGCCTTGAGTTGGTCGAGCAGCTTCTTGCCCTCGAGTTCCGGCTCGGGCAGCTCGCGATTGGCGCTGGCACCGGACCGTTCGGCCCTGGGAACCTCGGGCAAGGTGGCGCCATGAAGCTTGGCGACCACTTGGGCGACCATCACCTCGCGGTCAGCCGCCTCGGCGCTGCTCAAAGCCAACCACTGGGCGGCTGACTTTGAGGCCTCGGCGCTCACTGCCGAGGCGAACTCGGGAGTCTGTTTGCCGTCGGGACCGATGAAGCTCTTGAACGATTCAATCGAGCTGAAGGCGCTGCCGGCCAGGCCCTTCTTCATGTATTTGTCGAAAAAAGCGTCGGCGTCGGCGTCGCCGCGCGCCACTTTCTCCATGACGCGTTCGGCACGGTTGGCGAATTTCGCCATGTCCATGTCGAGGTCGCTGGCCTTGGCCACGAGGTCGACCATGGCGCGATTCATCTCCTTTCCGCCTTCGTAATGCTGCAGTCCTGCCCCGGCCAGCTTCTCCTGAATGCTGTTCATCATGGTCACCTGCTCCTTGCGGCTCAAGCTGCTGATCACCAATGGCGGCGCCTCCTTTACGGACTTTTCCAAGGACGCGGGAATGCGCTCCTTGTCGGAGAGTTTGCGCAGGAGCCCGGTGATTTCGGCGACCGCCTCTGGAGCCATGTCCTTGAGGTCGACGGCGTACTGGTTGCCCCCGTAACGATACACCTCATAGCTGGCATTTTCGCCCACGCTGCCGCCGGCGCCTTTGGCACTCATCACTTTTTCGATCACCGCCTCGATGTTGGCGGCAGTCTTTTCCAATGAAGCGTCGCCGCCGCCGTGGCCGCCCTCGTCATTGAGACGGTCCAGCTCGGCCATTGCCACCATCATCACGTGCTGGCGCTCGTCAGACTCTTTCGGCTTGATCTTGCCGTTCGGTTCCAGCTCCTTGAGACGCTCCCCTTCTTCCCGAAACGACTCTACGATGTCTCCGCCCCAGCGGTCGCGGACGATGGCGCCGGTATTGTCGCGCTCGTAATAAAAAGTCTCGCGTTCGATGTCGAGCTTCTCGCGCTCCTTGGACACGTCTTCGCCGGCTTCTTGGCGGCGATCGAGGTCGCCCGCGCGCTCGTTGAACTTGGCAATCTTCGGCTGGTCGCGCCTGGCTCCCAATTCGGCAATCGGCACTTCCTTTGGCAATTCGCTCATAGCCCTCAAAGACTACTGGGAAAATAAAAAAACGACAACCGAACGGTTGCCGTGTCATGGCCGGATGGCGGCCTGTGCCTTGGCGCAGATGACGCTGATGCGTTTCAGCGAGCGGTCCGGGAACCAGCGGTCCAGGAAATCAAGCGCCTTTTGCGCCTGCCGGTCGGTGAGGCCCGACAGGTCATCGGGACCGAGCATGGGGCGGCTTACGTGCATGCCCAGCATTTTGAGCAAGGCCGACGGGTCGCTGCAGCGACGAGCGTCAAAGAGGCGCTTGCGAACGGATTCTCGAATACTTTCTGCCATCGTTTTGGGTCCTCTTTGCATTGCATATAAAGGAGCACATGAAGGGCAAAAGAGCGACCGCAGACCTTAGCAGAATAAAGGCGTTTCGTCAAGATGGTCGCCTATCGCCGCTTTCGGTGGCCGTCGGCAAGTCCGATGACGGTTTTGGCAATGCGTTCTGCCGCGTCGGGCAGGTGCATCGCCTGCATTTTCTTGGCCATCCGGGCCCGTCCGGCGGCATCGTCAAGCATCACGGCGACCGTCGCGGCGAAAGTTTCCGGCGTGGTTTCGCGCTGGTCAAGCACGATCGCTCCCCCGCCCGCGCCGAACGCTTCCGCATTGGCTTCCTGATGGCTGCCCGGCATCGGGATGATGACCGTCGGCTTGCCGAGCGCGGCCAGCTCCGTCAGCTGCCCCATTCCCGCGCGGGTCACGACAACGTCGGCCACCGCCAGCGCCTCGGGCATGTTGCCGGTGAGCAGCTCGAACTGATGGTAGCGCGCCATCTTCCTCGACGAATCGGCTTTGCCGAGACCCGCGGAGTGGATGATTTCGGCGCGATCAGTCAGTACGTGCAACATCGGCCACACCAGCTTGTTCAGCCCCGTGGCTCCCGTGCCGCCGCCGACGATCAGCACCGCCGGCACGCCGCGTTCAAGCCCGAACGACGACAGCGCCAGCTCGCGCGACCCCGAAAGCACTTCGGCCCGCACCGGATTGCCGGTCCAGACCGCCTTGTGCCCCGGAAAATCCTTCACGGATTTCTCCAACGTCACGGACAGCGACTTGGCCACTGGCAGGGTCAGCCGGTTGGCCAACCCCGGAATGACATCCTGCTGATGCACATGCACCGGAATCCCCAATGACCATGCCGCCCAGGCGACCGGCACCGCCACGAACCCGCCGGCGCTCACCACCGCGTCAGCCCCCTCGGCGCGAAGAAACCTGCGCGCCTGAAAGAAACCGCGAGCCACGTTCAGCGGCTCGACGAACGTCTTCCAAGAAAAGTAGCGGCGCAGCTTCCCCGAAGAAATGGCGTTGAAGGGCAGGTGCTCCTCCTTCACCAACCTCTCCTCCACGCCGCCCTCCGTGCCGATCCACGAAAAAGAGGCGTCTGGCCGAAGCCGACGAATCTCGTGCATCACCGCAATGAGCGGCGTCACGGGCCCAAGCGACCCGCCGCCGGTAAACACTATGCGCATACGACTTTCCCTTTTGAATGGCGAAGAAGCGCCGCGGTCATCTTGTCCCAAAAACGTGGTGGAGCCAAGGCCGCGAGGCGGAGCAGGCGCGGCTGGAGGGGTCGGTGTCGGATTTTGCCTGCGGGCAAAATCCGCACCTTACTCTCGTCCAAAAATCGTCTGCGGACGATTTTTGTCCTGCGAACTCCCCTCCAGCCGCGCCTGCTCCGCCTCGCGGCCCCCCCAATCCGCCACGCGGTTTCGGGGACGAGGGTCCGGAGGCCTCCTCTGGACCATCCGCAGCGAAAGTCGGCCGCAGCCGACTTTACGCGAGGACGAGCGAGGACGCGCCGCAGCGCGTCCGCAAGCGTGTCCAGAGGAGGCCTCCGGACCCACGTCCCAGAGAAGTGCTAGCGGTCGCGACGGCGAGATGGAGTCGCGCTCGGTTCGGCGTGCGAGGAGATGTTGGCCAGGATGCCCATGGCTGCCATTAATACGGCCAGCGACGTGCCGCCGTAGCTGATGAAGGGCATCGGCAGGCCGGTGATGGGCATGATGCCGACCATCGAGCCGGCGTTGAACAGCGTCTGGCTGAATACCCAGGCGACTATGCCGATGGCGACGATTTTGCCGAACTTGTCGGGCGCCTCGCGGCCGATCTTGAGCATGCGCAGCATGAACGCCACCAGCAGCGCCACGACTGCCAGCATGAAGATGAAGCCGAGTTCTTCGGCCATGACGGCGAAGATGGAGTCGCCGGCGACCTCCGGCAGGTACATGTACTTTTGCCGCGAGTGGCCCAGCCCCAAGCCGAACCAGCCGCCGGAACCGATGGCCAAGAAAGCCTGGTTGATGTGGTAGCCGACGCCTTGCGGGTCGAGGCCGGGATGCATGAAGGTCATCAGGCGCGCGGCGCGATACGGGGCGCTCTTCACCAGCACCAGCACGCCGGCGGCACCGGCGAGGAGCAAGCCGCCCAGATGCAGCAGCGACGCGCCCGCCACGAAATATGCGGCAAGCGCGATGGACGACACCACCAGCAAGCTGCCGAGGTCGGGCTGCAGCATCAGCAGCACGGCGACTGCGCCGACCGAAGTCACGAACGGCACCAGCGTCATCTGCCTGTCGCGCATCGCCTCATCGTCACGGCGCGAAAAAAACGCGGCCAAGTACAGCAGCAGCAGCAGCTTGACCGCCTCGACCGGCTGCACCGACACGCCGAAGACGTGGATCCAGCTTTTGGAAGTGCCCCAGTCCGCCGCCAAGCCGGGAATGAACACCAGCAGCAGCGCGGCCACCGAGGCGTACAGGAACTTGGACGACCAAGTGAGCCAATGGCGGTAGTCGATTGCCGCGAAAATCACGAACAAGATGATGCCGGGCAGCAGCCCGTTCAACAGCTGGTGCTTGATGTACCAGTACGGGTCGTTGAACTTCTCGAACGCCAAAGGGCCGGACGCGGAAGTCAGCATCACCAAGCCGAGCGCCAGCAGGGCGCAGAGCAGCACCAGGAACTTCGCGTCCGGTCTCTTTTGGAACATACCTTAGGCCTTTTTCTTTTTCTTCCGGGCCATGTTCTCGGGTTCGGCTTTTTTTGCGGCCGTTGCCGGTTCCAACGCCTGTGCCAGCACGCCAGCCAGGTCCTTCACGAAGATGAACTTGAGCTTCTTGCGGATTTCCGCAGGCACGTCGACCAAGTCCTTCTTGTTCTCGGCGGGCAGGATGATCGTCTCGATGCCGGCGCGGTATGCGGCCAGCACCTTTTCCTTCACGCCGCCGATCTCCAGCGCCTTGCCGCGCAAGGTGATTTCACCCGTCATGGCGACGTTGCGGCGCACCTTGCGGCCGGTGATCATCGACACGAGCGCGGTGGCGATGGCCAGGCCGGCAGAGGGGCCGTCCTTGGGAATGGCGCCGCTGGGCACGTGCACGTGCACGTCGGCGTCCTTGGTGAAGTCGCCGGTGACGCCCATGTCGTTGGCGATGGACCGCACGTGCGAGAAGGCCGCCTTGGCCGACTCCTGCATCACCTCGCCCAAATGGCCGGTGAGCGTCAGGTTGCCGCGGCCGGCCATCTTGGTGGCCTCTATTTGCAGAATCTCTCCGCCGGCCTCGGTCCAGGCAAGGCCGGTGACCACGCCCACTTCGTCCTTGGCTTCCTTGAGCGTCTCGCTGAACCGCGCCGGCCCCAGTAACGCGGCCAAGTCGGCAGGCGCGATGGTGCGGCGTTTGGTTTTCTTCTCGGCAACGGCCCGTGCCACCTTGCGGCAGACGGCGGAAATCTCGCGCTCCAAATTGCGGACGCCGGCCTCGCGCGTGTACAGGCGGATGATGGCGCGCACCGCGGGCGGGGTGAAGACGCACTGCCTGACGGTCAGCCCGTTGTCCTTGATCGCCTTGGGAATCAGGTGCCGCTCGGCGATCTGCACCTTTTCTTCATCCGTATACCCGGGGAACTCGATGACCTCCATGCGGTCGCGCAGCGCGGGCGGAATGGTGTCCAGCATGTTGGCCGTGGTCACGAACAGCACGTCGGACAAGTCGAACGGCAGCTCAAGATAATGATCGGAGAAGGCGTTGTTCTGCTCGGGGTCGAGCGCTTCGAGCAGCGCCGCCGACGGGTCGCCGCGGAAGGCGTCGTTGCCGACCTTGTCGATCTCGTCGAGCATGAACACGGGGTTGCGCGTCTTGACGTTGGCAATCCCCTGGATGATGCGGCCGGGCAAGGCGCCCACGTAAGTGCGGCGATGCCCGCGGATCTCGGCCTCGTCGCGGACGCCGCCCAGGCTCATGCGGAAGAACTTGCGGCCCAGCGACTTGGCGATGGACTTGCCGATGGAAGTCTTGCCCACGCCCGGCGGCCCGACGAAGCACAGGATGGGTCCGCGGATGCGGCCCACCAGCTTGCCGACCGCCAGGTATTCGACGATGCGCTCCTTTGCCTTGGCCAGGCCGAAGTGATCGGCGTCGAGAATCTTCTTGGCCGCGACGATGTCGATGACCGAATCGTCCTTTTTGTTCCACGGCAGGTCCGCCAGCCACTCCAGGTAGGTGCGCAAGTAGGAAATTTCGGGACTGAACGACGGCATGGCCTTCATGCGGTCGTACTCCTTCATCGCCTTCTCCTTGGCGGCGGGCGGAAGGTCGGCGCGGTCCAGCTTCTCCTTGAGGTCGTCGGCGTCGGTCTTGCCGCCCATGCCCTCGAGCTCCTTCTCGATGGACTTCATCTGCTCGCGCAGGAACACCTCGCGCTGCATCTTGTCGAGCTCCTTGCCGGTTTCCTGCTGGATCTTGGTGGCCATCTGCAGCAGCTTGATCTGCCGCGCCAGCGCATGGCCGACGGCATCCAACTTGTGATCGATGTCCTCGGATTCCAAAATCGCCTGCTTCTCGTCCACCTTCATCTCCAGGTTGGCGGCGATGAGGTCGCCGAACAGCCATGGATCGACCACGTTCATGATCACCAAAAGCGCGTCGAAGGGGACGTTGGCGCCCATGTTGACCACGCGGCGGAACTGGTTCAGTGCGCTGTACATCAGCGCCTCTATCCGCTCCGTCTTCTTCACCGTCGGTTCGGGCATCGCCTGCACGTCGGCATGCAGGCAGTCGGCGTCGGCTTGCAGGTCGCGCAGGCGTACGCGCGCCAAACCCTCGACCACCACGCGCATGGTCTTGTCCTTCTGCTTGGTGGACTCGCGGATCTTGGCGATGGTGGCCACGGAGTACAGCTGTTCCGGCTTGGGGTCGGAGGCTTCGGGGTCGCGCTGGGCCACCAGCACCACCATGCGGTTACGGCGCATGGCCTCTTCCAACGCCTTGCGCGACCTTTCGCGGCGCACCACGATCGGCGTGGCCACGCGCGGAAATACCACCGTATCGCGCAGCGGAATCACCGGCAGGCGCTTCTCGTCGCCGTCGCCCTTGAACAGGTCAACCGTGTTGTTGTCGGAATTTCCCATGTGGCGAAGGCGTTAGTTGAAATAACCGGCGTCGATGAGCGCGAACACCAGGCCCAGCACCGACGAGACGGAAGCGATGATCCAGAAGCGCATCACGATCTTCGGTTCGCTCCATCCGATGGCCTCGAAGTGATGGTGGACCGGCGCCGACAGGAACACCTTCTTGCCGCGCAGCTTCTTGGAACCCACTTGGATGATGACCGACAGCGACTCCAGGACGAACACCAGCCCGATGACCGGCAGGATCAGCGCCGTGTTGGTAAGCATGGCCACGATGCCCAAGGTGACGCCCAGCGACATCGCGCCGGTATCGCCCATGAAGAACCGTGCCGGATTGATGTTGAACCACAGGAAGGCCAGCAGCGCGCCGCAGATGACGCCGCAGAACGCGGCCAAGTCGGTCTTCCCCTGCATGAAGGCGATGGCCGCGTAGGCCGCGAACGACGACAGCAGCACTCCGCCCGCCAAACCGTCGAGGCCGTCGGTCTCGTTCACCGAGAACGAGGTGGAGACGATCACCAGGATGAATACCGGAATGTACCAGAGACCGATGTTGTATGAGCCGACGAACGGGATGCGGAACAGGTCCCAGTCGAGCTTGCTGGAGAACCACCAGGCGCCGACGGCGGCAATCAGCGTGTACAGGAGCAGCCGGTGACGCATGCGCAATCCCCCGCCCTTGGGACCGAGCCGACGCACGTTCCAGTAGTCGTCCACCAGCCCGACGATGGCCGAGGCGACCAGCGCGCCCAGCGGCAGCAGCGTCTGCTGGCGCGAGAGGAAGTCCATGGTGCCGAAGAACGCGCCGCCGACAAGCAGATTGGCCTCGTGAAACGCCAAGATGAGCGCGAGAGTCGTGCCCCAGATCAGCACCCCGCCCATGGTCGGCGTACCGGATTTGCCCTGATGCATCTTGGAGAAAATCGGGGCCGACTCGGCGGTGCGGATCTGCTTGCCGAGCTTGTATTTGAACAGGAAATTGGTGAGCAGCGGCGTCCAGAGGATGGCCGTGACGAACGACAAGGTGGTGAGCAGCAAGATCTTGATGGTGGCAAGCGGGGACATAACGGGAATGCGGTGAGACGTGCTAGCCGTTCAGCAGCACGGCGATGATGCCGGAAACCGCCAGCATCGCCTCAATGAACGCCGTGGCGACCATCACGACATGGCCCAAGGAACGGTTTCGCCTGCCAAGTCGGGCGGCAATGGCCAGGTTGACGGCGAAGACCGTCAGGCCGAGCATCGGAAACAGGAAGATGGCGTACCAGACGTCGACCCAATCGACGCCCTGGGCCGCCGTATAGTGGAGGCGCAGGAAATGCAGGGAGCCCAACCGAGGGACCACGAAGGCCAAAATCATGGCCCACTGCAGCACCAAAGGCACGAAAGCGATGACGGCGACCGTGCGAGTGAACAAGTCCATCTGGACGGAAGCGGCGGCCCTGCGGAGCGGATTGTGGAGCCTGGTCAACATGCTCACAGTATACGCGATTTGCGGGAGCCGCCAAAGCGGCGGGGCCGGCATCGTCGAGCCTCGATGGTAGCACCCATGGGTTGATGGTCAACCCCCTCTTATTGTGGTAAAATTCGGGGCATCGAAGCATGCCCACACCCGCCTTATGCTGAACAACGAACTGCTCAAGAAAATCCTGCGCGAGACGGCCACTTTCGACATGAAGGGCATCAACCAGCTCCTGAAGGAGGCCAAGGAGAAGGACCCCAACATGCAGCTGGAGACCTACCTCATCAAGGAGAAGAAGATGCCGGAAGAGATGCTCTACCGCATCGCCGCGCAGTTCTACAAGTTGCCGTTCATCAACTTGCGCGAGGTCCCCATCCGCCAGGACATCCTTTTCCTTATTCCCGAGCCCATCGCCGCCTCGCACAAGCTGATTTCCTTCGAGAAGACCGACGACGAGCTGCGCGTGGCCACGATGGAGCCCACCGACCTGCAGACCTTTGAGTTCATCAAACGCAAGACCAACCTGAAGCTGAAGGTGTTCTACACCAACCCCAGCTCCTTCGAGGAAGCCATCAAGCAGTACAAGCAGAGCCTCTCGGCGGAACTGGGAGGACTCACCGCCATAAAAAAGAACAAGCCTGGCGAGGAGGACGAAGAGGACAAGCTCTCCAAGCTGGCCGAAGACATCCCGATCGTCCGCGTGGTCGACTCGATTTTGGAACACGCGGTACTGGAAGGCGCTTCCGACATCCACATCGAGCCCAGCGAGACCGAAGTCATCGTGCGCTTTCGCGTCGACGGCGTGCTCAAGCCGGTGATGACCTTCCAGAAGGTCGTCGCCTCGGGCATCGTGGCGCGCATAAAGATTCTCTCCAACCTCAAGCTCGACGAGCACCGCCTGCCGCAGGACGGCCGCTTCAAGATCGACAACCCCAACTACAAGTTCGCCCTCCGCGTCTCCATCCTCCCGGTCTACGACGGCGAGAAGATCGTCATGCGTCTGCTGTCCGAAGGCACCAAGCCGCTCACCCTGGAGCAGCTCGGTTTCCAGAAGAAGGCCTACGACATCGTGCTGCGCAACATGAAAAAGCCGCACGGCATCATCTTTGTCACCGGACCCACGGGGTCCGGTAAGTCCACGACGCTGTACTCGGTGCTGAACATGCTCAACTCGCCCAAGGTCAACATCTCCACGGTGGAAGACCCGGTGGAATACCGCCTGGCGGGCATCAACCAGAGCCAAGTCAACTCCAAGATCGGCTTCACCTTCGCCGCCGGCCTCCGTTCGCTGCTGCGCCAGGACCCCAACATCATCCTGGTCGGCGAAATCCGCGACGAAGAGACCGCCGGCATCGCCGTGCAGGCCGCCATGACCGGCCACTTGGTCATGGGCACGCTGCACACCAACGACGCCGCCACCTCCATCCCCCGCCTGCTCGACATGAACGTGCCGCCGTTCCTGATCTCGTTCACGGCCAACATGATCGTGGCCCAGCGTCTGGTCCGCAAGATCTGCCCCAACTGCGTCCGCTCCTACAAGCTGCCGGACCACGCCCTGGAACAGCTGCGCGAACAGATCGATCTCGACGGCATCTGGGCCAAGCTGAAGAAGGAAGAAATCGTCGCCGCGAACCAGAAGATCGAGGACACCACCTTCTGGCGCGGCTCCGGCTGCGCCCAGTGCGGCAACGAAGGCTACAAGGGCCGCATGGGCATCTACGAGGTCATCGAGTTCACGCCCAATCTGCAGAAGCTGGTCAACAAGAAGGCCAACGCCGACGAGCTCAAGCAGGCGGCCATCGAGGAGGGCATGATCACCATGATCGAGGACGGTTTTGCCAAGGCGGTGAAGGCCGTCACGACCATCGAGGAGATTCTCCGCGTCACCCGCGACTAAACGCCTCATCACCGCGCTATGGCCTCGCTTGTCCAACGTCTCAACGACTACCTGCTGTACAACTCCTCGGTCCCGCTGACCGACAAGGTGTTTTTCACGGAAAACCTGAAGGTGATGATCCATGCGGGCCTGTCGATTTCCGAAGCGCTCAACACCTTGGCTCTGCAGGCCGAAAAGAAGTCCTTCAAGAAGATCATCGGTCTGGTGAAGGCCGACGTCGAGGCCGGCCGTCCCCTTTCGACTTCGCTGGGCAAGTTCCCCAAGATCTTCCCGTCCATCTTCGTCAGCATGATCCAGATCGGCGAAGTCTCCGGCACGCTGGAAAACGTCCTTCAGGAGCTGACCCAGCAGATGAAAAAGGACTACGACCTCCGCTCCAAGGTGAAGGGCGCAATGACCTACCCGGTGGTGGTCTGCGTGGCCATGCTCGGCATCGTCATCGCGCTGGTGACCTTCGTGCTGCCCAAGCTGCTCGGCGTCTTCAAGGAATTCGGCAACGTCAAGCTGCCGCTGGCCACCCAGATCCTCATCAAGATCACGGACTTCACGCACGATCACGGCATCATCGTGGCCGTCGGCGCAGCGGTCACCGTCACCGCCCTGGTGATGTTCGCCCGCACCAAGATCGGCACCTACCTTTTGGATCGCGTCATCATTTCCGCGCCGATCATCGGGCCGATCGCCCGCAAGGTCAACTTGGCGCGCTTCGCCCGTACCGTTTCCGGCCTGCTGCACACCGACATCCCGGTCATCCAGGCGTTCAACGTCACCTCGCAGGTGCTGGCCAACGTCCATTTCCGCGACGCCACGCTGGACGCCGCCGAGCGCATCAAGAAGGGCGAGAGCATCGGCCGGAGCCTGGCCGCGCACGGCAACCTGTTCCCGCCGCTGCTGGTGCAGATGGTGCTGGTCGGCGAACGCGCCGGCACGGTCGACGAGCTGCTTTCCGACATCGCCGCCTTCTACGAGCAGCAGGTCGACCAGGTGTTGAGCAACCTTTCCTCCATCATCGAGCCGATCCTGATCCTGATGCTCGGCGGCATGGTCGGCGGCATCGCCTTGGCCGTCATCACGCCCATCTACGCCCTGACCCAATCGATCTCCGAATCCAACTGACGCCCGCATGCCCCGTTCCCGCCTCCATTCGCCAGCACGGCCGTCGGCCACTGCGGGCTTCACGCTGATGGAAGCCATCGTCACCGTACTGATGGCGGCGGTGATCCTTACCGTCTTTTCCTCGACCATATCGGCCTCGTACCTGCTGCGCAAGTCCACTTACGCCATCCAAGCCGGCAACTTCCTGCGCGAGGAAATCGACTCGCTGCGCACGCTTTCCTTCACCGAGCTGATCAACCGCACCAACGGCGCCTTCCTAGGCCTGTCACTGACACGCGGCCCGTGGAAGGTGAAGACGGTCACCAGCCCGCCTTCGGGCACGCGCGCGCTGGCGATGGAAACCGCGCAGACGGCGCTGGTCAGCGAGACCGGTTTGGCCGTCATTCCCGGCAACTATCATGCCGACATGGACCTGACGGCCAAGTTCGACGTCTTGAGCAGCTCCCCTTCCGGCTGGGGCGCGGGCCTGGTGTTCGACTACCGCGACTCCGAAAACCACTACCGCTACCGCTATTCCTCCGGCGGACTGGCGCTCGACAAGGTCTACCACGGCACGGTCACCACGCTGTGGTCGCAGAGCGCCACCTACAGCGCCGGCACCTGGTACACCCTCCGCGTGGTCACCAGCGGCACCGGCATCTCGCTGTACAAGAACGGCACGCTGCAGACCACCGTCACCGATTCCACCTTCTCCACCGGCGACGCCGGCCTGCAGACGCTTTCCGGCGCGCTGATCTACGTTGACGACGTCAGCATCACCGAGAGCGGCACCGCCACCAGCTGGAACTTCGACAGCGACACCGTCGGCTCGATGCCCACCGACTGGCAGCGGTTCGTGTACTTCGACCTGCCCAGCGGCGTCGGCACCCTGACCATCGCCGATTACCTCGGCGTCTCGACCATCAAGCAGGTCACGGCCACCGTGACCTGGACCGAAGGCGGCGTTTCCAAGTCGGTGTCGGGCAATTCGCTCATCGCCCAATAGAATAGCCCATAGCCTATGCCTTTCCTCCGCCTCCGAGCGCGCGTGCGACGACGGACGAGCCGCGATTCCGGCGCGGCCATGATCGAGCTGATCTGCGTCATGGGCATCATGATGATCATCATGGTGATGATCAACGACATTTTCCGCGTCGACTACGACTACACGGTCAAGGCGCTGGCGCGCATCGACAACGACAACGGCGCGACCTTCGCCATGCGCCGCATGGGCGAACTGACCCGCGGCGCCACCAACGTCCTTTCCAGCAAGACCATCAACGGCACGCTTTACACCACCTCGCCGACCACGCTGGTGCTGCAGATGCCCTCGCTCGACTCCTCGGGCAACGTCATCTCCGGCTGCTCGGACTACATCGCCATCTACCGCCACGCCACCTCGACCACCCAGATCTGGACCGACACGGACATCAACAACGTCACCTGCTCGGCAGGCACCAGCGTCCGCGTCGACGGCAAGAAACTGCTGACCGGCAACAACAACACCCTGACGTTCAGCTACAACAACTGGCACCCGTACAACGCCACCCGCATCTCCGTATTCCTGGTGAACCAGAAGACCGTGCGCGGCACGACCATGACTACCAAAACGTGGACCTCGATTTTCTTACGTAATCACTGACCTATGCCGCGACGAACGACGAAAAAGAAGGGACTGACGTTGGCGCAACGCTTGAGGACGGAAGTGGACCTGTTCAGGGACTGTTCCCTGGACGAGGACGGCTTCGCCCTGATGTCGACCACCATCCTGCTGGGGATACTTTTGGCCTTCAGCTTCGTGCTCCTTAATTCTTCCATAAACACGCGCTTCGTGGGCAACGTCTTCCAGCAGGCGCTTTCGTCCGAACAGCTTGCGGAGGCGGGACTGCACAAGGCGCTGTACTGCACCAAGGCGACCAGCGGAACCAACTGCGGCGGCACCTACGGCACCAGCTACACCGGCCAGAGCAACATCACGCTGGGCAACGGCAAGTTCTCGGTCACCGTTACGGGCGACAGCAGCACCAGGACCGTCACTTCGGTCGGCACGTCGGTCACCGGGCAGACCAAGACCGTCAAGAGCGACGTCACCAACCTGCCGCCGACCACCGCCATGACCGTGGCCGCGGCGGTGCAGGCGGGCTCGAGCGGCATCGGCGCGGCTAACAACGTCACCATCACCGGTGACGGCGACACCGTCGACACCGTCACCGACAGCGACGTGACGTCCGTCGGCGACATCACCTGCAGCAACGGCGCCAAGATCAGCGGCAACGTCTCGGTGACGCGTTCCGGCGGCAAGGTGGACGGCTGCAAGATCACCCGCAACGGCTATGCCGACATCTTGAGCAACGACACCATCACGCTGGACGCCTACTACCTTACTCCGATCACGGGCATCGCCGGCTCGACCGTCAGCGGCACCAAGCATCCCAACAGCGCCACGCCCTCGACCGTGGCCATGCCCAACTTCGACCTCTCTTATTGGGAGGGGCTCGCCGCCGCAGGTACCGTATATAACGGCGACTTGACGACCGCCAACAACAGCTCGACGACCATGAACGCGGAGAAGATCGTCGGCAACCTGGCGCTCGGCAACGGCTCGACCATCACCCTGAACGGTCCGCTGTGGGTCACCGGCACCATCACCTTCGGCAACAACTCCGTCATCAAGCTGGATTCGACCTTTGGGGCCGCCAGCGGCGTCATCATCGCGGACGGCAAGATCACCATCGACAACAACGGCAACATCCAGGGGTCGGGCACGACCGGCAGCGTCGTCATCGTAGTCAGCACCAACACCTCGGTGACGGACTCGTCCCCCGCCATCTACGCCAAAAACAACGTCACCGGCGCCGTCCTGTATGCGCCGAACGGCGAAGTGCACACCAACAACGGCGTCAGCGTGCCGGCGGTGGTCGGGGTCAAGGTGGTGCTCGACCAGAATACGGCAATCAACAGCAGCGGCCTCAACATCTTCAACGCGCCGGTAAACGTGGCTGCGAGCGGCAACAGCCAAGGCTGGCACATCAAGACCGACACCTGGCGCGAGTACAAGTAAACGTCGGCTCGTGGTCCGAACCCGGATTTTGCGCTACCATTAGGCTATGTCCCTACTGAATCCCCTCTCCAACGCCTTCGGGCTTGATATCGGCGACCGCACGTTCAAAATCGTGCAGGTTAACCGTCGCGGTCACGGCAAGCAGGCGTACCGCCTGACCGCCTGGAACACCATCGACGTGCCCGAGGGCGTGATGGACCGGGGCGAAGTCAAAGACGTCGATGCGGCCGTGAAGCTGCTCAAAAAACTGGTGAGTTCGGTCAACGGCCGCCTGCACGGCAGCGCCGCGGTGGCCTGCCTGCCCGAGGCAAAGACCTTCATCAAGATCATCGAGGTGCCGAAGGGGTCTTCGGACGAGGAGATGCAGGCGGCGGTCCGCAAGGAAATCGAGCAGAACATCCCCCTGCCGATCGAGGAAATCTACTCCGACTGGCAGATGCTGGACGAAAAGAAGCCCTTGGTCCCCAAACCGAAACCACCGGCCAAACCCGACGACGGCAAGGCGGGTGCCGAACGGAAGCCGCCCGATGCCAAGGCCGAAGCGACGCCTCCGGCCGATGCGGGCGCGGAGCCAGAGGAAGCGCCGGCATCGGCGCCTTCAAACGCGATCAAGCTGCTGATGGGCGCCGCGCCCAAAAAGCTGGTCGACGATTACACCGACCTGCTGGAAAAGGCGGGCCTCGCCCCCATCGCCCTCGAGATAGAAGCTACCGCCATCAGCCGCGCCATCGTCCCCTTCGACGAGTTCACCGACGATGCCATGGGCATCTTGGACATCGGCGCCACGCGCTCCAGCCTGGTCATCTACGACTCCGGCGCCTTGCAGATGTCCATAAGCATTCCC
Organism: uncultured Gammaproteobacteria bacterium; assembly: GCA_964491475.1. Classification (GTDB taxonomy): domain Bacteria; phylum Patescibacteriota; class Patescibacteriia; order SG8-24; family SG8-24; genus JAHFIW01. The sequence goes on along the minus strand of CAZBFO010000003.1, from coordinate 115,029 downwards.
ATCTCCGGCAACGACATCACCAAGCTGGTCAGCGATTCGCTGGGCGTCAGCATGACGGATGCCGAAAAGCTGAAGAGGGAATGCGGCCTCGACGCCAACCGCTGCGAGGACAAGATGTGGAACATCCTGCTCCCGCTCATCGACGACATCACCGAGAAGATCCGCAACGCGCTCCGTTTCTACAAGATCGGTTTCCCCAGCGGCAAGAAAGTCGAGCGCCTGTACCTGTGCGGCGGCGGCGCCCTGTTCCGCGAAATCGACACCGTGCTGTCGCGCAAGCTGACCATCAAGGCGCTGCGCGGCAATGCCATGATCAACCTGTCGTCCAAGCTTCCCCGCGCCTTTCCCAAGAGAGACGAGTCCTTGATGTACGCCACGGCCATCGGCCTGGCCATCCGCGCGGCCGACGAGAACGCCAGGCACCGCAACTCCCTTTCCTGAACGCCGTATGCAAGTCACGCTGAACTTCCTTTCGCCCGAAAAGAAAGCGCTCCTCAAGACGGGGTTCGTGTTCGCGTTCGCGCAGTCGATGCTGTTCGTGGTCTTCCTGACCATCGTTTTCTCTTCCGGCATGTTCCTGGCCTTGCGGATGATGCTCGACGGCATCAGCGAGAGCATCACCCAGCAGGCGGCAGGCGGCGACCGCGATTCCAAGGTGGTCAACGAGGAAATCAAGAAGGTCAACGACTACCTGGCCAGGCAGGACGCCTACCGCAAGGGCTACTTTGACTGGGCGGGCATGATGACCGGCCTGACCTCGATGATCCCGTCCGGGGTCGAGATCAAGGCCGTCCACGTCGACCCCGACGGAAAGGTCACCTTCAGCGGCACGGCACGGAACCGCCAGGACGTACTGGACCTCCAGGCGAAGCTGAAGGAAGTGCAGACGTTCAAGAACGTCGTGGCCCCGCTGTCCAACATCCTCCAGCAGCACGACGTCGACTTCCAGTTCACGATGGACCTGACCGACCCGCCGGTGCTTCCGAAGTACGAGGACCCTTCCAAGTCGAAACGGTCCAAGAAGTCCTCCGCATCCTCGTCCAAGCAGGCCTCGCCGATCTCTTCCTGACGCCGTATGCACATCAAGCAGCGAATGACAATCATGAGCGCCACGCTGGCGGTGCTCGCCCTGGGCATCGGCGGAGCCGTCGGCATCCCGTCCGTGCTTGCGATACGCAAGGCGGTCGCCGACATCGCCGTGGCGCAGGCCCGCCTGGACGACCGCTACGCCTTGCGCCGGTACATGAGCAAGGCCGCCAGCGACATCGCCGACAAGAAGAAGCGCGTTGCGCCGCTCTCAAAAGCGGCCCTGCAGGAAAACGGCGAACTCGACTTCGTCACGGCGATCGAGTCAGCTGCGGCGACTGCGGGGGTCGATGAGAAGCTGACGCTTGAGACCGCCAACCAACGCGAACTGGGCCCGTGGGAAAAGGAAATACCCGTGACCATCACTGCCAACGGTCCGTATCCCGGCGTGGCCGGCTTCATCGACGCGCTGCAACGCATGCCTTACCTGTTTGACATCGCGACTTTTGACATGGGCCCGCAGGCCGACAAGCACGGCGGGGCGGTGCATCTTGAGCTGCACGGCATGGTCTATTGGCTGGGCAAGGGCGCGCCCGACTTCGTGCACGGCCAAGCCGACGCCATCGCGCTGCCCAACGACGTCCCTCCCGCGGCCGGCGATAAGGCGGCGCCGGCAAACCCCCTATGAAGAGACCTTTTTCCAAAAAAAAGCTAAGCGGCAAGGCGCTTGCCAGGCTCATCACTGCCCTGGTCTTCCTCGGCTCGGTCGGCCTGGTCGTGCTGACGGTCTTGGTTTTCATGCGGACGCTTTCCAGCGTGGCCAGCGCGCGCAAGATCGACACCACCAAGGCCGCCAAACTGGCGGGCATCGACGGCGGACTGCTCGATTCGCTGCTGAAGTTCAATGCCGATCGGACTTCGCGCAAGGCGCTCGACGTTTCGCGCCTGAACAACCCCTTCGTGCCGCTGCCGCCGGCACCGACCCCGACCGAACCGGAGCCGGCTCCGGTCGTCGCGCCGCAGGCCCAACCCGCGTCACCGCCGACCGGCGCACCTCCGCCGAACCAGCCGCCAAAATAGGAAAACGAAAACCGCCCGGCTAGGCGGTTTTTGACTCCCGGTTTCAGGCCGCCGCCAGTGCCCGAGCGCAGGCGGCGAGTTCCTCGGCTTTCGTAAAGCGTCCGAAGGACACGCGAACGCCGCCATGCCGCGCCCGCCGCTGATCAAGCACTGCCGCAAGCGTGCGTGAAGCCCGTCGGGAACCGGCATCGCATGCCGAACCGGCCGAGACCGCAAAACCGGCCGCGTCGAGCGAAAGCATCAGCAGGTCCCCGGCCCGCGACGGCAACCTCACGAAGACCGTCGTTGGAACGGAACGGCTGCCGTCGCCGACGATTTCCGCCGCAGGCACGGCCGCCTTCAGGGCGGCAACGAAGGCGGAACGCATTTCGAGAAAGCGCAGCCTTTCTGCGGCACGTTCGGCGGCAAGAATGCCGACGGCGACCCCCAGGCCCACGATGGCCGGAACGTTTTCGGTACCGTGACGCAATCCCGCCTCCTGTCCCCCGCCGACGACGATCGGCTCGATGGGAACGCCGTCGCGACGGATCAGGCCTCCGACGCCCTTAGGCCCGTTAATCTTATGTCCCGAAAAAGTAAGGAGGTCCACGCCGGCAGAAAGCGGCAGGACGTCCTGCGTGCCCACAGCCTGCACCGCGTCGGAATGGAATGCCAGCGGAAGGCCGTCGGCGCCGCGACGCGCCCGCTCGGCGGCGACCGCGCGTCCGATGTCGGCGATCGGCTGCACCGTGCCGATGACGTTGTTGACCCACTGTACCGACACGATTGCCGTGTCGGGACCGATGGCCGTCGCGACGTCCTCCGCTTTTATGACGCCGTCCCTGCCGACCGGCAGCACCTCGACGACCGCTCCTTCCCCGCCCAAACGCCGCACGGTCTCCCAAACGGAGGCGTGTTCCATCGGACTTACCAGGATGCGCAGCTGCCCGTCCGGACGGGCACGGCGAATTGCCGTCCAAGTACCCTGGAGAGCCAAAGCATTGGCTTCGGTGGCGCCGGACGTAAAGGTCACTGCCCCCGGTGCCACGCCAAAAAGCCGGGCGACGGCGGCACGCGCCTTATCGACCTCCGCCCGGACCGCCCGGCCCAAGGCATGAACCGACGACGGATTGCCCGTCATCAGGGAAGCCTTATGAACGGCATCCGCCGCCCTCGGATCGATCGGGGCGGAAGCCGCGTAGTCCAAAGAGATGGGCTCCATAGCACCGGCCATCGTCGCAAAAAAAGACGCGGCGGTCAACCCGGCCCCGTTGACAAAACGGCCGTTTTAGGCTACTGTATGCGGTCCGTGCGCGTCGCGCGAACATACAGGGAGGAAACGACATGCATACGACCGCGTTCATTTTCATCGGGTGTTCCGTCTTCGTGATGGTCATGACCTACGTCCTTGCCGGGAGCCTCAAGCGCAGCATCGGCGAAAAAACCGGCACGAAACTTCTGCCGCCGGACGAGTTCTGCAAGCGGGTGCTGGAGGCCAAACCGCAGCGGATGATCATCCTGCACGTCGGCGGCTCCGCGGCAGCCTTGGGACAAGGCCGCCGCTACGAGTTCAGGGCCGAAGAGCCGAAGTCCGGCCGGAGCTTCCGCACCTACTTCGACGACGCGGCCCACGGCTCGGGCCGGCCGTTGCATCGGCCCCACACCCCGAACACGCGCCGCACCGCCGGCCGCATCCAGCTGCTGATGCAAGCGGCAATGTGGCACGCCGACCGACGCAAGGGTACCCTGAAAAATCCCGCCTACTACCTGGAGCCCTGACCCACGGCCCAGTGCGCCCCACCCAAGGTGGGGCGTTTTTTATTGAGAATTAGCAAGGCAGGCCGCCCTCTTGACACTTCCCGGCCCAGCGCCTATACTGCCCTCATCTTAGCTTAAATATTCCCCGTTATGGCTCACAAGAAAGCCGGTGGCTCTACACAACTTGGTCGCGATTCGATTGCAAAGCGCCTCGGCGTCAAGCTTTTCGAGGGCCAGACCGCGGCTCCTGGCGCCATCATCATCCGCCAGCGCGGCAGCAAGTTCCGCGCCGGAACCAACGTCCGCCGCGGCGGCGACGACACCCTGTTCGCCACGGCGAACGGCATCGTCCACTTCATCAGAAAGAAGGTCCGCAAGTTCCACGGCAAGCTCGAGAACGCCAACTTCGTCCACGTGACCCCCGAAGGTCCCGCCCCGAAGAAGGCCTAGGCCCGAGACCAAAAACGACCCGCGCAGGCGGGTCGTTTTTCGTTTGCCGGATCCTACGCCTTGGCAGCGGCCCTAATGAAGGCCCGGAACAGCGGATGCGGACGCAGCGGCCGAGACAGGAACTCCGGATGGAACTGCACGCCCACGAAGAACGGGTGGTCCTTGATCTCGATGATTTCCACCAGCAGCCCGTCGGGCGAGGTGCCGGCAAAGGTCAGGCCGGCCTCGCGCAGGCGCTCGCGATAGGCGTTGTTCACCTCGTAGCGGTGGCGGTGCCGTTCGCTGATTTCCGCCGCCCCGTAAGCGCGGCGCGAAACCGTCCTGTCTGCCAGGATGCAAGGATACGATCCCAGGCGCATCGAGCCGCCGAACTTCCTGGCGCGGATGATGGCCTCCTGCTGCGGCATGATGTGAATGACGGGATGCTTGGTCTGCTCGTCCACCTCCAACGTGTTGGCGCCCTTCAGGCCGGCGACGTTGCGGGCGAACTCGATGGTGGCCAGCTGCATGCCGTAGCACAGGCCGAAGTACGGAATCTTCTTTTCGCGGCAGTACTTGATGACCTTGATCTTGCCTTCCACGCCGCGGCTGCCGAAGCCGCCGGGAATCAGGATGCCGTCGTATTTGGAAAGTTCTTTGAGCTTGCGGGGATCCTTCTCGTATTCCTCCGCGCTCAACCATTCCAGCTTCGGCGTGCGGCCCAGGCTCCAGGCCGCATGCTTGAGCGCCTCGATGACCGACAGGTACGAGTCGGCCAGCGTGAAGTTGCCGGTGGCGAAGTACTTGCCGATGATGCCGATGCGCACCGGCTTGCCGGCGTTCTTCACCGAGCGGAAAAACTTGGCCCAGTCCTTGAGGTCCTTCTTGCCCGGACGCAGGCCGAACTTCTTGAGGATGCGCGCGCCGAGGTCTTCGGCCTCGAAGTTGAGGGGAATCTCGTAAATCGAATCGACGTCGGGCGCCGAGATGACGTCGCCTTCGCCGACGCTGCAGTGCACCGACAGCTTGCGCTTGCGCGGTTCGTCGAGCGGGCGCTCGGCACGCGCCAGGATCAGGTCGGGCTGGATGCCGGCGGAATTGAGCGTGCGCACGGCATACTGCGTCGGCTTGGTCTTCATCTCCCCCGTCTTGGAAGGAATCGGCAGGTAGCTCACCAGCACCACCAGGACGTCCTTGGGATTCTCCAGGCGCATCATGCGTGCCGCCTCCAAGAACAGCACGTTCTGGTACTCGCCCACCGTGCCGCCGATCTCGATCAGCGTGAAGTCCGCCTTGGCCTTGCGCTGGGCGGCCTTGATGCGGCGGATCACCTCCTCGGGAACGTGCGGCACCACTTCGACCGTCTTGCCCCCGTACTCCAGGTTGCGCTCCTTCTCGATGACCGTGCGGTACACGCGGCCGGTGGTCATGTAGTTGACCGAGGTGATGTCGATGTCCAGGAAGCGCTCGTAGTTGCCGATGTCCTGGTCGGTCTCGTCGCCGTCCGTGGTCACGAACACCTCGCCGTGCTCAACGGGATTCATGGTGCCCGCATCGACGTTGATGTACGGGTCGATCTTGAGCGCCGTGACGCGGTAGCCCCGACCCTTCAGGATGCGGCCGATCGACGCGCAGGCCGCACCTTTGCCGACGCCGGACATGACTCCGCCCACGACGAAAATGTACTTTGGCATAAGGAAGCGGTGGGGTTACCCCAGTGCATGCGGTAATGGAGTGTTGAGGTCGGAGAAGGCGGCGCATTCTCCCGCTTCACCACTCCATCATTTTGCCGGAGATGCCGGCGGTGCGGACGGTTTAGGCTGTACCGACGGCCTGGTCTGCTGCGCCTGCTGCGACCGGGCATTGCGGCGGCGTTCGTTGGCGAACCACTCGATCACCCGCTGCAGCATCGGCCGCACGTCCTCGTAGCTGGAAGTCTCGAGCGCCTTGCCGAGCGGCGTCCAGATGATGCGGCGGATCTTCTCGGTCTTCTGCGGCTTGCCGTAGGCGCCGGTGGGCGTCTGCATCAGGAAGTAATGGACGTACTTGTGCACCAGCACGCCCTTGGTCTCGGCGCGGTAGCGGTCGCGGAACCAGAAGTCGATGGTGCCTAGCGGCGCCACCACGCGCAGCTTCTTGAGCCCCATCTCTTCACGCGTTTCGCGGACGGCCGCCTCCACGATGGCCTCGCCTTTCTCCACGTGCCCCTTGGCGAAGGCCCACTTGTTGTACGGGTCCATCACGAACGCCACGCGCACCCCTTTCGGAGTGCGCTTAAAGACGATGCCACCAGCGGAAATCTCCACTTTGACGCGGTCCGTCGACCCCTTCTTGGGCTTCTGGTTCTCGCCACGGGGCAGGGCGCTATTTTTTGGGCGTTGATTTGGGTGCATCGTTCTTGGAATCATCGGACTTCACGGTCGGATTGGGCTTGATGACGAAACCGGTCAGCATCTCGACGGCCTTGCCGTACTGCGGATCGTTGCTGGAGTTGAAGTCGTCGGTAGACAGCTTGACCTCGACGTCCGGCTTGATGCCGTCGTGGTTGATGTTGTGATCCTTGGGCGTGTACCACAGGGCAACCGTCAGCTTGAGCGCCGAACCGTCGGCGAACTCGGAGTAGTCCTGCACGGAACCCTTGCCGAACGACTTCTCGCCGACCAGCTTGGCCTTGCCGTCGTCCTGCAGCGCACCGGCCACGATTTCGGCAGCGGAGGCGGAGCCGCCGTTGATCAGCACGACGGTCGGCACGTCGGCCAAACGCGACAGGCCTTCGGAAAGATACGGCTTGGCGGGAGTGCCGTCGCCGAACTTTTCGGTGACGATGACGTCATGGTTGACCCACTCGCCGGCGACCGAAACCGCCGCGTCGAGATAGCCGCCGGGATTGTTGCGAAGGTCCAAGATGACGCCGGCCGGATCCTCGAGCAGCACGCTGCGCACGGCCTCGGCGAATTTGGCAGAAGTCTTGTCGTTGAAGTGCGAGATGGTGATGCGGGCCAGCTTCTTGTCGCCGTACTTCTCGACCTTCCAGGTGACCGATTCGGCCACGATCTTGTCGCGGGTAATCTCGATCTCCTTGGGCTGGCGCAAGCCGTCGCGGACGATCAGCAGCTTGACCTTGGTGCCCTTGGCACCGCGAATCAGGCTGACGGCCTCGTCGACCACCATGGCAGTCGAATCCTTGCCGTCGATGGCGATGATGCGGTCGCCCGCCAGGATGCCCGCCTTGGAAGCGGGGCTGTTGGGCAGCGGGGCGATGACCGTCAGCTCGTTGTTCTTGATGCCGATTTCGGCACCGATGCCCTCGAACTCGCCGCTCAACTCCTTGCTGAACTTCTGCGCGTATTCGGGATCGAAGAACACCGTATACGGGTCGCCGAGCGAGGCCACCATGCCGGAGATGGCGCCGTAGAACATTTTCACGTCGGAAACCTGATCGCCGACATGCCTGGCCTTTACCGTCTTCCAGATGTCCCAAAACGCGTTGAAGTCGACGTCGCGCGTCTCGAAGTCGGGTTTGGCGTCCTTGTTGAGCACCCTGCCGTCGCCGGCCACGGCGGTCGTCTTGGCTTCCGTCCGGCGCAAATCGCCGATGAAGATGCCGGCCATGAAGCTGGCGGTCACCGCAAGGGCCATGATGATGCCAAAAGCGTACTGACGCGTGACGAGGTCAGGCTTTTTCGCGGGCGCAAGTGCGGAACTCTGACTGGGGACCGCCGGCGGAGCAGCGTTGGAGCTGCCGTTTTCCGGGGAAAGATTCTCCATATATCGCCTAAAGAGTACCAATTCAGTCACCGCAGGTCAAAGGGCAAAAAAACGGCCATAATAAGCCGTTTTTCCGTATCTGGGGACGAGCCGTTTTTTTGGGAAATTGCCGACTACTCTGCACGAACGATGTCGGCTCCGACGGCGGCCAACCGGCCGTGCAAATCTTCGTACCCGCGATCGACGATTTCAGCGCCGTGAATGACCGTCTCGCCGCGGGCGATCAGGCCGGCGACGACCAGCGTGGCTCCGGCACGGAGGTCGAGACTGCGAATCTCCGTGCCGTACAGCGGCGTGCGACCGGAAATGATGACGCGGTGCGGATCGCAGATGGTGGCGTTGGCGCCCATCTTCTGCAGTTCGCCGACGTAGCCGAAACGGCCGTCGAACAGCGGATCATGGATCATGCTGGTGCCGTAGCACTGCGTGGCCATCAGGCCGAACGGCGCCTGCGCGTCGGTCGGAAAGCCGGGATACGGCAGCGTCTGCAACTTGAAACCGGCCAGCTGCGCGGAGGCGGGCTTGAGCATGGTCAGCACGTCGCCGTCCGTCTCGTAACGGACGCCGGCACGTCCCATCACGCGCAAAATCATCTCCAGGTGGTCGCGCTCCACGCCGACGATGCGCAGCGTGCCTTTGGTGAGCGCGCCGACCACCGCGAAGGTGGCGGTCTCGATCTGGTCGGGAATGATGCGGTGCGTGGCCGAGCGCAGCTTCTCGACGCCGTCGATGACCAGGTCGTGCGTGCCAATGCCCTGAATGCGCGCGCCGGCGGCGACCAGGAAGCGGCACAAGTCCTGCACATGCGGCTCGGTCGCGGCGATACGAACGGTGCTGCGGCCTTTGGCGAGCACCGCGGCCATCACCGCGTTTTCGGTCGCAGTTACCGAGAAGACGGGCACCGCTTCGCCGCCGACAAGTCCGGCGGTGGTCAGGCGGTAGTTGGCGTCGACGCGTTCCACCGTCGCGCCCAGCGCCTGCAGCACGTTGAGATGATCGTCGATGGGACGGTTGCCCAAATTGCAGCCGCCCGGTTCGGGAATCTCAACCTCATGGAAACGCGCCAGCAGCGGACCCATCAGCAGGATCGACGAGCGCATGCTCTTTACCGCCTTGGCGTTGAGCGAGCCGATGTCGGCCCGTGCGGCATCGATGGTCAGCTCATGCTCCCCCGTCCATTCGACGGTGGCACCCAGCGAGCGCAGGATGTCGAGCATCCGCTCCACGTCCGAGAGACGCGGCACGTTCTGCAGGACGCACGGCTCCTTGACGAGCAGCGTGGCGGCGATGATCGGCGTCGCCGCGTTCTTCATGCCGCCGACCCTGATGTCGCCGTCCAGGGCGTTCCCGCCGCGAATTATCAGCTTTGAGGCTGCCGACGGCTTTGATTCCGGCGTTTTTACCGCGGTCATAGTGCTGCTTTTGGGCTCAAAATGTGGCATACTGACGGGGATAGTCCCTTGAAGTTTCATGGTATTCCTGCAAGGCTGGTTTGGCAATATTCGAGCCCCGCATGCACAAACGCCTCCGCATCGTCATCTCGCTGTCGTTCATCACGCTGTTCGTCGTGACCGTGCCCGCCGTCCTTCTCTGGACCGCCGGGTACAGTTTCAATTGGAAGCGTCAGCGGGTGCAGAAGACCGGCATCATCCAGGTGGAGTCAGTACCCAAAAACGCCCGCGTGCTGATCGACGGCGTGCCGCAGAAGAAGACCACGCCGGCGATGATCGTCCGCCTGCTGCCCGAAGACTACTCCGTGACGGTCCAGGCCGACGGCTATCTCCCCTGGCGGAAGACGCTCGAAGTGAACAGCGGCCAGACCACGTTTGCGGCAGGCATTTTCCTTTACAAGGACGTGCTTCCCCGCATCGACGTCGAAAAGCGCATTACCGCGTCGGCCTGGAGCGCCGACGGCACCCAGGCGGTTTTTGTCGCCGACAGCGGCGATTCGAAGGAGGTCAGCGTGATGACCGCCAGCAAGGACCCGCTTCTCCTGGCCCGCTTCCCCAAGGAAGCGTTGACCGACGAGCGCGTTTCCTGGTCGCCGGACGCCAAGTTCGTGCTTCTCACCGCCGATTCCGGAGGCACCTCGCACGTCGTGCGCTTTTCCGCCGACGGGTCGTTCCCCGCGTTGTCGGTCAGCGACCGCTTTCCCAAAGGCAAGCTGACGGCGCACTGGACCGCCGACGGCGGCATCACCGTGCTGAACGCCTCCGGCGCCTACGAGGTCAACGCCACCACCGGCAAGTCCGCGCCGACCTTGCTGGGCAAGAACGTGCTCGACGTCGACAGCCGCGGCAGCGTCGCCTACGTGCTGCAGCTCGCCGAGCAGATTCGCGCGGGCGACGAACAGCACGTCGTGCTGCAGAAGGCCGATGCCGACGGCGCGACCGTCGTGCTCAACCTGCCCGCTTCGCGCTACCGCTTCCTGCCCGGCGACGACGCCCACCTGCTCATCGGCGACGAGAAAAAAGGACAGCTGATCGTCGTTGACCGGGCCAACGCGACGACGGACACCCTCGAAGCCACCGGGACGCAATGGGAACCGAAAGGCGAACGGCTGCTGCTCTGGAACGCCTACGAAATTTCCCTTTACGACCCGCGCGACGAGTCGCGCGAACTGGTCACGCGCATCGGCAGCAACATCATGCAGTGCGCCTTCTCGCCCGCCGGAGACGGCATCATCTACTCCACGCCCAACGGCATCTCCTTCGTTGAGCTGGATTCGCGCGACGTGCGCAACGCCTACGACTTGCTGCGCTACTCCGAAGGAGGGCCTTTCGTCATCGACCGGTCGGCAAAGCTGCTGCGCTTCGTGGGCAGCATCGGCAGCCAGCACGGCATTTTCGAACGCGACCTGTAATCAAAAAACGATCGGCGCGGTGCCGGTCGTTTTTCCTTCTAGAGTTCGACCATCGAGTTGTCGCCGACGATCAGCTTATGCCCCATCGGGAGCGTCTCATGTGCCGAGAACACCGAGGCGTTCTCGCCGATCATGCTGTCGACGATGCGCTTGGAGCAGTTGATGTCGACGTTGTCGAACACCACGGAGTGCTCGATCTCGGTGTTGTAGATTTCGACGCCGTTGCCGACGGCGGTGTACGGACCGATGTAACTGTTGCGGATGACGCAGTTCTCGCCGATGACCACCGGCCCGCGGATCAGGACCTTTCCGCCGATGACGGTTCCCTTCCCGACTTTCACCTTGCCGTGCAGCGTGGCGCCATCCTCGACGACGCCTTCGCTGGTCATCTCGCCCGTGCTCAACTCGGAGAGCAGCAGCTGGTTGCCTTCAAGCAGGTCTTCGGGCTTGCCGGTGTCCTTCCACCAGCCGGTGATCTCCTGATAGCCGATGGAGTAGCCGTTCTGGATCAGCCAGGTATGCACGTCGGAAATCTCGTACTCGCCGCGGGCAGAAGGCCGGATCGCCTCGACCGCCTTGTAGACGTTGCTGTCATAGACGTAGATGCCGGTGACGGCGTATTCGCTCTTGGGCACGGCGGGTTTCTCTTCCACGCGGACGATCTTGCCGTCCTTCAGTTCCGGAACGCCGAAGCGGCTGGGGTCTTTCACCTTGGAGAGCGCCAGCAGGCCGTTCAGTTTTTCTTCCTTGAACTTCTGCACGAAGTTCCTGATGCTGCCCAAGATGATGTTGTCGCCCAAGTAGAACAGGAACGACTCGTCGCCCAAGAACGGCCTGGCCACCTTGAGGATGTGCGCCAGCCCCTTCGGACCGCCGACCTGCTCGATGTAGGTGAGCTTCACGCCCCAGCGCGAGCCGTCACCGCAGGCCTTCTGGATCTCCTCCTCGCCTGGATTGACGTTGATGCCGATCTCGGTGATGCCCGTCTCGGCGATCTTCTCGATGGCGTAAAAAAGCATCGGCTTGTTGGCAAGCGGGATCAGATGCTTGTTGATGGTCCAAGTGATGGGTCGCAGCCGCGTGGCGCGGCCGCCGGCCGTGATGAGGGCTTTCATAGTACCTGTAAGAGTACCAGAGGAATCACTCAAAAAATACGGTGAGTGTCAACGGTGGGACGGTCCGGCAGGCCGCAAGCCGCGCAAAAAGAAAAGGCCGGTCCAAGGGGACCGGCGCTGATGAGCGCAGACCTTGAGAGCAAAGCTATCGAGTCATCTGCGCGCTGCGTTCGAAGTGGGCGAAGGCCAGGGCCAGCGCCGTGATGGTGTGGCTGTCGCACAGCTTCCTGCCCATCTCGTTGCGCACCATCGCTGCGTCCCACAGCTTGACTTGGTTGAAACCGTCTGTGTCTCTCACCCTCTGCTGCACCGACAGGTCAGGCGCTTCCATCTGTATCAGGAAATACGCGGGCGTAGCCGTATCGGTGCAGGTGTTCTGGGCGATGTCGCCGAGATGCGTCACCGATGTGAGTTCGGCCTCGGCCACGAGGTTGGAACCGAGCTCGCGCTCGAGCAGCCCGAGTGGCAAATCGGCAAGCCGCATCGCGCCCTCGGTGCTTAGCACGCGGAAGAGGTCGTTGCTTTCGCAGAAACCGCGAGGCAACTCGTATGTCCAGCGCCCCAACGGCACGCGCCACTGCTTGACGACGGCAAACTTCCCGTTGATGACCGGAACGAATACCGCACCGTCGGAGACCGCGCTGTTGACGTTGAACCGGATGTCGTAGGTATCCGTGAAACCGGCTGGCAGGCGCATACGGAACTTAACGTCGACGAAGTACCGTTCCGCGCCGCTGCGGATCTCCTCCAGGCCGATGATTTCCATCTCGCCCTTTGAGGCGTCGCCCAGCTTGAGAATCGGCTTGAGGCCGCGATCCTTCAGCTGGGCGTTAATCTTTTCGAGCAATGCTTTTCGCTCTTTTTCAGTGTGCATTCCTGTCTCCTTCCGCCTCTGCGGACGTGGTTTTGAGGCCAATCGTGGCACCTTTGCTCGCACGAATGACCGTCCAGAATGCCATAAAATAGGCCGAATGTCAATGCTGACCGCCGTCAACGCGTATGAAAAAGCCGCGCACGAAGCGCGGCCATCGAATTCGGCCTAGAACCGGAACCCCGCGAGCGCGAGGCCCGCGAGGGTCATGCCGTCCTGGATTTCTCCGCAGTCGGCCATGGCCCGGATCTCCTCGGCTGAAAAGAGCTTGGTTGCGCCGATCATCTCGGTCTCTTCGGGGCGTTGCTCGCCGACCGAGACCACCTCGCCCTTGACCACGTACTGGCTGTGGGCGAAGAACGTCGGGTTCGTGTTGAGTCGGCCGCAGATGCGCGCGTTGGCGATCCGGTAGCCGGTCTCCTCGAGCGCCTCGGCCTTGGCCGTGGCGACGACGAACTTTTCCAAGTCCGTCTCGCTCTCGACCTGCGAGATGCCGCGCGGGAGCTCCCACTGCCAATGGCCGAGCGTGGTGAGCAGCTCGCCCCAGCGGCGTTCCGAATCGAGCCGACGGACATAGTCCTTCCCGGCCGCCATGAGCCGTTCGCCCACGAAGCGGAAATTCTTGACCAGTCCGACCCGATCGCCCGCCTGGCAGACCACGATGGCCCCGGCGTTCTCGACGATGATCGGCTGGTCGTACAGGTCCTTGAGGTTACCCTCGACGGCCTTGCGCACGATCACACGGAGCGCCGCGAAACCCATGGGGTTCACGAGCCCTCCGGCTCCCGTCGACGCCGGCTTCCAGCCGGCGAGCTTGGTATCGAGATCCGCTTCCGTGAGCTGACGTACCGCGCCTGCGGGCGCCTTCTTCTCCTGTGACATGTCGTGACTCCTTGTCGCCTCTGCGACGTTGGGGTTTCCTCCCGAATCGCCTCTGCTTTTCGGAAGGATTCAAACGTAGCAGAAAAACGGCGAATGTCAATGTCGGCAGGCGGGAAATGTACCGCTGGGGTACATAACGGTCAGTCGTCGCTAAGCGAAAACGAAAACCGCGCTTTTCGCGCGGTTGCGACTCCCTACTTTGCCTCCACCCGTTCTTCCGCGAAAAACGCCTTCAAGGCTTCCACCCGCTGCGGCAACGGCGGAAACTTCGTGTTCTTCAGCGCCGCGAACAGCGGACGCTTTGCCGGCCGGGGAAACGCCGACATCGGCACCGGCTTGCGCGGCGTGGTCACGCCCTGCAGTGCGAAGAACTCGTTGGCAAAGTCGTACCAGGTGACGCCCGGACCTTCGTTGACCAGGTGATACACGCCTGGCTCGAACTCCTCGCTCACCAGGCGCAGCGTAGCCTCGGCGAGGTGGCGCGTGTAGGTGGGCATGCCGACTTCCTCGTTGACGATGGACAGCTCCGGCTTGGTGGCCGCGAGCTTGCACATGACGCTCACGAAGCTCGGCTTGGCGCTGGCAGAAGTGCCCGGCTGACCGAACAGCTTGCTGGTGCGGCACACGTAAGCGCGTGCGCCGGACGCGAACACGGCGCGTTCGGCAGCAGCCTTGCTCTGGCCGTAGACCGAAACCGGCGTCGGCTCGTCAGTCTCAACGTATCCTTCAGGCTTTGTACCTTCAAAAACGTAGTCGGTGCTGTAATGCACGAACTTCGCACCGACCTCTTTGGCGGCAGCGGCCATCGCGGCGGGTGCCTTCTCGTTCAACGCGAAGACCTTCTCGCGATTGGCAGGGTCTTCCGCCGCATCGACGTTGTTCCAAGCGGCGACGTTGATGACGACGTCGGGATGGGTCACGGTTACCATCGCTTTGACGGCCTCGGCATCGGTAACGTCCAGCATTTCCCTATCAAGAGGCACGACCGTATGACCGGCCGCGAAAAAGACGCGGACCAAATCGCCGCCGAGATTTCCTTTTGCGCCGAAGATGAGTGCTTTCATATGACGTGCTTCAGAAAACTAGCGCTGCTCCGCGCCGACGGTCGCCGTCACGAGCGGAGCTTCATAAACGAAAGGAGAATTGTCGGCGGTGAGCAGCGGGAAAGTGCGGTCGCGCTCGTTGACCTGCGGCGCGCCGAGCTCCGCAATGAACGGCCACTCGATGTTGACCGCCGGGTCATCGAAGCGCACGCCGCCCTCGGCGGTCTTGGCATACCCGCTCTTGCCGACCAAGTACAGCAGCTCGCAACCGTCGGTCAGCGAATAGAAACCGTGGGCGAAACCGCTCGGCACGTAGAGCATCTTCTTGTTCTCATCGGAAAGTTCGAGACCGAACCATTTGCCGAACGTCGGCGACCCCTTGCGGATGTCCACCGCCACGTCCCACAGCGCGCCGCGCACGCAGCGCACCAACTTGGTCTGATCGTGCGGCGTCGCCTGAAAGTGCAGGCCGCGCAGCACGCCCTTCTTGGACGAACTGTGGTTGATCTGCGTCACGCCCGGCTCAATGCCCAGCTGCGCGAACTTGGCCGCGCTGTGCGCCTCGAAAAACCAACCGCGTTCGTCGCCGAAGGTCTGGGGCTCTACCACGAGCAGTCCTGGGATGCCGGTTTCGGTGATTTTCATAGTTATTTTTGGCTCGAATCAGTAGTTTCAAAGTATCAAAAACGGCGCAAAAAATGATGATTAAGTCAATGGCACTGGAGTTCCTTAAGTAAGGGAGACCTTGTATTTCAAAAAACTTTTTCCCGTCGACGAAAGGCTGATTTTACTCACGAACAATCCTCCGTTCGCCTCGATAATTTTCCTCGAAGCGACGTTGTCCTCGTTACAGGTGATGATGACCTCCTCCAAACCTATTTTCTTCGCCTCCAGAAAACCCAATCGTAGCATCTCCCTGCCGCAGCCTTTGCCGCGATATGCGGGTGCGATCTCGTAATATATGTGGCTTGCCATTTGCGACGGCAATTCGGGGGAATGAGAAGGACGATGTCTTATTTGGAGACAGCCAATGGCTTCGCCGTTTTCAACCAAATCGAAGCATGAAGTCGGCAAGGGTCCTGACGTTTCCCTGAAAATAAGTCGGGGCATGTAGAGCCAATCACACCTTCGCCCCCAAAGTGGCGCGATAATACGTGTCGTAATACTTCTGATACTCCCCCGTCTTCACGCGCTGCCACCATTGCGGGTTGTCGCGGTACCACTCCACCGTCTGGCGGATGCCTTCCTCGAAGGACATCTTCGGCTTCCAACCGGTTTCAGTTCTTAATTTCGTGGAATCAATCGCATAACGCCTGTCATGGCCGGGACGATCTGGAACGTAGGTCTTCAATGAATGCGGCTTGTCGAGCGTCGCAAGGATCGCGTCGGTGACGTCCTCGATGGACTTCTCGACGCCGGTGCCGATGTTGTAGGCCTCGCCGATGCGGCCCTTTTCCAAGATGGCGGCGACGGCCGAGCTGTGATCGTCGGCGTGAATCCACTCGCGGCGGTTCTTGCTGCTCTTGAAGAGCGGCAGCGGCTTGTCCTCGAGCGCGTTGGTGGAGAACAGCGGAATCAATTTCTCGGGGAACTGGTAGGGGCCGAGGTTGTTGCAGCAGTTGCTGATGGTCACGGGCAGTCCGAAGGTGTGACCGTAGGCGGCAACCAAATGATCGCTCGCTGCCTTCGAGGCGCTGTACGGCGTGCGCGGCTTGCGCGGCTCCGACTCCGTCCAGCTGCGCGGCTCGTCGAGACCGAGGTCGCCGAACACCTCGTCAGTGGAGACGTGGTGAAAACGGACGTTGCCGGCCTTGCGGCAGCCCTCGAGCAAAACCTGCGTGCCGAGCACGTTGGTGCGGAAAAAAATCGTCGGGTCGAGCACGCTGCGGTCGTTGTGCGTCTCGGCGGCAAAGTGCACCACGGCGTCCACGCCTTTGAGCGCGGCTTCGACGGCAGCAGCGTCGCCGATGTCGCCCTTGATGAACGAGTAACGCGGGTCATGCGCGACCTCGGCCACGTTCTCGAGGTTGCCGGCGTAGGTGAGCGCGTCAAAGTTCACCACCTGCACGTCGGAGTGTTCCTTGAGCATGTGGCGGACGAATGCCGAGCCGATGAATCCGGCGCCGCCGGTGACGAGAATCTTCATGGGGAACGATCGGTTAGGCGTTGAGCAGCTTGGTCATGCCGGCGGCGGTCTGGTCCATCTCCGCCTTGGTGACCTCGCGTTTGGGCCAGTGCACCAGGCCGTCGTCTGGAAAGCGCGGCATGACGTGCACGTGCGTGTGCATCACCACCTGACCGGCGACCTTGCCGCAGTTGATGCCGACGTTGAATCCCTCCGCTCCGGTGACGGTCAGCGCAGCGCGACCGATCTTGCGGACCGCGGCCATGACGTCGGCCAAAGCTTCATCGCTGGTCTCGACGCAGTTCTCAAAATGCTGCTTGGGAACCACCAAGGTGTGGCCCAGACTGATGGGCGCGATGTCCAAAAAGGCGAAGACCTTGTCGTCCTCGTAGACCTTGTGCGAAGGAATTTCACCCTTGGCGATTTTGCAGAAGATGCAGTCGTTCATGCCGAACACGGTTAGAGACCCTCGGGAACTGGCTTGGATGAGGCCAAAAGCAACCCTCCGACGGCGATGCCGATGCCCGCAGTCAACCAGCCGCGAACCTCGGGAACGGAGCTAAAGTAGTACCAGGAGGCCCAAATTGCAAGCCCCGTCACCCCGATTTCGGCCAAAAAATAGCCGGCCTTTCCCAACAGGGAGCGCCTGGTCGGTTCTGGGGAAAACAGCGAAACGGCCAGGCTGACGACGGCCACGGCCGCGATGGCCTGCGGCGCGACCGCCGTGGCGGCGATGCCGGGCTTAAAAAACTCCAAAGCGGCGACCACCAGCGCGAAAATCGCCGTGCAGGTGAGCGTAACGGCGCCGGCGTCGGCGACCATGGCGATGAAGGTTTTGCGGAGTTCGAGCTTCATACCGGCAGTGTAGCACTATTCCGGCGTCTCGCCGTAGGTACGGCCGTCGATCATGATCTCGGTGGCATGCTCCGGCTCGGGACGGAAAGCGTCGAAGATGCCGGGCACTGCGGTGGTCAGCGTCAGCGGCGCCCGTTGCAGCGACACCGTCAGCGACTTCAGGAGCAGGGCGTAGCGCGTCTCCTCGATGCCCGGCGCCTCGATGACCAGGCGGTACGCGCCGTCCTCGGTCCTGGCCAACTTGCGGATGTCGAACACGGCCTTGCCGGTGACCAGTCCCCCGTCGACGGTCGGCGGCTCGTAGGTGGACAGCACGTAGTCGATGCCGCGCGCGTCGAAGTCCGACGGCTTGGTGTACCACTGCACGGAGTACGGCAGCGGGTCGAAGTACTCGTCGGGCGAGAAGGCGAACAGACCGACGGTCTGCAGCAGCACGTCGCGCTTGGGCGCGGTGACGGCGGTCAGTCCTCCCCCGCCGTGCAGCATCTGGTCGTAGCGGACGTTGGGCTGGTCGAGCTTGAGCTGCCCGCCGCCGACGGTCAGCGTCTGCACCGCCTCCGCGTGCGGCGTCCGCGCGGCGAGCCTGCCGCCATCGGTGTACACCGTCAGCGGATCGGTCTTGTCGCTGAAACCGACGTGGTCGCCCAGGTACAGGTCGTCCTGGAACACCAGCTTCCGCTGCTTGGTGGCGATCTTGCGAATGAAGATGTCGGCGCTGGCGGTGAACTCGATCTTGTAGAAGCCCTCGTGCGGCGACGTCAGCGTGACGGGAATGTCGCGCAGCTTGGAGGACTTCTGGTTCTCGCTGGTGTTGCCGTCGTCCGGCAGGATGGTGCGGGCGATGGCGTTCTTGCCGTCGCCGTCATACACGGACACCGTCACCGGGTCGGCGCCGGAAAGCCGGTTCATGTCCTGTACGGTCAGCGTGAACGACAGCGGCTCGTCCTTCACGTAGGTGAGCATGCGCGCGTGGCCGCGGATGGAGACGTTGATCTCGCGCGGGGCGTCCGAGGGCGCGTAGCCGTCGAGCACGTACGGCACGTCGGCGTCGGCGCGGTACGCGGCCAGCGAGGAGCGCGGCGGCGGATCGCGGAAGAACTCGTCGACCGAGGCGTAGCGGTCGTGGCGCTCGTAGAGCGTCAGCGAGCCGCTGGTGACGCGCTTCCACGGCAGCGCGTCGATGACGCGGTTCTCGATGGGCTGCATCTGGAACTGCTGGTCGATGGACGAAGCCAGGGCGCCGACCTCGACCATGGGGTGTCCGGCGTTCTGATACGCCAGCGACACGGTCGCCGTCTCGAATCCCGGCGGCGGCGTGAAGTCCACGAACAGCGGGCTGCCGACGAGCGGCGTGCGCGGAGTGCCGTCGTCGGCGATGGTCGCCTGACCGAGGCGCTCCGTCGGTTTCGGCATCGACAGGTACGGCACCGCCTTCACGAAGGCGTCGGTAAGCGTCAGCCTGCCGCTGGGAATGAATGCCCGCGAAAACAAAAACGCCAGGGCCACCGCCAGTCCGAAGACGGCGACGACGCGCGTGGCGAATTTGCTGACGCGGGGAGCCTGCATGTTACAAGGGCTTGAACTCGTAGAGCGTCTTCTGCCCGTAGGTCTTCACCACCGCCGGCTGCAGCTTCTGCGGCGCGAGCTTCTCGTCGCGCAGGTAGTCGAAGTCCTTTTGCGGCAGCGTCAGCCCCAGGTAGTACAGGCCGGCGGACCGCTGCTGCAGCTTCCCCAGCCAGCCGTAGGTGACTTCGGAGCGCAGCGGCACCAGCACATGGCGCTGCGGCCACAGGTACTTGTCGTCGAAGTCGGTCACGATGATCGACTTTTCCGGAGTCATCCTGATGACGTCCTCGGCAATCGCCGAATCCGTCCTGATGGCGTCGCGAACCGACAGCAGCCCTTCGCCGCGGCCGCAGAACACCGCGTAGGCCGACGCCGCGCCGATGAGCGCGACCGCGCCGGCCAAGGCGACCGCGCGTTGCTTGGCTGCCAGCTTTTCGCCCACGCTGGACAGCAGCCATGCTACAGGAAGCGTCGACAGCGCCATGACGGGAAGCCAGTAGCGCAGATAGGAAGAACCGATGGTCACCGCGTTCGGATCGGGGTTGTCCTGCGCGACGTAGCTGCCGTAGAAGAAGATGAGCCAGAGCGTGACGGCCGCCGCGACAAAGCAGAAGATTTTTGCGTCCGCTCGTAAGGCTTCGGTCAACCGCTTGCGTTCCGCGTGATACGCCCACTTGCCCAGCACCGCCAGCAGCGTCCACCACCAAAAGAAGGCGATGCCGTAGGTCCAGAAATGCGCGAGCGCCGTGCGGGGCGCGAAACCCAGCGGGAAAAGGTAGGGGCCGACCGGACCGAGCAGCCTGTTGCCGAAACCTTGCGTGGCCACGCCGGCGGAAATCACCGTCACGCCGGAACCGTAGCCGGTCGCCAGCGGATTGCCGTACACCGACGCGTTGAGAAAAAGGAACGGCGCGAAGCCGAGAGCGGCGAAAACGAAGAAGATCACCAGGCTCTTCCACGGCGTGCGGCGCGGCGCGGCGAATGCGGCAACGGCGATGCCCAGCAGCAGCCAATACGCCTCGGAAGTGCGAACGGCAAGAGCCGCCGCCATGCACAGGCCGGCAAACGCCGCGTCGGACACGCGCAAGAAACGATAGCCCTCCTTCGTCTTCCTCTCGACCATGGTCTTGAGCGGCGCCGCGAAAAAGAAATACGCGGAAAAGATGACCAGGCTGCAGAACAGCACGTTCGGCTGCATCGTGCGCGATGCCTCATACCACCATGCCGGCTGCACCAGCAGCAGCGCGCCGGCCAGCAGGCCCAATCGCCTGCCGAACCTGCCGGCTACCAGTCCGCCCCAGGCCAACGCCGCCAGCAGCGCGAACAGCGGAGTCAGGAACGGCATGACCGCCGTCCCCAACGCTTCGCCGACCGTCCCGAAAAGCACGGGTAATCCGAGAAAGCCTCCCGGCACCAGAAAATCGTCGGCGATGCGGACGCTGCGCGGATGCACCAGCCTGCCGGAAGGGATGGTCATTTCGTCGAAGGTCCACAGCATCGCCGACGTGGCGTAGAGCCGGCTGAAATAGGCGTTCGACGCCTCGTCAGGAGAGCTGTATTTTCCCGGTACGGTAATCGGCAGGAACGAATAGGCGACGAAAAAACCGGCGAAGAGCAGCAAAGCGCCGACCGGAAGCAAATGGCGGGAAAGGGATTTCATGCGATTTCAGAACATTCGTGAAAAAATGCTGATGATGGCGAAGATGAGCGCGAGCGTCAGCGTGCCCGTGGACAGGTCCACGAACAGGTCGACCTTCCACGCCAGCGCCACCAGCAGCGACGACAATCCGACGACCTCGGCGACCATCTTGATCTTGCCCCAGACGTTCGCAGGTTCGACTTTGCCCCGCAGCCGCCGATACCAGCCCATGACGATCATGAAGGTCTCGACGCCGAGCAGCGCCATGCCGAGCGTGAAGTTGACGTGCTCGAGCACGACCACGAACAGCACCGAGCCGATCAGCAGCTTGTCGACCACCGGATCGTAGGCGATGCCCCATTCGGTGATTTGCCGACGGGTCCTGGCCAGTGCCCCGTCGAACCAGTCGGTCAGCGCGGCGAACAGGAACAACGGCAAACCTACGGCAAAACGGTCGATGGCCAAATAGTACAGGACCACCGGAATCAGCAAAAGACGGAGTGCCGTAAGGTGATTCGGACGCACCCACTTGGGAAAAAGCGGCGCCAAAACCGCCTCAAAAAGGCGGTCACTCGGCTGCAGGACTATGGAGCGGTTCCAACCGTCTTCGTTCATACCTTTGTGCTACAATTACCGGCGATGACTGCCCGCATTCACCTACAGCATACCGTCTTTTCTCTGGTAATTACAGCGGCAGCGGTGGCCTCGCTGCTTTTGCCGTTGCCGTTTGCCGCTCGGGCGATCCTGACGGCGTTTTTTTTCCTCGGCACCGGTTTCGTGGCCGGCCAAGGGCTGTTTGCCGATGAGCCGCGGTTCTGGAGGACGTTCCTGGGAACGGTCTGCACTCTGGCGCTGACGATGGCCACGGGCAGCGCCACCTACTTTCTCTACAAGCTGGACGCGTCGTCCGTGGCGCTGGTGCTGTTCATCGACGTTTTCGCGGCCGCCGCATGCTGCTCCTGGACCCTGCAGCGCCGGAAGAAGGTGTTCCAGGCGACGACACCGCCTTCTTCCGCGGAATCCTCCGCGGCTTCCGCAAAACCGAAACTGCGGTCGGAACCGATCGTCCGCGCCATCCTGGGCACGCTCCTGACCGGCGTCGCCGTCGCCCTGGTCGTCTACGGATTTTCCATCCTGACCGGTGCCGCCACCGGCACGTCCATCCGTTCGCCCTGGGACGTGGTGCCCAGGATGTTTTTCATAGTCTTCTTCTTCGCTGCCGTCGCGACCTTGGCGGCGGCGTCGGGCGGCCTTTCGCCGCGCGTGTCGTTGCTTGCAGGATCGGGACTGGCAGTGCTCGCCACCGGAGTGGCCATGACCGTATACACGGTCGGGTTCGGCTTCGACCCGTTCATCCACCGGGCCACCGAAGCCACCATCTTCCGCGACGGGTTCATCACGCCCAAGCCCCCCTACTATCTGGGCCAGTACGCGCTGGTGACGATCATCGCGCGACTGCTGGGCGGCGGCGTCAGCGCCATCGACGCCTGGCTGGTGCCGGCAGCCTTCGCGCTGCTGATTCCCTGCGCCTACTGGAGCCTGCGCAAGGCGTTCGGCTTCGGCCCGTCGGCCTGCGCGGCGGCGGCGCTGTCGCTGCTCATCTTGCCGCTGGACTCGTTCGCTGCAACCACGCCGCAAGGCGTCGCCAACGTCGTCTTCCTGATGACCGCCTTCCTGGCGCTGCCTACGGTGACCAAAGGCGCCTTTCCCCGTCTGGCCCTGTTCCTGCTCGCCTCTGCCGCGGCATCCATCCACCCCATCGCCGGCATCCCCCTGCTGGTTTTTGCCACGCTCGTGACGCTGCTCTCGTGGTACGAACGGCGCAAGGGCGTCTTTCGCAAGGCGGCGCTGTCCGTGGTCATTCTCGGCGTCACGCTGGCCGGCGCAGTGGCATTGCCTGCCACCTTCTACGTCAGCTCGCTGCATTCCGGAGCCGGCGTCACGCTCGACACCGACACGCTCCGCTCCCCGACTTCGCTGATCGAGACGCTGCAGGCGGCACCGGTCATCACCCGCCAGTTCTCGGCGCTGTACGACTTCGTGTACTCCTGGAAGGCCTGGCGCGACGCGGCGCTGGTGCTGCTCGCCGTCCTAGGCCTGTACGTCTCGCGACGACGCACGCGCACCGGATTCGTCTACCTGATAAGCGGATTGGTGCTGGCCTCGAACTACGTCCTGCTCAAGTCGGTGGTGCAGTTCCCCTTCCTGATCGCCTACGAGCGTTCCAATTACGCCAACCGCCTGTGGGAGCTGACGCTGTTCGTCATCGCGCCTATGGCGGTGACCGCCGTCGCCGCCATATTCTCGCGCGCCGGCAGGCACGTGCCGACCGTGCGCGTGATGGCGGCCCTGCTGCTGGCCTCGCTGGTCACCAGTTCGGTCTACCTGGCATATCCGCGTCGTGACAAGTACGAGAACAGCCGCGGCTGGTCGTCCAACTCGTTCGACGTCGAGGCCGTGCGGGGCATCGAGAAGGACGCCGGCGGCGCGCCGTACGTGGTGCTTGCCAACCAGTCCGTCTCCGCGGCGGCGGTGCGCGAGTTCGGCTTTCCGCGCTACTACGCCTCGAAGGATGCCGGACGCCCGGCGCCGATCTTCTACTACCCGATTCCGACCGGAGATCCCCTGTACCAGATTTTCCTGGACACCAATGCGGCGCTCGGCAAGCGCGACGCCGTCACCAAGGCCATGGACCTTGCCGGCGTCGACACCGCCTATTACGTCGTCTCGTATTACTGGTGGCACGCGCAGGAAATCCTGCTGACCGCCAAGAAGAACGCCGACGCGTCATGGAGCGTCGGCGACAAGGATTACGTCTTCAAGTACGTGCGGAAAAAATAGCCGCTACGAACCGTACACGTCCGCAAGCGCCTTCAGGTGCGAGGACATGTCGTGGGCGGCAGCCCATGCGCGCGCGGCTCTCGACAACGACGGCCAGTCCGTTGCCGCAACCGCGCGCTGCAACCCGGCCGCGCAGGCGGCCGCGCTGCCGGCTTCGAACAGGAAGCCGGTTTTGTTTTCGCGGACCAGTTCGGGGATGCCGCCGGAGACGGCGGCGACCGCGGGCGTGCCGCGGCTGAAGGCTTCGAGGATGACCGTCGGCTGGTTCTCGATGACGGTCGACGGCACGACTAGGAACGTGGAACGATCGTACGCGGCAGTCAGGTCGTCGCCGGTCAGTTTGCCGGAGAAGGACGTGCCGGGGATGGCGGCGCATTTTTCCTTGAGCGGTTTTTCTTCCGTGCCGGCGCCGACGAACTCCAGCGTGGCGCCGTGCGTCGCATGAAGGCCGGCCTTCTCCCAGGCCTCGGCAAGCACGTACACGCCTTTGTGCCTTTCGATCTGACCGACGAACAGGAAGCGCGGCGTCGGCGCGACGGCGCGCGGCACGGCGGAAGGCGCCGGGGCGGGATTGGAAACCACCGTCTTGCGCGAATTGGCGAAGAAGCCGAGACGGTCGTGGAACGACAGCAGGAAGGCCGACGGGAAAATCACGGTGTCGGGCGATCCCATCAGCGAGCGCATGATGCGCACGTACGCCGCCTGCATCAGCTTGGCGAACGGGAACCCCTCGTGCCCGGTGCCGCCCTTGATCTGCAGCAGCAGCCCCGACGGATGGACGAGCTGCACGTCGTGGACGGTGTGCACGTGGCGAAGCGGCCGCATCGGCTCCGACCGTTCGCGACGGCGCGCGGCGCGACGGATGGCTGCCGGAATCATGAATCCGAGTCCCATCAAGTTGTGCGTATGCACCACGTCTGGCTGCGCCGACTCCAGGATCTCCGCGAAGGCGCGCGCGCTCGGCCCGTTGAAGACGTCCACGAAATGCCAGAGCAGGCGCGTGAAGACCCGGTGCTTGTGGTCGTCGGCATAAAAATACAGGTTGGGCGGCGCGTAGCGGGCGACGCGAAGCCTGCCGTCATGGGTGGAACCCAGCGGTTCGCCGGCACGGACGCCGTGCGCCACGGTCACGTCATGACCCGAAGCGGCCATGGCGCGGGCCTCCGCCTCGACGATGCGCTCCGCTCCCCCGCGGGCGTTTTCGCCGTACAAGTTGCTGACGTACAGGATGTTCATGCGAGCGAGAAGTCAGCGAGAATCTTGCGCCAGCGTTCGGGGCGGCGTTCCAGGGAATATTCCTCGGCGGCCATGGCGGCTCCGGCCGCGCCAAGCTTCTGCCGCAGCTGCTCGTCGCCGAGCACGGCGACAAGCGCATCGGCCAGCTGCGGCACCGAACCGGCCGCCACCCGCCGACCGGTAATGCCCTCGCGCACCACCGTGCGCACGCCCGGCAGGTCGCTGGCCACCACCGGCAGGCCGCATGACGCGGCTTCGAGCGCGGCGATGCCGAACGCCTCCGAACGGTCGACGGAGGGAAAGGCGAAAACGTCGCCCAGTCGGTAATGGTCGGGCAGTGCGGCGTCGGGAACGTTTCCGGCATAGGTGACGCGACCGGCAATGCCCAGCGAACGCGCGCGTTCCTCGAAAGTCGGGCGCAAATTGCCGTCGCCGATGATCACCGCATGCGTGCCTGCCAGTCGCGAGTCGGCCAATGCCGCCAACAGCGACGGCACGCCCTTGAAGTAGTGCGGCGTGTCGAGCCCTCCGCAGAACGTCACGACTTTGGTGCCGGAGGCGATCCCGTATTTCGTCAGCAGCGCCTGCGACTTGGGACCGGGTGCGAAACGCGCCGCGTCCACCGACGGCGGCAATTCGGCAAAACGTTCAGGTCTCGCCTTCATCAGCGGACCGATTGCCCCATGCAGGCAGTAATCTTTGGTGGTGCAAACCACCGCGTCCGCGCCGCGGACGATGCGAGGCATCAGCAGGCGCGCATGCGCGGCGATGAACGGCTTCAGCGCGCCCGCGCCTTCCACGTCCATGTGATAGACCATCGCCAGCTTCCCTTTCGCGCCCAGCTTCTTCGCCAGCCACAGCGGCTCGGCACCGCCGAAGAACGGGTACTGCAAGATCGTCAGGTCGTAGTCGCGCAGCAGTTTGCCGAGCGACGGCAGGAATGCGCCGTGACCCAGTTGCAGAAGCGGCTTGAGCCGGTGCACGGCGTAAGGACGCGCGGCGTCGGCCGCAGCCGAATCCCCTTTGGCCGGCGCGAAAACGTGCGCCTCGAAACCGAGCGCGGCCAGCGCGGCCGCGTCCTGCGCCGCCACGGTGCCGATGCCGCCGCGGTACGGCGGGAACGCCGGCGTGACGATGGCGATGCGCTTGGCCATATCAGACGATGAGGTTGCGGATGACGGTCCACGTCAGCGTCATCAGCGGGTTGGCGACGCAGCGGGTGAAGGTGCCGGCCACCTCCTGATAGCTGATGGTCGAGGACCACAGCCGGACGATTTCGCGGTCACTGACCGCGCGCAGTTTGGCCATGGCGCGTCGCTCGTTCGCGATCCGCTTCCAGGTGGATGGCAAAAAGAAGTAGCCGTAGGAGCGCAGCTTCTCCTTCCACCAGCCGCTGCGGAACGACGCCGGCAGCAGGCCGAGCTCCGCGAAGATCATGAACGGCAAAAGCACGACCAGCGACCAAAGGCGCAGGTTCTTCAGGAACACCACGTAGCGGTTCCGCTCCATGTAATAGTATTTGGAAATGCTGCGCGAAAATTCGTACTTGTGATAGATGACCGACTCGGGCATAAAGACGTTCTTGAACCCCGCCAGCCGCACGCGCCAACCCAGGTCCAAGTCCTCGTGGTACAGGAAAAGTTCCTCGTCGAGCAGGCCGATTTTCTTGAGCAGCTCGCAGCGGAACAGCACGCCGGCGCCGGAACCGTAGGCGATTTCCGGCCGCTTGTCCGCGTACTGCTTGCGCACGTCGTCGGCCTTGCGCTTGTAGTCGAGGCAGTAGCCGAATCCCAAAAAATGTATGGCGTTGCCGGTGCTGTTCACCAGATCCTTGCTCGGCGAAAGCAGCAGCAGCGACTGCACCGAACCGACCTTGGGATCCGCCTTGGCCGCCGCGACGGCTTTCACCAAAAAATCAGGCGTGATCTCGGTATCGTGGTTGAGCAGGTAGACGAACTCCGCGCCCCGATCCATCGCCATGCGCATCGCCAAGTTGTTGCCGCCGGCAAACCCCAAGTTGGTCGGCGACACGATCACCTCCGCGTGCGGATACGCCTTGAGCATCTCGACGCTGGCATCCTTGGAACCGTTGTCTATGACCAGGATGTCCACGTCGAGTCCGGTGCGATTCATGCCCGCGAGACTGCCAAAACAGTCCGGAATGAACCGGACCGCATTATACGTGACGATGATGACCGCGACCTTCGTGCGCTGTTCGGACATACGCGGTGACTTACTTCTGATCGCCGTCGCGCTTCCCGGTCCTTTGCGCAATGCTCATCGTGCGCACCAGCGAAGAAATGTCGCGCTCGATTTTTTCCAGCCGCAGGAAGACGCGGAAGATGAGCGCGAACAGCGCGATGATCGAAAGATAAATGATCGCGTCGACGCCGCGGCCCACGCCGAGCATGCTCGCGAAGGCGGTGGCGAAATCGGGACGCAGCACCACCACGGCGGCGCCGATCCACAGCAGGCTCCACCAAAAAGCGTCGCGGCGCGACATGGTGCCCTGGCCGGCGCGCTTCCAAGTGAGCGCCAGCACCACCGCGAAGATGACCACGAGTACGACCTGAATCAGCATCTCGGTGTCGGTTAGCGCTGCAACGAACCGAGCAGCAGCTGCCAGACGATCTTGAAGGCGTCGGCGGCCTTCTGGCCCTTGGCCAGCGTCTCGGCCGTGTAGCGCACCTTGATGGGCACCTCGACGCAGCGCAGCTCGGAGGCATGCGCGTTGCGGAGAATCTCGGAACAGTGCGCCATCCTGTCCTGCATGAAGTCGATGGTTTCGGCGGCGGCCGGCGTCAGCGCGCGCATGCCGCTCTGCGGGTCGGTGACGTGGCGCGGGATGCCCAACGCCACGGCCGAAAACAGCCGCGCGGCGGCGAGAAGCAGGCGGCGCGAGAACGGCATGCCCTCGCTGGTCACGCCCAGGAAGCGCGAGCCGAACACCACGTCGGCCCGACCTTCGACGATCGGCGCGGTCAACGCGGGTATGGCCTCGGGGTCATGCTGGCCGTCGGCGTCAAAGTGCACGATGACGTCGGCGCCTTCTGCGGCGGCGAGCACCGTACCGGTCTTGAGAGCGGCGCCTTGGCCGCGGTTCAGTACGTGCCGCACCACGTCGGCACCGGCGGCCACGGCCTCGTCTACCGAGCCGTCCGAAGAGCCATCGTCAACCACGATGACCTTGTGGACGCGCGGAAGCAGGGCGCGGACGACCGCGCCTATCCTCCCCCGTTCGTTGTAGTTGGGGATGACGGCAAATATCTTCATACTGCGGGACCTACTTGTCCAGCGACGGGCGCAGCAGGCCGCGATGAGCCACGGTGTATTCGATGGAGCGCTTGAGGCCGGTCTCGAGCGAGACCAGCGGCAGCCAGCCGAGATCGTCCTTGGCGCGGGTCAGATCGGGCAACGCCAGCTCGGACATGAACAGCAGCGGCGCCTCGAACTTGATTTTCGAAGTGGAGCCGGTCATCTCGATGATTTTCTTGCCGACGTCGACCAGGCGGATGTCGTAGTCGCTGCCGATGTTGACGATGCCGGGATCCCTGGGCAGGCGCATCAGGCGCATGATCGCGTCGACCACGTCGGAGACGTAGACGAACGACGAGCGGAACGACTCGTCGCCGTAGATGGTCAGGTCGCGACCGTCGAGGGCGTTCTGGATGAAGTCGGGAACCATCTGGCCGTCGTTCAGGAGCATGCGCGGTCCGAAAGTACGGAAGATGCGGCCGATGCGCACGTCGATATTATGGACCTGCTTGTAGGTGTAGCACATGGTCTCACCCCAGCGCTTGCCTTCGTCGTAGCAGCTGCGCGGCGTGAGGTGGTCGTAGTTGCCGTATTCCTCTTCCTTGAGCAAGTGCGCGTCGGGAGGACGCTTGCCGTACACCACGCTGGAGGAAGCGAAGAAAATCTTGGCCTTGTTGGCCACGGCGAGGTCGAGCGCGTTACGCATGCCGACAGAGTTGGCCAAGAGCGTCTGGTGGCGCAATTCCTCGAACTTCTTGGCCGAGGTCGGGCAAGCCATGTGGTAAATCTCCTGGAATCCCTGGAACTTGAACTGGAAACGCTCCAGCTCCGGCAGGTTGCCGAAGTCGACCGGCTCGTTGAAGTCGGCACGGATGAACTCGAAGTCGGGATTCTTCAGCAGGTGGTCGATGTTGGTCTGCTGCGACGTCGAAAAGTTGTCGACGCAGACCACGCGGCTGTCGGCGAGAAGCTTTTCGCAAAGGAATGAGCCGATGAAGCCGGCGCCGCCGGTGACCAGGACGTTCGGTTTTTCGAAGATGGGTTTAGCAGGCATAGGTACTGCTTCAGTATAGGGAAGACGCCGGAATTACGCAAAAATGCCCTAAAATAAGGGCATTTTGGCCGTTTACAGCTCTTTGATGAGGCCGCGGTTGGCGACCGTGTACTCGATAGTGCGGCGCAAGCCCTGTTCGAAGGTCATAATCGGAATCCAGCCCAGCTCTTCGCGCACCTTGGTCAGGTCGGGAAGGCCGTGCTGGGCCATGTAGTACGGGGGCTGATCGTTGAGGATATGCGAGGTCGATCCGGTCAGCTCGATGATCAGCTTGGCGACGTCGGAGATGCGCAGGTCGTAGTCGCTGCCGATGTTCACCGGTCCGGGGTCCTTGACCGTCTGCATCATGCGCACGACGGCGTCGACGCAGTCGGTGACGTACAGGAACGAACTGCGCAGATCGGGACCGAACACCACGATGTCCCTTCCGTCCATGGCGTTCTGGATGAAGTCCGGAATCAGGTGGCCGTCATCGAGGGGCATGCGCGGCCCGAAGGTGCGGAAGATGCGGCCGATGCGCACGTCGATGCCGTGGACTTGGCGGTAAGTGTCCACCATCGTCTCCGCCCACTGCTTGCCTTGGTCGTAGCAGCTGTTGGTTTCGAGATGTCCGAAAGTGCCGTATTCCCCCTCCTTGAGGAGGTGCCCGTCGAACGGGCGCGGCCCGTACACCACGGCGCTCGACGCCAGGAAGAACTTGGACTTCCACTTCACGGCCACCTCGAGAACGTTGTGCAGGCCGACCGAGTTGGTCAGCAGCGTCTGCAGCTGGAACTGGTCGAAGCGGCGACCGGTCCGGGGACAGGCCAGGTGGTAGATTTCCTGAACGCCCTGCAGCTTGAGGTTGAACAGAGCCAGTTCCGGATAGTCCTCCAGGCTGAACGGCTCGTTGACGTCGTGCCTGATAAACTCGAAGTCGGGGCTCTTGAGAAGATGCGCGATGTTCTCCGGTCGCGAGGTGGCGAAGTTGTCCATGCAAATCACGCGGCATTCTTCCTTGAGCAGGCGCTCGCAGAGGAAGGTGCCGATGAAACCGGCGCCGCCGGTGACCAGGACGTTGCGTTTTCCGAAGATGGGGGGAAGGTTGCTCATAGGGGGGAAGTGCTGGAGGGGAATGCCGAAAGTATACCTCGACTGGCACGGAACCTGCCACTCACGACCGGAAGGTCCAGGCCCGCTGCAAGGTGAAGTTCCAGACCATCACCGCCGCAGTCGCCAGCAGCTTGGCCAAGATGTCGTGCATCCCTGCAGCGGTCAGCAGGTGCAGGATGAGCGCATTCCAGGCAAGACCGCCCACGGCCACGGCGAAGAACTTCGGCGCCCGCCGGTGCCAGCCGTCGCCGGTGCGTCCGAAAGTCCAGAAGTTATTGAGCAGGAAGCTGGAAGAAGCCGCCACGCAAAACGACACGGTCGCCGCAAGCACCAAGTGCGTCCTCCACCACGGCCAGCCGCGCGTCAGCGCCAAGTAGGCGAAGAAATCGAGAGCCGTGTTCGAGGCACCGACTACCGCGAATCGCAAGAACTGGCCGGTCATGAAGCCGCGCAGATGGCGATAGTAGCGGTGCAGGGCGTCAAACATGGGCGCAGGATTACGGCGAAGCGAACGCCGCGCTGACTCCCCCACGGAACGACGGCTCGTAGGCAGAGAACCGCAACGGCATGCCGCGGAGCCCCGCCACTGTCACGGCCGGCGGCGACTTGGAGCCGCTGCCCAGAAGCAGGTTGCGCAGAGGCGTCTTCACGAGACCGGACGGGTCGACTGGCTTGCCGTCGGCGGCGTAGTCGGCCAAAAAGCCTTCGAAGCCGAACGCCCGATACGCCGGAACTCCCCTTGCCGCGGCAAAACTGGCCACGAAATCGGACTTGCCGTCGCCGTTCGCGTCGGCGATGAAAACGCCGGTGATGTGCTTTGGCGTGGCGACCGACGAGCGCAGTTCGCCCTTGGCGCTGAACACCTTGATGCCTTCGCCGTTCGGTCGGTAGGCGATGATTTCCGCTTTGCCGTCGCCATCCAAGTCGGCCGCGACGACGTTCACGCCGGATCGCGACTGCGCGTCGAAGGCGAAAAATCCGCCGACGGGCGTGCCGTTGGGGGTGAAAATCCGGACGTGCGGACCGCCGCCCGGACCCGCGCCGGTAATGATCTCGTCCCTGCCGTCGCCGTCGATGTCTGCGGCCGCGACGCTCACGCCGCCGCCGAAGGACGCGTCGTAGGCGGCGAAGGTGTCGATCAGGCGGCTGTTGATGTCGAACACGCGCACCAACGGTGCCCCGCCCATCATGGCTCCCGCCACGATGGCGTTACGAGAAACGCCGCCGATGTTGGCCATGGCCAAGCTCACGCCCCCCCTGAACGGCGCACTGAAGGCCGGAAACGCCCGGATGAACGTCCCGTCGTCGGTGAACATGCGGATTTCGGGCGCGCGTCCCTTTCCGGGCGCCGTCACGATGATGCGACGGGTGCCCGGAGGAAGCAGCGAAGCCGTCGGCACCGGCGGCGCTTCCTGCTTATGGATGAGTTCCAGGGTGCGGGCAACGGCCGCCGCCGCGTCGATGCGGCCGCGACCGAGTTTGCCGAAGTACTTGGGGTTCTGCTTGTCGATCTTGACCGACGTCTCGGTCAGGATGTTCATGATCTGCTTGGGCGTGAGGTCGTAGTCGAGCGCGCGGATGAGCGCCACCACGCCCGAGACTTCCGCGGCGGCGACCGAAGTACCGTTATAAAAGCCGCCGTAAGCGTCGACGAAGTTCTTGTTGTCGGGCAGGCGGAACTGGGTCGAGATGATGCGCGTTCCCGGCGCGCTGATGTCGGCGCAGGCTGCGCCGAAGTTGGAAAAGCCGGCTCGGACGTCGTTTTCGTCGACCGCCGCAACGCCGTAGACGAAGTTCTCGTCCGAACCGCTGTCAAAACAGACCGGATACAGGGGGCTCTTGTCGAGGTCGACCGCCTCTCCCCCGTCCGGCGCGTTGCCGGTGGCGGCCACCACGAACACGCCCTGGTCATAGGCGCGCCGCAACGCGGCGGACAGCGCCGGATTGTACGACGGTCCCGACAGGCTCAAGTTGATGATCTTGGCGCCGTTGTCGACGGCGTACTGGACCGCGCGGACCACGTCTTCGGGCTTGCCGACGCCGTTCGAGTCGAGCACGCGAATCGGCATGATGGTGGCCTGCCAGGCCACGCCGGCGATGCCTTTGCCGTTGCCGCCGCGGGCCGCGGCGACGCCGGCATCGACGGTGCCGTGATTGGCGCCGATGACGCTGTAACCGCCGCTGATGTCCGGACGCGGGTCGTTGTCGTTGCCCACGAAGTCCCAGCCGTGAACGTCGTCGACGTAGCCGTCGCGATCGTCATCGATGCCGTTGTCGGGAATCTCCTTGAGGTTGCGCCAGACGTTGTCCTTGAGGTCCGGATGATCGATGTCCACGCCGCTGTCGATGATGGCGATGGTCACGCCCTCGAAGCCGAGGCTGGTCTGCCAGGCTTCGGGCGCGCGGATCTTGGTGAGGTTCCACTGTTTGGAAAAGTAGGTGTCGTCGGGAAGGCGACCTGGGGGCAGCGTTGTCGTTGTCGCCGCGGCTGCCAGCGCAGGCGACGCCAAAACGGCGCAGGCACAGAACGCCAGCGCGATGACGCGTGCGAGACGAGTTGTTCTCGGGATTCTTCGCATGAAAGCCAGTGTCACCCGCATCAGCTTCATTGAGCCTGCCTCTCCTTGGCCGGATTGCGGGCGAGGATTTCCTGATTCAGTTTCTCGGCGGCCTTCAGCAGCGCCAAGTCGACGTCGAGCCGGTCCCCCAGCTGAATGAAGGCCCGCATGTCCTTGGGAAAACAGCTTCCGGCATAGCCGCGTTTGCCGTCGTGCATGATCTGCAGATGGCTGTCGCCGATGCGCGAATCGGCCGAAGCGCATTCGCGGACAGTGTCGTAATCGATGCCCAGTTCCCGGCAAACGTCGAACACCTGGTTGGCGAACACCACCTTCATCGCCAGGAAGCAGTTGCCGAAGTACTTGACGGTCTCCGCCTCGGTGGCGCCGACGATCTTTTGAAACGGCGCGTCCGGAAGGACGGCCATCACCTTGGCCGCATCGACGATGCTGGCGGCAGTGACGCCGACGATTTGCCGGTCGGGCGAACGGAAATCCTGATCGGCATGCGCCTGTCGCAGGAATTCGGGGCTGAACAAAAAACGGTGCCGCGGGAACTCCTTTTGCAGCGCCTCGGTGGTGCCGGGCAGCACGGTCGACTTGATGACCACCAGCTTCTCGCCCGGAATCGACGCCACGCCCTCGCGCACGTAAGAGAGGTCAAAGCCGCCCGCTGCCTCGTCGTATGGCGTAGGCAGGCAGATGAAGATGACGTCGGCCTGCGCCAAATCTGGCAGCTGCCCCAACCCTTTTGGCGGATCGTAGCGGAAAACCGTCAGATTAGGCTGCTCTTCGAAGTAGCGAGCCAAAGTACCGCCAACCCAGCCAACCCCCATTATTGCGATGTTTTTCATGCGCGAGAAGGACGATTTGCAATGGGGCAAGCTTAACAGAGGGGGTGGGGAGAGGCAATGGTGGGCAGGCCGACCAAAAAGCCGAGACTTTCGTCCCGGCTTCCCTTGTCTGACAGGAATTGTCCCCTACCGCATCGCCTTCATGTTGACGATGAACTGCAGGCCGGCCTCGAGGATCTCGCTTTCGCGAGCCTGCGTGGAGATGGCCGATTCCTCGAGTTCGTCGAGGCTGTCGTTCAGGAAGGACTCGAACATCGCGTCTGCGGGCGGAGGTCCGCCTGCTGCGCCGCCGAATTGGTCGTCATTGGAAGGGAACATGGCTGGTTTCTTTTTGTTTTTAGCTGATTGGGTTCAGTATAGCATTTTTTTCACCTCTTGACCAGAGGGACCGATGAGGAAAAGACGCTACTTGGCCGCCGAGGGCACGGTGGTCGGGAACCAGAAGCGCAGCGGCGTGGTGCCGTTGCCCGCGTCAAACAGCTGAATGCCGCTCCGAGCGATCGAAGCGCCGTAGTTGGTGCCGCTGGGAATGGACATTGGCACGTCGGCCCTGACCTGAATGACGTTGATGGAATCACGCCTGGTGGTGTAGGCGCCGGTGAAGGTAAGCATTTCCGTGGCCTGTACCGGATCGGGAAGCTGCTGGATGCCGAACAGGTCGTTGCCGTCGCTGTCGGTGACGTGGAAGTTCTTGAGCATGGAGGTTCCCCCGGCAGGCAGGCCCGAAACGCTGACAACGAGCCTGCGCAAGATCGCCGGCGCACCGGTAACCATGCGGAACGACGTCAGCACGCGCGACATGCCGGGAGCCATGTTGACGCTGCGGTCGGGAAAGTCGATCGCCGGCTGCGGCTCCGTCTCCACCTTGGCCATCTCGGAGGTGTCCAGGTAGAGGGGGTCGCCCGCCTTCACGGGGCCGACCTCATCGTAGTCGGTCAGCGCATCGGAGGTGCTGACGAAGTTCTTGGAATACAGGCGCAGCGCCGAAGCGTCATCGAGCGCGAGGGGATGCTTCTGCAGGCCGTCGATGACGAAAGTCGCGCCGTCGGTGAGGCGACGGACGACGGTGCCGGTGGGCCATACGGGCACGGTCATCGGCACGCCTTCGTGGTACGAGGCGAAGTAGGATTCGGCCACGTCGTCGACGCGCTTGTTCCAGTCGTTGCCGTAGAGCGTCTTGGCGACGGCTTCGGATTCGATCCAGCGAAGCACGCCCCCCGGCTCGACTGCGTACACCTTGGGCACGGAGGCGATCTTCACGAGGCGGGTGCCGGGACGGTACGTCACCGGCGTTCCCATCTTGAAGCTGGCCATGTCCGCCGCCGAAATCTCCTTCACGGGGAGGAAGTCGTGGTACCAGCTGTAAAACACCTGGAGGTTCGGAAACGGATGACGCTTCCAGTCGCGGTCCAGGTAGTACACCACCGTGTCGCTGACCGTGGCCGGATTATGGTCGTTCTCGATCTTGATGAGGTCCCCATCGCCGATGCCGATTACGGATGCTTGCGCCGGCAGGGCGAATACGAGTCCCAAAAGTGCCGCAAAGATGGCTTTTTTCATAGGTACCGAGTATGCCACCGCCACTTGGGCAGCGCAAGTTATCCACAACGACCGGGCGCTAGAGGAGGTCGTGCGCGCCTTTCGCGCCGCCGATATGGTCGAGATGGCTTTGCGATTTGAGATGACGATGCGAGGCGTAAAAGGCGGAGCCGACGATGACCAGCGTTGCCGCCGTCGGCAGCCACTGCGGCAGATGCACGCCGAACGATTCAAAAATCATGAACATGCCGAGGAAGCCGATGGAGGTCATGGCGCCGTTCTTGAGCCAGCGATACAGGGCGACCTTGTCGACGCCGCGAACGGTCAGGTCGCGCACGATCAGCGCGCCGATGCCGTTGCCGACCAGAATCAAGGCCACGTTGGTGGTGAAGGCGAAGGCGCCGAAAATGCCGTCGATGCTGAACGACAGGTCCAGGATTTCCAAGAACAGCAGCTTGGCCAGGTCGCTGTTCCCCTTCTCCACTTCGTGCTCCTGCTGTTCCGCCGTCTGCCTGAATCCGTAGAGGATGAAGAACACGGCGTTGCCGACGGCAGCCGCGATCATCGCCAGCGGCTTGGCGCGCATGCCCCACAGCACGCCGACCAGCAGCAGCGCGGCGACGGCGAAGAACCAGACGCCGTGCTTTTTCTTCACCAGCCGGTCGATGAAGAAGTACGGATCCTTGTCCTCGAGGAACAGCCAGTGAAAGTAGAGCAGCAGCAGGAACATGCCGCCGGCCACCAGCAGGACGTAGGCGTTGCGGTCCATGGCCTCGCGCGCGGCCGGATCGCCGCCGAAGGTGGCCATGGCCGCGCCCCACAGCGTGACGCCCGGCGAGGCGATCCAGACTATCACCAGCGGCAGCAGGCCGCGCACCAGCACCACGGCCGAGAGGATGCCCCAAAGCAGGAACCACTTGCGGGCCCGGGCGCTCATGGTCTTGAGCATGTGCGCGTTGACGATGGCGTTGTCGACGCTCTGCACGACTTCCAGGACGAGCAGGCCGACGATGGTGACGAGTGCGCTGAACATTTTAGTAGATGGGTTCGCCGACGGTGTAGTCCACGAAGAAGGCGTCGGAAACGTCGTCGATCTTCTTGTTCCAGTCGGGGCCGTACAGGCGGAAGGCCACGTCCTCCGACGTCACCCACCGCAACGTGCCGTGCGCAGCGACGGCATACACGTGCGGATCGGTCTGCACCTTCACCATGCGCACGCCCGGGCGATAGGTGACGTTACCGCCGAGCATGATCTTGGCCATCGTCGCCGCAGGAATGACCTTGACGGTCGAGAAATCAGGATACCAGGTGGAATAAATCCAGATGCTGGGGAAGACGTAGCGCTTGCCGTCCTTGCCGCAGTAGTAGACGGCGCTGTCGGCCCCGGTCCTGGGGTCGTTGTCGGAGGGCAGCTTGACGAGCGAGCCGGCAGCGCACAGCGCGTCTTCGGGAGGCGGCGTGTTCTTCAGGCCGACGTCGTCGTTGATGGTCGGCGCGGCGGTCGTCACTTCGTCGGTCGAATACGAACCGGTCACGCCCGGCGGAACGGTTATGGTGAAGGTCGAGTCGCTGGTATCGGTCGCGCCGGAGCTTCCGCCGGAGAGCAGCGCCTCGGCGCGGATTTTGGCTTTGGTGGTGGCGACCATCGGCACGGTCCAGGACAGGTATCCTCCGCCGGCGGAATCGCTGATGACCGTCCAATTCGCCCCGTCGTCGGCAGTGTACGACAGCCGCGTGCCGGTCACCTGCGTGCCGCCTGCGGTCCAGATGAGGCCGACGGAAGTGCCGCCCTCGAAGGTTTCGCCGCCGTTTGGCGAGGCCACGCTGACGCTGGGGAAACTGGTAGCTCCCCCGCCGGATCCGCCTCCGCCGCCTGTCGCCGGAGCGACGCAGGCCGAGGCGGCCGACGGAGTGAAGGTCACGGTCACCGGCCCGTTGATGACCAAGTCGTTGTTGCCGCTGGCGTAAGTGCACTCCGGCAGGCCGCCGTCGTTGACGAAACGTCCCGGGTTCGGGCCCGGCCACCGGATGATCAGCTGTCCGGTTCCTGCCATGGTCACCGTGAACGTCGTCGGCGTAATCGCAATCGTGTCGGTCGGCGAATCCATGTGCGATCCGGAGATGATCGTGAAGTTGTACGAAGGCCCGCTCAAGTTGAGCGTGGTGTCCGCGTCAAAGTACACCGGATAAGCGGCGGCACGTGCCGTGAGAGGCGCCAGAGGAAAGGAGAGAAGGCAAACGCATGACAGTGCCGCGGATGCCGCTTGCCGAAGGAATCTGCGCATACGTATGGCCTACTGCCCCTGGACGACGGCCGCGACGCCACCGCCGCCGATGCAGTGATAGGTGTGGGCCTCGCCGCGCGCGCCGGCGGTGTGAATGACCATCGCGGTCGCCGTGGTCGTCACGAAGGTGTTGGCGACGTCGCCTGCGGCGCTTGCGTCGGCCGGGGAAATCACGCAGAACGGCGGATTGCCGTAAGTCGACGCGAAAGTCACCGTCACCGCGGTATGCGGCGCCGTGGTGGCCACGACCAAGCCGGCGATGTCGGTGGACCCGGCCTGAAGCGTCGAGGCGTTGTCGCCGTCGTCGGCGATGGTCGGCGAAACGGCCTGCTTGGTCATCAAGTGTGCGGCCGTGGTACCCGTGGAGCTAATCGTGACATCACCCTGGAAGAACGACTTGCCCGCAACCTGCAGGTCGCCGCTGAACGAGGCGTTGCCGCCGGCGTCGATGCTCAACCTGACATTGCCGCCGGTCAGCAGGCGCAGCGAAAAGGCGTCATTGGTGCCGATGGCCAAGTCCGACCCGAATGAATTGCCGCCCTTGACGACGTAAGGGCCCGCGAGAGCGCAGTCGAGCCACGAAGTGCCATTGTAGCAGCGCAGCGTCGAACCGGTGTTGTTGAAGTACAGCATGCCGGTGACGCCCGTCGGATCGACCGAGTGCACCGGAAGGCGAAGCGCGTCGCCGCCGACCACCACGCTCCCCGCCCCTTTGGGCAGCAGGCGAATCGACACGTTGGTGTCGCTGCCGTCGGCGCCGACGGTGACCGGCACGCTGGAATCGGCGTTAGACAACGTCAGGTAGTCGCCGCCCGTCAGGAAGGTGTCGTAGCGGAGCAGCGTGCCGCCGTCAATGCCGAGCATCTTCTGCGCCTGCAGCGCCGCCGCGCTGGCCACGCCGTCCAGCTTGAGGTTCGTGGCGAAACTCGTATTGCCGTTGCTCAAGTCGACCGTCACGTCTGCAGCGCCCAGATCCAAAGGAGTCGCCTGCAGCCTGGTGGCGGTAACGCTGCCGGCGAGCAGATTGCCGCCGTTCAACTGGGAATTGTTCAGCAGCAGGGTGCCGCTGGCGTCAGGCACGGTCAGCACGCGGGTAGTCCCGCCGGTGATGCCGGACAGCTGGAAGGCCATCTTCCTGGTGGTGAGCCCGTCGTCGACAAAATTGATCGATGAGTCGATGAGGTCCTTGAACTGCACCGCCGACGGCTTGTTTGC
This sequence comes from uncultured Gammaproteobacteria bacterium, assembly GCA_964491475.1. Lineage (GTDB taxonomy): Bacteria > Patescibacteriota > Patescibacteriia > SG8-24 > SG8-24 > JAHFIW01. Next base: position 76,101 of record CAZBFO010000003.1, on the reverse strand, counting down.
CAAGAGCACGTTCGATGACAGCGAACCGTCCGTAATCGTCGCGCAGGTGAGATCGCCATTCGCGGCGATGGCGGTAGCATAGGCGTCGGTACCGCAATCCGTCGGATTTGCCGCCAGCGCGGTCGCCGTCACGGCGTTGCCTGCCGCGTTCAACTTCGCGGAGAGGCCGGTGTCAACGTACTGCTTGGTGGCGGCGCCGAGAGCCGCGGTCGGATCCGCGCTAAGAACGAGCGCGCCGGTCAGCGTGCCGCCGGTAAGGCTCAATTTCCCGTTCCACGTGGTTTTCTCGGTGTCGGTCACGAAACGGTGCGTGCTGTCAGCGGTAATGTTGGACGGGTTGGTCGCGTCGACGTTGGGCACATTGCCCAGACCGACCTGCGATTTGCTCAAGTTGGTGAGCAGCGAACCGTCACCGGAAATGGTACCGGTGGTGGTGATGCTGGTGCCGATGGTCGTGGTGGGCGTCGCCGCCAGGACGAAAGCCACGCTGCCGAACAGCGCACCTGCGACCGCCAGCGCGGCCGAAACTCCCCTCGTCGCCCTTCGTGCGGTCTGCAATCGCATAAGCCAAGCGTGTCCTTACCTTACCGCACGTACAGCGGCAGCGGTTCCCCAACCGAATAATTAAAGAAGAAAGCGTCGGAAACGTCGTCGATCATCTTGTTCCAGTCGGAGCCGTAGATGGCCTGGGCCGTGGCTTCGTCCTGCACCCAGCGCAGCACTCCCCCGCTCGACACCGCGTACACCTTGGGATCCGTCTGCAACTTGATCATGCGCGTACCAGGCCTGTAGGTGACGTTCGATCCGAGCTGTATCTTGGCCAGCATCGAATCCTCCAGCGTCACGACGCCGTTGAAGTCGTCGAACCAGGAGTCGTGAATGCGCCGGTTGGGAAAGGCGTGGCGCTTGAGGTCGCGACCGCAGTAGTACACCGCCGAACTGGACGCGCCCTTGATGCGCGTTCCGGGCGTGCACACGACCGCGCCCGAGGCGGGCATCGGCGCCTGCACCAGCGAGCGATCGTTGTCGATGGAGCCGGCGGCCGCAGTCACCGCGTCGGCATCGAAACCGGAATAGGCGGCGGGAGACGACGGTTCCCCGGTGCCGCTGTCGGCGGCCGCAGGCGCCGTGCCGGAAATCGCAAAGGCCGAGCTGACCGAGAAGGCCACGACGTTGGCCTGATCGATTGCCTCGATCTTGACGCGGGCCTTGTCCGTCGAGGTCATCATCGGCACGTCCCAGGAGTAGAAGCCGTTGTTGATGACGCCGTCGGCCAACACGGTCGGGTAAGTCTTGCCGCCGTCAACGGAAAGCCGCAGGCGCAGGCTCGAAAAGGCGCTGCCCGTGGTGGACCAGAACAGCTGGTAGTTCTGACCGGCCTTCACCGACTCCCCCGCCTTCGGGTTCGAGAAGGCGAATACGGCGGTCTTATCGTCGGCATAACCTGCCGTAGAGCAGGCGTTGGCGTTGGCATGCACCGTCACGGTCTTCGGTCCGACGACGAACAGGCGGTTCTCCAGTTGCCGAGTGACCTTGCATGGCGGCAGCAAAGAATCGTTCTGCAACTCGTTGTGCGAATCGCGGGTACGCACCTCGAACTGTTCCCCGGTTGGCACGGTGGCCGTGAAACCGTCGCCCGTCAGCGCGAAGTCGCTGGCCTGCGAACCGTCCTTGATGACCAGGTTGGAGCTTCCGGCAGTGACGAACGTGTCCTGCGTATACGACTGCGCGGCGGCACTCGTGGCGACGGGAGCGAAGGCCGTAGCGAGCGCCACGGCAGCCGTCGCGATTTTTGCGGTAAAGAAAGGGGTTTTCATACTCGCCAAGTGTAACAAAAAGAAAAGACCGTGTGTAGGCACGGTCTTTTCTTTTTATTGCTGTGGGGTTCGGGAAGGAGGCTTTGCAGCCCCCTCCCCTTCGGCTTTGGTGCCGGTCGGCGAGCGCTAGGCGTTCACCGACCGGTTTCCGCGAGAGCCGTAACTCGTTATCGGAGGACTACTTGGAGACCGTCTGCGAGTCGGTCGGGAGGACCTTCACGTAGAGGCCGTTGGCCCAGTCAGCGGAGCTGGCTGCGACCGTGTAGTCGTGGGCCGGGTTGCCGTCCGAGGTCGTGGTGTCCGAGTTGTCGGACCAGACGAAGGAGGACAGGGTCGTGCCGACGGTGAAGGCGTGCGTGGTGTCGCCAGCGGTGATGCGGCGGTTACCAGCGAGCGCGGTGTCACCGAGCAGCTTGGCCGTGATCGAGTTGCCGACAGCGGCGGAAGCGGCCGTGATGCGGACCTCGTAAGTGCGCGAGGTGCCAGCAGCAACCACTTCTTCAGTGCCGAGCAACATCGTCAGGGTGCACGTGGCCGCAGCGGCACAGGCCGTCAAAGCCGACGTACCGGCGAGGTTCGAGGCGTCGCCAACGCGGCGGAGACCCGAGTCGCCGTTGTTGATGTTGGTCAGAGCACCGCCCGTGCCGTTGTTCAGCTGAGCGGTCAGACCCTTGAGGGCGACGTTTTCAGCCGCATCGGCCGAGACCGTGAAGCGCATGACGACGTTGTCACCGGCGACCAGAGTGGTGGTCGGGAGGGCGACAATCGAGATCGTGGGCTTGGTGCGGCGGATGAGCTTCGAGTTACCCTGGCGGTTAACGAGGGTAGGAAGCACCGTCTCATCGAGGATCGTCGAGGAGCCAGCGGAGGTACCGCGGACTTCGAACGTTCCTGCAGCGTTGGTCAAGGTGATCTGGGCGTCCGAACCGGTGGTGGCGCCAGAGGTGCCGACCGAGTTCATGTTGCCCTTGATGATCAGCGTCTTGTTGCCATCCTTCGGGATGACGAAGCCGGACATGCCGGAGAAGTCAGCGTTGCCGCTGCCGTCAACCGAGACCGGGCCGCCGACGAGGGTGGAACCGTCGTAGAGCGACAGGCTGGAGGCGGTGTTGGGAGTCGCGACGTTGAAGCGGGCCTTGACCAGCTTCAGCTCTTCGTTCTGGGCGGCAAACTTGAGCTTGCCGAGAACGACGTTGGACGAACCGCCGACGACGAGGCCGGCTTCCGACTCGGTGTCATCCGGTGCCTTGGTGATGGTCACGGAGCCGACGTCGGCAACGCGCATCGCAGGACCGGTGATCGTGCCGCCAGTGGCGGAGATCGAGTTGCCGTCGACGTCAGTCGCGCTCACGCCAGCGTTGGCGAGGGAGAACTTGACATCGTCAGGCAGTCTGGCCGAGAGGAGGGCGCTCGAGAGGTTACCCGAGAGGGCGAGGGTCAACGTCTGACCGGCCGGAACCGTGAGGTTCAGGTTGTCGAACGTGATCTTGCCGTCGGTGCCCGAGGCGGGCGACTTGGTCGTGCCGATCTGCGTGGAGCCGTTCCAGAGCTTGAGGGTCTGGACGACGTCAGCGATGGACGAGCAAGCGGCGTTTTCCTGACCGTTGGCGAAGGCGCCATCCGGTGCGACGGTGCAGGTGGCCGTACCGTCATTGGTGTCGATCTGGCCCTGGAGCTGGATCGAGTCGACCTTGACGTCAACGCCATCGCCAGCCTTGAGCGTGATGCCCATCAGGTTGACGTTCTGGCTGCCCTTGATGTAGGTCTGGGCGACCGGAGTCGAGGCGACGCCGAGAGTCAGAGTCGGGGTCTTCAGGGTGTGGTTGTTACCAGCGATGGCCGAGTTCGGAACGATGTCCGTGGACGGGACCAAGTTGGTGCTGGCATCAAGGTTGCGGATGTCGCTGGTGCCGAACGTCAGCAGGGTGACACGAAGCTTGTTCATGGCGCCGAGCGTGGTGGCGTTGGCGATATCGGCAGTGACCTTGAAGGTGCGGGTCTGACCGGAGGTCAGGTTGAACACCTCGGTGTACGACAGGGTCTCGGTCGTGGCGGCGGCGGTCACATCCTTAGGACCGGCGACGACGGCGCCCGTGGCGGTGTCGATGACCTTCACGTCAGTGACGCGGGGGTTGGTACCGTTGTGGAGGTTACCACCGGCCGAGTCGAGCTGAAGCTGAAGCTTGCGGACTTCAAGGTTCGAGCCGGCGGCCATGGAGAAGTTGAAGAGTTCAGTGTCCTTGGCGTTGGCGGCGATGTCCTTCGAGGAAGGACCATTGAAGTTGATGGTGAGCTGACCGGCATCGACGCCAGCAGCGGAGCAGTTGCCCGCGGCAGGAACGGCGACGCAACCAGCGCCATCGTAGGTACCGGTGGTACCAGTGTCGACGGAGACGCCGTAGCCGTAGGTCGCGCCGAGCGCCAGCACGTCAGTCGTCTGATCGACGTAGAACATGATGGTGTCGGTGGTGCGAGCGGCACCGGAGATGTCAGCGTAGACCTGGAAGGTCTTGGAGTTGCCCTTCTCGATCAGGAGCGGGTTGGAGAGAGCGAACACCGCGAGATCCTTGCCGTTAAGCGCGGAAGCCGTGGCGATCGTCAGACCGGCCTGCTTGAGCGTGAAGTTGGTCAGCTTGTCGCGACCAATCGCGCCGCTCTGGTAGAGCGAGATGCGGGAAAGCGTGATGTCCTCGCTGCCGCCAGCCTGAAGCTGGAATTCGGCAACCTTGGCGGCCATCTGACCAGCCTTCGGCTTGGTGATGGTACCCGACTTCAGCACCGTAACGGAGCCAGCGGAGGCGCCGGAAAGGGTGAAGGTCGAGCCGGAGAGCGGAAGGCCAGAGGCCATCGAGCTGCCGGACTGCAGGTTGGTGAGCGAGAACGAGTGCACGTCGGAGGCGGTAGCCGTCGACGAGAAGTCAACAGCGATCCAGAGGGACTTCGTTTCGCCAGCGGCCAACGCGAGGTTGAGACCGGAGAAGGAAGCGTCGTGGGTCGTGCTGTTGAAGGTGCGGCCCGTGGTCAGGCGGTCGTTGCCAGCGTAGACATAGACGTTCTTGATGTCGCCGACAATACCGGAACCGGAGCGGTGCACGGTGGCGGAGTCAACCGTCATCGCGGCGGAGCCACCGTTGTGGACATCGACCTTGAGGACGTTAACAGCCATGGCGCCCTTCGGAAGCGTGCCGCCAGCCGGCTGGCTGGAAGAAAGCATCGCGGAGAGCGTGCCCGAAACGGTCGTCGCCGAGCCCAGGTTCTTGTCCTGGTTGATCGACGCCGCGCCGGCCGAAGCCGTGGACGGGCTGAACATGGAAGCCGAGGTGACATCCGAGCCCACGGTGTAGTTCGTGAAGAACGCATCCGGGACGTCGTCAATCATCTTGTTCCAGTTGGCGCCGTAGAGCGCGGAGGCGACAGCTTCCGAGGAAATACCGCGGAGGGTGCCGTGCGCGTCGACGACGTACACCTTGGGATCCGTGGTGATCTTCGCCATGCGGACACCAGGCTTGTAGGTCACGTTGCCGCCGATCGACATGGCTGCCAATTCGGCGTCCGTGATGGTCATGACCGACGAGAAGTCGGCGTACCAAGTCTTGTAGGTCTTCTCGTTAGGGAAGACGTAGCGCTTGCCATCCTGACCGACGTAGTAGACGGCCGGGAGGGAAGCCTTGACGAGCGATCCTGCGGTCGCTGCCTGTGCGGCGAGCGGCGCGAGGAAGGCCGAAAGCGACACCGACCAGGCGATCGTCGCAGCCACGACGGCGGCGGTGACGGCCTTGCGGGTCATTTTGATAACTTCGTTCATATGAGATGTACTGCCTTTCGGTAGTTTACCCGCATTCACTAAATGGGAATGCCGGGCTGATGTACCGTGGAGGCGATCCTTTCGAGATCCCGACCTTTCTGCCTATCACGTAAATAGCGATATACAGGTCATAGCGACCGGTTCATCGGGCAGTGCGGAGTTGCGGCGGGGGGACTTGCCCCATGCGGGGAGAGTCCCCCTGCACCACAACTTGATTGCACGGCCCGACTGTCGGTAGCCAGACCCTACAGCGACGTCCGAACGGTTCGGGCGACTTTGTAGGGCCTGGCCCTTTTATTGCTTGACCTGCGTTGGCGTGTTCGTCGATGCCGCCCCCTTCTCTGGAGCAGACGTGTTCGTGTTGGTGTCCGTTACGGCGGGCGCGGGCGTTACAGTCGCGCTGTCTGCCTCGGCCTCCTTCGTCAGCTGGGCGACCTCTTCGATCTTGGAAAGTGCCGCGCGGTAGTCCTGATCCTTGAGCAGCTTCTTGGCTTCGGCGATGGCCGCCTTGGCCTTGGTGGCCGACGCCGTCTTGGCCGCGTCGGTGGAGCTGTTGGCGTTCAGGTTGTCTTCCGCCTGCTGCAGCCGCTCCTCGAACTTGTTGGTGACCACGGTGGTCGATACGGAGTCGGCGTTTGCCAGGTGGCTGTCGACGATGACCGCGATGGCCCGGAGCGTGGTGCCGTCCACCAGGTCGCGGGACGCTGCTACTGACAGCTGGTATTGGGGAGGGAGCGTGGACGATGCCTTTCGCAGTTCGTTCTGGTAAACCGCCATCTTCCGTTCCATCAGCTTGGCCGCCTCTACCGTCCCCTGCGGATCCGTCGCCTTCATCACGTCGAGGCCGGCGGTCAGCGCGGCCACTTCGCCGTTGAAGGCCGCCAGCACCCCCGGCACCAGAGCCTGCCGCGAGGCGTTCTCCTCTGCCAGCTTGGCCACCTCGTCGATGCGATGGTCGGCGAACTCGGCATGAAGGCCGGTGCGGTAGTCATCATTGGGGGCGAGCAGAAGCTGTGCGCGTTCCACGGCAAGTTTCACATTATAGAGCATCTCGCCAGGGGCCGAGTTGCGGTACACCTGCGCGGAAGCGAGTCCCCCGCCCAGCACCGAACCGACCACCAGCATGAAGATGCCGACGCCATGAGCGACGGTCATCAAACCTTCCATCGGCATGAAAACAGAAACGAGGTCGCGCATCATGCCGCCGAAGTTGGGCTTGGCGTTGAGGTCGGTGGTGTTCCGGACCTGCATCAGGAGAATTTCCCGATTACGCTGAACCCAAACGTCGTGTGGCGCGCCACCCCGTCGTTCATTCTTTGTCTGTTTCAGGATTGTGCCGAGTTCTCGATTGGTCATGAGAGATGGCGTCCGAAAGCGCCTTGGTCGCCCGGTGAAGGATGACCCTGACGTTCGAGGCGGACTTGCCGAGTACCGCCGCTATCTCACCCGTCGACATCTCGTCGAGGAACCGCATGATGACCACGTCGCGATACTCTTCCTTCAAGCCGCGAAGCTTTTCCAGGACGAGCGTCGTGTCGAACTTGGTCTCCATGTCCTTGAGGAACTTCTCGCTGGCCACGTCCACGTTCGCGTCGGCGATGTTTTCGTCGAGCGAGATCGTGGCGCGTTCAGCCGCGTTCGAGCGGTAGTGGTCGATGACCACCGAGCGCGCGACGCTGTAGAGGAGCGCCTGCAGGTTCGGAACTTCCCTCTTCTCCTTCAGGTACTGCCAGGCCTTGAGGAAAGTTTCCGAGGTGAGATCTTCAGCCTGTTCCGCGGACGCGACCTTGAAGTAGATGAAGCGGTAGAGCTGCTTCACGTAGGCGTCGTAAATGGCGCCAAACGCTTCAGGGTCCTTTTTCGCCCTAATGCGAAACAGGAGAAACTTTTCTTTTAAACGGTTCTGCACAATCAGACGAGAAAAAGAAAAAAGCGTTACAGCTCATGACCTTATATGCGCTGTCGAAGAGTATAAGGGTTCGGAGCCGTATTGGCAACGAAGGAGCCTTGTTTTTTCGGCCTTATTTAAGGTCAAAAAAATGCCGAGCGGTTGAGCTCAACCATTAGGGAACGTGACGAGCTTCAAAAAGTAACGGAGCGACTTCGTCGCTTAGCGAGTCGATTCGGTCGATAAAAACATTTGACGGAAACGTCATATTTGTCTACACTGGTGTAGACAAATAACACTGATTTACCCTTAATGTCGGGTTGACATTTTAAGGCAGAACTGCTACTGTACTCGGTTACTATGAGCATCATCCGCGTGTCCGTATCCGAAGCCTCTCGCCTCTTTGGCATCTCCACAAAGACGATTCGTCGTGCCATCTCGGACGGCGACGTGACCTATGTGGTCATCCGCGGAAGGTATAAGATTAACTTTGAGAGCTTGGTGCGCTGGTCGCAAGATCGACCGTCCGTGCGCAACAAGCTGGCCAAGGAAGGCATCGGGCAGTTCGTGAACCAGTGGAAGATTCGCAACCGGCTGTACAGCCCGAATCCCAAAACGCTGGAAAAGAAGGACGAGGAGTAATCCCCCTTCCATGAAACGACTCGCCGCACAACGCCTGACGCTGACACTCGCGATTGCGGTCGCGGGCGTTTCGCTTTTTGCCTCGGACGCGCGCGCGGCGATCAAGACGCCGAGCGACAAGTTCGTGCGCACCGCCAACTACTACCTCAAGGCCGGCACGGACATCACGCCGTCGATGTATCCGCAGCTGGCCAAGTACGACCTGCTGGTGTTCCCTGCCGAGGCGCAGGTCTACAACCCCGGCATGTTTCCCAAACTGCGGCAGCTGAACCCGGACATCATCATCCTGGCATACGTGCCTACCAAGTCGTACAACTTTTCGTGGGTTGATCCTCTGCACCGAAAACTCCGGGACGGCATCCAGGACTCCTGGTGGCTGCTCGATCCGCAGGGCAACCGCGTCTCCGTCTGGCCGGGAACGGCGGTGCTCTCGGGCGCGTCCGAATGGAACAGCTATCTTCCCAAGTTCGTCCATGATGATATCTGGTCGACCGGCGACTGGGACGGCATTTTTTACGATGAATTTTCCGCCACCGCTTCGTGGATGAACGGCGGCAATTTGGACCTGCACCGCGACGGCATTCGCGACGACAAGACGCTGATTGACGTCGCCTGGCAGCGCGGCATGGTCAACATGCTCAAGGCCACGCGCGACGCGCTCGGCTCCGACGCGGTCATCGTCACCAACGGCGACTCCACCGACGCGCTCCAGCCGTACGTGAACGGGCGCATGTTCGAGTCCTTCCCCACGCCGTGGGAGGCGGGCGGATCGTGGTCGGGCGTGATGTCCAACTACGTGCGCCTGCACAAGTCGGTCGGGAGCGCGCCGGTGTTCATCATCAACGCAAACACGGCCAACGCCGGCAGCGACACCGACTACAAGAAGGTGCGCTACGGACTGGCCTCGACCCTGATGGCCGACGGCTTCTTCAGCTTCGACTTCGGCGAGAGCGACCACGGACAGCTGTGGCGCTACGACGAGGAAGACGTGCACCTGGGCAAACCGCTCGGCGACGCCGTGAACGTCCTCGCCCCCGCCGATCGCCGCCTTGCGCCGAGCGTCTGGCGCCGCGACTTCCAGGACGGCGTCGCACTGGTCAACTCTTCTTCCGACCCCAAAACCGTTAGCTTGGACGGCGAGATGGAAAAACTGCACGGCACGCAAGACCCTGCCACCAATGACGGGTCGGTGGTGACCACGGTGACTATTCCGCCCAACGACGGCCTGCTGCTGATGAAGCGCATCGAGACGGTGGCCAATGCCGTCTTCGGCAACGGCTCGTTCGTGCGCCTGTTCGGAGCCGACGGCTCCAAGCTGCGCAACGGCTTCTTCTCTTATGAGAGCGGCTATGACGGCAGCGCCAGCATCATCAATGCCGACATCGAGAAGGACGGTCAAATCGAAAAGGTGGTGGCGGCCAAGGGCCGGGTGTCCATCTACGCTGCGGACCGCACTCTCAAGGCTTCCTTCTCCCCTTTCGGCGACGGGTACACGCAAGGCGTGAACGTGGCAGTCGGCGACTTGAACGGTGACGGCAAAGCCGAGGTGGTCGTCGGTGCCACCCAGGGCAGCGCGCCGGAAGTGCGCGTTTACGATCGCGAAGGCAACCCGTTGGGACCGAGCTTCATGGCATACGCTTCCGGATTCCACGGCGGCGTCAGCGTGGCAGTCGGCGACGTCTACGGGACAGGACGACCGGTCATCGTTACCGGCGCCGGGCCGGGGGGCGGGCCGCACGTGCGCGTGTTCAGCCGCTTTGGCAAGCTGATAGACAAAGGCTGGTATGCTTACGACCGCAGCTTCCGCGGCGGCGTGAACGTTGCCGTTGGCGACCTGAACGGCGACGGCAAGGCGGAAATCGTCACCGGCGCCGGGCCGGGGGGCGGGCCGCACGTGCGCATCTTCAACCGCTTCGGCGTGCCGCAAGGCAAGGGATTCTTCGCCGCCGACCCTGCTTCTCGCACGGGCGTGCGCGTGGCGGTAGCCGATACCAACGGCGACGGCACCTACGAAATCGCCACCATGACCGACGACGTCTTCCAATTCTCTTCCGGCCGCTGATATCACCGATATGCCAGAACGCAAGCAAAAGCAGACTCGCGCCAAAGGGACGGCCGCCAAAGCCGTCACCGCCTATTCGGGCGCGATGATGCGCATTTGGGACAAGCTGCAGGACATCGCCGAGCCGCTGTTTAAGTACGCCGATCCCGTCAAAAAGGTGTGCTACGACCATCTGGCCAGCCACTACGAGCGCAAATACCGCACCAGGTTCCCCAAGCACCACTCCAAGGTGTTCTGGTTCGACATGGCTCTGCTGGCGATGTTGAGCGGCATGCTGGTGATCTGGTTTTTCGCCGACACGCTCTTGCCGCTGATTCCCACGCCGCCGCTGGCCCGCATCGACGCCGTTTCGCCGCAATCGATCGTCAGCGGCGCCGACACCGAGTACGTCTATGCCTATCGCAACGACTCGCCCAGGCCGCTGGGCTGCGTCGTCCTGCGGGTGCACCTGCCGCCGGGCACCGGCCTGGTCAGCGATGTCGCCGACGCCGACCCCAAGGAAAAGGCTTGCACGGTCGACACCACCATGGCTAAGGCGCTGTCCGAAAATTCGCGTCACGACATCCTGGTCTACGCGCTGGGCACCGTTCCGCCGAACAGCCGCGACGAAATCCGCTTCAAGGCGCGCACCTACGGTGCCACCGGCGACACTTCTTCGATGTCGGCCGAGCTGCTTTACTGGGACGACGCCGCCACCGTCTCCTCGCGCGTTTCGACGCTCGACGATCGGCCCATCACCGGCTCGGTGCTCTCGCTCGACCTGCACCTGCCCGCGAACATCGACCGCGGGGTGACTCGCGAAATCGGACTGGAATACGCGAACAAGGCCGACCGACCGCTTTCCGGCGTCGTCGTTCGCATTGCGATTCCCGATGACTTCACGGTTACCGGCGTTTCGCCGGCCTTCGCCGGCGTCAGGGAATGGCGCCTGGGAACGCTGCCGGCCAACGCTCACGGCACCCTGAAAATGTACGGCTATTTCCGATCGGTGCCCGAAAAACTGCGAGAGGCCTCGGTCTTCACCGTGCGCGGGTACGTGCGCGAGGACGGCCAGACGAGCAACGCGCTTGCGGAACGGGTGCGCCGGAATGCCGACTCGCGTGCAGCAGCGCTCTCGTTTGACGCCCAGCTGCTCAACCCCGACGGCCGCGACGCGCTGCTGCCCGGCGAACCTGCGCGCGTCAGCATTCGCTACAAGAACGACGGCGCGCAGCCCATCGCCCATCTCCGCGTGACTCTCGACCCGGGCGCGTCGTTTATCGTCGACCAGAACCCGGCCGCCCTTTCGTGGAACGAAAAGGACACGCCAAAGCTGGCCATCGTGCAGCCGGGAGAATCCGGCGAGCTGATCGCGACGTTCTCCGCCAAGCGTGACCTTACCTCGGAAGACCTGGGCGCGACCGCGTTCCCTTCCCTCCACGTCATCGGCCGCGCAGAGTACGAGCTGGCTGGCGAATCAGATGTCGTTCACGTCGATACCGGCACTATCGACCTGCCGGTGGCGACCCGGCTGGGCATCGAGGCGGCCGCGCTGTACTACACCAAGGCCGGCGACCAGCTGGGCATCGGCCCGCTGCCGCCGCGCGCAGGCGAAACCACCAAGTATCGCGTCTTCCTGACCGTAACGACGACCACCGGCGGCGTCGACGGCACTGTCGTCGAGGCGACGCTGCCGCCCGAAGTTTCCTGGACGGGTAAGTCAAGCGTCACCTCGGGCACGGCAATCGACTACTTGCCCAGCACGCGCACGGTTCGCTGGGACCTGGGGAGCGTCCCTGCTTTTGCCAACGGCGACGCCACCAGCGTCGGCGGCAGCTTCGAGATCGCGCTGACCCCGACGGCAGCGGACGTAGGGACGGCGCCGACCTTGCTTAAGAGCGTCAAAATTACCGGACGCGATCAGGCAACGAACGCCACCCTGCATGCCACTGCCGCCGACCTGACGACGGACCTTCCCTACGACCAGCGATCGGCAGGAAAAGGCGCCGTCGAGCCCGCGCCAGTAACCACGAAAACCGGCAAGAAGAGCCGGAAATAAGGCCAGAAGCCTGAAAAAAGCCCTTGTTTAAGGGCTTTTTTGTTAGTTATGGCCACCACGACCGTTGACAATCAGCCAAAATTATGCTAAGTTAGCTGGTTCTCAAATACTGCTTTTATCGCAGTGTTGAGCCAAAAACGCCTATGAAGATCGCAATGATCGGACAAAAGGGCATCCCCACGCAATTTGGCGGCATTGAGCGCCACGTTGAAGCTTTGGCTGTTCGCCTGGGCAAGCGAGGGCATGATGTGACCGTCTACACGCGTTCTTGGTATGCGCCCGCAAAGCGCCGCTTTTCGAAAGGCGTCAGCACGGTGGCCACTCCGACCATCAACTCCAAGCACCTCGATGCCATCGTGCACACCTTCACTTCGACGGTGCACGCGATTCGCGACGGTGCCGAAGTGATCCATTATCATGGCGTCGGTCCGTCGCTGCTTTCCTGGATTCCGCGCGTGTTCGCGCCTCGCGCCAAAGTCGTGGCGACCTTCCACTGTGTCGACCGCAACCACCAAAAGTGGGGCTTCATCGCCCGCACCATGCTCGGCCTCGGCGAACGCGCCGCCTGCATGTTCCCCCATCAGACCATCGCCGTCTCCAAGACGTTGCAGTCGTACTGCATGCACCGCTTCGGCGGCGACGTCATCTACGTTCCGAACGGCATCGAGACTCCCGGACGCATCGGCACTGACGTCCTGGCCAAGTTCGGCCTGAAGAAAGACGGTTACGTGATCATGGTTTCGCGCCTGGTGCGCCATAAGGGCGCGCACCATCTCATCGAGGCCTATCAGCGCCTGCAAAAGCGCGACCTGACCCGCGGCAAGAAGCTGGTCATCGTCGGCGGCTCGGCCTTCACCGACGACTACGTGGCCCGCCTGCGCGCCATGGCCGCCGGCAACCCCGACATCCTCTTTACCGGCTACCTCAAGGGCCGCGCGCTCGAGCAGGTCTTCGCCGGTTCGTACGCCGTCGTGCACCCTTCGGAATCCGAAGGCCTGCCCATCGCAGTTCTCGAAGCCATGAGCTACGGCAAGACCGTCCTCGCTTCCGACATTCCCGAGAACATGGAATGCACCCGCGAGTTCGGCATGAGCTTCCGCAACCGCAGCGTCGCCGACCTCACCCGCAAGCTGCGCGTGCTGCTCGACCAGCCCGAAGCAGTCGCGCTGAACGGAGCCGCCGCCAAGAAATTCGTCATCGCCAACTACCATTGGGATGACGTCGCGCGCGGCGTCGAGCGCACGTACGAGTCGCTGTTCGCGACGGAACGGAGCGCGATGCGCGCGGCTTCCCGCAGGACCGCGACGGCCGCGCTCGTGAGCGCGAAGCGGACGCGGATGACGGCGTAACCGATCACATGCCAAAACGAGACCGAAGGGGTCTCGTTTTTGATTGCTCGGAGCCGAGATTTTTTTTAGCGAGAGCGTCACCCGGAGCGGGGCCGCGCAAGGGGCGCGCTTGCGGACGCCAGCGCGCCCGCATATACGTCGAGAATCCTTTTCAGGTGTTCATCCGGGGTGAAGTCGCTTTCCACCCAAGCGCGTCCGGCGACGCCCATGTCGTCGGCTATTAACGGGGCGTCCCACAATGCGCCCATCTTGTCGGCAAAGTCTTCGGAGTCGCCGGCGGAGCAGAGGAAGCCGGTTTCGCCGTCGCGGACCAGTTCGCCGAGGCCGCCGATTTGCGAGGCCACCACCGGTTTGCCTGCAGCGTAGGCTTCGAGAACGATCAGGCCGAAGACTTCGTACCAGACCGAAGGAACGACCAGGAAACTTGCTCCGGCATATTCGGATCGGAGGTCGCCGCCGGACATGAAGCCGCGGAAGATGACGTTAGCGGCATCGAGCTTCTTGGCCAGCTCTTTTAATCGCGCCTCGTCCGGGCCGGTGCCCACGATATGCACGGGGATGTCTTTTCGCATGGCCGCGGCGCGGATCAAAACGTCGACGCCCTTCTCCTCGGACAAGCGCCCCACGTAGAGCGCATACTTCCCCCCTCCGAAAGCCGGTCGCCATGCCGAGGCGTCGATCGGATGCGGGATATGCACGATCTTTCGGGCGGGAATGCCGTATTCGGCCAGCAGCGCCTGCATGAAGCGGCTGGGCGCGATGATCTTGTCGACGTTGTCTCGGTACAGGCCGAGCGCCTTGTGCAGGGTCATCTCCATCGCCGCGAGCGCGCTGGCGGCGGCAGAGCCTTTGATGCAACGGTGCCTGTATGCCTGCCAGTACTTGTCGGGCTTGGTACGCTCGCAGATGGCGCCGTCGTGAAACAGCGAGTAGTTGGGCGCGACCAGCTTGTAATCGTGCGCGGTCATCACCACGGGGATTCCCCGCTTGCGCGCTTCGGGAAGAATGGACGGCGAAATCTGGTGGTAGATGTTGTGCACGTGCAGCAGCTGCGGCTTGGCGGCATCGAGCAGCCTCGCGAACTTGCGCTTGGCCTCGAACGAGTACAGCATCCGGCCGGCGGTCTTGAGACCGTCAAGCGAGAAACGCACGCGCTCGGTCCGCACGGCGCTGACGAAATATTTTTCCCACGGCGTCTTGAGGTTGCGCCCGTCCCGCATGGCGAAAGGTATGACCTCGTTGCCGTGGCGCTCCAGCAGCGCCTTCAAATCGAAAAGATAGCGCTCCGCGCCGCCCTTCAGAAAATAGTATTTGTTGGCAAAGACGACTTTCATGCGCTTTTAGCTGAACACCTTGTTCCTGCGCCCGAGGACGTACACGAAGGCGGCGTACATCCAAAAATACAGCGCGATGGTGCGCACTTCGAGGTAGGTCGCCAGGAACGCCTGGAAACCGAACGCCAGCAGGCAGCCGGCAAAACCCAGCGCCAGGCCGCGCACGTTCTTGTCCTTGGCCTCGCGCCAGACGGTCAGCGACATTCGCCACAGCGCCACGAACATCCACAGGTAGAACACCAGGCCGAGCGTTCCCGTCTCGCCCCACAGCGAGAACCAGTTGTTGTCAATATACCCGTCCGTGCCGTAGACGCCGAAGGGCAGGTTCAGGCGCTCGTATACCGTGGTGTTGCCGAGCGCCGCGGCGGCTCCCCCACCGTATTGGCCGGGACCCACGCCCACCAGCGGCGACGAGCGCACCACCACTGCCGGCGTCTGCACGATCCAGTACAGCCGACCGAGGCCGTAATATTCGCCGCGCCACCGCTCGTACGAGAACGATTCGAACAGGCGCTCTATCGGCGTCTGTTCGGGATAATCCGTGAGGTATTTGACGGTGATGCCGGAAACGGCCAGATAGCCCACCGCCAGGAAAATCGCACCCGCGTAGGCGAACCGCACCCGCCAGTCGCGCATCAGCATGCCGCCGATGCAGAACAGCGCGATGAGCAGGCCGAACCACGAGGCGCGCGAAAGCGTCAGCAGGAGGGCCGGCAGCGCGGCGACGGCGAACGGCATGAACTTGCGACCGCCTTCCTTGCGCCCGTGCACGTACCACAGGCCGATGGCCAGCACGATGAAGAAGCACAGGAACGTGCCCAATTGGTCATACCGCCCGAGCGTGGCGAAGACGCGCGTGCCTGGCGACCACGACTGGGCGGTGCCGCTGGTCAGCTGGATGCTTTCGTAAAAGTGACGCTCGCTGGGAATCAGGAACTGGTCGAGCGGCGCACCCACGAAAGCCTGCGCCAATCCGAGCACGCCCTCGAACGCCACCACGCAGAACATCGCCGCAGTCACCTTGCGAATGAACTGTTCCTCGGGATTAAGGTAGACGGTCGCGAAGAACAGCAGGATGAAGCGGATGATCTGCCGCAAACCGAGGATGCCGATGAACGGCGGCACGAAATTCACGACCAACGAAGTGAGGGCGACCAGCAGGAAAAAAACGAACGGCAGGTCGATGGGCGTGGCCACCATTTTCTTTTCGCGCGCGAAGATGCGCACGAGCACGGCCGCCAACAGCAGGTACACCAGGCCCTCGGTAAAATAACGCGCGTAGACGTACAGTTCGTCCGGGACGAATTTGAGAAGGAAAGGTTCGAAGGGCGTGTAGACCGCCAGGAAAAACAGCGCCCAATGCGGCCTAGCCATGGTAACCACCACTACCGCCAGGGTTACGGCCAGCGCCACCGCCTTCCACGGGGAAACGATGATGCCCAGCAGCACCGTTATGGTCAAAAGAGTGCCCAAAACGGGCCCATAGGGGCTGCGTACGGCCTTGGTGGTTTCTTTGGCCATGATGTCGGCCACCGGTTCACCGTGGTGCATACAGGCCCATTGTAGCACGTTTGGGCAGCGTAAAAGGGCGGCCGACAAGCGTCAGCCGCCCTTTTTTAGAATGGAACTTCCGTCGAACCTACTGGAGGTTCGCCATGTTCCCCGCACCCGCGAGCAGTCCGTTGGCACCGAAGGTGGCCTTCAGGCTGCAGCTCGGGTTGCCGACCGAAACGGTCTTCTGCGTGGACGCATCCCACCAATTGCACTCGACGAACGACCGTGCCGTCGGCGACATCGCCCGAAGGAGGTCGATATTGCCGTAGAGGGCCCAGCCGTCCGCCGGCTTGTTGGGATCGAGGTAAGTGAAGGAGTAGGTCCCCACCGTCCCCGCGATCGGCGTGTAGGCGAAGTAGCCGTCACTATCGGTGTCGCAGGACTGCGGACCGGCGGACCAGCCGACGCCCGGCATCGGCCCGCGCACCTCACCGCACTTGGCGGAGAAGATATAGCGAGTCGAGAGCAGGAATGTCTTGCGGTCAGCGGTCAAACGGACGACATCGGCGTTGTCGGGAACGACCACGCCAGCGTCGGCCGGACCGGAATCGGCACCGGCATCGCTGCCGGCTTCGGTTGCCGCATCGGCGACGCCAGCGTCAGAGACGCCGGAATCGGGGGTCGATGCGTCAGGTTTCGGTTTGCCGGAATCGGCGGCATCGCTGCCGCTGTCCGGAACCGTGCCGCCCGCGTCCGACTTCGGTTCCGAGGAACCGCTGTCGGTCTTGCCTCCTCCGGTGTCGGAGGAAGCTGCCGTGGCGTCGGGGCGCGATGCGCCCGCGTCGGCCGCCGGACCGCCATCGACTCCGCCGAAAGCGGCGGAATTGGGAGGCATCGGAGCGAACAGCTCGTCATCGCCGGTCTGCACGCCGCAAGCGACGAGCATGAGCGCCGAAGACAGCAGTGCCAAAACGAAATGCTTTTTCATGGAATGAGCTCCCGTATTCGTGGTGTCCCCACACCTTCAGCCCGAATGGCCGTTGGCGCAAAATCTTGTATTAGAGGACTGATCACCATAGCACAAAAAAGCCATTTTGTCAACCATGCCATATACTATTTTTATGCTAAAATAAGCATAAAAAAGAGGGGCCCAGCAAGCGCTGGACCCCTTCTTGTCTGCCGAAGAATCTCGGCTGACCTTCGTACCCCGTCACTTGTTCAGACGGTCCCAGAACACGACAGCATTGCCTGCCGGCGAAATGACGCCGGAATGCGTACTGACGCGAACGTGGCACTCGCCCTGGCGACCGAGATCCGTCGTCGAGCCGTCTTGGTTGACCCAATTGCACTGAAGGTACGCGACACCGTCGCGCGGCATGCACAGAATCTGCGCAGGAGCGCCGTACTGTGCAAACACGTCGCGTGCGTCCTTGTACGAGAAGTCGTACGTGCCGTCCGGCAGTGCCTTCGGGTCCACGATCGTCATCCCGATCCAGGCATCAGCGTTGTCGTCGCCGAGAGCCTGGCACTGGTCCCACTTCATGTTCGGCAGAGTGCCGCACACGAAGCCGGTGCTTGAGCCGCTGACGTAGAACTTGTTAAAGTCCAAGTCGTACGACTTGATGCTCTGGAACGGTGAGGGCAGATCGACGACAGCACAAGCCTTGTTCGTAGGCTTCGCCCCGCCATTGCTGGTCGTGGCGGAACCGCCGTTGCCGCCGTTACCGCCGTTACCGCCATTCCCGCCGTTACCGCCGTTGCCTCCGCTGTTCGGAGGCGGACCGCCGGATCCCGGGTCGGACTCGCCGTCCTGGAGGCCGCAGCCGCCGATGACGGCAAAGATGACGATGAACGAGAGCAAGCTCGCGAACTTGATGAACGTTTTCATGACTGGCTCCTAATCCTGATGCGTTGAACTTTTGGTGAAGGGCGGTCCGAACAATTTCGGACCGCCCCAGCTCACGCTCAGGGCAAGACGACCCCGAGCGAAAGCGTACCGCCGAGAGCGAAAGACGCTCCCTTCGGGCTTGGCTCGAAGGCCGGACCGGCCAGGAGGCCGGCACGCGCCATGAAGACGCCATTCGTGTAGGTTGGCCCCACATCCGCCAGGAAGGACGCTTGCGCGGCCTTCAGGTGGTTGTTGAAACCGGCCCACACGCTGGTGACGCCGCCGTCGATCGACCAGTGCGGGTCGAAGTGGTACTGCGCGGCCCCGTGAAGCACGGTGCCGACCGCGTACCTGTCTCCCGACAACGTCGCGCCCGCCTCGGTGAACACCGTGACGCGCTTCGAAATCGGGAAGGTCAGGCTAGCAGTAATCGGCACTGCCGTGAAGTCCGTGCCGCTGCCGAAGGCATGCAGCCCGAGGACGCCCGCGTGGAAGCCGACCCTGATGGAGGGCGGCGCCAGCTCGAGCTTCTCGAGGCGCTTGCTGTGATCGGCGAGCGTCGCATCGTGACCGTCGACCGTCTTCTTCAGGTCGGCGAGATCGCGCTCGAGGCCCGAGACCTTTTCTGCCAAATTTTTGACGTCTTTGGTCAAATCTTCGAGCTTCTTGGTCTGGACGGCGAGTTCGCCGGCGACGCGGGCGAGTTCGCCTGCGTTCTTGTCGACGCTCTCGTTGAGCGACTTCAGTTGATCCTGAAGCTGCTTGACCCTATCGACCTGCGGCCGGACATTCTTCCGAGCAGCCTCGAGCCAAGCCCTGCGCTGGGCAAGGTCGGCCTCGAGGACTTTGAGACGCCGGTCGCTGTCTTCGCAGCACGAGCCCGCGCCCGAAGGGCTTGAGCCCGTGCAGGCGTTGACGCACGCGGCCACGTCGGCCGGGAGCTTGACCTGCGAGCCCTCCGCGAGAGCGACGCTGGACACCATCGTGAGAGCGAGAACCGTGAGACACGTAACAACGATATTCTTCATGACCTTGCTCCTTCCCAAAAGGGATGGTTGGCCCTTCCGGGCACGAGTGGTGGCGGCCGAAGCATTTTCCAATGCCTTGTAACCGTGCACATTCGATTGTCAGCGAACATTTTCCAGAACCGTGAAGCCCTGGGACCGTTTGACGTCCAGCGTGACGAGGAGGAGATGTCGCGCTGTTCGCCAAACGGTCTCAATGCTCCAGTTATCAATTAACACAGGACTGTAACATAAAACAGGGCTTTTGTCAAGATGACCCACAGGGCAAAAATCATCTTTGTTTAAGCTTAAATTTAAGCCTCTTACCCATCATTTCTCGGGATAATTTTAGCCTTAAAATGAATATTTTATCTAAAATAAGCCAAATCCGCCGTTTTGGCGGATTTGGCTAATCTTAGTTCTTTTCTGACTTTAAGCTCCAAAAATGGAATGTCGACGCGAATCCGACAGCACGTAGCCGGTGCCGATGATGATGCCCAGCATAAAGCCGAGAACGGCATTGGCGGGGATGTTTGGCTTGACCGGGTACTTGGAAATCAACGGATCGTCCACCAAGCGGATGTCCAGGTTGCCTCCGCCGATGTAATCGGCGCCGTCGGTCGAAAGGATGAAGGCGATGGCGCGGGAAATCTGCTCGGCCTGCTTGGGGTCGGTGTGGTAGACCGTCACGATGAGCATGCCGGAGTCGCGCACCACCTGGGTGCTGATCATCTGGCTCCACTGCTTGCGCTTCTTCATCTCGTCGGTGCTGAAGACCGACTTGTCGATGGTGAAGTTGGAGCCCATCACCTTGTCGAAAAACGAGGTGGTGTACATGATCTGCGACAAGTTGTCCGAAATGCGTTCCGAAGCCTTGATGGCAGTGTACGGATCGGTCGCCGAAAGCTGCTTCTGAATGATGAGCATGCGCATCGACGAGCTGTAGCGCAACGGGAACAGCAGGCTCAAACCGGCGCCGGCGAGAGCGATACCCAAAGCGAAGACCAGAATTTTCTTCCAGCCTCGCGAGAGGACGTACAGGTAGTGGGAGTCGTAGGAATGCATGGGAGGCGTCATGAAAGACAACCGGCCAAACTAGCACGAAAAGGGCGTTTTGTCAATCGTGCCAGGTCGGTTCCAGTGTACCAAAAAAGGGGCAGGAACGCATCCCGAACCCCTCTCGCGCCCTTATTTATTGCAGATTCTTTGCGACCCCCAGCGTGACCGTCACGTCCATGGTCGTTGAGGCGTTGCCGCGCTGTACGGAGAGCGTCGGCTTATCGCCGGGCTGGTATTGCATCAGCGCGTCGGCCAACGGGTTCTTTCCGGAGACCTGCTCGCCGTCAATCGCCACGATGACATCCCCTGCCCTGATGCCTGCCGCAGCGGCAGGACCGCCCCTGATGACCGCCGGTTGCTTGCCGTCGGACGAACCGGAAACCAGGGCACCGCGAGCCGGCCCCTCGCCGTCACGGCCGGAAATCAGGGACAAATCGACGTAGTTGAGTCCCAAGTACGGACGCCGCAGCGGCTGTCCGCGCAGCACCGCGCCGATGATGTCCGAGAACGCCTCGACCGGCACCACCACGGACCCGAAACGCCCGTCGCCTGCCGCCAGCCCGATGATCTCGCCCCTGCCGTTCAGCACCATCGCGCCGGTGCCGATCAGTCCGCCCGTCACGCGCAACAGGCGCTGCACTTTTTCCGAGGAGCGCAGCAGGTCATCGCTGCTGATTGCCGGCAGCGTGTCATTGGCCAGCACTTCGAGCCGGCGCAGTCCCCCGGCGGAATCGGCCGCGAACACGGAATCGCCGGCCGCGACGGCGTCGGTGGCGCCGAACGCGGTCACCGGGAGATTGTCCGCGTCGGCCTTCAGGAACGTCACGCCGGAATAGGCATCACGGACCATGCTGGTCAGCTTGTACGCCCGGCCGCCGACAAGCGCGGTAATGCCGGACAAGTTCCTGTTCTTCAGAAGCGGCGAATCGCTCACCGTGGCCATCCAACCGTCGGAAGTGACGACGGCGCCCATGCCGATGGCGTCCCCCGGCACATAGGCCTTTCCGGCGATGCCCGACGTCGTTTTGACGGCCGCAAATGAAACCGAAGCGCGAACGGCCGGAGCCAACGTGCCGGCGGCGACGGAACTGGCGACGCGAGGTCGCGGCAAATCGGAAGTCGAAACGGAGGAGGTGGCCGACTTTTGCACCAGCACGGACGTGGCATACGGCAGCATGAACATGGCACCGGCAACGCCGGCCGCCACGCCCAACGCCGTGGTCACCAAAAATGTCTGCGTAAATGATCCGCTTTTTTGGGATGTTTTTTCGTTCATAGCATTCAGGCCCACCGCGCGGTGGACAGCACGAGGATGACGATGGCGAAGGAAAGCGCGAAATGCCTGCGCAACGCGGGAGGCCTGGGCGAAGGCTGGAGAATGGCCGTAGCCGCATGCAGGCAGGTAGCGTATACCACGACGCCCATCATCGCGTCCACCAGGTTGCCGGTCGGCAATTCGCTCAAGGCCACCGTCGCCTCGGCCATGATGAGCGCCATGGTCGCGGAGAAAGCGACTATCGACTGCCGCGGAAGGCCGGCGCGGCGCATGGTTTCGGCCACGGTCACCAAGGTGATGGCACCGGCGATGCCGGCCACGGCGGGCAAAGGCAGCGTCAGGAAGTCGGACAGGCCGAAGACGCTGACCAGCACGAAGAACATGGCGACTACGTGCAGCGCGAACGACAGGTGGGCAAAGTCATCGGCGCTGAAACGGACGTCCCCCCTGCCCATGCCGTGCCAGTACGCCAGGAACAGCACGCTGAAGCCGATGGTAGTTGCGGCGACCAGCAGCCTGGCGGTGTCACCCTCGACGGTCATGAAGGTGCCCAGCGCGCCGGCGAGCAGGATGGCGGGAGTGATCGACGAGAGCAGCGCCGCGGAGACGGCGGAGTCCCGGTTGGTGAAGAAAGTGGTCAGCGCGATGCTGACCGGACCCAACACGCAGACCCACGGCACCATCGCGGCGGCAGCCGATGCCGAAAGGCGCGGCACGAGCGAGAGCGTCACAAACGACCCGACCACGATGGCAGCAGACACCCAGGCGACGGCCGATGAGGAGAACTTCTTCATGGTTGTCAGGTCATTGTCTGAAAAAGACGAAGGTCATTGCGCCTTCCGAAAGCTTGATGTCCACCAGGCGGCCGACGGAATCCATGGCACCGCGAAGCTGGTCCATCATGCTCTTCGCGAAGTAATCGAAAAAGGGCTGGGCCAGGAAATGCGGCACCGCTTCGCCGCCCAAAAGCACTTGCGGCGACTCAATGACCAGCTGGCCGTCGCGAACACGGGGAACGAGGCGGATGCGCACCGTCACGTCCCGGCCATGCCGGGGAGACACGGCGAAGACCTCGACCTGGTTCGGTTCGATGACCATCTGCATCCGGCTCACGGCGAACGGCAGCTGGCTGGGCTTCATCGTGGCGACGCGCTGCATCACGGTGGTGAACTCCTGCTCGCTGATCGGCAGACGCAGCTGCGCCGCCGCAACGTCGTAGGTGATCTTGTGCGGAAGCACCGCCAGCACCTGATCGGAGGTTTCGCCGCTGAACGGCGCGACATCCCGCATGGGAGCCGACGGCCTGTATACCGCGCGAGTCAGCAGCGGCACCTCGACGAAACCTGTCTTCGCGAAGAACGGCGCGACCAAAAAGAGGGGCACGCAGATGACGACCAGCGCCAGCAGCAGGCAGCCGCCGCAGCCAACCAGCTTCTTGCGCCGCTCTTCCACCTTGATTTCGCGCCGTATTTCCTTCTTGAGCGCCTCCTTGTCCTGGAACGAAGCGGCGTTTTCGATTCTGGTCATACTACTGCTGCAGCACCCACGGGTTCTCCGCGATCAGCTGCGAAGTCTTCTTCAGCACCGCCTTCTGATCGATCTTGGAGCCGCCGAGCGCGCGCTTCCACTGGTCAAGCAGGAGCACGAAGGCGAGATGCGCGTCACGCGAATCCTTGGGCACTCGCACGTCGAGCATCCGGTCCTGGGTTTTCGTCGCCAAATCAAGCATCGAGGGATCCATCGACGCGAAATTCTCCTTGCGCACGTTCACGGCCTCCTGCAGGAAAGGCGTCATCGCGCCGCGGGCCTCCGCCTGATACTCCTCCGTGGTGGGCGCCGTCTGCACTATCGCTTCCGGTGCGGCGATTTCTTTCGCCGAATCATCCCAATCGAGATTGCCGACGCCGAAGATTCCCCCGAACAGCAGCATCACCAACCCGACCGCGCCGAACGTGAACAGGACGGTGAACTCGTTGAACACGAAAAGCGACTTTCGCTTGGGAGTTTTTGGCGTCATATGCACCTTCACTATACCAGCTCCCCCGGAGTCGTGAAAGGGTCTTTTGTGCTACGATGAGGCCATGCAACCCACCGAACAGCTCGCAAACCATGACTTCAAGAAGGCGGCGGCCGCGCCTGCCGACCAGCTGCTGAAAGCGCTGCGCTCGGATGCGGCCGCCGGCCTTTCCGCGGACGAGGCGCGATCCCGAAAAGCGGAGTTCGGACCGAACGACATCGCCCGAAAGCGGAAGACCGCGCTCGACGTGCTGGTGCGCCAGCTCACGTCACCTTTCATCTACCTGCTGGCGGTCGCGGCGGCCGTGGCCTTCGCCACCGGCGAGCGCTTTGACGCAGGCATGATCGTGCTGTTCACCGTGCTGAACACCGTCCTCGGCTTCTTCCAGGAATTCCGCGCCGAACGGGCGGTCGAAGTGCTGATGAAGTACTGGCGGCAATCCACGCATGTCATCCGCGACGGCAAGACGGTCATCGTCGATTCCGCCGAACTCGTTCCGGGCGACGTCGTGCACCTGCAGGCCGGCGACAAAATCCCTGCCGACATCCGCTTCCTGTCCGTCACTTCGGCGTCCGTGGACGAGTCGGTGCTCACCGGCGAATCAAACGACGTCTACAAGGACGCCCTGCGGATGGCGGTCGAGCCAGGAGAATACTACGCCGCCACCAACATCGGCTTCTCCGGCACGTCCATGCTGACGGGCGAGGCGACCGCGGTGGTCATCGCCACGGGCAAGGCGGCCGCGCTCGGCGACATCGCCGCCCTCGCCTCCGCCGCCAAGGGAACCAGCGCCTTCGAAAGGGAAATTTCCGGTTTCAGCACCTTCATCATGAAGCTGGTGCTGGTCACCATCGCCTTCATGTTCTTCCTGAATGTGATGCTCAAGGGCTGGAGCCACCTGCAGGAATTGCTGATCTTCTCCATCGTGCTCACCGTCGGCATCATTCCCGAGGCATTGCCGGTAGTCTCGACTATTTCGCTGTCGCGCGGCGCGGTCACACTGGCCAAGCGCAAGGTCGTCGTAAAACGCCTTTCGGCCATCGACGACCTCGGCAGCATCGAAATCCTGTGCACCGACAAGACCGGCACCATCACCAAGAACGAGCTCGAGGTGGCCGACGTGCTCTCGGCCGACCCCGACGAATGCTTCCGCCACGGGCTGCTGTCCTCCTCTTTCATCGGCGAAAAGGCCAAGCAGCAGAACAACGCCTTCGACGTCGCGCTGTGGCGGCACGCCGGCGCCAAGCTGCAGGGCGAAGCCAAGCACGTCGTGAAGCTGGCCGAGCTGCCCTTCGATCCCGTGCGCCGCCGCAACAGCGTCATGATCGCGTTGCCGGGGGGCAGGGCCAGGATGATCATGCGCGGCTCCCCCGATGACGTGCTCCCCCTGTGTGCCAACGTCCCCAATGCCGTGTCCGTCGGCAAGGAAATCGTCCGGCAAGGTCTCGCCGGCAACCGCGTGATCGCCGTGGCGGCCAAAGACGTTTCGGCGCACGCGGCGCTGCGCGACGAGGAGCACGGCATGCGCCTGCTCGGCCTCATCTCCTTCGTGGACCCGCTCAAGCCGAGCGCCGTCCGCGCCGCCAAGAAGGCCGCCGCGCTGGGCGTCCAGATCAAGATCATCACCGGCGACTCGCGCGACGTGGCCGGCGCAGTGGCCCGCAAGCTGAACATCGTCAGCGACCCCACCGACGTCGTCACCGGCGCCGAACTCGAGGCCATGAGCGACGACGAACGGCACGCCGCAGTGCATGCCAGGCACGTCTTCGCCCGAATGAACCCGCGGCAGAAGTTCATGGTGCTGGGGCTGCTGCAGGAAAAGAAGACCGTCGGCTTCCTGGGCGAAGGCTTCAATGACGCGCCCGGCCTCAAGATGGCCAACGTCGGACTGGCGGTCGAAGGCGCCTCGGACATCGCCAAGGAATCCGCCGACGTCATCCTGCTCAACCGCGACCTGCACGTCATCTTCGACGGCATCGAGGAGGGCCGCCGCACGTCGAGCAACACCATCAAGTACATCAAGGTCACGCTGGCATCCAACTTCGGCAACTTCTATTCGGTGGCGATCATCTCGCTGTTCGTGAACTACCTGCCGATGCTGCCGTTGCAGATTCTGCTGCTGAACCTGCTCTCCGACTTCCCCATGCTGACCATCGCCACCGACAGCCTCGACAAGGCCGACTTGGCGGAGCCGAAGAAGTACGACGCGCGCAGCATCATCATCTACACCACCATCCTCGGCCTCGTCAGCAGCCTTTTCGACTTCACCACCTTCGCGGTATTCCGAGGCGAGGGCGAAGCCATCCTGCAGTCATCGTGGTTCATCGTCAGCGTGCTGACCGAAATCGCGCTGGTGTTCTCGCTGCGCACCGCCGGCCGTTTCTGGAAGGCCGCGCCTCCCTCCTGGCCGCTGGCCGGCATGTCGGTCGTGGCGGCGCTGACCGCCATCGCCATTCCCTTCTCGGCGCTGGGGCGCTCCATCTTCCACTTCGTGTCGCCTGCACCGAAACACGCGCTGATGGGCTTGGCCATTGTCGGGGGCTACTTCCTGGCCAGCGAACTGGTCAAACGATGGTTGTTGCGGGCCACTGCCAAGCCGCGAACCGCAGCAAGCTGAAACGTTCGCAAAACGAAAAACCTCCGGCGTTCCGGAGGTTTTTCGTCGCTAGTTGTCGCTTCCATCGCGAGAACCATGCCGTCGGCGGTTCTCGTCGGAACTGCCGCGGTCATGGCCGCCGAGCAGGCCGTCGAGATGGACGCCCGCGTCCGCGTTGAGGTCCAAGCCGCCACGGTCATTCCCGTCACCGTTCCGCTTGTCCGCGTCGCCTTCGCGATCGGTGTCGTCCTCGGACGAGTCCTTGAAACGCACCTGCACTCCCAAGTCGTTGCTGGCGCGAACGATGAGTTTGGCTTCCTGCGCCAGCCGCTGCGCCTTGGCGTAAGCGGCAAAGGCCTCGCGATTCTTGCCGGCGGCAAGGGCCGCGTCACCGGCGGCCACGGAGGAATCCGCGGCGGTCAGTCGCGCATCGGCCTGCGTGCGCGAGTCGGCCGTGAACGAACCCGACTTGGCGGCGAGCCAGGAACGGACTTCGGCAATCTTGCGTACGGCGGCATCATGCCTGCCCCGGGCGAATCCCGCGGCCTTGACGGAACCGCCGGAAGAGGCTCGCGTCTCGGTAGAATCGTTTTCCTTAATCGTCACGCTCACCTGCTGGTCGACCGAAGCGGCAAGGACGGCAACCTGGTGTTCCTCATCGTCGCCGTTGTCGCCGGCATCGCCGCCCTCCGCACGGTCGTCGAGCTTGGCGGCCTTCCGCCGCTCCCGGCGATTCTCGGCCAACGCGGCCATGATCTGGCTGTGCGCGCGGAGCGTACCCTCGATGTGAGCGCTGACATCGGCGGCGTCGGCGTCATCTTCCTCCCTGACCTTCGCCAAGTGAAGTTCGGCGCCTTCGGAAAAGCGCTGGAAGTCGGCATCAAGCGAGGCTCGCATTTCCGCCTCGAGCTTGCCCCGCTGAGCCAGCACCTCCGCCTCGGCCAGGCGGCGGCTGGCACGCTCTGCCGACCATTCGGCACGGTCCTTTTCGGAGACGGCGACTGCTGCGCGGATCGGCTCGCTGAACGAGACCTTCACCGGATACAGCGTGTCGCCGGGCACCGCGCCTTCGGCGGCATAGGAAATCCCGCCAGCAGAAAGCAGCAGGGCAAAGGAGGCGGCGAACACTCCGGCCGCGCGACCCGCATGCGAGAGCCGCAGGAAGGCGAAGCGTTTCGGTTTCGACGCTTTGGCCTGGGAAAGACGGTTCGGCGTCAGCGCCATGAAAGAGCGCAAGGCCTCACGGCCGGCGGATTTCTCCCCGGCCGTCAGCGCCACGTTCTTGGCATGGGCCTTCAGGTTGTTGAGCAGGTCTTCCATAGGCGATATCAGGCGGTTTGCGCCATCAAGGCGCGCAGTTGGGCAATGCCCCTGTGAATGCGCACGGAGATGACGTTTTCCGTCTCTCCCAATGCATGAGCGATTTCCTTAGGCGAAAGGTCGTCGAGATACCGCATGCGGACGGCGTCGCGGTACTTCACGTCGAGCCGGTCCAGCAGCGCGATCATCTGTCCGGCCTCCGCCGCCAGGGTCGTCTTGTCGTTGACGGCAGGTTCGAACCCTTCTTCCATCAGCGCATCGAGCGAAGACTCCTTCTTCTTGCGGCTGTGGTCGATGACCATGTTGTTGGCCACGCGATAAAGGAATGCCCGGAGGTTATCGATTTCCTTTCCTTTGGAAAGGTACTCCCAGGTCTTCATGAACGCGTCCTGCATCATTTCCCGGGCCTTCTCGCGGTCATACACCCGAAAGTAACAATGACGAAAAATGGCGTCGGCGTAGAGATCGTACGCTTTCATGAACTCGTCATGTTGTAGCTGGGCGCTTTGCATGTCCGTTTATGATGACGCCAGCCCCGGTTTTTTCTTACGGATTGAGGGGCGTAACGGTCAAAGATAGCCTAAAACGGGCGTTTAGGCAAGGTCTGCGCCCTCTCCTTACCGTAAGGCTCCGCCAAAATCGGCATATATGCTATTCTGAAGGTACTTTGCATTTTACCCTAAGTGCCTATGGACACATCGACCATAAATGGCCCCAAGCCCGGCAGCATCCTTGCCGTATCTATCGGGGCAATCGGTATGCTGATCGTCGTCGGAATATTGAGCCTGCCGTACTTCCGGCCGACTACCGCGCTGGCGGTGCAGGGAGCCGGTTCAGTATCGTGCGGATCGCCTGACATCCTGATGTCGAACGCGTCTTCCGGGCCGGGCATAGTGCAATTCAGCTCTTCCGGCACCTCGACGCAGCAGATTGTCAATTGCACGGCCCCTTTTGGCGGCGCGACGCAAGCCATTTCGCTTCGCGCCAAGCGCGCCAGGACCGGCGACAAGGTGACGTACAGCATCAACGTGGACGGCATGGCGACGCCGCTGGTCACGGTCGGAGCAAATACCGACACGGACGCAGTTGCAAGCGGCTTGGTTTCCGGCTGGCAGATTACCAAAGACTTCATCTCAACGACGGTACCCATCAAGTTCAACACTTCGCTTTCCATTTCTGCGACCGTTGAGCCCGTGAGTACCGGCGGCGCGCCCACGATCGTCGCGGCACACGTCCAATACACCCCTGACGCCCAAGAAGTCCCCGTCAAGTTCCTCAACGTTCCGCTCATCAACGTGAACGGCCCGATTCACGCCATTCTGGACGGTCAGCCGATCCAGACACACAACAACCCGTAAGCCGCCGCAACGCGGTACGAAAAACGACCGATCATCAATCGGTCGTTTTTCTTGGTGGAGATGGGGAGAGTCGAACTCCCGTCTGGTGAGGTATCCCTCGGCACTTCTACGATCGTAGTCCGTTTGGTGGTCTGGCGGGGGTGGAAAGCGGACGAAATCCCCTGCCACGAGCGCCGATGCAATTTCGGCGGGCGCGTCGGTGCGGCGCGACTGCTCTGCCAGATGAATGACACCCGGACTCCGCTTATCTGACGTCAGCGGAACGGATGGGCTTTAACGCTTAAGCGAAAGCCGGAACGAACGAAGGGGCAAAGGCGTTAGCCAGGGCCGACTTCGCGCGCGAGAGCAAGTTTGCACTTGTTCGGTGACCGCGGATTTACGAGGATGCGGCCGACCTCGGATGGCATGCCGTGAAACGAACTCCCGTCGATGCCGGTCATCCCCTCGAAAGACAGAAGCGGGCTTCTATCCTTTGAGGGTGCGCCGGATGTCGCGGTCCAGGTCGCGCTTCTTGAGCTTGTCCTTCTTCTCGAACTGCTTCCTGCCGCGGGCCAATCCGAAGGACAACTTGATTTTCGACCCCTTAGTATAGACAGAAAGAGGGACCAAAGTCAATCCTTTCTGCTCCATTTTTCCGGCCAATTTTTGGATTTCGCGCTTGTGCAGCAGGAGTTTGCGGGTGCGCTGGGGATCGTAATCAGGCAGCGGTCCCGCCTGCGGGTAGCGCTGTATTTGCGCGCCGACCAGCCAAAGGGCGCCGCGCGAAATGGTGACATACGAACCTACCAGTGCCATCCGGCCCGCACGGACCGACTTCACCTCGTGGCCGAGCAGCATCAAGCCGGCCTCGAACGGCTCGAGGATTTCGTATTCGAAACGGGCTTTCTTGTTTTCGGCCAACGTGGACATATCGGGGGCACTGTACCGTGAGGAGCGTCATCGCTCAACCTCTACCGTCGCCCCGCGATGACGCACGAATCCCACATAATCGCTGCTCTCCGGTTCCTGATCGAGATTCATGGCTTTTTGCAGCGCAGGCATCGCCGCCCTGACGCCGTCGGTTTCGGTGATTCGAGCGGCTTCAAGGTATCCCAGATGGGCCGTAATCTTTGCCGCCGCGTAGGACGAACCCGCATCCGCCGGCAGTCGATACAGCGGCGCCGCCGGCAATGCAGCGTCCTCATCGAGAGCAAAGACGTAGCCCGTGGCGCGAGAACGGTATTGTGCGGCGACGACTTCCGGAGGGAAACTCGTAAATAACGGACGCGCCGCCAAGGCGGGATCACGCAGTGTCGCCTCGAGCAGCATCCGTCGCTGGATGGGGAGAGGGAAACGAGACTCCCCCGCCGGCAGCTCCGGACGATACAGCGGACGGATGCCCATGTCGGTCACCACGGTAACGTCGCGACGAAGTCCTTCCGTTACCTGCAGATACGACAAACCGAACAGCTCGGTGTCGGATACCGTACCCTCCTCGGAAACGACCAGGACTGCCTCCGGCGGCAAGCTTTCCAATGTGGAGCGGAGCCACTGCTCCACGAACGGATCGGCTGCCAGTCTCACGGCCGGTGCCGCGTTTATCGCGGAAAGAATCGGCAGGGCGACGGCAAGCATCGACAGCGCATATCGTGCGACCCCGAAACGTCGAGCTGCAGCCGATTGCCAGATGACCGCCATGCCGACGGCGGCCAAGGCTGACACAAACGCCTCGCTCGAAAGGCCGTAAACGCGATAGAGGTAGGCTGCCTCGCCGGAGAAACCGATCGACCGGAAACCGACGATGAACAGCGGCACGGCGATGACGCCGAGCCAGAAAATGCCTGCAGCTCTCGCCTGACGCCGAATGCCTCGCTGCACGAGACCGTGGGCGCCAAAGGTTGCCAACGCCGCGACTCCCATGCCCACGTCCGCCAACGCATTCGCACAGAGGATCAGGAGCAGCCAGAATTTTTCTCCTCCGCCGACGCCCACGTCGGCATAATTGGAACGGAGAACGAACTTCAGCAGCTGCGCGGCATGATCGAAGGTTACCGTCGCATACGGCGCCGTCGGCATCCGCAGCGCTATATACGCATACGGCAGCATGCCTGCGGCCACCCCGGCGACGACGACCGCGGCCTTTCGCAAACGCCGTCCCTCCCCCGAACCCATAATCAGCGCCGCAATCAGCCATGGGCCTGCCGCCAAAGTCAGAAAAAGATGATTCGCGCAGGCGAGACCGAAAAACAAAGCTACAAGGAAGATGTTTCGTTCCGAATTCGTCGTTGCCCATCGTAATAAGTACAAAGCTACCAGCCCGAGAAGAAGGACATGCAATGCGTACACCTTGGCGTACACGGCCTGGCTCCACCACAACGGTGAAAGCGCGAAGGCTGCCGAGCAGCCGGCCATCACCATTTCGGTGGCTGCATCAGCCCGCCTGCCCAGAAACTCGACAATTTCACGCCCAGCGACGAAAAGGACTGCCACCGCCGCCGCAGCACATACCGCTGAAAGCAAGGCAACCCTCCATGAAACCGTCCCAAAGGGCAAAAGACTGAACAGGTGACCGAGAAGCACGTACAGCGGATAACCGGATGGATGCGCGATGCCCAAGCTCGCCGATGCGGTCACGAATTCCGCGCTATCCTCGAATGAAATCGTACTTGGCAGCGTCTCAAGATAGGCAAAGAACGAAAAACTCCCCAAAAACAAAGGAACTGCCCAAGATGGAAACTTTTTGTCCCAACGTACGGTAAAAAGCCGCATAACAGCGCAAGTATAGCAAAACCAGACCTTAACCGGACCATTTGCCCGTCACCTCTTTACAAACGGCAAGAATTTCCCTATGATGAGCCACATATCCATCGCTAACCAGTACGACCTTGCGAATCTCCCGCCGACGCTTCAAACCGAAGCCACAAAAAGTCATGTACTCGGTGAACGAGCTTATCCGCTTTGCGGAGGTTCGCGTCATTGATGAGAACGACGTCCATGTCGGTGTCATGCCTACCGCTGACGCCATTTCCAAGGCCAAAGAGCGCGATCTCGATCTGGTCGTCATTCAGCCCAAGGCGGAGCCTCCTGTAGCCAAAATCGTCGATTTTGGACGCTACAAATACGAGCAAGACAAGGAGGCTCGCAAGCAAAAGGCCAAGCAAAAGACCGTCGAGGTGAAAGGTATCCGCCTTTCTCTGCGCATCGCCCCGCATGACAT
Source organism: uncultured Gammaproteobacteria bacterium (assembly GCA_964491475.1). Lineage (GTDB taxonomy): Bacteria > Patescibacteriota > Patescibacteriia > SG8-24 > SG8-24 > JAHFIW01. Next base: position 43,958 of record CAZBFO010000003.1, on the reverse strand, counting down.
GGAAGTCCGCAAGGAGAAGGCCAAGGAGTTTTTGGCCGAAGGCAACAAAGTGAAGGCAGAAATCATCTTGAGAGGCCGCGAAAAGCGCTTTGGAGAGCTGGCAACCCAAGTAATTCAGCAGTTTATTGCCCTCCTGAACAAGGATGTCCCCCTCAAAATCGAACAACCGGTGCTTCGCCAGGGCGGGCAGTTGACAAGTATCGTTGGAAAAGCGTAATATCCGTGGAGTTACAGGACCTGCGCCTAGCGCAGGTTCTCTGGTCAAAACACCATTTTATGAAGACCCACAAAGCAATGTCCAAGCGGTACAAAGTGACCAAGAGCGGCAAGATCCTCAAGCGCGCCGCCGGTCAGGCCCACTTCAACACCCGCGAATCGGGCAACACCACGCGCAACAAGCGCCGTGACAAGACCCAGCACCCCGCTTTCGCCAAGAGCATTAAGAAGCTGACGCTCCAGCAGTAAACTCCGCCTATGCCTCGCGTTAAACGTGGAAAAACACACCTCAAGCGCCGCAAGAACATCATGGCCCAGACCAAGGGCTACATGTGGGGGCGCAAGAGCAAGCTCAAGCTTGCCAAGGTCGCCATCCTCAAGGCCGGCAAGAACGCCTACCGCGACCGCCGCCTCAAGAAGCGCGACATGCGCGGCCTGTGGCAAACCCGCATCAGCGCGGCAGTTCGCCCGCTCGGCGGCTCCTACAGCAAGTTCATGGGCAACCTCAAGAAGGCCGGCATCACCATCGACCGCAAGATTCTCTCGCAGATCGCTGGCAGCCACCCGGAAGCCTTCAGGATGATTTACGAAGCCTCCAACAAGCAGTAAGCCAAAAAACGACCTCCCGAAAAGGGGTCGTTTTCGTTTGGATATTGCCTCCCCGCGTTGACAAAACGGCTTTTTTGTGCTAGATTGCGGAGTTCCCATTTGCTTTGGGATCACCCGCAAAAACGGGTTACCCGTACGTTCCACCAGGAGAGCTGCAATGCATCAAGCCAATACCGAACCGATGACCGCGCAGAACGAGACGACGAAGCCCGCGGAGCCTTCCGAAACCAAGCCGACCGACACCTCCCGCGAGGAGACCACGGTCATCGTGCCGCGAGTGCGGGCGAAGCGCCGGTTCCTGACCTACGCCATCCTCGGCATCACTGCCATCGTCGCCGGCGCCGGAATCTTCCACGCCTGCAACGCGCCTTCAAAGGGCGATTCGGCAGAGACGCCGCTCACGCGCACCGTCTTCTCCGGCTCACCGCAGCGGAAGCTCAAGCTCGTCGACGCGTCGAAGTGCCGGCGCGACCAAATCCGAATCGTCGACAACGCCCTCGTCACCGACCCGGATTGCACCGTCGTCGTGTATGAGGACATCAAGTAGAGGCGACTCACCCACAGCGCTCCCGGCCTTATGCCGGGGGCGCTTTCTTTTTGGCAAAAAAAGACGCCGATGGTATCGGCGTCCGAGTCGGTGAACGGGAAATCTATGTCGCCGGCAGCTCGACGCTCTGCCCCTTCGGGGCGATGGGTGCTCCTTCCGAATCGAACTCACACACGGGGCGCAGAGTCATCTGCATGACGGCCAAGCTCCCTGCGGCAAAGGCGCCATTGGGCTGACCGCCGTTCAGGATGCCGACGGCATCCTCGATTCGGTACAAGCGGACGACCCTGCAACTGCCGGGAGTGCCCCTGGCGACTGCCTGGGCGACAGCATTGAGTTCCTCGATCATTCCCGACTTGCGAACCTGCGGGAAGTCCGGATCGAGCAGACGCTCGAATTCGGGTTCGTAGCGGCAGCCTTCACGGCCCTCCACGGTGATCGTGGCGAACTCGGTGTTGCTGTGGTCCCAGGTCCATTCGACCTGCAGAAGATACATCGCGTATGCGGGTTTCATCCTGCTTCCTCCGGCTGGTGTATAGCGCGAAAGTCACGAACGGTCAACCGCTACGGGTGCCAGAGGTGCCAGGCATGGCGTCCGCCTAAGAAATGTATCCGTTGCCCGGGTACGTTCCCGGCGGATAGTGAATGGTCGTACCGTCCGGCGACGCGTACGGCGCCTGATACGTCGGAGGAATCGGCACCAGCTTGGAAGGATGCGTGCCGATGACATGGAAGGTCTCGGGCTTGGCGTTGCGCGGCCAGAAGCCGATGGAGATGTTCATCGAGTCGTGCCGACGCGCGTCGTGCTTGCGGAGCTGCTCGTCCACCACGTCCTCGGCGTCGCGCCTGCTGCTCTCACGGTCGATGGGAAAGACCTCAAACGACTTCAGCCCTCCCGGCTCGTCGCGCGTCTGCGAACAGCGGTAGCCGAAGATGCGGACGTAGCGGCCGGTGTACTCCCTGCCGCCCCACGTTACCAGCTGCCAGACGATGCACTTGTCTTCGAACGCCGTGATCTGCAGATGACCGCCCAAGATGCTGTCCCTGGGGTCCATGCCGCCATCCGGGTTGTACGTGACGCGAGGGTACGTGCCCATGTTGATGCTCCTGTCTTGTTCGTTTTTGCGAAAGGAACGCCGCTGCCGTCACAGCTAAGCATAAAACCGAGGCCGGGTCAATCCGCGAACGCGCAAACGAAAACACCTGCGTTGAGGCAGGTGTTTTCGTGGCGGGTCCGAAGGGATTTGAACCCTCGGTCTTCTCCGTGACAGGGAGACGTGTTAACCGGGCTACACCACGGACCCACGATATCCATTTCAGGATTCACAGTGGGATTATTGTAGTCGAAGTCGCTTTTTCTTTCAAGTCCCCCTGGTTCTTCTCGCGACCTGGCCATTTTTCCACTGTTTTCGGCCATAATGTGGCCCAAGTGGGGTCAAATATGGTATTTTTGGCGTAGCAGCCCTATGACCATCCAGAGGCTCCAGACCGTCATCATTATCATCCTGCTCGTCGCCTGCGTGGGAATAGGCGCTTCGTTGTATTTCCGAAACGGCGACATCGCCAGCCTCCACGATTCCATCGGCACTCTTTCTGACCAGGTCCGACAAGCCGCCAAAACCAAGGCGGCCGGTGCCGTTCCTGCAACGGAAGCAGACGTCAAAAGCGCTCGGAGCATGCTTGAAGCCTGCGGCCAGACGCCAATTCGAAAGGACCTGACCGACGCCGAACGCACGGAGGCCGTGCTGCCCTATCTGGAAGTCAGCAAGAAGTTCGCCTCGCTCATTGACGACGGCTACGAACTGTCCGACGCCTGCGCGGATGACAGTGCCGATCCGCGCATCCTGTTCCTGGCCGTGAAGCACCTGCCGAATTTCACCGGCAGCGTGGCCTTCGGCATCATGAGCGAGGCTGACCCGAAGGCCGCCACGATCGCCATCACGGCTGACGACTTCAATCTGGTGAACGACGTCTCCCCGTCCGTCTGCACCGTCACCGGCAACGGCGCGTCTCCCGAAAGCCAGTTCCTCCTTCGCTGCGAAAACGCCGAATCCGCCACCAGCAACGGCTACGTGCTCGATTTCCAAAAGCGCACCGGCACCGACGCTTACAAGTGCGGAACGCAACGTGACGGCAGCTGCGAGGTCCTCAACCATGGCGCCTATAAGGCGAACGAGACGTTCTTCGATGACGATGCGCTCCGAAACATGCCGTCGCAATGACAATCGGCCGGCGGAAGCCGGCCGATTTTCGTTTCGTTTTCGCTCAAGCCACGGTCCGCAGCTCGACCAGGTTCACCCCCTCCGACGAACCTACAGGCTCGCCAGAAACGACGATGATCTTGTCACCCGGGACGGCAAGCTGCTGCTCCTTCAGACGGGCCATCGCCCCGACGATCATCTCCTCGACGCTGGCGAAGGCAGGCAGAAGCATCGGCACGACGCCCCAGGACAGCTGCAACTGGTTGCGGACACGTTCGCTGTCGCACACCGCCACGATGGGCAGTTCCGGACGGTGACGGCTGACCGCGCGGCCGGTGTCGCCCGAGGCCGAGCATACCAGGATGAGCTTGGCGGCGACTTCATGCGACAGGATGTTGGCCAATTCCGACATGGCGGCTTCGGAGCTGCGCTTCGTGCCGCCGATGACGGGCGCAAGGTCGTCAAAATGCGACGCCTCGGTCTCCGTGACGATGTTGGCCATGGTCTCGACGGCTTCGAGAGGATATTTGCCCGAGGCTGATTCGCCCGAAAGCATCACGGCGTCGGTGTGGTCGATGACGGCGTTGGCCACGTCGGACACTTCGGCGCGGGTGGGGCGAGGATTGCGTATCATCGAGTCGAGCATCTGCGTGGCTACGATGACGGGCTTGGCCGCAGCCAGGCACTTCTCAATGATGGTCTTCTGAACCAGCGGCACCTCGGCCGCCGGCGTCTCGATGCCCAAGTCGCCCCGTGCCACCATGATGGCGTCGACGGCATCAATGATCTCGTCGATGTTCTTGATGGCCTCGTGCTTCTCGATCTTGGCGACGATGCGGATGGAATGAGCGTCGGACAGTCCCAATTCCTTCTCGAACTGGGCAATCATCGCGCGGCAGTCATGAATCTCCTTGGCGGTACGCACGAATGACAGCGCCACCCAATCGACGCGCTGCGAAACGCCGAACTTGAGGTCGTCCTTGTCCTTATCGGTCACCGAAGGCACGGAAAGCGTGGCTGTCGGCAGGTTGAAGCCCTTGTGCGAAGTCAGCGGACCGCCGTTCACCACGCGGGTGACGATGTCCGTGCCCTCCACCTTCTCTACGCGCACTTCCAGCAGTCCGTCGTCCAGCAGAATGACGTCGCCGGCCTTCACGTCCTGATGCAGCTTGTCGTAGGTGACGGGAATCTTGGGCATCTGCGCCGAAGCGTCGGTGGTAAACGTCACCATCTCGTCCTTGACCAGCATCACGCCGTCCTGCGGCAGGTTGCCGACGCGGATTTTCGGCCCCTGCAAATCCTGAAGGATACCGATGGTCGTTCCCAGCTTGGCCGCGAGGGCGCGAACCGCGGCGACCGTCTTGGCATGATCGTCGTGCGTGCCGTGCGAAAAGTTGAGGCGAGCCACGTTCATGCCGGCCAGCGCCATCTTTTCCATCATTTCGGGGTCATGCGAAGCCGGCCCAATGGTACAGACGATCTTCGTTCGCTTCTTGGGCATCATACGCAATCGTGCGGCAACGCAATGACTTAATTGCCCTAAGTATATCAAAAAAATCGGCTTTCGTGAAGGCTCGGCGGGAATCAAAAAACACGGGACCGGCCCATGTCTCTTTTCCGTCCGTCAAGCTGCCTTCTTGCGCCGTACTCCGGCTGCATCCTTCACCAGCAGCTTATCCAGCTCCTGCTGGAAAGTCGCCACGTCGGCAAACGACCGATAAACGGAGGCGAACCGGATATAGGCGACGGTGTCGAATTTCTTGAGGTGCTCCATCACGATTTCACCGATCTCCTCGCTGGTGATTTCGTCTTTCTTCAGCTTTTGGATGTCGCGTTCGATGGAACCGGCCAGCGAATTGAAGGCCTCCGCCTCGTATGGGCGCTTCTCGAGCGCTTTGCGAAGGCCGTTTTCCAGCTTCTGGCGCTGGTACGGCTCGCGGCGACCGTCACGTTTCACCAGCGCGAGGTCCAGGATTTCCGTTTCCTCGACGGTCGAAAAGCGGTACTCGCACTCCATGCATTCTCGACGTCGGCGGATGCTCAAACCGTCCTGCGTGATGCGGGAGTCCACGACTCGGGTGTCTTCGAAATTGCAGACGGGACAGCGCATGGGAAGCAGGAACGTGCCGCCGGCCTTTTAGCCCAGCTTGCGGCGGATGAAAGCGGGAATTTCGAGGTCCTCTTCGACTGATCCGGCGTTCGCGGCCGCAGGGGCGGAATGATGCTCATAGTGCGGCTGCATCTCGCGGGCGGCCGGCATGGCGCGACGGATGAAGGGGCTGGCAACGACATCATCGACCGACTCCATCACCGGCTTGGCGACCGGTTCGGGTTTGCGCGGTTCGGCATAGGCCGGAGCCGCAGGCTCTGCGGCCACGGGAGCCGGTTCGGGCTTGCGAGAGGGCGACGAAAAGGGCCGTGACTGGGCGACGACGGGAGCCGGGGCCGGAGCCACGACTTCCTTCTTGATGGCCCGGTTCGGGGTATAGAAGCCGGAATCGGCGGCGCGACGCTCAACGGGGCGTTCGGCGTTGTCGAAGCCCGTGGCAATGACGCAGACCTTGAGCTCGTCCTTGAGGTTTTCGTCGATGACGGCGCCGAAGATGACCTTGGCGTTCGGATCGGCGTTGGCCGTGATGACCTTGGCTGCCTCGGACACCTCGTGCATGGACAGGTTATTGCCGCCGGTGAGGGTGAAGAGGATGCCGCGGGCGCCGTCGATGGCCACTTCGAGCAAGGGGCTGGCGATCGCCTGCTTGGCGGCGTCGATTGCCCGGTTCTCGCCAGTGGCGCGACCGATGCCCATGAGGGCCGAGCCGGTGCTGTTCATGATGGCGCGCACGTCGGCGAAGTCGACGTTGATGAGGCCCGGAACGGTGATGAGCTCGGAGATGCCCTGCACGCCCTGGCGCAGGACGTCATCGACCGTCTCGAAGGCGTCGAGCAGCGATGTCTTTTTGTCGATGATCTGGAGGACGCGGTCGTTGGGAATCGAGATGATGGTGTCGACGTGCTGGGCCAGGTCGGCGTAGGCCTTCTCGGCGATGTCACGGCGCTGGGCGCCCTCGAAACCGAACGGCTTGGTGACCACGGCGACGGTCAGTGCGCCGGAGTCACGGGCGATTTCGGCGATGACCGGAGCGGCACCGCTGCCGGTCCCGCCGCCGAGGCCGCAGGTGATGAAGACCATGTCGGAACCCTTGAGCGCGTCGCGAATCTCGTTCTGGCTCTCCTCTGCCGAAGCGCGACCGACTTCCGGATTCATGCCGGCACCGAGACCGCGGGTGAGCGTCTTGCCGAGATGGATCTTGGTGGCGGCGTTGGAGTGGCTCAACGCCTGCACGTCGGTATTGGCGGCGATGAACTCCACTCCCTTGATCTTGGAGCGGATCATGCGATTGATGGCAGAGCCGCCGGAACCTCCGGCACCGATGACTTTGATTTTCGCGAAGGTCTCGACTGCTGGTTTCACTTCGGCCATAGCGTGTGCGTGTGAGAAGAATGGTTGATGAGGGATGAGACGCGCCTCTGCCAACGCATCTGTATGCATAAAGAATACGGCATCGGTTATCCCCACGTCAAGGCAAAAAACCGCTAACTGAACATAAAAAGTGTTCATTGATGCTGGTACCAAAAAGCGGAGCCGTTTTGGCATCCGCTTTTTAGGTTGCTTGTATCGCTTGTGATGATTTTCAGCGGCTGAATCCGCCAAAGAGTTTCTTGAACGACGCGGTGACGGCCTCGACCTGCTTGCCGACGTTCATGCCGCCGCGCTTTTTGGGGCCTTCAGGCACTTCGTTCATTCCCCACTGCACCAGGCCGATTGCCGTGGTGAACGCCAGATCGTTGACGCGATCGGTGATGCTGGTGACGCCCAGCGGGTACCCGAGCGAGGCCGGAAGGCGGAGCTTGCTCTTGGTGAGCTCGACCAGCCCGGAAAGCTTCGCTCCCCCGCCGGTGAGCACCACGCCGGCGGGCAGCATTCCCGCCCGTCCGATCTTCTTCAGTTCCTTCTCGATGCGCTCCATGATTTCCTCGACGCGGGCCTGCACGATTTCGCAGACGTACTTGCGGCCGACCAACTCGTCGTCGGCAGCGCCCAGCTCGCGCAGGTTGATCTGCTCCGAACGGCCGATGTTGGACGACGAGGCTTCGGCGTATTGCAGCTTGACGCGCTCGGCGATGTCGATGGTCGTGCGCAACCCGATGGCGATGTCCGAGGTGACATGATCGGAGCCGAGCGGAATGGAGGCCATGTGCAGGATGTCACCCTGCTCGAAGACCACCAATGTGGTGCTTGAGCCGCCCATGTTCACGACGGCCACGCCCAGCTCCTTTTGCCGCGGAGCAGTGACGACATCGGCGACGGCCAAGACGCCCAATACCGGCCGTTCCATGGTGATGCCGGTGCGATACACGCACTTGGAGAGATTCTTGATGTGCGAAGTCAGCCCCTGGATGATCTGGGCGTCGACTTCGAGGCGCAGGCCGTTCATGCCGATCGGGTCCTTGATGCCTTTTTGCGCGTCGACGGTAAAGGACTTGGGAATGACGTGGAGGATTTCGTAGTTGACCGGGGTAGCGACCGTCTCTGCGGCGCCGACGACGCGTTCGACGTCGTCCTCCCGGATTTCGCCGTCAGACTTGGCCACGGCCACGACGCCCTTGCTCTCAAGGAGGGTGACGTTATTGCCGGAAATGGACACCCAGGCGCTGGTGACGGGCGATCCCGTCATGCGCTCGACCTTCTCGATGCACGCGGAAACCGAAGACACCGCGTCCTCGATGGAGTTGATCGTTCCCCTGTTGATGCCTTCGGAAGCGACTTCGGCGGCACCGATGATGTGCATCTGTTCCTTTTCGGAAGACGGCAAACGCTGCCCGACCGCTATGCGGACGGACGACGAGCCGATGTCGATGCCGGTAAACAATGCGTCTTCAGCCATACGCCAAACGGCTTCCCCTTAGCCTAGGGAGCGCTTGTTACTAGTTTGACGAAATAGGGCCAAAAAATCAAGCAGCCGATAAGCAGGGCTCCCAGAGAGGCCACCAGCACCGTTCCGGCCATAATATCCTTGATGTCTTCGACATAATGATGGATTCGGGGCTTGAGGATATCCACCATCCGCTCAAAGATGCTGTTGAGCAATTCGAGCACTAACACAAGGACTATGGCCATCGTCAATAGGGCTTTTTCCGCAGTCCGAAGGCCGAAGGCGAACATGAAAGCCACCACGACGGCCGCAACCACCAGCTGAATGCGAAAGCTCTGTTCCTCCTTGGCGACCCTGCGGATGCCCTTATAGGCATACGAGAGGCTCTTGCCGAAGTTGTTGAGGTCGAACATGGACATGGGCGTCATGGTCAGCGGTCAGAGGATGCCGGCGCGGATGAGAATGTCGTGCTGCAGTGCGAACATTTTTGCCTCGTCCTTGAGGGACTCGTGATCGAAACCGAGAAGATGCAGGGTGCCGTGGACGACCATCAGCGCGAACTCGTCTTTTGGCGAACGGCCGATGGCCTTGGCCTGGCGCCGCACCTGCGGCAAGTCGATGACGATGTCGCCCAGCTCCCCTTTAGCCGCCGAGGCCATGACTTCGGGCAGTCCTTCGGTGGCAGAGAACGACAGGACGTCGGTGACCTTATCCTTGCCGCGATGCGTCCGGTTCAGCGAGCGAATGGCGCGGTCATCCACGATGCGGATGCCGACGGAAGCGTTGCCGCGGAAGCCAGCCCTTTTGCAGCTGACCGCAACCAGCTCGACCACCTTCGATTTGGTGAATCCCGCAGGCAGTTTTCCGATGCATTCGACGGTGACCATACAGGGACATTGTACAGCGGCGTCGCCAAAAGATGAAGCGTCGGGATTGACAAAAGCCGGGGCGGACCCCGGCTCCTGGCCTTACTGCGTCTTCCGCAGGCTCTGCACCATCATTTGGAAGGTGACTTTGTACTGCACCTGCAGGCGGGTACCGAGACCGTAGGTCACGGAAGCCACATGACCGTTGCCCAAATCGACGTAATGGGCGAACTGGTCGGGACTGATGATGGCATCGTAGCCCTGGCGCGTGTTATACATGGTGACCTGCGAGCTGGTGACGCCTGGCGTGTGGGCCAAGTACCAATCCATGATCGTCTGGCCGGGCTGCTTGTCCGAAATCAGGATGGTGACCGTCTCGCCGCTGGGAGCGTTGAAGAACACGGTCTTCATGGAGGCGTCATCTTCCTTCACCGTCCAGTTGGCCGGCCGGAAGACCTCATAGTGCTGTTCGGCGTTTGCGTAGATGGCGATGCCGGGGTTGTCGCGGAGCATTGCCGGCGTCGGTTTGGCCGGATCGAACAGCTTCAGCACTTCGTTGTTGTCGAGGAAGCTGTCTTTGTCGGTTTCGGGATCGTTGGGATTGGTGTGATACAGCTGGGACTCTTCTTCGTCCGTCAGGCCGTCGGCGTCGGCGTCGGCACCGGCAGTGGGTTCGGGCTTCTTGCAGTCTTCAGGGCACGACGTGACCGATTCCGTCGGCTCCTCGCACTTGGCGTCGCCGCAGACCGGAGCAGGAGGCGGGCAGTCGGCGGGGCAGGTGTTGTAGTTTTCGGTGGCCGCATCGCACTGGCGATCACCGCACACCGGAGGTGGCGGAGGGCAGTCGGCCTTGCAGTTCTCGTAAGTCTCGGACGGCGCATCGCACTTGGCGTCGCCGCAGACCGGGGCAGGAGGGGCGGTGTTCACCGGAGCAGGCGGCGGGGCCGTCTTCTTGCTGCCAAGCAAGAAATAGGCGCCGGCAGAGCCGATCAAAAGCACCAGCACGCCGATGGCGATCAAAAGCCCGGTCTTCCCCTGCTTCTTGGGAGCGGCCTGCTGCTGCGGTTGGGACGCTGCGGCCGGAGCCGGCTGCGCCTTGGGCAATTTCTTGCGAAGGGCGGCACCGTAAAACTTCTCCGGGATGATGTGAATCACCGGCTCGTCACCGCCTGGTGCGGCACCTGCAGGTTTTGTGAGTTCATTCGGGTTCTCGGCCATACGATTCCTGGTTTCCTACTTCGGAGAAGCAGGCACTTGGAATAACTTCCCTTGTCCTTTCGGATTGTATCCGCCCTTGACCTCTGCGCCGTCGAGATAACCGTCTCCGTCGGTATCGGGGTTCTTTGGATCGGTTCCGTAAATCTTGACCTCATCGAAATCCGTCAGGCCGTCGCTATCCGTATCGACGGCTTGCGGATTCGTGCCGAGCTGCACTTCTTCGGCATCGCTCAAGCCGTCGCCGTCGGAATCAGGCGGCTTCTGGACTTGTTCGGGAGGCTGTACCGGCTGCGTGGGTTGCGGCTCATTGGCCGGAGGAACATTGGCGTTGGCATTGGTGCCCGAGCCTGAAGCCGGAACCGGAACGTTCGCAGGGGGCTGTGTGACCGGTACGGGAGCGGGCTGGGCATTCTCCGCTGGGGTGGGGACCTGTGCAGGCGCGGGGGTAGCGTGAGCATTTTGCGCGGAAGTGCCGGTTTTATCCTCCATTACGGTGGCAGGCACAGACGGCGTCTCTGCCGGTTTGCTGCGGAAAAGGAAATAACCGCCCGTGCCCAGTCCGCCGAGCGCGGCCAAAATGATGAACAACAGCAGAACGGATGGTCCGCGACGCACGACCCGAGCTTCGGGCGAAGGCGCCGCCGCAGACATGGGTGTCATGGGCACGACCTTATCCACGTCCGCCAAGATGTCTACGGGTTCGTTCTTTTCGTCGAACATACGCCAAGTATCGCCGATTTAGACGCAGACGTACCTGCGCACCATTCCACTTAGGAGTATAGCACATTTAAGGCGGTGCCTCTAGGGAAATGCCTGACTCTCGCCAAAAACGCAAAAACCCTCTTTTCAGAGGGGTTTTGCACCGTCTGCTTCAGCTTATCCACCGCCCAGCGGTTTGGCCATTATTGCGTCTTTGGCGCTGCCGTCGGAGCAGCGACGGGAGCGGGTTCCGAAGCCGGCTCCTCGATTTTTTCTTTGTTACCAACCGGCAATTTCCAGTTACCCTTGTCTTCGACGATGATTTCGGTCTGAAGACCGAGGCTTCCTTTTGTCGTTCGCATGCGTACCCTCCACTCCACCGGGTAACCGTAGTTCTTTTTTTCTTCGTCGGTCAAAAGGCGATCGACGCCCGGTTGGGGCGTTTCGCCTTTTGTCGGCGAATTGGCGTTCACCGCCGTGCCGCCCACTGCCGCAGCAGGGTCGGAAACCTGCTGGTATTGAAAGCTTGCATCGGGCACCTTGGCCCCCTGCGTCGCCCCCCCGTTTCCGACTGAAGACGACGAAACGCCGGCTGCCGACCTGTTGCGCAAAACAAGGGCGACGATGACCCCGATGCCCGCCAACACTACGGCGACGACGACGATCGCGATGATCGTCGTCCGCCGCTTGCCGCCGTCGTCGTATGCGTTTTCGTAATCCATACTTTGGAGGTAATGCCGGCGGCGGGCTAGTAGTCGAACTTGGGCGCGTCACCGTCCGTATCGTCGTTGCCGTTCGTGCCAGGCTTGATGAACAGCATGTTGTGAGTGGTGTCGTGCGGACAGGCGAAGAAGGGCCAGTCAGCATGCCCTGCCCAGTTGCCGACCTTGTCCCCCTGTACTTGGAAGACGCAGACATCGTCGGAAACGGGGTTGTAACCCGTATAGATCGGCGCGTTCCACACGCTTTCCATGCAAGAGTTGTCGAGCTTGCTTACGGCGTAAGCGATGATTCGAATGGGGCTTGCCAGCAGGTCACCCGAGCCGCTGAATCGATGCGCGACGAATCGGTAAATCGTCGAGGTGTCTTTAGGATGCAGCGAGATGGTCTCGGGACCGAGGCCGGTCGTGCTATCGTGGTCCAGCGTATATAAGCCTGCATCGTCGTTGACTTGCGCCCTGATGTTTGAACCGTTGCCTCCCCCGGCGCTGAACCACAAATGATTGTTCGGCTTATCATGGTTGGCAAACAGGTGGAAGTCGACGTCTCGGGGGTTCGCGCCCCAGGTAAGAATGGCACGAACATCGCCCGGAGCGGGCTTCTTGGTGACGTATCGCTTGGGAAGTATCCAGCCGTAGCAACCGCCTGGGGTGTACGGGAAGCTTCCGCCGGCGTCGCCGCACAAGCCGCCGCCATACACGATCTTGTAGTCGATTTGCGTGACGCCCGCGCAAAGCGATGAGTCGATGGCGGCATTGTTGACGTTGAAGTTTCCGTTCCCGTCAATCTGGTTGTCCTGAAACTCGTACACCAGGTTCGGTCCGCAGAAGAACTGGATGGACGCGCCCGGCAGCTTCTTGTCGGTCTGCGCGTCGACCATCTGACCGCTTAAACTCAACAGGTTGTCAATCTTTCCGTCACAGTCATTGTCGATGCCGTCGCAGACTTCGGGTGCCGCAGGAATGAGCACCGCGCCCAATCCGTCGTGAGGGGGAATCTGGTAGGAGGGATGGGCGTTGGCGTTCTTGGGGTCGCAATCGAGGCTGTCGGGCACGCCGTCATTGTCGTCGTCGGGATCGCAGCTGTCGTTGAGCCCCGCCGGCGTCGTGTTGCTCTTGAGGAACGTGAGGTTGAATGAGCTGCTGACGGAAGTGTACGCCTTGTCCGACAATGCCTTGCGCGAATCGCACCACGACTTCGCGGCCCCAGGAGGGCACTGATCGCTGTCGGTGTTGCCGCCCGTGTTGTTGCATGCCGAAGAGTTTGGGTCGGCACAGGCACGCTGGCAGGTCTGGTTCGAGCAGCCGCCGGGACCAGTGATGAGCCCGAACGACCGGTTCTCTTCCTTGTTGGACACGCACACCCAATCGTCACCCAGTCCCTTTACGCCGTCGCATTGTTCCGGACCGACGGGCACGGTGGTGGAGTCCTGTATGGCATTGTCGCCGCAGTAGGCGCCGGAAACGGTGGCGACACGGCAATTGCCGTTGCAGTAGTTGCAAGTGATGCCGTATTTGGGAATGCACGGCCGTCCGTTGCTCGAACCGGTATCGCACTCTTCGCCGGCACCCGGATTTACGTAGCCGTCGCCGCAGATGGAAGCCTTGCAGGTGTAGTTGAGCGACGTGTCGATGATGCAAGAATCGGTATTGTCGGTATTGCCGTCATCGCACTGCTCTCCGGTTTCCTTCTTGCCGTTGCCGCAGGTGCCGGGCGACGTGCAGGTCCAAGCGGACCAGGTGCATGCCGTGGCGTCATCGGCGATGGTCGCCGGATTGTTGGGGTTGCAGGAGTGGCGCTGCTTCTGCTCGACTGTCGGGCAGAAGTGGCCGCAGGATCCCACGCAATCCGAATTGGAGACGCAGGAAACGTTGTCGCCGTTGCTGCATTTGCCGCCAACGCATGTACCGATCGCGGGGCAGTTCGCAGTGGCGTTGCAGCCCGTCTGGGCGGCATCGTTGCAGAATCCCTTGAACTCCTCGAAGCCGCCGTCGCACTTTTCGGCGGTGCCGTTGACTATGCCGTCGCCGCAGCGCGGACCCGCGCCGCTGCAGTCCCAAGAGCACGAGTAAACGTTGAAACCGGCCGGGTTCTGGAGACACTGGTTGGGAGCATTGGTGTTGGACGCCGCGGCCTTGATGCCGTTGAAGGCATATTGGCCGTTGGCGCCGCCGCAGTCACAAGCCTCGTTGGGCTGGCGCAGCGAGTCACCGCAGGAGAAGCCGACTGCGGTGCAGTCCGCCTTGCAATGACCGTAGGTGCCGTTCAACGCGCCGTCATCGCACTGCTCGGGAGCCTGCACGGCGCCGTCGCCGCATCGGCCGCCTTGGCATGCGCTGGCGCAGACGCCCTTCTTGGCGCCATCAGTGCAGTCGGAATCCTTGACGCAGGCGGCGCCGTTCTTGGCGTTGCCCGCCTCGCCGTTGCAGCGGAAATCGGTCCAGGTGATGCAGGAACCGCCCGTGCCGCAATCAGCGCTCGTGACGCAGATAAACCCGGCACGTTGGCTGCTTGCGGTGCACACGCCCTGCGTCACCCAGCCGTTGCACTGCGAATTGCAGGTCTGCGTATAAGCACCCTGCTTCTGTACCAGCTTAGCAGGGTCGGAGTTGCAGGCCTGCGACTGGGTCATGCGGATTTCACAGACTTCGTTCTTGGCGGGATCAGACTGGTTGTCCTGCAGGATGCCGTCACCGCAGGAACCGCCACTGGTCGGGCTGATCGGCACGCCCTGGCAGGAAGCAGAATTCCCTGCGCCGAAGATGACCTTGCCGAGTCGGAAGTTGCACGGAACCTGGCAGGTGCCGCCGTTGCAATCTCCGCTGTCGGTGCAAGATTGCGCCTTGTTGTTGCTGCAGGTGCCGCCGCACATCGGATCGGCGATGCAGGAGGCGAGATCGGTCTTGTCGAGGCAGGTGCCGCCGGCCCAGGAATCGCCGAGCACGTCGTACTCGAAATCGTTGCGCAGCCAGAAGTCGACGCCGCCGAAACTCTGGTACTCGTAGACGTGCGAACCTTGAGGACAGACGTACTGACGCCTGTTGGCATCCCAGCAGGTCTTGGGGTCGTAAGGCTGGTTCGGACCCGCGCAGACGGCATGCTGGTTCACAGGATCGTTCGGCACGGTACCGCCGACGCCCTTGGCGAACGCATCACCCCACGAAGGCCAAGTGCTGTTCGTTTGGGCGCGCAGGAAGGTTCCGGCATCAAGTTTGGGGAACGAGCCGGTCTCCGTCGCCTTGGCGACCAGCGAATCGCGCAGCGACAGCAGGTCGGACCATCGCTTCACGTCGCGCGTGAGCTTGGCCTTGGGCACGTCGCAGGTGACCGTTGCGGGGCGATTCAGCGAAGTGCCGCCAGCGCCGACGAGGCAGTCGTAATCGGTGCCGCAAGCGACAGGGTTGCCGGCATCAGGCGCGGCGACGTTTTTATCGGTGACGCACCCGGTATGGGTCGCCGCGTCGCACTTGTACTGCTCACGGCCGGGAACGGGCCTGCCGAAGCTGTCGACGCGGCAGTCGTTATCGACGGTGCAAAGCACCATGGCGTCGGTTCGCGACGGACCGAGGCGGCACGCGCCGAAGTTCTGCAGGTCGGGATCCGCATTGAAATCGACGTTCGCTAGTATCTGGTCGTAGATGGCGGAAGTCTCCGGAGCGGAATTGTCGCTGTACGAGAGGATGTATGAGTTGGTGTAGAGCTTCTGCGAGCTTGCCTTTCGGAATGCGGCGCTGACGTAGGTGGTTCGGCCCTCGCTAAGGGCGCCATAACCGTCAACCGCCTTCGGGGTCGGATTGCCGCGGAAACCTCGGCCGAAGTACCAATCGCCGATGCTCACGTGCTTCTCGTTCGACGAAACGCGCAGGCCGAAAGCGTCGTTTAGCCATGGCGCGCCCGCAGACTGCGGACCATCAGGGCAATTGCTAAGATTCGACTCATAAGTGAACAGGTACTCGCGAAGAATGCCCGGTACCGGCGCCGCTACGCTGGCGGGAGTCTCCTTGAGACACGGCAGCGTGGTCGCGGGAGCAGTGGAGCCGGCGAGCAAGGCGGACTTGGCAGGCTTCGTTCCCCCGGCGGCGTCCGCGACAGGCTGCCCAGGCGCCATCGATGTGGCGCCCGTCTTGCCCAAATCGCGGCAGTAGTAGAAGGCCACGCCGGGGAATTCCAACGGAGAATACGGCTCCCAGATGTCCGTATAGCAACCTTGACCGACACAGGCGTGATAATTCGGCCACGGGTGCTTGCAGAGCATTACCACGGCGGAACCGGTGCCCGTGGTGGTTTGCGAGCTGATTACGGAGACGCCCGAACCGGAGAGAACCGCGCAGGACGTGGCGCCGTTGATGACCGTGCAGGAGGACGGGCCGACGCCGCAGTTGCAACCCGAGGGCGAGGTGCAGACCGACGGCAGCACGCATTCGTTGGCGATGACCGCCTTGGCGTTGATCGGCAGCTGCCCCTTGCTGTTCTTCGGCGAATAGGCGCCGTCTGCGGCCTTGGAGCCGCGAACGCGCAGATCGGCAATCGGCAGGGTTTCAGTGACGGTGCCCGTGCAGGAATCGGCGCCGCCGGCAACGGTACACAGGGCCGAACCGGAATCGATGTAGCACGGACAGCCGCCGGCAGCGGTGCACTTGGCACCGAGGGAGCAGGCGGTGATGTTGGAGACGCGAGGGGTAATCACCAGCGGGGCGGCCGTGGAGACCGGCTGCGAGGGATACGTGTCCCATGACCAGCCCCAGGCGTATTCGGGCGTAGGCGCGATGGCCTGCCCGCCGGCAGCCACGGCGTTTGCCATGACGACCTGCTGGTCATCGACCGACGAAAGCAGGATGGACGGCGGATTGACCGTCACCTTCTGGACGGCGCAAATCGTGGAACCGGTGCCGAAGTAAGCGGTATAACCGCCTGCACCGCTGGTATTCGTGATGGACAAAGGCACGCCCCTGGCGGATTTGGCACCGGCGTTCAGGCGAATGCGCATGTACTTGTCTGTCGGGTAAGCGTGGGAAGGCGTGAAGGTCAGCACCGATTTCTTGGTCGGACCGGTACCGTCGACGAACATGATCGCGTTGCCCTTGACGCTGCAGAATTTCTGCTGGTCGTAACCGGCGTCGTTGCCGCTGACGCCGAAGACGGGACGGATGAAGGTGTCCTTCAGGAAGTTGACCATCCCCTGCCACAACCGTACCCAGAAAGACTGCGGCACGTAGGCGGCAGGCACTTCGACGGTCCCTTGCGGGCAAGCGTCGTTGCCGTTGCCGAAGCCGATCATGAAGTTCTTGGTGACGGAGGAGTCATCCATGACCTCGCTGAACACCATGGTCACAAGCGCGTTGCGGCACGAGTTGAAGGTGGTCGGCTCCACGCGTTCCACCGTCGGCCTGGGCATGCAGCAGCCGTTGTCGGCGCAAGCCAAGTCGGGGCGGAGGTTGGCGCAGAAGGTGTCCTGGGAATTTACAGGCTCGTTCTTGCAGGTGCAGCTAAGCGTGATCTGGGATCGGCCGGATTTGGCGTCGCTGACGCCGGCAATCGAACCCTTCACCGTGCTCATGCTGCCGGCCGGATTGGTGGCGTCGAAGCCGGGCTGGGTGTTGGCCACCGTCGCCTGGTAGCCGTCGGTGTTACCGTCGCCGTTGCCGGTGGGCTCGCAGGAAGCCACTTCCCCCGCTCCCTTGTAGCCGTCACCGCAGAACGACGGCTTGTCGTAGAAAGCCGAGGAGCCTTTGAGCAGGCATCGCGTGGTGCAGTACAGGGGAATGCCGTTGACGGTGTCGCATGCGGGGTCTTCGCCCGGATCAGCCTTGCCATTACCGCAGCAGTTGAGGTCGTTTGGCGTGCCACAAGCCGAAGTGCCGTTCTTGAGGCAAGTGTGTGGGCTGCAGTTGAGCGTGGACGGCGAAACGCCTGCCTTCTCGCAATCAGGGTCTTCGCCGGGTTCCAGCTTGCCGTTGCCGCAGACGCCGATGCACTGCGGATTGGTCGGATCGATTACGCATGACGGACGCGAACCTTCAAGCAGACAGTCCGAGTTGCAGCCGTCGCCGTTGCTCAAGCTGCCGTCGTCGCACTCTTCGCCGTCGCCGATCAGGCCGTTGCCGCACTGCGTCCCCGGCACGGTCGAAGCGCCGGTCATGATGCAGCCGATGTTGGTGGCGAAGATGCCGTTCGGATCGACCACGTCGGGCTTCTTGCAGCCCGGCGGGAACACGCCGCTGATCATGTCGCACTCCTCTCCCTTGGTGGGGTCGACGTTGCCGTCACCGCAGCCGTTTGCCGCGGTATTGCCGCGCCAGGTGCAGTTCTTGTTGCACGGACCGGTGCCGTTGGCGGGACCAAGGTCGCATGCCTCGAACTTGCTGTCGACGATGCCGTCGCCGCAGGCCGGCAAGGAATCCTGCGAGCCGGAGTAGAGGCAGCTGGAGCTGCAACCGAGCACCGGATGCGGCTTGGTGTCGACCACGGTGGATTGCGTCGCTTTCACTTCCGGCTTCCAGAACTGGTACGGACCGGCCAGATCGTCGCCATGGACGAAACCTTGCAGCACCAAATTCGGGTTGTCGAAAGTCCACAGCCAGTTGGTGGTGCTGGTGTCGAGTTCCTGACCGTCGGGATTGCAGGCATCGGCCGAACCGTAACCGGTGCCGGTCAGGTCCTCCCTGTCACCTACGAACCGCAGGATTGCCGATTTGGGTTCAAGCTTGGTGCTGGCCACGGCACAGCGCGAGGGGTCGTTCTTGGTGCGGAACTTCCAAGAGAAGCTCTGGCCGTCGTTGAGGCCGGAAAGCGGCACGCCGCTCAAGCTGTAGGCGCCCTCGATCGCCGGCGTAGCCGGATTGTCGCCGAGGATGCGCACGATGTACGAGGTGTTGACGGCGAAGTCCATCGACTTGTTGACCGTCAGCTTGAAGCCGTCCGGTGACAAGGAGGTGGTGTAGGTGAAACCGTTCGGCAACGGCAGGTACGGCGGCGCGCAGGTGTCGTTGCGGCAGATCTGCACCTGCACGTTGGACGCGCTCAACGAAGCGGCGTTCATCGGCACGTTGAACGTCGCGGTTATCGCCGCGTTGATGCATGCCTGCGTGCAGCCGTTGGTAGGACTCACGGCGATGACCTTCGGATCGGCAAACTTCACCGTGACGTCGGATTGGCCGGACTTCGGCGGACCCGAGGGCTTGGAGGACATCGTGGCAGTGAACGGGGTCGTCAGGCCCGGAGGAGTCTCCTTGAGCGCCAACGCCTTTCGGGTGCACTGCGACGTCGGCTGGGACATCGGCGCGATGTTGGTGGTCAGGTAGGCCGGAACGGCAATCCAGGAAATGTTGTACTGATTGTCGTCGCAGGTGAGGACGTTGCAGTTCGCGGCAATGGGGTTGGCGTTGAAGCCGATGGGGTTCTGGTCGTCGGCGATGAGCTGGCGAGAAGCCGCCACGAGCACGTTGGCGATCTGGCACGGGTCATCGCTGTCGCGAACGCGGAACATGGTGACGTAGTTGCCGCCCTGCTTCTTGTCCAAATCTCCGTCCAGGAACTTACCCGTGGGACCCGGTTCCCGGAGACCGATGCCGGTCGCGGGATTGGAAACCAGCGTGACACGGTACCAGGCCTTCTTTTCCCAGAAGCCGCCGTTGTAGCCGGGACTCGGCTGCGTCTGGAAGCCGGTACAATTTGCGGGATTCAGGGCGTCGCAACCGGTAAAAGACGACTGACCGATGGTCATGGCGACGGAAACCGGTGTCGTGCAGTCAGGCGTATCGCCGGTGCCGCATTTGTCCGCCTTCACGGTCGAGTTGCTGATGGTCGAGGTGTCGAGCGGCCTGCTGAACTCGAAGTATGCCTGGGCGTTCTTGCAGGCATCCTGACTGTCGTGCGCCGGCGACGGGCTCTGGAACAGCTTGGCATCGATGTCGCATTGCGCACGCTCGATGACATAGGGCAGCGCAGGCAGCACGCTGGTGCTGAACTGCCAGCCGTAGGCGCTGGTCTTGGCGGCAGGCACGCAGCTGGTCTGGCAGGCGCCGTTCGAGCAGCACTGATTGCCGACGGGGCAAGTGATGCCCGCCTGGTTGCAGTCCTGCACGGTGAACGGTACCGCGTTGGCGCTCAACTGGTTGTTGGCGATGACGTACACCGGACCGGTCTTCGGCCAGGTGGCCTTGTCGGTGGTAATGCCGGCGACCACCCCTTCGATCGTGGTGTCGCTCCAGCTGCGGAACAACGGCGCAGGCAAGGTGTTGGGGACGCAAACGCCCTGACCCGAAGTGGGACAGGCCGTGCCGAGCGCCAATGCGTCGCAGGCGGTCGCCGGGCTGTAGAGACAGTGCTTGCCGACGGTCTTGTAGAATTCAAGGCTGAACCGTGGCGAGGAGGCGGCTCCCGGCGAAGACGGCGTCTGCCCTCCCCCGTTGAACCCTTCGCCGTTCACGGTCACATTGCTGGCAGCCGGACCGTTGTCCGGCTTGAGCGAGCAGATGCCGGGGCGCAGCGGATCCAAGTTCACGCCGAAAGAAATATTGTTGTTGCTGATCTGCGTGGGCGTCGACGTCTCCACTTGGATGCCATGCGACACGCCCGCGTTGGAGGCGTTGACGGGCAAGGTGCTCTTATATTTGGCCGGCACCTTCACGATGATGTAGTTGTCGTGCCAGTTGTCGCTGCAGACGGGATCGTCGGAAAGGGCGACCTCGGCCGTGAGGCCGGAGCCGTAAAGGAACTTCACCACGCCCTTGCGCGTGCCGAAGTGCAGACCTTGGATGGTGACATAGGTGCCGACGGGGCCGGATTCGGGAATGACACCGGTGACGGTGGGCCTGGCCAACGGGTCTGCCGGCCTGATCACGTAGGTGCTCGGATTGGAAAGCGTGCCGTTGACGGTTGCAGTGACGGGATAATCCCCTTCGGCGATCGGCGGCGTCGTCACCCAGATGCGGGAGTCGCTCCAACCGCAGTCGGTATCGCCCGTGCCGCAGGTCACGACAGTCGCCTGCGTCGATCCCACCTGCACGAAGCTCGTGCCGATGGTAGCCCCGAAGCCCGCGCCGTTGATGGCAAACTTGGTGCCAGCAGCTCCGGAAGCCGGATCGAGATAGCAGATGCCGGGGGCGGTCGCGGTAGTGATCTTGAAATCAGGCAGCTGCGGGCCGTTGGCATCGTTGGTGGCGTCGAATCCCGTCGATGCGGCCAGCTTGATGGGACCGTCGACTGCGCCCGCAGGGACGATCACGATGACCTGCGTGTCGGACCAGCCCTGGTTGGCGGCGCAGGCCTGCGCGATCTTGTCGTCGCCGTCGCCGGCGGCGCCGAGGAACGTGACCGTGCCGGCAATCGTGCCGAAACCGGTTCCCTTGATGGTGATGTACGTGCCGGGCCCGGCGGAATAGGTGTTGATGCTGGTGATCGTCGGCTGCGTAACGCATTTGCCGCTGACGCAGACCGCACCCGCGGCGCAATCGGCAGTGGCGGTGCAGGACCCTCCGACGCAGGAGCCGCACTCCCCTCCGCAGTCCTTGCCGGTCTCGCCTTGCGCGGTGTCGAGCACGTTGTTGCAGCAATGCGGCGCGTTCACCTTGAACTGCGTTTGCGCGGTCGAGCTCATCTGCGGCACGCCGTCCCGCGCCACGGCGCTCACCGAATGCATGCCCGGCGCCAACTTGCCGATGTCCGCGTAGATGTCAGCGGAGTTGAACGGCAATGCGGCCGCGTTGTTGACGGAGGACGACAACGGAACGCCGCGCACGTCGGTCAGGCCGGAACTGCCGCCGTCGAGCAGGTAGTCGACGCCCGCGACCATGAAGTCGTCATTGCCCGTGGCTATCACCTGCACCAGGCTGCCGCCGGAAGAAGAAGCGCAATACGGGGGCGGCGAGACCGGAGAGCCGATCGTGACCGTCGGCGGTTGCGTGTCACGCTTGTCGTTGAAAGCCACGGCGCGAGCGCAATAGGAGTTCAGGGCGGTCGGCAAAGAAATGTCCGAGGTGAAAAGCGGGCACTGCAGCGGATCGCCGGCCTGCGAGGTCACCGCCTGACCCTGCACGCTGATCTTGTACCAGAAATCGGCCTCGAAATCGGTCGGGTTCGGTCCCGGCGTGCCAGTCGGCTGGAAGTCAATGCGGTTGCCGCTGCCGCCAGCGGTGATGGTGCCGGCCACCGGCGTATTGCAGGAATTGTAATTGAAGGGCGAAGCGGCCCCGTTCACCAAACGCGGATTGCATTTGAACACCTGCACGTTGGTGGAGGTGGCGCTGGCCATGTTGACGTTGGCGTTGAAATTGACCGAGAGCGAGGAATTCTTGGGCCAGCCGCCATTACCAGGGCCTGCGCCCGCCGGAGTGATGCCGGTAACGTTGAATCCCCCTCCTCCGGACAGGCCGCTGCAGATCTGGCCGGCGGGGCAGCACCCCCCCGGAGTGGTGCAGCCGCTGTTCGAGGTGTTGCCTCCCAAAGTTCCCTCGGTAATCGCGCCGATGACGAACTGCGTGATGGCGAATGCCGACATGATGATGACGAGGCCGATGACCGCTTGCGTGAGGATGCGCTTGGCCTGGCTGACCTTTTCTTCGTTGCCGCCGGCAGTCATCCAGGTGAAGCCCGCATACAGAATCAGCAGCAGGGCGATCAGCCCGAGCAGTCCCAGGAAGTAGCTGATGATCCTGGCAATGACCGTGCGGATGTCCGTGGTGGTCAGTCCGGTAGCAGTTGCATACGACAAACCGAGGTCGGGACCGGCCGCGTACACGGCCACCGGAAGCGCCAGAAACGCGACGGCTATCGCAGCCGACGCGTTCCGAATCTTTTTGAGTGTGGTTTTCACGAAAGTGGTCATGGCAGTCATTGCGTCAGCACTAGTTGGGCGTGCACGTAGTGAGGAACGTGCCGTCTGCCGTCACTTGGCTGTTGCAGCAGGACGTTTGACCGGTGGAAGGATTGGTACTGCACGAGGTGTACTTGCTGGGGTAGAAGCAGTTCTGCCGGGTGTCGCGCAGTTGGGCCCGCGAGATGGGCACGTACATGGGGATGTTCGCGCCTGCCAGCACGTCAGCATCAGTATACCCGAGATCGTTCGCCGTAAAAAACGGACGGACCGGATGCAGGAAGCGCATCTTGGTAAAGAAGGCGCCGTTCGATCCCGCTATAGGCAGGCCGGAGTCGATGAAGTATCCCGGAGCTTCGACAGGCGTGCAGGCGCAGGCCACGCCCGGCTTGCAGGCGTCGGCGCCGTTCTTCTTGCATTCGTTTGAACGGAGCGAAAGCGTCGACGTGGGCGGCGTGTAGGATTTCGTCGATTCGTCGAACGCGCCGGTGCGGATGGAGCCGATGCTCATGACCTTGCTCCAGGTGATCGCGGGCACCAAGTCCGGAGGCACCTGCGAAGGTCCGGCCGGATACTGCAGCGGAGCGCCGTTACCCAGCGGAATCGGGTCCATCTCGGTGATGAACGGGGCCACCAAATCCACGTCCGCCCCCACCCAATAGTCCCATTTGGCGTTGTCGTCCACGGTGTCCAGGTCGGTGCCAGTCTGCGGGTTGTTTCGGTAGAAGTCGGCAGTCCTCGCCGGATTGACGGTCTGCACCGCCGACGGACGACCTTCTGCCGTGCCGTTCTGGTTGCCGTCCATGGAGTTATCGGCCATGTCGACGACGCCGTCGGAAGCTATGGAGGAAGGACCGCTGGCTCCGATGGAAGCGGCCAGCGCGCGCACCGTCAGCTGAACGTTCTTCGGCAGGCAGAACACCTGCTCGCCGCAGGAGTTCAGGGGCACGTTTTCGCAGAGGGTGCTCGGCGTGAACTCCAGCGTGGTGCTGCGATTGCCGATGGCCACGGTACCGTCGATGGAACCGGGATTGCCGCCGTTGAAGACGCACTTCGTCGGGTCGTTGACGCCGCTGGCATCATAGGTGCCCGGCTTGCACTGACCCGTAACGGAAATGATCGTGAATCCCCCGCCCGGACCGGTGCCGATGATGCCGGTAGAAGTGGTCGGATCGATGGCTTCGTTAAAGTAGATCTGCAGCAACTGGTTGCGGTACAGGATCGAAGTGCTCGGCGTTCCGACCGGGTACGAGGTCGAAGAGACGACCGAGGTGATCTGCGGCGGCGTCACGTCGATGATGGTGCTGGTGGTGAAAGACCAGTAATAGCCGCCGTCGGCATAGGTGCGCGAGAAGGCCGCACCGGCAACGGGCGTCGCGCCGGTGGCGGGGAGCGTCCAGGCCTTCACGCCGTTGTCGCCGCCGCGCAGCGCCACGCGATAGTTCACGTTCTCGGTGGCGGAACCGATCGGCGCCACCGGCTTGAGCACGATGGTCTGCTGCTGACCGGCGGTCATCGGCACCACCACGGCGGTGAAGCGAGAGGTGGCGTCAGAGGTCGAGGCGGCAGGATACCGATTGGTGAATTGCTGGTCGATAGTGCCCGAACCGCCAGGCAACAAGGCGCTGTTGGGAATGATCTTGATGTTATCGGTGTTCAGGGAAAGCACCGTGCCGGAGGTAATCGCGGTACCGGTAGCGCAAGTATTGCCGCTGGCGCACAGCAGGTCGTCGGAAGGATCATAAGTGCCCTTGTCGTTGTAGTTCTTGATGACCGACGACAGCACCAGCGGCTTCTTGAAGGTGATCGAAATCTTGGTGTTGCGGGGCACGTCGGTCTGTCCCGGTTCCGGATAGTGGTACTCGATGATGCCGTTGCCCAGCTGACTGGAGCCGTTTCCTCCGCCGGACAAGGCGCCCGAGGAACCGGATCCGCTCGAAGTCACTCCCCCTCCGGTATCGATGCCCAAAGATTGCAAGATGAACGCCACGATGGCGTATGCGGCGACGATGATGAGCAGGCCGATCACCGCGTTAGTCAGGATTTTCTTCGCTTGGGAAATCTTTTCTTCGTTGCCGCCGGCCGTCATCCAGAGGAAGCCGGCGTACATGCAAAGGATCACGGCGATGGTGCCGAGCAGCAGCAGGAAGTAGCGGATGATCTTGGAGACGTAGGTGCGGATGTCGCCTGTAGCCAGCCCGGTCGCCGTGGCAAACTCGACGCCGAGGCCGACCTTGGCATTGACCTGCGCGAACGCGGCAACAGCATGGCCGAACACCGCCGTTCCGACAAAAAGAAAAACCGCGAGCGTCAAAAAGGCGGTCTTCTTTTGCAGCCACCAGGGCTGCCCGTTCTTTCGTTTCGCACCTCTTCCAAGCATGGGAGAAGGGTTAGATTCGAAGCGGGTTTATGCGTTTGTGCCGAAGGATTGGCCTACGTCTTTGGTGCCAGGGCCGACTTTACGGCGGCGCTGACCTTTTGCCCGTCCGCCTTCCCGGCTGCGGCCTTCATGACTTCCTTCATGAGCCGTCCGAAGTCCTTTTCGGTGAGCGGACCCAAGCCGGCCGCGGTCTTCCCTACCAGTTCACCCAGTGCTGCGTCATCGAGCTGGGCCGGGAGGTAGGTCTCGATCAGCGCGATCTCGGCGGCGACTCCCGCCGCAAGATCGTCGCGTCCGCCAGCCTTGAACGATTCAAGACCGTCGCGGAGTTTCTTGACCTCCCTGCCGACCACGTCGACGACCTCTTCCTCCGAAAGCGCGTGCATCTTGTCGATCTCCACGTTCTTCACGGCGGCGCGAAGCATCCGCAGTGCGGACACGGCGGATGCGTTGCGTGCTTTGAATTCCCTGGTGAAGTCGCTTTCGATGCGCTCTCGGGTAGTCATCGCGGTACGGGTTTAACGGCGACCTCCGCGCTTCGGGCGGAAATCTTCTTCGGTTGCCTGACCAGACTTGATCAAGAAATCGCGCTTGGCGCGCAGATATTCGCGACGAAGGGCTGCGGCTCGCACTGCGGTCTTGGACTTGTCGCGCGAGTGGTACCGAATCTTCTTTTTCTGAAGAAGCTTGCCGCTGTCCTGCACTTTCCGGCTAAACCGGCGCAGAAGGCTCTCAAAGCTTTCACCTTTCTTTCGTTTCACTTCAGCCACAATAGTCACCTCTCTTTCTTTGCGCCTGCGGCGCGTGGGGATACTTCCGTAGATGCATCGTACTCAATTAAGGCTAGGGCGTCAAATGTCCCGAATACCAAGCGACAGGATTGACAAAACGGCCTTTTTAAGGTACGATTTCGTGTCCCAATAAAGGGACACACACTGTTCTCTGGGAGCTAAAAATGAAGGTTTTCATGGCAAGTGACCTCCATTTCGGGGTCGGTGAGCGCGGCAACCGGTCCGTACAGGCGCTGGCAGCCCACGTATGTGCCCGCGGCCGAGAGAACGACGTCCTCCTGCTCGGTGGCGATCTTGCCACCGATGACGATAGCATCACAAGCTGCTTGTCCCTGTTTGCCTCGTTTCCAGGCAAACGAGCTGCCATCGCCGGCAACCATGACGTATGGAAGGAGGATCAACGTAATGCTCTCGAGCGTTACCGAGGTCTCCCCTCCCTCTTCAAGGCAGCCGGTTTTCACCCGCTCGAGGAAGAGCCGTTTATCGTCAATGACGTCGGCTTTGCCGGCGCCATGGGATGGTACGACCTTTCCTTTCGCGACGAGGGTATCGGCGTTCCGGCGGAAGCGTACCGAAAGAAGGTCTATCCCGGACCCGAGTCGGCCATATGGGGAGACGCGATTCACGCGGACTGGGGCTGCAGCGACGAGGAAGTTGCCGAATGGCAACGATCTCGTCTGGAACGCCAGCTGCGGCAAATCGCCGGCACGCGCGAAACCGTCGTTCTCACGCATCACGTGCCGACGAAGTGCCTACTGAAATGGCCTCGCTTCCTCGTTCCAAAGGTCTGGCGTTTCCTGAACGCCTTCCTCGGCAGCGAGCGCCTGGGCGATACGATCCGTCGCATCGCTCCGCACAGCCTGGTCGTCAGCGGACACATCCACATGAGCGGCGATGCCAAAAAGGGTGCGACGCGCTTCGTCAGCATCGGCGGCGACTATGACGAAAAACAGCTCGTCGTGAAAGAAGGAGATGCGATACGACGTCTTGCCTTTGCAGCTTGATACCGATAAGGGGCGCTTCATGCGCCCTTTTCTTTTAGGCTTAAAAATGGTATAATGCAGTCTTATGAAGACTCGGATTTTCGAGACCGTATGAAAACGTACGATCTGCAAAAAACGCTCTTGGACGAAATAGCCAAGGAGCTCGAAAAGGGAAACGTCCCGATTGAACGCATCCGAGGTCTCGCCAAGGAAGCGGTGCGACTGACGCAGCAGTTTCCGAACGAAGTGCCGCCTGAGTCGATGATGGACCTGGTCAAACAGTACCCCGAGATTACCTTGGGCATCCGCGATCCGATCCGCAACGAGTCCGAAGAGCGGGACGAGGACGCGGCCGAGGAAGTCCGCAAGTCGCTCGGACTGCGACATTAGCACCGCCTCCATGGGTCCGGAAATGCGACAATATGTGCCTCCGGGCGATAAGGAGCCGCCGGCGATGCCCGATGACGGCTCGATTGACGTTTCTTTTGACGAGGAGGAAGAAATCTCGGATGCGGATATCCCGGAGACCGTCGAAAAGGGCGAGGGTGGGCCCGATCGTCGAGAGACTCCCGAGGCAAAACGCGAGCGTGAAAAGAAGGAACGCCGGCCGCTGCTCGACGCGTTGCATGCCAAGGGCTTGGACGCGCAGGCATCGCTCGAAATCATCGCCGCCTACGATCCCGCGATGCTTGAGGACGAGGCGTTTTCGGCCGAGCTCAATACGCTGGCTTCGGCCTACGGCGTGAAGCTGGAAGGCGTCTCCGCGGCCGATCGCGACAAGCTCGCGGTCATGTACCTTGGCGCGAAGAACAGCAAGCTGGACGCTTCGCGTGCCAACATCGCCGAGGCGATGGAAAAAGGCATCCAAGAACAGCTCGTGGGCCAGGCGTTCAGGAACATCGACTCGCTGGGACAGGACCTTGAACTCGAAGGCGCCGATCCGGAAAAACTCAAGGGCGAACTGTCAGAAATCATGGGCACGCTGAACGCGCTCTCCAAGCAGATACCCCGCAGCCAGCAAGGCAGCGAGACCACTTGGCGCAACATTTACAACCGTTTCAACCAGCTTTCTTCGGTGAAACGCAGCGGTCAGCTCAAACCCGAGGTCAACAAGGCCTTCGCGGAAATCTTCGACCAATTCAGCGATTTCATCGAAGACGAAATGGTGGCGCACAGGCTGCAATCGGGTTCGGCGCAAAGCATCGAGAACACCACGAAGGAGCTGTACGGCCGCACGCGCGAAGAATTGGAGCAGCTCAAGGAAAGCAATCGTGAAGCCGTTGCCGATGCCATCAAGAAGATGGCGGACGCGCCCACCATCGAGCTGTCGATGATCGAGGAACTGCACGCGCTCAACAACAAGGGCATCGTGCCCAAGGAGTTCTCGAAGCTGCGCGAGGATCCGAACATGGTGGTGACCTTCAACAGGCGCCTCGGGCTCCTTAGCGACGACGTGCGGCCAGAGATGGAGAAGATGATCGATCGGGCCAACGACCTGTTCGATAAGAGCATCGTGGAGAACACCTCCAAAATGCGCTACGAAATCGAAGCCGCGAAACTGCACAATGACCTGCTCGACATGCACCCCTTCGGCGACCGCAACGGGAGCACGTCTCTCCTGTTCCTGGAACTGCTGATGGCCAAGAAGGGCGTCGAACCGCCCAAGACGCGCGAAAAGGACTACTACAAGAATCTTGCCAAAATCGTCGGTTACAACCCCGTGGCCATCGCCGTCGTCGGCCACGAACAATACAAGATCGCCAACGAGCCGGGGTACTACGGAAAGGCGTCACTTCCTGAAAACCGCAAAATACTGTACGACGCCCTGATGAACATCAACGGCCTCAATGACTGAGAACGAAGTCTGCTGGCAAGCGCAATCTGACCCCGCAGGAACGCAAAACGCCCCGAGAAACCAGGGCGTTTTGCGTTCCTGCGCTTCGGCTAGACTTTGCCGAGCTTCTTCTTGATCTCCGAACCGGCCTTGTCGTACAGCACGATCTCCTGCATGCCCGACTCCATGTCGCGGATGAGGACGGTGCCGTCGATGACCTCTTTTTGACCGAGGATCACGGTGTACTTGGCACCGAGGCGGTTGGCGATTTCGAGTTGTCCCTTCAACGCGCCCTTGGAGAAGTTGGCCGAGGCGTGCACGCCGGAAGCGCGCAGGTCCTCGAACAGCATGAAGGCCTTGCGGCGGGCGGCGTCGCCGAGCTGGGCAAGAAAGATGTCCGGGCGACGATCGTCCTTGGGCTCGATCTGCTGCGCCTTCAGCTGGAGAATGACGCGTTCCACGCCGATGCCGAAGCCGCAGGCAGGAGTGGGGCGGCCGCCGAGCTGCTCCACGAGCGTGTCGTACCGGCCTCCCCCGCCGAGCGCGATCTGCGACTGCTCGGGATTCTCTTCGGCCAGCATGATCTCGAACACCGTGCGGGTGTAGTAGTCGAAGCCGCGAACGAGGTGCGGGTTCAGCACGTACGGCACCTGCAGGTCATCCAAGTACTCCAGCACGCGCATCAGGTGGTTCTTGCACTCCTCGTCGAGGAAGTCGACGATGTGCGGCGCGCCTTCCTTGACGGGCTGGCAGCCGGCCTCTTTGCAGTCGAGCAGACGGAGCGGGCTCTTGGCCAGGCGGCGCTTGCAGTCCTCGCAAATCTGGTTGCGCTTGGTGCGGTAGTAGTTGGCCAGCTCGGTGGCGTAGGTGGCACGGCAACCGGAGCAACCGAGGCTGTTGATGTGGATGGCGGTCTTGATGCCCAGCTCCTTGTAGAACAGGTACGCGAGCAGGATCACCTCGCAGTCCTGCACGGGGCTGGCATCGCCGAACACCTCCACGCCGAACTGGTGGTGCTGGCGGAAGCGGCCGTGCTGCGGACGCTCGTAGCGGAACATCGGACCCCAGTAGTACATCTTTACCGGCTGCGGCAGGTTGACCATGCCATGGTTGACGTAGGCGCGGACCATCGGAGCGGTGCCTTCGGGGCGCAGGGTGACGTTGTCGCCGCCCTTGTCGATGAACGAGAACATTTCCTTCTCGACCACGTCGCTCTGCTTGCCGGCGGAGCGCACGAACAGCGAAGTCTCCTCGAGGATGGGCGTGTCGAGGCGCTCGAAGCCGTAGGCCGCGGTCAGTTCCTCGGCCTTGCGGTAGATGTGCCTCCAGTACTTCTGCTCGCTGGGGACGATGTCGCGCATGCCGCGTGGAGTCTGCGGCGTACCCTTGGTGGACACCGGCTTCTGCGCGGCCGGATCGAGACCTTGCGACTGGCGCTTGGCGGAAGGCTTGCCGTCGGAAGCCTTGGTGAAGGAAGGACCCTTCGACTTGGCGGCGGCCGGCTTTTTCGTTTTGGTTGCTGGCATACTCGTTGCTTATGAGAGTTGAACTTTTAGGGGAGGGCTACGGGGCTGTCGGAAAAGACTTTCATCTTCTCGGGCGGCCATCCGCGGAGCCAGACGCGGCCGACGATGAACGACCGCGGCACGGAGCCGAAAACGCGTGAATCGAGGCTGGCCGGCCGATTGTCGCCCATCAGGAAGTATTCGTCCGGGCCGAGCTTGGTATCACGTTCGCCGTTCGTCGTCAACTCTCCCAGGTAGGAAGTCTCGTCGAGCGGCTTGCCTGCCGGGTATTCCTGATTGAAGACGGTGACCTTGCCGCCGCCGACCTTCACCCGCTCCCCCGGCAAGCCGATGACGCGCTTGATGAAGAACTGGCGAGGATCGTTCGGGTAGCGGAAAACGACGATGTCTCCGCGGGCCGGATCGTGCATCCGGTAGCCGATCTCATCGATGATGAGGTACTCGTGGTCGAAAAAATTCGGCTCCATTGATGCGCCTTTCACGTAGAAAGGCTGAATCAGGAAGTAGCGGACCGGAAGGATGATGGCCAATGAGATGACCACCACATGCAGCAGTTCGCCTCCAAATGCGAAAATGCGTGAAAAGAGCGAGGGGGACTTGGACGCATCGGGAGAGTCTACGACGGTTGGCTGCACTTCGGGCATCTTCGGCTCGTCAGCCGACGGCATGGTTTCAGGCATGGAAATGTATGGAAAAATGTGCCTCTCCTCGAAGTTTCGTGGAAGTTCCGTGAAGTTCGGTGGTGGACGTTGGTGGGATCGAACCACCGACCTCTGTCGTGTGAGGACAGCGCTCTAACCAGCTGAGCTAAACGTCCCTAATTTGCGCACTTCTAGGCGCATAGTACAGCAAAGGTAGCACAATTCTGTCAATGTGCAAATCCGCGCAGGTAGTGGACAGTAACGGCCTTGCGGTTTCTTCCTTTTTGCGTAAGATGAGGGCATGCAATCCGTGAAAGTGGACCTGCTGTCCACGAGTGGAGTCACTCCTCATAAGCCCGCCCGCACCGGTCGTTCGCCGGTGAAGTTTTTTTTATCGACGCTGTTCCTGTTCGTCGCCTTCGTGGGCTGCTTCGGTTACGGCCGGGCATCGCAATCGCAAACCGGCATCTTTGCCATGTCCGGTCTCGATGACATCCCCCTGCTCGGACAGATGCGCCACCTCATCGGCAGCGCCGACCGCCAACTGCAGGGCGAAGGCGACAACCGCATCAACATCCTGCTTCTGGGTACCGGCGGCGAGGGGCACGAGGGTCCCAACCTGACCGATACCATCATGGTGGCGAGCATCGAACCGAAGAACGACAAGGTCGCGCTCCTGTCGATTCCCCGCGACTTGCTGGTACCGCTGCCAAAGTACGGCTGGCGCAAGATCAATGCCGCCAACGCCTTCGGCGAGATGGACTCGCGCGGACACGGCGCCGACTTCGCGCGCACCGCGCTCGAGGGGCTGCTAGGCATCGACATCCCCTACTACGTCCGCGTCGACTTTGCGGGATTCAAGAGCGTGGTCGATTCGGTCGGCGGCATCGACGTGAGCGTCGACAAGAGCTTCACCGACTACACCTATCCGACCAATGATTACGGGGTCCAAGTCGTCTCGTTCAAGAAAGGCTGGACGCACATGACTGGCGAGGAAGCGCTCAAGTTCACCCGTTCCCGCCACGGCAACAACGGCGAAGGTTCGGACTTCGCCCGCGCCGCCCGCCAGCAGAAGGTACTTTCGGCGCTCAAGGACAAGCTGCTGACCGCCTCCACCTTCAAGAGCCCGACCACGGTCACTAACACCATGGCCGCGTTGCAGTCCAACATCGCCACCAACCTGCAGATCGGCGAGATCCTGCGTTTGGCTCGCGTGGCGCAAAAGATCACGCCGGCCGACATCGTGCACAAGGTGGTCGATGCCGGTCCCGACTCCCCGCTTGCCGAGAGCGCCTACGGAGGCGCCTACGTGCTGGTGCCGCGCAACGACGACTGGGGCGGATTGCGCACGCTCGCCGCCGACGTCTTCCGCCTTGGCACCACCGACGTCCCGCCCGAACCGGCACCATCCGTGGTCGCCTCTTCCACGACGAACGACAGGACCAACGCCCCCGCCAAACCCGCCGAAAAACCGCGCGTGGAAATCCAGAACGGCAGCGGCACGCCGGGCCAAGCGCAAACATTCGGAAAGAAACTCATCGCCGACGGCTTTCAGATCGTGAAAATCGGCAACGCTGATTCCTTTGACTATTCCGACTCGGTCATCTTTGATTTGACCCAGGGCAAGAAGGGCTTGGAACTGGCCAAGCTCAAGAGCGTCACCAATGCCAGCAAGACCAAGGCCGGTCCCCCTGGGGGGCTTGCCGAAAACGCCTCAAATGGGGTAGATTTCGTCTTCGTTATCGGCAAGAACGCCTTGTAAGGAATAAGGCCGAAATATGGACCAACGTCACGCCGCCACCCCGGTAATCGCCATCGTCGGGCGCATGAATGTCGGCAAATCGACATTGTTTAACCGTCTTCTCGAGACGCGCGTCGCCATAACCTCCTCCGAACCGGGCACCACCCGCGACATCAAGTTCGGCCATTGCCACTGGCGCGACTCCATTATGACGGTGATCGACACCGCCGGCCTGGACCTCACTTCCGAGGCCGCCACCGACAAGAACCTGTCTCGCCAGGCCAAGTTGGCCATGAAGAAGGCCGACGTCATCCTTTTCCTCATCGACGCCCCTTCCGGACTGAACCCTTTGGACCGCGCCTTCGCCAAATTCCTCCAGAAGTCCAAGAAGGACGTGATTCTCGTCGCCAACAAGGCCGACAACCCGGGCAAGCGCCGCATTGCCGAAGATCCCGAATGGCTGAAGCTCGGCTTCGGCGCGCCGCACCCCGTCTCCGCCGCCAACGGCACCGGCGTTGGCGACCTGCTGGACGTGGTCTATGAGAAGCTCGAGGCCGAAAAGCGCGTCGGCAAGGAAATGCCGCCCATCGACATGCGCGTGGCCATCATCGGCCGACCCAACGTCGGCAAGTCGTCGCTGCTGAACGCCCTGGCCGGCGAGGACCGCGTCATCGTCAGCGAAGTCGCCCACACCACCAAGGAACCGCAAGACACCTTGCTCACCTACGAAGACGAGAAGGGCAACAAGAAGAACATCCTGGTCATCGACACCGTCGGCATCCGCAAAAAGTCGCGCGTCGCGCCCGGCATCGAGAAGATCGGCGTGCACATGAGCATCGAGCAGCTCAAGCTGGCCGACGTGGCTATCCTGATGGTCGACGCCACCCAAGGCATCGACCTGCAGGAAAAGAAGCTCGCCAGCCTGATCGAGGACTTCAGCGGCGGCATCCTGATCGTCGTGAACAAGTGGGATGAGGCCGAGAGACTCAAGCTCGGCAAGGCCGAGGACTACGTCCAGTACGTCTACGGGCAGATCCCCTTCTTCTCTTGGGCGCCCGTGGCCTTCATCGCCGCCCGCACCGGCTCGCGCGTCAACCGCCTGCTCGGTTACGTCACCGAGATCGCCGCCAAGCGGGAAAAGGTCATCCCTCAAGAGGAACTGGACGGCTTCATCGCCCTGCTCAAGAAGAAGCATCACGCGCACTTCGCCGAAGGCGGCGACCGCTTCGGCAAGAAGGGCAACCGCCCCAAGGTGTACGGCATGACGCAGGTCGGCACCAAGCCCCCCACCTTCATGGTGGTGGTCCACGACAAGGAGACGCTGCACCCCAGCTTCCTGCGCTTCGTGGAAAACCGCATGAGAGAACACTTCGACTTCTCCGGCTCGCCGCTGCGCGTACTGGCTCGCGAGATCGACTGACGTTGCGCTGTCAAGAAACTGCGCTGGGCCTGTCAGGGGCTCACCCCACGAGTGCTCGGTCGCCTGCGGGCGACACTGCGCGCTCGCGGGGTCCCCAGCCCCTGCCACCCCCGCGTACAATTTTCTTGGTTGGCGCGTTCTAGAAAGGGCTCAATATGCTAGACTGTGGCAAAGATGGTCACCCGTATGAAACTGATCGTCGGACTCGGAAATCCCGGAGCGCAATACGAGAAGACTCGGCATAATGCCGGCTTCCGTGCGCTTCGGGCTTTTCATACCCTGCATGCCGACGCTTTTGACGGCTGGAAGAATAAGTTCAATGCCGAGGTTTCGGAAGGGCGCGTCGGCAGTGAGAAGGTGGCGCTGATGCTGCCCCAAACGTACATGAACCTTTCCGGCGAGGCGGTGGCGGTGGCCGCAGGCTTCTGGAAGCTCTCCCCCGCCGACATCATCGTGGTCTACGACGAGCTCGACATTCCGCTGGGCAACATCCGCATTCGCGCAACCGGATCGGCCGGCGGGCACAACGGCATCAAGAACGTCATCGAACGGCTGGGAACGCCGGACGTGGCACGCGTCCGCATCGGCATCGGGACCGAACGGGCCAAGACCGTTCCGGCCGAGGACTTCGTCCTGGAGAAGTTCGGCAAGGATGAGGAGGGCGAGCTGGAAAAGGCAGTCGAAAACGCCGTGAAAGCGCTGGAAACGACTCTGACCGACGGCCTCGACGTTGCCGCAAATACTTACGGGAAGTAAAAGAGGGCTCGAAGCCCTCTTTATAAATAAGTAAGCGGCAGGGTGATTTGCGGCATGAAAAGAAAATCCCCCGTCAAATGACGGAGGATGCCGACTAGATGACGGGAATCAACCAACGACCTCGGTCGTCCATGCCGAGCGGAACGGTCGTACCCAACAGGCCGACCAAGTGCTCACAGCAGGCAAACGCCCGATCGTCTCCGGTCAGCGTCATGTAAAAAAGATACTTGAGCGAGTAGGAGAAGCCCAGACGAATCGACCCGCCTTCAAGCTCAATCGCTTTGAGGTGCGGAGGGAGCACGTTCGCGCACCACTTGAACGTCGGCACGCAATTGTCGAA
Organism: uncultured Gammaproteobacteria bacterium; assembly: GCA_964491475.1. Taxonomy (GTDB): domain Bacteria; phylum Patescibacteriota; class Patescibacteriia; order SG8-24; family SG8-24; genus JAHFIW01. Next base: position 8,723 of record CAZBFO010000003.1, on the reverse strand, counting down.
GCATTTGCCGAACCTGTTGAGCGTGCTGTCGTTCGCTATCCCCCTTGGAGCAAGCTTATCGAAGACCTGGCTGAAGTACCGATCGCCGAGGTGCTCCCACAGCGGTATTCCTCCGCCGCCGATCCGCACGCCCTGATCGACCCACGGCGTAATCCTGCGTTCGATCTTTCTCCACTGCTCCTTCTCCCATGTCTCCGGTTTCATCCGCTTGGGCAGGCTGAGCGAAACCAGCTCGATGGCCACGTCGCTCCCGCAGTATCCGGACAAGGCGGCGCTCACGTCGAAGCGCTCCGTCTCAGCTTGCGAACTGATGGGAAATCGTCCGGATCGCATCGCTTCGAATGCTGCCTCCGAGACGGTCATCGCCCTGTCGACCAGCGAAGGATTCGGCGCCCGTGCCGCCAAGAAAGAGCGCAATTGATCCGTATTGATCTTCATTTGAGGCTTCTCCGTTTGCGGGTGCGTTCAGCTTACGTTTTCCGCGTTTTACTTTCAACGCACATAGACGATGCCTCGCCGCCAACTTGACACCCAGGTAAGGCTTCATCTATAGTCCGGCCTCATGGACGCACTACTGCCTCACGAGCAACGTCCAACCGACGAGATTACGGTCATTCGCCTGGGCGACGACCGTTATCCTCCCCTGCTCCGGCACATCGCCAAACCGCCGGCGCAGCTGTACGTCCGCGGCTCCATCGAGGCTCTTTCGCACCCGTGTCCCATCGCCTTCGTGGGAACCCGCAAGATGAGCACCTACGGCTCGGCGGCGGTGCGGCTTCTGGCGGGTCCGGTGGCCCGTGCCGGCGGCTGCATAGTCAGCGGCTTGGCGCTGGGCGTGGACGCGGCCGCGCATGAGGCCACTTTATATGAGGGCGGCGTGACGATCGCGGTGCTGGCCGGCGGAGTCGACGACGAGTGCGTCGGGCCGCGGTCCAATCTTGGTCTGGCGCGGCGCATCCTCGTGAGCGGCGGAGCGCTGATCTCGGAAGTGCCGCCGGGCACCCATGCCGCGAAGTTCGGTTTTCCGCTGCGCAATCGCATCGTCGCCGGCGTGAGCCGCGGCACCGTGGTGGTCGAGGCGGCACGGAAGTCCGGGGCGCTCATCACCGCCTACCTCGCGTTGGACGCCAACCGCGACGTCTACGCGGTTCCGGGCAACATCACTTCACCGTCCTCCGCGGGCGTGAACGATTTGCTCCTGCACGGAGCCACGCCGTTGCTTGAGGCCACGCAGATAATGACCGCTTACGGCCTGGCGACGACCGCGTTAGATCCGAAAGACATCGTCGATGAACGCGAACGCGTCCTCTACGAATGCCTCATCGACTCGCCGAAGTCCGCCGACGACCTTTCGGAAGAAACCGGCTTCTCAATGCGCGAAATTCTCGCCGTCACCACGGCATTGACGCTCAAGAACCTGATCAGCGACGACCGCGGAACGTTTATCAAGAATTGACAGGCACGACGAAGGACGGCTACGCTGTCATCACTCTTGCTTTCCCAACAACACATGCCTCGCATTTCAAAAAAGAAATCGGTCGAAACGACGGATGAAAAAATGATCGACGCCGGGAAAAAACCGGCGAAAAAACCCGGCGCGAAGATGCGCGGAAAATCTCTCGTCATCGTCGAGTCTCCCACCAAAGCCAAAACCATTTCCAAGTTCCTCGGTCACGGTTTCGCCGTGCTCTCTTCTTATGGGCACGTCCGCGACCTCCCCAAGAGCAAAATCGGCATCGACGTGGCCCACGACTTCACGCCCACCTACGAAATTCCCGAGACCAAAGCCAAGCGCGTGCAGGATCTGAAGGACGCGGCCGAAAAGGCCGACGTCATCTACCTGGCATCCGATGAAGACCGCGAGGGGGAAGCCATTTCCTGGCACCTGATGAAGCTGTTGCACGACGACGGCGTCGATGCGGACAAGTTCAAGCGCATCACCTTCCACGAAATCACCAAGGAGGCCATCGACAAGGCATTGGAACATCCGCGCAAGCTCGACATGCGCATGGTCGACGCGCAGCAGGCACGCCGCGTGCTGGACCGTCTGGTCGGCTATGAACTGTCCCCCTTCCTTTGGAAGAAGGTCACCTTCGGATTGTCTGCCGGTCGCGTGCAGTCGGTCATCGTACGCCTGATCGTGGAACGCGAAGCCGAAATCGCCAAGTTCGTGGCGCAGGAATACTGGTCGGTCGAAGCGATGATGGCCAAGCGCGGGCAAAACGAGAATGACGCCTATTTCCCTGCGCGCCTGGTCCGGAAAAATGATGAGACGCTAGACAAGTTTGCTATCGGCAACGCCCAGGCCGCCGACGCGCTGGTCGCAGACCTCAACGGTGCCGAATGGACGGTAACTTCGGTCGACCAAAAGACCGTCCGCCGCAGTCCCAACCCCCCCTTTACCACTTCTACGCTTCAACAAGAGGCCAACAACCGCCTCGGCTACTCGGTGAAGCAGGTGATGATGATCGCCCAGCAGCTCTACGAAGGCGTGGACCTAGGCGATCACGGCCATACCGGTCTCATCACCTACATGCGTACTGACTCGGTGAACCTCTCCGAGAAGTTCCTGTCGGAAGCGCGCGAATTGCTCTCCAAGTCGCACAAGGACTCGCTGCCCGCCGAACCGCGCCACTACAAGACCAAGGCCAAGGGCGCGCAGGAAGCGCACGAAGCCATCCGCCCGACCAACGTCTTCCTGACTCCGTCGCTGGCAGCGCCGCACCTCGACGAAAAGCAGCTCAAAATCTACGCGCTCATCTGGCAGCGCGCCGTGGCCTCGCAGATGACCGAAGCCGAGATGCTCACGCTGGCCGTGAACATCGAGGCCAAGGCCAAGTCCGCCACCTATGGCTTCCGCGCCAACGGATCGACCATCGTGAAGAAGGGCTTCCTCAACGTCTACGAGACCGACACGCGCGAAACCATCCTTCCGGCGCTGTCGGCCGCAGACCAGCTCGATGCCAAGTCAGTCCTGCCCAAGCAGCACTTCACCGAGCCGCCGCCGCGCTACACGGAAGCGTCGCTCATCAAGCTGTTGGAAGAGAACGGCATCGGCCGCCCGTCCACCTACGCGCCGACCATCAGCACGGTGGTCACGCGCCAGTATGTCACCCGCGACGGCCGCAAGCTCAAACCAACCGACCTGGCCATGCACGTCAACGGCCTGCTGACCAAGCACTTCCCCAAGGTGGTTGATGTCGGCTTCACCGCCGCCATGGAAGAGCACCTCGACAACGTGGCCGAAGGCAACGAGAAGTGGGTGCCCGTCATCCGCGACTTCTACGAGCCGTTCAAGGAGAACTTGATAAAGAAGGACAAGGAAGTGAAGAAGTCCGACCTCGAAGAGCCGGCCGGCGTGAACTGCGAAAAATGCGGCCGCCCGATGGTCTTCAAGTTCGGCCGCAACGGCAAGTTCATGTCATGTACAGGCTATGGCGATAAAAAGAACCCCTGCAAGAACGCCAAGCCCGTTCCCGGCAGTGAGGAAGCCATGACGCCCGAACCGACCGACGAGATATGCGACTGTGCAGGCGGCGGCGAAGGCAAAAAGAAGTGCAAGCACGAAGGCGTTTGCGGCGCGCAGATGGTCATCAAGCGCAGCCAGTACGGCCAGTTCCTTGGCTGCTCGCGCTACCCCGACTGCCAGCACCGCAAGCCGCTGCTCAAAAAGACCGGCGTCAAATGCCCCAAGTGCAAAGAGGGCGACATCGTCGAAAAGAAAACCATCCGCGGCGGCCGCATCTTCTACGGCTGCTCACGCTATGCCAAGGACGGCACCGGCTGCGACTTCATCATCCAGTCCAAGCCGACCGGCCAGCTCTGTCCCAAGTGCGGCCACCTGGTGGTGTACGGCAAGCAGGACACCGTGCGCTGCTCCAACAAGGAGTGCGACTATACTGCGGAGGCACCGGCACCGCCGTCAGCGGCCGGTGGCGCGACAGAAACGCCTGAGCCCGAACCGGAACCGGAAGAACCGCAGGAATAAGAGCAAAAATCCGACCACGCCGGTCGGATTTTTCTTTGACTAGCAGTCCCACTTGCCCGATTTCCGCTACAATGCCATTGTTAGTCTTTCGCTATGGACACGCCTCCGCAGGTGCCGCGCGACCCCAGCGCGCCGGTCACCATCGAGCCGCTGCTCGCCAAAATCCGCGCGTACAACCCCAAGGCCGACCTCGACATGGTCCGCTTGGCTTTTGAGTTCGCTGCCAAGGCGCACGAGGGGCAGAAGCGCACCAGCGGCGAACCATATATCGTCCATCCCGTCGCTGCGGCCGAAACGCTGGCCGAGCTGCGCCTCCCCACGCCGATCATCATCGCCTGCCTGCTGCACGACGTACCCGAGGACACGCCGGTCACGCTTGCCGACATCAAGAAGGAATTCGGCGAGGACATCGCCTCGATGGTCGCGGGCATCACCAAGCTGGGCAAGATCAAGTACCGCGGCATCGACCGCTACATCGAGAACCTCCGCAAGATGTTCGTGGCCATGGCTTCGGACGTTCGCGTGATCCTCATCAAGTTCGCCGACCGCATCCACAACCTGGAGACCCTCGACGCGCTCAAGCCCGAAAAGCGCATGCGCATCGCGCTGGAGTCGCTGGAAATATACGCGCCCATCGCCAACCGTCTCGGCATGAACGAGCTCAAGACCCGTCTTGAGGATCTGTCGTTCCGTCATGCCATGCCCAAGGAATACGAGTGGGTCAAGAACCTGGCCGAGTCGTCCATTTCGGTGAAGAAAACCTACATCAACGGCGTGCGCGACATCGTGGCCAACGACCTGAAGGCCGCCAACGTCTCCATCGTGGAAATCCAGGGCCGCGTGAAGCACCTCTACAGCCTGTACCAGAAGCTGCTCAAGCACGAGCGCGACATGGTGCAGATTCACGACCTGGTGGCGCTGCGCATCATCGTCCCCAACGTCGGCGACTGCTACGCCACGCTCGGCATCATCCACCAGCGCTGGAAGCCGCTCAAGGGCCGCATCAAGGATTACATCTCGCAGCCCAAGCCGAACGGCTACCAGTCGCTGCACACCACCGTCTTCTGCGAGAGCGGCGAGATCGTCGAGTTCCAAATCCGCACACGGCAGATGCACGACGAGGCCGAACGCGGCATCGCCGCCCACTGGCACTACGACGAGGACGGCAAAAAGGCCACGCCCGCCAGCAGCGATCAGCTGGCTTGGGTGCAGGACCTGGCCAACCACTCCCAGCACGCCAAGGACCCCGACGCCTTCCTGGAGACGTTCGAGAACATGAAGATCGACGTCTTCCAGAACCGCATCTTCGTCTTCACGCCCAAAGGCGACGTCATCGATTTGCCGGAAGGTGCGACCCCCGTAGACTTCGCCTACGCCATTCACACCCACATCGGCAACACCTGCGTCGGCGCGCGAGTCAACGACCAGATCGTCAGCCTGGACTCCAAGCTGTCCTCCGGCGACTTCTGCGAAATCATCGTCGACAAGAACCGCAAGGCCCCCAATGCCGACTGGCTGACCTTCGTGAAGACCGGCCATGCCAAGACGCACATCCGCGCGCTGTCCAAGTCCAAGATGCACAAGTGGCTCAAGGCCATCACCGCCGGCGAAGAAACGCTGGACAAGAAGGCGCCGCCTCCGCAACCGTCGGCAAAGCCGGCACACAAGAAGCCCAAGTGACCGTAGGCAAAGGAAGAGTAGACCAAAAAGCCCTCCGTGAACCGGAGGGCTTTTGATTCTTCATCAGTTCCTCGACAACTTCCGCAGCAGCTCCTTGTATTCGTCATCCGAGTAGAAGCTGACCGTGAAGGAGCCCTTGCCGCCGCGCTTCTTGATCTCGACGCGCGTGCCGAGGGCGTTGCGGAGCTGCTCCTCGGCGCCGAGGAGGGCGGGGTCTTTCTTCACCTCGGTTCCGGTGGCTTTGCGTACGCCGGCTTCGACGTCGCGGGTGGAAAGGTTGCCGGCCAGGAGCTTGTTGAACAGGGCGATCTGCGAGGCTTCGTCCGGGAGGGCCAGGATGGCGCGGGCGCTGCCGGCCTGTACTTTGCCGGCGGCGATGGCGTCGAGGATGACCTGCGGAAGCGAGAGCAGGCGCATGGTGTTGGCCACCGTGGAGCGCGCCTTGCCGACGCGCTTGGAGACCTCTTCTTGCGTCAGGCCGAACTCCTCGATCAGACGCTGGTAGCCGCGAGCCTCTTCCAAGGGGTTGAGGTCGGCGCGCTGGATGTTCTCGATGAGCGCGAGCACCAACTTGTTGTTGGCGTCGGGGGTGTGACGGACGGTGACGGGCACGGTGTCCAGGCCGAGCATCTTCGACGCGCGGAAGCGGCGCTCGCCGGCAATCAGCTCGTATCCCCCTTCGGGGCGCTTGGTGACGGTCAGCGGCTGGATGATGCCGTGCTCACGGATGGAGTTCATCAGATCCTCGAGTGCCTGGTGCTCGAAGACGGTGCGCGGCTGCTCGGTGTTGGCGATGATTTCGGAAATGGCAACGTAGAGCGGCTCGCCGTTCGGCTTGGCCGGTTCCGCCTTGGCATCGCCGGCGGCCATCGGCATGATTGCGCCGGTCGGCAACGCGGACTTCTGCGGAATGAGCGCGCCAAGGCCTCGTCCGAGGCCGCCGGAAGCGGGCTTCTTTGCTGGAGTGGCGGACGGGGTCGTCGGCATACTAGGCTACGGCATTTTCCAGTTGGTTTTCCAAAGCGATGATCTCCTTGGCGAGGTCCGAGTAGGCGCGGGCGCCCTTGGACCAGGGATCGTACTGGGCAATCGGCCGTCCGAAGCTGGGCGCTTCGGCCAAACGGACGTTGCGGGGAATCACTGACTCGAAAATCTTGTTGGGGAAGAACTTGCGCAGCTCGCCCATGACGTCGCCAGAAAGCTTGTTGCGGGCATCGAACATGGTGAGCACCGCGCCCATGACTTCGAGATCGGGGCGGAGGCTGTTCTTTACCAGGTCGATGGTACCGAGCAGCTGGGAAAGGCCTTCGAGCGCGTAGTACTCGGCCTGTACCGGAATCAGCACGCGCTCCGCGGCAACAAGGCCGTTGAGCGTAAGCAGGCCCAGCGACGGCGGACAGTCGATGAGAATGTAATCGAAACCGTTGCGCACTTCGGCAATCGCGTCAGCGAGGCGATACTCGCGGCGTTCCATGTCGACCAGTTCGACGGCGGCACCGGCCAGCGCCTGGGTGGACGGGGCCACCTTGAGCCCTTCGACCTGACTGGTCACGATGACGTCGCGCAGCCTGGCCGAACCGACCATGGCCTCGTACAAGCCGGCCTGCAACGAGCGATGATCGATGCCCAGACCCGACGTGGCGTTGGCCTGCGGGTCGAGGTCGACCAGCAAGACGAACTTCCCGTGGGCAGCCAAATACGAGCCGAGATTCACGGCCGTAGTGGTCTTTCCTACTCCGCCTTTCTGATTGACGACGGCGATGATGGAGGCCATAACACAGGAACCTTATCCCAGCCCATACCTTTTGACAACAGTCTGTCAAAGGGGCTACTATGGCTCAACCAAAGAGGTTTTCGGGCCTCCGGACCCCCGTGCCGGCGTGGCGAAATGGCATACGCAAACGACTCAAAATCGTTCGGGGGAAACTCCATGAGGGTTCAAGTCCCTCCGCCGGCACCACTAAAGATCCCGTCACCAGACGGGTTTTTTAGTACTTTCCGCAAAGAAAAATCGCCCCCATTACGGGAGGGCGAAAAGCGAAGAGAGCGCATCCTTGAGGATGTCCCCCAAGTAAATCGACACCCAGAAGGCGGTCGAAATCAGGTTGGTAAAGAAGGCGCAGGCCCAAGCATGGTCCTCCCGAAGACCGAACACGCGAATGGCCACCGCTCCCCCAAGCGGACCGAAGGCCATGGTGGCCATCAGCACGAAGATGAAGGCGCCTCGCTTCATGACGCTCCCCCATCGCTGACCGGTCAGTTTGGTCTCGATGTTAGACAGCTTGTTGCGCAGCCAGGGCCAGACGAAGCCTTTCTTCCCGGTTGCCGGCAAGATGACCAGCAGCACCAGGCCGGAAAGAAGCATGTTTACCCCGAACAGCGTGGGGTATGCCCAAAACCGCAGAGTGCGGGCGATTGCCGCGGTAGGCGTGGCGAGTGCCACGAATCCGACGGCCGAGATGCCAAGGGTGATGGCACCGCCGATAACCTTCTTATTTGCTTCCATGAGGGCGTTCCTCGCGGCAAAAAGAGCATTGTAAGAACCTTGCCTTATGCCCCGTCGACTAGCAAGTGGGCACCCCCAGCGGGGGCTTGATTACCAAATAAGGCTGTGCTAAGGTGCGTTTAGTTGCGGGGATAAGCCCGTAATTATGCGAAGATATGCGAAAAAAGAAGCATAATGCTGATGAAATCCGATTCTGCCAGTCGCGAATGCATAAGCGCATTTACGAGTTTAAGAATGGCGAAATTTCCTTCTTGGTGAACGTCGAATGGGAGGGCGGACGCCCCCTGCGCATGGTGGTCTGCAAGGACTGCTACGGCCAGAACGCCGGCGCCCTGATCAAGGAAATCGTCATCGATAACCCGCGCGTCCCGGCAACGGTCTAACGAAGCTCCGGAACCTGGCTGGGCTCCGGAGTTTTGCTTTTAACGCTGGCCACCCGACAGGCTTGCCAAAAACGTTTTTTCCGCGTAAGCTGCAGCAACAATCCGGCGTTCATGGCGAGGTAGCTCAGTTGGTAGAGCAAAGGACTCATAAGCCTTGGGTCGCGGG
>CAZBFO010000002.1:383442-385998 GCA_964491475.1 uncultured Gammaproteobacteria bacterium | reverse complement strand
CGTCGGCGAGAGGGTGGACTGCGCGGCGTCAACGTTCCCGACGTACGTCAGAACGACGTCATTGCCCGTACCTCCAATGTAGGTAACCCTGAAATTCTTGCTGTCGACTGCGGTCACCGCACCTTCGGCGATGCCGAAGAACGTGCCCGTCACCGGGTCACTGCTGTCGTTCAAGATGACGGCGTAAGCGTCGCCAGGCGTCGGCGCGTACCCGACCGTGCCGCCAAGTACGGTACCCGTCAGGTCCACCGTGCCGACCACGGAAAGCCGACTGTAGCTCGTGCCGGCCACGGTGCCGTTCAAGGTCGCAAGGAAGGAAGTCGAACCGGCGCTCAAATCGACGTTGCCGCTGCTCAAAATGCCCACAGTGTCCCCCGGCGAAACCGTGCCGCCCGATGCCGTTGAGGTGACGGCACCGACGCTGCCGTTGCCGCCCAGCACGCCTCCGTTCAGGCTGATGCTGCTGCCGGCTTGCGAGCCGTCGACGTACAGCGTACCCGCGCTGACGGTCGTGGTGCCGGTGTACGTGTTCGTGCCCGTAAGCGTGGTCGTCCCGGAACCGGTCTTGGTCAGTCCCCCTGTACCGCTTATGACGCCGTCATATTGCGTGCTGGCGGCGTCGCCGAGCGTGAGCACGTAGCCCTGAAGGTCGACGAACGTCGGCGAGGCCGTGTCCGCGAGCGAATGAATGGTGACGTTGCCGGCAAGTCGTACGGTCAGATTCGCCTTGTTGATGTCGACCGCTTCGGCGTAAGTGCCGGCAGCGACGTAGACCGTGCCGCCGGTCGAGGCAGCATCGATACCGCGCTGAATGCTGCCGCTCGTCGGCGTGACGTAAGTGGCCCCCGTTTGAAAGGTGACGATGCCGAGCCCCGAAGCATCGACTCCGCCCGTGATGCGGTCCTCGATGGCGAAACCGTCGGCGGCCCCCGTAAAAGTGGCGGCAGTCGCATCCACGTTCGTCACCAAGGCGTTGGCATTGGCGCCGATGAAGATGTTGGCCGAACTCCTGGGAGATCCGGTACCGAGAACCGTCGGATCGGGTACGGAAAACACGGTATTCCCGATGTTGAGCTGGGTGCCCAATCCTTCGGCCACCAGGCCGTTACCGGTAGTCGGCTGCACGTCCACGCCGCTGAAAGAAACGGCGGAAACGGAACTGTATTCCAGGATGAAGAGGCCGTCCCCGGGACCGCCCGGGTTGAACGTGCCGACGGCACCGGTCGGACGCAGGAAGGTGCCATCGATAATGACGTTGACGAACGAGATGGTTCCCGCGCTCGCCGGCACGTTCGGCGTCGCGCTGGCACCGCGGATCTGGATGCCCGCGTACTCGCCGTTGCCGGTGACATGCACCGTGTTCATGGTGACGTTACCGTTGTAGAAATTGAACAGGATGTCGCCGTAGCCGAGAGAAACGGGACTGACCGCGTCGCCGTTGTTGACGAAGTTGTCGTTCAGCAACGACACGTTCGCCAAACCGGGTACGCCGCCCGTCGATGTGCCCGTGACCGCGAAGCCGTTCTGATCGACGTGGGTGAAATCGCAATTCTGCACCGTCAGCTGATTGAGCACCGTCGTGCTCGTCGCGTTGACGCCGTACTTCGTGGCATTATTGAAAGTGAAGCCGTCAATCAGCACCGTCGCGCCAGCGCCAATGCTGCCGCTGACCGTAATCGCCGTGGCGCTCGCACCCGACGACGTGAGCGTCGTGGTCGCGGCGCCCGCTCCGTTGAGCGTCAGCGCCTTGGTGACGGTGACGTTTTCGGCGTAGGACCCCGCTGCCACGTAGACCGTTCCGCCCGGAATCACGCCGGTGACGCCGCCCTGCACGGTCGCGAAGGAGTCGGCGCCGAAGTCCTGTGCTGGACCGGCTCCGTCAGGATCGGAGCCGGAAGCCGTGCCGACCCACGAAGCGTCGACGTACACCGTCGTGGGAATGATCAGCGGCGACGTTCCGCTCAACTGGTTGACCGAGGTCACGTTCGGGCCGGTCCCCGCGCTCACCAGCACCGAACCCGTTCCCGTGCCGGTGTTGTTCAGCGCCCCGGCGTTGTTCACCTGGCTCGTCGTGATGGTGATGCCGTGAGCGGTCGAGCTGTCGTTCTTGGTGATGAGGTTTCCCGTCCCCGTCACGCCCCCGGTGACGGTCAGGATTTTGGTACCGGAAGAATTGACGAGAGAGGTGCCGCCGGCGTTGACGGTGATCGGGCTGGTGCCGATGGTCAGCGCAGAGGTGACGCTGTTCTCGACGACCGACGTTACGTTTGAGCCGATACCGCCGGACACGGTGACCGTGCCCGTCCCCGTACCGGCGTTGGTGACGGTGCCCGCGTTGTTGATGGCGTTGGTCGAGAACGTGACCGTGCCCGTGGTGGCGCTGGCGCTGACAGTCAAACTATTGCTGCCGGTGACGCCTCCGCTGAAGGTGGTGGAGATGGCCGTGCCGGTGTTGCCGATCGTCAGCGTGCCCGAGGTCCCCGTCGCCAGGACGAAGGGGTTGGCGAAGGTGAGTCCGGTGGTGCCGACGACCACCGAGGCGTTGGCGCTGCCGGA
>CAZBFO010000002.1:0-383342 GCA_964491475.1 uncultured Gammaproteobacteria bacterium | reverse complement strand
TGGCGAAGGTGAGTCCGGTGGTGCCGACGACCACCGAGGCGTTGGCGCTGCCGGACGTGTCGCCGAGGGTGACCGTCCCCGTCCCGTTCCCGCCGAGAGCCTTGTTGCTGGTGTTGGCTTGCACCGTGCCGGCGAGAACCGCGAGCCCGCCGCCGAAAGTATTGAGGCCGCTCAAGGTCAACTGCGAGGTGGAGCTGTTCTCGACGGCGCCGGTGACGTTCGCACCGATGACGGCGCTGACCAGGACCGAGCCGCTGCCGCTGCCGGAGTTGGTGACGGTGCCCGCGTTGTTCACCGAGGTCGTCGAGAGCGTGATGCCGCTGGTGAGACTGCTGTTGTTGTTCAGGGTCAGGTTGCCCGTGCCGGTGACGCCGCCCGAGACGGTCAGCACCTTCGTGCCCAATGCGTTGACCAAAGTAGTGCCCGAAGCGTTCACCGTGACGCCGCCGGAGACGGTCAGCGCGGAGGTGGTGCTGCTCTCCGTCACGGTCGTCACGTTCGCGCCGATGCCGCCGCTGACGGTGACCGTGCCGGTCCCCGCGCCCGTGTTCGTGACCGTGCCCGCGTTGTTCACGGCCGAGGTCGAGAAGGTCACGGTTCCCGTCGTGGCATTCGACAAGGTGGTCAGGTTGTTGGTGCCGGTGACGCCGCCGCTGAAGGTGGTGGAGATGGCCGTGCCGGTGTTGCCGATCGTCAGCGTGCCCGAGGTCCCCGTCGCCAGGACGAAGGGGTTGGCGAAGGTGAGTCCGGTGGTGCCGACGACCACCGAGGCGTTGGCGCTGCCGGAGGTGTCGCCGAGGGTGACGGTGCCGGCACCGAGCGCGGAAGCGCTGGTGTTGGCCTGCACCGTACCTGCCTTGACGGTCAGCCCGCCCGCGAAGGTGTTCACGCCGGAGAGCGTCAGCTGCGAGGTGGAGCTGTTCTCGACGGCGCCGGTGACGTTGGTGTCGATGACGGCGCTGACCAGGACCGAGCCGCTGCCGCTGCCGGAGTTGGTGACGGTGCCGACGTTGCTCACGGCCGCGGTGGAAATCGTGATGCCGCTCGCGAGAGTACTATTATTGTTCAGCACGAGATTGCCCGTGCCCGAGACGCCGCCGGAAACCGTCAGCAGCTTCGTGCCCAGCGCGTTGACCAAAGTGGTGCCCGAAGCATTAATCGCAAGCGCACCCGAGACGGTCAGCGCGGAGGTGGTGCTGCTCTCGGTGACCGCGGTGACGTTCGCCCCGATGCCCCCGCTCACCGTGACGGTGCCGGTGCCCGCTCCCACGTTGGTGACGGTACCCGCGTTGTTGATGGCGTTAGTCGAGAACGTGACCGTGCCGGTGGTGGCGTTGGCATTGGTGCTCAAGTTGTTGGTGCCGGTGATGCCGCCGCTGAAGGTGGTGGAGATGGCCGTGCCGGCGTTGCCGATCGTCAGCGTGCCCGACGTCCCCGTCGCCAAAACAATCGGGTTCGCGTAAGTCAGACCGGTCGTACCGACGACCAACGTGGCGTTCGCGCTGCCCGAAGTGTTGCCGATGGTCACGGTTCCTGTACCCGTGGTGCCGCCGAGCGCCTTGTTGCTGGTGTTGGCCTGCACCGTGCCCGCCTTGATGGTCAGCCCCCCAGTAAAGGTGTTCACGCCCGAAAGCAGCAGCGTGCCCCCGGCGGCGTTCATGGTTACCGAACCCGCCCCGCCGACAATCAGCGAAACCGTACTGGACCCGCTCGAATACGTGTCTGCGGTGAGTCCCGTGGTCAGGCTCACCGAGTTGCCGCCGATGGCGTATCCGCTGGCTGAAACGGCAATAGAGGCAAAACTCGTGCCTGCGGTGAAGTTGTTGTTCGGGGAGGGGCGCGTTCCCACGCCAGTCGAATCGAAGATCAGGCTGTCCCCCGCCACCGGCGCGGTACCGCCCCAGTTGCCTGACGTCGTCCAGTTGTTGTCCGCGCCGCCGCCGGTCCAGGTGCGCGTTGCGGCGTAGGCCGGTTTTGAAAAAGTTCCGAAGGTCAAGAAAACCGCCGCTGCTGCGACGAAACCGTAGAGGAACCTGCGTGTCATAGTGTCACAGCCGTAATGAAGACCTCACCGCTGGCCACAGCCAGCGAGAAGAGAAATATCTTCCACAGTATAGCGCAAAAACGGAATAAATACCCCAAAACGACCGCAACTGAAAAAATGACGCGAGGACCTTGGTGACGAGTCGTCACCTCTCCTCGCCCCTCGGCTTGACAAAAGCGCCTTTTTCTCCTAAATTAAACCGTTTTCCATGTCTGAAACGCATTGGAAAATGCAGCCCTTTGACACGGAGGCAAACGAATGATTTCACGAACGGTATACGCATGGTACTACCCCGAAGTGGCAGCAGTCGTCCAAAAACTGTGGGACGGCCATCACCACGAGTGGTACGAACGGGCCTACACCAAGCACCAGGACACGATGCACGAAGAGTTCCTCGACACCTGGCGCAACTGGAGCGGGGTGTCGCTCGGCAAGGCGTTTCCCCACGCCTACCCGGCCAACGGCTCCTCCGAGATCATCAAGGACCTGCTGCTGCCGCCCGCGGCGCTGCACGTGTTCGAAGGCGAGTACGAAGGGTACGCCGCCATCGCCCGCGCACGCGGCATGAAGGTGGTGACGCACGCGCGGAACGTCTACGTGGACAGTTCGCTGTTCGCGCCTGGCGACGTGTTCTGGGCCTCGAACCCTTCGGCCATCGACGGCAACGCCTGGTCGGAGCTTCCGGCCTTTCTGGAAGCGCTGCGCTTCCAGGCCCCGGGGGTACGCGTGTATCTCGACATGACCTACGTTGGCGCCACCGTGCGCCCCGTAACCGACATCGAGCCGCACCGCCACGAGAACGTCGCCGCCGTCATCTTCAGCCTGTCGAAGCCGATGGGCACGTACTATCACCGGGTCGGCGGCTGCTACAGCCGCCAGCCGATCGACGCGCTGTGGGGGAACAAGTGGTTCAAGAACCTGTTCTCCCTCAAGCTGGGCACCGAGCTGATGAAACGCTTCGGCCCCACGACCCTGCCCAAGCGCTACGCGGAAACCCGCACGACCGTCATGCGCCAGCTGGTGCGCGACGGCCGTCTGGCGGAAAGTGCGCAGCCCAGCAACGTGCTGCTGCTCGCCAACGACACTGCCGGCCCCGACGAATTCCGCCGGGCGCCGAACGCCTACCGCTTCTGCCTGACGGAAGCGCTGGACCGCCACATCCGAGGAGAATACCGATGAGCATCGCAATCGAACGCGTGCGCGCCGAAGACCTGTTCGTCACCGAGGAGTTCCGTGAATCGGCCTGGGCGCGAGAGATCTACTCCGGCCTCGACATATTCGTCACCGACGACAAGATGCTTCCCGGCCACTTCGGCACCTACTTCGGCGCGATGACGCGCCGCAAGTACGACAACCCCTACGTCCAGGACCTCTACCACCTGCACGAATGCGCGCACGTCCGCACCCTCGCGCCGAATCCCGCCGACACGTTCATGAACTGGACGCGCCGGATGATCGCCTCGGAGACGGAGGCGTCGCTGGTGTCGGAGTGCTATGCCTACCTGCACGTTCCCAGCCTGCGCGAGAAGACCTTCGGTCACGAGATCTGGATCGACCGGTTCAGGTTCGACGATCCGGCGCTGCGGCCGCACGTGAATGAGGCCGCCATCAGGACGCGGCGCCTCGAAGTGCTGCGCGCACCCAAGAACGACGACTACATCGAGCACCAGATCTGGAACTACGGACAGCAGAACGTCCAGTGGTGCCGCATCTGGGCGGACAAGGTCGAGTACGGCCCGCACGCCGACCTGCCCGCCTTCCGGGCGGTCGAAGCGCACATGGCCGACCCGCGCTGGCGGGAGTCGCACGCGGAATGGCTGGCGCAGGTCTCGGCCATGCACAAGTCTGCCGGCCGGTTCCCGGAGGAAAAGCCCGTCCCCTTCCTGGTGCAGGCCAAGGCATTTCAGGAGTTCTACGACGAGACCAACCGGCGCTACGGCAACCACGTCCTCGAACGCTGAAACGACACGGCCCCGCATCTTGCGGGGCCGCTTTTTTATTCCGCGAAAGCGACGGAGAGCCGAGCGAGAATCACCGCCAGGCGCGACTGGTCTTCCTTGGACAAGGTCGAGAGCAGCTTGCGCATCCGCGAAAGCATCATCTTCCAACCGCGGGTCAAGACGCGCGAACCGCGCTTGGTCACCCGCAAGCGGACCGAACGGCGATCCCCTTCGTCGACCGTCCGATCAAGCAGCCCCGCCTTGACCATGCTGTCGATGACGCCCGTGGCCGACGGCGGCGACACGCGCAAGTACGCGGAGATGTCCTTCATGGTGGGGTTGCCCGCGTTGGTGATGTGCCAAAGCAGGCCGAGCTGCATCAGGGTGCATTCTCCGCCCAATCGGTTCTTGCTGTTCAGATGTTCCTTGACGCGACGAATCGTTTCCAGGAACGACATCGCCAGCAGGTCGGTGCGCGAAGGCATGTGCGTCGAGAGACTAGTTAAGATGCCTAAACGTTAATGAAGAGTCCGGCACCGGTCAAGCGCCGGGCAGCAAATGAAAAAGCCCGACAATCGTCGGGCCCGCTTCCCTATCGCCTGGCGTACCAGTTTCCCTTGTATTCCTTGTAACTGACCCACTGCCCTTGGGCGCGGTCCTGCCTGGTAAGGGCGCCGCGGAAGTACGTCAGCTCGTTCTTGGGATCCCTGAACTGCAGCATCCGGCCGTTGAGCGTGGCCGTCATCGGCTGGTCCGAGATGCCGGTGGCCACCAGGTTCCTGCCGTCCTGGGTGAAGGTGAGAGTGATCCACTTGCTGCCGAAGGCGGCGTTGGTCACCTCGATGTAGACGCGCCACTGACCGGTCAGGTTGACCACGGCGTTCACGCACAGCCAGGCGCAGGTACCTCCGCTGCATGCGCGGATGTTGGTCCACGGTTCGAACCCGTTGGGATCGTCGTACAGGTCCTTGGTCATGGTGACGGTGGCGCCGTTACCGCTCGCATCCGGCGTCACGTACCCTGAACCGGGGTCCGCTGACCACTGGATCGGGGCATCGGCCATCAGCTTGCCATCCTGGTCGAAAACCTTGGCCGTCAGCCGCTTGGCCACGCCCTTCTCGGCCGCGTAGGATGAGGTCAGGGCGTTGCCGGCCGCATCGTGGATCACGACCTTGGTGGCGACGGATTCGGCCGCCCGGGCGGCGTTCCCGCAGAGGAACGCCATGCCGACGGACAAAAGCAATACGCACAAGACTCGCTTAAGCAGCACGTTCATGACACGCTCCGCTGAAGAAGAAATGAGCTGTTGAAAGCCTACGCGACCCGCAGCCAAGGCGCAAGCGAATCACGCCAATAAAAAAGCGCCCCGGTATGGGGCGCGCCGCCTGATCAGCGGTTGTTGAGGATGTAACCGAGGATGTCGGCCCAGGACTCCGCCAGACGGACCTTGGGAATGAACGTCTGGAAGACGCCGGTCTCCCCCGGATCGCGCCTGAACAGGAACTTCTCGACGGACGGCGGCAGCTGACTAAGGACCTCGAGGCGGTCGTCGACGAAGTGCGTGATGCCGAGATCGGCGCAGATCTCCGCCTTCACTCTGCGGCTGTTGGCGAACCGGACGTTCTCTCTGGGAATGCCGGTCCGATCGTAGAACTGATGGTGATTGAGCCACCACAAGGCCTTGTTGCGGAGCGAACTTTCGCAGGCAGAAACGACATGGACGCTGCACTCTCCGTTCTTGCCGCGAATGGCGTTGACGATCTGCCGCAGCGTCTCGAAGACCTCGGGCACTCCGGGGGTGAGCAGGTACTCCGGCCCCAAGAACTTGCCTCTTGAACCTTCATCGAGCTTGTCGATGATGCCACCGCCGAGGTCGGTGCCGAACACGATTTGCTTTTCCGTCATGATTCCTCCCGACCGTGCGCCTGCACGGACTGCCAAAGATAGCCGAATCCTGCCGTCTCGTCAATGCCCGTTGCCCGGACGATTGACAAAATGCGTTTTTTCGGCTATATTGCGGGTGCCATTTTGGCACAAGTGCACCTTCCACAAGGAGTTCAAACAGCATGAACAGCCATCGCCGCCTGACTACCGCTGCAGTCGCCCTGTTCGGCACTCTTTGCCTCGCCGCCGGCTGCGGCGGAGCAATCGATGACGACACCGCCACCGTCAGCGCCGAGCTGCGCGCCGACCCCGGTCTCGACGCCTTCGAAGGCCATCCGCCGCACCATGTGCGCGACGGAGCCACCGCTGCACCGACCGGCCTGTCGCCCGCGCAAATCCGCGCGGTCTACGGCCTGCCGTCGGCCGGCGGCACGGGGACGATCGCCATCGTCGACGCCTACGATCTCCCCACCGCAGAGAACGACCTCAACGTCTTCGCTGCCCAATACGGCCTGCCGTCCTGCACCACCGCCAACGGCTGCTTCACCAAGAAGCTGATGGCACCCCGAGTGCGCGCCGACGCCGGTTGGGGTCTGGAGATCGCGCTCGACATCGAGTGGGCGCATGCAATCGCCCCAGGCGCAAAGATCCTGCTGGTCGAGGCCAAGTCGGCCAGCGGCAGCGACCTGCTCGCCGCCGTCGACTACGCCCGTTCACTTGCCGACGTCGTGGCCGTCTCGATGAGCTGGGGCGGAAACGAGTTCTCGTCCGAGACCGCTTCCGACTTCCACTTCACGAGCGCGTACGGAGCGACGTTCTTCGCCGCTTCCGGCGACAACGGCACCGGCGTCATCTGGCCGTCGGTCTCTGCCAACGTCGTGGCGGTCGGCGGCACCTCGCTCGCCTTCAACCTGGACGGCTCTCTGGCCTCGGAAACCGCTTGGAGCGGCTCCGGCGGCGGCGTCAGCTCCTACGTTTCGCTGCCCGCATACCAGTCGGCCTTCGGCCTGACCGGCACCAAGCGCCAGCTCCCGGACGTCTCCTACGACGCCGATCCGGCCTCCGGATTCTCCGTCTACATGAGCTACTCCTACCAAGGCCAGAAAGGCTGGTTCCGGGTGGGCGGCACCAGCGCCGGCTCGCCCCAATGGGCGGCCATCAAAGCGCTGGGCCTGTCGGCGAACAATCCGAACTTCTACGCGGACGCCGCCGGACCTTCGTCCGCGTCGTACTTCCGAGACATCGTCTCGGGCACCAACGGCACCTGCGGCGCAACCTGTACCGCATCGATCGGCTACGACAAGGTCACCGGTCTCGGCTCGCCGCTGACCGTCAGCTACTGATTCCGGCCCTCGCGCCAGGAACAAACGTAAAGCCGACCCCCTTGGGTCGGCCTTTTTATTGGCATCGTCACTTCAGGTGACACACCCGTTTGAGTTCGGCGACGTCTGCTGCCGTCAGGGCGAGGTTTTTGGCGGTGTTGAGGCGGTACATCACGGCGTTCGGGTCATCGACATGGTCCAGCCCCAACGCATGACCGATCTCGTGGGTCAAAAGCCGAACCAGCCGTTCGCGGTCATCGAACTCATAGATGTCGATCTTGCCGCTCGCGCGAGTGCCCGTGAAGAGCCCCTCCTCGAACTCCGCACCGCGCGAGGCCGACACGCCGTTGTACGTCTCGGCGGTCAGGTTGAGCGATTTGGCCAGTCGGTTGAGCACCTCGACGTTGGCATTGATGCGATCGACCATGGCGTTGATGGCGTCGCGCTGGGCGTTCAATTTGACCGCCTCGGCATCGATGGCCGCGCGTTCGGCGTTCAGTTGCTCGTAGACGTTCTCGGGCGCGCCTCCATTGGCGTTCCAGCTTGCGACGGCCTTCTCGTACGAGGCCACGCGCGCCTCGTGAGCGCTCACCGCGGAGTCGAACGAGGCTTTCAGCGGCTCCAGCTGCGCCACCAACGTGTCGTGCTCGGCCTTCAGGCGGTCGTATCCCGCCTTGTCGGTGGTGATGTGCACGCCCAACTTGCGGAGCTTGTCGGTCGCCTTCTGCCGGTCGTCATAGATAAGGTTGACGGCCAGCGCCCCGTTCGCGTCAACCAAACGGAACAGCGGCTTGCCGGCGGCAGCCTCCCAAACGTGCTGCGCTTTCTGGACGGCGGCCAAAAAATCAGTCCTAGAGATGTTGAACTGCTTGTCAAAGCTGCCGAGGCTGTACGTTTCGGGGACCGTGCAGGGATACGCCTGCGCGTACAGCAGCCGGAAACTTCTTTTCGTCGCCTCGAACTGGTCCGGGAAAAGCCAGAAATAAGCGACGAGTATCGCACCGGCCAAAAGCAGGCCGGCAAACAACTGCCCGAAACCGCCGCGACGTCCTTGCGGCGCGGTCGGCGTCACGGTCTTTGCGAATTCGGCATGCGGCATGATGTGAAAATGAGGTATCCAGCCCAGTATACCAGCTTTTTACTCCTCGTCTCCAAACAAAAAACCTTCCGACACGTCGGAAGGCGGACCGATCACTCCACCGGCATCCGTTCTGCCTCGACCTCGAACTGCTCGGCCAACTGCGCGATGCCCGCGCTTGCCCGAAAATCATCGGCTGCCGGCCAGACGCCGACGAGCATGAACGTCTTGGGCACGTTGGGCCGTCGCACGGCCACCACCATGCCCCGCTCGCCGTCGCGAGCGTAGGCGAAGCTGGCGTACTTGCCGCCGGGCCGTTCGCACAGCATGACCGTGCCGACGTCGTATCCCGACTCCCGGTACAGCCGGGCCATGGCCTGCGCGCTACGCACCACGTCGGGCTTGTCGCACGGATCCTCGATCACCCTGATGACCGCGCCGGTCCAGGCGTCGGTGTACATGCATTTCACGGCAGCGGTGTCGCCGTCCTTGGGATAGACCTGCTTCCAGCGCGACTCGCCGGACGGCGGCGAGTTGAACGTGTACGAGCTGACGAACCGCGTGCAGCCGACGGCCGCAGTCGCGATGACCGCCGCGAAAAAGAACGCGAATATCCTCTTCATGATGCACTCCTTTGCGAACGCTTGCCCGGCTTTCGTAGCACGATAACGACCGATGTGCAAGGGTGCGCCCCGCCGCATCGGCGCTGCCGCCCGTCGAAGCAAACAAAAAAGCCGTCGCGAGCGCAACGGCCTTTTCTTTTCCTAAAGTCCGAACAAGACGCGATCGAGCGCAATCGCCCCCGCACCCGTGATGAGTAGCGAGATACAGATCATGAACAGCGTGAAGTCGTATCCCCAGCCCGGTTTCATGACCGTGATGAACGGCGCCTTGTACTTGGTGATCTTCAAGAACATGGCGCCGGACATGATGATGGCCAAACCGACGACGGCCAGCTGCGTGAGGAAACCGGCGAATACCGCGATCGCGCCGAGCGGCTCGCAGACCGAGAGCAGCCTCAAGATGTTGAGCATTGACTGGGGCAGCTGTTCCGAAGGCTGCGCCTTCCACATGGGGCGCTTGGAAAGCCCGTGCGCCAGGAAAATGGAGCCGAGCGCGAGACGCAGCGCCAAAAGCGCGATGTCGTTGTACTGATGAAGCGAGGCGAAGAACTGCATGCAGGAGGAGTGATTGGTAGTTAGGTATCCTAAACATACTCCTCCGCAGGCAAACTCGCCAATCCGGCCGGCCCCCTACGACAGCCGAGGCCCCGTCCCCCTGCCGCCGCCCGGATGCCGCAGCTCGATCCGTTCCTCGCGCCGGCAACGCGCGCAGGCAAACCGCCCGTCCGCGTCGTGCAGTTCCATCGCCTGCACGAATCCCGAAAACGAAATCGCCCGACCGCACCGTTCGCAAATTTTCTGCAACGCCATACACGAAAAAACTCTCCCTGTTCGGAAAGAGTCCACGTCACTGGAATTATCTTTCCCTCGCAAAAGGGTCGGAGGTGGCACCACGTCTCTTTGACAGGTTGCCGGCGGGTCATAGGGCCGAGTCCCTCGCCGCGCTCTTGATAGGTAGGTTGTAGTCCGACTATACACGGGCAGTGTGCGGCGCGCAAGGCGTTGCCGCACGGAATGTCTTCATTCCCACTCGCCAGACGCCTTACTTCTGCTCGATGAACCTCTGAATACGGACCAACGACTCGAACGGATCCTTTTTGATCTCATGCTCCCACACGCGCAGCACGCGCCAACCGCAGCGTCGCAGCGCCTCGAAGTTGCGCTTGTCGCGAGCGCGGTTC
This sequence comes from uncultured Gammaproteobacteria bacterium, assembly GCA_964491475.1. GTDB lineage: Bacteria > Patescibacteriota > Patescibacteriia > SG8-24 > SG8-24 > JAHFIW01. The sequence goes on along the minus strand of CAZBFO010000002.1, from coordinate 373,270 downwards.
CGCTCGATCTTCTGGCGCCAGAACCCGCGCTTCATCTTGTGCCGCCAGGCAGGATAGCGATAGCCGTGCCAAAAATCGCCGTCGACGAACACGGCCAGCTTGCGGCTCGGTACCGCCACGTCCGGCGTGCCGCGGCAGCCGCGATAATGCTTTTGGAAGTAGACCCTGTGCGCGCGCAAAAACTTGAACACCACCAGTTCGAGCTTGGTGTTCTTGGAGCGGATCTTCGCCATGATCTCGCTGCGCTTTTCTTTGGTGAAGATGTCAGCCATCACTGCTGCCCGTTCCCGCTATTTCATGTCGCGGATATAGATCGACGTCCCGTCCGGATCGCTGAACAGCGCCATCTTGGCCATGCCGTCATTCTTGATCTGCAGCACGACGCCTTTCTTGCCCAAGTCGGCGACCACGCCGTCAAAATCCGAAACGCCGAATCCCAACGAAACGTTGCCGCCAGCCTTCACTTCCTTTGCCGGATGCAAACCGATGGCCATCCCCGGCGCCTCGATGTCGGCCCAGTGTCCGCCGTAATTATTCTTGAGCGTGAAGCCGAGCGTCCCCGTGTAGAAAGCGATTGCCTTGTCCATGTCGGACACCATGATGGTGACGATTGCGGTCGTATACATAGTGCTGAAGTGCGAGCGCCGCCTTAGCCGCGGCGCACTTTGGGAAGTTCCTTCTTGCGGAAGCAGTGCAGCAGATGGTCGTCCACCATTCCCACGCCCTGCATGTAGGCGTAACAGATGGTCGGCCCGACGAATTTGAATCCGCGCTTCTTCATGCCCTTGCTCATCGCCTCGGCCTCTTTGGAGGTCGCCGCAATATGCGAATGATGGCCCGGCTTGTTGACGATAGTCTTGCCGCCCACGAACTGCCAGATGTACTTATCGAACGACCCGAACTCCTTTTGCACTTCCATGAGCGCCTTGGCGTTGGCGATCGAGGCAAGAACCTTCAGCTTGTTGCGAATGATCCCCTTGTCGGCCATCAACCTGCGAATGTCGGCCGCGCCGAACTTGGCGACCTTCTTGTAGTCGAAGTCCGCAAAAGCCTTCCGAAAGTTCTCGCGCTTGTGCAGGATGGTGCGCCAAGAAAGACCGGCCTGGTTAGCGTCGAGCACGATGGCCTCGAAGTGCAGGCGGTCGTCGTGGACGGGAGTGCCCCACTGATGGTCGTGGTAGTGGAGCATCAGGGGGTCGGTGCCGGGCCAGGTGCAGGTGTTTTTGGTGTTAGGCATCTTTAATTGTCCAATTACAAGTGCCATTCTTTGCAGATAAAATCGGCAATGGCCTTGGTCCTGCGATCTATTTGTCGAGTGCCCCAATTTTTATTTTTCCTTCTTATCTCCTGAGAAATAGCATATTGCGTGTTCTTCAATGCCTTCCGTTTGATTGAAAACCTGCTATTTCTCATCTCACTATTGATTTCTCTTCCTACCAGCGTGATGTTACCAAGTCGTCCGACATACGCATCTAGAGTTTCCTGATCGATGCCCCATTCCTTAAGCTTTGGGTTCTGGGGAAGAATGTGTTCAAGGGTCTGCTTCTTCGGAACCTTGTCCTCCTTGTATTGGTGCTTGCTGCTTTCGAGTTGCCGCAAAACAAACCGTGCTAGTTGAGGTGAGATTTGTTTGTCAATTAGTGACGATTTCAAATCATTATCTTTAACCCAATTCTCTCCAATATTTTTGTTAAACCGCGCCAAACTATCTTGCGGACGTTTCCTCCTTACTTCGAGTGCGGTATCGGCAAAGAGTGTCTCGAGTTTATTTGGGTTTATCCCCATCAATCCCCTACGCACATTGAGAGACACAATCTTCCTCAAAATCATATCTGTACTCTTTCTCGGATAGTTTTTTGCCATCAGTGAAAGCAGGAGCGGGTAACATTGCTTCAGCTTCAAATCATTAATGTCTTTTAGGGCCCGAGCACCAACCTTACTAATTTTTTTACCTTCAACTGCATCCAAACAGTTCAGGTACGCTTCCTGCTCCCGAAAAAGAGAATCGGCGAAACGCAAAACACCTTTTGACCTTCCGCTAAATTTCTTTTTTATTGCTCTATAAAGCTCCTTCTCTACGACTTTATTGTATTTTGATAGCCAGTAATGCCTAATGAATTGTGAAAGCTCGACGCCTTTCTTCTGGAGCTGTTCTTCCATTTTTTCCCACTTGTTGCGCACGTCATTAAATGGCCGCGAACTTTCTGTATTTTTATCCAGGATCGAAAAAATATAGTTCTTCAAAAGATCAGACACAGAGAGTTCAACCCCCCTAGAATTGATTGTTTCGAATATCGTGAACGCCTCATCGTCAGAGGGCACCTCCAAAACGACCACAACCAAAAACTTCTCCAAATCTTTCAGTAGGTCGTAGAGCGCTTTGGTTTTATCTTTTCTGCCTTGAAGATACTCATTAATCTTTTGCGTAAAAAACTTGTCCGCGGCAGCAATTCTTTTGTGCGAATCAATGACTACTTCTTCTTTGGGGAAGGAACTTTTCGGAGAACGAAGAATGCTTTTCAGAAAAAAAACTCTATCAATTTCACCCAATGTTATCTTAAAATCCGTTGAGCCTTTTTTGGGCAGAAAGAATTTGTTGTAAAGGGCATTGATTTTTGCGTCGGGGGCACCTATGTTATCGAGCTTTTCTAGAATACATCTCAATAGTATGAAAGTCGTACTGAGTCTCTGCTGACCATCGATTACTTCTACAACCCTCCGATTTTTAAAGCCATCTTTCTGGTAAAAGATGACTACGCCAAAAAAATGTTCGACTTTCCTCTCAAAAGATTTCTTTAAATCCGACCAGAACTCACTGAAATTTTCATCCTCCCACGCATATCCTCTTTGATAACGAGGAACCTGAAAAGAAGTCTTTGAAGAGATTAATCCTAATAATGACATCTTTTTAACGTTCACGTTTGCCATATGAGATCGCCTATTAGCTTTCGTTCATGACGGATGTTTTCAAGTCCGAAACCGGGAGCCCAATTTTATCGAGTGGTAAGTAATTAAAGTAAAACGAGCACCCCATCGCGTGAACGTAATCACGAACATCTTTGTATTTTGGCTGCAAATACCATTCGTCCAAAATATAAATGTATTCAACCTCCATGTTTAGAGGCGACAACAATTTTTTGTATTGCTTTTTCTTAAAATCACAGGTTTGAAGTTTTTCATCCACCGAACCGTCGGTGTTTTGAAACTTCATCTCAATGACAAATAGCGTGTTATTTTTAATAACATACGCCGCGTCGTCCGGATTCAGCTTTCTAGAAATAATGGCTTTCCAATCAATCCCTTTCGACTTTAAGAAGGGATAAAACTTATTTTTTTTCCTATCCTTACCGTTCCTATCTTTTATATAATTCGTAAACGATTTCGCAACTTCGACACCCCTAAAGAGGATGCTGTTGTATGTTTTTTGTACGTCAACAGAATACCCCTCTAGTCGCAGCACAACGGACACGAGGTCGCGACCCTTTTCGAAATTTACACCCGTTATCGTGCTGCCGCCACCAGTACCATTGCTAATCATAGGTGAAGACCGATCTTTAAGCGCTTATCAACTCCCGCTTGCTGGAGGCCATTTTGGTGAAACCCTTATCCAAGGAACTTAAGCGCTTTACCGATAAATCTAGATACTTTTTCTCCATGTCTATTCCGATGTACTTTCTTCCAAATTCGTAAGCAGCGATACCAGTGGTTGCAGAGCCAGAAAAGGGATCGAGGACAGTATCGCCTTTGTTGGTGCTGGCCAGAATAATACGGCGCAGCAAGTCAATTGGTTTTTGAGTCGGATGCTTCCCAAATAGCTTCTCGTCTCTTCGCGGAGTACCGAGGGCCCACACCGAGCGCATCTGCAATCCCGGCTTCTTGATAAAATCCCGCTGATGCCAGTCCCCCTGCTTCATCGCTTGATAGTTGAACGTATGCTTCGCCTTCTTTTCCTTCCGAGCCCAAATCAGGGTCTCATGGCTCGCCGTAAAAAATCTGCAGCTCAAATTTGGCGCGGCGTTCGGCTTAAACCAAGCCACGTCATTTAAAATATGATAGCCAGATTTCTGCAGAGCAAATCCGCACTGATAAATTGAGTGGTAGGTGCCGGAAATCCAGATGGTACCGTTTGGCTTTAGCACCCGACGGCATGCCTCAATCCATGTTTGCTGAAAAATGAAGTCGTTCTCAACCCCTTTGCTTTTATCCCAATCCCCCTTGTTCACGCTGACCATTTTCCCGTTCTGACAGCTGAAGCCGTCATTGGAAAGGTTGTACGGGGGATCAGCAAAGATCATGTCGACACTTTCCGGTTTCAACGCACTCAGCACCTCCAGGCAATCTCCTTGATAGAGAGTGAATCCAGGGCGCGAAAAATATGATTTCATCTGCTCCGCCTCGAGAGGAATGAGATGATCCATGTTAGATCGATTACCCACAAGGATCAACGCGGACCCTGTGTGCAGAATAATGTCCGATGCTTTACATTATTTATGACAAAGGTAAATGTGGATAACTTTTCATGGTACCGATCGGACCTTGACCCCACCCGCCAAAAAGCGCATAACTCCCGCATCGCCCCACCCCCGAGGCACCCATGCCCCCACTCAAAATCGCCCTTTTCAACACCACCATCATCCGGTCCCACGTTCCCTTCTTTGCTGGCCAACACCCCGTCTTCGAACAGCACTACTCGGAGGGCACTACGCGCATCTACTCCTCCGGCAAGCTGGAGGTTGCGCTTAAGCGCGGGTTCTCGCCGTACGTCGTCACGATGATGCCGGAGCCGTATACCATCGATCGTTGGTGGCTGGAACTGGTGCCTGCGCGGCAAGTGTTCTTCACGGACCAGCTGCTGGAATTGTTTGACGCGCATCGCGACTTCCCGCGCATTGCGCTCGATCCGTGGAGGCGCTGCTACAAGGCGCTCGGCATTCCTTGGCAGGAGCGGTTCGAAAAGCCCGATGAGGCGCGTGAGCACCTCATCGGCAACTGCGGGGTCACGGATGGCAGCAGCCTCAACGGATTTAGCACCAATTGATTCGCCACGCGCTCCACTCGGGAGCGTTTTTCTTTCCCATTTCTTTATTGAGCTGTACGATTACGCCGATATGAAACGAAGCCATAAAAAGGAACAACCCAACTGCCTGCTCATACCCGGTTTTGGCGAATCGCCAGCTGACAAACAGTACCGCATCATTCGCAAGTCCCTTGAGGATGCCGGGTGGAACGTCGTGCCCGTCCGCATCAAGTGGGAGCGGACGACGCTCACGAGCTGGCTTGAGCAAACGCGATCTGTAGCAAAGAAGCATCCTCATCTCGACACCCTATTTGGGTTCTCTTTCGGTGCGCTTATCGCGCTCGTCCTCAAAGCGGAGCTGCGCCCCAGAACCGTCATTGCTGCCTCTCCCTCCCCCTACTTTCGAGAGCAACTGAAACTGCTTCCTCCATTAGCAGAAAAAATGTTGGGCAAAAAACGAATGGCTGACTTTAAAAATTATCCGATAGCAATAGTGACGCATGGACCGCGCGTGCGCGTCAGAATAATCGTCGGAGAAGTTGATTTCCCCCTATTGATTTCGGAGTCCCGAAAGCTCAAGACGCTGATGGGTGGAGCGGCCACCCACACCCTAGTTCCAAAGGCCCCGCACGACCTCGGCGACCCAAACTACCTTGATGCCTGCAAAAAAATCATCCAGCAAGAAAAGAAAAATCGTACCGCTTAGGTACGATTTGCGTTTCGGACGCCGAGAATGACTTCGGTCAGTGCGTCTGCGATTTGCGCTTCCCAGTGCCTTCCGAAAAATCCTTTCCAATCTCCGCACGGATTCATGTCGATAAACACCATGCTTCCGTCCGGTTGCTCAAGAAATTCCGGCGCGGCATGTGCAAGGCCGCAAAGGGCGACGAGCTTGGCCAACCGTCGTGCCACGTCGGAGTCCAGTTCGTTCGGGATAAACGACGGACGTTCATCGAGAATTTCTTGATGATAACGCAGGTCCCATACGTCGCCGTGCGGCTTGTGGTTCCAGCGAGCCGCCCACACCTTGTTGCCGACCACTTGGCAGCGCCACTGAGCAACGAAAGGCACTATGGCCTGATACTGCCAGGGGTGACGCGGCGAATGCGCCTTCCTGTCGACGCAATCAAACGCAGTGTTTACGGTGGTTACGCCTTCACCGGCCTCCGTCACTACATGCGGGAACCCGAGCACCTTACGATAGGCCCTTCCATTCTTTCGATGACATGCTTCCGCCGCCCGTTTCCCGATGACGTTCCAAGTGAACGCCGGGATGGTGAGACCCACATGCCTCGCCGCGCCCAGCAACCACGGCTTTGACTCTGCCCGAGCCACAGCAGACAACGTTCCCGGCAGTTGCAATTCTGCCGGAAAAGCGAATGAAAGGTCTTCGAAGAATTGCGACAGACGCGAACGAAACGCACCGACGTATTTCGTACCCGCCGGCGGCATCGCAGCGTCCGCTCTCGGCCGAGAGTTCCAGTAGATGACACTCGGCGAAAACCGGTTGCGGCCCAAAGTTAGGCGCGGTAACGTTTTTTCGTCATCAAGGATGACCAGGCTGTCACTGCGACAAACTTCCTGCGGATCGATTTTTCTGCTGCGATGACCGCGCAGGCGGGCGCGAAGCATCGAGACCTGCTCATGCGCGCAAGAACTCACGAAAGTGATCATCACCTTCCTCCTTGTTCCAAAAAAGAGGGGCGCATAGTGCGCCTCCTCGACTTCGCCGATCAGCCGCCGATGTATCGAGTCGGACCTGGACCGCGATTCGCCTTGCGACGACGGCGACGATGTTTTCGGCTTTGGGTGACGTATTCCATGGCTTGCTCCTTTCTGGCCTTGCAATGAACGCCGCCCGCAATCTAGCATGAAAACAAAATAGTGTCAAGAGCTGACACTATTTTGAAAAACCGACCGAGAGGCGCGCTTTTATATGATTGGTTTGCAACTATGCCTACGCTTCGGCCTACTTGGGCTTGGCGTAGATGACGCGACCTTCGTAGATATAGTTTCCGTTGATTTGCTGGCGTGCAAGATCCGATCCAGACTGGTACTTCAATAGTTCTTCAACGAGGTGAGTTTTCGCATCAAGGAAACTCACTCGGGCAATATCCCTTAGTTCACTCGGTTCCAGATTTTTCTTAAGCAAATCAGCGAGCTTGTCGAACTCAACCCGCCTCTCATCTTGTGTCTTACTGTCTTGCGTTGCAACGATGACTGACCACCTGTCTACCACATCATCCATTTTGAAAAGCGCAAATACGACAACATCTGCGGCTTGAGCCGCATATTTTTCGTACACCTTTTCCAACTTCTCAACCATGGCCATCATAGCGTTCAGTTTACCACCTATTTTCATTTGTAAGGAGGGTAAAAATCCCCTCCTTGCCGACTGTCGAATTTTCCAAGCTTTTAATCAAATCCGCCACCGACCCTGCCGAAAAAGTCCCGTCTTCATACCGTTTCTCAATCCATTCGCCCTTCCCCTTTGCATCGGCAAATGGAGACGTGAAATCTGACCAGACGAACTCTCCTTTTCCGCCGATCAAGAAGATGTCTTCGCAGCCAGAAACGGTCAGAAGTCGATCGAAGCTGTGCGTCCTAAAATGTTCATCCCCAGCCCGATTGCGGGTTGCCGGGTATACCGCAAGACGAAGTGCCTTGCAACAGGCAGCTTTCAGAGCGCACTCAAGAGCGAGACCGAGCATATGGCCGGCCCCATCCCAATCGGACACTGACGAAAGGGTTTTAGCCGCCTCAAGACGCTTGAGGGCGACACGTTTTAACTGCAAACCGTCTGGCATACGGCGGCAGTAAACTGACTATCCTTTTGTTTGTCAAATGCCCCTAAAACTTGCTGATTTCCCTACACCACGCTCGACAAATCGATGGTCGTATCGATCCGAATCTGCGATACGAAGTCGGGAATGTGGCTGACCATAATCATCGCGCCCTCGTACTCGTCGAGTGCTTTGGCGATGACGGGAAGGTGGCGGAAGTTGATGTGGTTGGTGGGTTCGTCGAGCACCAGCAGGCCGGGCTTCATCAGCACCAGGCGGGCGAACGCCAGCAGGCCCTTCTGGCCCTCGCTCATGTAGCGGATCTGGTTGGCCAGCACTTTGCCATCCAATAAGAATCCGGCGGCGATGGAGCGGAGCTTCTGCTCGTCCTTTTCGTGCATCACGTCCATCAGGGACTCGAAGCCGGTCTGGTTGAAGTCGAGCGTGGAGAAATCCTGACGGTAGTAGCCGACGCGGACGTCCTTACCCAGTACCATGCCGTCGGCCGTGCCCTGGTAGATCTTTTCGAGCAGCGTGCTCTTGCCGATACCGTTGGGGCCGGCCAAGAGCATGTGCAGGTTCTTGCGGAGCTCGAGATTCACTTCCTTGGTGACGTACTCCCCTGCTTTGATGATCCCCACCGTGGGCAGATCCAGCACCTTGCCGTTGAAGAAGGCGTCGTACTCCTGCGAAGGGATGACGAACTCGCGAATGGTCTTGTCCTCCATGCGCTCCTCGACCATGCTCTCCTCTGCCTCTTCGGCGGCTTCGCGCATGCGCTTGGCGACGGAACGAAGCTTGCCGCCCTTGTGGGCGAACACTTCGGCCTGCTCGCGCTTGCGGCGAATTTCGGCTTCGGCACGGGCGTTCTGCTGGCGCTCGCGTTCCACGCGCTCGGTGATCTCTTGGACCACGTCGGTGTAGATGCCGACGTACTGCTCGATCTTGTGGGTGTGGACGTCGAGGTAGAGCACACCGTCGGTGAAGGCGTTCAAGAAGTCGGCGTCATGCGAAATGACCAGCACGGTCTTCTCGTACATCATCAGGAAGCCGGTCAGGTGCTCGATGCCTTCCTGGTCGAGGTTGTTGGTGGGCTCGTCGAGCAGCAAAATGTCCGGATCCTGAATGAGCGAGTACGCGAGCAGCAAGCGCGCCTGCTGTCCGCCGGAATGCTGGCGCAAGGTCTTGGTGATGTCGGTATTCAAATTGACCGCGTTCATCACGTCGCCGATGCGCTTGTCGAGGTTGTAGGGCACGTCCAAGCTGCGGTCGGTGAAGGTCGAGGCGAACCAGTCGCGGACGGTCATGTCCATCTGCTCCTGCGGAATCACCTGCTTGGCGACGCCGACGGTGGCGTCGTTGGGCGTCTTGAAGATGCCGCCTTCTTTCGGCTTGTATTCTCCCAAAATCAGCTTGAAGAGCGTCGACTTGCCGGCGCCGTTCTGGCCCATCAGGGCGATGCGGTTGCCGTTGCGGACGCTGAAGCTGGCCGCGTCCAGGATCGGCTTGGTCTCCCCGAAGTTGAAGGTCACTTCGCTGAAACGAAGGACGACGTTGTCGTTGGCCATGGGTCAAAATCTTTCCGCCGCAGCGCGGCTGGTAACGCGGCCAACGATACGCGAAAATCGGGGCTTCGTCAACCCTACTGGGTGAGCTGCCGCATGTCCTGGGCCTGCTTCAGCGCGTCGTTCAGATCCATGTTCTGCAGCCGGGCGGCGCTTTGTTCCGGCACGCTGGCAAAAATCGCCTTGCCGATCAGCAGCGTAATCAGCAACACTACCGAGGTGATGATGGCGCAGTTCAGCGCCACCTTCTTCCCGTCCGGTTTGTCGCTGAAGAAGTACCACAGCGCGTACAGGTATCCGAGCGGCGGCAGGAACACCGACACCATGTAGGCGCGGCGCTTTTTAGCCTGCGCGACCTCATCGCGCTGGGCCTGCTCCAGGGCGTGCATCATCAGCGAAGTCACGTCGACCTCCTTGTGCTCCTTGCCGATACGGGCGTACTCCTCGAATTGTTCGGTGATTTTTCGTTCGTCGGCCATATGGGGTTGTCTTTGCCCATATCTTACCACAACGAAAAACCGGCCCGACGTGAGTCGGACCGGAGTTTCAAAGCGGGCCTATTAGGCGCGCTGGACGTTGGCGGCGCGGGGACCCTTGTCGGAATCCTCGGTCTCGAACGTGACGGCGTCACCCTCCTTGAGGTCGGTGAACGAAATGCCGACCAGGGACGAGTGATGGAAGAAGACGTCCTTAGCACCACCTTCAGGGGTGATAAAGCCGAAACCCTTCTCCTTAAGCGTCTTGATTGTGCCGTTCATAACGGTTGGTGTGAAATTTCCGCTGTGCAGCGGCCTCCGCGCGAAAATTCGACTTTCCTGCCGAGGGTCTTAGTGACGCCTCAACATAGCACGAATACGGTTTTTTGTCCAGACCCCGGCCTGTTGCTCCACCGCCTCTGGCAGAGTACGATGCCTTTTGAACGTATGCGCATCCCTAAGAGAAAAGCCGAGGAAAACCGCAAATTTGGCGGAAATAACGACCATTTCCTGTCTGCCGAGGCCATCGCGGAGCTTAAGGAAGACCTCCGAAGATTGCAGGAAGTTTCTCGCCCCCGAGCGGTCGCGGACCTGACCCGCGCCCGCGAGATGGGCGACCTCTCCGAGAACGCCGCTTACTCCGAGGCCAAGGGCCGACTGTTCGGCATCGACCGTCGCATCTTCGAAATCAAGGAGAAATTAAAGCAGGCCGTCACCATCAGGCCTGGTACCACCGAAGACGGTCGCGTGCGCATCGGCACCCGTGTGGTGGTCTCGGTAAACGGCAAAGAGAAGACCTACGACATTATGGGCGTCCAGGAAACGGACCCGTCGTCCGGCAAGATCTCGCACCAATCGCCGCTGGGCAGGGCGCTTCTGGGACGAAAGGCAGGAGACACGGTCGAGGTGACCTCGGCGGCCGGCAAGCCGGTGCGTTACGACATCGTCCAAGTTGCCTGAAAGTGCGAAAACGAGCCCATTGGCTGGCTCGTTTTTCTTAACACCCGTTTGATGACGATAGTCGAGTACGCCGTCTAGGGCGCCGTCGGCGAAACATGCTTTGGCACCGCCCGCCTGGCAGGAACAGGCTTGTTGGCCGGCAACGGCTTCTTTTGCACCAGTGCAGACACGGGCGGCTTCGGCGGCAGAGGTCGTGCAGCCGAAGGTTTCGTCGTTTCAGGCACGGAGCTCGGCACGTGCTCTTTGGAGAGAGTAATGGCTGCCGTGGTGCCGGTCATGGATCCCAGGAAGAGGACGTAACCGCTTTCTCTCGCCATCGACCGGTCGGGCAGGGAAAGGATTACTTCTTTCGGCATCGCGCCGACGAGACCGCCCGAAAGCTGCACGGTCACGGCAGCTTTGCCCGGCGCATCGCACTTGGCGCCGGCGGCGCAACGGGTGTCGGCCACCTTCGTCACCTCCATGACCAAACCGTCGCGATAACTGACCTTGGTGTGCAGCGACATCATCAGCTCCTGGCCGAAGGCGACGGCTGGCGTATCGGGCCTTTGCCGCACGTCCGGCGAGCTGATCTTGGCTTCCATCGGCGGCGAGGGCGGCATCAGTTTTTGGACGTAGCTGCTGTCGCAGCCGAAACCGGCCAGCAAAAGCACCGACAGCATGCTCAACACCGAAAGAGTGGACTTGCGCATATCGTTTTCCAGTATACACAAAAAACGGGCGCCGCGCCCGTCTTTTACCCAGCTATTTCGGCTGTGCCGTGAAGGTGACCGGTATGCTCACGGACGCCTCGTTCTGCGGCAGTCCGGAGGGATTGTCACGATGCAAAATCAGGGTGCCGGTGGGAGTCGCCGGCTTGGGAAAGATCAACGTGACGCTGAAGGGCACGAACTTGTCGGTCATCCAGTCCCCTTTTGCCTGCGCGGGCGTCTGCGCCAGCACCTTGCCGTTGGCGTCCTGCAGCTCGGCCGGGAAGGATGCCTCGAAATACCAGGTGCCGCGAGCCTCCCCGGTGACGGTCAGCGGGCTGGAGACGGCCTCGCCCGGCGCAGGCGAGGTCACGCGGATGCGGTCGTCGAGCTGCGCGGCGGTCGCATCTTTAGAGACGTTGATCTTCACGGATGCCGCCGTCGCCTCGCGCAGCGAAAAGGAGTATCCGGAGGAAAGCGTCAGCAGCGTCCGCACGGTGCCGAGCGTGACCTCCTTGGCCTGCGAGCCGGCCGTACCGCCCTTGAGGCTCAAGACCGGCGCGAGCTCGCCCTGCCAAATGCACTGCACGTCCTTGGGGCAGCGTGAGTCGTTGATCTTGGTCAAGGTCACCGTCATGCCATCGGAAAAAGCGGCGGAGTCGCCCACCGCCAGGCTCACGTCCGATCCGAAAGCGGCGGACTTCGTTCCGGGAACCTGGTTCGAGCCGTCCGTGCGGCCGGCGTTGACGTTTTCGTTCACTGCCGGCAACGGAGTCGGCGCGTTCGCGTCCGAAGACGGCGCCCTCACGCCGACGCAGCCGGCGCCGACGAGCAGCAAGGCCAAGGTGGCGGAACCGAGAAGATGTTTGCGCATACCGGAACAGCATACACCATGATGCGGGAATCTCAACCCCCGACCATTGAAAAAATCGCCGCCAGGGCGTACATTTGGCTGGCCGTTCGGGGATCGTCTAAAGGTAGGACAGCAGCCTTTGAAGCTGCGTATCTTGGTTCGATTCCAAGTCCCCGAGCCACAAAACCGCCACCGTCAAAGGTGGCGGTTTTGTCATTGGCGCGACGTGTCCGATCATCGCGCTTTGCGCGTGACCAAAATCACGTTCGGCACCGGATCAAAACTGTCGTAGGCGTCGGTGGCTCCTCCGAAAGTGACGACGAGGCCGGTGGAAGGGCCGCCGTCGAGGTTCAGCACGTCGCGCCACGACACGCCGGCGTCGGCCAGGATACGCATCAGCGCGTACAGGCTGACGAAGTCGTTCGGCACGACGCCCAGGTACGTCCTCCCCTGCTCGTCCTGCCCGATGAAGCTGCGGCGCGAGACCTGGCCGCTGTCCTTGCTGATGGCCGGCTTGCCGTCGAGGACGTAGAAGGGATAACTTTGGGCGGCATTCGCCAGGCGAGTCGCGTCAAGGTCGGTCTTCTCGCGCTTGGTATCGACGATGCGCAGTTCGGGGACGAACAGCAGCAGGCCGCTCTTGTCCGAATCGAAGCTGCGGTTGCCGATGCGCTTGCCGTCGACGGCTACGAAGCCCGAAGGCGAATGGTCTTCGTTGAAGTAGGTGCCGTTGATCACCGCGGCCTCGCCTTGGGCGGCCTTGGCCCATTCCGCGACCGACTTCGGCGCGTCGGTGTCCGACAGCAACCGGATGGAGAACTCTCCTGGGGCAAACCGGAACAGCACCACGGCGGCACCTGATGCCTTGTCGGCAATGACCGATTTCTCCGCGCCATCGGCTATCGGATGCCATGCTTCCGCGGCCTGGCGCAGGGGCAGCGGCTTGGCGGTGACCTGCGTGTCGGTGCGCTGACCCGACGGGATTCGCGCCTGCGTTTCTGCCGATTGCGGGTACGCAACGCAGCCGGCCCCGCAAAGAAGCAGCGCCGCGCCGACCGCGTTGATTGCCAACCTGCGAAACCGCATAAAACGGAAAATCGTCACAGCCGCGCAGGCCGCGACGATGTCATGGCCGCGAGGCGGCGTCAAGGCGCCGGTGAGGGCGCAGCCGCAGGTTCAGGAAAAACGCGGGCGCTGGTGGTGAGCGCCCAAGAAAGGTCTTTGTCGTAGCGGAACCTGTCTCCCTGCCAGGCAAAGACGCTGACGGACTTTTCCGGATTCGTTTTTTTCGAGGTCTTTGCAGCGGTGCCGGTCGGCTTGGCGGCGACGGTCACCGTCGCATCAGTGCTCCCGTCGGCATTCACGTCCTGAAAGGCGACGTCGGCGCCGTTGCCCGAAACCGGGAAGTACGCCGGTCCGGCGACTCCCGCCTCATCGACCTTTGTCGCAATGATGAAGGTGTCGCCCTTCGGAATCAGCACCATCTGATCGTCGCCGCCCGTTCCGGCGGCGACCGCCAAGACGGCATCGGGCGCGCTGATGCCGAGCGACAGCGCCTTGAACGTCGGCAGGCCGTGCAAACGCGCGGCACCGGCGGTCAGCAGCGTGACCGAAGCGCGCACGTATTTTTGAGCCGATCGGTCCCACTTGATGAACGCGGCATACGCCGAACCGTCACCCATTGCGTACCCGACGACGTAATTGGACTGCGGCGTGCCGGGAATTTCCAACCAACCCTCGGGAGCAGGCTGCGCCCCTGCAGGCAGCAACGCGGCCAAGTCAGACGGCTGCGGCCGTTCGGCTGCCGGCGAACGATGCGGCAACGACTCCTGCAAAACGATGACGATGAGCAGGACTCCCAGAGTGACCAAGGCGACGGTCGCAAGGGACGGGCTGCCCTTGCCTTTCTTGTCGCGCGAAAAAAAGCCGGTCAGCGGCCTTCTGCCACGGCCTGACGGTCGACGCGTTTTTCCCGAAAAGCCGGAGAATGTCATACCTTCAAATGCTTTGCGGTCGCCATCTTGGTGGTGACGCAGGCCATCAGCAGCGTCGCCCCGAACTCGGCACCGACGATCAGCGCGGCGTTGGCGGCATAGAAGCCCATCAGGTCGACGGAATCGGTGCCGAAGAAACTGCTCAAGTACGGCTGGCTCAAACGGAACGCCGGCAGCACTATTGCCGCGCAGCAGGCCAGGGCGACCAGGCTCCAGAGCACGGCCTCGACGTAAAAGGGCGCCCGGATGAAACCGGAGGACGCGCCGACGAGCCGCATGATGGCGATCTCCTCCTTGCGGGCAAAGATGGAGACGCGGATGGTGTTGAGCACGATCAGCAGCGCGATGAACCCGAAGGCGGCGCTTACCGCCAAGGCGAACAGCTCGAGCTTCTTGGAAACCGCCTCGACGCGGGCGATCATGGACTGGCGGTCATCGAAGTCCTTGGCTTCGATGACGTCGGAATACAGCGGGTCGTCGAGCGCGGCCATGATCTTGGGATAGTCTTCGAGATTGTGCGCCGACACGATGAGCGTGGCGCCGAACGGGTTCTGGCCGACTTCGCCCAACGCCTCGATGATGCCGGCATCGGCATGATAGGTCTCGTTGAACTTGGCCAGCGCGTCGGCCTGCGACAAGTAGGTCACGTCCTTCACCTCCGGCAGGCTCAACAGGAAAATCTTCACGGTCTGCACGCGGTTGTCATCGATGTCGGGCCGAAAGTGCACGCTGACGTCGATCTTGGAACGGACCGCGGAGAGCGCCACCTTGCCGAGCACGTTCATCGCCACCAGCATGTTCAGCGACACCAGCGTCAGCACCAATACCGAAACCGTCGCCACGGTCATCCAGGCGTTGCGGAAAAAATTCTGGAAGGCGAATTTGACGACGCGCAAAGAGGACACGAGCATATTACAAAAGGTATCTTCCCTCCTCCTGGTCGGAGACGATCATGCCGCGGTCGATGGTGATGACGCGGCGGCGCAGCTCGTTGACCACGTCGCGATTGTGGGTCACCAGCACCACGGTGGTGCCGAACTCGTTGATCTTCTTGAGCAGGTCGATGATCTCGCGGGTGTTCAGCGAGTCGAGGTTGCCGGTCGGCTCGTCGGCCACGATGATCTTTGGCCGGTGCACCAGCGACCGGGCGATGACCACGCGCTGCTGCTCGCCGCCGGACATCTGTTTGGGATAGCGGTCGGCCTTGCCGGTCAAGCCGACGATCTTGAGCGCCTGCGGCACCACGGCATGGATCTTCTTGGAAGGCGCGCCGCAGACTTCGAGGGCGAAGGCGACGTTCTCGTAGACGGTCTTGCGGGGCAGCAGCTTGAAATCCTGGAAGACCACGCCGATCTGGCGGCGCAGCAGAGGCACTTCGGACGGCTTGATGTTGGAGATGTCCCAGCCGCCGATGACGATCTGCCCCTTGCTCGGCCGTTCCTCGGCAATCAGCATCTTGGCGAAGGTGGTCTTGCCCGTGCCGCTCTGCCCGACGATCGACACGAACTCCCCCGGGCGGATGTGCACGTTGACGTTCTGCAGGCCGATGACGTCCGGCGGATAGGTTTTTGAGACGTTCTTGAAACGAATCATGGGACCGGGTATAACCGTAAATACGAACGGACTGGGGATAGTTCGAGGGTCCGCCTCTTGGCAGTATTTCCCCGTAAGTATATAGTAGTCCGGTCATTTACAAAAGGTGCTGAAGGAGTCCTGCGGGCGGGTATAGTACATCGGTAGTATGCGACCTTCCCAAGGTTGAGAGACGGGTTCGACTCCCGTTACCCGCTCCAAAATGCCATCTTAGCTCAGCTGGTAGAGCAATGCTTTCGTAAAGCAGAGGTCCCGGGTTCGATCCCCGGAGATGGCTCCACGAAAAAGCGCCCGATTCGTTCGGGCGCTTTTTCGTTATCAGGCGTTCCTACTTGGCCGGGGGCAGTTCCGCCGCCGGCGAGCCGGCATCGTCGCTCTTCACGTACTTGGTGACCTTCGCCTCCTTGACCTTCTCTTCGATGTATTGCTGCAGGCTCGGACCGGCGATGAGGATGTGACTGGCCTTGGCCTTGGCGACCTTGCCGGTCTTCTTGTCCTTCTGGATGTCTTCCAGCTTGATGATGTGGTAACCGTACTGGGTCTTTACCAGGTCACTGATCTGACCGACTTTGAGGGCAAAGGCGGCCTGTTCGAATTCAGGAACCATCACGCCGGCGTCGAACCAGCCGAGCTCTCCGCCCTGCGCGGCAGAGCCGGGATCGGCACTGTTGTCCTTGGCAATCTGGGCGAAGTCGCCGCCCGCCTTCAGCTTGGCGAGAATGTCTTTGGCTTTCGCTTCCGCCTTGGCGTTCAGCTCGGTGTCCTTTTGCAGCGCCTCGGCGAGCTTCTGCTGCATGAGATAAGGCCGCATCACCTTTTCCTTGAATTGCGCCAGCGTCCAGCCGTACATGTCGAGAATCTTGGCCGACGGGTCTTCCGCGCCGCTCTTCTGGAAATTGGCGTACTCGTCGTCGATGTCCTTCTGCGACACGACGATGTTGCGGCGGACGGCCTCTTCCTTGAGGACTTCCATCTGCACCAGACGGTCGAGCACGCCCTTGCGCAGGTCCGCGTCGGTGGGAGCCTGCGGCGCGGCGGCGCCGTTCTCTTGCTGCTGTTTGGCAAAATAGCGCTTCACCGTGGCGATGTCGTCTTCGTAGGTCGCGAAAGTGATGGCGTTGCCGTTCACCATCGCCGCGGGCAGCGGCAAGTTGTGCGTCAGCACGTTGGTCGCCTGATTGTGCCAGCCGAGCTTGTAGATGCCGTAGATGAGCACCCCGCCGGCGCCCAGAATCAGGACGACGACGCCGATTCCGGCGCCAAGAAGCAACGTGCGCAAGGCGCCGGATGCCTTTTTCTTGCCCGTCGGCTCGGCAGCGTGTGCGCCGGAATGGGACTCCCCTTCATGGGGGTGCTCATGGGAATGTGTCGCTGCGTGTTCCTCGTGCGTACTCATGCGGATGGACGAATAAAGGTTAAAACGACACGGGATAGTGTGCCGGGATACCGTTAGTTATATCCTAATGGAAAAAATAATGCCACCACTTCTGCGCGTTCGACTGATCCGGGCCGTTTTGCGCAGGCATAATCGCGGAGTCAGGTGCTGATGACAGCGACGAGTCCCCCACCCCCTTGATGACCACTACTTCCTCGCCGGGTTTCCGCAGGTTCAGCTTGAGCCTGGCCTGGCGTTCCAGTTCCTGGGGATCGGACATGCGCTTGCCCAGCTCTGCCAGCTCCGAATTCTTAGCCGCCAGTTCGTCGGCCTGCGCCTGCAGCCTGTCGACCTCGCCCTGCATGTCCTTGTTGCGCAGCAGCTCCCCCGAAAATCCCCAGGCGATCAGCACGAAAAGCGCGATGTTGAGGGCCATGACGCGCTTGAGCCCCAACAGCTGCCACAGCTTGAGCGTCTTTTTCGGTCGGGGTGCGGACATCGTCTTGCGGATGACCGAAATTATTTCTTGCCGCCTTCGTCGTCCCGGTACCAGTCCAGTTCCTCTTCCAAGTCCTTGCGCTCGCCGGTGCGGTGGCCGACGCTCCCCTTGGAGATGGCTTGCTGAAGCGACTGCATGAATGCCCGCGCCTCGCTCTCGCTCAATTCGTTGGCCGCGTCCAAGAGCGAGGCGATTTTTTCCTCCCGGCTGCCGGCACCGTGGGTGCGCTGCTTGGCGATGGCCTCGGCGATCAGGTGATGCAGCGATTTGGGATCATGGACGCGCATCAGGTCGAGCGTGGAACTGGAACCGGCGGTGCGCAGCTGGACGTTGCCGAAGTTGAAAACGGTGCCGAGCACGCCGCGCACCGAGTACGAAATGTCCTGAATCTTGTCGAACGACGCCTCGGATACCAGGCGATTGAAAAAGCCGCGCTGATCGATGTCCACCACGCGCATGTTGGTGATGATGAAGGCGTTCCAGTACTGGCGCACCAGCGTGTGCACAGCCACCCAGACGCCGATGACGTTCAGAACCGAAAACAAGGCGATTCCCCAAGTCCCGCGCTGTAACAACGGGTACATCAGGAAGAAGGCCAGCAGCACGAAGAAAAAGGCGACGAACCACTTGGGCAGGTAGGTAAGCCAGTAGTTGCGCGCCACGCGCAGCACCCGCTCCCCCTGTTTCATTTCGATGATCTTGGCGACATTCATATCTTTGAAAAAGGTGCGGAGTCAGGAACCGCGAAAGGTTCAGCTCCTGACTCCGAGTTTTGCTTCGATGGCCTTGCGCATCTCGACGCGCTCGTCCCAAGGAACCTTCTTGCCGTCGGCGACGCAGATCCACTGTTCGGCGCCCTTGCCCGTGGCCACGACGATGTCGTCCTTCTGGGCCATGCCGACGGCGGCGGCCAGGGCCTCGCGGCGATCCTTGACCACGAACAGGTTCTCGCCGTCGCGCTTGCCAGCCTCGCGCGCACCCGCGGCGACGGCTTCGATGATCGCGTCCGGGTCTTCGTCGTAGGGATCCTCGTTAGTGACGATGACCACGTCAGCCTTTTGCGCAGCCAGCGTGCCGAGCACGGTTCGCCGCGACTTGTCGCGACCGCCGCCGGCCGAGCCGATGATCTGGATGATACGGCGCTTGGGCAGCAGTCCGATCAAGTCGTACAGCTTGCGGAACGACTCCGGCTCATGAGCGTAGTCGACGATTGCCAGGAAGTCCTGACCGGCACGGATGAACTCCTGCCGGCCCGGCACGCCCTTGAACTCGGCGAGCGCCTTGGCCATCACGGGCAGTTCGATGCCCTGCGAAAGGCCGACGGCCACTGCCGCCATGGCGTTCTCGACGTTGATGACGCCGAGCATCTGCAGCCTGAAAGGCACGTCACGCACGTTGAAACGCGCGCCGTCGGCGGCGTATTCCGGCGACATGGCTTTTACCAACGCGATGGGCCACTCAATCTTGCGTGGCGCAGCGGAATCAGGGGACGCAAGGCTGTCCGGCTGGGGGACAGTCCCCTGTGGGGACAGTCCCCTACGCTCCACCATGTACCCGTACTTCTTGTTGGCCGTGTGGTCGAGAAAGAACTGGCCGTGCGGCGAATCGAGGTTGGAGACGATGACCTTGGGCACGTCCTTGCCGTCGAAGCTCTTGCGCGGGTCGGTGGACAGCTTGGCGAACAGCTTGGCCTTGGCGGCCTTGTAGTTCTCGAAGCCGCCGTGCGACTCGATGTGCTCCGGCGTCAGGTTGGTGAACACCGCCATGTCGTAGGCGATGCCCGCGTGACGGTATTGGGCGATGCCCTCGGACGACGTTTCGATGACCGCGTATCGGCAGCCTGCATCGCGCATCTGCGCCAGCAGTTTCTGCAGCCGAAAGCGCCCAAGCATCGTCATCTTGGTGTCGTTGAGCCACTCCTTGCCCGCGATGCGGAAGTTGCAGGTGGTGGCCAACCCCACGCGGAACCCGGCGCCCTCGAGCACCGCCGCGATCATGTTGGCGGTGGTCGATTTGCCGTTGGTCCCCGTGACGCCGATGACGACCATCGATGCCGAGGGGTTGCCGTACCGCAGCGCCGCGGCTTTGGCCATGGCGCGATGATAAGCGCCGAGCGCCCCCTTGGGCACGACGGATTTGAGCAGTCTTTTCAGCATGCGGTCAGCCTACCACGGGGGTTTTTGCTTGAAAATGGCGGCAGAACCGGCCCATCTTGCTTTTTCGCCTTTAATGCGCTAGGGTCCGAAAAGTCCTTTCCATGACCGTCGGAGGATACATGACAGGTGTTACACGTTCCCCCAGCGAGGCAGAAGTCGATGCGTTCGTGCGCGCATTGCGTCCAAGTCGCACGCGCGTCATCGTCGTCGTGGCGATCATCGTCGTGGCAACGATCGCCTGCATTACGGCGATGGTCGCCCATGAGCTGTCACGCACGAACGGCAGCCGGCCGGTCACGAGCCAGCCGTCGACCCCTGCGCCGCACGTCGTGCCGGCCTTCGCGCCGTTCATCGTCGTGCCGGCCGGCCGCTCCACGTCGCCTTTCGCCGCCGGACGCCAGGCAGTAGCCGTGCAGACGCTGAACAGCGGTGCGGACGGCTCATACGGGTCCGGTTCCGGATTCTTGCTGACAGACGGCTTCGTCGTTTCGGCGGCGCATATACTCACGGCAGTGCCGGGCAGCGAAAAAGCGCCGGTCAGCGTTGTCTGCAACGACGTCGAACGCTTCGGCACCGTCCAGGCCTTCGATCCCGTCCGCGACGTCACCACCATCTTGGCACCCGAATGCCGCGCCTTGTCGCTGGTGCTGCGCACCGACGAGGTGACGGCCGACGACGCCCTGCATGTTTCCGGCTATAACTTCGCGTCCGCCGAAGACGAGCCGTCTTTGACCTGCAGCTGGTTTGCCAACGAGTCGTCGTTCATGCCTGCGGTCCACCCGAATCCGGACCGCGACGGCATCAAACCCGCGCTTCTGCGCACGCTGCTCGAGATGAAACGGGAAAACGTCACCCCGTTGATCGCGATTGCCGGAGCGTTCGTGCCCGGTAACTCCGGCTCCGCCGTCTACGATGACGACGGCCGAATCGTCGGCATGCTGGTGGCCGTCGACCCGCGACGCAACCGGTCGTACCTGGTGCCGACAAGCACCATCGTCGACGTGCTGACCAGAAACGGCACGCGTATCGTGCACTGAATCCCCCGTGTTCGGGGGATTTTTTATTTCGAACGCCAAGCCCATCTTGTAAAAACGGCCATTTTCTGCTAACGTCAGGTCATCGTTCTTTACTTGGCCGATGCAAACGCCTTTCCTGGAGAGGCCCAATGGTCGACGACAACGGGAAGAAGGGTGACGAGCACGACTACGCCGCTCCGCTCCTGAAGCTCAAGTCGCGCTCGACGTTCATCCGGCGGGCCATGCTGGCGCTGCCGACATGGATCACGCCCAACGGCGTCACGATTTTCCGGTCGCTGCTGGTGCTGCCGGCCATCGCCCTGCTGCTGAAGGCGCACTACTGGGAAGCCATTGCCGTGCTGACCGTCGCCATGCTGCTCGACTTCGTCGACGGCGCCCTGGCCACGGCCCGCGATGCGCAGTCGGAAATGGGCGCCTTCCTGGATCCGCTGGGCGACAAGATCCTCATCTGCGGATCGCTTCTGGCGGTCATCGACCGCCTGCCGTGGTACTTCGGCATCGTGACCTTCGGCATCTGCTTCTTCGCAGTGTTGCTCACGGCCGCGCGCGTCATCCGCATGCGCGCGGCGGCCAAAGGCGTCCCAGGCCCGTCGGTGGCCGCGTCCTCGGCAGGCAAGCTCAAGCTGATCCTCGAGACCGTCGGGCTTCTCACCGCCCTGCTGTCGCTGGCCCTGCCGCTCGCCGCGCTCACTTGGGTCGCACTGGCCCTGCTGTCGCTGGCGCTGTACTACGCGCTGCAGTCGCTCCTTAGCCAGACAAAGAGCCAAGCGGCTCCGTAACGAAAAGCCCCCGCTGTTTGCGAGGGCTCTTTTATTTGCGTATTTGCGTTCGTATTTGCCGATGCGATTGCCGCCGCTTAGGCGTTCTTGGCGTTGTCCCAGAGGGCATTGAACATGGCGCGCAGCGATTCGACCACGAACTTGTCCTGCAAGTGCATGGAGAAGCGGCGGCCTTCCGGATTGGAGACGTAGGCCTTGCTGCCTGCGATGACGATTTCGCTCTTCACGGGGAACTTCTCCAAAGGCAGCGTGCGACGGTCGGCGGAGCCGGCTTTGGCCGAAGACTTCTGCTCGCCGCGGGCGACGGCGAAGAGCGATTTGACCTTGCGCGCCTTGCCGCGGCCCGACGCCGCAAAAACCGGAGAGTCGGGATCGAGCGTGGCGTCGCCGGGAGCGAGCACCAGAATGTCGCCGGTCGAGGCGGCGATGTCGTCGCGCACGGCCTCGACGGCTTCGCGGTCTTCGTAGACCACTACCGGCGGCAGGCGCGAACCGCTGCCGGCGTCTTCGAGCAGGCCGATGATCTTCTTGAGCGCGGCGTCGTTCTGTTCCAGCTCGCGCTTCTTCTGTTCCAAAATGCGGGCCAGCTGCGACGGCTTACTGGCAGCGAACAGCTTCTTTTTGCCGCGCTGCATCGAACTCATCAGGCCCAGCTTGGTGAGCGACTCGATGACGATGTAGGTTGTGGGACGCGTCACTATGGCCTTGGCCGCGATGTGCTGCGCGGTCGCCGGACCCAACGCCAAGCCGGCCAAATAGACTTTGGCTTCATTCTCGGAAAGTCCGAGGTTTTGCAGTGATTTGGCGAGGTCTGCTTGCATAATGACGGTTGTCAGGATGTGTAAACATAATAACACTTTACGGGCGTTTTGTAAAGACTGCGACAGTCCCCTCTTGACCTGGACGTGCCGGACTGGTATTCTGCGTTGTCCTTCACCCGTGAAGGCAGAGGCAAGGAGATCACCGTGAGCAGATTGGACCGATTGAACAAAACCGTGGGTGCGACCGTCGAAAGCGCCGGGCGCATCACCGATGCCATCGCCGACGGCGTCAAACGCAACTCGCCCGAGTACGTGGCCAGGCTCAAGTCGCTGGCCAAGCAGGCCGGTGGCGCAGTCGAAGGGTTCAAGAAGAAGATGGTCGACAAGGCCAACGCCGCGCTCGATCCCATCGAGAAGGAACAGGACGAGTTCGAGGCGCGTGCCAAGGCCGGCGAAGCCGCGCGGCGGCGGCGCATGGGCCTGGACGGGCCCGTCACCAAAGGCAAGCACACCACCAAAGAACAGGTGGCCGAGCTGCTGGCCTGCGTCTATTGGCTCCGCACAGCCGAGGCCAAGAAGAACGGCACACCGTACAACACCGACGACATCTTCGGCCAGGACGAGGAGCTGGACAGGCTGACCGAAGCGGCCATTCGTTCGCACGAGGCCGAGCTCTCGGGAGCGGACGTCGCCGTCGTCGAACAGAAGCTGGCGGCTGCCGAGGCGACCATCGCGGCGGACGAAAACAAAACGCCCTGACGGAACCGCTCCGTCGGACGCCAGGCGAGGACCGACTTTGGTCCTCTTTTTTATTTGGCGTTTTATTTGGCGAGCATCTTGCGCATGACCTCCCAGGTCGCGGCGGCCGTCTTGTCCCAGGAAAAATCGGTGACGCGGGCGAACCCTTTTTGACGCAGCGATTCGCGCAAGGCGGTGTCATCAGCCATGCGTGCCATCGCCCTGGCGATGCCGGCATGGTCGTTCGGATCGACGTAGAGAGCGGCGTCACCGGCGATTTCGGGAATCGAAGTCGAGTCGGAGCCGATGACCGGCGTGCCGGCGGCAAAGGCCTCGAGCAACGGAATGCCGAAGCCCTCGTAGTGCGAGGCGAACACGAAAGCGACCGCGCCGCCGTAGATAGCCGACATGTCTTCCGGCGCCACGTAGCCGAGCTGCAGCACCTTGTCGCGGATGTCGTCGCCCATCGCGCGCATGTCATCTTCGAAGCCGTGACCCGGTTTGCCGACCAGCACCAGCTTTGCGTCCTCGTACGGACGCTGCCGTCGATAAAGGCGGAAGGCCTCGAGCAGTCCGCGCAAATTCTTTTTGGTCTCAAGGCGTCCGACGAACACGAAGTACGGTTCCGTCACGCCGTAGCGCTTCAGGCAGGAAGTGACTTCGCCGGCCGACGGCTCGTGATAACGGTCGGCATCGAAGCCGAGCGGCGTCACCGTGATGCGTTCCGGCCTGGCGTGAAAGTACTTGATGATTTCCTTTTTCGAGAACTCCGACACGGTCAGCACCTGACCGGCCCAGAGCGAGACATGGTACATCAGCCGCAAGTACCAGCGACCGAGCAGTTTGTAGGCACGCGGCATCGGCACGAAGGCCACGTCGTGCAACGTGGTGAGCACGCGCTTGGGCGTCAGCATCGGCGGAACGAAAGCCGGCACGAACAGCAGGTCGGGCGGGCGAACCAGCATCTCCCAGGACAGGCGGCCCTGCGTCCAGAGACGGCGCGGCGGCCACCGCAGCACGCGGCTCTCCCAATTGGCCGGCAGCTGCTCCAAACCGTCGCCGAGCGGCTCCTCTGAATACAAAAGCACGCGGTACTCCGACGGGATGACCGTCTTGAGCCGCTGAATCAGGTGAAAGGCGTACCACTCGACGCCGGTGCGTTGGGGACGATTGGCACGCGAGGCGTCGATGGCGATGACCCGCCGCGCGTTGATTGACATACGTTTCGGAATCAGTCTATCATTTGGCGTCCGTTACACAAGAAAGGTCTTTCGCAAATGAGCGTACCTCCCGCTTTGGAGCTGTTCGCCAAAAAGGTGCGCGGCGCCTTCCTGGCTTCCGCCGTCGGCGACGCCCTGGGCGTCCCCGTCGAAACCTATTCGCACGAGGACATCCTCAAGGCCACCGGCGGCAGCGGCGTCACCGACTACCTCGACCCGAGCCTGACGCGCGTGAAGGACACGCAGGGGCTGCCGAAGGGATCGACATCCGACGACACGCAACTGATGCGCGTCACGGCGCGGTCACTCGTCCGCAGCAACGGGTTCAACATCTTCGATCAGGGCCTTTGCCTGGTCGAAGAGTTCGAACGTTCCAAGTTCGGCTGGGGCGGCACCACCAAGGCCGCCGCCCAGGCGATGCAGCTCTGGCGCGACAGCAACGGCGCACGCGGACGCGGCCCGGACGTCCCGGCTCCCCCGCCCGCTCCGCCGCACTTTTCGAACGGCAGCGGGCCGGCCATGAAAGTGCTGCCGCTGGCGGTCTACGACCTGTTCGGCAGGCACGAAAGCGCGTCGGAAGGCGCCTTCCTTTCGCACGCCATGGACCTCGGCGCGATGACCCACGGCGACGCGCGGGCGATCATCGCCTCGGTCGCCCTCGGCCACGCCATCGCGGCGTTCGCCGAGGACGACCCGCCCGATTGGGCGGAGCTGGAGCCGTCGTACCGCGACGAAGCCGTGGCCCTGCGCGTCATCGCCAGGACCATGCGCTGCACGCTCCGGGCCGAGGAGACCTACCGGTACTTCCGTCCGGCGGTTCCCCGCTTCTCGGAACGGCTGGCCGAAGCGATCAGCCTGCGCCACGATCCCGACGCCCTGCGCAAGCACATCAACACGGGCTTCGCCGCGATGGAGAGCGTGCCGTTCGCCATCGTCACCGCGCTGCGTCATCCCAATGACGTCCGCGCGGGACTGCTGGAAGGCGTCAACGCCGGACGGGACACCGACACCATCGGCGCGATGGTCGGCGCCATGCTCGGCAGCCGTTCCGGCCCCGACGGCATTCCCGCCAAGTGGCTCGACGGGCTCCGCGAATGCGACGGCATCGTCGCCGACGCCGACCCGCTCTGCCTGATGGCTTACGGCTACACGCCGTTCGGCGACAAGGACATGCTCCCGCCGTGGACGCGCGTGACCGTTCACTGAAAACGAAAACCGGCCCGAGGCTTATCGGGCCGGTTTTTTCTTTTACTTGGTGGATTCGTTCAGCCAGAATCCCCTCTTGAGCCTGGCCGCGTCCATCTGCCCGACGATCAGCTGCTCGGCATGGAGCACGTTCGGGAAGGAGATTTCATGGAAGGCCATGCCGTCGCGCACCAGCTCGTAGCCGAGGTTAGTCTCGCCGGCGAAGACGTGACGGACCAGAGTGCCGTCCGCATCCTTCTCGTCGACGTCGCGCTCGAGCGTCACTGCGCCTTCGCCGATGACCGCCTTCAGTTCGGCGACGGCGATAGCCTGCAGGTCGGGGTTCGTGGGAGTGCCGACGCTCAAGATGCGCACCTTGTGGCCGTCGGTGAGCAGCAGCGTGTCGGCGGAGAGCACGTCTTTGACTCTGGCCATCGTCAGGCGCGAGGGCGCGTCTTCGGGCTCGACCGGAATCGCCTTGAGCGTGGCCGCGTTCGCGGGAGTACCGTGCTTCATGATGTCCCAGGCATCGGCGGGAGTCGCCAGTCGCTGACGGGTCTTGGTGGCGGGATCGACGTACCACGAGGCGCCGAGCAGGTCATCGGGCGAGAGGACGAAACCGGAGACGGCCGCGACGTATCCGGCTTCCGATGCCGCGCCGGAAACGTCGGAGACGCGAGCGATGTTGTCGGAAGACACGTGGTTGGCGCGGCGCTGCAGCCGCACCAGCGCCTCGTCGGGCCGTCCCAGATAGACGCGCATGTAGGTCTGCGGGTTCACGTACCAGGCTTCGCCGTGATGCGAAGAGTCGATAAGTATCTTTCCCAAGTTGTTCTTGGCGGCGGCGCCGGGAGTTGCGGCAAATGCAGCGAGCGGGAGGAAGAGCAGCGTCGCTGCG
The DNA here is from genome assembly GCA_964491475.1 of uncultured Gammaproteobacteria bacterium. Classification (GTDB taxonomy): domain Bacteria; phylum Patescibacteriota; class Patescibacteriia; order SG8-24; family SG8-24; genus JAHFIW01. The sequence continues at coordinate 346,692 of CAZBFO010000002.1, read as the reverse complement.
GCAGAGACGGTGACGGCGAGTCGGTGTTGCATAGCGGTGAATGACTGCATTAACCACCACTTCATAGCATTTTTTGGCGACGGGGGTCAAACCCTTGTCTTTGACAGACCGCAGTCGCCGGGCTACAACGCAGGCAGTCCTTTGTCACCACTCACCGCAAAAGGAGGGACCGATGTCCAACGATCCGCTCGCCTTCAGGCGCCACTTGCTGCCGTCGGGCGTCCGTCTCTACTACCAGCATCGCCCGCTGGCTTTCAGCTGCTGCCGCGTGCAGGTGCACGCCGGGTCGCGCCGCGATCCGCCGGGCAAGCTGGAGCTGATGCACCTGCTGGAACACCTGGTCGGCGCGGACATGCACGGCATCCCGTCGCGCACGCTGACCCAACTGGAACGCTGGCTGACCGAGCAGCGCTTCGACTGCATGCTCGGCATGACCACGCTGGACGCCACCGCCTACGACGGGAAGGCCGCAAACTGGCGTTTTACCGACATGCTGCGCTTCCTGCACCAGCTGACGCTCCGTCCCACCCTCGACTCGCAGCTCGACAAGGAGCGCGACATCATCCGACGCGAACGGGAGGAAGCTGCCACGCCCAAGGACCGCAAGATGAACGACGCCCGCGGCCTGGCCGTCTTCGGCGACGATCCGCTGGCCCGCAGCTTCTCCTGGGCCGAAGATCCCGAACTGGACCGACTGACCATCGAGGACGCCCGCGAGGCGCACCGACGCTGGTATCATCCTGCCAACATGTCGCTGATCGTCGTCGGCGGCATCGACGAAGACGCGGCGCTGCGCGCGGCCGAAGCGCTGTTCGTGCCCGATCCGCTGTCCTTCCTCCCTCCCGACCCGCTCCCCGAACGCACGTTCGCGCCGCCGGCACGTCGCCGCTACCGCCAACGCTCGGACGGCGAGCCGGAGCTGGTCGAAGTCACGGCCTGGTGGCACATGCCGCTCTGCAACGCGCAGGCGCTGAACATCGTCACCGACGCCTTCGAGGAAAGGCTGACCGAGCGCATCCGCGAAAAGCAGCGCGCCTCCTACGGCGCGACGGTGAGCGCGGACGGCAACGCCGACCACCGCGTCTGCTCCGTCTCCGTGAAAGTGCGACCGGAGCACGTGCCGCGCACCCGCCGCGTCATCCTGGAAGAAGCCAAGCGGCTGGCCGACTTCGACCAGCTGGCGCACTTCAGGGAAAAGGCCGAACTTGAATACGAGTTCCTGGAACCCGACACCGACTCCACCATCGAGTCGGCTACGGCGTGCCTGACGGTCTACGGCAGGACGCTCTCGGTGGCCGACGCCGTCGAGAAACTCCGCGCCGTCACCGTCGAAGACGTCCGCGCGGTCGCACGCGAGCACCTGGCGCCCGAACGCGCCTACGTGGAAATCGTGGAAAAGTGAAACCTGGCCCTCCGGCGTTCCGGAGGGCTTTTCTTATCATGGCGACGCCCCTTGACACGACGGCCGCCGTCGCGTACCATCGCTCAGCCTTTCAACCAACAGAAGGAGGCGACGATGACGGCATTCGTACTGCTCGGCTTCAAATCTTCACCCATGGGCCATGCCGGCGAGTGGGTCCGCTTGGCCGTGGTGAACGGCAACGACCTCAACGAGGCCGCCGCCAAGCTGGATGCCAAGGTCACTTGCCGGAACGGCAGCATCATGGACGGACGCCGCTTCTGCGGCATCATCACCAGGACGATCGTCGCCGCGAAGCGACTGCGCGGCAGGAAGCGCCGCACCGCCATCAGCGAAACGAGATGGAAGATACAGAACCTGGAGCATTTCCGACTCGAACCGATCCCCACGCTGGGCTGAACAGCGAACCTGCCGCGCCGCATTTGCGGGCGCGGCCTTTTATTAGTCGGCAGCGGCCGCAAATCGTCCGCACGGCCAAATTGACAACCGCCGATTTTTGTGCGATATTGGGCGGTTCTTTCGCGCTTATCACGCGATGAACGCCGACGCGTTATTGCCAGCAAAGGAACCAGCAATGCACGATCCGATGCTCTTTTCCCCGTTCACGCTTCCTTCCGGCTTGAAGGTCTTCCATCAGTACCGCGATCTTCCCTGGTTCATCGCCCAGGTGCAAGTCGGCATCGGCCATCGGGACGACCCGGTAGGCAAGGAAGGTCTGGCGCACCTGCTGGAACACCAGCTCAGTTCCGGCACCGAAGGACTGCCGCAAATGCCGTTCACCGAATTCCGCGAGTGGATGGAAGACCGGCAATTCGACTTCGATTACGGCTCCACGAGCATGGACTTCACCGAGTACGGAGGGCTGGCGGATGTCTCGAAGGCCGAACCGTTCTTCCGGTTCTTCGAAGCCTTCCTCCGACGGCCCCGTCTCGACGGGACGATGATCGAGCATGACCGCGCCATCATCCGGGCCGAACGCATCGACAGGACGGGACCGAGGAAAACCCGTCACGGTTTTGCGGTGGCCAAAGCGCTGTACGGCGACTCCCCGCTGGCGACGCGCACAGGACTCCCGGAAGACGACGTGCTGAACGGGCTCACGCAAGAGGACGTCCGCGAAGCGCACCGGCGCTTCTACGATTGTCCGAACATGACGCTCGTCGTCGCGGGCGGAATCACGTCGGAAAAGCTGTCGAGCATGCTCACGGGCATCTTCACGGCTGCTCCGCCGACGTTCGCGCCGCGACCGGCCCCCGAGCCGGTGCCTCTCCGCGTGCCCGAACCCCGGGAAATCCTGACGCCGCTGCCGCAGGGAAGAAAGGCGTCGTCCGTGCAGCTCGTCTGCATCTGGCCGCAGCCGCCCTCGAGATCGCGCACATGCGTCCTGGTCAGGCACTGCTTGACCAGGATCCTGAATGACCGTATCAGGGAGAAAGAACGCCTCGCCTACGGCGTGCACGTTCATACGAATGTCTTTCTCGATCGGGCGAACCTGTGGGTCACGACTGACGTCGATCCTGCGAACGTCGGCCGCATCCGCACGGTCATCGAGGAGACGGTGCGTGACCGCGACGCCGTTCTCGCGCCCTTCGACAAGGTACAGCGTCAGATCGCCGGCACCATCAGCCGCATTGACCGCACGATCGGAGCGACCGTGGGCAGCGCCCTCAACGACATCAGCCAGGACGGCCGACCGATCCCTCTGCAGGAAATCGTCGAGCAGTTCGAATCGCTGAAGCGCGAAGACGCGTCCGCATATCTGGCCGGCCTCGATCCTGACCGCGCTCTCGTCCACATGTTCGAAACCTGAAACGTCCGTAACGCAAAACCCCGCTCGCTTGAACGGGGTTTTTCTTTTTCCTGATCGGCGGGTTCGCGACTAGCGCGTCGCCAGGATCGACCGCTTGTACGAGGCCAGGTTCTCGAGGGCGATGCCGGTGCCCTTGGCCACGCACAGCTGCGGGTCGTCGGCGACGTACGCGGGCACGCCGGTCTTTTCGGAGAACAGGTCGGCCAGGTGGCGCAATTGGGAGGAACCTCCGGAGAGGATCATGCCCTTCTCCATCACGTCGGCGGAAAGTTCCGGCGGCGTGGCGTTGAGCACTTCCTTGAGGGCGGTGACCAGGCCTTCGAGCTCCTGCTGGATGGCCTCGGTGACGTCGTCGGAAGTGACGGTGATGATGCGCGGCAGGCCGGTGACCATGTCGCGCCCCTTCACGTCCATCGACAGCTTGTCCTTGAGGTACATGGCGGAGCCGACGTTGATCTTCACCTCCTCGGCCGTGCGCTCGCCGATGGCCATGCCGTACTTGCGGCGGATGAATTCCTGGATGGCTGCGTCGAGCTTGTTGCCGCCGATGCGCACCGACGCCGAGGCGACCATGCCGCCGAGCGAAATGACCGCGGCTTCCATGGTGCCGCCGCCGATGTCGATGATCATGTGGCCGCTGGCGCTGCCGATCGGGATGTCGGCGCCGATGGCGGCGACGATCGGCTCCTTGATGATGTAGGCGGCACGGGCGCCGGCGCGGATGGTGGCGTCGTTGACCGCGCGGCGTTCGGTGGAAGTGATGCCGCCGGGAACGGCGACCATGACTTCGGGGCGGAACAGGCGCGCGCCGCCGAGCGCCTTGTTGATGAAGTAGCGCAGCATCGCTTCGGTCATGCGGTAGTTGGCGATGACGCCGTCCTTGAGCGGACGGTGCGCGATGATGGTGTCGGGCGTGCGGCCGAGCATGTCCTTGGCTTCCTTGCCGACGGCCAGCACCTTGTTGTCCAAGGCGGAAACGGCAACAACGGAGGGCTCATTGATGATGACCCCCCGTTTGGGAACGTAGACGAGCACCGTGGTGGTGCCCAGGTCGATGCCGATTTTCGGGATGAACATGAAACGGGAGTCCCTTAGAACCCGACGGTAAAAGCGCGGTCGAGACGGAGGTCGGTGTCCGCCTGATAGTGCGTGTCGCCCCAATGATTCCTGGGTTCCTGGGGCTCCGCAGACGTCACTTTCTTACCAAAGTCGAGGTCTAGCGTCAAACTATGCGCGACGGTGCCCGGCTGTTTTTCCACGTCCAAGCGATAGCTGCCGTTTTTGATGGCGTTCTCGACGCTTGGCGACAGGGCGAAGGTGAAGGAAAGGGTCTTGGTCTCCCCCGGCTCGATGGAGATGAATGCGCCGAAGCTGGTGCGCTGCAAGTCATCGGCGATCACGTCGGCCCTGCCGGCATGGCGACCGGGATCCTTGATCTTGTCGTTCTCCATGGCGCCGCTGACGCCCAGAAAGCGCGAACCGAAGGGCACGTAGACACGCGCATAAGTGCGGTAGCGCGTGGTCTTCCAGTCGAAATGCCCCTTGTGCGCGTACGTGACGGCCACGGTGCCGACATGCGTGCCGTCTTTCTGCACGGCGATCGAATACTTGATGGCGTGCTGCACCGAAGGGTCGGTCTTGAGGCTCGCCAGGTTGGCGTCGATGACCGACAGGTAATCGGCCTGCACGGGCAGAAGCTTGCCGCCCCAGCGCCTGTCGAGAATGGAGCCTTCGAGATCGGAATCGCGCATCGCCAGCAGGATGTGCTTTTCCTGGAGGTTGCGCTTGACGACGTCGAGCGCGCCGAGCAGTTTTTCCAGCGGCATCGACTCCAGCCGGCCGATCACCTCTTTCACCAGCTCGCCGACGATGCCCTTGCGCGCCTCGTAGGCCACGCCTTCCTTCACGAAGCCCTTCTCGACGGCGAACTCCAGCTCGTCGACCACGTTATCGGCGTTGAAGGTCTTGCCCTGCACGACGATCGGGCCGGTGATGCGCAGCAGGTCGCGCGCGACTTCGGTGTCGACGGTGAACATGCCGTCGATGGGCGGCGCGTCGGCCTTCCTGGCCGCGGCATACTCCTGGGCGAAGAACTGCGCCATCTGCCTGGAGGACGTCACGAAGTCCGGCGACCAGTTGGCGTCGCGCAGGAACCACTTGGACACGCCGAGGTACTTCTGGACGGGCGCGGGCGGCGCCGGCCGCGGTCCGGCATCCGCCGGGCCGTCGAGGGAGTAGACGTCATCGGTGGCGATGTCGGCCAGATCGGCATCCTTCACGGTCGCCAGGCCGTACACGCCGAGGAATCCTCCCGTCGGACGCAGCTCGGTGTCGTTCTGGAAGAAGAACAGGTAATGGCGCGCTTCGGGATAGCCGAGCACCGCCGGCGCCTTCTCGGCGACGGGCAACAGCAGCGACAGCGCGTCACGGATGGCGACCAGCTTGGGACGCATGGGCTGCAGCGCGGCGGAAACCGAAGCGGCGATGTCGTCCTGCGGGATGTCGTCAAAGGACGAGATGGACGCGTCGATTTTTTCCAATGCGTCGCGCATCGCCGGCACGCCGCCGGCAAAGGCGGCCAGCACCTTGCGTTTCTGCTCGGGGGCCAAGTCCTTGAACAGCTTGGCGGCATCGGGCAGCGATCCCGTGAGCGCGCCGCTCAAGCCTTCAGTCTCGGCCAAGGTGGCGGTCATGGCGTCCGCGACGCCGAGCACGTCGCCCACCGCATGCGATGCGGCGATGCCCGAAGCCAGCAGCCGGTCGCCGGCGACGACGTGCGGCCCGATGAACGGCAGGCCCGTCAGCGGCTGCAGGCGCGACAGTTCCGCTTGCGCGGCGGCGAAGTCCTGCTCGGCCGCCGCGACTTGCTTGGCGGCCTCGGCGAAACGCAAGCCGCCGGCCAGCCTCTGCGCCGCGTCCAGCTCGCGCTTGCCTTGTTCGGCGCGCGAATACACGCGCTCGCTCACGTACCAAAACGGCGCCACGAGCAGCACCGTGACGCCGACGACGGCAGCCAGAATCACGAAGGCGATGACCGTACCGCGCACGGCGGGGTGCATGCGGCGGGGCTTCGTCGATCCGGCCGTGAGAAAATTGTGATGATGGTGGGGCATGGGACGGGCGCGTCGCGCACGAGGCACGGGTACCCCGCCGCCTCATGCCGTTTGTTTTTCCTTCGCCAGCCGCAGCGCCGCCTTGTCGTTTGCGGCGTTCCACTTCCTGAAGTACTTCAGGCAGCTCTCGATGTGGATGCGCGTGGACTTGCGGAACGGCGAGGTGATCCAGCTCCCCTGCGCGGAGAGCCTCTCGTGGAAGTGTACCATGTTCGCGCCGGTGTGATACACCACGCGCCAACCGGCGTTCCAGAAACGGCGGCACCAGTCGGTGTCCTCGAAGTAGAGGAAGTACTGCTCGTCGAGCAGGCCGACGGCGTCGAGCGCCGCGCGGCGCACGGTCAGCACGGCGCCCAGCAGCCAATCGACGTCGCAGGTGGTCTCATGGTCGTAGTCCTCCATCAGGTAGTCGGCCACGGCGCGCCTGCCCATCGGCAGCTTGCCGAGCGGCGTGCGGCGATACACCGGAATGGCCGGCGTGGGAAAGCGGTAGCAGGAATGGTCGATCGAGCCGTCCGGATGGACCAGCTTGGGACCGGCCACGCCGACGTCCTGGTGCGCGTCCATGAAGCGCAGCATCTCGTCAATCGAGCCCGGGCGCACGGTGATGTCCGGATTCATGATCATGACGTACTTGCCGCTCGAGGCCCGGATGCCGACGTTGTTGCCGGCGGCGAAACCGAGGTTGGCGCCGGTCTGGATGAAGCGCACGTGCGGAAACTTTTCGGCAGGAAAATACGCGGCGAGCATTTCTGCCGTGCCGTCCTTGGAGTCGTTGTCCACGACGATGACTTCGTATGAACGCTTGGGAGCGTACAGCTCGATGGTCTTTACGCACTGGCGCACCAGTCCGCGGCTCTTGTAGTTGAGGATGATGATCGACAGGTCCATGTTCAGGCAAACCATTTTCGAATGTCCTTGGCCGAGACTCGGGCCGACTTCATGATGAAGGCGCGCTTGCGGCGCATCTTCGGCCACAGGGCCAGCGCCGAAGGAATGGACTTCAACGTGCTCGGTTCGAGCAGCAGGGCATACAGGAACTTTCCCGTCTCATACCACGCGATGCGCGGCAAGTCAATCAGGCGGTTCACGAAGTGGTCGTTTTTGGTGAGCACCAGCCAGTGGTTGCGGTACGACAGGAACTTCACGAAAGGCGAACGTCCGCGGCGGTTCTTGCCGAGCGAAAAGTACGACGCCTTGTCCTTGCCGCGGGCCGTGCGGTAGTGGTAGGCCAGGGCGCGCGGCTCAAACAAAGAGCTCCAACCGGCCAGGCGCAGGCGCCAAGCCAAATCGAGGTCTTCCTTGTAGGCGAAAAAATCCTCATCGAAGTATTCCTCGCGGTTGCCGCCGTTCTTGCCGACGGGAAAGGCTACCGACTCCAATGCGGACAGGCGGTAAAGGCCCAAGGCGCCGGACGGGCCGAAAATCTCGCGGGCCTTGCCGTAATCGGAGCCGTCCTGCTCCCCTGCCCCGCGGTCGTCCATGCGGCGCGTCTTGCGGATGCGCAGGCCGGCCGAGTCGATGACGGAGGTTTTCTCGCCGCCGGTGGCCATCTCGTCCGTCGAATGCCGCATGCGCAGCAGCTTGCCCGACACGCTTCCCGCCTCGGGATGCAGCGTCATGGTGCGCACGGCCTCCTCGAGGAAGGTCGGTTCGAGCACCGCGTCGGGATTCATCACCAGCATCAGCAAGTCGCCGCGTTCGGGCGCGATGCGCGCCCTGGCGTAGGCGATGGCCTGGTTGTGGGCGCGGGCGAAGCCGAGGTTCTTGGTGTTGCGGATGATGGCGGCGCGCGGATGGTGGCCGCGCACGTATTCCTCGACCCCGTCTGCCGAGGCATTGTCCACCACGACCAGCGTGAAGTCGCGATACGTCTGCGTATCAAGCGAACCGAGCGCTTCCGGCAGGTACTTCATGCTGTTCCAGGCGACGATGGAGATGACGACATGCATATCAGGTCTTGCGCTTCTTTTCCGTGACGTTAAAGCCGAGATATTTTCCGAGCATGAGCTTGGTCTGCGCATCTATAGCCGGAAAAGAGCCGAAACCGATGAAGGTGATGGGCACCAGCAGCCATTGCAGCAGCATCACCAGCATGTCGTGGCTCCGCTTGTGCTGCGGCCGCGACGGCAGCAGCGTGAAGCTCAACGCCGCCGAGGTAAAGCCGCCGATCATGGCGAACTGCATCAGCCGTTCCAGGGTGTGCGGCGTGTTCTGGAAGAACACCGAGGTACGAATGGCTTCCGGCGCCACCCAGAAGGGCAGGTAGCCGAGAATGAAAATCATCAGCGGGGCGGTGGCCCAAGTATACATGCCTTCCGACAAGGTCCACACGTGGAATATCTTCTTGCGGAGCGGGAAGGTCTTGTTCTTCCAGAAGCGGCTCATCAGGTACGGGAAGTGCTCCACTCCCCAGGCCCAGCGCCGCTGCTGCAGGTACAGGTTCTTGAGGCTGCGGCTCCAGGTGTCGGCCATGACCGTGTCCATCGAGACCGGCACGTGCATCGGCGTCACGGAATAGTCGCCGTCATACTTGAGGAGGCATTGCAGGAAAATGCGCGAGTCTTCGGTGACGATGTCCTTCTGCCAGAAACCGACGTCGACCAGCGCCTTGAACGACATGCTGTGCGACGAGAAGGTGAACAGGCGCTCGGGACGGGTCAGCTCGGTCATCAGCCAGAAGGTGGTGCCGAAGGCGGCCACGCGTATCAGCGCGGGCGCGTCCCACATGTTGTTGTTGTACAGCGCGATGGGCTGGAACGACGAGCGCGTCGGGTGGGGATGCGTCAGGTACTTGAAGGTGAGGCAGGAGAAGTACTGCGGATGCACCTGCGTGTCCACGTCAAAAGAAGAGACGATGACGTTCTCGTACGGAAGGCCCAGCTGATCGACGAGCTCCTTGGCGCGATGGCCGGCCCAGTTGATGTTCGAACCCTTGCCCGGCATCTCGTTCGGCAAGTCCTTGGGGTGCACGGTCACGAGCAGCTTCAAAAAGCCGGCGGCGAACTCCTTTTCGATTTCCGCAGCGGTGGCCATGAACTGCTCCTTGGCGCGTTCCTCGCCCGCCAGCACCACGATGAACCGTTCCTTCATTCCCGGGTAGGACGAGTAGGCGATGCTGCGGAACGCCTGGCGGATGATTTCCACGTCCTCCTTGTAGGTGGGCATGAAGATCAGGTGGTGCATCTGACCGTAGCGCGGGTGACCTGTCGCAAGCGAGGTCCAGTCGGTACGGATGTCGCGCTGATAGCGCCGCCACGAAGTCATCAGGAAGATGACGAAGTAGCAGACGCGGAACAGCCAGAACAGGTCGAAGACGATGATGAAATAGATGGCGACGATCGGATACAGGAACGACAAAAGTACCGCCACGACCAACGTCGCCCAGACGGCGGTGCCCGGGATCATTTCCAAGAGGCGGTAGGCACGGTTGCCGATGCGCCGACGGCCTTCTTCGTCGCTGCGGACCATCGGCTGATTTTGGCTTGATTGAGGGCTGTCTTCCATAGAAAAAACGCCCTGCGCGTCGCTGGTCACCATAGCAGCAATCCCCCGTACTATCAATGGTCCCGACGCTCCTAGGTTCGCTCCGAGGAACCGAAGATGCCGATGGTGTTGGCCTCGTGCCGGACGAGCGTCGGCTGACGGAGCTGCGGCGGCCACTCTTCGAGGAACTGTCGCTGGTCGTAGCAGTTCAGCGCCAATACGCCCCCTTCGGCCAAATGATCCGTCAGTGCCGCACGGAAGCCGTTTTGCGCGACGACATCGGCCACGCGATGGCCGTTGAAAAGGTCGACGATGACCAAGTCGAACTTACCTTCGAGTTTCGGCACCTCGACGGCGGCATCGCCCTCGACGAACGTCAGGCGCGGGCCGGGACGGAAGATGCCGAGCTTTTTTCCGAGCGCGAAGAGATCCGGCTCCCAATCGATGCCGACGACGTCGGCGTCGGGCCAGGCCTTTTGGACGATGCCGAAGGTGGCGCCCATGGCCACGCCCAAAATCAGGCATCGGCGCGGTTCGAATTCGCCGTATTCACGACGCAGATGACGCACGATCTTGCTCCACACCACGTTCATGTACTGCGACGCCTGATGGGTGCCGTCATGTCCCCACAGCGTCCAGACGCCAAGGAAGCGTGACAGCATCATGGTGCCGTTTCGCTTGGTGGCCACGGGTCGTTTGGGCTGGTAGAACCAGGACATGGCTGCAGTGTACCGCGCCGCATTCGGAAAACACAGGCTCAAAGGCTCGACGGCAAACGAGGCTTCCGCTACACTCCGGTCATCTCCCTCTTATGCCCTCAACATCTTCTGCTGCCAAACCCACGTCTTACGTTCGAAAATGGCTGGGCGACCCGCATGTCGCGGCCGTCAGTCCCAGCCTCGGCTTCCTGATGAAGCGCCTGTGCCGCCAGATGGATCTGGCTGGCGCCAAGCTGGTGGTCGAGCTTGGTCCTGGCGACGGGGTTTCTACCATGGCCGTGCTGGCCAAGATGGGCCAGAACGCCAGGGTCATCGCCATCGAGCGCAATCCGCATTTCGTCGCGGACCTGCGCAAGATTACCGATTCTCGGCTGACCATAATCGAGGGCGTGGCGCAGGACTTGGAAAAGCACCTGCCGGAAGCAGTCGGCAACGCCGATGCTGTCATCGCCAGTATCCCTTTCACTTATCTTTCCAAAGACGAGCGCCGCTCGGTGGTGGCGTCGGCCAAGAAGATGCTCCGCCCCGGAGGCACCTTCGTCATCTTCCACCAGTACTCGCCGCTGATGATGCCGTACATGAAAGAGGCGTTCGGACCGGTGCACCTGGAGTTCGAACTGCTTAACCTCTTCCCGGCCTTCTTGATGAAGGCGACGAAGTCGTAGGGCAAAAAAGACCGGACAAACGTCCGGTCTTTCATAATTCGTTTTTCGACTTGGTAATGGTCGGCTCGCCGCTGTATACCGCACCGACCCATTCGCCAAGCTTGGCGCCGTCGGCAGCCCTGCGCGCCATCTCGGCAAGCGCTTGGCGCGACTCGTCGCCGCAGATGCCGACGGCGGCGACCGGCACGCCCCAGGCGAAGGCCAGGGAGTTTGCCGTGGCCACGCCTTGGCGAACGCCGCTCCAAGAAACGTTCCGCACCGCGCCCGGCGCGTTCATGGCCAGCACCACGCCGGTCGGCTTCTTGCGGAGCAGACCGAACGGTTTCTTGGCCTTGTCGAGCGCGCGGCCGATCATGTTGTCGCCGGGCACGACGAGCCACTTGGCGCCCCTGGCGTCGACGGCGGCAAGCGTCACTTCGTCGCGGCGGAGATCGAGATAAAGCAACATAAAATACGAGGGCACAGAGTGCCGCGCCTTCCCGTGTTACGCCGGAATGCCGACGCGGTCGGACATGGTGTCGACGACCACCAGCTTGCGCGATTCCAGGATGCTGTAGAGGAAGCGGTCGGTGACGTCGCGGCGGTAGCGGAATTCCTGGGGGGTGAAGAGCGTGTAGTTGACCTCGCGGCCGATTTCGCGCTCGAAGTTGCGAATGACGCTGGCCAGCTTGTCGGCGTTGAGCTTGCCGACGATGAGCATGTCGGTGGGCAGCGGTTCCTCGCTGACGAAGAAGCCCGTGAGTGCCAGGTAGTTGATGGTGCCGGCGGAGGCCAGCTTGCGCACGAAGTCCTTTTCAAGCATCACCTGCGACTTCATGAACAGGGCGCGCAGCTCGGGATACAGGAGGGAGTCCTGGTTGAGGCGGTAGTACTTGCGCTGCTGCACGGAACGACGGTTCTTGGCGCGGCCCTTGGTCTCGTCCTCGGAATCATCGACGTCGGTGACCACCGAAATGATGCCCATGTCGACCAGGTTCTCGAGCTCATTGCGGATGGCGTTGATCTGGGCGCCGATTTTGCGGGACAGCTCGCGCACGAAGAACGCTCCTTTGGCGTTGTTCAGGAAGAGCCGAAGCAGTCGGACTCGCGTCTTTGAACCAAAAAGCTGTTCAAGCATGTCGGTGTCCACACCGGGGCCGCAAACTGCAGTACCCCTTTAAGTTCTCGTGTAGTATAATCCCCCAGTATGCGGCGGTCAACAACGGCCGTTTTGGACCGCCGAACCGATGCCTTTTGCCGAAGAATAAGCTATCCTTAAGAGTGTGGAAAAGTAGCGCTACGTATGTCACTGACGGAAGCACGAATGAGCCACCTCGTCCGCTGGGACGCCAAGAAGGGAGCGACTTTCGTTCACGCTCTCCGTTTGGATTTTGACCGCGAAACGACGGAGCGTTTCGGCCGCGCATACGGCATCATCGCCGCCGACGCCAACGGCCGTCACGCCGAAGCATTGGCCGCGCACCTCGAAGACGCCTTCACCCGCGGTGCGGCCGAGGCGGTACGCCGGCTTTCCGGCGACGCTCCGCAGGACCAGCTTTTCGAAGCGGCAATCAGCCGCACAAACCACGCCCTGAACCGGCTGTTTGGCGAATACGGCCTGGACATCGACCCCGAAAGGGTCAGCGCCGCTATCGTGTCCATCAAGGATCACGACATGGTCGCCTCCACCTGGGGCGGACCCTCGATGCTCCTGTTCCATCCGCTTCCTAACGACGCCGCCCGGATTTTCGACTTGGTCGATGACGGCTCTGCGGAGCAAGCGTCGTACAAGACGGTCTATGCGCGCCGCTGCTTCGGCAGCATCATCGCCGGCCGCCTTGGCAAGCGCGACCGCCTGCTTGTCGCATCTGACGACCTGCGCCATCACCTCGGCGACGACGCGCTGACCGCCGCCATTCTCGGACATGAGCCCGCCGAGGCGACCTCGCGGCTGAATCGCCTGCTTTCGCCTCGCGACCGGATGCTCACCATGGCCCTGCTGGTGCTCGACGTCGCCGAAATCCGTTACCTCGAAAACGATCCGTCGCTCTCGCCGGCCGCACAGCGCGCCGCGGGCTCCAAGACCAGCGCCTCAATGGCGCAACTGCTGCGCACGCAATCGGAAACCGGCGAGACCATGGCCCCGTCGTTGATGAATGGCATCGGCAAAAAGATGAATGGCATGCTCCGCCGCGAGGACGGCAAACCGGCACCCGCCCAGCAGCAGAAAAAACCCGCGACGCAGGCACCAAGCGACTCGCGTGCGCCAGAGAAGCCCGCATCGCTCCGCGTCCCTGCTCCGATCCAACCGTCCGAGCGCACGCTGGTCGGTTCCGTGCTGGAAATGGCCGCCAAAGCGCTGAAAGCCTCGGCAAAAGGACTGCTGGCGCTGCTGTCGGGCATCGGCTCGTTCCTGTTGGCGATGTTCAGCAGGGAAAAACGATCGGCAAAAATCGCGGCCGTGCGGCAGAACACCGACGGTTTCATGAACCGAATGGTCGACAGGTTCAACTCGTTGAACAAGCCGAGCAGGGCCCTGCTGCTGGCTGCGCTGCTGATGATATTCGTTGCCAAGGCAGGCTTGATGACGTCTTCGTGGAACAAGGCCAAGGAAGACCGGTTCGCCGCGTACGAACAGCAGCTCACGGCCATCCAACAGAAGATCGATTCGGCCGAAGCCAGCGCCATCTACCATGACGAATCCCGCGCGGCTTCCCTGCTGGCAGACGCCACGTCCGCCGTCGCCGTGCTCCCCGACGCAAAACCTTCCGAAAAAGACGCCAAGGAGGCGCTGACGAAGAAAATCGCCGCCGCGCATGACAGCCTGCGCCGCGAAGTCAAAGTCGGCCAGCCCGACATCCTCGCCAGCATCACTTCCGCGGCGGGCGCCGCATCATTGGCCAAAATGACTTCCGCCGACGACACCCTCTGGGTGGCCTCATCGGCCGGCGAGGTGTACCGCCTGGCGACCAGCGGCGGCACTGCCGAAAAGGCAGGTGACGTCCCCGGAGGCGCTTCCCCCGCCGTGTTCATCGCGCAGGGCAAGGACGTGTACGTGGCGACTTCCGCCGGCGCGGGCGCTCGCATCACCCTGGCCGGAAAAAAGAACGACGTGCCCGTCGACTTCGCCTCCTCGCAGACCGATCCTGCCGATGCCGGAATCTACAACTCCCGCCTGTACGTCCTCGACGCCAGCCATAACCGCATCACCCGGCATCTGGCCGAATCCAAGGATTTCGGCAAACCGCAGTTCTATCTCAAGGACGGCACCGACTTGAGCCGCGGCGTCTCCATGGCGATCGACGGCGCGGTCTGGGTGCTCAACAAGGACGGCAGCATCGTCCACGTGGTCAAGGGCCTGCAATCCCCGTTCGACGTCTCGGCAGCGGACCCGCCGGTCACGTCGGCAGTGCGCATCCGCACCGCGCCTGACGCCGACCTGTTCGTGCTCGACACCAATCCCGCCCGCATCCTCCGTTACGACAAGCACGTCGGCACGCTGGTGGCCCAATACGTCAACGAGGCCATGAACGGCGCCACCGACTTCACCATCGACGACAAGGGCACCGTCGCCTACGTCACCAAGGGAAATCAAGTGCTCCGCTTCGCACTTCCGGACGTGAAGTAAGCCGCGGAATGAAAACGGACCGGCTCACAAGAGCCGGTCCTTTCGTTCTGCGTCAGCGTTCGCCGATGTCTCCGCCCTGCTCGGCGGCACGTTCCGCCTCCGCCGAAAGCAAGGCGCCGATCGCCGCCGAATATTCCCCGCTGACGGGCACCGTCGGGGTGAACCCGATTCCCGCCGCGTACGCCTGCAGCAGCAGCGCCAGCGGCCGCATCATGCTGACGCACGTGCCTATGAACGCCACCTGCTGCGGCAGCGGACGCGACGCGCGATACATCAGCAGGTCGCGCGCCACCGCCACGGCGACGGTGTTCAGCACGCTGGCGTAGTACTGTTCGGCGGTGCGCTTTTCGACTTTGCGCGCGAAATGCGAAATGACGAATTCGCCTTCTGCGCTCCCTTCCTTCTCGGGAAAGACGTGCTTATACAGCAGATCGAGCGAATCGCCCATGGACTTGGCCGCCAGATCGGCCATCACCCAGTGCGGCGCACCCCGAGAGAGTCCGGAAATGAACCCGCCGCCGATCGGATTTCCGAACGGCAGTTTCTCCGCCTTTCCGTCGGCAAAAACGGCGTAAGACGTTCCCGTCCCGACCGACGCGACCAAGAATTCGTCGTGCGGCATCCCCTGCTCCTTGAGCAGCTGCCGCACGCCCTCGGCCTGCAACCGCACCTCGTCGTCGATGACATCTCCGGTCGCCGTGCGATAAATGACGCAGTCGGCCGTGGGCCGCTCACCTATCCCGACCAGCTGCGCCGTGACGCAGCACCCGCCGATCAGCTCCTTGAGCAGCTGCTCTTCCCGCGCGTCGCCGAAACAGGTCCGAAACTGCAGCTTCCCGTCGTCGCCGCGCCAAGCATACTTCCGCAAAGAAGTGCCGCAATCCACGCCAACAATCCGCGACATCGTCGCACCTCTTTTTCGTGTAACGAAATGAACAACGCCGCAACAGTACCACGTCCGCCAGCCCGGTCAATTTGAGCCCCTGCATCTGCCACGCCAGCGGCGCAGCCGCGAGGCGGCCCCGCCCGCAGGGGGCTTACCGCAGCGCGAAATCCGGCCGCAGCCGGATTTCGCGCGAGGTAGAGGAAATTTTTTGGCCCGCAGGCTAAAAAATATTCTGTACCCCTGCGGGCGGGGCCGCCTCGCGGCTGCGCCGCTGGCCCTCACATCGCATAGCCGCAAAAAAAGACCGCCCCTTGCGAGCGGTCTTTTCGGTTGCGCCGGTTACTTGAGGGTAACCTTGGCGCCGGCCTCTTCGAGCTTCTTCTTCATGGTGTCGGCATCGGCCTTGGCGACGCCTTCCTTGACCATCTTGGGGGCGCCGTCGACCATGTCCTTGGCCTCCTTGAGGCCGAGCTGGGTCAGTTCGCGGACCGCCTTGATGACGCCGATCTTGTTGGCGCCGGCATCGGTGAGCTCAACGTCGAAAGAGGTCTTCTCTTCGGCGGCGGCAGCTGCACCGCCGACGGCCGGGGCGGCCATCATCATGGCAGGAGCGGCGGCGGAGACGCCGAACTTGTCCTCGAGGAGCTTCACGAGCTCGGCGAGATCAAGGACGGTCATCTTTTCGATCGACTCGACGAGGTCCTTGAACTTGGCCGGGACCTCCACGTTCTTCATTTCCGACATAGTAGTGGTGGGTAGTTTAACAACAGTTGAGTATTAAGCCTTGGCTTCCTTGACCGCATTGAGAACGGTGACGAGACCGCGGAGGTTGCCGGCGAGCACGTTGACGAAGCCGGAGACCGGCGCGTTGAGCGTACCGACGAGCTGTCCCAGCAGCTGCTGCTTCGAAGGAAGCTTGGCGAGCGCCTGGACCTGCTGGGTGGTCATCCACTTTCCTTCGAGGATGCCGCCGAGCACTTTGACGTTGGCGTGATCCTTGCGGAACTCCTCGAGCACCTTGGCGGGAGCGACGGCGTCGCCGAAGCCGAAGAGCATCGAGACCGAGCCGCCGAGGTCCTTGGTGTCGACTGCCGTCACGGCAGCTTCCTTGAGGGCGATCTTCAGAAGGGTCTTCTTCGCCGTGTTGATGGCGACGTCCTCCTTCTTGGCGGTGCGGCGGAACGACGAGGCGTCGTTCACCTTGAGTCCTGACAAGTCCGCGAAGACGACCGCGTTCGACTTGGTGAAACCTTCAACGAACTCCTGAACTTCTGATTGCTTCTTTGCACGAGACTTGGCCATAGTGGGATTCTCCTTTTACGTTGATTCCTCCAAATCGACCTTTAAAACAAAACATCTGCACGCCGTATGGCCGCAGACAATGGGTTCCAATGCGTTTTCGCCCGTTTACGGGGAAAATCAAAGGCTGTTACCTCGATAGGCCGCCCGCTTTCGCGAGCACTTAACCCTTTTCGGGACCCATTGTCTTAGGCAATTCGGTTGTGCCGGTACTGTATATGAACCGCCCATAACCGTCAAGGTGCTGGTGCCGACAAGGGTGGATAAACGCCGCATGTTGACCGAAAGCCCAAACGCTGCTACAAAAGAGCGTCGATGCCGGTGGGCATCGTGCAAGAAAACCGCTCATTTCAGAGGAGAATCCGATGAAACAGCTCGCCCGCGTCAGCCAGATGCTTCGCATTTGGGAGGACTGCATTTTCCTGTACGGCATGCGAAAGGCGCTGAACGCAAGGACCGGCGGCATTCCGCCCAGTCCGCTGGACTGGGTCGTTAAGAACAACCGACAGCTGCGGACCGAAGTCCATGCCAAGGCCACAGGGAGCCTCGACCATTTAGCGCCTTATCTGCAGCCGGAAGATACCCTGATAGAGGCGGTCGGCGCCACGCGGGTCATGATTCCGGTGCACGTCGCGTCATGGATGACGGAGTCGCGCCGCGGCTATCGCCTGTCCCGCGACTTGCAGGCGCTGCTCAACGCGACTTCCCTCAAGGGCGTCACCTGGTCTGGAATTCCCTGGCCGTCCGGTGCCTTTGTGGTGGGACTTGAGGAGCCCATCATCGACAAGACCGGCGCACCTATCGATGCCATTTTGGTAAACGGCATTTGTCTCGCCGACCCCGGTGGCGGCGAACCCAGGACGCTGATCAGCTTCCGGCTGCTCTCCAAGAGATTGGAACGCGCTCCGCTTGAACCAGGCACGAGGGCGCGCATGGAAAAGGCGCTGGCAGAAAAGCGCTGGCCGACACTAGACGCCGAATTCAAGGCGGCACGGCAGCGCGTCCATGCAGGCAGCCTCTCGAACTTCGGCCTGTTTGAAGACGGCATCGCCGACCTCCCGGTGACCGACTCGATCGACGACCTGATGCAGAAGCAGCACGGGAAACTGTGCGGCTGCGGCGGCACCCACCCCGAATGGGATCAGGCGGCTCGCCTGGTCATCGGCCTGTGCCTGTACCTGGACACGCTGCCGAAAGACACCGCGCTGGTGTCACCTTGGAAGGCTTGTCCTGATCCCGTACTGCACGGTGCCGAATACGCCGTCGTCAGCACCGACAAGCCGCTTACCTCCGAGCATCGCAGGATGTTCCTGGGCATCGGCATGCTGGGCGGCGGCAGCGACCTCCCGGCGCACATCAAGCCAGGCCACTGGCGTCGTCCGCCGCGCCGCAAGGATGCGGAAGGCGAAGACACGCGCACCAAGACCGTGCACGTGCGCCCGCACATCGTCCTGCGACGCAAAGCAGCCGGCAACGAGCTGGCCGGCCTGGAGCATCGGCTCGCGGCCGCCGAGCGCGAAGATGCCGCCAACGACGAACCCGCCTGAAACGGAAAGCCCTCGCGCTTGCGAGGGCTTTTTTCTTTACTTGGGATTAATGGAGACGTCCTGGCGAAGGTCGATGACGCGCGTCAGTTCCGTCCTCTGCCCGCGGTCGTCGGCGATGGACGTGACGACCGTCAGGCGGTTCAGGCCGATCAGCTTGGGGTCGTTGGCAATCAGCGAGAACGAGATCGGTTGCTCGTATTCCTTGCCGATCAGGCCCGGAATGGGAAGGTCGATGTCACGATCAAGCTCCACCAGCTTCATGTGATAGGTGGTGAAGTCCAAACCGTAGTCATCGGCGATCTTGAGCATGCCCTTCATTTCGGCCAGCGAGACCGGGCCGGCAGGCGACCAGCTGAAATCAATCGCCGGCGGCTTGTCCGAGGCGCGAACCATCAGCTTTTGGGCGTCACGGGACATGATGAAGCCCATGACGGCGATGATGACCAGGGCGAGTCCGACCGGAACGGCGGCGGAAAGCAGTTTCTTCTTGGAGGCGTCATGCATACCCGTCTTTTTTAACAACGGGCGGCGGTTTCGTCAACGCGATTCAGCCGACCATCGTCCCCTTGAACGGCTTCCCTTCCAGCATCCGATCCAGGTTGGCGATGTCACGGCCCTCTGCGATGACCACGGTCAAGCCGATACGTTCGGCTTCCTTCGAGGCTACGGGGTCGAAGGGGCTGTTGAGTCCCGGGTGCCAGCGCGAACCGAAGCGCTTGCGGAACTCCTTCCAAGTGAGCGACGGCAGGGCAACGGCGTCGGCATGCTTGCGGGGGTCCTTGTCGTAGACGTAGGCGATGTTTGAAAGGTTGATGAGTCGCGTGGCGTCGTAGCGCTTGGCCAGGAGCACCGCATCGTAGTCGGTCGAGCAGCCCGGACGCCAGCCTGCGCCGATGATGACCGGCCGGCGCGAAGCCATGTCCTCGTGCGGGTCGGTGATGATGCGCGGATGGGCCAGGTTGCGGAACACCGTGCGCAGCAGGTGCGCATTGAGGCGCGTGGCATGGATGCCCAGCCAGTCCAAATCGTCGCGAGTGAGCTTGGTGACCTTCTCTGCCGCGCCCTGGTAGTTGCGTGCGGTGGTGCCGCCGCCGCAGATGATCACGAAGCGCCGGCCCTTCTTGACGTGGCGGCGCACCAAGTTCCCGAAGGCCTTCAGGAACGCCACGTCTATCCCCTCCCTGGGGGCGATCAGCGAGCCGCCGAGGGAAAGGACGACGGTTTCGTGCGAGCGTGGCATAGTGCGGTGGGCGTTAAAAAAAGACTGACGATGTCCTCATCAGGCTTTCTTGGTGAACGGATGATTGTCGTTGGAATATTTGTTCTTCACCTGCTGATTGCGGGTCCGGCGCTGGACCTCGAAACGGAAAGTGCTGGGCGTGCGGTAGCCCGGTCCCGACTTTCGGTTTCCGCCCGCGTGATTTTTCATAGTTTATTCTTCCTCGTGCCTGCGGCCCAGCTCAAGGCGTCCGACGTTAGCCACATAGCGCTCCGCCAAGGCCTTCTTTTCGCCCGAGAGGGTATCGGTATCACGGAGGTAATCGAGGGCCAGGAGCATCGCGGCGATGGAGATGCCGCTGACTATCCTGCATTGCAGGCAGTCGTCCATGGCGAAAATCGTGGCTACGACGTATCCCAGCGAAGAAAGTCCGACGACCGTCCAGCCGAACGCCGACATGCGGTTATCCCACAGCTCCTTGATCTGCTGGCGCGCCTCGGCGACCGTACCCGCGGTGTGGAGCAAGTCCTGGAAGAGCACCTCGCACTTGCGGGTGTCCATGTCGGGGATGGTGTAGATATGATAGCTGACCTTGCGGAAACCGCCGTTGAACTTGTCGTAAGCCGAAAAGTCCTTGCCCGAAAACCCCGACAGGTAGCCGTAGATGAAACCGTGCATGTCGGTGAACCAGGTGCGGTACTTGCCGTTGTTCTCGGCGATGTTCTTGGAGAGATGGTAGATGCGGCGAAGCTTGTTGAGCTCCAGACGGACGGCCTCCATCAGCTTTTCGCGGCGGTCGGCGGCATTGACGATCATTATCGCCAGCAGGGCGGCGGTAAAAATCGCCACCGGCAAAAGCATGTTGAATGCGGAGGGGTCATAAGCGACGGGGACGGCCATGGCGAAAACCATGGAACCGGCGACTATGCCCAGCAGCCTCAAAAACGTAGCTTTGCCCACGGCGGTCTTCATATCCGTTTCAGTATAGCACAAAAGCGACCCCCTGACGAGAGGCGGCCCGCTAGATGAGCGAGGACTGTTCCCTGTCGTCTTCCAGCTCGCCGAACTTGGCCTTGATCTGCGTGACCTTGTTCTCGACCTCCTTGAGGCGCGATTTGCAGGCCTTGGCGAGCTGCAGGCCGCGCTCGAACTTCTTGAGGCCCTCGTCAAGATCGACTTCTTCCTGTTCGAACCAGTCGACGATCTCTTCCAGCTCCTTGTAGGACTTGCCGAAGTCGAAACCTTCGGGGGATTTTTCTCCTTTGGATTTGGGTGACATGCGATACCAAGTTAATCACTTATAAGGATGTTGCTGCCATGCGGGCCGGGGGTCCTGTCAGGGGGTCACCCCCGGCAGTGCTCGGTCGCCTGCGGGCGACCTCCGCGCTGACGGGGTCCCCCACCCCCTGCCACCCCCGGTTCGATATGCGCAAGACGTTACTTCTTTCCTACCACTTCGGTTTCGAGAGTTCCCCTTCTCAACGCGATTTCCACCTTGGTGCCGATTTCTATTTTGGAAGCGTCGGTGACAAGACCGTCGGGACCCCTCACCAGGGCGTAACCCAACTGCAGCGGTCGGTTGGGGTCCATCGACTTCAGCAGGCGCTCCCGGGACTCGAGTTCCTGCGTGAGATGCGACATCCAGTATTTGGCGCCGGTCGCCAATCTGGCGTTCAACGTCAGGATGGCGGTTGCCCGCTCTCTGAACGACGCCTCGAAACCGGTGAAGCGGTTGGCGAAATCCTTGAGGAGGTGACGGAACCGGTCGATGCCGCGGCGGGCGTGGGCTTCGATTCTGCCGGCGAGGGACTCGATGGCGTCTTGCTTTCCGACGAGCGCGCCGCGCATGCCGGCATCCATCCGGCGCACTCCCCCGTCGATGAACGACAGGATGTCCCGGCGATCCGGGACCAGCCGCTCGGCGGCGTTGGACGGCGTGGAGGCGCGGACGTCGGCGGCATAGTCGGCCAGGGACTCGTCGCGCTCGTGACCGACGCCGACGATGACGGGAAGCAGCGACGAGAACACCGCACGGGCCACTTCTTCGGAGTTGAACGCCTGCAGGTCCTCCATCGAGCCGCCGCCGCGGGTCAGCACCAGCACTTCGGCCGCGTCAGGATGGGCGTTGAACCAGCGGAAAGCCGAGGTGATTTCGGCCACGGCATCGCGGCCCTGCACCGACACGTCGGCCAGGGCGATTTCCAACCCGCCCCAGCGGTTGCCGAGAATGCGCATGAAGTCCCCGTACGCCGCGGATTCGGCAGAAGCGATAAGGCCGATCTTGCGCGGGAAGCGCGGCAACAGGCGCTTGCGCGCGGCGCTGAACAGGCCTTCGGCTTCCAGCTTCTTCTTGAGCAGCTCGAAAGCGCGGCGAAGGGCTCCCTCGCCCACCAGCTCCACCCGTTCCACGTTCACGGAGAACTTGCCGCTCTTCGGGTGCACCTTGGGCATGCCGTAGGCGCGCACTTTCATGCCGTCTTCCAGCGGCGTCCGCAGCTGCCAGACGGTGGCGAAGCAGTCCACCACGGCGGACTCGTCCTTCAGCTTGAACCAGATCCACTTGCCTTGGGACATGCGGTATTCCACGACCTCGCCTTCGATCACGGCGCCTTCAGGAAACACCGCCGTGGCCAGGGCGGTGTTCAGGAACTCGACGAATTGGGAAACGGTCAGCGCGTTCATGGGGCGGGGGCGGTCGTTTTGGGAGCGGTCGCGGGCTTCTTCTTTGTCGTGGCCGGCTTGGACGCGGGCGCGTTCACGTTGGTCGGCGCAGGCGCGGGAGCGGTTTCCGCAGCGAGTCCAGCGGCCGGCGGGGCGAACACCTCGTTGAAATCGGATACGGACAGGCCGGGCCGCTGGCCGCCGCCCACCAGGAAGAACTTGCCGTCCACCACCGCGCCGCCAAGCCCGTAGCGCGGATGCGGCAGCGTCGTCTTCATGGTCGACCAGCGGTTTGCGGCGACGTCATAGACGTCGACGTCCCCAAAGGTCAATGTCGGCGCCTCGCCGCCGAAGACGTAAATCTTCCCTTGGAACAGCAGGGCGACGTGATTGCTCCGCTTGCGCGGCATCAGGCTGACCGTGTCCCAAGTGTTGCGGTCGATGTCATACACCTCGACCGAATCCAGGTTGTACACCAAGGATCCCTGGCGTCCGCCGACAAGGTAAATTTTACGGCCGACCAGCAGGGCGTCGGCGCGCTCGCGCCCCACGTTCATCTCGAGGGAGTTCTCCCAGCCGTCGGTCGCAGGGTCATAGACGGAGTGGGTGTCCACGTCCGTGCCGAGCGACTTGCCGCCGAACAGGTGAATCTTTCCGTCGACCGCCACGGCCGCGGCGCCGCCGACGGCGGCCGGCAGATCATGTCCCTGCTTCCATTCGTCCGTGGACGGATCGTACACCAGCAGGCTGTCGAGGGGATTGTCCGCCAAGCCCTGGAACCCCCCGAAAACGTAGATCTTGCCGTCGACCACAGCAACGGCCGCGTCCTCGGTGGCGCGCGGCATCGGATGCAGCTTGGTCCAAGTGTCGCTCTTGGTGTCGTACATTTCGACGTCAGCCAGAGTGCGGTCGAAACCGTCGACGCCGCCCATGACGTACACATGCGAATCGATCGCCGCCACCGCCGCGCTGACCCTCGGCTTCAGCATCGACGCGGCTGCATACCACTGATAGGCGTCGACATTGACGGTAGCGGCGCGCTTGCCGTCGGCCTGCTTTGGAGGAAGACGCATGGCGATGCCGTAGTAGGGCAGCGGGTTGGCATCCTCCATCTGCAGAAGATTTATCCCCCTCACGTACCAAAAGTAGGCGAACACCGATCCGCCGGCCACCAGCAGCAGGAAGAGGAACTTCTTCATACGATCGTGGGCTTATTTTTTCCAAAGTGACTTCTTCTTTTTGGCGTCCTGCAGGAGAAAGTGCGCGCCCTGATTGTCTTCCGGATTCAGCGCGAGCAGCTGTTCGAACGATTCGACGGCCTCGTCGAGATGTCCCATGCGGTAGCGGTTGAGTCCGACGCCGTGCAGCGCCCGCAGCGCCGGCTTGCCGTGATCGTCCCAGGCGAGGCGAGCCGGCAGTTTGCCGCCAAGGGCCTTTTTGGCGGCTTTCAGGGCGCGCTCGTAGCTCTCCAGCGACCGTTCCAGCTCCCCTTTTTCGAAATGCACCGCACCGACGCCGTTCCAACCGTCAGCGGCTTCCGGGTCGGCTTCGGTCGCTTCGGCAAACAAATGCTCGGCCTCGTCGATGTCGCGACGAAGAATCGCTTCCCAACCCTCGTGAATGGCCTGCGTGACCTTGGACATGGTGATGCGGTTTAGGAGGGTGAGCCGTTACGGCTGCAGGACGTTTTCGGACCTGCCGTTGACCGAGATGATGACGTCGTGGACTTCGGGGAACTGCTTGAGCGTCGCCGCGATCTGCGCCCGCAGCGCACCGATGCGACAGGTGCCGGTCACGCCGTTGGAAAGCCGTTCGTTGAAATCGGCGGTCACGGTGCCGCTGCTGTCGGCAGCGACCGATTTGAGGATGACGCTGCCCGGTATGGCGGTAGCGTACCCGCCAGACACCTCATCGGCGTTCGGTCCCGCGAGCAGCGCCTCGATGGCCGCGCGGTAGATGGCGATCTTTCCGGAAACGGTGCGGACCACCGGAAAGACCAGTTCGCAGGCCTTGTCGGAATTCATGCCGTCGTTTTTGAAGTAGACCTTGAGGCCGACCTGGTCGGGCTGGCCGTAAAGGACCGTGCGCGTGACGGTCTCGTTGGCCGCAGCGTCACGAGTGACGGTGAGCGTCACGGGGGCGGTCGGGGCGCTGACCAAGTTGACGATGGCTACGAACCTGCCGAAGGGACCGCCCGGGGCAGGGGCCACGACGGCCACCTGGTCGTACAGCGGGCTCCCGTTGCTGTCGGTGACGGTGATACGTACGTTCTCCACTCCGACCTTGGCGCGGCCGGAGACTTCGAACGCCGGACCGGGCGGACGAGTGCCTTCCTCGGGCGTTTCGATGATGACGTTCACGTCCGGCTTCGGCGGCGCGTCCGGCTTGATTGCCAGGTCGGCCTTGGGTGGAGCCGGAAAGAGCGGGATGTCTTTGTGTACGCCCCCGGCGATGCCGCGCACGTCGCCGGTGGACGTGGCGCGGCCGAGCAGGTATCCGGCGAGGCAAACTGCCAGCAAAATGGCTATAAATCGGACTTTCTTCATAAGCGTCATCAACGGGAAGAGGTACAGCTACAGAATACCAGATGTACGCGAAAGGGGCAGGGTCACGGAAGGTACGCCTTCGCGCCTTTCCGTACCGCCATCCCCTCTTTGACCAACGCCTCCATCAGCACCCCGGCGTCATGATCCCGCAATCCGGCCTGCAGTTCCTTGAGGGCTGCGCCCTTCTTGCCCGCAGCGGCGAGCGCACGCAGGATCGCGCCGCGAGCCTGACGTCGCGAACCTTCGAATCGCGCCTGCGGTTTCACCAGCCGCACTTTGGCAGCGTGCCCGCCCAGGAACTTCGGGGCAGCAAGGCAGGTGCGTCGCAGCGGACAGGCGGCGCAGGACGGCGAACGTCCCGTGCAGACGGCCGACCCGAAGTCCATCAGGGCGTTATGCCAATCGCGCGACCGACCCTCGGGAAAGGCGGCCTCCAGCGCCGCATGC
Source organism: uncultured Gammaproteobacteria bacterium (assembly GCA_964491475.1). Classification (GTDB taxonomy): domain Bacteria; phylum Patescibacteriota; class Patescibacteriia; order SG8-24; family SG8-24; genus JAHFIW01. The sequence continues at coordinate 321,267 of CAZBFO010000002.1, read as the reverse complement.
AGCTCGGCATCATCGGGAGTCCGTCCGGCAAACTCTCCGCGGAAGAAGTGACGCAGGACGATGCGCCGGACATTGGTGTCCCACAGCACCACGTCGGCGTTGGCGGAAAACGAGGCGACGGCGCGCGCGGTATAAGGACCGATGCCCGGCAACGCCAACAGCGCCTCGACGTCCGTCGGCGTCGCTCCACCGTGACGCGCGACGATTTCCTTGGCGGCAAGGTGCAGATGCCTGCAGCGGCGGTTGTAGCCCAGCCCGCTCCAGGTCGAAAGCGCGTCGCCCAGGCTCGAATCGGCGAAGGTCGCCGGCGTCGGCCACTTGGCCAGAAAGGCCTCATACTTGGGAATCACCCGATCCACCTGCGTCTGCTGCAGCATGATTTCGGACACCAGGATGCGCCAGGGATCGCGGGTGCGGCGCCAAGGCAAGTCACGTCCATGCGACGCGAACCAACGCAAGATCGTCCGCCGGAAAAACAGGGCGGACGACCTGCGCGTTTTTGATGATCTGGCTGCTCTGGACATCGGCTATTGCGACGGAGGAGGCGGCTGATTCTTTTTTGGCCGCATGAACAGCAGGAACGAGACGACCAGCGCGATGCCCATCAGCATCGCCACTGCGCCGATGTACCAGCCGAGCAGCGCCTGGCTGGGTGCCGCCACCGCCGCGGCGGAAAGCGGCGACGAGGAGGGATTGAAGAATTCATCCTGCGTCACGGCCTTCGCGCCGGAGACGAAGAACGACAGCGGTTCGCTCTTGGCGGAAATCTTTCCCGTGTCGTCGGTCACGGTCGCGTAGGCCTCGTGCTGCCCGTCGGCCAGGCCCGTTCCGAGATCGTAGGTCCAGGTGCCGTCGTCCTTGGCGGCGGTAGTGAACACGACCGGCAGGTAGCTGTAGACGAACACCGTCACGACGTCGTGCGGCTTGGCGCGGCCCCCGATGGTGAAGGTGCCTTCCTTTTCCTTTTGGGCGACTGCCGTCTCCACCTTCAGGTCAGGCGCGACCGTTCCCGCGTCAGTCGGTTGCTCGATGGCAATGCCGGAGATGACCGCCTGATCGACCGGCGCCAAGGTCACGTTCCCAAGAAGCGCCCCCGGACCGAGCGGATTGTAGCCGCGTTCGACTTCCAAGCCGTCGTTGTAGCCGTCGCCGTCGGAATCGGGATTGCGCGGATCGGTTCCCAGGCGGAGCTCGATGTCGTCCGGCAAGTTGTCACCGTCGGTGTCGACCATTACGAAGGCCGGCAGGTTCTGATGGGCGACGTTGCCGTCGGTCGTGCCGAAACCGGGCGAGGCGTGCAAGCCGACGTTCACCGGCGCTTCTCCCGCGAAAGGCGAAAGGTCTGCCAATCCGGGCGGCGCCGGAGGAATGTCCCCGCCGCCTGCTGCCTGCTTGCCGCGCGGGGGCATTTGCAGCACCCGTCCCACGTTCTGCAAGGCAGCGTCGCGCAAAGCGCGCAGGTCGGCGTCAAAGATCAGGTCGGCGGTGGCGATGGCCACGACTTTGGCGCAGTCTTCGTCGGTGCGGCCTTCGCAGGCTGCCACCTGTCCGCCGCGCTTGGATTTCAGATAGGCAAGGCACTCTTCCTTGGTGACGATGCCGGCGGCCGCGCATTCCTGCCGCTCCGACTGCCGAGCCAACCATTCGGAACACCTCTCGGCGGGAACTTTCCTGGCGATGCAGTCGGCATTGAGCTGGTCGGTCGCGTCCGAAACGGACTGCGGCAGCGGATCGGCGGAAAGCGAGACGGATCCTTGCGGCCGTTCGAGCACCGAAGCGACTACTGCCGCGGGAGGCACGACGTCCACCCTGCTCACGGGCGCCCCGCCGCCCGCGTTGCGCACGCCGAAAGGCAGACGCTGCGAGACCGCGCGATTGCCGGCGGCGTCGACGGCCGAAGCTTCGATTTCGTAATCGCCGTCAGGAATTGCCGTGGTGTCGAGATAAGCGACCCAGCGCGTTCCGTCGCTGGCCGCGCGTCGAGTCGTCGCCTCCCCTTCTTTGATCGGGCGGATGGCGAAACCGACTTCAGCCGCGCCCTCTGCGTCTGCGGCAAGTACCGCCGGTCCGCGCAATACCGACGAAGCGACAGGCGAGGAGATTTTCACGATGAGCGCCGCTTTTTCTCCCGAAACGACGGGCTTCGGCACCTCCGGCGGCGACGGCGGCGATCCGGGCGCGGCTGGCTCCCCCGGCCTAGAAGCGCCGAAAAGCACTTTGACCCTTTCGCTTTGCGCCGTCTGGCCTCTGGTATTTTGGGCCGTCGCCGTCACGACGTAAGTGCCGGTTGCGGCGGCGTCTGGCTTCCAGAGCGCCACCCAGCGCTTGGTCTTCGAATCGAAATGCGCGTCGATGTCCGCCACGGCACCGCCGCTCGCGGCACCGACGGTGAACCGCACGTTCAGCGCGGTGCCGCCGTCGACGGCGGCGGCCAATGGCACTTGTCCGGCGTAAATCTGTCCGGTCACCGGATTGACCACGGTCACCTTGAAGGTCGTGGCCGCTGCCGGAGGCGCGGTGGCGGTCGGAGGAGGCTGCACCGGGGCCGAAGCGCCGTTGGCGACCGTGAACGCGCGCGGCGCCCCCTCGGACTCATGTCCCGATTTCGAAGCCACGGCCGACAGGGAGACGCTGCCGTCGGGCACCGTTCCGGAATTCCAATTGACCGTCCATGCGGTCTTTTCGGCGTTGCCGGTAGCCGGCAACGCCATCCTGCTGCCGGGTACTGTCGGCCCCTGAAGAATGAAGGCCAGCCCGTCGATGGCGGCCGAGGATGAGGCGTAGAAAGGCACGATGCCGGAGACCGAGGCGCCGGGCGCGGGCGATCGGATTTCAAAAGAGGGCACGGCCGCCTGGCCGCTGGTGAGATTCTTCAAATGCACGGGAACGGCCGCGCTGGAGGCTTTCACGCCGTTGCGGGTCACGACGGCCACCACCACGTATTCGCCGTCGGGAATGGCGGTAGTGTTCATCGTCGCCGTCCACGAGGTACCGCCGTCGGCTCCGCTGGCAGCCACCGTGGCGACAGGCGCCGCGTCCGGCGCGACGGCGTTGCGCAACTCAAACCCGGCGAGGTCCACGGCGGAGTCCGTGCGCGCAGCCAGGCTCATCTGACCGGCGACCGTCGCGCCCGAAACCGGCACCGTGACGTTGACGGCAGCGGAGACCGGCGTCGGCGATCCGGCGGACGGCGCCGTGACGCTGAAAGCGACGTCGTCGCTCACGTTCGTTCCCGTGCCCTTCAGGGCCGTGGCGTGAATGAGGTAGGCCCCCGGCTCCAATGCCGAAGAATCCCAGGCGGCATACCAGGAGGTCGGACCTCCTGCCGCCGCAAGCTGCGTGACGTGCTTGCTGCCGAAAGTCTGGGTGATGGTGAAGGAAAGGCTGTCTGCCGCCAGGGAAGTCTGCGCGTACACCTGCACGCTGCCAGAGACCACCGCGCCCTTGGCCGGCGCGGCCATCAGGACGGTCAATAACGTCGACGCGGCCTGGTTGGCGATCGTGAAGGAAACCGGGCCGGCCTCCGCCTGCGCGCCCGTACGGATCGAGGTGGCCTTGAGCGAATAGGTGCCGTTGGATACTGCCGTCGTGTCCCAAGTCGCGTCCCATTGCAGGCTGCCGTTAGAAGGAGCGGCGTTCAGCGAAGCGACAGGCGCGCCGCCGGCATCGGTCACGACATAGGCAAGGCCGGTGGCGGCCAGGTTGGTGACGGAGCTGAACGTCACGATGCCCTTCAGCGCGCTGCCCGAGGCGGGCGTCCGCACGGTCGCGGTGAAGGTCGGAGGCGGAGCGGCATTGCTGACGGTCAAGGTAACGGGGTCGCCCACTTCCATCACGGCGGCGTGAAAGGCGTGGGGCACCACGGTATAGGTGCCATTCGGAAATTCGGCGGTATTCCAGCTGCCGACCCAAGTGCCGTTCGTGCCGTCAAAAGACGACTTCAACTCTACCAATCCCCCGCCGGCTACGGGCGTGACGACGTAGGTCAGCGAGTCAGCTGCCAGGTTCACGCCGGCCGTGAGCGCGACAGTGCCGGATACCGTTGAGCCCGATCTGGGCGACACGAAGGTGATGACGTACTTGGCCGGCGCCTGATCGGCGACGATCAGGGAAATCTGCGGCGAACTGGCTGTCAGCCCGTCGACGGCGCGCACGGCGGAAAATCCCAGGGCATAGGTGCCGGCAACAAGCACGGAAGCATCAAGCTTGGCCGTCCACTTCAGCGCGTCCGAAGCGTCTTGCGTGCCCTGTATGGGCTGTTGCAAACCGTTCGGACCGCCGGAAAGCGTGAATATCCCCGAACTCGCCGCAGCCGCGACCCGCGCCTCCAACGGCACCGTTCCGCTGATGGTCGAGCCTGACGACGGCGCGGTCACCGCCGCCGAAAACGCCTGATCGACGACGGAAGTGATGGTGGTGGTCAGCGCTTTCGCCAGCGGAACTGCGGCCCAGACCATGCCCAGCAGGACCGCCCCGACGGCCAATCGCAACAGGACGGAGTCGCCGTGCTCCGCCGACGGTTTGGACGATTTTCGCGACCGGGTCTTTTTGGCTGGCATACCGCGAAAAGTATAGCACTTCCCGTCCAAGCACGGGCGTTACAGTTCGAAAATCTTGCCCACGTATTCGGGATCGATGCACTGCTTGAAGTAGGCGATCATCTGCGTGCGTGCAAAACCGACCTGCTCCTCGGGCATGTCCCGCCAGCGCCAGATGACGTCGAACGATTTCACCAGCAGGCCGACCTGCATCTCGCCCACGTCAACGGGAAAGTGCTTGTTGATTTCGCGCAAATAGGTCTGCTGCCAGGCGGGATTGCCCCACATCAGCAGCCAGGCGTGCATGGCCACGAATTCCCACGGATCGATGCCGCCGACCCAGTCAGCCACGGCCACCTTCCCGTGCGGCAGCAGGATGAAGTTGCGGGGATAAAAATCGCCGTTGGTGAACATCGAACCCTCGTAACGCTGGGCTTCCTTGGTGGAAAACAGCTTGTGGGCGTCATCAAGCGTCACCTGCTCCATCAGGCCGCGGCGAACCAGTTCCTTGCCCTGCACCTCAAAAGCCTCCAGCCAAGAAGCGAAGTTGAAGCGGCGGACGAACTTAGGCAGCTCGGCGATTTCCACCAGGCGCAGGTCGCGAAGGACGTCGACCGCGAGCTTGCCCCCCTCCGGTTCGATGCCCTTGCCGCCGAGCGTCTCGGGCTTGAGGGTCAATTCGGACCACTGGTGTACAAGCGGCTTGCCGGCCACATGCCGAATCAGCATCCAGCGCACTCCGCCCTGGATGCCGTCCTTCACGAACTCCGGCAGCACCAGCCGCTCGAACATGCTCTGATCGATGGTCGGAAGCACGTCGCGCATCATCCGTACTTCGTAATTGATGCTGTCGGTCTTCCGATCGTCGCTGCCGAACTTCAAAATGAGCGTCGGGTCAGTGCCGGGATCGTCGGCCTCGACGCAGGCGAGCACGTTCCATTTGATGGCATCCACCACGCGCAGCTGCAGGTGGTCCAGCAGCTGCGGCAACAGCGGATGAAGTGGCGGGAGCGGTGGTTCCATACGAACGCGATTTCGGACGTACCCTTTCCTCCTGGTTTCCTTCCTACTTCTTTTCCTCGACGGTCACTTTGGTCATCTTGTCGCCAACGATGATCTTGTGGACCGCGTCCATGCCGGAAGTCACCTTGCCGAAGATGGTGTACTGCTTGGGAAGCGGATTTTTCTCGAGCATGATGAAGAACTGGCTGCCGTTGGTGTTGGGTCCGGAATTGGCCATGGCCACGATGCCCTGGTCGTAGTCGCGGTGAACGGGCTCATCCTGGAACTTATAGCCGGGCCCGCCGGTGCCGTTGCCGAGCGGGTCGCCGCCCTGAATCACGAAACCGGGGACGACACGGTGAAAGGTCAGCCCGTCGTAGAAGCCGCTCTTGGTGAGCGCGACGAAATTGGACACGGTCAGGGGCGCGTCGCCGTCATACAGCTCGAACACGATGGTGCCCTTGGTGGTCTCGAGGCGAATCTGCTTGCCGTGAATCTCGGCCGAAGGAAGAAGTCCGGGGAACGTGCGGGGGGTCATGGTCTTTTTCGGTTCATCGGGTGTCTTAGCGGGTGTCGCCGGTGCGGGCGGGGGTTCGGGCGCCTGGGCATTGCCGGCGCTGTCGGTCTTGTTCGGCGGGGCTTTCTGGTCGGCCTCAAACTGCTCTGCGTTCATGCGGATGCTGTCGGCATCCGGCGCGGTGATTGCGGACTGGTCGTTGGCCTGTCCGGCGGTCAAAGCCACCTGTTTTCCGGGAGAAGAACAGCCTGCGCCGATAAGCAGCAAGACGGCGGCAGCGGCGGTCATGAAGTGCGGCGAGGTACGTTTATGCATAGAAGATAAGTGGTGTTCAAAGTGTACCATCTTTGGGCTTACAGCGAATACCCTTTGCGGCCGAGCATGGCGTACATGGCCTTTTTGCCCCCCTCCACGCCCGGCTGGTCATAGGCGTTCACGTCGAGCAGCTCGGCGGCGGCGGCGGTGGCGATCATGAAGAAAAACATCAGGCCGCCCACCGTTTTGGCATCGACGGACGGAATGAAGATGGTGCCGTTGGGGCGCCCGTTGCGAGCGAGGGCATGCGCCGTCGCGGCGCGCTCGGCATGGATGATCTTCTCGAAGGAATGCCCTGCCATGTAGGCCACGCCCTCGATGTCGGGATACGGGTTCGGCACTTTCAGCTTCGAGGCGAACTTCTTCACTTCGATGAAGGTGACGGTCTTGTCGGCCGGACCTTCGACGTACAGCTGCACCTGCGAGTGCTGGTCGGTGGCGCCCAACGCGGCTACCGGCGTCATGCCGCGGTGCACGATTTGCCCGCGCCGGTCGAGCTTTTTGCCGAGGCTCTCGGCCCACAGCTGGCGGAACCAGGCGCCGAGTTCCTTGAGGCCGTCGGCGTAAGGCATCAGGACGTTGATGTTCCGGCCGCCATCTTCGTTGGCGTCGTACTGCAGCGCGGCAAAAAGCAGCGGCCCGTAGTCGTCTGCCTTGGCCCTGTCGAAGGCGGAGCGCTCCGCGGCGGCGCCGGCCACCAACGCGGAAACGTCGATGCCTGCGCAGGCGGCGGGAAACAGGCCCACCGTAGTCAGCGCCGAGAACCTCCCGCCGATGTTGCCCGGCACGGGCAGCGTGCGGTACCCCTCGCGGTCGGCGATCTGCCGCATGGTGCCGTTCTTCGCGTCAGTGGTGGCGACGACATGCCGCGCGTGCTTCTTGTGCCCCACCTTCTTGATGAGCAGGTCGCGGAGCAGCAGGAAGGCGCTCATCGGCTCGATGGTGTCGCCCGACTTGGAAATGACGTTCAGCGCGGTCTTGCGCAGGTCGATGCGCGCGAGCAGCGCCTCGATCTCGTCGGGGTCGGTGTTGGCGCCGATGAAATGCACCCGCATCCCCTTCCCGTCCTTTTGCAGCGCGCGCAGCAGCGCCCGCGCGCCCAGGTCCGAACCGCCGATGCCGATGACCACCAAGTCGCGGAACTCCTTGGCGACGGCGACGGCAAGCTTTTTGGTCGCCGCCAGATCTTTCTTCAGGTCAGGAATCGTGAAAAATCCCGCGCGTCCCGAAGCCCAGTCGGCTTCGAGCTTCTGCTTCACGCCTTCGAGCGGGTGCAGGATCGCTTCGCGACGGACATCGGCGGAACCGCTCTCTGCCGCCGAGCTCCACATGTTGGCGTGGTCGTAACCGATGCGTGATGGTGTGGGCATAACGGGGACAGTATAGCACGGGCCAAAGCCAATGCCACGACTGAAAAACGCCCGGAAAATCCGAGCGTTTACAGGGCCCGATCGGCCTTTTCGCGGTCGCGTTCCAGTACCAGCCAGTCCTTGAGGTAGCGCGTGGCGATCACGTCCTCCTTGTTGTAGAGGATGATGTCGTCGAGCTTTTTGCGGTCGCCGTTGGCCAGCCAGTCCTCGTAGACCGCCACCGACTCCCCGCCCCCGACGATGGCGCCCTCTCGGGTGAAGCCGATGTACTTGCCGATGTCCTTGATGCTGTAGAAGTACAGCGGAAACACCACCGCGTCCTTCACCAGCTCGTTCAGGTCCACCAACCGGTCGCGGAACAGATTGAGCGCCGCGGCCTGCCCTGCCGGGCAACCGTGACGCGCCTCCAGCTGGATGAGCCTCGTCAGCTCATAGGTGCCGTAGTGGTACACCACGTAATCCCCTTCGAGCGCGCTCACCCACGTCAGGAACTCGTTCCACATCTTGGCTTCGTCCTCGGCGCGTTCGGCAATCTGGTACTCGTACTTTTCCTCCTGTCCTTGGCGGCGCACCAGGAAGCCGAACAGGTATTCCACCTGCCGCAGCGGATCGCCTTCGATGTCGAAGAAGATTTCCAGGGGCGCTTCGGGAATGTCGAGCGGCTTGCGGACGAAGTGGCGCTTTTCGATCAGCGCCCGGGCCTGCAGCACGATGCGCTCCAGCAGCGCCGGCTTGAACAGCTTGTCTTCCTTGGCGAGCCGGTTCGGCTCGATCTTGGCGGCGTCCTGGACGGTCCTGACGCCGTGTTCGCGCAGCGCCGCCACCACCTTCTTCTTCACGTTGTACAGCAGGGCGATGTCGTCCTGCTTCTCGGCGAAGGCCAGGCACTCCTTGAACCATGGCGACTGCTTGCAGCTCGAGGCCACGTGCGGCGGCGGAGGATCGCCGGCCAAAGTCTTGCGGATGTCCTCGACGGCGGCGGCGAACTGCTCGCGGAACTCGCGCAGCATGAAACCGATGCGCAGGCCCGAGCCGTTCAGCACGTAGGCTTCCTCGGGCCGCGTGCCCTGCAGCCGTTCCAGCAGTTCGCCATAACAGTACAACTGGTACTTGTGCGCGTCGGAAACGCGTTCGGCGCTCTTGATCTCCACGGGCACGTAATGGTAGCTGCCGAAGGTCGAACCGGCCGAGCCGTCGCGTCGCTCCAGCAGGTCCGGCTCGCCCACGAACTCGTCGTCCATCAGCACGCCGTGGTAGATGCAGGCCGCGCCGTCGCGCATGAGCTGCAGCGTGGCCGAGAACCGCTCTTCCTGCGTGTCGCCCTTGGGCTGCACGCACTGCATGTCCTTGATGACCTCCTGCTCGTGCAGCACGCCGCCCTTGAGCAGCATCTCCGTGAACTGCGTCACCGACGCCTTCTTGGACGGATCGCCGTAGGCGTCAAAATACAGCCAATGCGGACAGGCGTCGTACTTGTAGAACATGCTGGCGCTGATCCGGTCTTGCGCTAAGCGCGTCACGGTCGGCTTCTTGAAAAACATATGGCTAAGCCACCTCCGCCGCTAATGCGGCTCCTAACGGATGCACCCTAGCAGATTTTCGGCTTTTGGGAAGGGTCCGGCCCGCGCCTAATAGACGAAGTATTCATGACCGAACGGCACCGACTTGTGCATCCTGCCTGGGGGTCCGGTTTCCTGATCGTAGAGGTAAAAGGAGAGCGCCTGGGTAAGCAGCAGGCCGGCGGCAGCCAATAACAGCCATTTGCCTGTGCCGCCCCTTTTGGTTTCGCTCCCGCGTTTCTTTTTCTTGGCAGGGGCAGCGCTGCCGATGTAATGCATGGTCAGGAAGATGGTGGCGATAAGCAGGACGTTCCGGACGAAATTGACGTAGTCGACGGGGTACGCGGCGGCGGGGCCGACTTTGGACGCGGCGTCGGCCAAGAGCTTCTCGCCGCCTGCGGAAAGAGCCGGCGCGGGAGAAGAACCGTCGAGTTCCTGAATGGGTGGCGCTTCGGCGAAAGCAGGGGCGGCGATCAACAGTGCCGAAGCCAGCAGTCCGACCGCAGATGCAAGGAAATGACGCGAAAATGACTTCATGGAAATAGGCGCAAGGAATGTTTCTGACTGACGCAGTGTAGCATGTCCGCTATTCGAAACGCAGCGCCACGATCGGATCGAGGCCGGCGGCCTTTCGCGCGGGGTAGATGCCGAAGACGATGCCGATGGCCGCGGACACGACCGCCGCGATGACGAAAGCCGGAAGCGAGACGACATAGGGTACCGACAGGCCCACATGACGCGCCGCCGCAACCAGGCCGACGGTGGCCAGCATCGCCAGAAGTCCGCCGGTGATGCCGCCGACGAAGGTCAGCAGCACCGACTCGGCCAGGAACTGGGTCATGATGTCGCCGCGCCTGGCGCCGACTGCCTTGCGCAGGCCGACTTCGCGGATGCGCTCGGTCACCGATACCAGCATGATGTTCATGATGCCGATGCCGCCGACCAGCAGCGAGATGGCGGCGAGGAAACCGAGCAGCCAGGTGATGGCCGTGGTCACGGTGTTCACCTGTTCGAGCACGTCGGTGGCGGTGGTCACCTGGAAGTCGTCCTTGCCGGGATCGGAGATGCCGTGGCGGCGGCGCAGCACGCGGGTGATGTCGTCGACGGCAGCCGGCAGGTACGACTGGTCCTTCACTTTCAGGTCGATCTCCTGCAGGTAGTCGACGTGGGCGATGCGCTTCTCGACCACGCCCAGCGGCACGAACACCATTTGGTCCAGGTCGAACGGTCCGAACGAGCCGCGCTTCTTGAGCACGCCGACGACCGTGAGGCTGACGTCCTTCACGCGGACCTTTTCGCCGACGGGGTCGGCATCGCCGAACAGCCGCGAGGCCACGGTCTTGCCGAGCACGATGACCGAAGCCAGCGATCGGTCCTCGTCGTCGTTGAAGAACCGGCCGTTCTCCGCGACCGTCTGGGGATCGACGGTCGGATAGGCGGCATTGGTGCCGTTCACGAAGATACGCAGGTCCTTGTTGCCGTTCGACGCCACTTCGTAGGCGGTGCGCATGCCGACGGCGGCAGTCAGGTACGGGAAGGTCGAGGCGTCGTTCAGCAGCGCCAGGTCGTCGTTGCGCAAAGACGTGGCCGGCACGCCGATGGTGCCGGTGCCGATGGAACCGCGCTGGCCGACGCCGGGGACGATCGCATGGATGGCCAGGAAGTCCGTGCCGAACTGCGAAATCTGCCCGACCACGTACCCCTTCAGTCCCAGGCCCAGCGAGACGATCAGCGTCACGGCGAACACGCCGACCACCATGCCGAGCAGCGACAAGGCGGTCCGGAGCTTGCTCCGGCGCATGTTACGAGATGCTGTCTTGAAGGAGTCCCAGAGTTTCATAGGCTATTCGTAGCGGAGCGCCTCGATGGCCTCGAGGCGCGAGGCGGAAACGGCCGGAGCCATCCCGAAGACCAGGCCGATGCCCACCGAGATGCCCAACGAGGCGAGCAGCCCGGAGACGGGCAGGATGAACTGCCAGGAATAGCCCGCATGCCGCACCGCCAGGGCAACCAGGCCGATGACGCCGACGCCCAAGAGCACGCCGAGCATCCCGCCGAGCACCGAGACCACGGCGCTTTCGATCAGGAACTGCGACAGGATGCGGCTGCGGCGGGCGCCGAGCGCCTTCCGCAGGCCGATCTCGCGGGTGCGCTCGCGCACGGCCACGTACATGATGTTCATGATGTTGATGCCGCCGACCAGCAGCGAGATGGCCGTGACCGCCAGCAGGAACCCCTTGATGGCGCCGGTGACGCCGCCGAGGATGCTGATGGCCGTGTCCGTGCTGCGCACGCCGAAGTCGGCCCTGTCGGGGTCGTTGATGTGATGACGGCGGAGCAGCAGGCGCTTGATGTCCTGCTTGACCGCGTCGATGTGGCCGGCGTCGTCCACCTTGAGGCGCGCGAAGGTGACGTAGTCGATGCCCAGCAGCAGGCGCTGTGCCGTCGTGGCCGGCACGAATATCTGATCGTCCTGATCCTGGAAAGCGGCCGAGCCGCGCTTGGCGGCCACGCCCACGACCTCGAAGGCGATGTCCTTGACCCGTACGTTCTGCCCCACGGGATTGGCGTCGCCGAACAGCTTCTGCGCCACGGTATGGCCCAGCACGGTCACGCGGGCGAACGACGCCAGGTCCTGCGCGCCGAAGAACCGGCCGCCCCTGTCGCCCTCGGCCAACGAGAAATTCTCGACGTTCGGATACGTCTCGTCGACGCCCTGGATGGTGGTGGTGACGGAGTTCTCGCGATTGGAAACGGCGTCGGAATCGCGCACGTACGACGAGGCGGCGACGACGTCGGGAATCTGGCCGATGGCCGCGACGTCCTCGCGGGTCAGCGTCTTGGTGACGATGCCGAAGGCGATGGGCGGCGGGCCGTTTTCCTGGCTGGCGCCCGGCAGCACGCCCACGAGGTTGGTGCCGAGCGAGGTGACCTGCCCCAAGATGAGCTGCTGCGCCGACTGCCCTACCGACGACACCGCCAGCACCGACATCACTCCGATGATGATGCCGAGCATCGTCAAGATCGTGCGGCTCTTGGCGGCCGCAAGCGCGTGCAGCGAGTATTTCACGTCGGCGAAAATCTGCGGCATGGTCAGCTGACGATGCGCCCGTCCTTCATGCGGACGATGCGCTTGGCCTGCCGGGCGACGTCGTCCTCGTGGGTGACCATCACGATGGTGTTGCCCTCGGCGTTGATCTCCTTGATCAGCGCCATGACCTCGTCGGAGGTCTTCGAATCGAGGTTGCCGGTCGGCTCGTCGGCCAAGATGAGCGAGGGCGCGTTGATGAGCGCACGGGCGATGGCCGCGCGCTGCTGCTCGCCGCCCGACATCTGATTCGGCCTGGCGTCGACGCGGTGCGACAGGTTGACGCGCTTGAGAATCTCGAGCGCGCGGGACTTCATGGCGTCCGCGTCCACTTTGGTGGCGTAGGCGGTCGGCAGCAGCACGTTCTCCAGCACGGTGGTGCGCGGCAGCAGGTTGAAGCTTTGGAAGATGAAGCCGACGCTGCTGTTGCGGATGGCGGCCAAGTCGTTCTCGTCGAGCGTGTGCGTGTCCTTGCCGTTGAAGAAATACTCGCCGCTGGACGGGCGGTCCAGGAAACCGAGCGTGTGCATAAGGGTGGACTTGCCGCAACCGGAAGGGCCCATGATGGCCACGAAGTCGCCCTTCTCGATGGTCAGGTTGATGCCGTTGAGCGCATGGACGGCCGTTTCGCCCTGAACGTACTCCTTGGTGATGTCGACGAGTCGGATGACGGCGGACATGGCGGTGACGCTACTTGGTCGACTGCCCGACGATGACCTCGTCACCTTCCTGCAGGCCGGTGAGCAGCTCGGCATGGGTGTTGTTCTGCAGACCGACGGTCACGTCGACGGTCTCGGACTTGCCGCCGCGCAGCACGTTGACGGTGGTCTTGGTGCCGGTGTCATGCAAGCCGCGCAAAGGCACGCGCAGGGCGTCCTCCTTGCGGTTGGTCTCGATGGTCAGGTTGGCGGTCATGCCGGAGCGCAGGCGCGCGTCCTCGCTGTCGAAGACGATGGTGGTCTCGTAGAAGATGACCCCCTCGACGACCTTCTCGGCCGGATCGATCTTGATGACCTTGCCGGTCCACTTCTCGGTCTTGGGGAACGCGTCGAGGGTGATGCCGACGGGATCGCCGACCTTCACTCGGCCGATGTCGATTTCGGACACGTTGGTGGTGATCTGGAAGTTGCCCTTGGTCTGCATGCTGATGGCCGTCTTGCCCGGCGCGACGGTCTCGCCGATCTCCACCGGCACGTCGGTGACGATGCCGTCGATGGGCGCGACGATGCGTCGTTTGGACAGGTCGGTCAGCAGTCCGGTGAGCGCGGCGTCCTGCACTTCGACTTCGGCGCGCTGGCTGGCGATGACTTCGGGGCGGTTGCCGGTCTTCTTGAGGGTCAGGTCGGCCTGCGCCTGGGCCAAGCCCTTGTTGGCGGTGTCGGCGGCAAAGGCGGCGGCATTCAGCTGCGACTGGGCGGCGCTGATGTCGCTGTCGCTCTGACGGGCCTGCAGGTCGAGGCTGGAACGGTCGCCGTCGAGCAGCGTGATGGTCGCCGAAAGCGTCGTCAGGCCGGTGCTGACGCTGGCGCGGTAGTCGGCGAGCGTCTGCGACGACAGGCCGTTGGTGTAGTTGAGCACTTCGCGGCAATCCTCGAGATGCGATTTGATGACGTTAAGGTTAGCGGTGATGCCGGCGTAGGCGCCGAGCGCCGCGCCGACGCTCCCGACGGCTTTCACCGAAGCGACGGTAGCCGCGAGCTGATCGGCCTTGTCCTTGGCGAGAGCGCGGGAATTGCGGGCGTTGGTTTCGGGAATCGAGCTGGTGGTGCTGAAGGTCAGCAGGTTGTCGGTGGTGAACATCGGACCGGTCAGGCGGACGACGGCGTCCTTGGCGTCGACCACCGCCTTGTCGTAGTCGAGCAGCAAGGCTTGCAGCTTTGCGGCCGATTGCGTGTCGGACTTGGCCTTGGCGTTGTCGAGCGCGGTCTGCGCATCGGCCTTGGCGGAAACGGCCGAGTCCAGCTTGGACTTGGCGGTGTCGACGGCCGTCTGGGCCACGGCGAGCTCCTGCGCGGTCGCGCCGGCGGAAAGTTCGGCCAGGCGGGCGCGGGCGGAATCGAGCGCGGCGCGCTGCGAGGCGATCTTGGACTGCACGTCACGCGAGTCCAGCTCGGCCAGGACGTCGCCTTCCTTGACGACCGCCCCGGAATCGACGTTGAGTTTGGTGATCTTGCCGGTGACTTCGGGCTGGAGCTCGATCTTGTGCGTCGGTGCCAGCGAGCCGGTGACGGAGACCTCTTCGACCACGGCGCCGCGGACGATCTTCTCCGTCTCGTACTTGATGGTCGGCTTTCGCGTGGCCAAAAAACCTATGCCGCCGACTGCAGCGATAATGACCGCCGTCCAAATGATTTTTTTGCGGGTGATTTTCATAATGATTGCGAGGGAGAACAGGGCTATCCTATCAGACTTCAGTTTATTTAGGAAGGCGAAACAACCGACACGCTCCCCTCTTGCCATGGAGCCGTTTTTCCGCTATGCTGCGAGCTATGTTTGACTGGTCTCAAATGCGAAAACCGATCATCGCGCTCTCCCCCATGGCCGACATGACCGACTCGGCTTTTTGCCGCATCGCCAAGCGCTACGCCGCGCCGATCGTTTTCCGCGAGATGATCTCCGCCGAAGGGCTTGTGCACGGCAGCCAGAAGTCGATGGAAATGGGCCGGTTCGTCGAGGAAGAGCGGCCGATCGTGCAGCAGCTGTTCGGCGCCGATCCCGCCTCGATGGCCGAAGCCACCCGCATGATCGACGAGGCCTACTCCCCCGACGGCTTCGACATCAACATGGGCTGCCCCGTCTACAAGATCGTCTCCAACTTCAACGGCGCCGCGCTGATGAAAGACCCCGTGCTGGCCACGGCCATCATCAAGGCGATGAAGGCCGCCACCGACAAGCCGGTGTCCGTGAAGATCCGCCTCGGCTGGTCCGATCCGACGGAATGCCTGGAGTTCATCAAGGTCATCGAGGACGCCGGCGCAGCGCTGGTCACCATCCACGGCCGCACCAAGGCGCAAGGCTACTCCGGCGTCGCCGACTGGAAGATGGTCGGACGCGCCGCCGCCAACGTGTCCGTTCCGGTGCTGTGCAATGGCGACGTGCATACCGCCGACCTGGCGCCCAAGGCGCTGGCCGAGTCCGGCTGCGACGGCCTGCTCATCGCCCGCGGCGCGCTGGGCAACCCCTGGATCTTCCCGCAGATCGAAGCCGCGCTGGCCGGCAAACCGATCGTCGCGCCGACCATGACCGAGCGCATCGCCACGGTCCGCGACCACGGCATCTTGCACGCCGAGCTGTACGGCGGCCAGCTGGTCAGCTTCCGCAAGCACCTCACCTGGTACTTCAAGGGCCAGCCCGGCGCCAAGGCGCTCCGCGACAAGATGATGAAAATTTCCACGCTGCCCGAACTGCATGCCGTAATGGACGAGTACTTGGCCGGATACGGGTCCGCGACTGCCGTCCGCGAACCCGCGCTCGAAGCCAGCTGCGCGACATAATAAAGAACCTCCGACATCGTCGGAGGTTTTTTGACTGTCCGCGCTACTGCGCGTGGGTCGCGGAAAAGCTTCGCGCGACCGCATCGACGTCCCTGGCGGCATCCGCGCCGGACGATTCCGGCCAGATGCCTACGATGAGCACGTACTGGCCGCCATCCCCGCCGGGCCGCACCACGTAGACCTTGCCGCAGGTCCTTTCGGATTCGCCCTTGGTGCGCTTCTTGCAGAAGGCGAAGAAAGCGAAACGGCCGGTCGCCTCGGCCATCACGGCCGAGGAAGCCGCGAACTTGGCGCGCAGCGAGTCGGCGACGTCGAGCGTCGAACCGAGGTTCCGCGGATAGCCGGCAAAGACGATGGTCGCGCCCAGCTTCTCGTTGCGGATGACCGCATCCGGCGTCCAGCCGTCGAAGCCGACCGCGCGGCGGTCGCCCTCCGTCCAGTCTTCCGCGTCGGGAAGCGAGTACGACATCTCCAACGCCTCACTGGCCACCGCCGCCGCCTGCGGCACCGCGTCCGGTCGTGCCTCCGGCGCAGTCGCTGCCAGAACGGGCACTGACGGTGCCGGCTTTTTCGCCGTCTGCGGCGGCCGTGACGCAACGCAGCCGACCGCCAGCGCTGCCGTGAATGCCACCAATGGACCTGTTCTCATCTGCGGCTCCTTTCATGATGATCCGGCTCATTCCGGATGCGCTACTCTGTCCCGAATCGGCCGGTTTGTCAAGATTTCCCGACAAAAAACCTCCGAGCAAACCGGAGGTCGCGACGAAACGTCAGAAACGCGAACCGCAATCGCCGCCCGAGGGGCTGACGACGTGCTCGTCGTCCGCGCGTGCGGGGCGCAACTGCAGACGGTTGGCGATTTCGCGTGTCTGTTCCAGCGAGGCCTCGCAGCTCTCCCTCTGACAGCGGAGGACCGCGAAGAGCAGCAGCGAGTCGATGTCGGCGAACTGGCCTTTGGTGACGTGCAGGCCGACGTCGGCACCGACGCGGTCGGCGTCGAAGAAGGACAGCGGAATGCGCGGTTGCCACCATTCGGCATCGCGCATGCGCGCCGTCACCTCGGCGCGCGCGGCCGCATCGACCGATGACGCCAGCAGGATCAGGACCTTGTCCCTGCTCTTGGCGCGGGACAGCACGCACAGCGCGGCGTATCCCGGCGCCAGCGGCTGATCGTCGCCGCGTGCGGACACGTACCAGCCTTCCGGCAACGCGCCGTCGAAGAAGAACCGATGGCCCATGAACGGCGAGGACGGCGCCGGCCGGTCGGCCACGACGTCGGTCGGAACGACCGTCTTCTTCTTGGATGACGGCGTGTTGGGCGAGGTGTCGAAGGGCATGTTGCAACCGGCGAGGGCGCCGATCACGGCGAAGGAAACGAGCAGTTTTTTCTTCATGGACGGGACTCCCCTTTTTCTTGTTGCCGCATGAATGCGACCGGCCAGCATGCGATAAAATAAGGAGTTTGTCAAGGGCTCAACAAAGCCAAAAAATGATAGTTCAGATCCTTCTGACACGATTGACAAAATGTCATTTTTGTGCTATTTTTAGCAGTTGCCCATTATCATGTCACTCGTCAAAAACCGTCCCCATTCCAACGAATAGAGGTGTGCAATGCACAAGCATTTCGACAGTTTCGCGTACGCGCTTACGCTCACCGCGATTGCCTGTTTCGGCCTCGGCTGCAACGTCCGCATGGCGGACATCGGCCCCGAGGACGACAAGACCACGCGCATCCTGGTGACCGACGGCCACGTCGGCACCGGAGACGTCCTGCCTTTCCGGACCGAAAGTCCGGAAATGCGCGGCATCTTCCTCTTCCCCCGCAGCCGCAGGCTGACGTTCGGTGCCGATCTGCAGTTCATCTTCCTCGGCGAAACCGGGGGAGTATCGCACCTCGGCAACGGCGAGGTGCGGCACCAGATCGGCATGAAGTTCATGGCCAAGGACCCTTGCAACCTGCTGTACGCGATGGTCCGGCGCGAACCGGACGGCATGAGCGCGTTGTACGTCTCGACCAAGCTGAACCCCGGCCAGAGCACCAGCGCCGAATGCGCCGACCGCGGCTACGTTTCCTTGGCCGGACCGATTCGGCTCGGTCACCTCAACTACGGCGACGATCACGTGATCTCCGCCGAATGGGACATGGACTCCATGTCTGTCCGCATCAGTTACGACTGGGTTCCGCGGGTCGAAGTCCCCATCGACGATGACACTTTGTCGCAGTTGGGCATCGACACCGGCGTGCGCACGGACAACATGATGGCCGAATTCGCGGCCGAACAGTTCTGAACGGGCACTTTGCCCCGGACGCACTTCGCGTCCGGGGCTTTCTTTTTGTCGCGCGGGCGTTCTTCGGCAGCGCCCGCCCGTGCTATACTGACGACGAATAGCCCGCCTGACCGTCGGGCAAAACGTTATGCCAGCCGAACCCATCGTGACTCCGGCACAACCCGCACAGCCGGTGCCAGCCGCGCCGTCGGTTGGCTTCGTGAAGCCCGTGATCTTTCCGCCGATGAAGGACAGGCTGCACAGGACCTTCATACGGTATCGGGCCTCGCTAGGCATGTTCGTGCTCATCAGCGGCGTCACCGGCCTGCCCTCCATCATATTGGCCGCGATGCGCGGCCATCTGCCGGCCGCCCCCGCTGCAGGCCTGGGCATCGTCGGCTTTGTGGCGTCTTTGCTGGCACCCTACGTGCTGGTGGCGGTCGCCGCCGGAGAACTCCGATTCGGCAGGGCTTTCAGCCGAGGTCTGGGTTCCTTGCTTCCCGGTATCTTCACGACGTTTGTTTTTTCATTGGTCATCTTCCTGCCCTCCCTTCTGATCGTCCCGGCGGTGATAATGGCCGTCCGGTTCACGTTAACCGTTTACGTCGTCATCAATGAACGCCGCAAGGGCGTCGAGGCACTGGCCCGAAGCCGCGACCTGATATACGGCCGCACGACTACGCTGCTCTTCGACCAGTTGGGACTTGCCGTCATGGGCGGCATCATCGGCCTGGCGTTCAGCGGCATCGCTGCGGCGGCAGCTTGGGTCACGAAGCCCGCACTCGTCTCGCCGGCGGCCTCGGCCGCAAGTTGGCTGTTCGCGGCGCTGTTCTCCCCCTTCTACCTCATCTACCTGCAGACGTTCTACGAGGACTGCGTGGCCGTCGTGGGAAAAGAATGGACGGTCAAGCCCTCGCGCAAGCTTTTCTACCGCATCCTGGCGGCGCTCGGCGCGTTTTGTCTCGTCGGCATCATAGCCCTGCCGGTTTTCTTCCTGACTCGCGCCAAGTTCAACCTTGCGGACCTCACCAAGATCAGCGTCAACGCCCCGTTCGGCGAGCGGCAGGCCAGGGAACCTTCGGCGGCGCCCGTCACCGCCCCTCCCAAGTACGCCAGCACCCCCGAAGAACGCGACTTGCAGCGTTACGGTGACGTGAACATGATCAAGCTGGCGCTAGGCAGCTGGTTCAGCGACAACAAGGCGTATCCGGATTCGCTCGACCAGCTTTCGCCAAGGTACCTGAAGACGGTACCGAAGGACCCCGACGGTCCTGGGTACGGTTACCAGAAACGGGACCTGACCTTCGTCATCAGCTTCACCCTGGAGCAGGGCGTACTGGCTTTCGCAAAAGGACCCCATACGCTTAGCCTCAACGGCTTCGACGTGGCTCCGCAGCCGACGACGGTACCGCCGGACGAAAAGACCGTCACCACGACAGTGCCCGCCCCGCCATCGGCGACGAACGTCCCCGAACAACAGCCGTCGCCGTCGAATCCCCTTCCTGCCGAAGCCCCGCAAACGGATGCCGCTCCTTCTGCCGACACCGACGGCGACGGCGTGTCCGACGAGCAGGAGACCATGGTCTATAACACCAACCCCAACGTCGCCGACACCGACCTCGACGGCCTTTCCGATGGAGAAGAAATCTACGTCTACGGCACCGACCCTCTCAAGGCCGACACCGACGGTGACGGCTTCGGAGACGGCCGGGAGGTGGAAGGCGGTTACAATCCCAAGGGTCCGGGAATGTTGACGGCCGAGCAAAAGGCGCAGTTCGACGCCAACATGCAGACCTTCCGCGCCAAACGGTGACGACTGTGCGCTGCACCGCGCCCGTGGTACAGTCCCATCGACAGATACGAGTTAACGCCATGCCCATGCTCACGCGCAAATCCGCAAAACATTTGGTGGTCGCATTCGGCATTTCGCTGCTTTGCGCCTCATCCGCAGCGGCCGCGACGACCAACGTCAACGCTTCGGCCGGCGTTTCGGCCAGCGCCAAGCAGCTCCTCAATGACGCAGCGAACGTCAACCTGTCCGTGAACGGTCCGGCCGGCCAAGCGGCCGCAGCGGCGGCGGAAACTGCAAAATCCCCCGAGATGCAGAAGGCGGTCACCTCCGTGTGGGCCACGGCCTGGGAGGCCGTCTGGCCGTTCCTCAAGTCCATGGTCTCGGGATTCTTCGGCCTGTTCGTCACGGCCTGGCACTCGGTAACCGCGCCCGTCACCGCCAATGTCAACGCGGCGGCGAACGTCAACGCCTCATCAACGGCACCCTGATCCGCTATGATCGAAAATGAACTGTCTTACTTGGTGAAGCGCATGCCGGACCTGGCCGGCATCCCTGGCAAAGACATCGAGCAGCACTACCTGTCCGAGGGCGAAGAACCCCTGCGCATCCGCCGATCCGGAGGAACCTACGAACTGACGAAGAAGCTCAATGTCGCCGGTGACGACCTTTCGCGCCGTGAGGAAATCACCGTTCCTCTCGACCGCGAGGAGTATTACCTGCTGCTGCCGCTGGCCAAACGCGGCCTCACCAAGACCCGCCACTACCTCCGTCTCGACGATAACCTGACCGCCGAGCTGGACGTTTTCCACGGTCCGCTCGAAGGGCTGGCGATGGTCGAGGTGGAGTTCAAAGACGAGGCGGCCCGATCCGCCTTCGTCCCCCCGCGATGGTTCGGGCGCGACGTTTCCCAAGAAGCCTGGTCTTCGAATTCCAGTTTGGCCGGCAAGACCTACGCGACCGTCAAAAAGCACCTTGAGCCGAAAAAAAAGGCGCCGAGCAGGAAGGCGTCCCGCTGAACGAAAAACGGCCCGTCTCGGCGGCCGTTTTTTCATTCCGCTTTTTCGTCCCCGTCGAGCCCGCGCCGGAACTCCTTCTTGTAGATTTCCAGCAGCGCCATCGACACGGCCAGGGTCAGCGGACCCAGGATGAAGCCGGCGAACCCGTAGAACTGCATGCCCCCCAAAATGGACAGCAGCACAAGCAAAGGATGGATGCTGGTCTTGCTTTCCACGAACTTCGGCTGGATGAAGTTGTCGATGGTGCCGATGACCGCAATGGACACGACCGACAGGACGATCGCGGCGTTAACCTTGCCGATGGCGACGAGATACAGCACGGCGGGCACCGTCACGATGGCCGAACCGACCATCGGGACGAACGACGCCAAACCGGTCATGGTTCCCCAAAACAGCGGTGCCGGAAGGCCCGTCAGCCAGAAGGCGATTCCCGAAAGCACGCCCTTGGCGGCACCGACGATGAGTGTCCCAAGGAACACCGCCCGGACGGCCGTGACGACGCGGCGAAACACCTGCTCGTCATGGTTGTCGCCCAGAGGCGAAAGCACCAGCAGCTCCTTCTTGATCTTGGTGCCGTCCTTCAGCAGGTAGTAAGCGGAAATGACCACCACCAGCAGGCCGAAGACCATGCCGAACAGGTTGGAGAAGAACGCCAGCAGGTTGCTTGAGAGCGTCTGCGCCAGGGCGCTGACCAGCCGGGCGCCCTCCTGCATCATCGCCGGAACCTGGGCGTGAAATTGTGCGGGCACGTACTTGTCCAGCAGGGCGTTGACCGCCTGGTAGTCCAGATACCCCTTGATGTTCGAGAACAGCCGACCCAATTCGTCGGTGAGCTGCGCCACGAACAGTGCCGTTGGCACGAAGATCAGGCTGGCCACGACCGTGATGGTCAGGAATGCGGCGGCCGTTTCGGACTTGAGGTAGCGCTCGAAACGCAGGAACAGCGGACGGGCAAGGATGGCGAAAACGCCGCCGAAAGCCAACAGCACCAGGTAGGACTGGAAAACGGCCAATGTCAGCAAAAGGCTGCCGGACAGCAGAGCGATGAAGAAATACGTCTGGAACTTCTTATAGCTCATAATCTGCTTGAATTATAGCAAAAAAATCGCCGTCGCGCTAGGGGCGACGGCGATGTTCGCGGGTTTTTTGCGCGGCTATCGTGGCGGTGCTGCGGGCGGTGATGCCGCAGGCGGTGCCGGCGGCGTTTGAGGCGCTGGCGGAGCGGTGGGCGGTGGAGCAGGAGGTTTCGGAGGCGTCGGACCCGTGGGCGACGGTGCCGCGCCCTTCCGCTTCCGCGTCCCCCGCATTACGAACCCGACGGCAATCAGCGCGACCAGCAACAGCGCGGCGACCCCGTACAGGTAGACGCTGGTAGCTTTCGAAGCGGGCGTGGTCGGCGTCAACTTGGCGTCGGTGGCAAGGAAATCGCTTTCGGTGACTGCCAAGGCGGTCTTCACGAAGAACGACTGCGGCCTGCTCTTCGCGGCGACGTCGCCGGCGCCGTCGACCAGGGCCACGTAGGCGGTATGCGAACCGTCGACGACGTTGTCGGAAATGTCGTACTGGTAGTTGCCGCTGTCATCGGCGGTGGTGGTCAGCACCATCGGCACGTAGCTGTAGACGTACAGGAAGATCACGGCGCCCGGTGCCGCATGGCCGTGCAGCGTGATGCCTCCGCCGTCGGCGGCGTCAGGCGAACTGGTGGCGTCGACGGTGAAACTGTCGTCCGTGGTACCCGACCCCGTCGGCTGGCCGACGGCCAAGCCGAGGATGAACGCCGCGTCGATGGCGTTGACGCTGCCTGGCGGCGTGCCGGGGCCGAAGAAGGCGGCCATCGCCGCGCGGGCGTCGTCCTGGGACGGCTTATCGCCCGTCTCGAAGAACGACTTCAGCCTTTCGCGGACGGCCAACTGCTCCGGCGCAGGCTTGTCGCCGGCCTCGAAGAACTTCTTCAGTATCTCACGAGCGACGGCCGCATCGGGAACGTTCGGATCGGTGCCCAGCCGCTTCTCGACGTCGTCCGGCAGGCCGTCCTTATCGGTGTCGATGACGAACATTCCCGGCGAAGTCTCCTGATCGCCGGAGCGCTTGGACGGCCACCAGCGCACCTTGTCCTTGTGGCTGGCACGAACGGCAAGCACAGACGGGGCCGCATCGCCGAGCGCGTCAAACATCTCGCCGGCCTTCGTCGTACCGATCATGGCGTCGATCTCGTCATGCATGTCTCCCGGCATGTAGCCGGCCATCATGCGGGCCAAAATCTCGCTGCATTCCGCCTCGGTCTTACCCTCGCAGCCCGGAACCGTTCCCCCATGCGTCTTGCGCAGGAACGCAACGCAGGCTTCCTTCGAGAAGATACCGTTTTCCTCGCAAGAACGGTCGCCATATTTGGCATCGAGCCAAGCCGGGCAACGGTCGGGACCGATGTTGTTGTCGGCACATTCCTTCAGCAGCGCCGCGCTTTCGTCGCCGCCGCCCAGAACGGTGCTCGCCGAAAGCGGCGGGACCGGAGGTGCGGGAGGCTCGGAGGGAGAGAAGGGCACGTTCGCGTCGGGCGGCAGCGGCTCGTTCAGGTCTTGCCCGGTCGGACTCGCCGGCTCTTCGGGCTTTTTGTCGCCTTCGGCACCGGCTGGCGGGCAGTCCTTGATTTCGGAGCGGGTTTTTTCGTCAGGCTTTACGGGCAGGCAGGTCGTAGGCAAGGAACAGTCGCGCTTCGCCTTCCCGTCGGCCGAACAAGCGCCCCATTCTCCGCAAATCCAATCCTTGTCGGTGCACGCCGGTTTCGGCATGACGCACTTTTGGCTCTCGGCCGGTTTGGCTGGCGTGCCCGAGCAGGTGGTCGGCAGGGCGCAAGAGCGCGTCTGCGTCTCCTTGCTGCAATCGCCCCACTCGCCGCACTTCCAATCGTCCGCAGTACAAGGCCGCCTGCAGCTCTGCGAAGTGGCTGGCTTGGGCGTGCTTGCCGTCGGGCAATCGGTCGTCAAGGTGCAGGCGCGGGTCTGGGTGCCGCCGGCCGAGCATGCCTGCCAATTTCCGCAGGTCCAGGTGTCCTCGGTGCAGGCGGGCGTGCAGGATTGCGACGTCTGCGGCTTTGGTACTCCCGCGTCGGCGCAGGCCGCCGACACGCTGCAGGAGCGAGTCTGGCCGTAGCTGCCGCCGGTGCCCTTCTCACAGGCGCTCCAGTCGGTGCAAGTCCAGGCGTCAGGACCGCAAGCCGGGCTGGCAGAAGTGAAGTCGACGATGGCCGAAGACGCTGTGCCGCCGGAAGTCGAGGAGGACACTTTGAAGAAGTAGCGCGTGCCCGCCTTCAACGGAGACAGCGTCATCGTGTGCGAAATCTCCGTCACCTCGGTCTCTTCGATCGGGATGATCTTTCGATAGGTCTGCCCGAGCGAGTCGGTGGTGCCGAAATCGACCACGGTGGTGCTTTCTACGTCGGTCGTCCACCGAATGATGGCCGAATCCTCGGTGATGCTGCTGACCGTGGGGCCGGTCAGTATCTTCGGGGCAGCACCCGTCTGCGCCAATGAGACCGATCCGGAAAGCGCAAAAACCGACGCGGCCACCGCCGCGGCGACCCCGACGACGGCAAGCATCCTCTGCGCGAAACGCCTGATGAACGACATATCGTGACAAGCGAAAGAAGTGATTGAAACGACGAGGCCCGTAGGCAATGCTGGCAGTATAGCAAAAAAGCCTTTCCGCGCCGACCAAAAACAAAAATCCCCTGGCAATGCAGGGGAAAGGTTCAGACCGGCGGCGAAGCGGGACGGCGCAGCCCGGCGTGTTCGAGCATCGCGCGGATGCCGCTGCGTGTGCGCAGGCCGGCGCGGATGCGCGCCAGGACGGCGTCAATGCAGCCCTGACAACCGGAAAGGTGCGCCATCTGGGCGTCGACGAAGGCGGGCAGATAGGCGCTGCGCCGCGCCCCCATTTTGACGATGCCGGCGGCATGACGCATGGCGATGCGCAGCAGCTGCCGGTTGTCGGCGACCACCGTGCGGTCCTCCAGCTCCGGATAACTGTCACAGATGACGCCGCAGAACAGGTACGGATTCACGTGACCCCGCGCGATGCTGTTGTTCCACAGCTTCTTGCAGGAAAGCAGGAGGTCAGACGAGGAAAGACCTTGCGTGACCTGCAGCTCGCGGAAGGGGGTGCCGTCGGGCACGTTGACTATGACCGACTTCTCGGGAGCGAGGCCCAGCCGCCGCTTAATCGCGTCGTGGGCGTAGCGTGCCGATTCGTAGGAAACTTGCGAAAGGGCCAGCAGGCGGAACCGGATTTCTGCTTTCATGATCACCTCCAAAACGTAACCCAGCCTTATCGCACATCGGCCCGAATGTCAATCGCCGGCTGCCGGACCGAGCTGCGGTCAAGTCACTTCCAGCCTGTCCACGAAGAGCAGCGCCATGGCCCATGACGAGGCGACGACCGTGAGGGAAACGACGGTCATTCCCACCAACGCCAGCACGTCGTATTCCTGTCCCGAGGCCGCAGCGGCGGACATGCCGAAGACGTAACGAGCCATGATCAGCAGGTAAAAGGCGCCGCCGGCCGTGGCAGCGAGCCCCATCGGCGAGGTCGCCACTTCGTCGGGATCCTTGGCGCGGAAGTCGGGCGCGACGGAACCTGCGGCCATGCCGAAGGTGACCAGCGACAGCACGGTCAGGAACGTGGCGTAGGCGAACCCCAGGCTCAACCCTGCCGGCAGCCTGAACAGCGCCATGACCGCCGCCGCTGCCGTCTCCATGGCCACGGTGAACAGCGACGTCCAGAAAAACACCTTCCATGAAAAAAGCTCGTGCGTGTGCACGGGACTGGCCCATTCCAGCCATGCGCCGCGCCCCTCCAACGACAGGGCGGGAAACACGAACCGCAAGGTCAGCGTCAGCACGAAGTAGCCGATAGCCGCGAACGCGAAGGTCACGGCATGGGCGAAGAACTGTCCCGTCACTTGGCCGTCGACGGCGCGCATGACCGCGCGGACTATCAGCAGGTACAATCCCAGAAGCAGCAGCAGGAAACCGGCGCGAGAAACCGCGGCACCGTCGCGAACGAACAGCAAGAGGTCTTTTTCGAACAGGAACGAGTGTCCCCATCGGAACACCCGCGGGAACGGCTGTCGGAAACCGAGGCGTGCGGGCCGATCCGTCACGCCGGCGGTCAGTCCCGTCTCGCCGTATCGCTGCCATAGCCGCACGTAGGCGGCCGAAGCGACGACCATCAGCACGACGAACCCGAGGAGCAGCGTCGCGCAGGTGAGGGCGAGCTGCGTGCCCAACGGCCCCTCTGCCCCCGAGGGCACCAGTGCGGAAACGGTCGCCGCAAACGGATGGCTGGGCAGCGGCGAGAAGAGAGCATGCATTTTCGCGGCGGCCGCTTCGACCTCTGCCGCCGTATTCACGTTGAACAGGGCAAAGACGCCTCGAGGAACGATCCTGCGGACCAGCAGCATGCCGAAGACGAAAAACGCCAGCAATTCCAAGAATTTTCGGAATGCCAACGACAACGGCCTGCAAGCCCAAGCGAGAAAGAACGAGAGCAGCCCGCCAAGAATCGTGACCGAACAGACGAACAGAAGCATCACCGCCAGGCCGACGACCACGAACAGCGGCGACGCGCCGAAGGTCGCTCCCAGCGCCGTGATAGCCGGGAAGGCGATGAGCAGCACCGGCCATGACGAAGCCGCGGTCGCGGCAAGAAAACGGTAGGCAAAGAGCGACGCCGAACCGATGGGTTTGGGGACGAGCAGCCGCAAGTCGTCGGCGCCGAACAGCAGGGAGTTCGAGGTGACGATTACGCTTGAAACGCCCAGAAAATAGGTGATGGCGAAGGCGGCATCGAGGACGTACCGCAGCAACAGCGCGCCGGAAACCGTATCCGACAGGATGAAACGGAAGGCGCGGCGGAAAAGCAGATAGGCGCCGAACATCAGCGCCGCGCCGATGGCAAAGAAGCAAGCGGCGACCAAACGTTGCGCCCAGCTCGAACGGTGCGCGGCGGTGGCGATCATGCGCAGCCGGTTGGCGATGAGGGCGTATACCGCGGTCATACTCCGGCGGTCAGCGCCAAGAAGACGTCTTCGAGGGTGCCCAAACGGTCCGATTTGGCGGACAGTTCGGCATGCGTGCCTTCGGCGATGAGCCTGCCATGCTTGATGATGCCGAATCGATTGCAGATCTCGTCGGCGACGGAAAGCGTGTGCGTCGACAGCAGCACGCTGCCGCCCTTCGCCACGAAATCGGTCAGCAGCTTTTTGGTGATCAGCGCGGACTCGGGATCGAGACCCACCATCGGCTCGTCCACCAGCAGCAGCGACGGCTCGTGCAGCAGCGCCGCTATCATCGACAGCTTCTGCTTGGTGCCGCGGGAATAATGCATGAACAGCCCGTCTGCGACGCCTTCGAGGTGATAGGCCGAAAGCAGCGCCGAAATGCGTCCCTCGCGTTCCTGGCGCGGAACGCCGTACAGCTCGCCCACGAAATGCAGGAATTCGCGCCCCGAAAGAAGCTCATAGGCGACCGGCTCGTCGGGCACGTAGCCGATTTTCGCCTTTGCCTTGGTCGGCGCGACCAGAACGTCCATGCCCTGCACCAGAATGTCCCCGCCGGTCTGCCGGTACAGTCCGGCAATCATCTTCATGGTCGTCGTTTTGCCCGAGCCGTTCGGGCCGATGAGCCCGTACATTTCTCCGGCCTTGAGCGACAGCGACAAGTTTTCGACCGCAATCGTCTGACCGAACCGTTTCGTCACCGATTTGAGCTCCAGAGCAGGTGTAGACATACAAGGCTATAAGTATACCACGGTCGGGTCTCGCCCGTCCCCCACCGGGCCTTTTTGTCGCACTTGACAACCCGTTGCGATGGGTGTCCTTCCGGGTTTACGATGAAGACGGAGGACCCGAATATGCATAAGTACGCAAAATGGGCGTTGGTGCTTTTGTACCTGCTCCAGCTTGTGATCGTCTTTCGGGAACAGCTGGTGCACCTGTACAAAAGTGCCCTGCAATCGATGGAAGGCGAGGCCGGAACCGCAGCGCAAGCTCGCGGGAGCCTTCTTGAGGCGGCCGCCGCAGACCTGGTCAAAAGGGCGGTCACGCTGACCCGTCCCTCCGGCCCGGAAACGATAAGCGCGGTCGGCGCAATCCCCTTCCCGCTGGCCATCATCAGCCACGAAGGCGAGGGCAGTCACGAAGAACACCATGACGGCGACGAGGACAAGGACTGGGCGCGCAAGCAGCGCCGACGTCGCGTCCGACAATTCCTGATTCAGAACCTGTGGAAGTCGCTGCGCGTCAGCGTGGCCCAGGCGGAAAGGGCCGAACCGTGCAGCGAAATTTCCCGCGTACTCATATTTGCCTGAAAGAAGACCGCGCGGCGCCAAGCCGTGCGGTTTTGCGCTGACGAAAAAAGGAGGCAATCGCCTCCTTCGCTTCAGTTCACTTCGCCGGAATCCTCCCCCTTGTTTGCCGCCGCGATCGCGGCGATGAAGGCCAGATCGTCCTCGAAACCCGACAAGGTGGCATGAGCCCGCGCGGCGGACCGCAGGGCTTCGGCCAAACCTCGGCCGCTTTGCCCCGACGCTCCCAAGTCGACGCCGGAGGTGCGGCAGAACGCTTCGGCCAGCGAAAGCTCCCGCTCCGCTTGGGCGATGCCCTGTTCGGCAGACTCAAGCACCACCATGCGCAGGGCGACGCTCTTGTGTGCCGAGGTCGTCCGCAACACCGGCAACAGCGTCTGCACCGAACCTAACAGCATGCGCACCCGTTCGGCGCGTTCCGGAAACTCGGCACGCACCTCTGCCAGGCGCCGCTGGGCGACCGCCCGTAACTCGATCGACTCGGCGACGAGCTTCAGGCGCGCGACCCACCTGAACGACACTTCGATGACCCGTGCCGGATCGCTTTCGGCAATCTGCCCGTGGGCCTGCAAGGCGTTGCCGAGCATGGTCAGGCAATGCCGCTCGCGGTCGTAGCAGGCGCCGGAAGAGGCAAGCGCGTCGATCCGCGCCAGCAGGTGCTGGCGCATGGCGTCCACGTGCAAAATCCGCGCTGCGGCCATCTTCGCGTAGGCCTTGGCAAGAACGGGCAGCTGCGCGTTGCGCATGGCGCAGGTCCGTTCCAGCACCTCGAGCGTCCTGCTCAAGACGTCCTCGAGCAACAGCATTTCGCGCGGCCACGTGCGGTGTTCGCGCTCGATGGTCCCCACCAGCCTGACGCAATGCGCGGAAAGATCGACGATATCGTCGGTCATCTGACCGCACAGCACGCGCAAGTGAACGGGATTTCGAATCAGCGGCGCGGCGGCCGCCCGTTTGGCGGCGTGCCGCGTGCGCGCCCGCAACGCGGGCAGGCGCATGGCAATGCCACGGCTGATGTCGCGTTTTTCCCGCAACTCCCCCCAGGGAACCGCGTACAACGCGATGTAAGCGCAGAAATAGAAGCAAATGAGGAACTCCATCAGTCCCACGATCCACAAGATGATCTCGGACCACATGTGCCCTCCGGGTCTCCATATGAAAGAGCGACCTGCGACAAGCAGGCGGTCATTGTAATGGTCGACGGGACGGTGTCAATGCGAGTAACGAAAAGCCGGCCATTCATGACCGGCTTTACTGCAACGCGATGTGTTCCCACGGGAACTCGTCGCGGCCAAAATGGCCGTAGGCGGCACTTTGCCGGTAAATGGGACGTCGCAACGACAGGCGCTCCATGATGGCGCGAGGACGAAAGTCGAAGTGCGTCTTGAGGTAGTCGGAAACGTCCTTGCCTTCCCCGGAAACGGCGCGGAGCATCACCGGCTCCTCCTTGCCGATGGCGTAGGCCACCGACACCAGGCAGTTCTTGGCGATGCCGTTGGCTACCAGGTTCTTGGCGGCGAAGCGCGCCATGTAGGCGCCGGAGCGGTCGACCTTGGTCGGATCCTTGCCGGAGAAGGCTCCCCCGCCATGGGGAATAAGACCGCCGTAGGTGTCGACCATCAGCTTGCGACCGGTAAGGCCAGTGTCGGCCGAGAAACCGCCGCGAACGAAAGCGCCGGTGGGGTTGAACAGCACTTTCACGTCGGCGGTCTCGCCGATGGTCGGGCCGATGAGATGCTGGACGATCAGCTTGCGCATCTCCGCCTGGGCCATGTCCTCGCGATGCTGCGCGGACACCAGCACGGTCGTGACGCGGCCGCCGTCCATAGTCACCTGGGTCTTGCCGTCGGGCCGCAGCCAGGAAAACTCGGGGTGGTTGCGACGGAGATTGGTGAGGCCCCAAGCGAGACGGTGGGCCAGCACCACGGGCATCGGCAGAAATTCCGGCGTCTCGCCGGTGGCGTAGCCGTACATGATGCCTTGGTCACCGGCACCGCCGGTGTCCACGCCGCGGGCGATGTCCGGAGACTGCTCCTCGATATTGGTGAACACCTCCAAGTCATCCTGATAGCCGATTTCGCGGTAGACGCGGAGGGCGATCTGCGCCGGATCGACCTCGGCGGTCGAAGAGACTTCGCCTCCGAGCATCAGCGCACCGTGAGAACCGAACGCCTCGATGGCCACCCTGCTGGCGGGATCGCGCGACAAATACGCATCCAAAATCGCGTCGGCGATCTGGTCGCAGACTTTGTCGGGATGGCCTTCGGTGACGGATTCGACCGTTTTCATATGCTTTTTGCGCCGTTTTGTGGCCCAAAAAATACGGGCGTACCTTAACGCATCGCCCCGTTTGGGGCAAGTGCAATCTGGCCGTTATCCACCCTTGACACCATCGAAAAAATCGTTGACGGCACTTCCCCGACTGTTACCATTGGCCTGAAGACGCTCTTCCTCCGGCCCGGCCGAACGCTTTCGGCGCCCGTCCGGGTCGGAGGATGAAACCGTCTTTCGCTCCTTCATAGCCAGCAGACGAACAGTCGTCCTCTCACAACTTGGAGTCAGTCATGGATAATGAGAAGCCGCAAGGCAAGCACAAGGGCCAGCGCCTGCAGGAAGTCGTGCGCGAATTGCGCGACTTCGCCAAGGTATACAACAACCACAAGGTCTGTCCGCTGATGCACGACCTGCTGCGGGTGCTCTACCCCAACAGCGACATCAAGGACAAGCGGCGCGCGCTGAACGACAAGGTCAAGCGGTACCGGAAGTTCCAGCAGGAACATCCGGACCTGAACCTTCCGGAGCTGATCCTTCGCAAGGGCAAGGACGGCACCATCATCGGCGTGCCCCAGGGCGTCCTGGAGCAGCTGGCGGAGTTCCGCATCGACACCGACAAGCTCTGCAACCCCAAGGGCCTCATCGTGACGGCCGCCCAGTTCGGCGCGACGCTGAACGTGGAAGTCTGGCGGGCGTTCAAGCGCTACGCCCAGCACATGGGGTACGAGCTGGTGGTGCTCCCGATCAAGTACGGCGCGATCAAGACCGTCTACCAGAAGGAGCTCGACCGCCGCGTGCTGCTCTCGACCTTCGACGAGCGGCTCAAGGGACACATGCTGTTCGAGGACACCCTCCTCGCCAACGGCATGATCAACCTGAACACGATGCGCCTGCGCCCCACGCTCATGCGCTTCATTTCCGCCGCGGTGGGTCAACGGGGGTACAACACCTCGCAGATCTTCGCCTCGCCCAAGCTGGAACTCATGCATCTGCCCCGGCTGATGCACGACTACCCGAAGGCGGCGATGACCTGCGGCGCGGTGACCAACCCGAACTACAACGTGGACAACCTCGGCCAGCAGGACCGCACCGGCGCAATCGCGGCGGCGGAGCACACCTACGCGGCCATCGTGCTGGAGTTCTCCAGCAAGAAGACGTTCCACTACCGGCAGCTCCTGGCCACCTCGACCGGCGAGTTCTATGACATCGATCCTCTCCGCGGCGGCGCAATCTTCGTGACGCCCGAGAAGATCGAGCACCGGCCCGACGACGTGGACACCGCCTACCTGGGGGACTACCACGCCGGCAAGACGCACCCGGACGTCCGGCACATCACCTTCGGCGATAGCCAGATGCTCCAGAGGCTGGGACCGAAAAATGTCATCCTCGGCGACCTGTTCGACGGGAACAGCATCTCGCACTGGGACGACCAGAACGCCTCGCGGCGCGCCTACAAGGGCGCCACGGGAACGGACTCGGTCAAGGCGGAGCTGGACTACATGGTCGGAGAGCTCAAGTGGATGCACGCGCAGCTGCCCAAGGCGGTCCTGCGCATCATCGCCAGCAACCACAACGAGTTCTTGGGGCGTTACCTCGAGAGCAAGAAGTGGTTCAGCGAGCCCGTCAACATCACCTTCTGCGCCCGCCTTTTCGCGGACCTGCAGGAGGACCTGATGAAGCGCGCTCCGGAGAGCCACGAGATCTCCGCGGAAGACCCGGTCAAGTTCTGGATCGACCGGAATGCGCCGTTCGCCAAGACCTACGGCCGGCAGGACGTCCTCCTGCTGCCGGAAGGGCCGGAGGCCAAGAAGATCAACTGCTCCTTCCACGGGGACGTCGGTCCCAGCGGCGCGCGTTCGTCCTCGATGAACGCCTACCGCGAGTGGAACCAGTGGACGATCGTCGGCCACAACCATTCCGCAGCCATCCTCGGACCGGTCTGGCGCGTCGGCACCTGCACGCACCTGACCGAGCACTACGTAAATGGTCCGCGCACCAAGTGGACCCACACCCACGCGCTCATTTTCGCGAACGGTCAGCGTCAGCTGATCAACATCGTGAACGGCGCCTGGCACGGCCAGTGCAAGAAGCGCCCCAGAAGCGCCGGCGTCGGCGCGGCAAAGACCTCGTCGCGCAAGAAGCAGTCCAAGAAACGCAAGACCAACCGCAGCCCCAAGCGTCACAAGTGACGCATTGAGGGCACCCTCCCCTCCGACGTACGTCGGAGGGTTTTTCTTTTACAAACGACGTTTTGCCGCGACCGTCCCCCTCCGCACCAACCCCCCTTTCTTTTGCCTGCGGGGTGCGCAAAAGAAAAGCCCCCATCCGGACGTGAGGCGGATGAGGACCGTGTCTGTTGACGAATTGTCTGCCTAGCTGCGGAAGTGCTTCATCGGCGAACAAGCGTTAAGAGTGAAGGAAAGAGCCCTCTCGTAAAAATGGTGCCGAGATCCCGGCCGCGGGCCTCGCGGGAGAGGAATTCGCTGCGCCCGCGACGGGGACTTCGGATGACGAGCCGCCGAACGCGACATGCAACGCGGACGACGTGTCGTCATGGGTTAGGGAGACCGTGCGGGCGGGCTTTGCGAACCGGGTGATCCGCTTTTTTGCCCTCCGCACAGACTACTACAGCGGTCATCGGGAAATTATTTCATTGCACGTAGGTCGGAGCGTTGAGGGGACCGAAATCATAGGGATCGGGCGTCATTTCGTCCTCGAACATCTCCACGGCCGGCGCCCGATGAATCTCCTCGGCACGGATGATGCCGTCGCGCTCATTGCCGAAGATGATGACCTGCGTGCCGGTAAAGTCCTGATCGGCGTCGTCCCTGTCGGGAGCGACGGTGGCGCTGATGCCCTCGGGAAAAGTCTTTATGACGAACACCCCTTGGCCGGAGCTGACGACCTGGCCGTGATAGACGCGGTCTCCATGCACCAGGTAGCTGCGATAAAACGCGGCAAAGGGCATGGCGTCGTGACCGCGGGTATAGATGAAAATCCTGCCGTGCAGCGGCGTCTGGGCCACGATGACCGCGCCGAAGCCGACCAGTCCCATCACGCCGAGCAACGAATAGGCCAGCGGTGCCCGATAGGCGAAGGAGTAATGCCGGACCATCAGCTCCAGCACGACTACGAACAGCGCCGAGAGGGCCACCAGCACCCACGGCACCGCCCGCAGGAACAGATAGGTCCCGCGCAGGCCGTAGGATGGCGCGAACCACAGACCGGTCTGGCGCAGCGAAAACACGATGAAGCTGCCGATGAAAAGCGACGCGAACAGCAGGATGGTGATGCCCGTGCCGAGCAGCACCGCACGCAGCGCGAAGAACCAGCGCGGCTTCATCCGCACGTCACCGCACCGAATGGCCTCGAGCACCTTGTCCTCGAGCGTCTGATTGTCGTTTTGGGGTTGGTTCATAGTGCCGTCGCTTCGTTTTTTTCCGCGATCTTCTTGAGCAGCGCCTTGCCCCTTTGCAGCCGCACGCCAACGGTGGATACCGGTATCTGCAGCGTTTCGGCTATGCCCTGGTAATCCATGTCTTCGTAAAAGTAGAGGACGATCGGTTCGCGGTACTTCCGGTCCAGCTTGCCCAAGTGCGCATCGAGCGTTTCGCGCAGTTCCCGCTTCTGCGTCTCGTCGTCGGCGGTCTCCTTTGCCGCCGCGTGGGGAAAGACGAGGTCGAGGTTGAAGAAGGATACCCTGTCCGTGCCGCGCTTCTTGATGGCGTTGATGAAGACGTTATGCGCGATGCGGTAGATCCATGGCGAGAAACGACGTGCAGGGTCGAAGCCCCGCACGTTCATGTAGGCCTTGATGAAGGCCTCCTGCACCAAATCCTCGGCGTCGCCGCCGTCCAGGAGGAATTTTCGCGCATATCGCGTCAGTTTCGGCTCATAGCGCTTCATCAGCGCGCCAAAGGCCTCCACGTCCCCCTTTTGGACCTGCACAACGATTTCCTCGTCTGTTTGCTCTTGCATTGCCTCTCCGAGGTTAGCCGTTACTGGTCTCTACTACTACAGCTGCCGGAAACAAAAATTACATTTTCAGAAGAAAAAAGACCAGCTCACGCCGGAGCCGGCTCATTCGTTTTTTGCCTTCAGTTAGGGAAAATATCCGTTTTTCGCCTTTTTGGGTACGAGAGGAAACGTATCACGAAACGGGCCTTTTGTCAACGGTCGCCCGGTCAGGGTCACACGTCGCGGAGATAGCTCCGCTTGATCTTCTTTACCTTGGACTTCATCTCGGCAAAGGGGTTTTCGGAGTCGTCGACGGAAACTGCGTTGTCTTCGTAGAAGCCACCGCTGTCGCTGTCATCGAAGGAGTGACCGCTGCCGCCAAAGCCGAGACGGCCTTCGACCAGCGAGAGGTCGAGCATCTTCGGGTTGGCCTCTTCCAGGAAGATCGACGGTTGTTCCAGCGTGAACATGTCGCGACCGGCTGTGGCGGGATACGAAAGATAAAGATGCTTCTTGGAACGGGTCACGGCCACGTAGAACAGGCGACGCTCTTCCTCGATGCCGCCCTCTTCCATGGCGGCCTTGCGGTTGGGGAAGCCGGAGTTGGTGAGATGGATGACGAAGACGGCGTCCCACTCCAAGCCCTTGGCCTGGTGGATGGTGGAGAGCACCACCTTGTCGGCCACGTCGCGGCGCTGGCGGCCGCGGTTGGACTGCTTCTCGGCGGCACCGGAGTCGAGGGCGATGTCGGCCAGCAGTTCCGAAGCGGTCTCGTACTCTTCGGCGAAGACGGCGAGCTGCTCGATGTCCTCAAGGCGCTCGCGCCAGTTGGGATACTCGTTCTCGAGATAGTCGACGTAGCCGGATTTGGTGACGGTGCGGATGATGTCCATGGGCTTCTGCTGCTCGACCAGTTTTTCCAAGGTGGGGCGCAGTTCAGCCCAGCCCTTGGCGGCGCGGGCGCCGAGCGCGGCCTCGACCGGTGAAAGCACGGCGTGCGCCAAGCTGCCGGCGGCGCGGAACATGGTCAGCATCTTGGCGGCCATCACCTCCCCCACTCCCGGCTGAATGGTGAGGATGCGCAGCCAGGCGGCTTCGTCGTTGAAGTTGTTCTTGATGCGCAGGAACGACAGCGCGTCCTTGACGTGGGCGCGGTCGAAGAACTTCACGCCGCCGCGGTAGTCGTAGGCGATGCCGCGCTTCATCAGTTCGAATTCGACGGTCTGCGAGTGATGCGTGGCGCGGAACAGCACGGCTATCGCCTCCGGCTTCACGCCCTCTTCGATCAGGTCGCGGATCTTGCCGACCACGAAGTCGGCTTCCTGGAACGAGGACGGGCAAGGCACCACGGCCGGCTTGTGAAACGGCTTTTTGACGCTGACCAACTCCTTGTGGAACTGGTCGACGTTGCGCGAGATGACGTCGTTGGCCAGGTTGAGGATTTCGGGGACGGAGCGATAGTTGGTGAGCAGCTTGAACATCTTGGAGCCCGGGTACTGCTTGGGAAAATCCAAGATGTTGCGCACGTCGGCGGCGCGGAAGGAGTAGATGCTCTGGGCGTCGTCGCCGACCACCAGGAGGTTCTGCTCGGGACCGACCATCAGGCGGACCAGCGAGGCCTGCAGCGGATTGGTGTCCTGGTATTCGTCGACCAGCACGTACTTCCAGCGCCCGGCGATGCGTTCTCGCGCGGAGACGTCGGCGGAGAGCAGCTTGAACAGCTTCGAGAGCAGGTCGTCGAAGTCCATGGCGTTGGAATTGCGCTTCTTGGCGTCGTAGGCTTCGGCGATGCGCTGCAGGTCGGGCAGCAGCGGCTCGAACTTGGGGTGCTTCTTGGCCACGGCGTCTTCCAGCGACTTCATGGCGTTGGTGGCGTAGCTGATGAGGTCGCGGACGACTGCCGGCGAGGGGAAGCGCTTGTCGGCGGAGGCAAAGCCGAGCTCGCGCATGCAGGCCTTCATCAGGTCGCGGGAGTCCTCGTCATCGAGAATGGAGAACGACGAAGTATAGCCGATGCGTTCCGCAAAGGAGCGCAGGATACGGTTGGCGACGGAATGGAAGGTGCCGCCCCAGACGCCGCCGGAACCGAAGGGCAGTTCGGACCCCAGCAGGCTGCCGATGCGCCCCATCATTTCTGATGCCGCCTTGTTGGTGAAGGTCAAAAGCAAAATCGAGTCCGGCGAGACGCCGTGCTCGATCAGCCAAGCGACGCGGTAGACGATGGTGCGCGTCTTGCCCGAACCGGCGCCGGCGAGCACGACGCAAGGGCCGTCGCCCTCGCGGACGGCGGCCAGCTGTTCTTCGTTGAGCTCCTTCTCGTAGTCGATGCGGGACATGGCGGTACTGTACTAGACCGACGCGAAAAGGCCAAAGGCACGGCTCCGGAAAAACAAACGCCGCCAAGGTCGTTGGCGGCAGCTGCTCTCAAGCGGATTTTACGTGAATCGGCGATTCCGCATCCAGGCGACGGTACTGGCGCAGCATGCAATCGTCGACGACCGCGACCAGGCCCGCTTCTTCGGCCCGCTTGGCCGCATCGACGTTGCCGGCGCCGTCCTGCATCCAGACCACCTTGGCGCCGATGGCGATGGCGTCTTCCACGATCTGCGGCACTGCTTCGGGCTTGCGGAAGACCTGCACGATGTCGACCTTCTCCGGCACCGAGCGAAGGTCAGGGTACGACTTCTCGCCGAGCACCTGGGTCTCGTTGGGATTCACGGGAATGATGCGATAGCCCTTGATGCGCAAAAAAGAACAGACGCCGTAGCTCGGCCTGTCAGGATTCGACGACAGGCCCACCGAGGCGATGACGCGATTCTCTTCCAGGATATTTCTGATCTGTTCGTCATTCATAGGCAATGCGTTACCAGCTCCCTCCCCCTCCGCCGCCTCCGCCGCCGCCCGAAGAGCCGCCGAAGCCGCTGCCGCCGCTTGAGCTGGACGGCCGCGAAATCATCGCCGAGGACATGGCGCGATCCATCGAGCCGAAGGCGCTGGAAAATGCCGCCGCGTTGAATGCTCCGGCGCTGAATGCCGAGCCCTGATACCACTCCGGCTTCGGCAAGTTCATGTTCTCGAACGCCTTGGACCATTTGGCCACCACGCCGAAGACCATCGCGTACGGCAGGAAGTTCTCGAAGATATGTTCCTTTTCCTGCCACTGCAGGCGGTACTTCTCGGCCGTAGAAACGTAATCCTTGAACCCGAGGGCGGCTTCGTAGGCAGCGACGCCCTTGGGCGTACGGCGGGGCATCAGGTGGGCGAAGAACATCACCAGCACGGCCGAGACCGCAATGGCCAGGAAAACGTTGCCGAAGAAGGTGCCCGAAAAGGCATCCGACACGTTGCCGAAGAAGAAAAGTCCGAACAGCGCCATGATGCCGACGCCGTAGTATCCCGCCTTGATCTTCGCCGGATCGCTCGGGAAGTAGCCCTGTTCCACCAGCCTGGCGAAGACCGCGTTTTTCACCGGCTGCATCTGCTTGTAGAACAGGTGCTGTTCGGAGATTTCCGAGACGCGCACCAGCATGCCGGTCCCGCCGAAGAGCGTGTCGAGCACCAGCTTCTCGTACGGCTGCAGCGTGGAGTCGTTAGCGTAGTCCTTCAGCCGGCGGAACTCGTAATCGGCGCCGGTGGTCAGCAGCCCCTTCTTCTCGGTTTCGGCGATCAGCAGGTAGCCGCGCACGGCCAGGCTGACGATGATGGCCGAAACGTCGGAGTTACTGACGTCTTCCTTGCAGAGGCCGCCGACTTCCACCGGCGTCATTCCTCCTGGCGGCTCGTATTGCACCATGATGGTGCCCCGTCCGGCCGGATCACGGCCCTTCTTTGCCCAGACGGCGATGAGGCCGATGAGCACGAGGACGGGCAGCAGGAACGGCAGCAGGTTCCCGTGGCTGTCGAAGAAACCGACCTCCTTTGGAAGCAGCGTCTGCACGACCCCCTTGTTCCAGCCGACGACGACGGTCAACGGCCCGTTGGCCACGAAGCTGGCACCGGGGCCCTGCGGCCTGCCGAGGCAATCCTGTGCTGTCGAGCCCGCGCCCCCGGTGAAGCAGCGCGTCGTGATGGACTTGGCGTCGACGGCGTCTGGCAGCACGACCTGCGCGCCCGACTTGCGGATGGGCACGTCCCAGCCGTTGCCGGTCACGTTCCAGTACAGCTCGTCATGGTCTCCGAAATAGCGCAGCGCGCCGGACACGGAGTATTCGATCACGTAGGCGCGCACCCCGGTGACGGTCACGTTCGGGTCGCCGATCTTTATCCGGACGCTGTCCTTGTTCCTCTTCGTCACGTACGGAATCGCCTCGCCGTCGGGAGCGCGGACGGAAAAGGCGCCGAGGGGCATCTCGACCGTCTTGCCGTCAATGTCGTAACGTACGGGGATGTCGCGATAGATGCCGTGCTTGGCGCTCGGAAAATTGTAGTCGATGGTCTCATCCACCGTCATGGTGCCGTCCTGGTGCACCGACAGGCGCGAAAAAAAAGATTCGATCTCCTCGCGGCCGGCGTCGAAAGGGGCCGGCGCGCCGAGCCGCGCCGGATCCTCGGCGGGCGGGGGCAACGGCTGGGCGTCTGCGGCAGACGCGGCAAAACACGAAGCCGCTACGGCGATCGAGGCGAAAATTGCGCGAACCTTCATGTAACGCATAACGCTGGCTGATAGGGACCGCGCCGGAGGCTTCAGCGCATGTACCGTGCCTTATTGCGGTTGTGCTCATCGAGCGTGCGGGCGTAGTACACCTTGCCGTCCTTGTCGGTCAGGAAGTACCAGGCGTCGTTCGGCTCGGGGTTGACGGCCGCATCGATGGCCGAAAGGCCGGGATTGCAAATGGGACCGAGCGGCAAACCGCGATACTTGTAGGTATTATAGGGCGAAACGTTCTTGGTGTCATCGTAGCTGACCGAAGCCATCCCCTTGCCGGTGACGTAGTTGACGGTGGAGTCGGCCTGCAGCGGCATGCCGCGATCGATGCGGCGCCAGAAGATATCGGCCACCTTGCGGCGGTCTTCGTCGGTCTGCACTTCGCGCTCGACGACGCTGGCCATGGTCACGACCTCGTAGACGGTGCGTTTCTGCGAGGCGATCCTGACGCGCAATTCGGGAGTCAGCTTGCGGTCGAAGTTCTCGAGCATCTTGCGGACTACTTCCTCGGCGGTGGCGTCCTTGAACAAACGGTAAGTGTCGGGGAACAGGAACCCTTCCAAGCTGACGTACTTGGGCTTGTCCTTGAGATACGGGAAGTCCGCCGAAAAATCCTTTGCCAACGGCGCCTTGTCGGAATTGAAGGCGCGCGCGTCCGTCGCCGGGACGCCGGTGACGCGGTACAGGTCC
The DNA here is from genome assembly GCA_964491475.1 of uncultured Gammaproteobacteria bacterium. GTDB lineage: Bacteria > Patescibacteriota > Patescibacteriia > SG8-24 > SG8-24 > JAHFIW01. The sequence continues at coordinate 281,380 of CAZBFO010000002.1, read as the reverse complement.
CGGCCGGAGACGTCGAGCCGGGCCAGCGCGTCGTTGATGTCGCGCAGATCCCAGCCCTCCTTGACCAGCAGCACCTGCTCGTTGGCGGCCACGCCGCCGGAAGCCAGCTTCTTGATGAGCGCGTCAAAGTCCGCCGCGCCGCGCAGGTCGTAGGTGCCGGGCTGCAGCTTGGTGGCCAGCCCGCTCTTGGAGAGCGCCAGCTTGAACAGCGCGGTGCTGCGAATGACCCCGCGTTGCTTGAGATGCGCGATGATGACGTCGGTCTTCTCGCCGACGGCCACCGTGAATGCCGCGGCGTCCTTGGTGACCGGGGCGGACAGCCAAACGCCCGTCCACCCGATCGCGGCGAGCAGGATAAGGACGATGCAGACGGGGACAAGCATTCTGCGCATGCGGCGAAAACGTTACAGGTATTTTTGCAGTTCCGAATCCTCTTCGAGCGCGCCGACGATCTTCTTCACTTCCTGGGCGCGGTCCTTGGCGCAGACCAGCACGGCGTCGCCGGTGTCGATGATGATCATGTCGCGGATGCCGGCGGTGGCGATGAGCTTGCCGCCGTAGCCGTAGATGAGGTTGCCGTGCGAGTCGACCCCGACGTGACGGCCTTTGACGACGTTCTCCTCCGGGCCGTCGGCCAAGATGTCGCGCACGGTGCGCCAGTGGCCGACGTCGGCCCAGCCGAAGTTCGCGGGCAGCGTCAGCATGCCTTCGGCCTTTTCGAGGATGCCGTAGTCGACGCTGATGGCCGGAATCCGGGCGAAGTGCGCGCGGACGGTCTCGTCCTCGTCGGCGGTGCCGAGCGCGGCGGAGATGCGGTCGAAGTACTGCGCGTGCGTCGGCAGGTGCTTGCGGTACAGCGACAGGAAATGGTCGACGCGGCCGACGATGAGCGTGGGGTTCCAAAGGTAGCTGCCGTCGGCGAGGTACGTTTCCGCAACGGCGAGATCGGGCTTTTCGACGAAGCGTTCGACGGCGTAGACGGGAAAGTCCTTGCCGCCGGCTTCGGCCACGTGCACGCGCTCCCCCGTCTTGATGTAGCCGTAGCCCGTCTCCGGATACGCCGGAGTGATGCCGACCAGCACCGTATGCGTCGGGTCGGCCGAAACGGCCTGCTCGGCGGCGCGCAGCACGCGATGGTATTCCGGCACGTCGCGGACGAAGGCGTCGGAATTGACGGTCACGAACGCGGCTTGCGGATCCTTCTTGGCGACATGCAGCAGGGCGAAGCCGATGGCCGCGGCGGTCTCGCGGCGGCACGGCTCCAACACCAGGTTTTCCGCAGGCAGGTCCGGCAACTGGGCGCGCACCAGCTCGGCATGGGCCTCGGCGGCCGCCACGTAGATGTCCTCGGGCGCGAAACCGACGCGCACGCGGTCGTAAGTGGCGCGCAAAAGGGTGGAGTCGCCGATGATGGCTTCCACTTGCTTGGGCATGTTTTTTCGGGAGACCGGCCAGAGGCGCGTGCCTCCGCCGCCGGCGAGTATGAGCGCTTTCATGTCAGCGGGTGCGCGAAGCGCGGAATTTCCTGAAGAAGCGGAGCAGCGCCGACTTGTCGTGCAGGCGCGTGCCGACGAAATGCATGACCAGCGCCCAGAACAGTCCGACGAACACGCCGGCCAGCACGTCCATCGGGTAATGCACGCCCACGTAGACGCGGGCGACGGCCACGGCGCAGGCGCAGGCCAGCAGCAGCAGGCCGAACGGCAGGTCGACAAGCAGCATCGTGAAGCCGAGGGCGAAGGCGGCCGACGAGTGACCGGACGGAAAAGCGTAAGGGGTCAGCGGTTCCGGCACGATCAGGTGCACGCCCATGAGGGCGACGTATGGCCTCGGTCGGAAGACCAGCAGGCTGAACACCCAGTTGCCGGCGAACGCCAGGGCACTGGCGATGACAGCACGGATTTCGGCCACCGCGAACAGCGCTGCCGCCTTGCGTGAACCCGGCCTGCGTGACGCGATGACCGCGCGGGCGATGACCGCCGCGAACATCGCGACGATCAGCCATCGTGCGCAAAAACCGCCTACCGCGTCAAGCGCCGACGAGCGGCCCGCCATGTCGTTGATGTTCCGAAAGGCCTCGGCGTCAAAGCGAATCATAGTGCTAAGCCGTTTCCGCGGTGCAGCGGCTCCTTGGCCCACTGTAGTCGGAAACCGCCGAAGAATCAACGTGGCACCCCGGTTTTCTTGGGGAAGCCGCACCACTTTGCCACTGGGCAGGCGCAGCACTTCGGCTTGGCGCCCGGCGTGCAGATGTCGCGGCCGAACTGGACCATCACCCGGTTCACGTCCAGCCAATGCTTCTGGGGCAGCACTCGCCGAAGGGCGCGCTCGGCCTTTTCGGGCGTCTCCTCCCTGATCCAGCCGAGGCGATTGACGATGCGCAGGACGTGCGTGTCGACCGCGATGGCCGGAATGCCGAAGGCGTACACCAGCACGCAGCTGGCCGTCTTCCGGCCGACACCGGGAAGTTCGACCAGCTCGTCGAGGTCCGCCGGCACCTTGCCGCCATGACGGTCCGTGACCGCTTTTGCCAAAGCGACCGCGTTCTTGGCCTTGCCGCGGTACAGGCCGATGGCCCTGATGACCTGCGCCACGTCGCCGACCTTCGCGCGCGACAAGGCCTGCGGCGTGGGGTAGGCGCGCATCAGCGCCCGGAAAGGCCCTTCCACCTGATCGTCGCGCGACCTGGCAGTGAGCATGGTGAACAGCACGCACTCCCACGGCGTTCCCTTGGCCGATTCCGCCGGCGCGCGGTAACGGCGCTTCAACGCACGCATCACCTGGTCGAAATGCTCGGTACGCATGGGTTACAGATCACGGTGCCAGGCGCCGGACTTCGGCGGCTGCTCTTTCGGTTCGTCGTCCGGTTCGTCGCTCTTCGGCGCGTCTACGGGCTTTTCCATCGGCGGCACCGCGGCTGGCGGGGGCGCCGTTTCGACGGCTGGCGGTCCCTTTGTCCCGTCGGAAAGCGCCTCGGGAACGACGGGCGTCGAGAGCGGTACCGGCACCTTCTTCTTCGGCGCAGCTTCGTCGTGCGTCCCCTTGAGGACGTCGGGTACTGCGGGAGCCACCAGCGGCACATAAGGCTTCTCGGCAGGTTTCTTGACCGGCTCCGCATCCCCCATCAGGGACGCCGGCAGCGACGGCGCGTTCGGTCCGCCAGTCTTGGCACCGTATGCCTGCGGCCCGACGATCATCGACTTCTTCGGCTTGTCGTCGGCGGGCTTCTTCTTGGTCGCGACGATAAGCGCTCCCTCGACCGGCGACAGGGGCAAATCGGAGGCGATGATGATGGGCGTGAAGCTGCCCACCAGGTCGATCGGCTCCGTTTCGGTCTTGCGGAAGCCCTCCTTGGTGACGGTCAGGTAGTAGACGTTGTCCATCACGCGGAAATGGTAACGACCGAAGATGTCGGTGACCTGCGTCTCGAGCAGCTTGTTGAAGCGCGCCGAAAAGATGCGGACGACCGCTTTGGGAACGGGCTCTTCGGTCACTTGATGGAAGACGGTCCCCCAGTTCTTCGGCTCCGGCGGCTGGGCCAGCCGCTTGAACAGGAAATACAGGACGATTTCCGCGGCGAAGAGCAGGCCCACGAACGGCGAGGGCCGCATGACGAACACGATGCCTCCAAGCACCGGACTGATGAGCGCGAAGCTCTTGTGCAGCATCTTCTTGGACTGTTCCTTGAGCACGACGGCGTCCGGCTGCTCCATGCCGTCGGGGTCGACGGGAATGTTGTTGGTCAAGATGGTGGCATCGTCGTGCACGTCGATGCGCCCGCCGTGGTACAGGTCATGATAATGGCCGTCCTCGTTTACCGACATGTCGACGACGCTCGGGAAAACGATGCCGGCCTTCGACACCTCGATGCGATAGGAGCCGGGATGGGTCAGGAACGAATAGCGCCCTTCGGCATCGGTGACCGTGCTCTGCGCGATGCGCCCGTCGGAATTGCGGCGGAGCCGGACGATCGCCAGGTCGATGGGCATGTGCGTCACCGAGTTGAACACGACTCCCCAGTTCTTGCGGCGGCGCATGCCGAAAAGCAGGGCGGGCTGCGTCAGGAAGAAGAACAGGTAGCCGCCGAACTGCGAGGAGGAGAACACCACGTTGGCGGCCGTCGATACCGCCACGGTCGGCGCCACCACCAGTTCATTGGCCTTCTTCACCGGCTCGCTGTTCACGACGGCGACGACCTTGTCCGTCGACGAGGTCACGTAGGAATCGACCTGCGCCTGAACGTCGGCGTATCCCGACACGCCCACCGGCCGGAGGGCGTCGGGCGAAAAGCCTTTGGGTTCCGCGGGACCGACGGGCGTCATGACGTGCGCGCCCGCCGACAGCCCTGCCTGCGCGTGCTCGAGCGAAAAGAGGATGACGAACGAGGCACACACCTGCTTGTCGCAGTGCGACCCGTCGGCGTTGAGAGACCGGTACAGGTAGGGCACGCCGAACGGCACCGGATTCTGCGGTATGCCCACCATGTACACCGTGCCGGCGGCGGTTTTGCCGAAACCCGCGTCAGACAGCGTGTCGTATTCGGAGCTGCCGATGGGCATGCCGTCGGGACCGGCCTGCCGGTCGCTGGGATAGCCGCCGTGCACCTGCGAATAGAGCTCAAGCGCGGTGCGGAAGGCGTCGGTGTCGGCAATGCGCTTCAGGTCGCGGGCCTTCACGCGGATGCTCGAAAAGGAGGCCATCGACATCGTCGCCAAGGTGCCGATGATGGCCGTCGTGACGAGCACTTCGGGCAGCGTGAAACCGCGCCTGGTCGAGGCGTCGCCTGCATGCCGTTTTCGCGGTCTCCAAAGCATACGGTCGGCTTTCCGGTGAGCGTTTCGCCTGTCGCCATTCTACCATTTTTTCGGCCTCCCCCGCCCCGCGGCGGTCATTTCTGGCAGTCAGGGCAGAAATGCGTGCCGCGGCCGGCAAAAACGACCTTCCTGATGCGGCCGCCGCAGCGCTTGCACGGCTGACCGCCCCTGCCGTAGACCGCCAGGTTCGGCACGTTCTTGCCGCGGCTGCCGTACAGATCCACGAAGTTGTCCGCCGACGTCCCCTGCCGCTTGAGCGACTCCCGTAACGACGACCGGATGCCGTCGTGAAGCCTGCGCAATTCCTGGGACGAGAGCGATTGCACCCTGCGCTGCGGCCGCACGCGTGCGCGCCACAGCGACTCGTCGGCGTAAATGTTGCCGATGCCGGCGATGCAGCTCTGTTCCATCAGCAGCGGCTTGATGCGCTTCTTGGGACGGCCGCGAACGCGCATGGCGAACCTTTCGGCGGTAAACGACGGGTCCAACGGCTCCGGACCGTACCTTTCCTTCTTGTCGATCAGCCGCTGCACGTCGGCCGTGCGGTACACCCGCACGTAGCCGAACTTGCGGACGTCCTCGAAGAACAGGTCATGCCCGCCGCTCAATGCGAACACCATGTGCACGTGCTTGCCGGGCTGCGCGCCCGACGGCACCAATAGGTAATGGCCGGTCATCTTCAGGTGCGTCACCAGCGTGTTGCCGTTGGAAAGGCCGACGAGCAGCAGTTTCGCGCGGCGTCCCGCAGAAACGATCTTCGCGCCTTTCACGGCTTTGACGAATTCGCGGGGCTTCACGTTCAGCCGTCCGCCAAACCGAACGACCGCATCCTTCACGGTGCGGCCGACGACTTCCTTCTCGAGCTGTCTTCGTACGGTTTCGACCTCGGGGAGTTCTGGCATAGGACTGGCATCCGAAACGGTCAGTGCGGCAAGGGCGGCGACGGCTTCACACCAGCGGGCTGCCGGTCATCTCCTTCGGTTGCGGAATGCCCAAAATTTTCAGGATGGTCGGCGCGGTGTCGGCCAACATGCCCACGGGAGGCATGAGCGAAAGGTCGCCGCCGGGAATCTCGCCGGCCGGGGCCGCGTGCGCGCGCCAGGCCTCGCCGATGACCATGAAGGGCACCGGGTTGGTGCTGTGCTCCTTGTCGAGCTCGTTGGTCTGCAGGTTCAGCACCTCCTCGCCGTTGCCGTGGTCGGCGGTGATGATCACGACGCCGCCGGCGGGCAGCGCCGCGTTGACGATGTTGCCGATGCAGGTGTCGATGACCTCCGAAGCCTTTTTGGTGGCCGCGAAGTTGCCGGTATGGCCGACCATGTCGGCGTTGGCGAAGTTGGCGATGATGACGTCGTAAGTGCCGGCATTGATTTCCTTGACGATGCGCTCCGCGATCTTCATCGCCGACATTTCCGGCGCCTGGTCGTACGACGACACGCGCGGGGACGGGATGATGACGCGTTCCTCGCCGGGATTCTCTTCTTCGCGCATGCCGTTCAGGAAGAAGGTGACGTGGGCGTATTTTTCGGTCTCGGCGATGTGCAGCTGCTTGAGGCCTGCTGCCGAAATCTCCTTTGCCAGGCAGGTGGTGATGTATTCCGGCGGGAAGGCCACCTTCACGGGCGTCCCTTTTTCGTATTCCATCATGGTCACGAACAGCAGGTTCTTCATGAACGGCCGATCGAACTTGGTGAACGACGGCACGCTGAAGGCCTGCGCCATCTGGCGCGCACGGTCAGGGCGGAAGTTGGCGAAGATGACGGCGTCGCCGTCCCTTACCGGGCCTGCCGGCTGGCCGTCCTTGCCCGTGATGATGACCGGCACGAACTCCTCGTCGTACACCTTGGCGGCGTACGATTCCTCGACCGCCTTGACCGGATCGTCGTAGCGCTTGGCGTCGCCGACGCCGGTCAGCGCCCTGTAGGCCTGCTCGACGCGCTCCCAGCGGTTGTCGCGGTCCATGGCGTAGAAGCGGCCGGAGATGCTGCCGATGCGTCCCACGCCCAGTTCGGCCATCTTGGCTTCCAAGGCGCGCACGAACTCGATGCCCGAATTGTAGATGGCGTCGCGGCCGTCGAGAATCGGATGCACCACCACGTCCGTCAGCCCCTGCTGCTTGGCGAACAGCAGCAGCGCGTTGATGTGCTCGTCGGAGCCGTGGACGTTTCCCGGACTCAAGATGCCCAAAATGTGAAAGGCGGACCTGTTCGCCTTGGCGTGCTTGGCGGCCTCGATGAACATGGGATTGGTGAAGAATTCGCCGTTCTGGATGGCCAAGTTGATGCGCGGCAGCGACTGGTAGAAAATCTTGCCCGCACCGATGGTCAGATGCCCCACTTCGGAATTGCCCATCTCGCCCCAAGAAAGGCCTACGGCCTCGCCGGAGGCGCGCACCGTCACCGTCGGGAACGTCGAACATATCTCGTCGAACACGGGGGTGTCGGCGGCTTCAATCGGGTTCCCTTCGCCGGCCGGGGCCACTCCCCAACCGTCGAGGATGAGCAAAATGACGGGTTTTGGCGCCATATCAGGTGCGAAGCAGCGAAAAGCCGGTCATGTCGGGCGGCTTGGGAATCTCGAGAATGTCGAGAATCGTGGGAGCGACGTCCGCCAGCATGCCGTCAGCGAGCTTTGCTTTCCGTAGTTTATCGCAAATGACGAAGAACGGCACGGGGTTGTCGGTGTGCTCGGTCATGGTTTCGCCGGTTTCGACGTTGAGCTTTTTTTCCGCGTTGCCGTGGTCGCCGACGATGATCAGCGTGCCGCCCGCGGCATTGGCGGCTTGAGCCAGCGATCCGAGGCAGTCGTCGACGTGCTCGACGGCCTGGACGGTGGCCTTGAAGTTGCCGGTGTGCCCGACCATGTCGGCGTTGGCGAAGTTGATGACGATGAAGTCGTGCAGGCCCGCCTTGAGGCGGCGAACCACCTCGGCAGTGATGGCATGGGCGCGCATCTCCGGTTTGCTGTCGTGGTGCGGAATGAACTGCGACGGCACGCGCATGCGCTCTTCGCCGAACCGCTCGCTCGCGAAGCCGCCGTTGAAGAAGTACGTCACGTGGGCGAACTTCTCGCTCTCCGCGACGTAGAACTGGCGCAACGACGCCAGCGTCTCGGTCAGTCCGTTGGGAATGGTGGCGCTGGGAAAAGCCGTATAGACGTCGGGGAGATCCGGGCCGAATTCGGTCATGGCCGCGAACCGCTTGTTCTTCGGCTTCTTGCGGCGGATGAACGCCCCCTCGTTGCGCTGCTCGAAATCCGGCTGCGCGAAGGCCTTGGTCAGCTCGCGGGCGCGGTCGGAACGCAGGTTGAAAAAAATCATCACGTCGTTGTCTTCCATGGTGCCGACGGGCCGATGCTCGGCGTCGGTCATCACCGTCGGCATGATGAACTCGTCGGACTCGCCGCGGTTGTAGCCGCGCAGGATCGCCGTGTGCGCGTTCGGCGCCACAACCCCCTCGCCGGCGACGATGGCGTGGTATGCCAACGACACGCGCGACCATTGCCGGTTGCGGTCCATGGCGTAGAAGCGGCCCATCACCGAGGCAATCTCCTGTCCGGGGCTCATGTGATGCTCCAGCTCATGCAACATGCGCGTGGCCGCGAACGGCGGCGAATCCCGCCCGTCGGTGAAAAGGTGGATGCGCACCTTGCCGACTTCCTCCTCGCGGCACAGCCGCAGCAGCGCGTACAGGTGCTCGGGCGAGGCATGGGCGCTGTTGCCGTTGGTGAGCAAGCCCATCAAGTGCACCTTGGTCTTGTACTTCTTGGCGTGCTTGATGGCCTCGTGAAAGGCGGTGTTCTTGAAGAAGGTGCCGTCCTTGATGGCCTCGGTGACCGTCACCACGTCTTGCCGCACCACGCGACCGGCGCCGATGTTCATGTGTCCTGCCTCGGAGTTCCCTTCCTGATACGGCAAAAGGCCCACGTAGCGGCCGTGCGCGTGCAGGAAGGTGTGCGGATACCGCCGACGGGCCAAGTCCAGGAACGGCGTTTTCGCCAGGAAGATGGCATTTGCATTGCTTTTCGGCGCCTCTCCCCACCCGTCGAGAATCGCCAGGACGATGGGGCCGTTCTTGGCATTCGGCGCTGCGGAAGCCGCGAGTTTTTTCTTGGCTTTCGGGGACATGTGCCTGGCGAAAGTGACCGCGCTAGGCGCCGGCGGTCTCGAGCTCGATGTCCATCAGGCGGTTGTACTTTTCGAGGCGTTCGCTGCGCGACAGGCTGCCGGTCTTGATGAACTCCGCCGAGACGGCCACGGCCAAATCCGCGATGAAGGTGTCTGCGGTTTCGCCGGAACGGTGCGAGATGGCGACCTTATAGCCGTTCTTCTGCGCCAGCATGATGGTGTCCATGGTCTCGGAGAGCGAACCGATCTGGTTGACCTTGATGAGGATGGCGTTGCCCACCTGCCGCGAGATGCCTTCCTGCAGGCGGCGCACGTTGGTCACGAACAGGTCGTCGCCGACCAAGGTCAGCTTCTTGCCCAGCTTCTTGGTGAGCGCCTCCCAGTTGTCCCAGTCGTCCTCCGCAAGGCCGTCCTCGACGGACAGCAGCGGATACTTCTTGAGCCAGCCTTCGTACATGCCGATCATCTCGGCAGGCTTCAAGGTCTTCTTGTCGACGGCCATCCTGTAGACGCCCTTCTTGGCGTCATAGAACTCCGAAGCGGCCACGTCGCAGCCGAGCGCCACGTCCTTGCCGGGCGCGTAACCCGCGTCCTCGATGGCCGCGAGCGCCAACTCGAAGGCCTTCTCGTTGGCCGAAAGCTTTGGCGCATACCCGCCTTCGTCGCCGACGGTGGTGACGAAGCCCTTCTTCTTGAGGATCTTGCCCAGCGCATGAAAAATCTCGCTGCCCGCGCGGACGCGTTCGCTGAACTTGGGCATGCGCGGAATCAGCATGGTCTCCTGCATGTCAAGCGCGAAGTCGGCATGCGCGCCGCCGTTCAGCACGTTCATCATCGGCATCGGCATGGGAAAATCCTTGCGCGAAACGGAGTAGGCCTGACGCAGCCAGCGGTACAGCGGCACGCCGTTGGCAGCGGCCGCGGCGCGCGCCGTCGCCAGAGAGACGCCGAGGATGGCGTTAGCGCCGTAGTTGGACTTGTTGTCCGTACCGTCCGCCGAAAGCATCACCTCGTCGATGCGGCGCTGCTGGTTCGCGTCCATGCCCACCAGCTTCTTCTTGATCAGGCCGTTGACGTTGGCGACGGCCTTGAGCACGCCCTTGCCGCCGTAGCGCTTGGCGTCGCCGTCGCGCAGCTCCAACGCCTCGTGCGTGCCGGTCGAGGCACCCGAAGGGACGCTGGCGCGGCCTTCAAAGCCGCCGTCCAGCATGACACGGACCTCCACGGTGGGGTTGCCGCGTGAATCAAGAATCTCTCTGGCACGGACATCGGTGATTTTCGGCATAATCAGGCGAATCAAGAATCAGGAACGCAAGAATGGGGACGGAAATTATTGGATCTCGTAGGTAATGCTGACGTTGGCGGTAATGTCGTTGCTGCCGGCGTTGACCGTCGGGCTCGCGGCTTCGGGCGCGCCGCCCATGCCGAACGCCATCTTGTCGTAGTAGACGGGCGGAGGGGTGGTGCCGCCGTACGACTCGCTGAAGCTGACCACGCGCACCAGCCTGATGCCGGCGGCCTGGCTCAATGACAGGGCCTTGCGCTTGGCGTCGTCGATGGCCTTGGCGCGAGCCTGGTCCTTGAGTTTCTGCGGATCGTCGATGCCGAAGCTGATGCCGCCGATCTGGTTGGCGCCGAGCGAGCCGGCGGTGCCGAGGATGTCGCCCACCTTGTCCAAGGCGCGGATCTTCACATGGACGTTCTGGGTGACGCTGTAGCTGCGCAGCTTCTGCTTGCCGTTGTTCCAGTCGTAATTGGGATTGACGTTGTAGGCGGTGGTCTGCACGTCGGCTTCGGCGATGCCCGCCGCCTTGAGCGCGGCGTTGAGCTGGTTCATCACCTTGGTGTTCTCGGCCTGGGCTTCGGCCACCGTCGGCTTCTCGATGGTCATGCCCATGTCGACTTCGGCCACGTCGGTCTTGCCGACCACCTTGCCGTCGCCGTTGATGGTGATGGTGTTGCGCTCCACCGGCACGCCGATGAAGTCGAACTGCTTGGCCTCGTTGCGGGCCTTGAAGCCCAGCCAGGCCGTCAGGGCGATGAGCGCCAGGCACAAGAAGAATATCTTCCCGCGCCTGCCGCCGCCGTGGCACCTGCAGCTGCCCCCGTTGCAGGCGCAACCGTCTTGCATCATCTCTTTCATAGATTTCAGCTAAAAAACCGAAATTATTTTTTCATCAGCGGCTTGATGCCCGGCAGCGTCTTGCCGGCCAGGAACTCCAGCATGGCGCCGCCGCCGGTGGACACGTGGTCCACGTCGTCCGGCATGCCGGTCTGCATCAGGCACTGGACCGTCTCGCCGCCGCCGACCACGCCGAAGGCGCGGCCCGTCGACCGCGCCGCGATCAGCCTGCCGAGGCTCAACGAGCCGTGGCTGAACTTCTTCACTTCGAAGAGCCCTACCGGGCCGTTCCAGACGATGGTCTTGGCCTTCTTGATGACCGCCGACCAGGCGCGAGCCGTTTCCGCGCCGATGTCCACGACATGCTCGTTCTTGGCGATCTCGTCGGGTTTGCAGTAGCGCGGGTCGGCCTTGTCGTCCAGGCGAACGGACGCCAGCACGTCGATCGGAAGCAGCAGCTTCTTCTTGTGCTTGGCCCAAAGGGCCTTGGCCATCCTCACGTCCTCCGCGGAAACCAGCGACTTGCCCATCTTCAGGCCCTGGGCCCGGAAGAAGTTGTTGGCCATGCCGCCGCCGACCATCACGCAGTCAGCCACGGACAGCAGCTTCTTGAGCGTCGGCAGCTTGGACGAGATCTTGGCGCCGCCCATCAGCACCACGAACGGCTTCTTGGGCTTGTCGAGCAGCTTGCCCAGCTGCTTGACCTCGAGCTCGAGAAGGAGGCCGGCATAGCTGGGAAGATACTTGGTGACGCCGACGTTTGAGGCCGCTTCACGGTGCGCCACCGCGAAGGCGTCATCGACGAAGACGTCGGCAAACGAAGCGAGCCGCCGCGCCAGGAAGGAACTATTGGAGTCCTCCCCTTTGTAAAAACGGATGTTCTCGAGCAAAGTCACGTCGCCGTTCTTCATCGCGTCCAGCCTCTTCTCCACCACGTGATCGTCCTCCAGGTTGTCCTTCACGAATTCGACTTTCTTTCCCAGCAATCGGGAAAGGTGCAACGCGACGGGAGCGAGCGAGTAGCGCTTTTCGCGGCCTTCGGGGCGACCGAGGTGGGAGACGAGGATGATTTTCGCGCCGCCCTTCTTGAGCTTCAAGATGGTCGGCAAGCATGCCCTTATGCGGGCGTCCTCCTCCACGCCGATGCTGCCGTTGGGCCCATAAGGGATGTTGAAGTCGACGCGCAGGAGCACGCGCTTCCCCTTCGCGGACTTCAGCTTTGCAAGGGTTTGCAGTGGCATAAACAGTAGCAGTATAGCACGTTTGAACGCTGTCCGCAGGGGAAAGCCCACACGCCCGTTTCTTGGCCGATTTCTGGCAATTTTCGCGCAAAATGAAACCGACCCTCGCGGGTCGGGCATGTTTTGTCAGTCGTTGCCGGCGTACATCAGCGCCCCGTGCCACCACTTCTTGAGCGCCTGACCGAACGGCAGGATGGTCAGGAAGTAGCGCAGGTTGGCCAGCTCCTTGAGCACCCAGCCCCAAAAGCCGATCATGGTCAGGCCGCCGACGATGGCGATGGCGTACTTGCCGCCGAGCGGAACGACCACCGGATACGTCTGGAACTCGTAGGCAGAATCCTTTCCCCCGGTCACGCGGGCGGCGACGGTTCGCGCGGCGGTCTCGCCATGGCGCATTGCGGCCTGCGCCAACCAGGGTACCGGCTGCTTAGTGGTCGGGTCCATCAGCAGCACCGAGTCGCCGATGGCGAAAACGTTCTTTTTGTCCGCCACCTCCAACGTGGGGCCGACCTCGATGCGCTTGCCGCGAGCGTCGAGAGGCACGCCCAGTTTTTCCAACGCCATGCTGCCGCGGATGCCGCCCGTCCAGACGACGATGTCGGCGGCGATGTCCATCTGGCCTTCCTTTTTGAAGTTGCACAACAGCTGATCGACAGTCTCCCCGGGCTTGCAGGCGCGCGGCACCAGCACGGCCTTCTGATAGCCGGCTTCCTTCATGGCGGAGTCGAGATGCACGTGCACTCCCAGCGCCTTCAGGCGATCGAGCGCGGCGGCGGAAAGTTCCGGCTTGAGCGCGCCCAGCAGTCGCGACTGCGCCTCGACGAGGGTGATGTTGTAGTCCTCGGGCTTGAGGTGGCCCTTCACGATGTGGCGGCGCAGGAACAGGGTCAGTTCCGCGGCGAGCTCCACGCCGGTAGGGCCGCCGCCGCCGATGACGATCTCCAGGCGCTTCTGGGTGCCCTTCTCGCGCATGTGCAGCATGTCGTGGATGCGTTGGCGCAGGCGGTCGGCGTCGCGCACGGACTTGAGCGTGAGGGCGTTTTCCTGCAGGCCGGCAATGCCGAAAAAGTTGGTCTCGGCTCCCAGGCCGATGATCAGGTAATCGAATGCCAGAGGTTCCTTGTCGCGCAAAAGCACCTGGCGCTTTTCCCAATCGAGGCCTTCGACGGTGGACTGCACGAAGTCGGCGTCCCAGTGCTGCAGCATGTCGGGAATGTCGGCGGTGATGCCGGCGCTCATCAGCTTGGCAGTGCCCAGGTTCTGGTGCTCGACGAAACCCGTGGCGGCTTCGTACAGCAGCGGCGTGAAGACGTGCGACGCGTGACGGTCGACGACCGTCACCTTGACCGCGCCGGAACGGGCGGTGGCGGCCAGCGTGCGCGCCGCGGCGATGCCGCCGAAACCTGCACCGAGAACGACGACGTGAGGGGCGTTTGGCATACGTTCAGAACGTGATGGTCAGGAAAGAAATTTCTGGCGGATCGAACAGTCGCGCGCGCGTGCCGGATTCGCCGACGCCGGGAGTGATGAACAGCCGCGTCTGGCCGAAGGGAAAGTAACCTTTGTCGAACTGCTGGCCGATCTTGATGGGCATGTGCGGCACGGGGCCCAGGTACGGCAGACGCACTTGCCCGGCGTGGGTATGGCCTGCAAGGACCAGGTCGATGCCGCGCGTCTCGGCCAATGGCGTCGCGTCGGGGTTGTGCACCAACAGGATCTTCTTGGCGTCCGGCGGAACGTCCTTCATGGCCAGGTCGATGTCGGGCTGGCCTTCGGTGGTGTCGTCCAGGCCGATGAGGCTGACCGTCTGCCCGTCGACGTCGAGCGGCACCGACTTATTGACCAGCAACTTCACTTTATACGAACCGAGATGCTTGCGCACGTCAATCGCGCCCGCGCGGTAGTCCCAATTGCCGAGGACCGCGTAGGTGCCGTACCTGCTCTGCAGCCTGGCAAAAGGCTGGAACTCCTCGTAGCCCGACGGCGTCGAGGCGATGTCGCCGGCGACCATCACCACGTCGGGATGCAGCGCGTTGATTCGGTTAACGACGGTGTCCAGCCACTCGCGATGACGGTACTGGCCGAGGTGCGTGTCGGAAATGAGCGCCACCTTCAACGCGCGCGAGCCATCGCCGATGGCGATATTCGTGCGCCCGACCTGCAGCAGCCGCGGCTCGATGAAGCTGCCATAGACCACCACCAGCCAAACCAAGGCCAGCAGCAGGCCGAGAATGCCCGGCCCGTTCCCCTTCTTTTGCCGCTTCCTCGCGACGGTCACCGCAAAGTACGTCGGTACCGAACCGACGACGATGCCGATGATGCCGTCGTAGATGAGGGTAAGCAGCATCGATTACTTCATGGTCTTGCCGACGTGCAACGCCATTTCGGCGAGACGGTTGGAATAGCCCCACTCGTTGTCGTACCAGGCCACGACCTTCACCAGGTCGCCGTCGACCACCATGGTCAGCTCGAGGTCCACGATGGACGAGAACGGGTTCATGACGAAGTCCGACGACACCAGCGGCTCCTCGGTGACGGCCAGGATGCCCTTCCAGCGCGGCTCCTGCGCGGCCTTCTTGAAAAGCGCGTTGATCTCCTCCACGGAGGTCTTCTTGTTCAGGACGAAGGTGAAGTCGGCGAGCGACACTACGGGCACCGGCACCCGGAGCGAGATGCCGTCGAATTTGCCCTTCAGTTCCGGAATCGCCTCGCCCACGGCGATGGCCGCGCCGGTCGAGGTCGGCACGATGTTGGCGGCGGCGGCGCGGGCGCGGCGCAGGTCCTTGTGCGGTCCGTCCTGGATGCTCTGGTCGGCGGTGTAGGCGTGCGTGGTGGTCATGAGCGCCTTGGCGATGCCGAAGTTCTCATGCATGATCGCGGCCACCGGCGCGATGCAGTTGGTGGTGCAGGAAGCGTTGTTGATGACCTTGGCCTCGCCGGCCTTCTCCGGGTTCACGCCGAGAACGTGCGTGGGGACGTTGCCGCCCTTGGCCGGCGCGGAAATGATGACGCGCTTGGCACCCGCGGCGACGTGCTGGCCGGCGCCCTTTTCGTCGGTGAAGCGGCCGGTGCATTCAAGCACCACGTCGATCTTTTCGGCACTCCATGGCAGCTTGGTCGGGTCCTTCTCGGCATAGACGCGGATCTTCTTGCCGTCGACGATGACGTTCTGTTCGTCGTGGGTGACCTCGTGGTCGTACAGCCCGTAGCTGGTGTCGTGCTTGAGCAGGTGCGCCAGCGTCTTGGTGTCGGTCAGGTCGTTGACGGCGACGATATCCAGGTCGGTGAGGCGACCGAAGGCGGCCTTGAAAGTGTTGCGGCCAATGCGGCCAAATCCGTTGATTGCGACGCGGACGGACATAGGTACGGGCGGTCTAGGGTGAAATACGAGTAACGCCGTGATTATAGCAAAAACGGCCGCTTTGGCGAGACTGAAGGCACATTGGCCGTGACAGTCAACCGTGCACGTTGACCGTCCGCCACCGCAGGTAGGCGTCCACTATTTTCGCCATGATGCCGGGGTGCAGCGGTTTGCGCGGCAGCTCCGCAAGCGAGACCCATTCGGGATACCCCTCCTCCGGCTGGCCTGCGCCTTCCGGAATGCCGGCAGCATCGGGTATGCGGCACACGTAGACGTGGCAGCGGGAATGCCAGGCGCTCTGGCTGTCGTCGTAATAGTAAAAATGATCGAAGACGCCGAGCGGACCGATCACCTCTACGGCCAGCCCGCCGACCTCTTCGGACACCTCGCGATGCATGGCCTCGAGCAGTTCCTCGCCGTCATCCACTCCCCCGCCCGGCAAGAAATAGTTGCCGGTGGTGAGTCGGAAAGCCAGCAGGTTGCCGTCACGTTCGATGGCCGCATAGGCGGCGGTACGCGGCAAAAAATCCTCGTCCGGCAGTCGCAGCAGTTCGCCTTTTTGGTTGTAGCAGTCGATCAGCTTTGACATATCGGAAGTGACGCACCGCTTCACAGTATCGCTTTGGGACCGAGAAGCGCAACGGCGCGCAAAAAAAGGCCGTGGGAAGTCCCACGGCCTCGGTAAGAGCGCCTCCGATCAGCTACTCGTCAACAGTCTGCGATTGGCTTTCCGCTCCCCCTGGAAGCTGTTTGTCCATGTCTTCGAGGGTGGGTTTGCGGTGCACCTGCTGACAGCCTTGCGCCCGCCGAAGCCGGCTGACATTTTGCCAGAAAACTTGGAAGATGTCTTCGTCGCGAAACGCCGATTCCTTGACCATGACTGATTCCTTTCACCCGACCGCATACTGTCGGAAAGTGAGGTTGCTGCGCGCGCCACGTACGGTTACGTGACGCGCCATAATAGCAGAAAAAAGGGCGATTGTCAAGGCATCGCCGCCCGGGCCAAGAACAAAAAAGAGCGCTGATGCGCTCTGCATGCCAGCCTTGCGGCTAGCGGCTTTCCAGGTACGCCGCCAGTATCCTGTCGGCGATGCCCTTCATCATCATCTCGGGACGCGCGGCCAATTCGGCCAGCAGCTTCCATTCGGGATAGCCTTCGTCGTCAGTGCCGAAACCGTCGGGAATGACGGCGGCGGCGTCGACAAGATGCGCCACGTAGGCGTGGCACTGGGCGTGGAAG
The DNA here is from genome assembly GCA_964491475.1 of uncultured Gammaproteobacteria bacterium. Classification (GTDB taxonomy): domain Bacteria; phylum Patescibacteriota; class Patescibacteriia; order SG8-24; family SG8-24; genus JAHFIW01. The sequence continues at coordinate 264,476 of CAZBFO010000002.1, read as the reverse complement.
GCGATCTTCGCTTTCTGCCAGTAATAGAAGTCCTCGAACACGCCGAGATACCTGCCGATGCGGACTTCGATGCCGCCGGTTTCCTCCCAGGTCTCGCGGACCGCGCAGTCCTGCAGCAGCTCGCCTTTGTCCTGTCCGCCGCCGGGAAAAAAGTATTTGCCCGCAGGAGAGCGCATCAGCAGCACCAAGCCCGAAGACTCGATGACCGTATAGGCGCTCGGCCGGAAAACCAGCTCGTCACGCCGCACCATGACCGTCTCTCCCCACTTGTTCCGGCAGGCAATCTGGTCGTCGTCTTTGTTCGTGTTCACTTGCGGCCTCTTTGGGAAGAACGGGAACCTTTCTTTCGTCCTGCCTGTCGCGGCAGTGCGACGATGATGCCCGTGTAGGGCATGTCGTCGGTATCCGACTCATGGTCGAAGTAGTACCCCGTCCACGTGGCGCGCTGCGGTTCGAAGCCGTTGCTTCGAAACTGGGCTTCGATGCCGGCCGTGAGCGGTTCCCAGTTGCGAGCGCCTTCTGACCCTGGAGCGTTGTGCCCGATATGCAGGCTGACCTTGTACGGAAACGCGTCCTCGGCGGCACGGCGTCCGGCTCCGGACAGCGCGGCAGCACGGACCATGCCGGCCAACGCGCTCGCGTAATGGTTCAGCGTCATCAGCCGAAGTTCAAGCTCCCGCTTGGCCTCGGCCTTCTCCGCACCGTCACCCTCGAGAAGCTGGCGCGCAAGATCGGCGTCACTGCGTTCTTTTCGTTCTTTGGACATCAGCGTCCTCCTTTCGCGCGGGAAAGAGCCGCGACGAGCGTATCTCGCGAGTTCTGCGCGGTCAAGCGTGATTGCCGTCAACGAAAAACCGCCCCGCGACGGGACGGTTTTCGTCTGGTGATGAAGTCGAATGCTTACTCGCCGAGCGAGTAGCGGCTGAAGCGGCGGACCTGGATGTTCTCGCCGGTCTTGGCGATGGTCTCCTTGAGGTACTCGCCGATGGTCTTGTCCTCGTCCTTGATGTAGGCCTGATCGAGAAGACAGGCTTCGGAGTAGTAGCGCTCCAGCTTGCCCTGGGCGATCTTCTCGAGCATCTCGACGGGCTTGCTGGAGCCGGCGAACTCGGCCATGGCCAGCTCCTTCTCCTTCTCGATGACCTCGGGCGGAATCGCCTCGCGGTTGAGGTACAGCGGGTTGGTGGCGGAAATCTGGAGGGCGACCTCGTGGACGAACTCCTTGAACTGCTCGGTGCGGGCGACGAAGTCGGTCTCGCAGAGCACCTCGACCAGCACGCCGATGCGGCCCTCGCCGTGGATGTACGACGAGACCAGGCCTTCCTTGGTGGCGCGGTCGCCCTTGGAAGAGGCCTTGGCGATGCCCTTCTTGCGAAGAATCTCGACGGCCTTGGCCAGGTCGTCGCCGGCCTCCTCGAGTGCCTTCTTGCAGTCGACGATGCCGGCGTTAGTGATGGCGCGGAGCTCGCTGATGAGTGACATGGTTGCCATAGAGAACGGGGTTACGTGACTTTGCGTTTACTTGCCGACCGGACCGGCGGCGGCCACGGCCTTGGCGCGGGCCTTGTCGGCTTCGGCGGCCTGCGACTCGCGGAGCTTTTTGCCTTCCTTGACGGCCTCGGCGATGAGCTTGGTCATCAGCTCGATGGTCTTCACGGCGTCGTCGTTGGACGGGATCGGGTAGGCGACCTTCTCCGGGTTGACGTTGGTGTCGGTGAGGGCGACCAGCGGGATGCCGCGGGTGACGGCTTCGGCGACGGCGGTCTTCTCCTTCATGATGTCGACAACGAAGACGGCGTCCGGAGCGCGGGTGATGGCCGAGATGCCACCGACCTTGTTCTCGAGGTCTTCAATCTCCTTGGCGAAGTTGGCCTGCTCCTTCTTGGTATACTTGGCCAGCGCGCCCGAGGCCTGCTTGGCCTTGAGGTCGTTGAAGTGCTTGACCAGGTTCATGACCTCGCCGAAGTTGGTGAGGGTGCCGCCGAGCCAGCGTCCCGAAATGTAGGGGGCGCCGCACTCTTCGGCGTACTTCTTGATGATGTCGCGAGCCTGGCGCTTGGTGCCCAGGAACAGGATGACGCCGCCGCGGGCCGTGAGGTCACGGACGTAGGTCAGCGCTTCCTCGAGGCGCGTGAGCGTCTTCTCGAGGTCGACGATGTGGATCCCGTTGCGAGAACCGAAAATGTAATTCTTCATCTTGGGGTGCCAGCGGGAATCGCGGTGCCCGAAGTGCACTCCGGCCTGGAGCATCTCCAGAAGCGACGGAAGTTTTGGCATAAATATGGCCCTTATGTGGAAGCAGCTTAATGCTGCTTCCCCGCTGCGTTTCGGCGGTCGCGGGGCTGCACCGTACGGTGCGCCAGGTCGCGATGCCTGTAATGAAACGCATGTGAGATTAAAGAAGAGAGCCTGGTGGGGCTTCTTCAGGCGGTACTCTATACGAAGACCCCGAAAAAAGCAAGGCTAAGGGGCTTTCGGCATTTAAAAAGCCCCTCACAGGATGATGAGGGGCCGAGACGTTAGGAGGTGGCGTCGCCGCCGTTGCTGGCTGGCTGGTCCTTGGCACCGGACTTGGACGACTTCGACGCGCCGGACGTGGCTGGCCGCAGGATTGACACGCCGCGCAGTCGGTAGTTCGAGGTCAGGCGCACCGTGACCGTCGCCCTACCGGACTTGATCTTCACCGGCGAACCGCCGCCGACGCTTTCGTGACTCGCGGCCGCGTGTGCGTACAGCTGTGCGCCGGCCGACTCGCTTTCGTCGTAGCTCGGCTGATAGCTGTCCACGCAGTAGTCGTCCGGATCCAGACCGAACACCTTGCACTCGTCCTTGAAGCGCGCGTCGCGCTTGGCCTTGGCATCACGAAGCGCCCTGGAGTGGAGCTTGGTGAGATTCTTGAGCTTGAAGGCCGGCGCATTCGCGGTGACGCCGTTGACCTCGGTGAGTTTGTCGTGGACTTCGCTCGCGCTCTCGACGGAGCAGCTCTGGAAGGTCAGCGTGTAGCTGGCGGTGTAGCCGACTGGCGTGTTCCGGCGCGTCGACGAATCGTAGTCGTACGCCGGCTGCACGTTCGGCTCCGCCCGCAGTCCTTCGCGATCGATCTTGAGGCCGTCCTTTTCGAGCGCGTCGAGCGTGGCGATGAGGGCGTCGATGGCCGGACGGGCCGCCTCCTTCGCCTTGGGGCCCGTGAGGCCGGTTCCCTGCACGTTGCAGGTGAAGATGACGGTGTCGTACGCAGCACTTGCGACTCCAGTGACGTTCGAGGTGGTCAAAAAATGTTTTTCGGACACGTTTCGGCTCCTGGTGAGCAGCGTTCGGGATGAACGCAGGCCCGAGTATGCTCGAATAGCCCCGAATAAGCAAGAGCCGCCGGCGACTCCCCCTCCCCTTGCGCATTTTGCGCAACGGTGCTACATTCCTCGCATTGACGACCCGCCTTTGGGTCGATTTCTCACTCTATGAAGAAAGAAACCCACCCAACCTATTTCCCGGATGCCAAGGTCGTCTGCGCCTGCGGCAACGAGTTCACCGTCGGTTCGACCGTGAAGGAGATCCAGATCGAACTGTGTTCGAACTGCCACCCCTTCTACACCGGCAAGCAGAAGCTGGTCGACACCGCCCGCCGCGTCGAGAAGTTCCAAGAGCGCACCACCAAGAAGTCCTCCAAAGTCGCCGGTTCCGCCGCCAAGAAGGCCAAGGAAGCCGCCCGCAAGGCCAAGAAGGACGCCAAGTAGCGGTGCTAGTGGAAAAGTGCAAAAGTGGGAGCAGGCATAAGGCTCTCCCCTTTCCGCTTTTCCACTTTTTGTTTGCGCCTGAACGTATCATCATTTTCCTATGGACCTACGAGCCGCCGTCGCCAAGAAGCGACAAAGAAAAGACGAAATCGAAGCGCTGCTGGCGAACCCGGCCACCTTTTCCGATACCCGCAAGCTGAAGGATCTGAACCGCGAGTACGACGACACCAAGGTGTGCATCGAGATTTCGGAACGCTACGAGGCGGTGCTGGCCGCCAAGGCCGAAGCCGAAAAGACCATCGCGGAATCCGCCGACGAGCCGGAGATGAAGCAGATGGCGACCGAGGAGCTGGCCTCGCTTGCCGGCATGGAGGAAACGCTCCGCACCGAACTGGAGTCCGCGCTGGTGCCGCCGGAACCGATGGACAGCAAGAACTGCTACGTCGAAATCCGTGCCGGCGCAGGCGGTGATGAAGCCTCGCTGTTCGGTGCCGAGCTGTACCGCATGTACATGCGCTACTGCGAGCGCCGCGGCTGGAAGGCCAAGCTGTCTTCTTCGAACCGCACCGAATTGGGCGGCGTGAAGGAAGTCATCTTCATGGTGGAAGGCACCAACGCCTATCGCGACTTCAAGTACGAGAGCGGCGTGCATCGCGTGCAGCGCGTCCCCGAAACCGAGAAGCAGGGCCGCATCCACACCTCGGCCGTGTCCGTGGCAGTGATGCCCGAGACGGAAGAAATCGACATCAAGATCGACCCCAAGGACTTGCGAATCGACACCTTCCTGGCCGGCGGTCACGGCGGACAGGGCGTGCAGACCACCTACTCGGCGGTGCGCGTCACCTACCTGCCGACCGGAATGATAGTACAATGCCAAGATGAGCGCTCGCAGACGCAGAACAAGGAACGCGCCATGGGCATCTTGCGCGCGCGCCTGTACGCCATCGAGGAGGAAAAGCGCATGGCTGCCGAAAAGGCGCTGCGCGGCGCCCAAGTCGGCACCGGCGGCCGCTCCGACAAAATCCGCACCTACAACTTCCCCCAGGACCGCATCACCGACCACCGCATCAAGAAGTCCTGGCACAACATTCCCAACGTGCTCGACGGCGACCTGGACCCGCTGATTCAGGCGGTCCGCTCGGCGGCATTGAACGGCGCCATCGGCGCGCTCGGCGAAGACGACGAGGACGAGGAGTAATCGCCCGAGCTATGCAAGCCGTCATCATGGCCGCCGGTCTGGGCACGCGCCTGCGACCGCACACGCTCACCGTTCCCAAGCCGATGCTTCCGGTCGCCGGACGCCCCATCTTGGAATGGACGCTGGAATCGCTTCCCGCGGAAATCGACGAGGTGATCCTGGTGGTCGGCTACCTCAAGGAAAAAATCACTGAACACTTCGGTGATTCGTGGCAGGGTCGTCGCGTCCGTTACGTGGAGCAGGCCGAACTGCTCGGCAGCGGTCACGCGCTGGGGCAGTGCGCCTCGTTTTTGAACGGCAAATTTTTGGTGCTCAACGGCGACGACCTTTACGGCCGCGACGATATCGCCTCTGCATGTTCGCGCGAACTGGCGATACTGGCAAAGCCGGCCGAATCCAAGGGCCGCTACGGCGCCTTCCGCACCGATGCCGCCGGCAACGTCATCGGCATCATCGAAGGCGCCGACGTGGAGCCGGGCGGCCTGGTGAACGCCGGCCTGTACGTGCTCGACATGCGCTTCTTCTCGTATCCGCTGGTGCCCATCAAGGACGGCGCCGAGTTCGGCCTGCCGCAGACCGTCGTGACCATGGCCAAGGATCATCCGGTGGCCATCGTCCGCGCGGAGTTCTGGTGCCCGATCGGCTACCCCGAAGATCTCGCGAAAGCCACCGCTGAACTTGAAGCGCGCGGCATGGGCGTGAAGGCCTGAGTATATGACCTTCCGCGAAGCCCTCGCCGAGGGAACAAAAAAATTGTCCGCACACCGTTGCGACGGCGCGGATCCGAGACTCGAGTGCGAGGCGCTGTTGGCGCATGCCGCAAAGCTCTCGCGCGAGAGTCTTTTTTTGTCGTTTGACGAAATCGTTCCCTCCGCGGCCGCACGCCGTTTCTCGGCGCTGCTCTCTCGCCGTGCCAAGCACGAACCTCTCGCCTGGCTGCTGGGCACGGCCTGGTTCATGGGCCGCGAGTTCGAGGTGAACGCCAGCACGCTCATTCCGCGCCCCGCGACGGAGCACGTGGTCGAGGCGGCCGCGATTGCGGCGCGCGCAGAAGGCGCCGATTACGTCGTCGACGTCGGCACCGGTTCCGGCTGCATCGCCGTATCCATGGCACTCGCGCTTCCGAAAGCCCGCGTCATCGCCACCGACCTTTCCATTCCGGCCTTCGTCACGGCCCGCCGGAACGCTCGTCGTCACGGCGTCGCCGGGCGCGTCGCGCTGCGCAAGGCCAATCTGCTCGGCCTGCGTCCCATGCCGGGCCACGCCTCCATCCGAAAGATTCCGCTGCCCGCGAGCGCCGCGCCGCTGATCGTCGCTAATCTCCCCTATCTTCCCACGACGATGCGCCGCACGATGTCCAAGTGCGTGCTGCGCGAGCCGGCGAGCGCGCTGTTCAGCGGCAAGGACGGGCTCGACGCGTCCCGCGCGTTGCTGGAACAGCTGTCCGAGCTGCCGAACGAAAAAATGACCGTGGCGTTCGAAGTGTTGGCCGCGCAATTCCCGTCGCTGGCCGCAGCGGTCCGCAGGAAGTTTCCAAAAGCGACGCCAGAGCGCATCAGGAATTACGAAGGCACGACGGTCGGCCTGCTGGCCAAGCTCCGTTAGCGAAACGCCGCCCCGTCGGGCGGCGTTTACAGATTTCCGGCTCACGGTCTGCCTATTCCGCGGTGACCTGCGTCCCCGCGGGCACCACCTCGATCCAGGTGGTTCCGACGTTGAAGGAAATCTCGTTGCGGCTGGCGTCGTAGAACCGCGTACGGCCGGCGCGGCTGTCCTTGCGCCAGGTGCCGTGCACCGTCTGGCCGTCGACGGCGAAGTCGGCGTCGCCCTTGCCGATGGTCACGATTTTGCGGCGGCCGTAGTCGTCGATGGTCGTCACCTCCGCATACTGCACGACGACGTTCTTGGCGACGACCGCCGTGCCGTCGTCGTCCCTGATCTCTTTTCCGCCCTGGCTGCGGGAGTACGCGTTCGTGGCGGCATCGTATGCCCAGGTGACGTCCACATGCGGATCGCCGTAGGCAATCGTCAGGGCGGCCTTCGCCGGCCGATCACCTGCAGGCGCGTCGGCCTTGAACTTCCAGCCGTCCAGCGGCTTGGTCGGCTTGTCGGCGAAGCGCTTGTCGAAGTTCTTGCCGAGCATCTCCGTGGAAGTGTAGGCGTTGTGCGGCGCCTCGCGGTCCGTGGCGCGCCAGAAGTACGCGCCCTGAAAGAACTCGTTCATGTCGCGCATGCCGTAGGATTTGATGTCGTCGAGCGCCTCGTTGCTGCCGCCCACATGGGCGTAGAGCGCGTCGTATTCGGAAATCCAGTCCAGAAAGTACGGGCGCGCCGAACGGACAGGCCCGATCTTTTCGACCTTCGCGTCGTCCGGGAAGACGAACAGGAAGCGGGTGATGCCCGCCTCGACGGGCACTTCGTACACTACCGACGCCTTGCTGATGCCGGACTGCGGCCGCGCCACGTACAGGTTGTCGACGGTCAGCGCGTAATAACGGCCGGAGGTCGGCTCGGAGTCGGGAACGGCCACGCCGTCGATGGCGCGCACGTGAGCCGGCGGGACAGGCGCGGGTTTGACCGCCGTAAGCTCCGCTTTCTTGCCGTGCGCCTTGACGAAGCCGGTCCAGTCGCTGATCCAGCCGGTCAGGTACGACACGGTGATGACCAGTACGGCCACGGCCACCGTGAAAACCAGGACGCTCATCTGCGAGGCCTCCCGCCAGAAAAGCAGGGTACGAAAAACCCCCTTCGATCGCCCCGCCGCGGCGGCAGGCTTTCGTTCGGGGGTTTTGGGTGCGAAGAGGTTCATGCGCACATGATACCACGACGCGACGAAGCGCCGGCAAGAGGACGCCTATTCCTTGGCGTCAGCTTCCTTGGCGGCGGCGCGCTCGGCCTTCTTCTCCTCGTTGGCGGCCTTGACGGCGGTCACGTCGGCTTCGGGCTTGGACTCAAGCGAAGCGGCCAGTTCCTCTTCGGAGATCGGCGCGTTGGCGATGACCACGATCTGTTCGGGGCGAGCCATGAACTCGATGCCGGACGGAACGGCGAGATCGGACACGGTGATGCGGTCCTCGAACTGCTTGAGGCTGCCGAGGTTGACCTCGATCTCGTGGACCAGGTCGGCCGGCAGACAACGCACCGTGATGGTGCCCATGTTGCGGACCAGGATGGCGCCCTGCGACTTGACGGCCGGCGACTCGCCGACGAACTTGAGCAGGATGTCGGCTTCGAGCTTCTCCTTCATGTTCACCTGGCGGAAGTCCACGTGGGTGATCTTTTCGGTCAGCGGATTGCGGGTCACGTCCTGTACCAGCACCTTGGCCGCATCGCCGCCCTCGACCGACAGGTCGATCAGGGACGATTCGCCGGCCTTGCCGAACAGCTTCTCGAAGGTGCGGTAGTCGACCGCCAGGTTCTTGGAGGGGACGCCGTGGCCGTAAACGACGGCCGGAATCTGACCCTCAAGGCGGATCTTCTTGACCTTCTTGCCGGTGACTTCGCGAGTTTTTGCCTGCAGTGAAAGCGCTTCCATATCTTTCGTAAATGGCGCTGCCCGGCGAACCGGTACCCCAGCGCATAATAAAACCGACTTCGTAGCCACCTTTATACGGCACCCGAGCGGATTTGGCAAGAGGGATGGGACAGTACGACACGGGTTGACTTCACCGGCCGCAGCTGGCAATGTCGGTCGTTGTCCTTTCCAAAGGCACGGAAAAGAGGAAGGCATGCTGGTCATCTCGAAAGAAGGGGCGTCTCCCGTGCTGCTGGAGATGCCGCACAGCGGCGTCCACGGCATCAAGAACCGCGTCGGCATCCCCGACTGGTTCGACCTGCTGGTTCGGCACGAGTCCGCGGAAGTGCGGAAGACCCTGGGATTCGGAGTCGACGCCGCCGCGCCGATCCTGTCCGGGTACGACCGGCTGCTGGCAACGATGCCCGTGTCCGGCGTCCGTACGCGGCTGGCACGGGCGCTGGTCGACTGCAATCGTGAACGGACAGAGGTGTCGGGACTGGCGGTCATCGGCGCCGACGAGCGGCAGCACCATCACGGCGTCATTTGGGCGCGCACGGTGGTCACCGGCGTCTCGGCCGAGACGCTTCGCGACGAACGGCAGCTCACGGAGACGGTGAACACCAAAAGTGAACCCGTGCTGCGGAGACCCCTGACGCGCAGGGAGTTCGTCGAGCTGCTACGCTGGGGCTACCGTCCGTATCACGAGACGATCGCGGCGCATCACGACCGCCTGACCGCGCTGCACGGCAAGTGCGTGCACCTCGCGCTGCACACGCTGCCCGCCTTCGCGGTCGCCACCTGCCAAGGCGGATACGTCTGCGGACCGCCCGCGACGCGCGGACCGCTCGACCCCGATACGGGAACGCTCCCCGACGTCATCCTGATTCACAACGGATTCGCCGCCGCCGATCGCCGCTTCGTCGACGCCGTGCGCAAGGCGTTCACCGACGCCGGCCTGATCGTCTCCGACGGCAGCGGCCCCTTCTTGGGATCGAACGGCGTCACCGCCATGTACGGCGACCCGGAGAACGGCATCCACGTCATCGGCATCGAGCACGTCACGCACGACGGCATCGAGCCTCGGCGGCACGAGGGCGACACCGCGGTCGCGAACCGGAAGGCCGTCGCATTCCAGTCCGTCTACCGCCAAGCCGTGACCAACGTCCTGAACGAAACGTAGACGCTATCGACGGACCGCGCGGTCCGTTTTTTCATACGCAAAACCCTCCGGGGTTTCCGGAGGGCTGGATGTCTCTGGTGATCAGGCCATGGCCAATCGGCCGAACAGCGCCGCCTCGTCCTGCAGCAGGTGATGCGTCTCGATCACGTCGTCCGTCGTGACGGGCGCATTGGCCTTGAAGCGGTTGACCTCTTCGTAACCGAGGTCGGTGACCAGGCCGACCGAGCTGACGCCCACCGAAGAGATGAGCACGAGCGCGATGATGGCGTTGGCGCAGTTGCCGCACTGAATGTGCAGCAGGTGGCTGTCCTCCTTCTCGCCGAGGACTTTGGCCTCGCGGGGATTATAGCTCGACTCGCACAGCGGGCAGTAGGAAATCAATTTGACTCCCTCATCGAAAAACGGCGATGCGTGGTTGGACGGAACCGGCATAGTGTTGCGGCCTCGGCATTACCCGAGGGCGCGTTTTGTTTTTCTTTTCCGCCTTATCTTGCCGCCGTTCGAACCTTTTTGTGCACACGGAAAGCGTGCATCCATGTGTATACTTTATCATTTTTTCGGCTTCGGGTCAACGCGACTTGTGCACAGTCCGCCTTAATTATCGGCGTACCGCGACCGACTCGAGGATGCCGACCATCACGTATTTGGCCACCACCGAGCTGCCGCCGTAGCTGATGAACGGCAGGGTGACGCCGGTGACCGGCAGCAGGCGCAGGTTGCCGCCCACGTTCACGAAAATCTCCACGCCGATCGAGAACATGAAGCCCAGCGTCAGGAACATGGTGAAGTCGTCCTGGCTCCCCTTCGCCAGGCGATAGCCGCGGTAGAACACCACCGCATACAGTCCGCAGAGGATCAGCACGCCGACGAAACCCAGCTCCTCGGCGATGACCGAGAAGATGAAGTCGGTCTGGCGTTCCGGGAGGAATCGCAGCTGGCTCTGCGAACCGAAACCCAAGCCCTTGCCGAACATGCCGCCGGAACCGCTGGCGATGATCGCCTGCGTGACGTTGTATCCCCTGCCGCTGGGGTCATGCGACGGGTCCCAGAACACCGCGATGCGGTCCTTCTGGTACGGCTTGAGAATGAAGGTCCAGGAGAACACTGCCGCAGTGAGACAGAGCAGGCCGATGATGATCAAGTGGCTCCGACGGATGCCGGAAACGAGCAGCAGCGACCCCCACATGGCCAAGAGCAGCAGGGCGGAACCGAGGTCAGGCTGCAGCAGCACCAGCAGCACCACCGCAGCCATCGACGACCCCGAACCGAAGATCTGCTTGAGTCCCTCCGGCTGGCGGGCGTAGTCGCTGAAGAACTTGGCCAGCACGACGACCATGCAGATCTTCACGATCTCCACCGGCTGCACGCCGAAGCTGCCGACGCCGAACCAGCTGCGGGCTCCCTTGACGGTGTGACCGAACAACAGCACTGCCACCAGCAGGACGAGCGAGAGCGCGTACAGCGGCCGGGACAGCCCCGTCAGCTGCCGAAAGTCGAACACCGGAATGACGAAGGCCACGAAGAGCCCGACGCAGATGAACACCGCCTGCTTCCAGAACAGGGAGAAGTCGCTGCCGGTCCCCGGCGCGCCCAAGGAGGTGCTGTATATGGCAGCGAGCCCGAACGCGGACAGGACGGCGCAAGCGGCGAACAGCATCCAGTCGAATTTTCGGAAATACGTCGGCATGGAGGCGTGAAACGAAAGAAGCGCGTATGCGCTTCTTCATAGCATGGCGGGGAGGAACGGTGAAGCGGGCTACTTCCCCGGCGGGATGTAGTTGCGATCATCGAAGATGTGCACTTCGGGTTTCACCTCGATGTTGGTCGCCGCAGGCAAATCGGCGAACCAAGTGGCGTTGACTTCACGCGTGTCGCCGGGGCGGAAGTTGCTGATGGTCACGTGATTGATTCCGGTGATGCGGCCGCCGCTTTCCGTCGTAACGAAGAAGCCGACCTTGTAGTACCCGAAGCCGGTGTCGTTCTTGACGTTGAAGCGAACGCGGCTGGCGGGAACGGTGTCCGTGGCGAGCGGAGGAATGAACACCGGCTGATCCATCGTCAGGCGCAAACGGTCGGTGGCCCACGACTCGTAATCGGGCCTGGTGAGGTGCAGGTCGACGCGGTGCCAGGTCTGCCGGTCGATGATGAGCGCCAGGCCGTCCGGAGCGCCGTCCGCCTTTACGCCGAGCGCGGACAGGTTCATGAAGTCGCCCGGCAGCACGTAGCCGTGCTGCACCGGCGTGGTGACGGCCGAAGAGGTGAAGTGGTAATCCAAGTCGGACCACCAGCGCGCGTTGTTGTTGGTGATGCGCGCCGCCATGTCGTACACGCCCTCGCCGGAACCGACGTAAGAGGGATCGGAGAGCTGCAAGTCTTGAGGCGCGTTCTTGGCGCGGATGCCCGCGAAGTCCGTCGTGTTGGTGGTCAGCAGGCCTATCTGCTGGCGCTCCACCACGCCGGAACCGAAATACCAGTCGGCGAAACCGAACAGGCCGTAACCGAGCGCGACGGCGCCGAACACCGCCAAGGCTACCGAAGTCCAGTTGCGCACTTGGACCTTGTGCGTCACCCACCAGTACCCCCAGTTGAGGTGTTTCTCCGTAAGTTGTTCCTGGCGTGCGGGCTCGAAGTCCATGTGGATGGCGGTTATGCGTCTTGGTTCAGTCTACCATTTTTCGATCTGATTGGCCATGCGCGACGGTTGACAAAACGGCCGTTCTCGTGCAGACTCGCGCCGAGGTCATTCCATGAAATCGAGATACGTCAGGCATTTGGCCATCGCGACGGTGCTCGCCTTCTGCGCGAACGTGCTCCTCAAAAACGCCGGCTACACCGCCGCGCAGAGCGCCGACGGCACGGCGCTCATCCTGCTAGCCCTGCTCGCGTTCGTGACCGCGCTGACCCCGGCCGTAAAGGACATCGACGATGAACCGGCACAGATCTCGGCAGCCCGCCTACTGGTGCTGGCCGGCACCGCCGCCAGCGCGAGCATCGGCGCTTCGCGCACCTCGGGCCACGTCGCGCTGTTCATCATCGGCTTCTTCGTGGCCATCCCCTATCTGGTGCACGCTCTCATGAAGGAACTCGACGATCATTTGTCGCTTGCTTTCCTGCTGCTCATCTCTCTTATTCAGGTCGGTTTGGTCTTCTGGATCGTCAGCTGACGGTCGCTTCCCGCTGCAAAAGCGGGATTTTTATATGAACATTTTTTGTGTTCACCGTTCTTCGAGGATGTTTTTCAGGATTTCCGGTCACATTTCTTCTCACTCCCCCGCTTGACTGTCGCTCCTTTTCATCTTGTCGCCAGCTGTCCGTCCTGATACCATCATCGTGCTTATCCGCAGACGCGGAGTTTCAGTCACCCACCACCTATGGCCGACAAGAAACCGAAAAAGGAAGAAGGGTCCGCGTACGGCGCAGAACAAATTTCCGTGCTCGAGGGTCTCGAGGCAGTGCGCCGCCGCCCCGGCATGTACATCGGCTCCACTGGTCCCGAAGGCCTGCATCACCTCATCTGGGAAATCGTCGACAACTCGTTCGACGAAGCCATGGCCGGCTATGCCAACGACATCACCATCACGCTGCTTCCTGACGGCTACGTTTCCGTGTCCGACAACGGCCGCGGCATTCCGGTCGACATCCAAAAAGAGTACAAGGTCTCGGCGCTCGAACTGGTGCTCACCAAATTGCATGCCGGAGGAAAATTCGGCGGCGGCGGCTACAAAGTGTCCGGCGGTCTGCACGGCGTCGGCGCCTCGGTCGTCAACGCGCTCTCCGTCAACCTCAAGGCCGAGGTGAAGCGCGACGGCAAACTCTGGGAGCAGACCTACAAGAAGGGCGTGGTGCAGAAGAAGGTCACCGCCGTCGGCAACGCCAAGGGCACGGGCACCACCATCACCTTCCAGGCCGACCCCTCCATCTTCACCACCGTCGAGTACGACTGGAACTACATCCTCGATCACCTTCGCCGCCAAGCCTACCTCACCAAGGGCATCCGCCTGCGGCTGTGGGACAAGCGCGCGAAAGGCCAGGAGCAGTCTTACGGTTTCTACTTCGAAGGCGGCGTCCGCTCCTACGTCCGCTTCCTTAACCACCAGAAGGAGGCCAAGCACCCCAACATCTTCTACGTGCACAAGGAGGCCGAAGGCGTCGACATCGAAGTGGCCTTCCAATACGTCGACGACTTCAAGGAGAACGTCAACGCTTTCGCCAACAACATCATCAACCCCGAAGGCGGCACGCACGTGGCCGGCTTCCGCTCCGCCCTCACCCGCTCCCTGAACAACTACGCCCGCAAGCAAGGCTTCTTAAAAGAGAAGGACGAGAACATCTCCGGCGAGGACGCGCGCGAAGGACTGACGGCCATCATCAGCGTGAAGGTGAAGGAGCCGCAGTTCGAAGGACAGACCAAGGCCAAGCTCGGCAACCCCGAAGCCAAGCCGGCGGTCGAGTCGGTCTTCTCCACGGCGCTCGACATCTACTTAGAAGAGCACCCCAAGGACGGGCAGGCCATCATCGAGAAGTGCGTGCTCGCTTCCCGCGCGCGCATGGCCGCCCGCGCCGCCCGCGACACCGTCTTGCGCAAAGGCGCGCTCGAGGGCCTCACCCTCCCCGGCAAGCTGGCCGACTGCTCCAGCAAGGACGCCATGCGCACCGAGCTGTTCATCGTCGAGGGCGACTCGGCAGGCGGCTCGGCCAAGCAAGGGCGCAACCGCGACCTGCAGGCCATCCTCCCCCTCCGCGGCAAGATCCTCAACGTCGAACGCGCCCGCATCGACAAGATCCTCACCAACGAGCAGGTCAAGAACCTGATCATCGCGCTCGGCACCAACATCGGCGAGCAGTTCGAGCTCGAGAAGCTGCGCTACGGCCGCATCGTGCTGATGACCGACGCCGACGTGGACGGCGCGCACATCCGCACGCTGCTCCTGACCCTCTTCTACAGGTACTTCCCGCGCCTGATCACCGAAGGCCACCTCTATATCGCCCAGCCGCCGCTGTACCGCGTCAGCAAGGGCAAGGAGTTCTACTACTGCTTCACGGAGGCGGAGCGTGACAAGCACGTCGCCGACCTGCTCGCAAAGAAGGCCGAGAACGCCGCTGCCCGCGCCGCCAAGGGCGGCAAGGCCAAGGCCGAACCTGTCGACGTGACCGAAACGGACGGTGCCGCGCCGGCCGAGGCCGCCGCCGAAGGCGAAGGCGTGGTGAGCGTCGGCGGGGTGACCATCCAGCGCTACAAGGGTCTCGGCGAAATGAACGCCGACCAGCTTTGGGAGACCACCATGAACCCCGAGACGCGCACGATGCTCAAAGTGAACATCGACGATGCCGAGAAGGCTGACACCATCTTCGACATCCTGATGGGCAACGAGGTCGAGCCGCGCAAGAAGTTCATCCAGACTCGCGCCAAGAGCGTGAAGAACCTGGACATCTAGCGGCAGATAAAAAATCGCCCGTCCTCCTAACGGAGGCGGGCGGTTTGGCTTCATGGCGCGGAAGAAGCGCGTGCGACAGACGACTGATGGCATCTTTCTACGAAAAGCTCGGTCACTCGGTACTTGCCGTCCGGGCCGAGCCGCTCCAGCCTGCCGGACGACGGGTTGAGCCGGTGCAGAAGGAACGTGTCGGGCGGAACGGACGACCACTGTTCTTTCGGATGCCTCATGAAGAGGTAATAGGGATCGGACGCCAGCTTCCAGATGCTCGTGTAGGGGTAGACCTTGCCGGCGGCGCGGGTGGCGCGGAAGTGCGCCGTCAGCTCATCGACAGCGAACGGTACCCAACTGCCTTTTTCCTGGCAGTACAGGACGATCCCGAGTGCGGCGCTCTCCGTCTCGGTCTTGCCGAAGGCCCGCAAGAACGGCCTGGTGGCGTCGATGTCAGACGGCATGATGCGGAACGCCCCCTCTACGGTCGGCGTGTCCAATGACTGATCGCTCATGGCGCGTTTCCTTCCAAAATTCTGCGAGGTTTGCGGACGAAAAAGAAAAGGGCGACATCCGGACCCTAGCACGCGTTTTTGCCGCAAGTCAACGGTCGACGCCGTCGACGATTTCTTATATACTGGCGGCATAAAGAGACAGGCTTCAGATATCCCCAACCGATGAAAGTCTTGATGTTCGGATGGGAATTTCCCCCGTTCAACAGCGGCGGCCTGGGCACCGCTTGTTTGGGCTTAACGCGTGCCTTGGCGCGCGTCGGCCATCAGATCACCTTCGTGCTCCCCAAACAGCTCGACATCAAAGTGGACTACATGGACATGCTGTTTGCGGATGTTCCCGGACTGACCGTGAAGACGGTCAACTCGCCGCTGGCCGGCTACCTCACCGACGACCGCTACCGCGTACTGATGGCCTCGCTCCCTCCGGAACTCTCGCGGCTGTACGGGCGCGACCTGTACGAAGAGACGCAGCGCTACGCCGAGAAGGCCTATGCCATCGCGCAGATAGTCGAGCACGACGTCATTCACTGCCACGACTGGCTCTCCTTCCCCGCCGGGCTCGCCGCCAAGGCCGCTTCGGGCCGGCCGCTGGTCTCGCACGTGCATGCCACCGAGTTCGACCGCACCGTCGACGGCAACGTCAACCAGATGGTGTACGACGGCGAACGCGCCGGCATGCACGGCTCGGACGCGGTGGTCGCCGTCAGCAACTACACCAAGGGGAAGATCATCCGGCACTACTCCGTGGACGCCGACAAGATCAGCGTGGTGCACAACGGCGTCGATCCGTATGACGTCACCGCGATGCTGCGCAGCAAATTGAGCGACCACTACAAGATCGTGCTGTTCCTCGGGCGCATCACGGTGCAGAAGGGGCCGGACTGGTTCCTGAAGACCGCCAAGCAGGTGCTGCGGCGCGACAAGGAAGTGATGTTCATCGTGGCCGGCTCGGGAGACATGGAGCGCAGCGTCATCATGGAGGCGGCGGCGCTTGGCATCGCCGACCGCGTCATCTTCGCCGGCTTCCGCCGCGGCGACGACGTGGCCCGCCTGTACCAGATGGCCGACCTGTACGTGCTCCCCTCCGTGTCGGAACCGTTCGGCATCACCGTGCTCGAGGCACTGCAGCACCGCACGCCGGTGATCGTCAGCAAGCAGTCCGGCGTGGCCGAAGTGCTGCCGGACGCCGTGCAGGTGGATTTTTGGGACACGCGCAAAATGGCCGACGAAATCCTTCGCGTGGTCTCGCAGCGCGACTCGGCCCGCGCGCTGGGAGAAAAACAGAGCCAGGCGTTGCCCCACGTCACCTGGGACGCGGCCGCCGCAAAGGTCGCCAAGGTCTATCACCAGCTCGCCGCCGTACCCGCCTAGCCCATGCCTTCCGTCTGCTTCTACTTCCAAGTGCACCAGCCCTTCCGAGTCAAACCGTACTCGGTCTTTGACATCGGCGAGGACCAGCGCTACTTCGCGGACCAGAGCGCCTCGAACCTCAACAACGCCCGTATCCTCCGCAAGGTCGCCGACAAGTGCTACCTGCCGACCAACGCGGTGATGCTGGAGCTGCTGCAGCGGCATCCGCAGTTCCGCATCAGCTATTCCGTCTCGGGCACGGCCCTCGACCAGTTCGAGGCCTTCGCGCCGGAAGTCATCGAGTCGTTCCGTGCGCTGGTGGCTACCGGCCGCGTCGAGCTGCTGACGGAGACCTCGCACCACTCGCTCTCCGCGCTGTATTCCGAGGAAGAATTTCGCACGCAAGTGCATGGACACTCTGCCCGCATCGAGCGGCTGTTCGGAGTGAAACCGACGGCTTTCCGCAACACCGAACTCATCTACGACGACCGCATAGCCAAACTCGTGGAAGGGATGGGTTTTTCTGCTATACTGGCGGAGGGTGCAGACCACGTTCTGGGCTGGCGCTCGCCCGCGTTCGTTTACCGCCCGGCAGGCTGCGACAAAATCGCGCTCCTGCTCAAGCACTATCGCCTCTCCGACGACATCGCCTTCCGCTTTTCCAACCGCGACTGGGCCGGTTGGCCGCTGACCGCGCCGAAGTTCGCGCGCTGGGTCGACGAGCAGAACGGCAACGGGCAGCTGGTGAACCTCTTCATGGACTACGAGACCTTCGGAGAGCACCAGTGGGCCGACACCGGCATCTTCGACTTCCTGCGGCATTTGCCGGATGAGATCCTGAAGCATCCGGACAACGACTTCGTCACGGTGAGCGAGGCGGCCAAGCGGTACGCGCCGGTCAGCGAACTGCACGTGCCCCACACCATGTCCTGGGCCGACATCGAGCGCGACCTCTCCGCCTGGCGCTCGAACCCGATGCAGGAAGCCGCGCTGAACGCCGTCTACGCGCTCGAGACCGAGGTCAAGAAGTCCGGCGACGCCGCCTTGATCGCCGACTGGCGCAAGCTCACCACCAGCGACCACTTTTACTACATGTGCACCAAATGGTTCTCGGACGGCGACGTGCACAAGTACTTCAACCCGTACGACACGCCCTACGACGCCTTTGTTTCATTCATGAACGTCATCCACGACGTCACTTTACGCCTTAAAGCGCGCACGCTCGCCTATGCAATCGCCTAACGCCGCCGAAGCAAGCTTATTCCTCCAGAACGTCGCCGAAGACCACAAGGCTTTCTGGTTCAATCACGGCGTCATCGCCAAGAACATGAAGGAGCTCGCCGCCGCTCTCGACGACATGAACGAGGTCGAGTTCGCCCATCACGTCCGCCCCGACGGTAACGACATCGCCGCCTGGGTCGACGGCGTCATCGGCGACCGCGTGCTGGCCTCCAAGCTGCACCTGCTTTCCACGCTCGATGCCACGCGCCGCATGGTCGGCCGTCGCGTCGAGGAGCTCACCGCCGCGCTGCCCGTCGAAAAGAGCATCGAGGCGATCGCCGCCGAACACGATCTGGCGATGGCCAAGGCCGTCGTCTCCGTTCCTGAACCCGCTACCGAGACCGTGCCAGAACTCGCAATGGCGGAAGCCGCGCCCGCACCGGCGGCAGATGGCCCCGCAGTCGCAAAGA
This sequence comes from uncultured Gammaproteobacteria bacterium, assembly GCA_964491475.1. Lineage (GTDB taxonomy): Bacteria > Patescibacteriota > Patescibacteriia > SG8-24 > SG8-24 > JAHFIW01. The sequence continues at coordinate 245,865 of CAZBFO010000002.1, read as the reverse complement.
AGGCTGCCAAAAAGCCCGCCGCCCGCAAGGTCGCGGCAAAGACCGTCGCCAAGAAGGCCGCCTCCCCCGCCCCCACCAAGAAGTCTTCCCTTTTCGGCCGCCTCCTCAAGCGCTAAGCGAAGGAAGTAACGTTCGTTCGTATGCCGCGAAGCCTCGTCCTCGGCAACGGCAACCTCCTCATCGGTACCGACTCGCGCGGCCAAGTGCGCGACGTCTATTTTGAGCGCGTCGGCCTCGAGAACCACGCCAACGGCCGCACCCAGAAGGTCGGCGTGTTCATCGACGGCAAGATGTACTGGCTGGACGACCACGCCTGGGACATTCACGTCTCGTACCTGCCCGAGACGCTCATCGGCAAGACCGTCGCCACGCTCCGCGAGCAGGACCTTCGCGTCACCTTCGAGGACTTCGTCTACAACGAGACCAACATCTTCATCCGCAAGATCACCGTCGACAACCTCGCGGAGCGCGACCGCGAGTTCCGCATCATCTTCCACAACGACCTCGAGGTCGGCGCCTACACCCACGGCGTCACCGCCATGTGGTATCCGCGCCGCCAGTGCCTGATCCACTACCGCGGACCGCACATGTTCCTGTTCAACGGCCTGATCGACGGCCACAACATGAACGACTTTTCGGTGGGCATGACGCGTTATGCCGGGCTCGAAGGCACCTGGAAGGACGCCGAGGACGGCCACCTTTCCGGCAACCCCATCGAGCACGGGCGCGTCGACTCTGCCGCCGCCTTCAGCTGCATGCTGCGCGGCAAGGCCTCGCATGAGGGGTACTACTGGATGATCGCCGCCGCTTCCCTCTCGGAAGCCGTGGCGCTGAACGACGACGTCCAGAAGCGCACGCCTCGCCACCTTTTCGAGACCACCAAGGACTTCTGGCAGGCATGGGTCAACAAGCAGCACTACACCTTCCACGGGATGACCGAGGACCAAATCCGCGTCTTCAAGACCTCGCTGCTGGTGATGCGCGCGCACACCGACAACCGCGGCAGCATCATCGCCTCGTCCGACTCCGACATGCTGCAGCACGGCAAGGACACCTACTCGTACGTGTGGCCCCGCGACGCCGCCTTCGCCGCCCTGACCTTCGCCAAGGCCGGCTATTGGGACATCGCCCGCCGCTACTTCGAATACCAGACCAGGCTGCTCACCGACGAGGGCTACTTCATGCACAAGTACCTGCCCGACGGCTCGCTCGGCTCTTCTTGGCACCCGTGGGTCGAGGACCATCACGACGTGCTCCCCATCCAGGAGGACGAGACGGCCATCGTCATCTACGCGCTGTGGGTCTACTACGAGGCCTCGCGCGACATCGAGTTCGTGGAAGAAATCTACAATTCCTTCATCAAGAAGGCGGCCAATTTCCTGTCCACCTACCGCCACGAAAAGACCAACCTGCCGCTGCATTCCTACGACCTCTGGGAAGAGCACCGTGCCGTCTCCACCTACACGGCCTCCACCGTGGTCGGCGGGCTCGAGGCCGCCTCGCGCTTCGCCGGGCTTCTCGGCAAAAAGCGGGAACAGAAGACCTACGCGGGGATCGCCAAGGAAATCCGCGAGGCCATCGAGACGCAGATGATCGACCGCGACGGCAAGCGCATCCTCAAGTCGGTGAAGTTCGATGATGCCGGCAACCGACGCGAGGACAACCGCACCGACACCAGCTCGTTCTACGGCCTGCTGACCTTCGACATCCTGGCGCTCGACGACCCGTTCACGGCCGAATGCCAAAACGCCTGCAAGCGCGACCTGTGGTGGCAGTCCCCCGTCGGGGGCGTGGCCCGCTACGAGCGCGACCGCTACTTCCAGGTGGACGACCGCTACCCCAACCCTTGGATCATCACCACCCTCTGGCACGTGGACTTCATCATCCGCAGCGCCAAGACCGACAAGGACCTGGAACCGGTGCGCGACATCTTCCAATGGGTCGTGGCCCATTCGCTTCCCTCCGGCGTGCTGCCGGAGCAGGTGCATCCCACTACCGGCGCGCCGCTCTCTGCAACGCCCTTGGTTTGGAGCCATGCGGCATACGTCCACGCCGTCATTGCCTATATGGAAAAGTGCGAGGAACTGGGCATCGCCAAGGCTTGCGAGAAGCTCCAGTGACGAAAGCTCCGCCCGTCCCGTACGGGGGCGGCGTTTTCGTCTGCGGCAGCGGACCGGTGCCGCCACTTGCCAATCGGCGCCATCGCGTGTATAGTCCAAGCAGTAACCGTTTCCCCCGCCGACAGGCGGATTTTTAAGATAAAACGTTCCCCGTGGGAATCACCGCATATGGCGAATAAGGTCGTCACGTACGTCAAGGAATCCAAGGAAGAGCTCAAGAAGGTGTCCTGGCCGTCGCGCCGCACGGTCGTCCGCGACACGCTCATCGTGCTGGGCGTCTCCCTGACCATGGCCGTCTTCTTCGGCGCCATCGACTTCGGCCTGTCCAAGGGCCTCGAGAAGCTCCTCTCCCTCCGATAATCCCCGCGCTCCGGCGCGCAAAGTTCATTGGCGGCCCGTCGGCCGCACCACACTATGCCTAAGCAAACGCAGCAGCTCGGCCGCCGCTGGTACGCCATCCACACCTACTCGGGATACGAGGAGAACGTGGCGCACAATCTCAAGCAGCGCACCGAGTCGATGGACATGGGAGACAAGATCTTCAACGTCCTGATCCCCAAGGAGAAGAAGATCAAGATCAAGAACGGCAAGCGCAAGACCGTCGAGGAAAAGATATTCCCCGGCTACGTCATGATCGAGATGATCGTGACCGACGACTCCTGGTACGTGGTGCGCAACACGCCCAACGTCACCGGCTTCATCGGCACCGGCACGATTCCGACCCCCGTCTCCGAAGAAGAGATCAAGGCGCTGCAGAAGCGCATGGGCGTCGACGAGCCGGAGTACAAGATCGACGTCGAGGTCAACTCTGCGGTCACCATCAACGACGGCCCCTTCAAGGGCTTCGAAGGCAAGGTGGCCGACATCGACGAGGCCCGCGGCAAGATCAAGGTGCTCGTCAACATGTTCGGACGCGAGACGCCGGTGGAACTCGACTTCCTCCAGGTCAAGAAGATCTAGAGGAAAAAACGCCTCGCGATGCCGCGGGGCGTTTTTGTTTGAAAAAGGCCCTGCACATGATTGTGCAAGGCCGACCGAGTCCGCTATCCGCGCTGATGGAAAGGAACGCCGTGCGGCGTGACCCAGATTTCCGCGCCGATGCTGCCGCCGCTCATGCTGAAATCCTCCTCCCACACGTACACGTCAAGCCAGTTCTGCAGGCAGAATTCGACGACCGTCTTGGCTGCCCCGAGGAACGGATCGGACGAAGAGTGCTGACGATTGCGCAGGGAGTCCAGCTCGACAGCCGACTCTCCGTCTTCGATCGTCATCACCAGACAGTGGTTCCTCGTCTCTTTCGCGAGGTTCGCGCGGAGGTTTGCGACGATTTCTTCCGCGCGCTTTTCCGTTATTGCCGCCTGCGTCGCCTTGGCGGCCTGTTTGCGCCGCGCGCCCGCTTCTTCCAGGCGCTTTTTCCATCGTTCACCGATTGACATGATGCTCCTCTCCAGTTGCGTTGACTCGCGTTCAGAGCGAATGGATGAAGGCGAACAGGACGTCGCCGATGATGAGTCCGGTGATGGTCGTTACCGTGCGTCGCGCGGCGATCGACCAGGTAGTGCGCCTGAACAGGCGGACAAACGCGGTACTCGCTGCGAAGCAGATGACCACGGCCAACGCGTAGGCGCCAAAACGGGCCGAGGCCGGACCATCGCCCGTGAACGTCGGATGCCCCCGAACGACGCCAATAAGCATCCCGACCAGCATTCCGGCCGCAAATGACGACGCGCCTCCGGAAGGATCCGAACCCGTCTCCTTTACGACGCCCTGCGCTTTTTCATTCTCCAAGACCTGCCTCCTGATGTGTACGCGTGACGACATCGTCCCGCGTACAGGCTCACTATCATGAGGACGGCACCCTGTCAATGCGACCCCTGCCGGCGGGCCAAAATAAAACAGCGCGGCCGAAACGGCTCGCGCTTTTTGGTTCCTACCGGTACAGCAGGTAGATGCGGGCCAGGTCCGCGCAAAACATCGCGCCGAATATGGTAGCGCAGTACGCCAGTGCGCGCAGCCAGCCGACCTTCCGCAAGATACGGAGGTAGACGGTCATGAAAGCCGTCGCACCGGCGCTGGACAGAGCAGAGTACGCCACCAGCGACGCGCGCGTCTGGTCGGCGGGCATCGGGCCGCTGATCAGCCAGTACAAGCCCAACGTCAGCAGGTAGACGACGGCGAACAGCATCACGCTGGGGCGGTACCGCTTGGCGAGCTCCGCCTGACGGTCGGAAGGATCGGGCGAAGGTTCGTGGGCCACGGGGTTCTCCTTGAATTGCCGGACGCATATTGCGCCGGATGCCAAGAGCTTACACCCGGGGCATGACCGGTCAACCGTTAAAAACGTCTTTTTCTTCGGCCAAAAGTCGCCCGACCAGGCGAAGCGGAGTCGCAACTGCCACCGAGGCGATCGCCTTCAAGCAAAGAAAAATCGCACTCCACGGAAGCCCGTGAAGTGCGATGTATTTTAAGATTCGAGCGATGTTACAGATCGGCGGCGTAGGCGTCGACACGATCGAGCCACCTCTTTTCGGTCTCCGTCGCCTCGCCCTCATACTGCATGCGCGTTATCTCGATGGTATCGAGTCTCGCGTAAGCGCGATGAGGACACTCGTCGTGGACCGCGCGGTGGGCCGCTGCACGAAGAAGCTGTACGCGGCTTGCCACGCCGTAGTGCAGTTCTTCGATTGCAAGCTCCACGTCGTGGCAGCCGACCGCCGTGATGGCGGACGATGCGACCGCTTCGCTAAGCTCGTCAGTGGCGACGTGCCCCTCGATCGGGTAGAGAGCGTACGGAGTATCGAGTTCGTACAAGTGATGAAAATGGCGGCCTGCGGCGGCACCGAGCCTCGCATGCGCGTCTTCTTCAGCCACTCGGCAGTGCAGTGCCGCTTGGCGCATGGCTGACCATTCGTCTCCGCGAATGACCCGTCGTTCCCGAAGGCTCTTCGCCCAGGCGGTCGCGCCTTGGGCGATGACGGGCCCGGCCCACCAGGGCATATCGTCCTCACAGTACAGGGCGAGAGTCGCGGTGACGCTCGGAGGGGCCTGCACGACGCTTTTCCAGCCGCATACGGAAGGCATGATCATGCCAACGTCGGCGAGCCAGAGTTTGTCGAACAGTTCCACGCTGCGCGTCAGCCTCGACAGAGGCATGCTTTTTCTTTCGGGATCGCAGAACCGCCCGGCACAGATGAGGCTTTCCATCTCGTCACGCATGAGCGTGAGCGGGACGAAATCCCCTGCCGCGAACGGCCTTGTTTCGTCCGCCAGCCGGACGAAGATGTCGCCGACCGCCATGCAAAACCGTCGGTCTGCCGCTTCCAGCTCGGTGCCGATCCATTCGGGATCGACGACGTGCGCCCATGCAAACGCGTCGGAAAACGTCGGACACTCGAGTCCGATGTTTTTATCATATGCTCCTGTGAGGCATAGGCGAAGGAATTCGCCGATCGAGGTGAGTCCGCCCTTCGACGCAGTCGAGAACGGGTAGCCGCCGAGATGCTGCAAGATGAACCTATCCATGAGAGACCGACCTTTCTGCCGTAACGGTGGCTAACCGGAGACTTTCGCCAAGAAAACACCATGTCTTCGGGCGGCTTTTTCGAAGATGAGAATATCAATGAGCGAATGTGGCAGGATACCATATTTCTGCTCAATTGTCAATATTCATGGGCATTTGCGTCTACTGACCTTGAAGGCCCTGTCACGTAAAAAAGCGAAAGTATTGCGCGTTTGGTCGCAAGACCCGTAGAGTCTTGCCTTTTATGGCATCATCGGGTACAGTCTTGCCGATACGCGGTGTGCCCATTGGGCTGTTTCTCGCCGACGTTGTAGCTAGGTTATTGGGGAAAACGCCTTTCGGCGCCACGCCCATACCTGCATCGTTATGGCCAAGAAGGTCAAAGTCCAGATTAAGCTGCAGATTCCGGCCGGCAAGGCCAACCCGGCACCGCCAATCGGTCCGGCGCTCGGTCAGCACGGCCTGAACATCGCCGAGTTCTGCCAGAAGTTCAACGCCGCCACCAGCAAGCTGCCGCCCGGCGAAGTCACCCCGGTGGTCATCACCGTCTACGAAGACCGCACCTACACCTTCATCATGAAGACGCCGCCGGCGTCCGAACTGCTCAAGAAGGCCGCGGGCATCGAGAAGGGTTCCGGCAAGCCGCTGACCGACAAGATCGGCAAGGTCACCAAGGCGCAGGTCCGCGAGATCGCGGAAAAGAAGCTCCCCGACCTCAACACCTCCGACATCGAAGCCGCGATGCGCATGATCGAGGGCACCGCCCGCAACATGGGTATCGAGGTCAAGGCGTAATATCTATTCATGTGGGAGAGGCTTCGGCCTCGCACGTACCACGTCATTCCTGAAACACATGTCACACAGCAAGCGCTACGTCGAGCTCAAGTCGCTCATCGACGCCAACAAGGCCTACTCTGCCGAGGAGGCCATCGAGCTCGTGAAGAAGACCGCCACCACCAAGTTCGACTCCTCCGTCGAGGTCCATGTCCGCCTGGGCATCGACCCCAAGAAGAGCGACCAGCAGGTTCGCGGCACCGTCTCGCTCCCCCACGGCACCGGCAAGACCAAGAAGGTCTGCGCCATCGTCTCCAACGAGGCGGCCATGAAGGAAGCCAAGGATGCGGGCGCCGACATCGTCGGCGGCCAGGAAATCATCGACGAGATGGCCAAGACCGGCAAGTACGAGGCCGAGATCTTCGTCACCACTCCCGACATGATGCCCAAGATGGCCAAGGTCGCGAAGGTGCTCGGTCCCAAGGGCCTCATGCCCTCGCCGAAGAACGAAACGGTGACCACCAACCTCACTAAGACCATCGGCGAGCTCCGCAAGGGCAAGGTGGCCTTCAAGGCCGACGACACCGCCAACCTGCACCAGGTCATCGGCCGCTCGTCCTTCTCCAAGGAGCAGCTGAACGAGAACTACTCGACCCTCATGGACGCGGTCCGCAAGGCCAAGCCGTCCAGCTCCAAGGGCGTGTACATCATGTCCGTCACCATGACCTCCACCATGGGTCCGGCAATCAAGGTCGCGGCGTAAACCCGAAAACGAAGAAAGCTCCCGAATGGCGGGGGCTTTTTTGTTTGCGCGTTCACTCTGACTATGGGGAGCCGCGGTGCGGCGGCGGGGCGGGCGGCCGGAGGGGTCGGTGTCGTATTTGGCCTGCGGGCCAAATCCGCACCTTAATCTCGGAAAAAAATCGTCTGCGGACGATTTTTGTCCTGCGAACTCCCCTCCGGCCGCCCGCCCCGCCGCCGCACCGCGGCTCCGTGCCCAAGGTGAGGGGCGTGGACAAAACGCGCCGTATTTGGGAGACTTTTGGCATTACGGCTTATGCCACCACTATGATTTTGTCTGATCGCGACATTAAGAAATACATGGCGGAGGGGAAGATTACGGTTTCGCCTTACGACGAGAAATATTTGCAACCCGCCTCCATTGATTTGCATTTGGACACGACGTTTTTGATTTTCGATACGGTGAACCAGCACGTGATTGACGTGAAGGAGCCGGTCGACAATTTGATGCGGAAGGTGATTATCAGCGGCGACACGCCGTTCATTTTGCATCCGGGCGAGTTCGCGCTGGGGTTGGTGAGCGAGGAGATCGGCGTGGGCAACGACGTGGTCGGCCGTCTTGAGGGCAAGAGTTCGCTGGGTCGCTTGGGTATCATCATTCATGCCACGGCGGGTTACCTGGACCCTGGCAACAAGCTCAAGATGACTTTGGAACTTTCCAACATCGGATCGCTGCCGGTGAAGCTGTATGCGGGAATGCCTATCGCGCAGATGTCGTTCTCCCCGCTCTCCTCGGAGTGCGAGAAGCCTTACGGGTCGAAGAACCTGACTTCGAAGTACTATGGGGCGCAGGAGCCGCAGGCTTCGCAGATGTGGAAGAACTTTGCCAAACAGAAGGAAGGCGTGAAGTAGGCCTATGGTGGATTTGGGACTCAACTACGCCTCGGGCATGGGGCTTTCGTCGTTCGACATCCGCACCATCGTGGCCAGCATCATCCGAGACTTCTTGGGGCTGATGGGGTTGTACCTGGTGGTGCAGATCATCTGGGGCGGCTTCCTGATGATGACGCACGGCGGAAAGGAAGATAAGCGCGCCGAAGCGCAGGCGACCATCAAGAACGCCGTCATCGGCATGATCATCATCATGACGGCATCGTCATCGACCAAGTTCGTCATCGACGCCATCGCCAAGGCCTCGCATCTCGACATCTGAAACCGCCAAGGAGCATAAAAAACGGGTCCGACCTGCGTCGGACCCGTTTTGCGTCATCAGAACTTCCCTTCGATGGCCTTGGTCTTGCCTTTCGCGTCGGTCATTGTCACGGAGTACTCGGTGTCGCTCTTCCAGGTCACGTTCCCCCACACCGCCACGCGCCTTCCGTTCGCGTCGGTCTTGAGGCCGCCGAACGATCCGGCAGCCTTCTCGGTCGATGCCGGCTGGACCACGTCGGAGACGAGGTCGTAGCCTGCGAGCGCCGCTTCGGAGCATCCGCCCTCCATGCAGGTGTCCTGCACGATGATTGCCCTAGTGCCCGACGGGTTCCAGGTAGACATGCCGGTGGCCGGATAATGGTTGAGCGGACGAAGCGCTCCCGCGCCGCCTGCGAGGTTGTACGCATAGGTCACGACCAGCGGGTCCCTGCCCATGCCGCAATGATTTGTGGTGACGCAGGTGTCGGGGCCGTAGGCCAGAAGGACCGTGCCGGGGCCGGAGCTGGAAGAGACGAAGATGGCGCTGCGAAGCACCGGAGCGGCCTGCGCAGACATGGCCTGCCTGGTGTCGAGAGCTTCGGGCTTGTCATTGCCGCTGGCCAGCGTCAGCTGGTTCTGCCCGACGCAGAACGGCTCCGTCTGCCCTGCTGCCACGTCCAGGCCGCCGTCACAGCGCTGCGCAAAAACGAACACCTTGTCGCCGACGCGCAACGCCTTCTGACTGACAAGCTTGGAACTCTCGCCCTTCAGCAGTCCGGCCTCCTGATCACCCGCCCTGGCGGTCGCGGGCGACTTGGGCATGCGCACGTCATCGGCGATCTTCAGCAGCGTATGCGACAGGTCGGCAAGTTCGCGGTCCACCCGGGTGACCATGACGCCCAGGGCGACTATGCCGACACCCAGGAGAATGAGCATGTTTCGTTGGACGCGATCCAAGGCCATACCTTCACTGTTTATTGAATATCGCTGCCAGTATAGCACACCGGCCGCCCGGCAGGAACCCCGCTGCAGGCAAGCCGTCGGACGTGTATACTTGCGCAATCACCCTTGGCTTCACTCCCATGCAACTCCGCATCACCCGCGTCGACCGGACGCTCCCCCTGCCCAAGTACGAGAGCGCCGGCGCCTGCGCCTTCGACCTCATCGCCCGCGAAACGACGACCGTCGAGCCCAAAGCCGTCAGCCGCATCCCTTCGAACGTCATCGTCTGCGTGCCGGACGGCTACGTCCTGCTGGTCACGCCGCGCTCCTCCACGCCAAAAAGGAAAGGGCTGCTCATCCCGCACGGTGCGGGCATCGTCGACCAGGACTACTGCGGTCCTGACGACGAGATTTTCGTGCAGCTGTGGAACTTCACGGATGCCGCCACGACGGTCGAACGCGGCGAACGGTTCGCGCAGGCGATGATCGTCCCGGTGACGCGCTGCGAAATCGTCGAGGGGGAACCTGCTACCCAAAAGAGCCGCGGAGGGTTCGGGTCGACCGGCTAGGCCGTCGCGGCAAGCAAAAAAGCCCGTCGAGTGACGGGCTTCGCGCCAAAGAGAACTCACGCCAGCGCCAAGAGGCTGCAGAAGAGAGCCACGGTGCCGTCGATGGGGCCTTCGCAGCGGACGACGTGGTCGCACCGTTTTCCGAACGCCACTTCGTCCGCCGCCGCCGCCAGGCGCCGGGCGATTTTTTCTTCGGACATGCCGCGGGCCCGCAGGCGCTGTTCCAGCACGGACAGCGGGGCCCAGCACAAGATGAGCAAGGCGTCGGGCACCCTTTCGCGATAAGCGCGGGCGCCCTGGGCGTCGACGGTGGCGAAGACGTACGAGTGCGCGGCCCGGAGCCGGTCGAGTTCCACTTTCGACGAGCCGTACAGCTCGCCGTAGTTCTCGGCCCATTCCAGGAACTCGCCGCGTTCGCGGCTGGCGATGAACGCCTCGCGCGTGACGAAGTGGTAGTCCGCCCCGTCGCGTTCCCCTTCCCGGGGCGCGCGCGTGGTGGTGGTGATGAGCCGGGCCGTGCCCGGCATGATGGCAATGAGCTGACCGACGATGGTCGTCTTTCCTGAACCCGACGGTCCGGTCACGACGACGCAAGTCCCGAGCGTCGGTGTTGGCATTTCGGCCTCCTTAAGATCGGTGCGCACACCGTAACAGCGGCCCGAGGTGCTGGCAAGGTTGACTTGCAGCGGTTTTTGGCGTACGTTGCCCGCTGCCGAAACCTGGCACTACGGAGGCTCCTTCCATGACCGATGACATGACCGATGAAAAGAGCGACGAGGGCGCCGCCTGCGGACTGGCAGACAAGCGCTGCTCTGCCTGCACCAAGGCGACGCCCAAGCTGACCGACGAGCAGATCCTCGCCATGCAACAGCAGACGCCGAAGTGGACGCTGCTGAAAAGCTGGTCGCCCGCCGAACAAAGCAACCGCATCACCCGCGAGTTCAAGCTTCGCAACTGGGCCGCGGCCATCGGCTTCGTGAACGCCGTCAGCGTCATTGCCGAGGGCGAAAATCACCATCCCGACGTGGAGCTTCACAAGTACCGGATGGTGCGGCTGACGCTCACCACCCACGCCATCAAGTCGCTGTCCGAGAACGACTTCATCGTGGCCGCCAAGATCGACGCTTTGGCCGCCGACAATCCCAACATCCTGCAGTAGCGCCTCTCGCCCTGCATCTGCCGCCCGAGCCAGGGCGGTTTTTCTTTACCGGCCGGGCATCTTGACCGAACGTGGCCAAACGGGTAGCGGGGAGTACAATGCGAGAGCTCGCCCGCATTTTGCGGACGGCAACCAATGGAGGTTCCTATGGCCAGATTTTCCGCGGAGGAGAAGGCGCTCCTGGCGCCCTACGTGACCGACACGGAAGGCGACATTTTCGCCGTCACCGGACTGCCGGGCATCGTTGGCGCCGTCTATGCGCGCTACAGCCGCGCACAGGGCGGGTTTCGCGAGACGCTGCTCAAGGAGTTCATCGAACGCAAGACTTTCGATGCGCGGGCGTTCGCCAGCGGCATCGCCGATCTCGTTCTCGAATGGACAGGAGACCCGGCCGATGACGCCCTGCGCGCGCAGCTCACCGCCGCCGTCGAATCGCGGCTGCGCGACCGCACGGAGCTGCACCGGCTCGATGCGCCGTTCTTGAGGGACTCCCTGCTGCGACTGGCGGAAACGCTCAATGACGGCGCGGCCGTCAACGCCGCAAAGGCCCAGGACCTCATCGAACGCATCCTCATCGCCTTCGGCGACGATTCCGTCGGAGAGCTCGAAGGCGCGCACGTGTCCTTCGAAAACGTCTCCATCCTGTCCACCAAGGAAATCGAGGACCGCCGCATCGGCGGTTCCCCCATCGAGCAGTCCACGCGTTACGTCTTCTACGACAAGCGCGAAGAGCCGCTGGACGGAAAGGACGCCCTCGGCAACTTCCGCTACTACCGCGACCCCGCCGTGATGGCCTCCCCGTACGCGGCCGCCTACGTCGAGACGATGGACTTCATCTTCCAGACGTATTGCGATCTCGTGGCGCCGATGAAAGCCTACTACTCGGACCTGAAGCCGATCGAGGAGGCGCGTTACGCCATTCGCGAGAAGATGCCCGACGTCAAGATCGCCTACGCGGAATGCGCGAGCGAAGACGAACGAAAGGCCTTCCGCGCCACCTACAACGCCGACATCCGCACCAAGGCGTGCGACACGCTGCGCGCGCTGCTGCCGCTGGCCACCAAGACCAACGTCGGCGTGTTCGGCAACGGACGCTTCTTCCAGGGCGTGCTTTCGCACTGCTATACCTCCGCAATCCCGGAAGCGCGGGACATCGCCGCGCGCACTCACGCGCAGCTGGACAAGGTCATCCCCCGTTACGTCAAGCGCGCTCGCCCCAACGGGTACCTGCAAAAGGTCCACGCGGACATGCAAGAACTCGCCGCTCGCCTGCTGGGCGGCATCGTCGCCGGCGTAAGGCCGGCGGTCGACCTGTTGGACCGCGGAGAAACCGCCATCGCCCGAGCGTGGAAGGTTCCGCCGGATCCGTCGTGGATCGCCGCTGCGCTGCAAAAGCAGGAGGACGTCCTCACGGTGGCGCAGATGCTCTATCCGTACGCGTCGCTGCCGCTGGAGCAGATTCGCTATGCCGTGCAGAACTTCAGCGACGAGCGGAGGGAGAAGGTCATCGCCACCTACCTCGGCGACCGCAAGACGCGCCGCGACCGCCCCGGCCGTGCGCTCGAGGCGGGCTATCCGTACACCTTCGACCTGTGCACCGACTTCGGCACTTACAAGGACCTCGAACGTCATCGCATGTGCACCCAGCAACGGCAGCGGTTCACGCCGATGGTCGGGTTCGCCATGCCCGAGGACCTCGTCCTCGCCGGATATGCCGATCGCGTTCCGGAGTGCGTGGCTCGCGCGCGAGCGCTCTACGAGCTGCTCAAGGCCGACTTCCCCGAACAGGCTTCCTACGCCACGCTGCACGGCTCAAAAGTGCGCTGGACGCTCGGCATCAACGACCGAGCGCTCATGCACATGATCGAGCTGCGCACCACGCCGCAGGGACATCCCTCGTATCGCAAGGTTTGCCAGGCGATGCATCGCCTGGTGACCGCGCGTTCGCCCTGGCGCGGCGAGGCGATGCGCTTCGCCGACCACGAGGACTACTTCTGGAGCCGAGGCGACGCGGAAGCGAAACAACGGGTAAAGGAAGCGGCCCTCGACCGCAAATGATCTTTAACGGACAACCTTAAGGAGACGGCTATGAAAGGACGATTCTTCGTCATCGACGGGACCGACGGCTCGGGCAAGGCCACGCAGACCAAACTGCTCATCAGCAGGATGGGCCGCGAGAACCTGCCCGTGCAGACGATCACCTTCCCGCAATACGGCCGCAGGAGCGCCGGACCCGTCGAGGACTACCTCGCCGGCAAGTTCGGCAAACCGGAAGAGGTCGGTTCGCGAAGAGCCTCGATCTTCTACGCGGTTGACCGCTACGCTGCCAGCGGCAAAATTACCGACTGGCTCGACGAGGGCAACCACGTCGTTGCCGACCGTTACGTCGCTTCCAACATGGGCCACCAGGGTTCCAAGGAGCGGCGTACCGAGGAACGGATGGCCTTCTACAAGTGGAACGACGAGCTGGAGTTCGGGCTGTTCAAGATTCCCCGCCCGGACCTCAACATCATCCTCCACGTGCCCGCCGCCGTCTCGATGCGGCTCATCGAGAAGCGCGGTAACGTCAAGGACGCCCACGAGAACCTCGAGCACCTGACCGCCGCGGAAAACACCTACCTGGAAATCGCCAGGACCTTCCCCGGCTTCCGGCTGATCGAATGCGTCGAGGACGGCAAGCTCCTCCTGCCCGAAAAGGTCCACGAAAAAGTGTGGGAAGCGGTGCAATCGGTGCTCGTGCCCATCCCTGCCCGTTAGCACAGCCAGCTCCTCCGAGCCGTTCGGAGGAGTTTTTCTTTTGCTCGTGGCGTTTACCCTCCCCCGCAGGTCTGCTATACTCACCCCAGAGTGACTTAGCCTCACCATATGCCGCAACTTACCGACGCGGGCGACCTCATCAGCGCCTCTTGGGACAATCTCGTTAAGAACATCGGCGCTTACGCGCATTTTGCGGTCTGGTACACGTTTTTGGCCGTGCTGCAGTGGGCCTTGTTCATCGTGGGCCGCTCGCTGATTTCCGAAACTTACCTCCGCAACGCCGTCCTGACGCTTACCTACATCCCGGTAGCCGTCGCCACCGCCGCCGTCACCGCCGCCATGATCGTGGCCACGGCGCAGGGAGTCCAAAAGAAGGCCGTCGACGTCCGTGCGGCGTTCTCGCAGGGCATCCATCAGCTGATTCCCTACATCTGGGTGTCGATCATCACCTTCTTCGTCTACCTGGGCGGCCTGCTGCTCCTGGTCATTCCGATTTTCATCTTCGCGGTGTGGTTCTGGTTCGCCCAGTACTACACGGTGCTCGACGACGTCCGCGGCACGGCGGCGCTCAAGGCCAGCAAGCGACTGGTGAAGGGCCGCTGGTGGGCGGTGGCGCTGCGCATCCTGCTCCCCGGCATCTTCAGCGGCGTCGCGGCGGCCTTCCTCAAGGCTATCCTGTACCTGCTCATCGGTTCCGTCTTCGGCAATCCGGGCATGTTCTTCGGCCAGTTGGCCGACGCCTCGGACATTTCCAGCACGCACCTGCTGATCATCAGCGTGCTGCCTACGGCCGTCAACGCTTTCGCCATTCCGCTGTTCATCGGCACCAGCATCCTGCTCTGGCTGGACCTCAAGAAAACCGTGCGCTAGACTGACCGTACGGGTAAAACCGGAGCAAGCCCCGCCACGTCTCGAGCACGTTGCGGGGCTTGCGTTTTAGGCAAAATTCGTCGAAAATAGCAGGGATATCCACTTCCTTCGATATGAAATTTGCACCGGTCATCGGCCTCGAAATCCACGTCCAGCTCAAGACCAAGACCAAGATGTTTTGCCGCTGCCTCAACGCCGGCGGCACCGAACCGCCGAACACTTGCGTCTGCCCTATCTGCCTGGGCCAGCCCGGCTCCCTGCCGGTCATCAACGCCCAGGCCGTTGAATACGGCGCGATGGTCGCCCATGCCCTCGGCGGCAAGGTCACCTGGGAATCCAAGTTCGACCGCAAGCAGTATTTTTACCCCGACCTGCCGAAGGGCTACCAAATTTCGCAATACGACCTGCCCATCGTCACCGGCGGCGCGGTCAAGGTGAGCATGCCTGCGGAGGGCGGCGCTCGCCGCGAGATCACCGTGCGCATTCATCGCGCGCACCTGGAAGAGGACGCGGCCAAGCTGGTCCACGCCGACGACCACAAGTCCAGCTTCGTGGATTTCAACCGCGGCGGCACCCCGCTCATCGAAATCGTCACCGAGCCCGACATGCGCTCCCCCGCCGAAGCCAAGGCCTTCCTGCAGGAGCTGCGCCTGATCATCCGCACCATCGGCGTTTCCGACGCCGACATGGAAAAGGGCCATCTGCGCTGCGACGCCAACGTCTCCATCCGGGAAGAAGGCTCGACCGTGCTCAACCCCAAGACCGAAATCAAGAACATCAACTCCTTCCGCTCGGTCGAGCGCGCCATCGACTTCGAGATCAAGCGCCAAACCAAGTTGGCCCTCGACGGCAAGCCTGTCAGCGTCACCACCACCCGCGGCTGGGACGACGTCCGCGGCATCACCGTGGAGCAGCGCAGCAAGGAGGACGCCGCCGACTACCGCTACTTCCCCGAACCGGACCTGCCGCCGCTGATGCTGCAGGACCTGGCCGAGTCGCTCCGCCGCAAGATTCCCGAGCTGCCCGAAGCCCGCCGCGCGCGCTTCCGGTCCGAATACGGCTTCTCCGAGGCCGACAGCCGCACCTTCGTGGACGACGAAGCCCTGGCCAACTTCGCCGAGCGCGTCATGTCCGAGCTGCAGACCTGGGTCGCCGCCAAATCCGAAGGCGGCAACCACTGGGACGCCTGCCGCGACCAATTCGCCAAGCTCGCCGCCGGCTGGATACTGACCAAGCTCAACGGCATCATGACCGAGCGCAAGATCGACATCCGCACGCTCAAGGTCACCCCCGAGAACTTCGCCGAACTGCTGGCGATGCTGCACAAGAAGGAAGTCACCGGCCCCAACGCCTACCTCATCCTGGAAGAAATGGCCGAAACCGGCGCCGACCCGTCGGTCATCATGGAAGAAAAGAACCTCGGCGTGGACGAGAACGCCGACGAGCTGGCCATGATCGCCGCCGAAGTGGTGGTCAACAACCCCAAGGCGCTCGAGGACTGGCGCGCAGGCAAGACTAACGCCGTCCAGTTCCTGATCGGCCAGATGATGAAGGCCACCCGCGGCAAGGCCCAGCCGGACACGGCCCGCCAGCTGATTGAGGCAGAATTGAAAAAATTGAACCCATCCTAATCGCCCGCCACTATGGTCTACAGGGAAAACGCGCTGCCGGAGGGAGAAATGCGCCGTCGCCACATCGAGGACAAGAAGGCCGAGGAGGAAAAAAGGTACCAGGACGACCTGGAGGCCCAGTGGTCCTCGCAAGGCAACGCCGACGCGGAAGGCGTGCCCGGATGGGCCAAGGAGCGCTTTCTTGAACGCAAGGCGGCCGAAGATGCCGACAAGGCTTCTGCCGAAAAAATCCGCGAGGATCTCAAGAACCTCGATACTCCCGAAAATGACAATCAAGGGTAAACGAAAAAGGCCCCTCTCTGCAGAGGAGGCCTTTTTCAAACCGTCAGCTTTTAGGCTGCGGCAGCCTTGGGAAGGATCTTGAACATGCCGGTGCCACAAACGGCACAGGTGCCCTTCATCGCGGGGCGCGTACCGCCGCCCTTGGCAGGCATTTCGACCTGCTGGGCGTCCTTCATCTCGCGCTTTTCCTTGCACTTCACGCAGTAACCCATGACCGGTTCGGCCATAGTGGTGGGTGGCTAAGGCTTGGACGGATATGTACCCGTACGCCATTTGGATAAGTACCTTCCAGCAGTATAGCAAAAATAAGCCTATTTTACTAGGTTTTTCGGTCGTGCTCGGATAAAAATGGCTTAAATTAGCCAAAAAAATACCCCCTCTACGAAGCCGTAAAGGGAGCTTGCCGCGCTAGTCCGTACAAGGACCGTCAAAGTCGTCGTCAATCACCATTCCGCCGAAAAGCGGCTTGAATTTCTCGCCATCCCACTCACCGGAGAGCTGAAAAGGGCTCTCGCAGCACTTCACGCGCATGCATCCGAGCCTGGTGCCGTCCACGATATGGACGCCCATGGCCGGGAGGGTCGGATCGGTGTCGGGGTAGCGGACCACGCCGTCGCCTGGATAGATGGGCAGACCGCATTTTCCGCAACGGACGATGACCTTGCGCATCTCGTCCAACCAGCACTCGCCGCATTTTTCGCGCTTGGCCCGCACTTCGGGCTTGATTTCGCGCCGTTCGCCCCAAAATTCGTGCGCGAATTCCTTGGGGCCGGTATGTCCGCAGGCAAACTTCACCCGTTCTTCACTGAACGGTATGACTTTGACGAGGGAACTGCGTTTCTGACTAGGCACATTTGCCTCCTTGATGAGGGCCGCTCCACCCTATCAAGAAAGGAACTTCTTCACAATTCGCGCGGCTTCCGCTTCGGTTTTGACCCAATGGATGCGAGAATCGCGCTTGAACCAGGTGACTTGGCGCTTGGCAAAATGCCTCGTGTCGGCCTTCACGCGCTCCACGGCCTCGGCCAAAGTCGTTTCGCCCCGCACGTAAGCGCCGAGCTGCCGATGACCCAAGCCGCTCATCGCCGGAATGTCCCATCCGTACTTCTTGCCGAGGCTCTCGGCCTCCTTGAGCAAGCCGCGCTTCATCATCGCGTCCACGCGGGCGTTGATGCGCGCGTACATGGCGTCGCGTGGGCGCTGAATGCCGATCTGCAGCACGTCAAACAGCGGCTCGCCCTTCTGCTGCGCCTCGGTGACGGTCTTGCCGGTGGCAGCCATCACTTCGAGGGCACGGATCGCGTAACGGCGGTTGTTCGCGGGAATACGGGCGGCGTATGCCGAATCCTTTTTAGCCAGCTCCTTGAAAAGCGCTGCCGTGGTGCGCTTTTCCATCTTGGCGCGGAAAACCGGATTCGGCGGCACCTCTGGAATGTCGTAATTATCTATCACGGCTTTGGCATACAGACCCGTCCCGCCCACCAGGAACGGCACGTTTCCCCTCTTGGCGATGTCGCGGGCGATGCGCACGACGTGGTCCTTGAGCTGGGCGACGGTGAAGGTCTTCGATGGAGACAGGAAGTTCATCAGGTAGTGCGGCAGCCCCTTCACCATGTAGGTCAGCCGTTTCGCCGGGCGCAGCTTGCCGTCGCGTCCCCGATCTTTGAGACGCGTCCACTTCCCCTTGGGGATGTCCGAACCGATTTCCGTCCCGCGATAAAACTGCCGCGAGTCCGCGGAAATGATTTCGCCATGAAACTTCTTGGCGAGAGATACGGCCAGGTCAGTCTTGCCCGAGGCGGTCGGGCCGACTATGGCGATGAGTTTGGGGAGAGGTCGCATGACGGCGGGATCATAATCCGGGCAAGCGTCGCTTCCCGTCGGAAGTCACCTCGTCAAGATGCTCCATGATGCGCACCATCGCCAAGGTATCGCGGCCGCAATAGGCCAGCATGTCATCGCGGAGCTTGTCTCGTTTGGCGGCGGGCGTATGGGGATCAATCAGCGTCGGCCAGCCGTTCGAGGCCGTCTCGCCTTCCTGAATGGCCAGGTCCTTGTAGGAAAGCTCCGGTGCCAGCACGGGCAATACCTTCTTGAGCGAGGCGCTGCCCATGAAATCGGAGTGGAAATACGACCCGCCCTTCTTCTTGAACAGGGCGATGGGGTCGTACATGCGGTCGTTGACCGAGGCGTAGAACGGCTCGAACTCCGGCAGGCGCTTGCCCATTTCGGTGTTGCGGTCCTTTTCGAAACGGGCGTACCAGGCCACGAAGGTGCCCCCGGGCAAGGCATGCTGCCGCAGGTGCGCCGAAAGCGCCGGGGCCGGATCGCTCATCTGATCGTGCAGGTAAGCGACATGGCGCGGTTTGGCGTCCGGCGTGTCCTGCAGGTGCAGCGAATACTGAAAGGTCACCGCCTCGTAAGGGCGGTAGCCGTCGAACATCGGGATGGCCGGGCTGAAGGTCTCGTAATCGAGGAATTGGAACGGGCGGTGCAAGTCCTGAATCGCCTTCTTGATCTTCAGTCCGTTGATGCGGATGATCGGCGGATTCGGCAGCGGCTCCTTGGCGCGCAGCTCCTCCAATTTCGCGCGCAACGGCGCGGGCAACTCGGCCAAATACGAACCGAGGTACTCGCAGGTCTTCTCGTCGACGCAGGCCTTCACGTTGCGTTCGCCGGGCACGCGGCCCCATTCGAGCACCGCCAGCGCCTTGGGAATCTGGCGCCGCACCCGCAGCGCCTCTTTTTGGACTTGTTCGGTGACGTCTTCGGACGCGAAGAGCTTGCGCGGATCAACAGCGCCGCGGCGGATGTAGCGGTTGTTGATGTGCACCAGGTGGGTGCGCTTCACTTCCACCTTGGCGTTGCGGAAACACAAATACTGGAAAGCCAGGTCGGTGAGATGCTCGTCCTTCACCCGCGTTGCCATCTTCACCTCGCGGATGTCCCAAGCTCCGGCTTCGCGGTTGCGGGTGAGGATGTCGGCCCGGGCATGAAGCTGGCCGGCAACGGCCGTGGGCTGGAACAGCACCTCGTGCCCTTCGGCCAAGGCGCGCTGCGTGTTGCGCCAGCCGTCGAAGACGAAGCCGGCCACTTCCTTTCCGCCGGGAAAAAGCTTGCGCGACTCCAAGTCTACTTCGCGACCGGCAGCGAACAACCGCTCGGTGGCGGCATCGACCGGGGGCAGCAAATCGGGCCTGCACTTCTGCAACCACAGCAGGCAGGGACACTCGACGTATTTCATGAAGTCGGACTTGGAAAGCATGCGCGGAAATCGATCAGGATGGAATCAGTTGCGCTCCTACCACCTGCCAGTACAGCGCCAGCTGGGCGATCTGCAGCAGCAGGAAAGTGAACGCCAGGACTATGGTAACGCGCCGCCGGCCGTTCAGCCAGAGCCGACGCACGAGCAACGCGTAGACGATGAAAGCGACGGGAAGCAGCGTGAAAAAGTAATAGACGTGGAGCACGCGCAAGCCCGGCACGGGCGCAAGCAAGACCGCGGAGGGAACGGCGAGCCACAGCCGCAGCGCGCGTTGCACCGACGGACGGATCGCCGTCGTGAATTGCGTCGTCCGTGTAGACCGCAAGTCCCGTCGGACAGCAACGAATAACGCGACCGACAACGGCGCGGCCAGGGCGAACAATCCGATACCCCAGTAGTTGAAGACGTTGAAGTAGCCGTGCAGCGAGATCCACGGCGAAAACCAAAAGCCCAGGTAGTCGCAGAAATGCGCCGAGTATCCCGGCAAATCAAACGGCTGGTGAGCGATGCCGAACAACGCCGCAGCGTTTGAAAATCCGTGCGTCGCCTCGTACCAGAGCGGCGGCGACAGCACGACGGCCGCGGCAGACGCGAACCAGCCGAATCCGCGCATGGAGAAGCGCAGCCACTTCTTGCCCAGTGCGACCGCCAACACCAGGGGAATGACGATCAGCGGCACCGCGTGCAGCTGCACGAGCACGCCCGTGGCCAGTCCCAGCACGGCCCAGTCCCGAGAGCGTCGAGAGCCGTCAATCAGGCGCTCCATCGCCAAGAAGAACAGCGCCGTGAAAAACGGGACGAAGTTCGGATTCGAACCGTATTTGGCCAGCTGCAAATCGATGTTCGCAAGGACCATCATGGCCATCGCCAGCAGCGACAGCGTCCGATCCCCGAACCATCGCCGGCACAGCACGCCGACCAGCGCCACGGTCGCCAGCAAAAACAGCATGCTGGCGGCCGC
The DNA here is from genome assembly GCA_964491475.1 of uncultured Gammaproteobacteria bacterium. Taxonomy (GTDB): domain Bacteria; phylum Patescibacteriota; class Patescibacteriia; order SG8-24; family SG8-24; genus JAHFIW01. The sequence continues at coordinate 225,083 of CAZBFO010000002.1, read as the reverse complement.
CAACGAGTAACGCGCGAACCCGAAAATCGCGGCGAACGGAAGCAGGAGAAAGTAGTACGCCGGCCCAAAACGGAACGCGCCGAGACTCGACGGCGGGCCCAGCAGCACGACATGACCCGCAGCCAAGTCGCGCGTGACGGACAAGTCGCGTACAAGCTCGGCGTAGGCGTAGGTGGAGCGGCCGTCGGCGTAGGGCCACCACAATGCGGCCGCCACGGCCAAGAGCAGCAATTCGAAACGGTACGCCGAAAGAAACCGGGCCGCGGCCGAGATGTTTTTTGCCCGAACGTCCGTTTGCACAAGCGTCGAGGATCAATCCTTATTCCCTTTCAGCATGCCTGCCGCCATGACCGGTCGCAAGCCGCGCGGCATCAGTGGCGAACCACCGACACCAGCTCCGAAGAAAGCATCCACTCAAAAGCCTTGGTGACGCGCACGCGCACGGTGGCCCCGCGCAAGTCCTCGGCGGAGTTGAAACGGGTCAGTTTCATCTCGCGCGACTGGCCGGAAGCCACGCTGTGGTCCCACGAATCGACCAGCACTTCGACTTCGCGTCCCACGTAAGCCTGGTTCTTGCGAAGGACGATCTCTTCCATCAGGTTCTGCAATTTGAGCCAACGGCGCTTCTTTTCCAGACGCGGCACGTCGTCCTTGAAGGCGCGGTAGGCGGCGGTGCCGGAGCGCGGGCTGTACTGGGCGGTATAGGAGATGTCGAAGTCGGCGGCCTTGTACATGGCCACGGTATCCTCGAACTGTTCCTCGGTTTCGCCGCAGAAGCCGACGATGATGTCGGTGCCGATGCCGATGGTCGGGCATTTGACGCGCACTTTGCGGATGACTTCAAGGAACTCGGCGCAGCCGTAACGGCGGTTCATGCGGCGCAGCACTTCGTCGTTGCCGGCCTGCACGGGCAGGTGCAGATAGTTGACGTGCTTGGGCAAAGTCAGCGCGTCGATGACCTCGTCGGTCATGTGGCGCGGGTGCGGGGCGGTATAGTGGATGCGCTCGATGCCCGGGATCTGATTGACCTCCCAAAGCAGCGCTGCGAAGTCGTCTTTGTAAGGATTTTCCGGCGAAAATCCTGTCGCGCGATCGGGTGCGCGATAGGCGTTGACGGTTTGGCCGAGCAACGTCACCTCGACCGTCCCCTTCTCGGTGCGTTCGCGGATTTCATTGATGATATCCGCCGCCGGACGGTTCTTCTCCAGGCCGCGCGAGAACGGCACCACGCAGTAGGTGCAGAACTTGTTGCAGCCGGTCTGAATCGAGACGTAGGCCTGCTTCTCGCTGGCATAGCGAGGCTTCACGGCCAGGTAGTCGTTCTCCACGTCGCCTTCGTTGGCGAAGTCGGGGTTCAGTTCGGCCATCCAGCGCGGCAGCTGCGGCAGGTCCTTGATGGGAAAATACAGATCGGCCACCGGCATCTTGGCGCGGATCACGCCATCTTTGTCGCGACCGGGAAGACAACCGGTAACGCCGACGATCAACTTCGGATTCTTCTCCTTCATCCGGCCGAAATCGCGCATCTTGCCGAAGATGCGGTCCTCGGCAGTCTGACGCACCGAGCACGAATTGATGAGAATGAGGTCGGCATCGTCCTCGACGGCAGTCTCCTGCATGCCCATGCGATCCAAAACCGTCGCGACCCTCTCGGAGTCGGACTTGTTCATCTGGCAACCCAGGGTGATGAGATGGTATTTGGCGCGTGGCATAGGCGAAATCTGGCTTAGACTAGCACCGGAACGGCCATGCGTCAATGCGCCGAAATAGCCTCTTTTCGTTGACCTGCAGGCAAAATTTTGCTATACTAAAGGGCGATAACGCTGGGTTACCTTTTTACGCATAATCACTATGATGAGCGAACGCGGATTCACGCCTGAAGAAGCAAAGCGATCGTCGGGCAAGCGCAAGAAATCGGAAGCTCCCAAAGAAGCGCCCAAGCAGGAGGAGCAGGCCGAGGAGCTCACCGACGCGGACATCATTGAGACGTCGGACGCCTCTCCAGACGATGACGTGGTGACTTCAGCTCCCACGATGGAGAAGCTCAATTTGAAGTCGGACAAGATGCGCCGCGAGCGGATGGAGGAGTCGGTGCGTCAGGCTTCCGAATACGCCGCTCGCCCCGACCGCGAGGGCGCTCCGGAGATGTCGGCCGAAGAAAAGGCCGCCGCCGACCGCAAGGCCAGTGATGACGCTTTGAACAGGCTCGAGGTGGCTTCCATCCATCGCGACTCGGAGGATTTCCAGCGCGAGCAGCAGGAAGCGAAGGAGAAGGCCGAACTGTATACCGAAACCGTCGGTGCGGCGGGTTCCATCGAGGCGATCAAGAACGTCGTCGACATGATCGGCAGCATGGAGACCGAGTCCGGCAAAAAGATTTCGGCCAAGGAGCTGAAGGGCTGGATTGATTCGGCGATGCATTTCCCCAACTCGTCCGCTCTCGAGAAAATCCCCGACGGCTACGGCCTTCGCGAAAAGGTCGCGCAGCTTGCAAACAAGGAAAAGCGGATGAAGGATCGCGAGGCCCGTGTCGACGAGACCATGCGCGAGCATGAGGAACTGAAGGCCGTCGACGCCGGCTGGGATGAAATCGCCGCCGAACAGCAGCACGCGGACGAGCTGGAAGCCAACTTCATGAGGCGCGGCGAGGTCATCGACAAGCTGCACGGTGCAAAACAGCCGACCGAGAAGAACACCTTCGCCGAAGGCATGGGAGAAGTCGAGGCCCAGAAATACGAGAAGGCGATGAAGGCCGCTGAGGCCATGCCGGTGATCGAACAGCAGCTGGAGCGTGCCAAGAAGGCGCTCGGCGACCGCGGCGTCACCAATCTCGAGGACGCCTATAACAGGCGCACCATCGATGGAGCGTTCGGTAAGGTCAAGGGTTTTTTCGGCGGGCTCTTCAACAAAAAGACCCGAGAAGTGAACAGCCTGATGGACACGTACGCCAGCCTGCTTGAGGATTACAACAAGGCAAAAGCCGACCTTGACGAACGGAAACTGCACACCGACCGCAGCAAGGAAGGCCTCAGTATCAGGGCGCAGAATAAGCAATAGCAATAGCGATATCGCCCCCTACTAAAGCCCGTCTCCACCTGCCTGTGAACGAGATGCTTAAACCGGAAATGCTCCGTGACATGAAGCCGCGCGAAGACGGCAAGAACGGTTCCGAAGAGCAGGCTCCCGAAAGCGGCGTCGCCGATCCACGGAGCCGCACAGGCGGGTCGGCGCGCAGGCCGAAAACGCATCGGAACGCCGCGCCGACATGAACGATGCCGAGCGCATCGCCGCCCAGAACAAGGCGGAGCTCGAGGAAAAGATCGTCCGCGCCCGCGCCGGCCTGGAAAAGGCGGCTGACTACCTGCGCAGCAAGCACGGTATCGCCGATCAGCGCGCCAAGGACCAGGCCCTCGACACCTTCGACAAGATGGGCAAGAGCCTGTCCGAGATGGAAGCGACGGCCAACGCCATGGGCAACGCCCGCACCAATCCCCTGCAGGCGCAGCGCTCGCGGCAAATCACTGCCGAACGCAACCAGCCGGGCCGACAGTAACGACCCAACAATGCGCAATGACAAAACCGGTCCCCTGCGGACCGGTTTTTGATTGCCTAGCCGCGAGATTACGGCTTCAGCTTCTTCTTGGCGGCGTTCTCGGTGACGTGCTTCACGAATTGCTTGAACGACATCTTCTTCTCCTTGGCGTTGCCGCGGATGCGGACGTTCAGGGAGGTCAGCTTCTTTTCCTTGTCGCCGATGACCAGCATGTAGGGCACCTTCATCTTCTCGGCGTTGCGGATGTTGTAGCCGACGGAAGCGGTAGGTTCCGATGAGGCCACGCGGATGCCTTCGGCAGCGAGCATCTTGTGGAGCTTCTTGACGGTGGCCGCATGCGTCTTGCCGACGGGAATCAGCTGCACCTGCGTCGGCGCCAGCCAGGCCGGGAAGTGACCGGCGGTGTGCTCGATCATCACGGAGAGGAAGCGGTCGATCGAGCCCATGATGGCGGCGTGAATCATCACGATGCCTTCCTTCTCCCCCTTCTCGTTCATGCAGGTCAGGTCGAAGCTGGCGGGTTGCGAGAAGTCGAGCTGAATGGTGGCCACCTGCCAGGAGCGTCCGATGGAATCCTTGGCCATGAAGTCCAGCTTGGGACCGTAGAAGGCGGCTTCGCCCGGAGCTTCGTCGTAGGATTTCTTTTTCGCCTTGGCCACCTGGCGCAACGCGTCTTCGGCGACCTTCCAGGTCTCCTTGCTTCCCAAGTACTTCTCGGGGTTCTTGGGATCGTGCAGCGACAAGCGCAGCTTGAGGTCAAAACCGAACACGCCGTAGAACTTATGAATGAAGTCCCAAATGACCGCCATTTCCTTCTGCATCTGGCCGACGCGGCAGAAGACGTGGGCGTCGTCCTGGGTGAAGGCGCGCACGCGCGACAAGCCGGAAAGCTCGCCCGACTGCTCGTCGCGGTAGACCATGGTGCTGTTGGCGTAGCGCTGCGGCAGCTCGCGATAGCTCCACTGGCGGCGGTTGTAGATCTGGGTGTGGTGCGGGCAGTTCATCGGCTTCATGGCGAACTCGTGCCCCTCGCGCGTCTTGAAGCGGAACAGGTCGTCCTTGTACTTGGCCCAGTGACCGGACTTCTCGTACAAATCCTTCTTGGTGATATGCGGAATCTCGACGCGGTCGTAGCCGGCGGCCGAGCGCATGCTCCACACGTAGTCGTCGAGCTGCGAGCGCAGGAACTGGCCGCGTGGCGTGAACAGCGGCAGGCCCGGACCGACCAGATCGGAAAACACGAACAGGTCCAGCTCGGCACCGAGCTTGCGATGGTCGCGCTTCTCGGCCTCTTCCATCATCTTGAGGAAGTTCTCGAGATCGGCCTTGGTGGGGAAAGCGTAACCGTAAATGCGCTGCAGCTGCTTGTTGGCCTGGTTGCCGCGCCAATAGGCGCCGGCGACCGACTTCAGCTTGATGGCGCCGGCCTGCCCTGCGCGCTCCACGTGCGGACCGCGGCAGAGGTCCACGAATTTTCCGGTGCGGTAAATCGAAGCCATGTCCGGCTTGGCGGCGTCGATGTCGACAGCCTCGTCGTCGGAAACGGCGGCGGTGCTGCCCTTGGTCTTGAGGTCGGTCAGCAGTTCCACCTTGTAGTCCTGCTTCATCTGGCGGAACATCTCGATGGCGTCGTCGATCTTCAGCTCCTCACGAACGAAGGGCTCGTTGCGCTGCATGATCTTGCCCATGCGCGCCTCCAGCTTTTGGAGGTCGAGCGTGGTGATCGGGCGCGGCACGTCGATGTCGTAATAGAAGCCGTTCTCGATGACCGGTCCGATGCCCAGCTTGGCCTCGGGAAACATCTCCATGATGGCCGCGGCCAGCACGTGGGCTGCCGAGTGGCGCATGGTGTCGACAGGGGTAAATTCGGTGGGTTTCTTTGCTGCCATAGCGGAAATAAGCGAAAAGACAAAGACGGAAAAGCCGGGGAAATACTGAAAAAGAGTACCCCGTCAGTCGGGTATCAGCAAGGGGCGTACCGGTTATGTTTTGCGACCGATTTTGCTATGATGCAAAACGTTGTTCCTTCCCACATGCCAGCAGGAAAGTACCATGAGCCAGTTCAGCGACGAGCAGCTTGCCAAATTCAAGAAACAGAGCTTCGGCCGAAGCTTCATGGGGGCGGTCGGCACCATCGAGGGCGGCGACGGCACGCCAGTCACGCTCAACGTCGTAAGTCATTCCAAATTCTGTGCCGCCTCGCGCCTTGCAGAATTCGGCTGCCAACCCGGAGAAGAGGCCATTCTCGCCGAGTGGCTGCCCGCGGGACTCACGCACGACAAAGACCGGCCAGACGAACACTCTTTTCCAAAAGAGACGGGCACGAACCCCGCAGACATTCCCGACCGCAGCACCTGGGTCGTGTTCCCGAAAATCTTCGACGACATACCGGTGTACTACAAACGCGGCGCTGCCATCTGGCCGCTCTGAAACGGCAAATCCCGCCTACGCGGGATTTTTTCTTTTAGCGGACCTCGATGGTGATATGTTCCGGCACGTTCGGCAATCGGCCGATCCAGAACGGCGTCACGCGCACGGAAGCCGAGGAGACGCCGTCGATGCGCTCCAGGTATTTCTTGGCGGCGTCGGCGGTCACGCCCAGCAGTTTCTCCTTGCGGAGTGCGGGCGAATCGGGCGAAAGCACCGTAGTGCCTTTGGCGGTGACATGCAGATTGGCGCGATTGGCGACCAGGTCGACCTTCTCGACTTCGGTGGTTACGGAGCCGTCCTCGACGGACAGCAGCCCGCGGCCGTACGGCAGGTGATCGGTGATGTTGGCATTCACGCGGTCGGCGAACGCTTTGGCGTCGTAGAAGACGCCGGTGGCCTTAAGGTCGAGCGTAAGCGAGAATTGCGTGCCTTCGTCGCCGACGGGGACGTTGGTGGACTGGCGGACGACGTCGTAGCTGATGAATTCCCCGCCAGTCTGCACTCCGGCATCCTTGGCCTTTTGGCGGAGCGCGTCGGCCAACGACCCCTTCAGCTTCGTTCCCAACGCCTCGGCTGCCGTAGCGATGTCTTCCTTCGTAAGCATGTGCTGGTCCTTCACTCCACCCTCGATGGAATCGACCGTGGTGACGGTGAAGAAACGTGCGGTCTCTGCATTGAGGCCCGGGATCGCGAAGGTGACGCCGGCGACGTTGCCCGACGCGCCAGGCTGATCGGCATGCACGTCGGCGACGACGCTGCCGCCGGCCGGCACGACCACCGTCTTCTTGAGCCGGAACAGCACGCCGTCGGGCGTGAGCAGGCGCGTGGTGGCGATGAGCGTCTGCGGACGGAACAGCGTGCTCGAAATTTTCACCTTGCCCTCGGCCGGCGCGTCGATCTTGATGACGGACGACGACGGGAACGTCTCGGTGAGCGAGTCCTCGGCCTGCAGCACGGTACCGGCGACTTCGTTGGCGCTCGGCTTGGTTGCCACGTCCACGATGAAGTCGGCGTTGGCCGAATCCTGCTTGGAGAGGATCACGATGGAGGCGCGCGACAGCACCACGTAAGCCACCATCACCGCCACCAGCACGGTCAACACCAAGAACACCGTGACGATACGGCGATACAAGGCGATGGACTGGCGCATCGGCCTATTGGGCACGTGCGGCATGGTCTGCACGCTATCCAACGTGTACGGCTTCTGCGGCAGGCTTGGCGGAGATTTTTGCGGCATTTCCGGCGGCATAATTCCACTATAGCACGGGCCGATGGAGGCCGTCGCAGAGGCGTTTGTGGGTAACCGAACAAAGAAAAAACCGGACCGAGGTCCGGTGCGGTTACCCGTCGATGCCGATGCATTTCACGTCGCGGAAAAGTGCTGGGTTGAGGCCCGGATAGCGCTGTTCCAACGGCGGCTTCTCGTCGACTTTCTGGAGGTCTCGCCAGCGCTGGGGCTGGCACGGAAACGGGGCTTTGACCCCGCGAATCACCACGCTCTCGATGGTCGTGCCGACGGCCCGGACCAGGAAGCAGCGATGGGTGCCGTCGAGCAGCTGCAGCTTTCCCCCATGCTCCTCGATGAGGGGCGGAAGATAGTGCGCCAGGCAGCGCCTGCCGTCGGCGTCGCGACCGATGATGATGCTGGGCGTGCGCTTGGCGATGCCGCGCGTCATGGTGAAGGCACCGAGCTGGTCGGTGATTCCCTCAACGATGCGCTGGTATTTCGGCCGTTCGACGAACGTCTGCGGCAAAAGCAGGCCGTCCGGATCCACGCGGAGCAGCTTCAAGTCACAGCCGGCATACGGTCGGACCGTCGGGTCGCCGGCCAGCGTGACGTTTGAGAGCAACCGCGTGAGGTAGTCGAGGGACATCGACTGCACGTGCTCCACCGCCGCGACGTCGCGCAGCGCGATGACCGAGCCGACGGCACTCCCCGCATGAGACGGATCGCTGAACGAAATGCCCATGCGTCGATTGAAATCGACGATATCGATAGGAACGAACGAAGCCATTTTGTTGCTCCTCGGTACTGTGCGGACGGTGATAGTACCAACGGTGCCGCTATTCCTGCAACACCGCACCCTTGCCGACCACTTCCTCCACGTCCTTGATGAGATCGCCGGAGAACGCCACGGACGTTTTCGATTCAATCACCTGCACCGCACCGCTCTTGGGGTCGCGAGCGCGCCACCACACGCGGCGATTGCCCGGATGCTCGGCGAACACCGTTTTTAGTCGGTCCACCAGCTGCTTGGGAATCTGATTCGGGATGGAGATGAACAGCCGCTCGTTGCCTAACGAGTCGAGCGCGGCGTTGGAGCCGCGGGTTTCGGCACGGTTGGCGAGCATCAGCATCTGCCGCGTCTGTTCCAAGTTGTCCGCCGTGAGAGGCGTCAGCTTCTCGGCAAGGATCTTCAACTCGTCTCCCCTCTCCGGATCGGATTCGATCTTGCCTTCGACCAGCACCACGGCGTCCTTCGCGATGGCATGCGCGTTGGCGGCGTAGGTCTTGGGGAACACGATTACTTCTACCGGGCCGGTGATGTCTTCCAGTTTTACGAAGGCCATCGGCTCGTTCTTCTTCTTAGTGAAAATCTGGCGCACTTCCATGATGACGCCGCCAACGTTGGTCAGCCCGGGCAGGCCCTTCTTGCCAGCCAAGTCCTTGACGCTGGTCAGCGCCGTGCCGAAGAACTCGGCATACTCGCGGAACGGGTGCTCCGAAACGTACAGTCCGAGCAGTTCGCGCTCCCAGGCCAGCTTCTCGCGCTTGGTGGCGGCCGAGACCGCCCGCAGTTTCAGCTCGCCGCGCACGGCTTTGGCGCCCTCAGCCCCGAACAAATTCGACTGGCCGCTGGCCAAGTCCTTCACTGCGGCCTTGTGGTATTCCAAGATCTGATCGATGCTCGCGAGCAGATGATTACGCTCGTCCAAGCAGTCGATGGCGCCGGTCTTGATGAGCACTTCGAGAGACTTCTTATTGAAGCTCTTGCCGCGCACGCGCGAAGCCATGTCGGCGACGCTGATGAACTTTCCGCCGGCCTCGCGCTCGTCAATCATCGCTTGGGCCACGTCGTGACCCAAGCCCTTAATCGCCAATAATCCGAAGCGGATGCATTTGTCGTCGATGTAGGTGAAGTCGACGCCCGACTCATTCACGTCCGGCGGCAGCACGCGGATGCCCATCTTTTCGCAGTCGGTGACGACGGTGGCCACGGTGTCGGCGTCGCCGGCTTCTGCGGACAGCACGGCGGTCATGTACTCGGCCGGCCAGTTGGCCTTCAGGTACGAGGTCTGATAGGCCACCATGCCGTAAGCGCAGGCGTGGGCCTTGTTGAAGCCGTAGGCTTGGAACGGCTCGAACAGCTTCCAGAGCATTTCGGCGAACTCCTTGGTCTGGCCGTTTTTGATGATGCCGGCCTGCAGCTTCTCCTTCTGCTTGGCCATTTCTTCCGGAATCTTCTTGCCGACGGCTTTGCGGAACTTGTCGGCCTCTTCCCACGAGTAGCCCGCCAGTTCGATGGCCGAGAACAGCAAGTCGTCCTGATAGACGATCAGTCCGAACGACTGGTTCAGGTACTTCTCCATGCGCGGGTCGGGATACGTCGTCGGTTCGTCGCCACGCTTGCGCTTGATGTACTGCGGGATGGTTTCCATCGGGCCCGGGCGGTACAGCGCCACCATGGCCATGATGTCGTGGACGGTGGTGGGGCGCAGTTCCTTGAGCCACTTGGTCATGCCGTCGCCGTTCAGCTGGAACAAACCGGTGGTTTCGCCACGTCCGAGCATCTCATAAGTGCGCTTGTCATCGAGCGGAATGGTGGCGATATCGATGTCCACGCCCTTGGTCTTCTTGATGATCTTGACCGCGCCGCCGAGAATCGAAAGGTTGCGAATGCCGAGGAAGTCGGACTTGAGCACGCCCGCCGCCTCGATCGAGTTCATTTCGTACTGGGTGATCAGCTTCTCACCGCCCGATTCCTTTTGCAGCGCGGTGTACTCGGTGAGCGGACGCGGAGCAATGACCACGCCGGCAGCATGCACCGACATGTGGCGAGCGCAGCCTTCGACTTGTTGCGCTAACCCAATTAAGCGCTTCACGTCCGGATCCTTGCTCATCTCCTCACGCAGTTCGGCGGTGATCTCAATGGCGTGCTCGATGGTCATGGGGAATCCCTGCGAGCCCATCGGAATCATTTTGGAAATGCGATCGCACAGCGCATACGGCAAACCCAGCACACGACCGACGTCGCGCACCGAACCGCGAGCGGCCATGGTACCGAAGGTGCCAATCTGGGCCACCTTGTCCTTGCCGTACTTCTCCGTGACGTAGGCAATCACTTCGTCGCGGCGCGTATCTTCGAAGTCGCCGTCGATATCCGGCGGCGAGGGGCGGAACGGGTTGAGGAAGCGCTCGAACGGGAGGTTGTAGGTGAGCGGGTTCACGGGGACGATGTCCACCGCATACGACACCAGCGAGCCTGCGGCGGAACCACGAGTGGTGGTCATGATGCCGTGCTCCGCGGCCCAGCGCATGTAGTCCGAGACCATCAAAAAGTACGGCGCATATCCCTTGCCGTTGATGATGCCCAGTTCGTACTCGATTCGATCCGTGTACTCCTGCGTGACCTCGGGGATTTTCTTGGCAATGCCGTCGTACGCCATCTTGCGCAGCCAGGTGTCCGAAGTCTCCCCTTCCGGCACGTCCACGGTGGCAAAGTTCCACTTGCCCAAGTCGAGGTGGACGTTGCAGCGGTCGGCAATCCTGCGCGTGTTTTCGACCGCTTCCGGCACATGCGCGAAAGCCTTCTGCATGTGTTCGGCAGAAACGAAAGAGTAGTCCGCGTCGGTCATGCGCGAGCGACGGTCGTCGTCGAGCGTCTTGCCGTCACCGATGCAGAGCAGCACGTCGTGCGCCTCGGCCTCGGACGCCTTCAGGTAGTGAACATCTTTTGTAGCCACGAGCGGAATCCCCGTCTTCTTGGAGAGCTCGATGAGCCCGCGGTTGGCCGACTGCTGGTCGTCGAGTTCCGGGTGGTCTTGGAGTTCCAAGAAGAAATTGTTTTGCCCGAAGATGTCGTTGTACTCGCGAGCGATGGCCTCGGCTTTGCCGAACTCATCCATTGCCAAAGCCTTGCAGATTTCGCCGCTCATTCCCCCACTAAGTCCGATGAGCCCCTTGGCGTGAGCGCGCAGCACTTCTTTGTCGATGCGCGGACGGTAGTAGTAACCCTCGAGGTGAGCGATGGTCGTGAGCTTGAGCAGGTTGCCATACCCCTCGTTGTTCTCGCACAGCAGCACCAACTGATGAGCGCGGTCGTCGATGCGCGGCCGCTTGTCCGTCAGCTTGTCGAGCGCCACGTAAGCGCACTGCCCGATGATCGGCTTGATCTCCTTCTTTTGGCACTCCTGGATGAATTCGATGGTGCCATAGACCACCCCATGGTCGGTGAGGGCCACGGCGTCCATCCCCTGCGCCTTGGCAGCCTTAACCAGCTCATCGAGCTTGGGGAGGGCCCTGAGGAGGCTGTAATTGGTGTGAACGTGGAGGTGGATGAAAGGGGTGGGCATCTTCTAGGCCGTGGAGACACTTAAACTATGCGCAGAAGACGATTTTATAGTCACTTCTTCCCTTTTTACAATACGACAACTGGAACCCCTACTTTCACGACTTCCTTTTGCGCCGCCTTTACGCGCCGCCTGCAAACGGCAACATAATCGGTCCGTTTTTTGTGCAGCATGGCGTTTTCATTTTTTTCAATGCCGACAAATCTTCTTCCTTCCAGCACGGCCGCCACCAAAAAACTGCCGCTTCCACATGCGTTGTCGAGCACCACGTCGCCCGGTCTCGTAAATGTTCTCACCAGGTATCGCGCCAGGCCGACTGGCTTCTGCGTCGGATGGTACACCTCCCCCTCGCTCTCCGCCGTTTTGAAGTACACGACGTCGCAGGGGTACCGTTGTCCGCTATCACTCTTGACCTCCACGGAGGCAAAGTCGCCGTAACTTCCCGTCAGTTGATCCTTGCGGAAGCCTTTCGTGTACGGCTTCCCCACACCCATCTGCGGGTTATATGAAGGTTGTTTTTTATAAAAAATGCATATGTCTTCGTGTTTCCTCAATGGCTGCTTCTTCGCGTTCAGAAAATTCGTAGGTTTTGATTTCTCCCAGACAATTTTATATTTGAACAATTCCGGCTTGCTCAAAATGATTTTCGCCGTGAAAAGCCCTTGGGCCGTCAATACGATTGCCCCCGTCGGTTTTATTATCCGTTCGTATTGCGCCCAAAGTCTGTCGAGCGGAATATCGCAATCCCAACCATTTTGCGTAGTGCCGTAGGGAAGATCGCAAAGAATCATGTCCACTGACCCGCTTGGAAGACGCGGCAAAATGTCGAGGCAATCGGCCTCAAAAACCTTGTCCACGAATTTTTCGCGCGGCCATAGTTCGCTCATAGGCCTGTAAATTCTTCTTTTGCCATTTTTTCCTTTAAAGTCTTAAGTGCCGCATCGTCGGCAATTCCGGTCTCAATCATCCACTCGACAAGATGGTGGTATTGGTTTCCGTGCAAAATGGGCTTAATCGCGCGGTCGATACCCAATTTTTCGGTAAGCGCATCTAGGTGACCGACGTTGAGAACGCCTCGACCAATCAAGTCATAGCAAATTCGAACCGCGTCTACGGATGTAAGGTTTGGCCTACCCGTGTTGGAGGCATCGGCAGCGACTTCGGTCGACGTTATTGTCGTCAAATCCTGAATGTCGGACAACCCGTTGAGATTATGATTGTAAAATTCAATCTCGTGGCTGCGATAATCAAACCACGATCTTCCGCGCTCAGATAACGCACCCGGCGGAAGATACACCCCTTCGCGCAGAACCCGAGCCTTGGACACCCAGCCGCACACGAACAGTTTCCATTTTTTCTGCAATCGAGTACCCGGCAACTCGGCATCATCAGGATGCTGCAAGTGCGTCAACACGTAAATGTCCGTATCGAGATTTTCCGCATATATTTGCCGTGCAAAAAGATTGTGCTTGGCTTCTCGCGGCAAGCCGTCTCCACCGAGGTATTCCACCTGGAATGCCTTCTCGCCACCACGGCACTTTACGTCGACCCGGACCCCCGACGGCAATGACAGGTCGAAGGATATGGGCTCGTCGTCCCCTGGAAACGGTTCAAGGCCCAGCCCCTTACGAATCGCAGCTTCCGCCAACTTCCCATAGCTCTGTTCCTTGACAGATCCCCTTTGTGCACCTGTCACGTTAAGATGCGCATGCAGGTGTGCGGCAACTTGCTCACGAAAGGCAAAGCCTTCTTTTCCTGCCAAATCTACGACAAATGGAATCGGTTTTTTGTACGTATACATAGCTGGCGTAATTAAAGCACAAATGGATGGTACCCGATTCCCCGCTGGGGATAAAAGCTGCGAAAGAGAATTTGGCCAAAACTTGTGAAAACTACTTAAAAACTCCGCCGTAAAATCACGGCGGAGTTTTATTTGACTCCTCTAATCCTTCACTTCCCCGCCTTCCCAAACTCAATCTTCGAAACCTTCCACCCGCGCGAATGCTTCGAAGCCGCATAGCACTTCGCCTTGTACTTCTTGGCCACCGTCTCGGCAAATGCGAGATTCTTGCGAGTGAGTTTGGGGTGTTTGGGTGACACGAAGAAAATTGAGGCGCTCTTGGGCACCTTGTCCATTATCTCGGGATGCTGAATGAGATACCGATGGAACGAGTTGGACAGCGCGAGATTCAATTTGATGACGGCTGTATCTGACATATCACTGATGAATATACCAATCTCTGTGGATTTTATAAAGCCCGCCCTTCAGTTCATTGTAGATCTTCCTGAACGTCGCTCCGGTATCGTGCCCCAGAAACAAATTCTTGGCGCCACCTTTGTTGCCCGCCCTGTCGTAACGATGCTCATGCGCCGAGCCGTGGCAATTGTCGAACTCGATCACGTTGCATGGCCTGCCATCTATTACCGCCTGATAGCGTATGTGAAAACGGGTGATTTTCGCTGCCCGCTTCGGTCGCGATTCCGTCCAAAAACTTACAAAGAGGCGGTCTGGCCCGGGTTCCAAAAAGTAATTAAACTTCGTCTTTTTAACCATAAGCACGGGCCGAAAACTAGCCCTATCCCATACTCTTGTCAAACATCTGACACAAAATACTGTAAAGATACTTGACAGTATTTTAAGCTCCTGCTAGAACGGAGGAGCTGATTCCAGTCACCACAACCAAAGGAGCTGACCACGGAAGCCGCGTCGCTCGTTCAAACGCACGAAACCGCTACGACCGAAAGCCGTAATCCCCTCGCCGACCTCGCCAAAGGACCCGAAGCGTTCCTCGCCTATCGGCACGAACGCGCCGTGAAGCGCTACTGCCAACTGCATAACGCCAGTCCCAATGAAGGCGAAGCGGTGTGGCAGGAACTGATGAAGTTCTTGTGGGTCTGCACGCAGCTTCACGCCTCGTCCCCCGCCAGCGCGGATGTCGACGAGATGTGGCACGTGTTCATCCTGTTTACGGCGGACTACTTCAACTTCTGCGTCACGCATGCAGGACGTTTCCTGCACCACCAGCCGACGGAAACGCCGCACGTGGGCAACCGGCCGGACATCAAGGCGATCGCCGAGGAAGCCTTCGGCGAGCTGAATCCGAAGTACTGGTACCACGTCCTGTCGACGCCGCCGGGCACGGCCCGTATGTGCGACAAGAACTATTGCTCGGAAGGATGCGACAGTCGCAACAACGCCTCGTTACGAGACATGATCCCGTACATGAACCAACACTTGCTGCTGCTTCTGCAGAACAAGGCTTCATGAGCGCCCACCCCGCTTTTGCGGGTTTTTCTTTACTCTTTGCCCGGCTTACTCTTAAAATGCAGTCGTACGACCATGGAACGATTCATCGACACCTTCCTTCAAACGCTTCTCGAAGCCGAGCGCCCTCGGACGGCTCTTGATATTGGCGCTGGGCGGCTCAATCAGGCTGCGCAGATGGCCGATGCGGGATGCGTCGTTGATGCCATCGAGCCGTTCCTGTCCGACGATGCCGAGATGCCGCCGACGGGCGTCACCCTGTACCGCGAAAGCGCGGCGGAATTTTTTTCGGCAAAAAAGCCCGTGGCCGCATATGACCTGATCGTCGCGCGAATGTCGCTGCAGCGCATGCCGCCTGAATTCGTCGATACATTGTTCGCGGAGCTATTGCCGACCGCCCTACGTGCCGACGGAAGACTGTATGTGATGGTGCCCGCATCTTTTGCGCTTCCGGCCGCCGTACAGCTTCACTGGCAGACGAAGGAAGCATTCACGCTGGACGTTCCGACTTCTGACTTTAAAACGATCACGCTGCTGATATTGCAAAAACGTCCGCGCAGTTCTAGTTGACCGTCGCCCACCTAGACACCGCCCCCGCAATCCGCTACCCTCCCCCCAAAAGCCCTTTCACACGAGGAGCACCCCATGCGGGTCATCGAGTTCGTAGGACCGCCGGGTGCCGGTAAAAGCACCCAGATCGAGGCGCTCATCGCGCGTTGCCAGGCCAAAGGCCTGACCGCCGTGACCACCAGCGACCGCGGACGGATCGAGCGGACGCACACGCCGCCGGCGGACCGGCTGATGTTCCATGTGGTCGTGGCTTCGCAGGCGGTCGAGTGCTACCACGCGCATCGGCAGTCGGCGCAGCCGCCGGACGTGTTGTTCCTGGATCGCGGATGGAACGACGTCCGCATCTGGTCGGAGTTCGATTGCGGCCGCGGCAGCATCAGCTCGCAGGAACGGTTGGCGCTGCAGACCGTCTTCTCGCACTACTACAAGCTGGTGGAGCGCACGGTCTACATGACCGTCGAGCCGGAGCTGTCGCTGGAGCGCCACAAGGGACGCAAGCAGCTGGCCGCGGACGACCTGGCCATGCAGCCGGATTTTCTGAAGGGGCTGCACAAGGCATACGACACCCACTGGTACAAGCTGCATCGTCCGCATCGCTTCGACGGACGGTTGCCGCAGGAACGCATCGCCGCGGAACTGTCGTTGCTGCTTAAGCTCTGAACGGGCAAGCCCTTCGGGGCTTTTTTCATAAGGAACTTGAGCCTGCTCCCCTGCCGCTGTACACTTTCACTGGCTTCACGGCCATGCGCATGAAGAAAGTGACACCCATGAAAATCCTGTACGGCGTCGTCGGCGAGGGCATGGGACATGCCATGCGTTCGCGCGTCATTTTGGAGCATTTGGTTTCGCAGGGGCACGACGTGGAGATCATCGCCTCGGGGCGGGCGGTCGACTTCCTTTCCAAGCGATTCGAAGGGGTCAATCGCATCCACGGGCTGCACATGATCTACGAGGAGAACCGCGTGAAGCCGCTGGCCACGCTGCTCTCCAACGCCAAGGCCAGCGCTGCGGGCATCCCGCAGAACATCCGGGCGTACTTCGACCTGCTCGACGAGTTCAAGCCGGACGTGGTGGTAAGCGACTTCGAGTCATGGGCCTACCTGTTCGGCAAGCTCCACCGCCTGCCGATCCTTTCCATCGACAACATGCAGGTGATCAGCCGCTGCGCGCTGCCCAAGGCGGTCACCGCCGGACACCTGGTGGAGTACCAAGTCACCAAGGCGTTCGTGAGCGGAAAGCTGCCGGGCTGCGACGACTACTTCATCACCTCGTTCTTTCGTCCCAAGGTCACCAAGAAGAACACCCAGCTGTTCCCGCCGATCCTTCGGCCGGAAATCCTGGCTGCGGCGGCAAAGAAGCGTCGTGGCAAGCACCTGCTGGTGTACACCACCGGCGAGGGCAACAAGGCCTTCGCGCAGGCGCTGCGCAAGACCGGAATGGAATGCCGCATCTACGGCATGCGCCGCAATCTCAAAAAGGAGGCGGTCGTCGGCAATTTGCGCTACCAGCCGTTCAGCGAAGGCGGGTTCATCGACGATCTGGCTTCTTGCCGCGCGGTCATCGCCGGCGGCGGCTTCACGCTGATGAGCGAAGCGGTCTTCCTGGGCAAGCCGATGCTGTCGGTGCCCATCGAGGGGCAGTTCGAACAGGTGCTGAACGCGCGCTACTTGCAGCTCAAGGGGTACGGCCTTGCGGCGGAATCCATCGAGGAGCCGGGTGCTGTCGAAACCTTCTTGGAGAACTTGCCCCGCTACGAGAAGAAGCTGGCGCGTTACTCGCAAGACGGCAACGCGCGCATCATGCGGGCCATCGACAAGTGGCTGGCGCAACGCGAGCCTCGCAACTGATGCGGCAGCTCCGCGGCTCAACATCACTGACGACTGACGCGGGCGCTCCGCGTCTTTTTAGTAAAAAATCTTCGCAAAAAAATCCGCCCCTTGCCGGGACGGACGAAGCTGCGGATGATCAGTCCTCCTGATCGCCGGTGCGATCGACGTAGTCGCTGGGCGTTCCGGCTTCGGGGACGAAGACCCAGAGGACGAGGTACGGGACGAAACCGACTCCGGCGCAGGCAAAGAGCAGGAACCAGGTGAGCCGGACGATCCAGGTCGGCACGCCGAAGCGGTAGGCGATGCCGGCACACACGCCGCCGAGCCAGCCGGCATCGGGGTAGGTGCGGAAGGCGACCAGCTCGGTCTTGGCGCGAACAGCGAGCTGCCGCGCTTCTTGCACGACGGGCTTATCGTTCTTCTGCGGTTCGGGCGACTGCTGCTCGTCGTTGTTTACGGACATGATTTTGCCTTTCGAAAGGACGTGAACCGAAGGGGTTTGTCCAGCAGTTCACCCAAGAGATTTACCATTTTTTGACCCTCCGGTCAAGGGTGGACGGTTGACCGAAGCGTGCGTCTCTGGCACATTCCTTGAGGCTCATAGCCAAGGAGACAGACATGTCAGCAACGGTGATAGTCGGGGCGCAGTTCGGCGACGAAGGCAAAGGCAAGATCGTCGACGAGCTGGTAGCCAAACGCGGCTACGACATGGTGATCCGCTACAACGGCGGCGCCAACGCCGGGCACACGGTCATCATCAACGGCAGCACCTTCAAACTGCATCAGGTGCCCTCGGGCATCTTTCATCCGGGCGTCCGCTGCGCCATCGGCAACGGCGCGGTGGTCGATCCGCAGCAGCTGGTACAGGAGCTCGACGGGCTGGCCGCGCGCGGCGTCGACACCAAGGACTTCGCGCTTTCGACCAACGCCCACCTGGTGATGCCTTGGCATCCCCTCTTGGACCGGGCCGCCGAAGCGCGGCGCGGCAAGACGGCCATCGGCACCACCGGGCGCGGCATCGGCCCGTGCTACGAGGACAAGGCGGCGCGGCGCGGCATTCGCGTCTGCGAGCTGCTGGGGTACCACTCCGCGCTCTCGCAGCGCATCGCCGAGCTGCGCGCCCAAAAAATGCGCGACCTCGCCGACATCGCCACCTTGCAGGAGCAGCTGCCGTCGACCGTCGACATCATGAAGATGATCGACGGAGCGGCGCGGCGCCTGGAACGGCACGTCGCGGACACCGACCGCATCGCCAGGGACGTCAACGCCAAAGGCGGCAGGATCCTGCTCGAGGGCGCGCAAGGCACCATGCTCGATCTGGAGTTCGGCACCTATCCGAACGTCAGCTCGTCCTATGCTACTTCGGCCGGCGCCTGCGTCGGCAGCGGGTTGCCGCCGCGGTCCATCGGCGAAGTGCTGTGCATCGCCAAGGCGTACGTGACGCGCGTCGGCAGCGGTCCGTTCCCCACGGAGCGGGACGATGACATTGGCGAAAAGCTGCGCACGGAGGGCCGCGAGTTCGGCACGACCACGGGCCGTCCGCGGCGCTGCGGCTGGTTCGATGCCCCGCTGCTCGCCTACACCTGCGAGCTCAACGGCGCCGACGGCATCGTGCTCACCAAGCTCGACGTGCTCTCGACCTTCGAGACCATCGACTTCTGCACGGCCTACACGGGTCCGGACAGGAAGCCGAGCCACAAGGCCGTTCCCGGACTGTTGGACGAATGCCGCCCGATCTACGCCAAGGTGGCGGGATGGAAAACGCCCATCGCCGACTGCACTTCGTGGAACGCGTTGCCGCAAAACGCCAAGAACTACGTCGACATGGTCGAGGCATACTGCAATACCAAGGTGGTCGCGGTGGCCACCGGACCTTCGCGCAACTCCATCATCTGGAGGTAGCGTGTACGAGACGCGGAACTTTCCGCGTCTTTTTTTGCGCAAAAAAATCCGCCACAGAAGAGGCGGATTTCGGACAGCGTTATTGCTTGTCCCGCTTGGCGTACTTGCTGAAGAACACGCCGATGGGGATGCGGAGCTTGACGTATACGGCGGGCACTTCGCCCAGATTGTACTTGTCGTACACCCGGTACTGGGCCTCGATGCCGAAGAGGCTCCAGCCGATGGCACCCATCGCTCCCGGGTGCGCGCCGCCGTCGAAGAGCGCGCCGGCCTGGACCCATGCGCCCATCTCGAGGTTCATGACTTCTCCCTGCAAACCGAACGTGACGGGCTGCAGCTTCGACATCTCGAAGGTGGGTCCGGCGGAGAAGTACCAGGAGTCGTGGATGCGCAGGATGCCCGCGCGTGCGCGCACGAACCCGGTGAAGCGCTTGTCGCGCCAGCTGTCGTCGGTATCCGGAAGGGCCCAACCGAGCGCGCCGTCGAGATTCAAGTCCCAAGTGGTGGCGCGATCGCGCGGCGAAATGCTGCCGGGCAGCACGGCCTTGTGCACCGGAGCTTTCGGCGCGGCAGCGGGCGGGGCTGCAGCGGGTGCCGGGGTCGCTTCCGGCGGCGACGTGGCGGCCGGCTGCGGGGTCGGCGAAACGGTCGTGTTCGGCGAAGTCTGCACTTGAACGGCTGGATCCATTATGAACATCGCGCCGGCTTTCGCCGTCGGTGCGATGACCATGATGAGCGCGAACGAGAGCAGGAAAAGGACGGTGTTTTTCGTCGTGTTCAACTCAAACCTCCTTGAGAAGCACGGGGTCTTAGTAGCATCCGGGAGCGCCGATGTCAACCTGCTCCAGCCGGTCTGCCAGGTTTGACCGCAGGCGCCTCCCATGCTAAGCAAGGGACACACTTTCGGAGATCTTTCTGATGCGAAAAACGGAACGAACCTCGGTCCTTTTCCTGTTCGCGCTGCTGCTGTCCCTGACGGTGCCCGGCTGCGTCCGGCAGCGGGCCGCTTCGTCCGGTCCGCTGCCGAAATGGCTGACCGACAACATCCAGCTGGTGGAAACCAGCATCGAGGGCACCGTGCTGCTCGACGCCACGCCGAAGTCGGGCGAGGTGCATCACGGCGGCATCGGCATCGTGCTCGATTCGCGGCACGTGCTGCTGCCCGCGCATTCGGTGGCCGACGCCAAGTCGGTGGTGGTGCATCCGCGCTCTTTCTACAAGGAAATCCCCGGCTTCGTGGTCGGCGATGCGGTGCCTGGCACCCTGAAGGCGGTGCAAGTGCTGCAGGACGCCGCGCTGTTCGAGACCGCCACCGACCTGCCCAGCACGCCGCTGAAAGTCGCGCCGGACTACCGGCCGGAACCCGGCGAACACGTCTGGTACTTCGGCAAACGGCACGGTTTTCAGCCCTGCACCGTCAGGGCCAAGTCGGTCGAGGCCGGCGTGCTCAAAGACGCCATCCGCATTGACATCGACGCGGCCGACGGCGACTCCGGCGCGCCGCTGGTGACCGATGACGGCCGGGTGGTCGGCATGCTGTACGCCACTTCGGTCGACAACAAGCGCACCTACTTCGTGCCCATCGGCAAGGCGCTGGCCGCCGTCGGTTGGACGCGATAGGCGCAAACGGCCAACGCCCCACGGGGCGTTTTTTCATGCCCCCTTTCCTTTTCCTAGTCAGCATGCGAAAATATCGCCGTATTCATCCACTCTCGAAAGATATGTCCGAGCCAACGCCGGAAAGCCGCCAGCCGCAGGTCGAAAATCCCGAACAAAAGGAGATACGGGAGAAGAAGGAAGCCCTCGAACAAGCCACCGAGCGCGGCGTGGAAGAGGCGATCGACGGCATCCGCGAAAAGTTCGAGAAGCCGCGGAACCGCGAGCGGCTCACGTTCCACGACACCAAGCACACCGGCGGCGTCGTGAAGCGGACCGAACTCGTGCTGCAGGCCGTGCGCAATGCCGCCCCGGAAATGGTCAGCGACGAGACGGTGGCCATCGGCCGGCTCGCCGCCAGCAACCACGACACCGTGCAGGACTGGGAAACGATCGACAACAGCGCGCGAGGCGGCGCCAAGGAATTCCGCAAGCGCTTCGCGGAACGTAACGAGGCTGCCAGCGCCGACGGTGCCATCGCCTACATGGACCGTGTCAATCAGCAGCGGCGCGATGCCGGCCAGCCCGAAGTGTTCACGGAAGAGCACCGAGCGGTGCTGCGCGAGGCGCTCGATGCGACCGTCCCCGGATGGGACGTTGCCGCCGGGACCGTCAAGCAGCCGAAGCTGGACGGCGAATCGTCCGTCATCGCCCGCGCCGTCGCCCTCGCCGACCTTGGCGAGTCCGGCACCGATCCGGAAGGATACCTCGAGGGCGGCGACCGTCTCTTCATCGAGGAGAACCTCGACGTGCTGGATCTGGTCAATGACCCCAAGAAGACCGAGGGCATGACCGATGAAGAGAAAGAGGCCGTAGCCGCGCGTCTCCGGAAGTGGACGAAGAGCCAGGTCGGGTTTGCCGAGGGGCGCAAGAAGCGCCTCGAAGAAGAGCTTGGCAACCTTCCCGAGGCCGCAAAGGCGGAGATCCGACGGCTCTATTCGCGGTTCGACGATTCCATCCGCGAAGCCGGGCGCCTGGCGCAGGAGCGCGAATCGATGTCGTTCGACGAGCTCATGCGCGACATGACCCGATTCGAGCGCGGCGAACGCTACACTCCCACGCCGGAAGCCGCCAGTGCCGCGGCCGATGACGAGAAGATCGAGAACCTTCGCCGCGACATAAAGGAACTGTGAGCAGAAAGCAAAACCGCCCTTCGGGGCGGTTTTTTGTCCGGCGCGCCGGGCTTCGCGGCATTGACATGCGGCCGATTTTGGCGTTCACTGCTCGCAGCTCATTTCCTCTCGCCGCACAGGAGCAATCGTGCGCAAAAGCATCCCGCCCGCAATAGCCATCCGTCTCGCCATCATCGGGCTGCTGCTCGTGACCCTGCTGGTGTTCATGCACGGGCCAACGCTGCAGCTGGTGACGGACGCGGTCAACTGGGCCTCGCGCAAGTCCGTCCCCGTCTCGGCCGACAGGCAGAACGTGACCGCGTTGCACGAAGCCGCCCACGTGGTGGCCTCGGTGACGCTGCACGGCGCCGGCTCGGTGCATTCCACCAAGGTGTATGTCGCCGTGCCCCGCGACGCCGCAGATACGCTCTACGGACAGTCGGACGTGGACGTGACCATCCGTCCCGACGTGCGCGCCGACGCCCTTGGCATCGCCGTCATCATGTATGCCGGGGCTTCCGCCGAAGAAGAGCTGCTCAAGAGGCAGTCCGATTCCAGCGGCTCCGACCGCAGGGAAGCCACGCGCGCGCTGATGGGCCGCTACACCGACGACCCGATCGCCGCCGAGCGCGGCATGAGAGCGCTGGAAAACGAGAAGGACATCCTGGACTTCATGGACGACGTCCGCGCCGCGCAGTACTGCGCCCAGTCGGTGGTGCAGACCAACCGCAACGTAGTCCGCGCCCTGGGCGAAGAGATCATGCGCCAGCCCGAACGGCTCGGCCGCCGGCAGCTCGACGAAGGGCAGCTGCGTGCCTTCTTCGCCGCGCACCCGGTGATGAAGCCGTACACGGTCTGCGACTTCTGACCGATGAGCCTCAATCGAGGCTCTTTTTTGTTGCGGGCAGCAGAAAAGAAAAACCCTCCGCATGGGAGGGCATTCAGTCAGACTGTCGATTCCGCGACGGACTTGGTCTTCGTGCGGCACGCCAGCCAGCCGACGACCGCGCAGACGCACATCAGCGCGCCGGAAACGGCCCACGTGACCGAGACCGTCTCGACGTTCGAAGGCTTGTTCCTGGTGCACAGGATGACGCCGCCAAGGATGACGGCGAACCCCGCGCGCTGAATCAGCGACTGCACCGAGGCGTAGGTGGCGCGGTAGCCGGACTCGACCCGCTTTTGGACGTAGGCGTCCATCAGCGGCTCGTACATTCCCCTGCCCACTTCGTGGACGATGCAGGCGAGGAACGGCACGGCGAAACCGGAGCACAGCCCGGCGACGACCAATCCGCCGCCCGAAACGAGATGGCTCACCACGATGCCGCGCCGGTCGGCGCCGGCAAGGAAGCCGCCGCGCCGCACCGCCAGTCCGCCGATGACCACGCCGAGAATCAGCGGTGCCCAGACGTACGACATTCCTGCCTGGCCGACCTTCGCGTTGAAGAACGGGGCCCAGAAATGATTGAACGGCAGGACGAAGCCGAAGACGATGGCCATGACCATGGCCCAGCCGAGGCCGCGGATGCGCCGCGTGGCGGTAAAGCTGGCCGCGAACGCCTGACGTTCGGTCATGCGCTTCTCCGGTTCGCCGTCGCCGTTCATGCAGCGGAAGGCCACGTAAGCCGCGCCGACGTGCAGCACTCCCGAGAGCACCCAGCCGAGACGCAGGTCGAGAACGCCAAGCAGCGCGCCCAGCGTACCGGAGACGATCGCGGCCATTGCCCGAGTTGCGGCGGCTGTACCGAAGGCCCGGCTGATCAGGTGCGCCTCGCCGCGCTTGATGAGCGCATCCGTGAGCCACGCCTGTTGCGCCCCCGAAAGGAAGGCGATGCCGACGCCGATGATGCACTCCCACAGGACCGCCTGCCAGAAGGTCGTCGCCGTGGCGTAACCGAAGGAGCCGATGACGTGGACGAGCGCGCCTGCGCGGACCGACCAAGCCCTCCCCTTTCCGTCCGCGAACAGGCCGGTCGGCAGCTCCGAGACCGAGACGGAAACCCAGAAAAACAGGTTGACCGCCGCGACGTCCGAGAGCGAGAGCCCGTGAGCCAGGAGGTTCGGCGAGTAAGTGGTGGCCGTTGCTCCCATGCCCGCGCCCCAAAGTGCCGTGAACAGCACATAGACGAATGTCGGATGCATGCGTTACTCCGTTTTCGAAGGAACTGCGATGAGCCCTTGTACCTCCGCACTCCCCCATGGAGCAGCGGCAGAAACAAAAGCGGTCCGGTGTTTTCCGGACCGCTTGCCGTCTGATATGCGCGAGGATTACTCGCGATCAGGCGCCATGCGGGCCGACAACACGACGAAAGTACCAAGGACGCAGTCCTGGGCGATCGACGTAGTCGGCTTGTGCATGACGTTGTCGTTCATACGCTCCTCACCATGGCAGAAAACGGGCTGACTGTCAACGGTGCCGCCGCAGAAAATAAAAAAAGCGGCCACTAGGACCGCCCGCCGCGACGTGACGCGGCCGTTTGCGAAAAAATCGGCTGTGCCGCGACGGAGACGATGCCGCTCACCGCGACCGTCTCGCCAACCTCGATGACTCCGGACGAGGCAAAATCGTCGTTGTCACGCGCGGGCATGAATGCGCACCAGGACGCCTTCTTCAGAGAACAGCAGAATGCGTCTGCCGCTTCGTCGGACAGGTCCGAAGGACGCATCAGGTTGGCCGGCTTGCCGGCGGACCGCCAACGATCCAGTTCGTCCCGAAGGACGTCGAGAGCCATTTCCAGATGCAAGCGGTACAGGTCGACGCGGACGACGTGCTTCGGCGGCACGACCTGATCTGACTCCAAGATGGCGATGAGTTCCTCCACCCACTCGTAAGGCCTTTTTTCGAACATTTCGTCCTCCTTTCTCAAGCAGGACGTCTGACCTTGGCACGTTCCGCGGCTCCTGTCAACGGTCAGGCTCCGCAGCAAAAAACCGGCTACAAGCCGGTAAAAAACTAAGGAACGACCATGATGCTCCAAGCGAGATCAAGGGCCTGAATCATGTCTTCCGGCAGGGTTTTGCCTGCGGGCAGCGAGGCGCGAATGTCGCGCAGGATGGCACGGGCGGCCGCGCCGTCGATGGGAGAATCCTGATTGAATTCCTCATCGAACTCCTGGTCGCACTCCTTGTCGCCCAGGGGCAGCATGTCGGGACCGAGGGTCGAAAGCCGCAACCAGGCGAGACCGTCACGGCGGCTGGCATAGGTGCCCAGGACGTTGACCCAGGCGACGACCACCTTCGGCGCGACTTCAAGCAGCACCATGCCGACAATCTCCTCGACGGGACCCGGTTCGCCGCGTCCCATCTGGAGCAGATTTTCGCGCCCGACAGCGACGGCTTCCTCGACTTCTTCGGGCGTCGCGCCTTGCGCCTCGATTTCCTGACGCATCTCGTCCACGATCAAGTCGACGCGCTCGGGCACCAGATGCAATTCGGCAATGTGCTTCCGCACCTCCGCCCGCACGTGCGGGAGCGCGTGCTGCATCACCAGTCCCTGCAGCCGATGAAGCCGTTCCTGCAGAGGGGTACGCTCATCGTTTTCGTCGCCGTCGTTATCGCCGTTACCATTCTCGTCAGCCATGACAGCCTCCGTAAGCCGCAAAAAAAAGGACGCCACTTGCATCGTGACGTCCCCTTTCGGCGCTGTCAAACTACTTTTTTCGCGAGGACTTGGGGGCCGAAGTCTTGGCGCGCTCCTGGATGCCCCAGACGATCAGCTCCTTCACCGCCTGGGCGATGAGCGTGAGCGAGGCCGCCGAGCGCTCCATCTTCTCGTGGGCGACGTGTGCCAGGGCGTCCACCTTGCCGACGGCACCCTTGATCTGGCGGATGAGCGCCTCGGCGTCGCGGACGATGGCGATGACGTAGTACATCAGCCAGAGCGCGAAGACGGTGAGCCACAGCGCGCAGAACGCCAGGACCACGAACAGCAGGTCTTTGCTCGTCTCGATGAGCATAAATGAGGGGGACAGGTTTGTACGGGGCAAGTATAGCACGGGCCCGGAGGGGGTACGCAACTGCGCAAAAGAAAAAGGACGGCGATCGCCGTCCCAAAGTCACTGCACGTCCTCGATGCGCAGCTCCCCCAGCCAGTTGCGGCTGACGCGGATGCGCTTGCCCTTCTCGCAGCGCGAGACCTGCTCGTGCGGAATCTCGACGCGGGAGCCGTCGGCAAACCGCACCATGTTCATGGACACCGGCGGCGAGATGAAGCCGTTCTCCATCGGCGTGACGCCGGCGGGCACTTCGTGAAGCTCGGTGCGGTCGACGACGCCTTCGCCCACCACCCGCCAGCGCCGGCCGCCGATGCGGATGAGCGCCAACGTGGCCACGGTGACCAGCGCGATGCCGACGGCGCAGGCGAGCAGAAGCCCGCCGACGAAGCCGGTGTCAGCCACGGTACACCCCCATCGGCTGCTCCGCAGCCGGGCGGTCGATGCGCAATCGGCAGGAACCGTTTTGCGAGATGACCACGTACGCGCCCTGCTCGAGATCGACGGAGTAGTTCCCGCAGATGGCGATGCGCCTGCCATCCGTGAAGGTGATGACCGTCTGCACTTCCCTCGTGCCCGGATACGAGTCGTCGGGAACCGTGCCGAGGTGCGGCATCGGTGCCACGACCGTCTCGAGCACGGTGCCGACGGCCAGCACGTTCCAAGTCTGTTCGGACCATGCAGCGGCCCGGTTCATGAGATACAGCGGAACTGATACCACCATCAGAAGGGCAATGAGCAGCCACAATACGTCCATTCTCGCACCCTCCAGCGCCGCCTGTACGACAGGATGGTTTTCCATTGAAAGAACCTCGCTTTCGTTGCCAATCAAAATAGACGAAAACGGCGCGGGTGTCAACCCCGCACCGTCGCGCCGAACTTCTCTTTTAGGGCTCCAGTCAGCGACGTAATCGCCGCGTCGACCTCCTCGGCGGTGAGCGTGCGCTCGTTGTCCGCGAAAGTCAGGTGCATCGCCAGGCTCTTTTTTCCGGGCTCAACTCCTTTTCCTCGATAGACGTCGAACAGCTCGACGTCCTTGAGCAACGCGCTGCCGGTGAGCAGCGCCTCGTACATGCCGCCGAACTCCGCCTTCTCTTCGACCAGCAGCGCCAGGTCGCGCTTGGCCGGGGGGAACAGCGGGATAGGGACGTACTTGGCGTGGGTGCTGCGGTGGGTCAGGAACTTGGCCAGCGGCACTTCGAATGCCGCCACGCGGCAGTCGACGCCGAACTTCTTGCAGACGTTGGGGTGCGTTTCGGCGATCCAACCCACGAACTCGCCGTCGGCGAGAATCTTCACGGCGCGGCCGGGGTGCTGCGGGCCGCCGCTCATGCGCTCATAGGCCACGCGCACGCCGACCTCGGCGGCATAGGCCTCGAACAGTCCTTTGGCCTCGCGGAACAGGCGGTCGTCGTCGTACGGTCCGTAGACCGCGCCGGCCATTGCCAGGATTTCATCGGGGAGGTCGCCTTCTTTTTTCCAATAGACGTTGCTGACCTCGAAGATTTTCCCTTCGGGGAACAAGCCCTGGTTCTCCTGAATCGTCTGGAGGAAACCGGGGAGCAGGCTCATGCGGAGGTACTCGAAGTCGGCGGAGAGCGGGTTGGCGATGCGGATGGCGTCGGCCAACTTGAATCCGCACTTCTCGAGATGTGCCGCGGGCACCAGCGAGTAGTTGATGAGCTCGGTGCAGCCCACGCCCTTGAAGAAGCGCTTGGCGCGATCTTCGTCGTCGAGCAGCGCGTCGAAGCCGTAAGTGGGAATCTCGCCGGTGGGCATCACCGACGGGAGGTTGGCGTAACCGTAGACGCGGGCGATCTCTTCAGTGAAGTCGCGCTCCCCTTCGATGTCCTTCTCGCGCCAATACGGCACGGTCACGTCCCACTTCTTGCCCGCACCGCTCACGCCGAAGCCGAGCGAGACCAGAATCTTCTTCATGTCCTTGGGCGGGATGGTGATGCCGATCAGCGCTTCGGCCTTTTCGGGGCGGAAGGAGTACTTCACCTTCTTGTGGGCGACCGAGCGTTCGTCGAACACCTTGCTGGCCACGCGGCCGCAGGCGACTTCCTGGCACAGCTCCACGGCACGCGCGAGCGCAGCGGCGGTGAGGTCTTCGGGCAAGCCCTTCTCGTAGCGCAGCGACGAATCGGTCTGCACGCCCAGCGAGCGAGCGGTGCGGCGGATGGAAACGGCATCGAAGGTGGCGGCCTCGAACACGATGGTCTTGGTGTTCTCGTGGACGCCGGAGTTTTCGCCGCCCATGACGCCGGCGACGGCCATCGGCTTGTCGGCGTCGCAAATCACCACGTTGGAAGTCTTGAGCGTGCGCTCAACGCCGTCGAGCATCAGGATCTTCTCCCCTTCCTTGGCGTTGCGAACCACGATGGAGTGGCCGGCAAGTTGATCGTAATCGAATGCATGCAAAGGCTGCCCGTACTCCAACATGACGTAGTTGGTGATGTCGACCACGGTGTTGATTGGGCGCAGGCCGGACTGGATAAGGCGGCGCTTGAGCCACCACGGCGACGGACCGACGGTCACGTCGGTCATGACGACGGCCTGGTAGCGCGTGCAGACTTTGGAAGCGCTCACTTTGACGTGCAGCTCCATGGCCGTCATGCCCTTGGCCATCGACGGCACGACGGGTTCGCGCCACAGGAACTTGGCGCCGAGCACGGCGGACGCCTCGCGAGCGAGGCCGACCATGCAGTAGGCGTCGGGGCGGTTGGTAGTGACTTCGATGTCGAAAACGGTGTCATCGAGGTCGAGCGCCTTGGCGAGTGAGGTCCCGGGTTTGGCCTTGAGCCAGCTCACGTCCATGATTTCGCGCTCGGCGTGCGGGAAGGCGTCGGCCAGACCGATTTCGTTGGCGCCGCAAATCATGCCCTTGGACTCGATGCCTTGAATGACGGCCGGCTGCAGTTCGATAAGATCGCCCTGACCATGCCACTTCACCTTTGCGCCGACCAGCGCGACGACGACCTTCATGCCCACTTCCAAATTTGAACCGCCGCAAACCAACTCCAACGGTTGCGCCTCGCCGATGTCGGCAGCGACCACACGGAGCTTGGTGACCTTAGGGTTCGGGTGAGCCTTCACTTCCTTAATCTGCCCGACAACCATCTTGTCGTACGGCAGAGCCTGCGGATACAGGCGCTCCGGTGCCGGGCCGGACAGCGCAAGTCTGCGCGCGAAAGCTTCGGGCGACTCCTTGAGGGCCACGTATTCCTTGATCCAGTTGTACGATGCGAGAATGTTCATATTGCAAGGCCGCAGGCGCTAGAACTGGCGCAGGAAACGGAAGTCGCTCTTGTAGAGCACGCGGATGTCGTCGATGCGCACGCCGGACTTCATGGCCATGGTGCGCTCCACTCCCCAACCGAAGGCGAAACCGCCATACGTTTCGGGGTCGATCTTGCAGGCCTTTAGCACGTTCGGATGGACCATGCCGGCGCCGCCGAGTTCCAACCAACCCTCCTTGCAGAGACGGCACTTGGCTCCGTCTTCCAGCTTGCCGGTGCCGCCGCAGATGCCGCAGCTGATGTCGACTTCAAAACTCGGCTCGGTGAAACGGAAGTGGAACGGGCGCAGGCGCGTGACGCGGTCCGGACCGAAAAACGATTTGGCGAAATAGTCGAGCACGCCCTTGAGGTGCGTGACCGAAACGTTCTTGTCGATGAGAAGCCCCTCGAACTGGTGGAACATCGGGACGTGCGAGACGTCGATTTGGCGGCGATAACATTTCCCGATGTTGATCATGCGGATGGGCAGGTGCTTCTTCTGCATCTCGCGTATCTGGCCGGAGGAGGTGTGCGGCGTCAGCACCATCTTGCCGTTCTTCTCTGACACGGGCGCGTCGACGAAAAACGTTTCCCATTCGTCGCGGGCAGGATGGTCGGGCGGCATGTTGAGCGCCTCGAAGGCGTACCAGTCCCACTCCACTTCGGGGTGGCGCACGCGAGTGAAGCCGATGCGGCGGAAGATGTCGGTGACTTCCTGAATGGCCTGCGTCGTCAGGTGGAGATGCCCTTTCTGCGGGCGCGTGCCCGGGACGGTCACGTCAATCCACTCCGTCTCGGCGATGGCGCCGGCGGAGGCGGATTCCAGTTCGGACTTCTTGGCATCGAAAGCGGCCTGCACCTCCTGCTTGAGCGTGTTGGCCAGGCTGCCGACCGCCGCGCGTTCCTCTGCAGGCAGCGCGCCGAGACCCTTCAAAAGGTTGTTGAACTCGCTCTTGCGGCCCAGCTTCTCAACCGAAAAAGCCTCCAGTGCCGCCAAGTCTTTGAGAGAGGCAATCTGTTGCTTCAATGTATTAGCCAAATTTTGGAGCTGGTCCTTCATAAAATCCGCATTCGGTGTACGCAAAAAATACTACCCTCCGGTGAAGAAACGGGAAAGCCCCTGCATCATTCCCCCGCCGAACTTGCGGAAATCGCCGATGGTCACGAACAGCACCAGGATCATCAGCAGCGCGAAGCCGAGGTTGTGGGCGACGATCTCGACGTTGCGGCTGACCGCCCGGCCACGCGCCTTCTCGATGGCCAAAAACAGCACGCGCCCGCCGTCGAGCGCCGGGAATGGCAGGATGTTGATGATGGCCAGGTTCAAAGAGAGCAACGCAGTGAACTGAATCAGGTGACGGAAACCGCGCGCCGCGACTTGCGAGGTGATGACGGCGATACCAATCGGTCCGGAGAGGTCGACGTTGACGCCGTGCCCCGTGAACAGGTCGCGGAAAAGCGCGCCGAAGGAGAAGACGATCTCGCGGCCCATCACCCAGGTGGCGACCGCGCCCTGCACCGGCGCGTACCAGAACGGATACGACACCATGCCGGTACGCACCAGCGCCAAACCCATGGCCGCCTGCTGCGCCTCGCCAATGCGGACCGGCGTCACGCTGCGCGTCATGGTCTGGTTGTCCTGCTTGAAGACGACGGTAATCGGCTGGTTCTCGCGCGTGCGGGTATACTCGCGCACGCTGTCCGCGCCCGCGACCGGCCGACCGTCGACCGACACGAGGATATCGCCGGGCTTGAAGCCGGCCTTCTCCGCCGGAGAATCCTTGAGCACGTCCATCACCTGCGTCTGGTCGTCGGTGACGTGCGCGAACTGCGGCAAGTCCTCGACCACCTGCGGCATGCCGACCACGTAGCCGAAAGAGAACAGGAACCAGGCCAGCAAAACGTTCATGACCACGCCTGCCGTCAGCACCAGCAAGCGGATCCAGCCGCTCTTGTTGGCGAAGCTGTCCTTGTCGCCGCGATGCTCTCCTGCCTCGCCCTTGATGCGCACGAAGCCTCCCAGCGGAATCCAGTTAATCGAGTAGATGGTCTGCCCGCGCTTGATGCCGAAGGCGCGCGGCGGAAATCCGAAACCGAACTCGTCCACGCGAATGCCCGCCTTCTTGGCCGTGATGAAGTGCCCGAACTCGTGCACGAAAACCAGCAGCGACAGGACGGCTACGAAAATGACGATCGTGAGAATCATTCGAGTGTGACTTTGTTGAGTACGATGCGGCGACCGAGCCAGCGCGAGGCGATGTCCTGCGAATGCGCGCTGGTGTCACTGGCGTAAAAGAGATGCCTGTTCTTCTTGGAAAGGCTCTTGCGGAAAGAAGGATTGGCCTCCAAGTACCGCGCGACCGCGGCGACGGTCTGCTGTGCGGGATCCACCAGCCGTACCCCCGGTGCGGACTTGGCGATGCACTGCTTGAGGAACGGGTAGTGCGTGCAGCCCAGAATCAAGGTATCGATGCGTCGTAATCGTAACGGACGAAGGTACTCGTTGGCAATCGAAGCCGCCTCTTTGCTTCCGGCCCACCCCTCCTCGACCAGCGGCACGAACAACGGCGCCGGCTGCCCGAACACCTTCACCTTTGGCGCAATCTTGGCCATTTTTTCGGTATACACGCCGCTGGCCACCGTGCCGCGGGTGCCGATGACCCCCACGCGCCCCTTGGTCACCTCTGCCGCCTTGGCGACCGCCGGAGAGACCACCTCGAACACCGGCACGCCCTTGGCATGCTTACGCACCACGTCCGCCGCCAAAGCAGAAACCGTGTTGCAGGCGATCACCACCGCCTTCGCCCCCTTGGACAGCAAAAAGTCGGTGTTCTGCGCAGCAAAACGCCGAATGACTTCGGGACTCTTGGAGCCATACGGCACGCGAGCCGTATCGCCGAAGTAGATGGTGTCGTATCCCGGAAGCTGGCGGAACATCTCACGAACGACGGTGAGGCCGCCGAGGCCGGAGTCGAAGAGGGCGAGCATAGTCCTGTAAGGGTAGGGTTTTGCGGGGGGATTGTCTACCCATGCCGTGCCGCCCTAGAATGCCTTCCCTGCCACTGACAGGCGTTGACAAATGCGGAAAAAATTGTTACCGTGCCGTGTTCGTCAGAGATGCCGCGCTCGGCAGACCCTGACGAAAAAGGACCTTCAAAAAGGGAAAAAGCGATGAGAAAACTGTCGGTCATCCAGACGTCCCCGAAAAGGACGATGACGCCCATCATCAAGGTGGTTGGCGATTTCTGCAACTTGCGTTGCGCTTACTGCTTCTACAACACGCTCGACCAGCAGACTCCCCACGTCATGTCGGAAGAGATGCTCGAAAGCTTCGTCAGACAATACCTTGAGCTGTTCGATGGCAACGTGCAGTTCATCTGGCACGGAGGAGAGCCGCTGCTCGCCGGACTGCGGTTTTTCGAAAAAATCGTCGAGTTCCAAAGCAAACACCGCAGCGCCGACCACCGCATCAGCAACGTGGTCCAGACGAACGCAACGCTTGTCACTGACGAGTGGGCGCGGTTTTTCTCGAACAACAAGTTCGGCGTCGGGGTGAGTATAGATGGCGACAAGATCAGCCACGACCGGTTCCGCACGCGTTGCGGAGGACAAGGCTCGTTTGACTTGGTCATGCGCGGCATCGCGAAGCTCCGCGAGTTCGGTGTCGAACCCGGCTTCATCCATACGGTGACCGCATCAAGTCTCGAAAGCGTCGAACAAGACTTTGCCTTTTTCGCCGACGGTCTGAAGGCGAAGTCATGGGGTCTCAACGACTATCTCGACGTCATCAACCTCAACAAGCGGATGCTCAACCAGACGCTGGGGAACGCGGAGCTTACCGCGTACATGAAGAAGTATGTCGACCTCTGGCTCTCCGCCGATCGAGCAGACTTGCGCGTGCGCGACATCGAGAACTTCCTCGCCGGCATCTCCGGTCGATGCGCAAGCAACTGCGCGTTCAACGGCACCTGTTCTTCGTACTTCACGGTGGAGTACGATGGCAGGGTGTATCCGTGCGATCGACTCTCGAACCGCAGCGAGCTGCTTTACGGCGACATCGGCGATCAAACGCTTGCCGAAGTGCTCAATGGCCAGAAAAGGATGGAGTTCGCCGATGCGGTCAACCAGCTGCATCCCGACTGCGCGCAATGCGAGTGGCAAAAAGCGTGCCACAACGGCTGCTCGCATCACCGCAAGGGCGGTCTCTCCGGAAAGTTCTACTTCTGCGAAACGCGGAAGCAGATATTTGCGCACCTGAAGGAAAAGGTGGCGCAAATGACACAACAGCAGGAAGAAGGAACCCATGGAAACGGCGCAGACAGCACGTTCGCAGCCAGGCAGTAAGGCGGTTTCAGCCGCCCTCGCCAGGCTCGCAACGCGAAACCCGACACACGAAGAGCTCGAGCTCTCGAACTCTCAGGAAACCCGCCACGCCGACGGCTGGCGCAATTGGGAAGACTGGGACGACTACGAGAACTCCGGCGCCTGGCGTGAAGAAGGACCCGAACGGGTCTGACTCCCGCAAACTCCTGCCCCCTGTACTCAGGGGGCTTTTTTGTACAAGCGAACGACCTCTTCGACAAAGGTACGGTCAAGCACCCTCTCCGAGGATACGCGGTCACGCATCAGCGCGAGCAGTTCTTCATTCGCCTGCGGATAGGACCTGATAAATCCGTTTTTGGGAGGTGAAATCCCCAAATATTCCTGACCCAAAACGCCGCGAGGAAACAAAAGACCGGCAGCAATTTCATGGATAGACATTCTTTCCATTTTCATTTTCTTGAGCGCAGGTTTGAGCGTCGCCCCATCAAATGCCGCGTGAATGGTTTCGTGCCAGACTATGCCTTCCGCAAAGTTTGCTCGGTCATCACCGGCGCGAGAGATCTCAACGATGACGCGTTTTTTTCCGTCACCGACGTCTTGCACCTGACCTCCGAGCGTATTGCCCGCGGAACAAACGAGAGTGACCAGAATTTTCGCCGACGACGCCTTTGGCGCGTACAATTTCGACAACGTTGACTCAAAAACCGACCTCTTCCTGCTTTGCGTCAGACCTGAAGTCAGACGACGGCTCCAGTTGCGCAACCGAACCTCTTCAACTTTCCATAGCCGATCAAAAAATGGCGCGAATTTCCGAAATGCGAGATTGACCTCATGGCACTCCTTTTGCGTGACCATTCTTCGCAATGCGATAAAGGGATTTTTGCCGTTGAGGAACGGTCGGGCCAAGTGTCGCGCAGGCCTGGCGTACCGACGGTGAATCCGTGCGAACATCTTGAGTTCCGCGAGGAGAGTCGCGGGAATTTCCAATTCCCGTATCCATGTTTCATTATATTCTTTGCGAAAATGATCATTCCATTCGGACAGGTTCTGCAGGAAAAAATAAAAATTCGTCCACCTGTTTACTTCGACTTTAAAATTGATTTTCAGTAAAGCCATACAACCGACTATTCACCGCGCGGATTTCACGACAAAAATAAGGGCGGTGACCTAAGAGTAGTTTTTTACGTAAACAATGTCCACATGCCGACTTCATCGCTGCGCATTGACCTGTGCGTCCGGTCATGCTATTATGCCGACATCACGACGAAAGGGGTTCCTGAAGGGTTTTGTCCCGAGAGGAGCCCTTTTCTTTTTTGTCTTCGTTCGTCTTCGTCCGCGCCGGATCTCGACCAAGTTTTTCCCGCAAACCGTTCATGAATGCGAAGATGTTTCGGTCCGGGGCGCTCAACGACTTGAGCAGGGCGGAATATTTCTTTGCGTTCGGGATAATCGTTTTCTCCAACTTGTCCTGTTCGAGCAAGTAGGCAATCAGGCATCGGAAGTCGCCGTCTCCCGTCACGATGACCGCTTTCTCATAGTGCTGATATTCGATCATTGAGTGCAGCACCAGTTCCGCATCGACGTTTCCCTTCACTTCACCGTTGGGCAGTTCCAGGGTCGGCTTGAACACGCACAAATACCCTGCGCGCTGCAGAAATTCGTAGAGGCGCTCATTGCCCGCACGGTAACCGATGAACAAGAACGCTTCCGTAACGCCGTATTTCTCCTTGAGATACCGTCGAAACCTACGATAGTCGATGGTCCACCCTTGGTCTTTGACGCCCAAATGCAGATTTTGCGCGTCGATAAAGGCGAAGTTTCTTTTTGACGTATGCATTTGTAAAAACCCATGAAAATTATTGGCGCGGCGCGTGTTTTAACACTTTCGAAAATGCCGTCAATGCATAAAAAATCAGGCTCTCCGTAAGCCCGATTTCTCATCTCAACATTGCGCCACAGACTTGATTTGATCTACCCGCGAATAACCCCCAAAATCTCCTCCCGCATCCGCTCCATCTTCTCCTTCGTCTTCGCTTCAAGGTTCAACCGCAACAAAGGCTCCGTATTCGAAGCCCGCACATTCCACCACCAGTCCCCCATCGAATCGGCTTCATCGTGAAAGTCCATGCGGATGCCGTCGATCTTGTTCACTGTCGTCGCCAGCGGCGCGTACTTGGCTTCGAGCGCGGCGAGCACCGCATCCTTATCCTCAACGGTGGAGTTGATTTCACCAGAGTGGAAGTAGCGCTTGAGCGGCGCAACCAATTCTGACAAAGTCTTGCCGGTTCGCGTCATCAGCGCGAAAACCGAAAGCATCACCAAGTCGGCGCACTCGGCGTTGTGGAGTTCGCGGAAAAAGAAATGGCAGGACAGTTCGCCGGCGAACAGCGCGTTTTCCTTGCGCATGTGGGGCTTGAGCAGGCCGTGGCCCACGCGCGTGAACACGGGCTTGCCGCCGGCGGCAGAGATTTCCTCGGGCACCATCATGCTGCAGTTGACGGTGTAGAGCACTTTCTCGCCGGGGTGCTTCTTGAGCAGGACGGGCGCGAGCAGCGCCAGGATCATGTCGCCGCGGACGGTCTCGCCCTTCTCGTCAACCAGGCCGACGCGGTCGGCGTCGCCGTCGTAGGCCACGCCGATGTCGGCGCCGGTGGAGACCACGCGTTCCTTGAGCGCGTCTAGCGTTTCTTCCTTGAGCGGGTTGGCCTCGTGGTTCGGGAACCTGCCGTCGGGTTCCAAGTACATGCCTTCCCAGGTGACGCCCTTGATTTGGTCGAGGATGTCGGCGATGACCACGCCTTCCATGCCGTTGGCGGTGTCGACCACCACCTTCATCGAGCGCAGATGCTCGACGTCGACGAGCGACAGCAGCTTCTGCACGTACGCTTCCTGGATGCTGGTGCTCACTATGGTGCCTTCGGGCTGCGTGGGATACGGACCGGCCAGCACCAGGTCGCGGATGTCCCACATGCCGGTCTCGGCGCCGATGGGCATGACGTCGCCGAAGACCATCTTGAAACCGTTGTACTCGCTGGGGTTGTGCGAGGCGGTGATCATGATGCCGGCGTCGTGCAGGTCGTAGTCGCCCACGGCGTAGTAGAACATGGGGGTGGTGACCAGGCCGATGTCGATGACGTCGGCGCCCTGCGAAAGAATTCCCTTGGCCAAACCGTCGAACAGCATCGGGGTGGTTTCGCGCATGTCGCGGCCGACCACCACCGTCTTGGCATTGGTGAATTTTACGAAAGCTTGGCCTAATTTGTAGGCAAAGTCGGCGTCGAGTTCCTGCGGAGACAAGGCGCGGATGTCGTAAGCTTTGAAGACTTTGGGGTTGATGGACATAGGGAACCTGCTACCCTTTCATTTATCGCGAATTTCAAGTATAATACGCATAATAGTCACTAATTTCACCAACCGCAACATCTCAACTATGGGTTCGCTCAATACGTTCGTACTCCTTCTGGGAGTCGTGCTCGTCGTCGTGGTCCTGTGGCTCATCGGCGTCTACAATGGCCTGATCACGCTGCGCAACCGCACCGACGAAGCCTGGTCCGACATCGACGTGCAGCTCAAGCGCCGCTACGACCTCATCCCCAACCTGGTCGAGACGGTGAAGGGCTACGCCAAGCACGAGTCCGAAACCTTCGAGAAGGTCGTGCAGGCTCGCGCGGCCGCCATGGGCGCGCAGTCCGTCGGCGACAAGGCCGTCGCCGAGAACCAGCTCTCGCAGACGCTCAAGTCCATCTTCGCGGTGGCCGAGGCGTATCCGGAACTGAAGGCCTCGCAGAACTTCATGCAGCTGCAGGACGACCTGAAGGACGCCGAAGACAAGATCCAGGCCGCTCGCCGCTTCTACAACGCCAACGTCCGCGACTTCAACACCAAGATCCAGGTCTTCCCCAACAACATCATCGCGGCACGCATGTCCTTCAAGAAGTACGACTTCTTCGAGGCCGCCGAAGGCGAGCGCGCCGCCGTGCAGGTGAAGTTCTAGAAGAGTCGAAAGTGTAAAGTTATAAAGTTTAAAGAACGGAAAACGGCACACTCTAAACTTTTCACTTTCATCTCTAAACTCCCCCGATGACTACCTACGATTTCATCGCCGCCAACAAGCGGAAGACCGTGATCCTCATCGCGGTCTTTTCGGCATTGGTGCTGCTCCTGGGCTGGGCCATCGACCAGGCCTACGACACCGGCGGCGCCTTCCTGACCATCGCCATCATCTACTCGACCGTCTCGGCGCTGATCAGCTATTACACCGGCGACAAGATCGCGCTGGCGATGTCCGGCGCGCAGCAAGTGTCCGAACAGGAGAATCCCTACCTGGTGCGCATGGTCGACAACCTGTGCATCTCGCAAGGCATGCCCAAACCGAAGGTGTTCGTGATGAACGATCCGGCCATCAACGCCTTCGCCACCGGCCGCGATCCGCAGCACGCCTCGATCTCCGTGACCAGCGGCGCATTGTCCAAGCTCACCAACGAGGAACTGGAAGGCGTGCTGGCGCACGAGCTGTCGCACATCCAGAACTACGACATCCGCGTGATGACGGTCGTTATCGTGCTGGTCGGCGTCATCTCGGTGATGGCCAACTTGTTCTTCCGAATGGGGCGGTTCGGCGGACGGCGCGGCAATGATCGCGGAGGCAACGCTGCCGGAGTGTTCATGCTCATCGGTTTGGTGCTGCTGATCGTCTCGCCCATCGTGGCGCAGCTCATCAAGCTGGCCGTCTCGCGCCGCCGCGAATATCTTGCCGACGCCTCCGGCGCGCTGATGACCCGCTACCCCGAAGGCCTGGCCAACGCGTTGCGGAAAATCCAAGCCGAGAACCTGCCGATGGCTCACGCCAACGCCTCCACCGCCCACCTGTTCCTGGCCAACCCGTTTAACGGCAAGGCGTTCGCCGCGCTGTTCTCGACGCATCCGCCGATCGAAAAGCGCATCGCCGAACTGGAAAAGATGGCCGGTCCTCGCGCCTAAAGCTGGGCAAAAGCCATTAAAAATCGAGCCAAATCACAAAAACCCGCGCAGCCAACGCGGGTTTTTTGCTGTCCGCTTCGGCGGCGTTCTCGCCTGCGGTCGACGTGTGGATAAAAGCCCGCTTCATTCCTCCAAAATGACGGTAAAAATGCTATAATTTCGGCATCGTGCAGCCTCTTATTCACGAGCCCAGTCCCCATGCAAGACATTCTCGACAAGTTCACATCCCACCTGAAGAACGTGCTGGCAAACGCCTACAAGCTCGCCACCGAAATGCAGTCTCCGGCAATCAATCCGGAGCACCTGCTTTTGTCGCTCTTGCAGCAGAAGGGCAGCATCGGCGGCGAGATTTTGCGCAAGGCCAACGTGAGCGCCGAGGAGGTTCGCCGCGTGCTGCATCTTGCCGACGAATTGGCCAAGCGCGACAATGCCGTGGCTGACGGCGCCCCTCACCTTTCCGACGACGCCAAGCGCGCCGTCGAGAAAGCCGTGCTGACCGCCAACACCAACGAGCACAAGTACGTGGGCACCGAGCATCTGCTCTCCGGGCTGCTGCAGATCGACTCCCCGGCCATCGACGCCGCCTTCACCGAGCAGGACATCGACATCCGCGAGCTGCGCAGCCAGGTGGACACGGTGCTGAAGAGCACTTCGAAGTTCCCGGAGATCACCGAAACTTTCGACGAGGGCAAGGCCCCCAAGAAGTCCGAAGAGAAAGCCGACAAAAAAGCGGTCGCCGAAAAGAAGGCCGCCAAGAAGGCCGCCAACGCCAAGACGCCGGCGCTGGACTTCTTCGCGACCGAGCTCACCAACCCCAAGCTGCAGGAAGGCATCGATCCGGTCATCGGGCGCGAAAAGGAAATCGAGCGCACCATCCAGATCCTTTCGCAGCGCCGCAAGAACAATCCGGTGCTGCTGGGAGAGCCGGGCGTGGGCAAGACGGCCATCGTGGAAGGTCTGGCGAAAAAAATTGTCGATGGCGACGTGCCTGAAGTGCTGCAGGACAAGCGCATCTTCTCGCTGGACCTCGGACTCATGTTGGCCGGCACGATCTACCGCGGCGAGTTCGAAGGCCGCGTCAAGCAGATCGTGGACGAGCTCAAGTCCAACAGCGACATCATCCTGTTCATCGACGAGCTGCACAACATCATGGGCGCCGGTTCCACCAACGGTTCGGTGGACGCCGCCAACCTGCTTAAGCCGGCGCTGGCCCGCGGCGACCTGCGCTGCATCGGCGCCACCACCCTGGCCGAATACAAGAAGCACATCGAGGCCGACGGCGCGCTGGAGCGCCGCTTCCAGCCGGTGACGGTCGAACAGCCCAGCCCCGAAGTGGCCAAGCACATCCTGCGCGGCCTGCGCGACAGCTACGAGACCTACCACGGCGTCACCATCACCGACGAGGCCATCGATGCCGCGGTCGAACTTTCCGAGCGCTACCTCACCGACCGTCAGCTCCCCGACAAGGCCATCGACCTGGTCG
Organism: uncultured Gammaproteobacteria bacterium; assembly: GCA_964491475.1. Classification (GTDB taxonomy): domain Bacteria; phylum Patescibacteriota; class Patescibacteriia; order SG8-24; family SG8-24; genus JAHFIW01. The sequence continues at coordinate 185,136 of CAZBFO010000002.1, read as the reverse complement.
ACGAGGCCGCGGCCGTGCTGCGCGTGGCCAACACCACCGAGAGCGATGCCAAGCGGATGAAGGCGGTCGAGGAAGAACTCGACAAGGTCAAGCGCAAGAAGCAAAAGGCGGTCACCGGCGAGAACTTCATCGAGGCGCTGGAGCTGAAGTCGAAAGAAAAAGAATTGGAAAACGAGCTCAAGGAGCTCGGCCGCAAGGAGAGCGGCAAGGCCAAGCCGAAGATCGGTTCGATCAGTCGCAAGGAGATCGCCGCAGTCGTGGCCCGCGCCACCGGCATTCCGGTGACCGACCTGCTGGCCGAAGAAAAGGCCCACCTGCTCAAGCTGGAAGACGCCCTGCGCTCCCGCGTAGTCGGCCAGGACGAGGCGGTCAACGCCGTCGCCGAACTGGTGCGCCGCGCCAAGGCCGGCATCTCCTCCCCCAACCGCCCGCTGGCCTCGTTCCTGTTCCTGGGTCCTTCCGGCGTGGGCAAGACCGAGATGGCCAAGACCTTGGCCGAGCAGGTATTCCATGATCCGAACGCGCTGGTACGCATCGACATGTCGGAATTTTCCGAAGGCTTCAACATGTCCAAGCTGGTCGGCGCGCCTGCCGGCTACGTCGGTTACCGCGACGAGACCAAGCTGACCGACGTGGTGAAGCGCCGCCCGCACTCTCTCGTACTTTTCGATGAGATCGAAAAGGCGCATGGCGATGTCCATAACTTGCTCCTGCAAATTCTTGAAGACGGGCATGTCACCGACGCCACCGGCCGCAAGATCAACTTCAAGCACTCCATCATCGTGATGACCTCGAACGTCGGTTCCAACGTGCTGCGCACCGAACCGATGGGCTTCACCACCAAGCAGGACGGTTCCTTCACGGCCGCCGAGAACGAGGAAACCCGCAGCGCCATCATGCGCGAGCTGGAAGGCTCCTTCCGCCCCGAGTTCATCAACCGCATCGACAAGGTGGCCATCTTCAATCCCCTGTCGCAGAAGGACCTCGAGTCGATCGTCCGCCTGCAGATGGCGGAGCTGGGCAAGCGCTTGGCCGACGACTACCAGGTCGGCCTGGTCTACGAGGACGGCGCGGTCTCGATGGTCGCCGAAAAGAGCTGGAACCCGCTGTACGGCGCCCGCGGCGTCCGCCGCCAGATTCAGGAGCTGGTGGAGAACCCGCTGGCCAAGGAACTGCTCTCCGAGAACTGCAACCCCGGCGACGTCATGAACATCGACGCCAAGGAGGGCGCCATCGTCATTGCCCGCAAGAAAGCCAACGCACGCGCCAAAACCCATGCCTAACGAACCGCTCCAATCCGCCACGTCGGAGGATCAGCTGCGCTGGAAGCGCGAGCTGGAGATGTCGCAGGCGCTCGCGCTGCAACGGTCTCCGGGTTTTTTTCCCGGTCCGGGAGCGGAAGGGGTCGCGGGAGGCGGTGCCACGGGCGGCTCTGAAATGCAGAGTATCAATGCCGCCAAGAACATCCTTTCGGGACAGGCAAGCGCCTCTCAACTTGCGGAGAACGCCCTGGCCATCGGCATCAAAGAATTGCTTGACAAAGTAGTGTGGCCGGATCTCCTCGACGTCGTTGACGGCTCTTGCATCATCGCTCTGGTCATTCTGCAATTTTGGTGGGTCTGCGCGATGCTGAAGGTAAAGGGCACCTTTAAACCGACGCTCCGAGAGCACTTTCAGCTGGGACTGGCGACGCTGATTGAGCTGATGATACTCGTGTTCTTGTTCACCATCGTGTCGATACTCGCGTGCGCCTTCACGCCGTCCTGCGCCCTCGACATGGCAAAGCAGCTCGGTTTCCGCGACGTCTTCAACTACCTTAAGCTCTTCTGACCAGCGGCATATGCAACTCAAGAAGGTCCTCCTGTTCATCGGCTTCCTCGCCATATCCGTCGGCATCGGCTTCGGGCTGTATTACATGTTCTTCCGGGGCTTCCAGCCGGCCGAAGTGACGCCGACCGGTAACGAGAACGTCAACGCGGGCGGCGGCGTGGGCCTGCCTACCGCAGGGCAGGGCGCGCCGGTCCCGAGCGGCGGAGTAAACGCCCCGACCGTCCTGCCGCCGAGTCAGGTTCCCATCGTTTCGCCCACCGCAAATGGCGGACTGACTGCCGTAACGCCCGTCGTGGCCGCTCCGACCGAGGGCGCGTCGATTTCGGCCAACGGCAACCTCAACTACTACAATCGCGCGGACGGCAAATTCTATCGTGTCACCAATGACGGTACGGTCAGCGCCCTTTCCAACAACGTCTTCTACGACGTCAGCAACGCCAAATTCGATCCCAAGGGCGACAAGGCCGTCATCGAATACCCGGACGGCTCCAACGTGGTCTACGACTTTACCACCAACCGGCAGGTGACGCTCCCCAAGCACTGGGAAGATTTCGACTTCAGCCCGTCCGGCCAGCAGATCGTGGCCAAGAGCGTCGGCACCGACCCTGACGCCCGCTTCCTCGTCACCGTCAATCCCGACGGCTCCGGCGCCCATCCGTTCCAAGAACTCGGCGAAAATCAGGACAAGGTGCAGGTAGCCTGGTCGCCCAACAACGACATTCTGGCCACCGCCACAACGGGCAGGACGCTGGACGTCGACCGTCAGGAAGTGTATCTCCTCGGTCAATACGGCCAGAACTTCAAGTCGATGGTGGTGGAAGGCCTCGGATTCCAGCCCAAGTGGGCGCCGAGCGGTCAGCAGATGCTCTACAGCGTTTCGGGCCATGCCAACGACTGGAAGCCGGGACTGTGGGTCGTCGACGCGCAAGGCGACGACATCGGCCGCAACCGCCGCAATCTCAACGTCAACACTTGGGCGAACAAGTGCACTTTTGCCGACGACAGCACCATGTACTGCGGCGTACCCAACGACTTGCCCCGCGGCGCCGGCCTGCAGCCCGACATCGCCGACGGCACCCCTGACACCATATACAAGATCAGCCTGACTACGGGCCTCCAGACCAAGGTGGCCGTCCCCGAAGGCACCCATACCGTGGACACCATGATGCTCTCCCCCGACAAGAAGACCCTGTATTTCACCGACAAGGGCACCGGCGTCCTCAATAAGATTTCGCTGTAGCTGCCCCGACCGAAGCGTATGCGCCAATCAAACCTGTTCATCGCCAGCGTCATCCTTTGCGCCGCAGTGCTGCTGTTCCTGTTCAGTTTGGCCGCGCTTTCCCCCGACGCCGGCCCGGACAAGAACCTGGCCAATCTTTCTGACCGCGTTATCGTGCCGCTCAAGCATCCGACGTTGTCCTTCGGCAACCCCACGCTGGGACCAAAAGGCGCTGCGGTGACGATTTTCTCCTACGGCGACTACGAATGCGGTCCATGCTCCTCGGTTGAGGACTCGCTCAAGCAGATACTCAAGGAGTACCCCAAAGACGTCCGCATCGTATGGAAGGACATGCCAAACGGGTCGTTGCATGCGCAGGCGATTCCGGCGGCTGCGGCGGCCCGCTGCGCGGGCGATCAAGGAGCCTTCTGGCAGTATCACGACCTGCTGATGAGGCAGCAGGCGGCTCTCGACCCCAAGAACTACCCGACTTTCGCCGCCCAGCTCAAGTTGGATCTCGACAGCTTCCAGAGCTGCATCGACAACAAGCGGGACGTTCCTGTCGTCAAGCGGGACCTGGAAGAAGGCCTGCGCCTGGGCATCGACGCCACGCCCTACCTGTTCATCAACGATCGCGTGGTAAAGGGTGACGTCGGCCTCGAGCAGCTCCAGTCCTACGTTGACTCGGAAATGGCCAAACTCGGCAAACAGGTCATCGACAGGAGCCCCAAATAAAGCGGTTTTCCCCATAGGGACAGAGCGCCTCCGACCGGTCGCAAAACGACCCCGGAGGTGCTATTATTTATGCAGAACAAAGCTTATGCCCACGCGACGCCTCCGAATTTTTACCGCTGCGGTAGCCGCCTTTTTTGCATTCGTTTTTGCCATCCTGCTGCCTTATTCGCCGGCGGCTCGCGCGGAGGTGCCGACCAATACGGCGATTGAGGCGGCCACTGGCAAGGATTCGAAAGGGAATGCGCTTCCCGCCGCGCCAAAGTCCAACGTGCCGCCCCTTGCCATTCCTATTCCCAACGTCAGCTTGAGCGCCATAAAGGTGGATTCCGACTCGGGATACATCGACGTGCCGTGGATTGCCGAGTACGTCACCGGCGCCTACAAGTACGCCGTCGGTTTGGCGACCCTTTTGGCCATGGTCATTTTCATGATCGGCGGATTCATGTACCTCACGGCGGGCGGCGACGCGAGCCGAGTAAGCAAGGCCAAAACGCGCATCACCGACGCCATAGTCGGACTCGTGCTCGCCCTAGGTTCGTACGCCCTGCTCGTGGTGGTCAATCCCAATTTGACCGTCCTCGATACGATACGGGTGAAGACTGTCCAGCGCATCAGCTTCAACGACCTCACTTTCGACGGCAAACCCATGATCGACGCGCTTCCGACCCCGGCCGCGGCCGGCGGCGGCGGTGGCAAAGGCGGGCCCGCCGCTTGCGGCCCGGGAGGAGGGACGGCAGTTCCGGCTGCGGCCTGTACGCGGGATTTCATGCGCATCGATAAAATTCCCGGCATAAATCTCAGTGCGTTCAAGGGCGGAAAAACCAGCCTCCTGATCAATTCCGCCTTGTCCCAGAATCTCGTAGAACTTTCGCAGGCGGTCGCGGAACGCGGCTCCGTCATGGAAATCTCCGATACGACCAGAACCCAAGAGGGCCAGTTCGGCCGATACGCGGAAATCACGGCGGCCTGCGGCAATCGCTATGCCGGCGTTCCCGCGCCGTCGAACAGCTGCTGCGCGACGGGCCATGCCTCGGGCCGCGCGATGGACATGAAAATAGACGGATCGGTCTGCAAGATGAAGGACAAGGTCTACGTCCCGGCTTTCATGGAACAGCACGGATGGGTACGGCTCTGCGTGGAGACATGGCACTACGAGATACAGCTCGACCATCCGTCAGGAAATCGGGAAAGCGTGGGAGGAAGCCATTGCTTTTTCTTGGGCGGTGACCTGCTAAAAAACGATTGCAGATAGCTATGTCGACTCACGCGAATGCGCGAATGGAAATTTTTTTCAGATGGGGCATCCGGTTTGCCTCTGCCACGTTCTCGTTCGCCGTATTTTATTACTCGGTGCCGCCTTTGTACGCCGAGGACCGCAGGGCCGCACTGAATGCCATCCTTCCCGGTGCCACCACCCATGGCGAAGGGCCGGCCGGCAAGCTGAATCCGCCGGCCAAATGCTCGAGCGACGGCGACTGCGGTGCCGGCTTCAACAACACGCTCGTCTGCAAGACTTTCATCGTCAACTACACCAACGGTTCTGCCCCGGACACGAGCCAGCGCTGCGCCCTCCTGAATTGCCCCAGTTCCTTCGTCGACATCATGCTTAACGGCGGCAGCGCGTCGACGCCGGTGGCGGACATCGCGGATATCCTCAAGAAGGGCGGCGAAGCGCGACAGGTCACTCTTACCGTTCCCTCGCCTGCCGTGAACTTTTGGGATCCCCGCTACTACAAATGCAGGGCCGAAGAAGCTGCCACGTCCAGGCCGTGCAAGATTCCTTGAAGGATCGGCATCAAACGGACGGCCAGAAAAAGCAACACGATGACATCGACCGCCTATGACGAAAGCGAACCGCGACGGACACCGTGAAAACACGCGAGGCGCGGCAAGGCGCCCCCTCTTGACCGTCCGTCTTTTCCTGGTAACGCAAGCGCTGCTCGTCGCGACATCGCTCCTGCTGACCGCCCCCGCCGCTCGCGCCGAGTGGTTGAGTCCCGCTCCCAGCGCTCCAGCCCCGCAAACGACCGTGCCTGAACCGTCAAACCCCTCCAGCTCCACCGAATCTTTCCGACCGCCCATCAGCATCCCCGTCCCCGGTCTCACCTTTTCCACAATCAAGGCAAAATCTGATACGGGATACATTGACGTGCCTTGGCTGGCGGAATACGTCAACGCCGCCTACCGTTATGCCGTCACCATCGCCTCAATAGTGGCAGCGGTGATGTTCATGGTCGGCGGATTCCAATACCTGACCGCCGGCGGCGACAAGGGACGTGTCGACGCGGGCAAGAAGCGGATCACGGACGCCCTGGTCGGCCTGCTGCTCTTGCTCGGTGCCAACGCGCTGCTCCGCACGGTGAACAGCGGGCTCGTGTCCCTTACGGTCCTAAGGGTGCAAACCGTACCACCCAAGCAGTTCGAAAGGATTTCCGCCCAGAACATGATCGCCGCCACCGGACATGCGGCACTTCCCTCGGGCAAAATGATCGGGCTGGCCATGAAGGTGGCTCGCGAAAAAATTCCAGGCGACGACTTCGCCTGCTTCATTTACGCGTCCATGCAGGAGGAATCCGGCGGAAGGCAAGATGCGCTCGGTCACGATGAGAACGCCGCAACGGACGTCTTCAGCGTCGGAGCTCGACGACAGTTCATCAACAGCGGAAAAATGTATTCGGGCGCCACGTTCCCCGCGGCCGGTTGCAACGACAAAAGCTGCCAAAAGCAGGGACCGTCAGTCAACGACGACATCGGAACCTTCGACGTGACGAAACCGCCGGACTACGGGCTGGACTGGCGCTTCTCGCACGGTTTCGGATCAGGCCAATCGACCATCTTCCCGAATAGCCCGCCCTGCGCGGGAAAGGAAAGCATGGGCAGGGGCTTCAGCATCAACGGAAGAACCTGCTATACCATCCCCGAACTGCTCGACTCGCAGAAACAGGCAGAAGCGATGGTCGACCACTACAAGAACTGCTGGGGAAGGACGTCCAACGGTTCCAACGTCGCCGCGGGCTACGTCTGCTATGCCGGGACGATCGCGCCTGACAACCCCATCATCCTCAAACGTATTTCGAACTACGAAAAGTGCAAGACCAATCCTCCGGCCTCGGCACCATGATTTCTCGCCGCCGAAAGACGGTGACCAGCCGGTATAAACGTAATTAGACACCGAATGCGACGCCTTCTCCACCGACCCTCTTCATCAACTGCGCGCGCGACGACGTTTGCGTTTTTCGCGTTCGGCCTTTTGACGGCATCAGCGACGCTGCTGCAGGCTTTTCCTGCCCGCGCCGAAGTCCCGACCAACACCACCATCGAGGCCGCGACCGGCAAGGATTCGAAAGGCAATCCCGTGCCCACCCCTTCCAACAAGGCGGACTCCACCGAATCCTTCCGACCGGCGCTGACCATTCCCATCCCGGACGTCAACTTCACCAAATACACTTCGAGGCAGGACGGAACGACGAAATACATCGACATCCCCTGGCTGGCGCAATACGTCAACGGCGTCTACAAGTATGCGTTCGGATTCGCCGGTCTGCTGGCAACGGTGATGTGCATGATCGGCGGATTCCAGTATCTCACTGCCGGCGGCGATGCCGCCCGAGTGACGGCCGGCAAGAAGCGCATTACCGATGCATTGGTCGGCCTGGTCCTGGTTGCCGGAGCGAACGCCATCTTGAGGCTGGTCAATCCCGAACTGGTAAGTCCGGCAGTGCTCTCCGTGCTGAACGTGGAAAAGAAGGTGTTCGAGCACTTCCCCGGTCCCGAAAACGCCGCTTTCATGTCCTCGAGCATGGGTCCGATTCCCGCGCTCAACGAAAGCGACAAGGAGCCTCAAGATTTGACGGTGCCCAAGACGGCTGACTGCAAGAACAAGGCGGTCACGCAGGAGATGCGCGATGCCGCAGTGCGGCTTCAGGAAAAGACCGGCGTGCCTGCCGCGCTGACGCTGGCGCAGTTCGGCGTCGAGTCCGGATTCGGGAAGAACTGCATCGGCAAGTACAACTGTTTCGGCATCAAGTGCTATTCCGGCGGCCGCGACAAACGCGGCGGCGAGGGCATCGAACGTCCCACCTGCCCCGACGACTGCATCAGCGCGGCCACCAAGGAGGACCTGCACGACGGCAAGGGTCAGGTGCCCTTCTACTCCTGTTTTCAGCGCTTCAATTCCATGGACGACGCCTTCGAGGCGCACAACAAGGTGGTCACCCGAAAAAATTGGAGGGATTATTCAAAAAACCCGGTCGGCTACGCGAAGTTCGTAAAATCGTGGGGCTACGCGACGGCGGAAAACTACGTCCCCGTGCTTCTCCAGGTGATGCAGGATCACTGCCTGCTTTCGCCAAACAACACGCACACCAAGTAGACGGTACGGGAGGTCGGCTCTTTGACGCGGCGCCTGCCTTCTGGTACGGTCCCCCGTCGTCCTTTTCCCCTTGCCAAGGAGCCGCAATGCCCGTTTACGTTTACGCATCGCTAGGTGCAGCAGCCATCATCGTCGCTGCTCTCATGGCGGTGACGATTGCGGGCCTGCTGCGCAACTTTGGCCGCCGCAAGCCGCCCGTCATGCGCGTCCCGGATCCCGAGCCGGAAGCCGTTCCCGAGGCCGAGACTGCGCGGGCAGCTCCCCTGTCCGAACCTGACCCGCCCGCCTGGCTGATCGAGCTGGAAAAGCTCGGCTTCCGCTGGCACGAAAGCGCCGACGTTTCCATCACGGCCACGGCACCGCAGGCGGAATACGCCGTCTGCGTCAGCAGGTTGCACCCGAACAGCCGTTGCACCACCTGCGACGCTCACGCCATCCGAATGCTGGGCGAAACGCCGCTGGTCGCGACGCACGGTGGCGACCGCATCCATTGGATCGGTTGGGCCTGCGGCCGTTGCGGCAGCGTGGACTTGACCAACCCGAACGCGCCGCGCTTCCTGAACCTGCTGCTGGCCGACAGCCGCAGCATGCTGTCGCTCCTGGCCCTGCTCCGTCAGCACGGCGGCAAACCGTTCAACGAGATGATCGCCGCCGCGCTCCTGCAGAACGAAGGCGTGCTGCAAGCGCGCCTCAACCGTTCCGCGGCGTTGCGCGCCGGACTGCCTGCAGAGAAAAAGGCCAAGGTGCTGCTCTTCCAAAAGCGCCACGGGACCAAAAAACGGCGAAGAGACCTGCTCTGATCCCGCGAGCCGCGTCACTTGACGCGGCTTTTTCGTTGGCGTAAGCAGCGCGTTGCCGCACCGATGCATTCGTGCGAAAATGCCGAAGTATGAAAGCCCCCACCACCATCTACACCTGCAAGGATTGCGACGCGCAGAGCCCGAAGTGGACCGGACAGTGCCTCCAATGCGGCCACTGGGGCACGATGAGCGCAGAGGCGGTGCCGGCCAGGAAGGCCAGCTTGTCGTTCGGAGCAGCAGGCGGCGCCGCAGCGGCGACGGCCAAGCCCGCCAAGGTTTCCGCCTTCGAAGGCCTCGCCTCCGAGCGCGAGCGCCGCATTCCCACCGGCATGACCGAAGCCGACCGCGTGTTCGGCGGCGGCATCGTGCCGGGTTCGATCACCCTGCTCGGCGGCGAACCGGGCATCGGCAAGTCGACGCTTTCCATCATGCTGGCCGCGCGTTTGGCGGCCGCCGGCAAGAAGGTGCTGTACGTTTCGGGCGAAGAGTCCGCCAGCCAGGTGAAGATGCGCGCCGACCGCTTGGGGCTCGACCAGCACGGCCTGTTCTTCCTGAACGAGACCGACGTGGCGGTGCTCTCTGCCACGGTGCTCTCCGAGCAGCCCGCCTTCGCGGTCATCGACTCGGTACAGACGCTGCACTGCGACGACGTGCCCGCAGAAGCGGGCGCAGTCGGGCAGGTGCGCGCGGCGGCCGCCCGCCTGGTGTCGCTGGCCAAATCCTCCGGCGTTCCCCTGCTGCTCATCGGACACGTCACCAAGGACGGCAACGTCGCCGGCCCCAAGACGCTCGAACACCTGGTCGACACGGTGCTGTCGTTCGAGGGCGAGCGCGATCATCCGCTGCGGGTGCTGCGCTCCCTCAAGAACCGCTTCGGCTCCACCGACGAGAGCGGCATCTTCGAGATGAACGACGCGGGCCTGACGGAGATCAAGAATCCGTCGGCGTACCTGCTCGACGCGCGACTCGAAGGCGTCCCCGGTTCGGCCATCTGCTGCATCATGGAAGGGTCGCGGCCGATGCTGGTCGAAATCCAGGCGCTGGCGCAGCGCACCTCCTTCGGCTACCCGTCACGCAAGAGTTCCGGCGTGGACCAGTCGCGCGTGGAGATGCTGCTGGCCGTGCTCGGCCGGCGCGCCGGCTTGGACTTCGGCGAATACGACGTGTACGTGAACGTCGTCGGCGGCATCAAGATAAAAGAACCGGCCGCGGACCTGGCCGTCGCTCTGGCTTTGGCATCGGCCTTCAAGCACGTACCGCTCCCCTCCCACTTGGTTGCCTGGGGCGAGCTCGGGCTCGGCGGCGAAGTGCGGCCGGTCACCGCGCATGATCGCCGCCTGGCAGAATCCGCCGCACTCGGCATGACCGTGGCCATCGCCGGCTTTCCGCGCTCCGGAACCAAGAAACCCGTCGCCGGCATACGCACCGCGGACGTCCGCACCGTCAAGGACGCCATTGCGGCGATGAGTCCTGCGCCCGTCGGGGCGCCGGCGGGAACGGTGAGAAAAATCGCCTGAGCATGACACGAAAAAAGCACGGACGATCGTCCGTGCTTTTAGGTTAAGATTTTGCGCCGTTACCCAGCTGCGTGTCGCCGCTGCCGGAGCTCGGCGACGGCAATGCGCCGGACGGCTTCGAAGGGGGCGGCGCCGTCTTGGCAGAGGGCGTCTGCGCGCCTTCCGCGAGCCCGTCCTTGGCCAGCTTGGCGACCAGCACGTCCACCAGGCTTCCCTGGCGTCCGTCCTTGCCGCCGCTGACCACGATCTGCGGCACCAGCGCCTGACCGGAATGCGCGATGGAACGCGCGGTCTCGATCAGGGCGTAGTTGGCGGCGCCGATGGCGTTGGTCTTCTTCTGGATGACCTCGGCCTCGGCCTCGCCCACCGCCGTGATCTTCTTGCCTTCGGCCTCGCCGACGGTAATGAGCACCGCGGCGTCGGCCTGCGCGTTGATGGTCTTGGCCTTGGCTTCGCCTTCGGCCCGCTTGACCGCCGACTGGGCGTCGTACTCCGCGATGGCCACCTTCCGTTCGGCGTCGACGACGCGCGACTGCGTGGCCGCCAGCGCGTTGGCCTGTTCGAGCTTCTGCCGCTGCTCGGCGGCCTCGCGCTGCGTATCGAAGGTGACCTTCTCCTGCTCGGCGATCTTCCGGTCGGTGAGCGTCTTCATCAGCTCGGCCGGCGGGTTGATGTCGCCGATGAGCGTGTCGACGCCGACGACGTTGTACTTGGCGAGCGCCTGCTTGATGGTCTCCTTCGCCTCCAGCTGCCGCTGCGTGCGGTTGCGGAGGAATTCGATGGCGTCGGCCTGCTGCGCCGCGTTGCGGAAGTGGTTGGAGATGAGGGGCTCGAGCACCTGGGTGACCAGGTTCTGGAGGTTGCCGAATCTCGCGATCACCTTCGGCGCGTCGTTGCGCGGGATGTGGATGATGACGCTCACGTCCATCGTCAGCGCGAAGCCGTCGGAAGAACGGAGCTTGATGGTCGAGAGCTTCTCGTCCAGCATGTGCGACTCGTTCTTGCCGGTGGCCCAGTTCAGGACGATGTTGGCCGTCGAGACGCACTCCAGCTTGTGGGTAAACGGGTTCACGGGGTACTTGCCCGGGTCGAGCGGGTCGGCCCAGACGCCCTTCTGTCCCTTGTTCACCTGATTGCCGTGTTCGAAGTCCTTGCCGGTCACGTCCACGCCCGGCTCGCCGACGTAGGAGATCATGACGCCGGCGCTGGCGATCGGCACCACCGTCATCGGCACCGTCTCGACCGTGACGAAGAGCGGGTTGAGGTAGTAGCGGCCGGCCAGGAGCACCTGCTCCTGCAGACCGCGATACCCGCCGCCGGCGATGAAGGCGTCACCGTCCTGAAACGAACGGTGGCCTTCGATCGGCTTGCCGGCGATGTCGTCCTTCGACAGCGCCATGCCGTCCTTGGTGGTGATGACGCCGACCATCTTGTCGTCGATCTCGGTGGCCTTGTATGCCGTCACGTGAAACAGCCGCGTGTTGATGCGGTACGTTCCCGGCGTGATGACCGCCATCTGCGGTCCGCGCTGGCCGCCGTTCTCCAGGAACTTCCTTCCGTCCTGGAAAGAGTCGCAGCCGACGCTCTGCCCGAGGACGCGTCCCGTCTCCGGCTTGGCGCCGTCTCGGGCTTCGACCACGCCGACCGTGTTCTGGTCGACGGTGACGAACTTCTCGAGGTCGATGTCGTACTGCCACGGCCACAGGAAGAAGTGGAGGCCCGGCGCGAGCGGATCGACCTGAATGCCGGCTTCTCCCTTGAGCGCCACGATGGCGCCGTCGGGAAGCCGCTTGTTCGAACCGAAGATCACGAAGCGCTTGGTGACGATGCCGATGCTGTCGTCGGGCACGATCACGATTCCGAAGAGTCGCAATGCGAACCGGTACAGGACGATGGAAAGCACCAGGACGAGAACGACGGGTATGACCCACCAGTAGCTCGTGAGCGTTGAGAGCGTGTCGTTTGGCATTTGAGCTCCGTTTTGTTGGCAATGTGCGTTCGCCCGCCAATGCGGCGGACGGTTGCCGAGCACGTGCCCGGAACGGCTGCACAGTCGCAAAAAGACCGGTAAAAGTCAACATGGCCGGCGAGGCCGTCAGATGTCGGGCTTATTCCAAATGTACGCGCTCCGCGGCGGCCCGCAGGTCCTTCCGCAAGGCCTCGTGCCGCACCAGTTCCGGATCTTCTTCGAGCAATGCCTCGGCCGCCTCCTTGGCGTCGGCAATCAGCATGGCGTCGCCGAACGCGGCCATCAGGAATTCTGGGAAACCGGACTGCGCCGTTCCCAGCATGTCGCCGGGACCGCGCATCTGCAGGTCCTTCTCGGCCAGCGAAAAGCCGTCCTTGTGGCGCACCACGGCCGACATGCGTTCCTTCACGCTCGGCGAGAAGCTGCTCGGCAGCAGGAAGCAGTACGACGGATGTTCGCCGCGCCCGATGCGCCCGCGGAACTGGTGCAGCTGCGACAGGCCGAAACGCTCCGCACCCTCGATGCACATGACGGTGGCGTTCGGCACGTCCACGCCCACCTCCACCACCGAAGTGGAGACCAGCACCATGATCTTGCTCGCCAGAAAGTCGGCCATCACCTTCTCCTTCTCTTCTGCGGACAGCTTGCCGTGCAGCATGCCCATCGGAATGCCCTTGAGTTCCCTCTTGCGCAGGTTCTCGTATTCCTCGGTGACCGAAGCCGCGCCCAGCGCGTCCGACGGATCGATCAGCGGACAGACCACGAACGCCTGACGGCCGGCCGCGACTTCTGACCGGACTTTCTCGTACGCTTTGGCACGCTCTTTCTGAAGCACCAGGCGCGTCTCGGTGTCGATGCGGCCTTTCGGCTTCTCCTTGAGCAGCGACAGGTCCAAATCGCCGAACATCGCCAGCGCCAACGAACGCGGAATCGGCGTAGCAGTCATCGAGAGCAGGTGCGGCTCCACGCCCCTCATGCCGCTCTTCCCCACCAACAGGCTGCGCAGCCGCACGCCGAAGCGGTGCTGCTCGTCCACCACCGCCAGCGCCAGCGCGTTGAACTTGAGCGCATCCTCCACCAGCGCATGCGTTCCCACGACGACGGCGATTTCCCCGTCGGCGATCTCCTTTCCCAGGCGCTCGACTTCCTTCTTGGTCTTGCAGACGATCTCCTTGCCGCCACGGACGGCGCGCTTGTACGATTGCGTCCAGATGGCCACCGTGAACGGCTCCCTCCTGAAGAAACGCGACAGCGTGGCGAAGTGCTGCGCCGCCAGGATTTCGGTCGGCGCCATCAACGCGGATTGATAGTCGGCGCGAGCGACGTTCATCATCACTATGGCCGACACGACCGTCTTACCGCTCCCGACGTCGCCGTCGAGAAGCCTGTGCATCTGAAAACCGGTGGTCATGTCCTTGAGCGCCAGCCAAGCAGCCTTGCGCTGATCGTCGGTCAACGCGAATGGCAATGACCGCACGAACGACTTGGTAGCAGGCTCGTCGAAGACAATCATCGGAGCCGATCGCGCCTGACGCAGCCGCCGCATCTTGCCGATGGACAACTGCATCCGCAGCATCTCGTCGAAGCCGATCCGGCGGCGAGCCTTGGCGGCATCCTCGGCAGAGACGGGAAAATGCGCCCAGCGCACCGCGTCGGGCAGCGTCGGCAGCGAGTACGTGCGGCGCACGTGCTCGGGCAACGGATCGGACAGCTGTCCGACTGCCGGCAGTGCCAATCGCGCGATCAGACGCAGCGTCTGCTGCGTGACGCCGTTGGTGGTCGGATACACCGGCAGCAAGTCCGCGCCGCCAAGCACTTCCCCCTCCTTCGGATCGTCGCCTTCGCCCGGAGCCGACGGCGCGAACCCCGAAATCGCCTCCACCTGCGGGTTCTGCAGCTGCAGGCCGAACCTTGATTGCGTCACCTTCCCCGAAAACCGGAACGACTTTCCCTCCGTGAGCGATTTGGCGCGATACGGCTGATTGAACCAGACAGCTTTTATTTCAGCCGTCCCGTCCGTCAGCACCGCTTCTGACATCGACATCCGGCGGCCAAACCGCGGCCTGCTCTTGGCACGGACCACCTGCGCGATCACGGAGACGTTCGTTCCCGGCTCGATCTCGGCCAACGGCGTGCCTGTCTGGAAATTTTCGTGACGGCTGGGGAAATGCAAAAGCACGTCCCGGACCGTTTCCAATCCCAGTTCCGACAGCAGCGCGGCGCGCCGCTTGGCCACCGGCCCCAAGGCCGAAACCGCCGTTTCCAGTCTCACCATACGCCGCTAATCATAAGCCAAAATGCGGGTCTGCACTAGAAAGTAGCGATTGAGCTGACTTTAGCCAAAAAAGACGCCCAGCAGCGGGCTTGGTAGCACTGACGGTGCAGGTTGACAAAATAGCGTTTTTATGCTATGTTATCGGGTCACGTTAGGCGACCTTTTTTCTCCTACAGTGACACGGAGGTACAAGTCATGACCACGAATACCGCTCCTTCCACCACGTCCATGCCTGCCGCTCACGAGCACACGCTCCAGACGGCCGTCGATTGCTTCGACGGCGCCGTCGACAAGAACGTCGCACGCTTCAAGGAACCGATCTCCGCCGCCGTGCGGCGAGCGCTCCCCTGGGGCGAAGGCACGCTGCTCAAGCAGATCAAGGATCCGGAGCAGGCCAAGGCCTTCTCCGCGTTCCTCGATCGCGAACGCGCCGAACACCCCAAGCCGGTCCGCGAGGAACGGCCGAAGGGTCCGGAGCTGCTGACGGCGCTGGTCGCCAAAGCCAAGCTCGAGGCGTCCGAGAGGCCGTTCGTCCTGGCCGAGGACATGTACAAGAAGATGCGCCGCTGGGACCCGTCCGAGATCCAGAAGATCGAGGGCGCGATCAACGACGTGCTCGGTACCGCCAAGCGCCGGCAGATCGCTCCGGAAGGCACCATGCTGACGGAGGAGATGATCGCCCAGGCCGCCGAGGAAGTGAAGAACTTCATCGCGCGGGTCAAGCGGTCGACGCAGCCCCGGCAGAAGACGGGCAACCGTCGTCCGCAGGGGAACTCCGGCAGCCACAACGGCAGCCCGCGCTTCTCGAACAGCCTCACGGCCGAGCGGAAGCACGACGCTCCGAAGGTCACCGGCAAGCCCAGCGACCTGGAAAAGCAGGCCGCGGCGCTCAAGACGACCATCGCGGAGATGGAAGAGGCCCTCAAGGCCCTTCCGCCCGAGGAAGGCAACGAGACCCGCGCCGATGTCCGACGCGCCGCCATCGACGCCGTCAAGGCGAAGAAGCAGGAGCTCGCGGACGTGCGCGCCAAGATCGCTGCCGATCACGCCACGCGAGCCGACGCCAAGAAGCAGCAGCGCATCGCCAGCGCCCAGGCCTCGAGCAAGGCCAGCCTGACCATCCCCGCGACCTACAAGGTCAAGGAGAAGCAGGCCAAGCCCGAGACGCAGGCCAAGGGCAAGAAGCGGCGCTGATCGCCGCTTCGCACCGTGCAGACTTTCTGCACGGTGCTTTTTTATTTCTCGCCCTCCGCGGCGCAACGAAAAAACGCCAGACATGCTGGCGTGTTTTCGTGGTGCGTCCGCGACGATTCGAACGTCGGACCTCAGCCTTCGCAGGGCTGCGCTCTATCCAACTGAGCTACGGACGCACGATGCGCTGCACCTAAATCTTGAGCACCCGTCCGATGAAATCGGAGAACGGTTCGATGTCTTCCTCGAGATCTTCCCGGATGAACTGACCTAGGATGTTCCTGACCTCGTTCGGGTTCATTTCGCCGAGATCAACGACCATGCGGGGCGAGGTCATGCCCTTGAACTCGATGTACAGGGACTTCACCTCTGGCGGTTCATAGACGAGCCAGAAACGGCTGGCATCGCGGAACCTTCGTATGGTCCTGCCGAACCGCACGCCCGAGTCGGTCACTGCGAACCTGACGGTCCGCGGTTCGACGACGGAAGTGACGTAGATGATCAACGCGAACATCATGATGATGAGCGCGAAGAGAAAGTTAGCAGAAGCCACCGTATAAATCAAGAGGCCGACGCCCGCGAGGCCCATCAGGAGATGCCAAAGGCGACCGCGTTGGTAACGGCGGTACTCCTTGACCTCCCAACCGATCTGCTCCGGTCCGAAGGCGCCCTCGAGCTGTTCCAGCGGTATTTCTTGAACCTTTTTAACTGCCATAAGGCAAAAGCATAGTCTTGCTTACTCTTCATATATACCGCATTTCCGGCCTTCTTGCCAGCATCCGGACGTGGATAAGGACAAGTAAAGAAAGACGGCCCATCAAGGGCCGTTTCCTCTATTTCGCGTTGGTATCGGGCTGATGAATGCCGAAGATGTTGCCCTCGGTGTCCTTGAAATACCCCTGCCAAGCCATGCCGGGAATGGCCATCTTGGGCAGCGCCACCGTGCCGCCATGCGCCGTAATCTTGGCCGCCGACTCGTCGAAATTGTCGACCAGCAAGGTGCAGACGTAGGCATTTACCGGCTCCCCGCCGACCGGAGAGGCACCCATCCTGCGCATCAGGCCGCCGTTGATGGCGTTGGGCGCATCCTTGGGGCAGGTCATCACCATCCAATATTCCATGGAACCGCCCTCCCACTTCTTGATGTCCCAGCCGAAGACCTTGGTGTAAAAATCGGCTGCGCGTTCGGGGTTCTCCGCGTGAATTTCAAAGTGTACGACGCCGTTGGCCATAGTGATGCAGATAGATGAATAGCTACGGAGAGAATAGCATCTTGGAGGAAACCGACAAGCCGCCTGCGGGATGCCTTTCATTTCGATCAGGTTCATGGTCAACTGCATACGGCTCTTTTCCCAAAGACGGAAACGAAAAGCATGGAACTGCGGGCCTATCTCAAGGATTTTGCCGTGCTCAAGGAAGCGCGGCGCGAGTACTGGGGCGTGCAGGCGATCAACTTGCTCGACTGCGTCTACGCCTTCGCCTCGGTCACCGTGGCGACGGTGTTCATGAGCAAGAACCTGGGCTACAGCGACATGGCCGCGGGCGCGGTCATCACCTGGCTGGGAATCGCCACCTCCGTCTTCCTTTTCGCCGCCGGGCCGATCATCGACCGTTTCGGCATCAAGAAGTCGCTGTACGGCGCGCTGGTCGGCGCCCTGCTCATCCGCGGCACGCTGACCGCCGCGGCATTCTGGACGGCCATGCCGCACCGAAACGCCGTCTTCGTCGCCTGCCTGGTGTCGGGCTGCCTGCCCGGCGCGGTGCGTTCCACCGTCAACCATGTCGGCAATCGGCGCTTCTCCACTCCCCGTTCGCAGGGCGCGGCATTCAACGTCTGGTACATCGTGGTGAACGTCGGCGCCGTCGGCGCAGGCCTGCTGGTGGACTTCATCCACCTCTCGCTCAAGCTCGACTTCGCCTGGATCATCACCTTCGGCCTTTTCGACGCGATCGTCGCGCTGCCAATGGCCATGTTCTGGATTCGCGACGACTCCTCCCGCGAACCTGTCGCGCCCAAGCGAGCGCATGCCGCCGACGGCTGGCGCAGACGCTGGCTCTACGTGAAGGACGTCGTCCGCCACGCCGCCTTCCTGCGCATGATGAGCGCGGTCACGCTGCTCACCGGAGTGCGCGCGGCCTTCCTGTACTGGACGGTGCTGTCCCCCAAGTACTGGTACCGTACCATCGGTCACTCGGCGCGAGTGGGCCTGCTGACCGCCATCAACCCGCTGGTGATCATCATCGGCTTGCTGCTGCTCGTGCCGGTCATCAACCGCTTCAGCACCTTCAAGATGCTGACGTTCGGAGCGCTGGTCTCCGGCATCAGCTTCCTGCCGCTGGCGTTGCCGTGGTATTGGGTCAGCAACGACGTCAACACCGCCTACTACGCCATGAGCGCGGTGTCGATGTGCGTCTTCGCCTTCGGCGAGATGATGTTCTCGCCGCGGCTGTCGCACTACATCATCGCCATCGCGCCGCACGGACAGGAGGGGGCATACTCTTCCTTCGCGGCGCTACCGTGGTTCATCGGCAAGACAGTGGCGGGATTCGTCTCCGGCCTGCTGCTGACGCGCTGGTGCCCGGAAAGCCTGACCGTCGACGGCGTTTCGCGCCCGCTGCACGACGTCATCGCCAGCCGTGCGCTCGGCTACGGCGATTCGCCCGAGATGATGTGGCTGCTGCTCGGCGCCTTCGCCATCGCCGGTCCGTTGGTGATGATCGCCTTCCGCGGCTGGTTCACCAGGGGCATGCACGAGAACGCCGACGGCACGCGTCAGGACATCACTTAAAAAGACGTCCGGGATTTCCCGGGCGTCTCTTTTTTCTAGGCGTTCTCGGCCCGGAAAATCTTGACCCACTCGCGCATGACTTCGCCCGGGCAGGAGGTGTCGGTCCCCGGCACCTCGCAGTGACCAAGTACCTTTCCTGCGGGCACCTCGTACTTGCTCATCAGCGCCTTGAGCAGTGCGGCCAGGGTGATCATCTGCTCGATAGTCGGCGGCTCCAGGTCGAAGTGGCCTGCCAGGCAGATACCCAACGACTTGCCGTTCATTTCGTCCGCCCGGCAATGCGCCCCGCGGACGTTATCCGGCCTCCCCTTCCGCAGGCGCCCGTCGGCCTCGATGAAGTAGTGGTAACCGATGTCTCCCCACCCCCTGCTCTCCACGTGATAGCGGCGCACCGCCTCGGCCGTGGTCAGGTCGCGCGAGGTCGCGGTGTGATGCACGATCAGGAAAGTGATGTGTTCGGAACGGAGTTCCATGGCGGTGTCGCTTATCGGGTCTCTTCGAGCAGCCTGTTCAGTGCCGCGCGGGTCATCTCTCCGACGTATCCCTTTTGCTCGATGCCGTTGGCTGCCTGGAAGCGCTTCACTGCCGCCTGCGTGGCGGGACCGAAGTTGCCGTTGACCACCTGTTCCGGGTAGATGCCTTTGCCCAAGGCGGAAAGCAGCATCTGCAAGTAGCGCACCTGCTGCGGATCAAACGCGTTCACCGAGAGAAGCTGATCGAATACGAAGGTCTTAGGAACCAGCGGCAACGAACCCCGTGAAAGCGCGAGAACGCCGGCGGCCGGCACTGTCGCGCAACGGATGGTGCCGCCGACGTTGCCCGGATCGACATAGCCGGCAATGCCCATATTGCCGCTTGGATAGGTGGCGGAAGTGTCGTAGCCGGCCGCATCGGCAGCCGCCAGAGCCGGCAACGGGTCACCAATGCGATAGTCGACGTAATTGCCATCGGCGATGTCGGAGACGGTCTTCGCCCAGCCCTCGCCCATCAGCGCCTGCGCCGATGCCTCGTCCGCGACGGCACGAAGCGCGGCCGCGGGCTGTACCAGATACACTGTCGGCACGCTGACGAACTTCACCAGACGCAGGCCGGAGCGGTAGACGACGTTCTTTCCCAGCGGAATCTTGGCCATCACCTCCGACGAAACCGTCTTCACCCGGGAAAAATCGCAGTACCAGCTGGCATAGACTCGACCGTCAGGGAAGGCGTGTCGTCGCCCGTCTGCACCCACATAGTACACGGTGGAGTCCTGCTGCGTCCTGGGGTCGTTGTCGCTGGGCAGCTTAATGAGGTCGTGCGGAACGACGCCGACCGCTGACAAGGAGGCGGTCGCCGCATCGCCGCCGCCGGTCGCCGGAGCCGTCGAAGTCGACGTCGGTTGCGCTACCGCGCCAACGCCATCCATTCCCGCCTCGGTGCAGCCGCCGGAGGTCACTACCTGTACGCGCAACACCGCCGTACCGCCGGTACCGGAAAGCGTTGCGGTGGTCGTAGGGCAGCTCGGCGAAACGGAGAAGTCATGCGAACCGGACTGCCGGGTGATGACCAGGCGCCGGCTGGCACCGACCGCAGTCAGCGTCATAAGCGAACCGGCATCGAGGGTAATCTCCATGTAATCGGCGCGCACGTCGACGAACGACACCTTGCCGCCGCTGGACTCGACCACGCGCGTCAGCACGCCGGTGTCAGAGGTCACGAAGTTCACGTCCACGTCCTTGGTGAACTGCAGCTCGTTGGGCAAAAGCGCGGCGGCCGGTTGCGCAGCCAAACTGAGCGCAAAAAAAGCGGCAGACGCAGCGACGACCGACATCCGAAGGAGAGCATGCCATTTTCCGGAAAAAGACGTACGCATGGTCACAGTATACCTTTTTTTGCTACGTACGGCGACCGTTCGCCATATGCCGCAACGAGACGGCGATCGAGTCCGCCAGGGTCTCTGCCTGGGACTCCCCGTCCACGGTCAGCAGCGCCCACTTTTCATACAGCGGCGCGCGCTCGGCATACAATTCCGCCAAGGTCTTCGCCGCGCCGCCCACGATTCCCCGAGGCTTCCCGCCGATGCGCCGTTCCAGCACCGCCAATCCGCAGCGCAAGTACACCACCGTCGATGCGGCAGAGATTTGGCGCATGGCACCCTCGGAGTAGACGATGCTGCCGCCCGGGGCGACGACCGTTCCCTGCCGCAAACTTGCCGCCACCGCGTCCGCCTCGACCTCCAAAAAACGTCCGCCGCCCAAGCCGTCGAGCACCTCCTGCAGGCGCTTGCCGTGCGCGGCCTCAATGACCTTGTCGGTATCGACGAACGAAAGGCCCAACTTTGCGGCCAGGGCCTTGCCGACCGAGGACTTCCCCGAACCGGGCATGCCGATGAGGGTGACAATCATATCGGTTTCAGCGGAGGGCCATCCTCGCCAAGGCCGCGAGCGCGATGAGCATCCAGATCACGTTCAGCACGCCCGGCTGATACGCCTTCTTTTTGAACGACACGACGGCCAAACCGACCGAACCGGTGATGTTGAGCAGCTGATAGGAAACGTCGGAACTCCGCAGCACCGAAAAACTGACCAGCGCATAAGCCAGAACTACCGCGGCCATGCCGTACCATCCGACGCACTCGACGAGACTCGCTTTCATACATGGCAAGGATAGCACAAAACAAAAAACGCGCCCCGAGGCGCGTTGAAAGCTAGACATGGTATTCCGCGAACGGCGCGTCCTCCGCCTGTCCGGGACGGACGGAAAGGCGTCCGAGCCGCAGGTCCATGGTAAGCACGGCAACCGTAACGACCGGATCTTTCATGAAACGCGAGCCCCTCGGCTTGCAGACCGGAAAGAATCCGCGGCTGTCACTCAAAACGAGCTGCAAGGACGACTCGGCCGCAGCCGCCTCGCACAGGTCCATGCCGACGCGGTCCAACCGGGCCCGCGAATCGAAATCGCGGAGGAGACCGCGGCGCCGGCCGGTGCGCCGCACGTAATGATTGGTGTGACAGAGCCCGTAGACGCTGGAGCGTTCGACGCTCATGTCCCTGCCGGACAGCTCGATGCTGGCAGCGACGCCTCGCCCGTCGGAAACGAGCAGGTGCCCCGCACAGCCGCGATCGTTGCGGCTGATGACGTCGACGGCCGCATCGGCGGACGGAGCCTCGAGCGCCACGCGCGACAGCACATGGAACGGCAGTCCGCCTCCGGCCGGCTCGGGATTCTTGAGGAAGTTGATGCACACGCCGAGGCCGACGGAGCTCAGACCGATCTTCCCCACCATGCCCGGCTCGACCAGCATCAGCAGCCGCAGGCCGTCCGGCCTGGTCACATGCAGCAGAACGGTCAATTCGGTCAGCCGCGCCGACCAGTCCCACGTCTGGCCCATCAGTCTTGCGGACGGAAGGGCGGCAGAAGTGCATTCGTCGGCATCGATGAGCTCGCTGCGGGCATTGAGCAGACCGATGTCCAGCTCGGAAACGCCGGCGCCCTGGGCGATGCCGCGCATCTCTTCCCGAAGTTCGGGAGCGCGCAGGTGCGTGGCCGTGAGCGCCGCTCTGGAGACCGCGCTTATGCGCGATTCCGGGAGCCGGATGCGCCCGCGATAGTAACCGATGACGGCGGCGATGCGTTGCGCGCACTGCCGACCGTAACTCTGCCCGCGCTCGTACGGTTCGCCCGAAACGGAAATGAGCGGAAAGGATTGGACCATGCTTGTCATGAACGGTTCTCCCAAAAAAGAGTGAAGCAACAAAAAGCGCGGCGGTCAACGCGCGCAATCAAAAAGACGTCTCGCATGAGACGTCTTTCTGGCGGAGGACGTGGGGCTCGAACCCACAAGACTCCTTGCGGAGTCACAGTTTAGCAAACTGGTGCCTTACCATTCGGCGCAGCCCTCCCCGTTTGTACGGACATACTATCGGCTCGACCCGTTTTTGTGAAGGGCTGAAGATAAGGCTAAAGTATTGATAAAATGGGCCTCCGACCGTACACTACGGACACGTGGAGGGGTGGCCGAGCGGTCTAAGGCAGCAGACTTGAAATCTGCCGAACTGAAAGGTTCCGTGGGTTCGAATCCCACCCCCTCCGCCACGACAAGTTCTTATCGTGCGACTCGCGTGCATTCGGGTGCGGGGTCAGGCCGATGAAGGTTTCCATTGATAACCCTTCGCACATATGCGCATCGTCCTCGTGCGACACGGCAAAACCGACTGGGGTCGCGATAAGCGGATTTCGGGGTGGTCCGATCCGGTGTTGAACGAAGATGGTATCGCCGAATCCCGGACGCTGCTCGCCAAACTATCCAGGGAGACATTTGACGTCATCGTGAGTTCGCCGCTGAAAAGAGCGTGCCAGACGGCGGAGATCTTTCGAGAGCAGCTCAACCTCCCGCTCGTGCAAGATGAAGACATTCGTGAGCGACATTTCGGGACCTTGGAGGGGCTGACGTGGGAGGACGTGAAGGCCAAACTCGGCCCGGACATCCGTGAAAAGGACCGAGCGCAGCTGTTTGACTATCGGGAGTTCGGGGGCGAATCGGCGGCGCAGGTGCAGGAACGGCTGACGCGGTTCGTCGACAGCCTGCGTGGCGGCCGCTGGAAGAAGCCGCTCGTCGTGACGCACAGCGGGATCATCCGGATGCTGCATCTGCTGCACGACCGCAGCTCCGTCGCCGACGTGGAGCACGAAGCTGTCTACGCTTTAGACATCTGACGCGTCAACCTGGACGCATTGTCCGTACATACAGGGTACTGAACTCGCGTACACCGCCAGCAAATTTAGTAATAAATCTGATGATTTTTAGGGTAGCGGGCCAATGGGATGCGAACTGAACAAATATATGAGCACAGAAAACGGGCCAAAATTTAATCCAGAAGAACAAGCTCCGACTCCGGAAGCTGAAGCCGAGAAAGTAGAAAAAATAAAAAAGCTTTTCGGACATTGCTTTGAAATATCCAAGTTCGACGAAGGAGATCGTATCCCTGTTGGCGGTGAAAGTATTTTTTCTACCGAGGCAGATATCAAAGTTACTGGGGATTTTGAAAATCTGAAGCAATTTCTCGGTGAAGCTCACGAATTCGCTGGTAAGTATGATTTGCCAAAATTGAAAGAATGGCTGGGTTCGCAAGGGATAGAAATTGACGAAAAATTGTTTGCAACACTTTTTGCGTTTACCAAAAAGTTTGAAGAAAAATATCCTGACAATCCTGGAAGAGTGGAGGCGCGGCGAAAACTTTATGGCGAGAAAGGTAAAGAAGTTAAGTTGAGCGATATTTTTAATGCGAATACTGCCGAGTGTGCGGAAATCGCCGCGCTCGCTCAAGCATACCTGCAGCGAGAAGGCGTTCCTTCGACTTATTTCAGCGGTGATGTACTTTGGAATAAAAACGAGGAATTTTCCGAAGAGCATAGCTTCGTTATTATTCGGCAAGGAGACAACGTTTATATTTACGACCCTACTAATCCTACCGATACGACTTCCGGAAAATTTCCAAGCATATACACCACCGAAATAAATTTTGATGGGGAGATGGCAAAAAAACAAAAGAGATTCGTAACAGCAAAAAATCTTTTGAGTAAGAAAGAAGCATTTTACGGAACGAATGACGGAACAAATGTTTGGGTGGAACGGCATGTCGCATAATCCGCCGTGCGATATACGGCGGACTGTAACGGAGTACGGCGGCCAATCAGTAAACCTTTCGAGCGAACGCCGGAATGTCGAAATAGTTAGGATTTTCTTTGTAGATAATGGCAGAAACCGCAACCCGCTATGGCAACGATCAATCCCTACATCAACTTCAATGGAAATGCCGAAGAGGCATTTACTTTCTACAAATCGGTATTTGGCGGAGAGTTTACCAAGATCCTTCGTTTCAAGGACCTCTCAAGCCCCGAATTTCAGGTACCGGAGAACGAGGCGAATAAGATCATGCGCATCGCCTTGCCTATCGGCAAAAACGTCTTGATTGCCAATGACGTTCCGGAAAGCATGGGGCGAGTGAACGAGAACGAAAACAGGTCCAAGATAGCGATCATCGCCGAAACGAAGGAAGAAGCCGATAAGCTCTTCAGGGGTCTTTCGGAAGGAGGCACCGTTGAAATGCCATTGGATGAAAGCCCTTGGGGCACCTCATTTGCCATGTTCAGGGACAAGTACGGCATCGAATGGACGGTGGAGTTTGACCCAAAAGATGCTGCGCCTGCACAATAAGAACGGAAAATTTCGGGGACTTCCTGAAAAAGCCCTAACATGTACAGCAGTCTGGGATACTGAACTACCTCACAGCGCCGGTTATGAACGAATCCGAATCGCGGCACTACCGCGACGAACTCGCGAAAGACGTCAGGAATGAGCCCGACAAGGAAAAGCGGCGCGAGATTTTGCATCGGGCGAAAACCACGGAAGAATACCGGGAAGCGCGCAGATTGATGCTCGAACGTGTCGACAGGTTCGTCGACGAGCAGGAAAAGGTGTCTGCGCTGCGAGAGCAGCTCGAGATGGGACCTGCCGCGCCCGAAATCACCACCACGAGGCAGGCGCTCGAGGAGCTGAAAAAGACGAACGCCGAGCGCCCGGAGTATTCGCTGGAAGATGCCAAGCGCGAGCAGCCGCTGATGCACTACTCGAAGGCGGGCAACGTTTTTCAGATTCTCCGTTTCGGCATACAGAGCAACAACTTCAAAAACAGGTTCGATGCCCTGCGTAAGGACCATCCCGATGCCGAGAAATTGGCACGACAGATGAACGGCCTGCGTACTAAACAGGGCGGCAGCTATCAGGAGGCCGACAGCATCTCCCTTTCGAAATACGCGGAACAGACGTTCACCCCGCCCGGCAACGTCATGTACCTGATCAATCCTGACATCAAGACGTTCGGCGCGACCGACGCCGAGAGGGACCCTACGACCGGCTACGGCCACGGCATAAAGAGCCAGGTCGTGGGAGAAGAATACAAGGTGGGTAATCCGACGGCATATCAGGATGAAGTTCTCGGCGCCAACGTCATCATGCCCGGCGAGCTGCGTGCCATCGTCATCGACAGGCAGACGAACGTCGTTTCGGACATGAGCAGGGTCGTTCAGGAAAACGCCAAGACGTTCATGCAGCAAAAGAGCCGGAATCCGCGCGCGGCGGAAGACATGGTCGCGACGGCGAAGCTGCTGGCGGAACTGGTCGGCAACGGAGCCATCACGGAGGAAGCCGAAAACCTGCGAGGCCGACTGGAAACCATGGAGTATCAGGAAATGTGCACCGCGGTCATCGGCCTGCAGAAGAAAGCCCTCGCCGAATTCGTCGGACCGGACAGGAATCCGGACAACGACAGCGTGCAGCAGGCGCTGACGAAAAAATTCGGCATCAAGTTCATAAAAAAATAATCGCGGCGACCTTGGCGAAGCTGACGCAGGTATGCAGACGCAAAGAATCTCCGCAGGCGTCGTCCACAAGCTCCCCCCGGACCTGCGGGAGGCGCTCTTGGCATCTCCGAAAGCAAGGGCCGCCTGGGAGGACATCACTCCCCTCGCCCGCAACGAATTCATCTGCTGGATCGAGGACGCCAAAAAAGAAGAAACGCGGGCGCACCGAATCAAAAGGACTTGGACGGAAATCATCGAGGGCAGGCGCCGGCCGTGCTGCTGGGTCGGGTGCAAACATCGTTAAACGGGCACGGACCTCGCGCCATCGCGTGAGATCCTTGCGTATTGACTGAAACGCCTTTTTGGGCTACATATGGCAACGAGGAGTAACGCATGTCACGAGCAGTCATCGTCGTGGGTC
Source organism: uncultured Gammaproteobacteria bacterium (assembly GCA_964491475.1). Classification (GTDB taxonomy): domain Bacteria; phylum Patescibacteriota; class Patescibacteriia; order SG8-24; family SG8-24; genus JAHFIW01. Next base: position 158,677 of record CAZBFO010000002.1, on the reverse strand, counting down.
ACGAACTGCAGGCGCATGAAGAGGCGCAATCGTTCGAATACTTTCTCCACGTGCGCGCCGGCATCAAGCTGGTGAAGCAGATATCCGCCTGGAACAAGACGGATTCCCTTCTCTTGGGCCTGATTGCCAACCAGGGCTACCTGGCGGGACGGCAACCGCTGCTGATCGTCTACATCGGACACGGCTCCGAGGACGGTTGGGCGTACGGCAAGCATGACGCCGACACCTGGCTGGAGCTGCCGTATGCCAGGCTCGTCGACGCTTTGGGCCTGTGCCGGAAAGGTCCGACGCTCGTCGTCAACGACTGCTGCCACGCGGCAGCCCTCGCCGCCGCGCTTTGCGGACAGGACGACGCCTTCCCCGAAGTCGGCGTCATCTCCGCAAGCAGCGCGAACGGTGCCACTTACAACGGCCACATCGGCGCCACGGTGCAAGCGGCCTGGAGCGAACGAAAACCGTTCGTACCGCCCGTGAGCGAACCGGAATCCGGGAAACTAAGCCAGCAGTGCCGTTGGGGCCCCGAGCTCGACCACCACTTCTTCGCCAAGACCTGAATGCGCGAAGCCCTGCACGGGCTTCGCTTTTTCATGCAAAAAACACGGCCCGAAGGCCGTGCGTGTCAGTGCATTTCGTCGTTCTTGATCTTCTGGACCAGCCGCTCCGGTTCCAGGCGTATCTTGTACGCCTTGCCGAGCGCGGCGTCGTAGGTGGTGTGATGCGGGCGGACGGTCCGATCAAAGCCGAAACCTTTTGCCCGCAGCACGTTGACCGTCTCTTCGACGGTTCCGGCGACCGGGTAGGCCTCGACGTGATCGAAGCCGCTCTCCTGGCTGCCGTCGGGCTTCTGGTCGGAAAGCTCCAGGAACCAGATGTCGCCGAGCAGCGTCTTGAGGGGACGCCTGAACTTGATGACGGCGATCCGCCGGCCGGAAATGATCGACTGGTAGACGTAAGCGCTCTCGTCCTCGAAAAGGCGGCGGAGCGCCTCGAACTCCTGACGGCTGCCGCACTTGTAGCAGACGTGGTCGGCGACCACGGCAGGCCCGTAGGCCCCGGCCCACTGGTCCAGCGCGTCGAGAATGGGCCGCGCGTCCAAAAAGAACTGCTTGACGTTTTTATGCATGGTCAGCCGATTGTAGCAAAGCGGCGCTGATTGACAATGGCCCGTGCCTCTGCTAAGGAAACAGCGAGCATACGCTCATTTCGGCCGCAAGAAACTGCGGCGTTCTGCAGGACAAAAAAAGGCAAAACATGAACCGATTGGAAAAGGCAGGCGCGGCCCTGCTGGGAACGTTCCTCCTCGGACTTTTCGGACTTCTCGTCTTCCGGATCGGCTGGGTCAACCACGTCGAGAACTACGAGCTCGGCTACGTGTTCGACTCCAGAACCGGACGGGTGACCGTGCTGACTCACCCGGGTTACGTGGTGACGTCGCCCATCCTGGTGAAGGTCTACACGGTCGACCTCCGCCCGATGCAGGTGTGCATCAACGCCAACTCGCGCGTGCTCAACTGCAAGCTTGTGAAGTTCAACCCGCAAGGGCTCGACACGTTCCTCAGCTGGCACGGCAACGGCGATTACAAAGGCGGTTCATCCGTCGACAGCAACGGCCACGCGTACGGAGGCAACCTCACCCAGATACTCACCAGCTACGCCTTCGACGGCTCTGGCAAGGAGTATCCCTTCATGACCGTGATCCGCGAGCTGAAGCCGGAAAACGGCGCGGACGACACGCGGAAATGAACCGGACGTCGGCGCTCAAGGCCGCGAAACGTCTCGTCGGAACGCCGCGCCGGATCGCAGCCGTCACGACGATGTCAGTCATCACCCTGTTTTGGCTGGCCTTCGTCCATTACACCGACTACGGGCACGTCGGCATCATGCGCGACGTGTTCAGCGGCGAGATCAAGCTCGACACGCCCGGCTGGAACGTCTCGGCCCCATGGGTGGAGGTCGCCAAGGTCGACACCCGCCCGATGCGCGTCTGCGTCACTTCGGCCGGACGGGGCTACGACTGCAAACTGGTGCAGTTCGTTCCGACCGAGTACAGGGAGTTCGTGACCACCGAAGGGTTCTACTATTACTGGTGGGCCAATCGGGTCTCCTTCAACTGGGGCTACGACGAGGAGTACCGCGGTACCAGAGATCTTCTCCGCGGCTACGGCTACAGCGCCAAGAAGTATCCCTTCGTCAAGGTGCTGCAGGAATACCGCCAATGACTTCCGCGAGCGCGGCACGCAAGTGTCCGGCTCGCTTTTTTTATCCTTTCAGGAACGTGACGGCATGGACCTCCCCGGCTCCGGCGCGCTTGAGCGCGTCCGCGCAGGCGTCAAGCGTCGCTCCCGTCGTAAAGACGTCGTCGACCAAAATGAAGCGGGTTCCGGCGGGAAACTTTCGCGCGACCCGCACGCTTCCCGAGGCGTTGGCGCTTCGCATGTCGCGATCCCGCAGTTGGGCCTGCGCCTTCAGTCCGAAGCGCCGGCAAAGGACGCCTCTCGCCGCTCGCGAGCCGGTGTTTACGGCAAAGACGGCGGCAAGCGTCTCGGCCTGATTGAAGCCGCGCCACGCCTGCTTCCACGGATGCATGGGCACTGGCAGCACGACCGCGCCTTCGGCCATGGCGCAGAAACGTTCTTCGTTCCATCGCACGAAACGTCCGAACGCCTCGACGACCGCCGCGCCAGCCTCCTCTACGCGCTCGTACTTGTACTGTTGCAGCAAGGTGCGCGGCACCGGCTCCGCGTACGGCAGCGCGCTGGCAAGGGAGTCGATGGCATAGCGGCCGTCTCCCTTCGGCGGTAAGCCGAAGCTGCCGCTCCCCAAGACGCGCAACTCCAGATCGCAGTCAGCGCAAAGCACCTGCCCTTCCTCTTTGCAGCCCACGCAAAAGTGCGGAAAGACGACCCTGCAGGCCAGTTCGGCGGCGACCCGAAGCGAAGGCATCGGCATACGGGGTCCGCTTACCACGTCGGACGAAGCGGCGCAAATCGGCTGGCGGAGAACCGAAAGCGAGCCTCGCGGGCTCGCCTCACGTGCAGATTTCCTTTTACTTGTCTCCCCAAGTGAAGCGGTTCACCTTCCAGGCCTCCCCCGCCTTCACGAAGTTCAGGGTCAGGTCCTGGTAGTACACGTTCTGCGCGCCGATGGTGGCGCCGGTCTCGATGCGGCGGGTCTTCACCACGACCGTCGCCGTGCCTGCGTCCTTGTCATACGCCAGCACGTCAGGTTCGAAGATGGCACGGGTGGTAGTGCCGGAAAACTCGCCGGTCTTCGGCTTGGCGCGTTGCTCGGCGACGTACTGTTCCGCCCAGGCCTTAACCGAGGCCGTCATGTAGTACTCGGCGTCGACGATGTTCTGATAATTGCCTTCGGTCGAGGAGCTGCCGAACAGCTCGGCAAACGAACGCGCGGTGTTCTTGAGACCGGTCTTGTCGTCGGCCGGCGCGGGTGGCGGCGCGTTGGTGCTGACCGCGACGTTGACGTTACCTGCGGGCCGGTTGTTGGTGTTCTGCGTCGTCGGCCTGTTCACGTTGACGTTGGCCGCAGGCGCGGGCGTCGGCTTGGGGGCCGGAGCGGCCGCCGGAGGCTTCAGCAGGAACAGCATCGCGATCAGCGCGAGCAAGACGAGGACGATGACGGCGATGATGATCTTGGTGCGGCGCTGCATAGGCTACTTCTTGTTGGCCTCCTCTTCCTGGGCCTTCTGGAAATCCTTCTTGGCCTGCTCGATCTCGAGCAGCTGCTGCGGGTTCGTGGTCACGACCTGGTCTTCGGCGTACGAGGCCACGACCTTGATGGCCGCATGCTTGTTGCCGGCGAAGAAGATGCCTTCGCCGACGCCGCACTCCAAGAGCAGGAACTTCTCCCCTTCCGTCAGCAGGAAGGTCTTGGCAATGTTGTCGACGGCCGCCGGCGACTGCTTGAGCAGCATCTGCATGGCCGAGTTGGTGACGATGGCCTGGCCATAAGGGCTGCGGAGGAAGTCGTTGACGTCCTGCGTGATGGTGGTGACGCCCAGGTAGTATTTGCGGCAGCGCTTGACCAGCGCGAAGATGAACTTGGCGGAGTCCTCGTTCTGCATGAGCCACCAGGCTTCGTCGATGACCAGGATGCGCTTCTTGCGCTCCGAGCGGACGACGTTCCAGATGTAGTTGACGATGGCGTAGATGGCCAGCGGGCGCAGTTCGTCCTCGAGGTCGCGGACCGAGAAGGTCACCAGCACGTTGCGCATGGTGATGGTCGTCGGCGAGTTGAACAGGCCGGCGAAGGTGCCCTCGGTGAACTTCTTGAGGCGGATGACGATGTCCTTGGTGCCTTCCATGCCCTCGAGCACTTCCACGAAGTCCTGCATGATCGGCGGTTCCACTTTGGCCAGGTCGGCGTCGGGGGTGATGTCTTTCTTGGCGTAGGTTTCGAGCAGGGCGCGGTCGAGGGTGGAGTCGTCCTGCGGCGAGACGTTGCCGCCCAACATGATGCGCAAAAGGCCCTTCACGGTGATGACGGCGCTGCGGATGATGTCCTCGGTGGTGATCTGCTCGCCGACCGCGCGCGGCAAGTCGAACGGGTTGATCTTGGCGTCGGAAGCCAGCGACAGGTTGATGTAGGTGCCGCCGACCGCGTCGGACAGGTGCTTGTATTCCATTTCCGGGTCGATGACGATGACCTCGGTGCCGACCATCAGCGATCGCAGAATCTCGAGCTTGACGCAGTACGACTTGCCTGCGCCGGAAGTGGCGAACACGATGTAGTTGGCATTCTGCATCGAGAAGCGGTCGAACAGGACCAGGCTGTTGTTGTGGCGGTTGACGCCGAAAAGGATGCCGTTGTCGGTGGTCAGGTCGGCCGAGATGAACGGGAACGACGACGCCACCGGCGACGAGTTCATGTTGAAGGTGATCATCAGCTCGTCGTTGCCCTGCGGCATGGTCGAGTTGAAGCCTTGCTCCGACTGATAGAAGACGCGCTTGGTATAGATGAGCTTGCCGCCGAAGAGCGCTTCGACGTCCTCGGTCTGCTTGTCGAGCTCCTTCTTGTCCTTGGCGTAGACGGTGACGTAGAGCGCGAACTGGAAAAAGTGCTCGGTTCCCTGCGAAAGCGAGTCACGCAATTCTTCGATGTCGCGGAGGGCGGTTTCGCGGATGGGGTCGCGGGGCGCGCCTTTCTCCGAGTCCGACATGATCTGCGCTTCGAGCGTACCGACCTTCTTCTTGAGCTGCTTGAGAATGACTTCCGGCTTCACCGGATAGAAGAACATCGCCACGTCGAGCGGGTGGTTCATGTTCACGATGGGAGCAAACCATCCCAGAGAGATGTAACGCGGATAAGTCACGACGAAGATGGTGCGAACGAAGGTCTCGTTGAGCACCAGGTACGTCGGCTCGATCTTCATGCCGGCCGGCGCGATGACGTCCTTGATGGAGATGACGCCGCGGCGGTAGATGCGCTCCTCTTCGAGCACTTCCCTCTCCTTGGCGATCTGCTCGGATTCCTGCGCCTTCTTCGTCGGCGCCGCAGCCGCCTTCCGCTGCTGTTGCGGCGTCGGACCGGTGCCGGGAGCGAATTGTCCGGGGGTGAATGCCATAGGCGTTAGACGGTCGTGATTTCATCGGTGACGCGGAGCTTGGAAGAGTCCTGCATCTTCTGCGTGTCGTAGGTTTCCGGATTGTAGACGCGGTAGAACAGCTCGATCAGGCTCTGCGTGTCGAGCTGGACGGCCTTGAGGCCCATGCTGCCCAAGTTGCTGATGATGTGGTCGACGCGGGTCTGCAGGTCGTTCTTGCGCTGGCGGAAACGGTCCTCTGCCAGGCGGACGGACAGCGTCGGCGAAAAAGCCTCGGACAGGCGCGAGAAAAAGCCCTTGCGCTTGTCGGACAACGGGTTGTACGGGACGACCACGAAGAACTGCTTCTGCATGATCTGGCCGAGCGTGACCAGTTCCTGCACGAAGTTGCGGTAGTCCTTGATCTGCATGCGGAGCAGCTCGTTGGTCTGGTTCTTTTCCGACTCCTTGAGGCGCTCGATGTACTTGTCGATGTTCAGGCGGCGCGACTGAATCACCACCTGCAGCGGGAACTCCAGCGCATTGAGGAACTGCACGTAGGCGGAGATGATGGCGTTCTGCTCGTCCTCGGACTTGAGCGCGAAGTTGATGCTGGCAACGATCAGCACCACGCGCATGGTGCCGTCCTTCATGACCATCACGTCCTCCTTGACTTCGGCGATATCCAAGAATCGCTGGGTCGCGGGACCCGGCTTGCCGCCGGCCAACTTCCTTGATTGCATCTCTTGTTCCTGCGCCATGTGCGTGGAGTACGTGTCTTATGCGTCGGGATTGTAGACGCCGCCCGTGTTGACGACCAGGGAAAGCTCCGTCAGCTTGGTGCTGGCCAGCGCCTCCTTGCGAATGCGGGCCGGCGGCGCGGGCGGCGGCGGCTTGCGGATGATGTCCAGCAGTTCGGCGTCGGACTGTTCCTTGTCCCAGCTCCGGAGAGGCGGACGACGGAACGTCTGCAGCAGGTTCAGCAGGAAGAAGTGGAACGGCTGGCCGTTCACCCGGAAAAAGGCGAAGGTGCCGCCGATGGCGAACGAGGGAATGCTCACCGCGAGAAACAGCCCGAAGTCGGACAGCTTGTACTCGACGAACATGACCAGCGCGGTGGCGAGCAGGATCAAAAACTGCCGGACCGTCAGCGGGCCGAGAATTTTGTCTTCCACGTCGATGAACTGCGGTACCACGTATCGCATATCGCTGCTTACACTATAGCACACCTAAGGCCGTGCACCTTTCCACACTTTATTTCGCTAACCAAAGCGCAATTTTTGATTCAACTGCATGATCACGTCGAATTCGTCTTTGGTGAGCGCAGGCAATGCCTTCTGGTCGAGATCGGCTATCACGTCCATGATCGGTTTTCCGTCCAAGCTTTGCCGGAGGATTTCCAAGTACAGCCGGTTCACCTCGCAATCGTGCCAGGCGCTGACGCCAGCGGTTTTCACTTCGAAAGACTGCTCCTCGAGAAGGTCGATCTTGTCCTTGATCTTGAGCGTAGCCTCCTTGGGGTCGCGGGAAAGGCGGCGGAAGTCCTTGAGGGTCAGCTGGCGAAGCTCTTCCACCGGCCCGGTGAGCTTCGGCGCATAGGCGACATCCGAGACGGTGGGACGGTTGACGGAGCCGATCCCGGCGGTGCCGACGACTTGCGGCGCGGCCGAAGGCGTCGGTTTCTTGTCGAGACCGATGACCGGAATCGACCTTGGTTCTGCGGGCCGCGGCGCCGGCTGCTCCTCGGCACGCGTGCCGACGCGCTGCATCAGGCCCTCGAACGCCTTGTCGCCGCGTTCCTGCTCGGCGCGGTCGATGTTCTCCTGCAGGTTGAGGACGGTCTCGGTGCGCTTGGCGACGTATTGCGACTTGTCGTCTGCCGCCTTGCCGGTGAGCGCCTCCTTGTACGACTTGTTGCGCCTTACCAGCTCTTCCAGCACCCGATCGGCGGTAGCGTCGTCGAAGCCCATCCCCCCGCTCTGTACCGGCATGGTGAACTTGGACTTCGTTTCCAGGCCGTCGCGCAAGTCGCGGAAGAAGAGCGAAATGAGAAGGCTGAAACGGCGGCGCATGCTGACGTCGGTGACGTTGGCGTCCGTGCCGTTGACGGCATCCTCGACCATCGACTCCAGCAGCGGCAAGTCCTTCTTTACGGAAGCGTCCACGGACTTCACCGCCGTCTTCTGTTCGATCTTCTTGATTTCGGCGACGTCCGCGGCGTCGTCGAGTCCGAGATCGGCCAGCGAGGTGACAGGTTGCGCGCCGACCGGCTCGGCCGTAATCGGTTTTTCTTCCACCAAAGGAAGGTTCGGAGGAGGGGGTGCCGCCTTGGCGACAGCCGGCTGCGAGGCAGCGGGAACCGCCGGGACTGGCGCAGGAGCAGGATCGACAAAGCCGGCCCCTTTCAGGACCACCTGTTTGCCCTGCGGGTCGATCACGGGAATGGAGGCGTCGGACAGGTCGAGCCAAGACTCCTTGGTCAATCCCCCGTCGTTCGAAGGCGCTTTTTTGGCTGCGTCCGACGTTGCGTCGGAACCGGGAAGGGAGGTGGTATCGGCCATACGGGACTCGTTCAGCTATGGTTCAACAAGGTCTTTCCATCGGAATTCGCCTTCTTTCATGTCGAAGGCCACCAGCTCGGCGTAGCGATTGTACCCCTGCTTGTTGAGCAGGTTGATGACGTGCAGCCCGAGGCGGGCGGAATCGGCATCGTCGTAGCCTGCGATGCCCCGCAAGAGGTACTGCAGCAGGATGTTCATGTACTTGGCATCGGTCGGATCTGCATCGAAGGCCTCTGCTTCGGCGTCGCGTTTTTTTCCCTTGAGGTATTCGCGGACGAACGTGCGATAGCGCTCGTCTTCGGCCAAAGCGTCGGAAATCTTGTCGCCGTCAGCCATCGAAATGAGTCCGGCGACGACGTACGGCGGATCGATGGGACTGCCGTCGGCAGGCGCGATCACCTGGTAAAAGGCGTCGCGCATCTTGGACGGGTCGCCGGCAGTGACCGAGGCGAAACGTCCTATGCGCTTCCCGAGCGCCTCCTGTTCTTCGGCAGTACCTGCAAAAATCCTCTTGATGTCCTCTGCGGCATATTCCGGCTCTTCTCCCCCGGCAGCCGCGGCAGGCTCTTCTCCGAGGACGTCGGCGTACGAGGTCATGCGGGTCTTCGACTCCAGGAGTTCGATGATCTTGTCGGCTTCCTGCTCCGAAAGGTCCATGCCGCCGGTCTTCTTGCCGCGCATCAGCATCTCCTTTACGGCGACGTTGGTGCGCACGTGGCGCAACCGCGACTCGATGATGAACGCCAGGCGCTTGCGCATAGTGCCGTCGTCCTCTTCGCCCAAATCGGCCACTTCGGCGATTTCCGCCGATCCCTGCGCGTAAGTGATCCTGCGTACCTCAAGCTGCTTTTCGGGAAACGCCTTGATGTCCCCGCCGAGCTCGGCGATGACGCCGGCAACGTCTCCGAGATGCGCCTGCGCCGGCAAGAAGACGAAACCGAGCACGTCCACGGCCAAGGCGATGACCTGCTCGTCGCGCGATTCTTCCCAACCGAGGCGGCTCCACAATTCCCCCGGAAATTCCTTGAGGCCGAGCTCGCCGAGGAACGTCTGCAGTTCGGCGTAATAGACGGCATCGCGCTCCTCGGGCTTGAGGCCGTGCTGGTCATAGACGGTCTGATGCAGCTTCACCAGGTCGTCTGACATCAGATAATCGAAGACCGCCTGGGGCAGGCTTTTGATGCGCACCAAAACGCCGACTTCGGGTCCGCCGCCCGCATCGTCGTTCTCTGCGACCGGCGCGATGACCTGCCCTTCTGGCGATTTAGCGGGAGCCTCGGCCGCCGTTTCAGTTGTCGCCTGTTGCGCCTCTTCCATAGGAAGTGCTATTTATTCCTGCTGGTGCGTCGGTCGCGCTTGGGTATCCTGCCTAGAAGCTTCCGCTCGAAAGCCTGACGCCGGTTTTCCGCTTCGGCCGCCTTGCGGGCGGCAGCCTCGACCGCGCGCATCGTGGCCTTTTCCTGCTGGGCCGCGCGGATGGGGCTGTTGGCGCCGGCGGAGTCGGCCAGAGTCTGGGCCGCCTTGGTCATGACCGCGCGCAGTTCCTGCTCGTTCACCGTGACGCCGGCATTCTCAACGATGAACTTATCGACCGCCGCCTGATCGCTGGTGTCGACCTTGGAGAACTTCTCCATGGCGGACAGCAGTTCCGATACCTGACCGGTCTTGCCGTCCTTGGCCATCTTCTGCAGGTCGCTCACTTCAAGGTTCTTGATCATCGAGATGGAGACGTCGTTGATGCCGCCGTTCCTGGCGATGGCATCGGCCGGAATCGAGCCGGCGCGTTTGTCCGTAAGTCCGTCCTGCAGGTACTTCTCGAATGCGGCGCGATTCTCGACCGTATCGAAGCTGCCGTCTCCGCCGTAGCCGCCGAAGACCTGTTCCATTTTGGCTCCTCCGGCCATCGCCTTTGCCGGATCGGTTTCCGCGACGCGTTCGCGGAGCACGTCGCCGACATCCTTTGACAGGCTCGCCAGCGAGCTGGCGCTGATGCCCCTGGCGATCTGATCGGCGAGTGCGTCGTTGTCTTCCAGCGTCTGGGCCGAGAGCGTCGGCGCGAGCTTGTCGGCAAGCGCCCCCGCAGTACCGGCAGCGACGGCCGCCTGAAGCACCGAACCTCCGAAGGCCTCGGCACCGACTCCCGGATTGCCCGCCAGCTCCTTGAGCTGATCTTCGGACATTCCGGAGACGCGGGCCGCGCGGTCTTGCTCGGAGTTGAAGGCGAAGACGTCGGCGCGGTTGCGCAAACCCTCCTGATAAGCCTTGATTTCGCTCTCGTTGGAACCCATTCTCTCGAGAGCCTCGAGGTTGTCGCCGGTGGCGATCTTTTGCGCTTCCAGCACCTGCTTGGGCGACAGGAACGCCTGCAGCTGGGCATTGCCCTTGAGGGCATCCGGGTCCATGTCGGCCAAGTCCTGCTTGTTGAGGGACCGCGCCGATTTCACGAATGCTTCAGCCTGACGTTTCCTCTCGGCAGGGTCTTTCTCGTTCTCGTCGACGATGAGCGACGGGTTCCTCTTCTCTATTCCCTCCAGCACCTTGTCGCCGGAGTCGTCATCGAACTTGTCACCGTGTTTCTTGATGCTCTTGGCCAATCGGAAGTATTCCTGCCGTTCCTCTTGGGTCAGCTGCTTCTTCTTGGACTTCTTGGCGAGATCCTGCACGCGCTTCTTCTGGAACTCGTTGCGCTCGATCTGGCCGTCCATGGTGACGGCGGACAGCTTCTCGTTGGCGCGCGACTTGACCAGCTCCTCGCTGGCCTTGGACGCCCTTCCTGCGGCCTTCTTCGCGACCTCCTCGTTCGCGGCCTTGTCACGACTAAGTTTTGCTTCTGCGGCGCCGCCGATAAGCGGAACTTTTGCCGCTTGCGTAAGCGCCCAGTTCTTGGCCTTGGTGCCCCTGCCTCCGCTGGCGATGTCCACCAGGCCGATGCCTGCGGATCCGGCGACGCCGGCGACCTTGGCCGTGCCTTTGGCGACGGTCTTCCCGCGGTCATAGACGCCCTTGGCGGCCGAGTACGCGCCCTTGACCTTGTCCTTTGCCTGACTCAAAACGGACATGTTGTCGGCCACCTCCTTGGCCATTTGCAGGCCGCCGAACAGCAGGCAGATGGCGATGATGAACTTTTGGATCTGAATGTCGCCGAACGCCTCGGAAGCGTTCGAGTTGACCGTACCGACGTTGCCTACGCCCGAGTTCATCGGAGGAAACCCTTGGCCGGAAAACTCGGAGGAACCGACGCTCACCAGCGCCAACCACAGGAAGAACGCCATTACCGGACCGAAGACCAGCTGCGCGGTGAACTTCTTCCACCAGTCGGCATACTTTCCTTTGGCAAAGCTTCCTGGCGCGGTTCGCGTCAGGAAAGCCAACGGCGACATGACGATCAGCAGCCAGAGGATGACGATGCGCACCGCCAGGCAGATGGTCATGACCACGACGACCATCAGCGAAACGGAGGTCATGAGCAGTGCCAACATCAGGGACACCGTCACGGACCAGGCGGAGACGGTTCCTTCGTTTTTCAGCTGCATCAGCTTGGTGATGCCGAGGGCGTCGGCGAAGTTGCCGCCGGCCGCTTCCTTGAAGCCGTAGACGAACGTCAGCATGACCACCTGGCTGGCATCGATGAGCAGTCCGCAGATGGTGCGCGAGAAGTTGACCACGACGGCCATGATCAGCAGCTTGACGATGGCGCCGCCCTTGGCGCTGTAGGCATCTACGCCGAGGATGGTACCGAAGGCGTAAATCAGCATGATGACGATAAAGAACATGTTGGTGACGTCGCGGACGATGGTCCAGCCTTGGGCCACCGGCACGGCCGTCACGAACCCGTTGTATTGCGCCACCCAGATCAGCGCGCCGATCATGATCAGCAGCAGCTGGCCCACCAAGCCAAGCATCAGGTCGATGATGAAGCCGACGGCCGTGGCGATGGCGTTGCCGATGCCTTCCGTGACGCCGTTGGAGGTGTTGTCGGCGAGCACGGAGGGATGCGAAACGAACAACGTTCCGAAGACGACCAAAAAGACGACGACAACAAGTCCACGTCGGGTGATCAACGACGGCGAATCGTCATGCCTGGCGAAAAGTCGCTTGCGAAGGCCGGAGATTCCGACCAGTAAAGATGCCCACATGCGCGTGTACGTTGCGGGATAGCCACGCGTACAGCATACCACGAATCAAGGGGCCGAAGAAGGCAGTTATCCAGTCCGATTTTTAAGCAAAATCAAAGCAAAAACGCCGCCTGTGGAAAGGCGGCGTTTTGCAGGGCAAGGGTCTACTGTTCCGGCTGCAGGATGATGTCTCCTGCGTATTCGGTCCAGGCTTTTTCCTGGGCACCGTTGACTTTGACAGAGTAGCACTTGTTCGAGAGTGTCCAGCACTCGTTGACCGCGTTCGGCTGCCCGACATTGCAGGTCGCTGGATCGACGTCGTCGCCGGTGGTCACGTAGATGCTGTTGAGGAACTCCTGAATCTTGTCCGGTGCGGTCTGGGCGTTGCCCATGTTGAAGCACCTTCCGCCGGACTTGGTAATGCCCTTGCAGTTACCGTTGCAGAAACCCCAGTTGTCCATTACCTGCACGCGCGGCCGGAAGTGGCACGCGACGCCGTCCTGGCACGGGAACCGCGGATTCCCCGGATCACAGGCGTCGAACTTGCCCGGACCGGTGATCATGTCGGGCGTGCAGATGTAGGTGTGGCTGTACTCGAAGTAGTGGGATTCGCAGGTCTGCTTCGTCTTGCCCCACTCGTTGTTGGCTTCGCAGATCGGGTTTGCGGGAGATCCGCATCCGGTACCGACGCAGCCGCGGTGGTTCAGGTACGCGCCCGACTGACCCGCACGCGTGGTGTCGTCGCCGAAGTCGACGATGACCCTGCGGAGCGGCAAGCGGTTCTTGTCGGCCCAAGCGTAGAAGTAGATGCTCGCCTTGAACTTGCCCTTCTGCTGCGGAATCACGTTCGAGGCCTGCGAAGTGTTTACGGTCAGGCCCTCGGTTCCTTCTTCACACATGCCGGGAACGTCCGAAGAGCAGTTGAAGCGGTTGACCGACGCGATTCGTGGAGCCTCACCCGAACCTGCGTACTTGAGACGATTATCGAGGCCGTTTTCCGGCTTGTACACGGTTCCAGGCGCCTGCGCCGGAGCGTAGGTGAATTTCCTCCAGCTGGTGACGAAGAACTTGGACAGCTTGTCTTGGCCGATGTCGTAGGCATTCTGCGGCCAGAGTTTCGACGAAGCCCCCACGCCGCAAGGTCCCCAGCAGGCGTACGGATAGCCGCCGACGTCGGGCACGTCGCTGTTATCCGAGGCGCGGTTGTTCTTGCCGTCGAAGTGCACCTTGGTCTCGTCCCCGCTTTCCTGCCTGTCCTGCGCGGATCCGGTGTAGTTGTAGAACGTGTAGCCGCTGCCGCCTTCGGTCCACCACAGGCTTACCGGATGCTTCAGGTCGATGTTGTCCTTGCCAGAAGTCATCAAGTTGGAGGAAATCGCGTTGCCGTACGGTTTCAACTCCGCGTTCGGAGGAACCGAATTCGTGCGGGAGGTGTTGTGCTTGTACAGCATGTTGTAGCCGAGGATGTCGTCCTTACCTTGCTGCGACTGGTACAGCACATCTGTCCAGGCGATGTTCCTGGGCGTGGTGACGTTGCTGTGTACCTGCGACAGCTGCAGGCAGTTCTCGCGCATCAGCGCGGTAATCTGCACCGGCGCCGTCAGCTTGCGCTTGCGGTTGTCGTTGTCGACGATGGTGCCGGTGAAGCCCAGCAGCTTGTGCGTGACCGGATCGAAGTTGGCATGAATGGCGTTGCAGTTCCAGTTCTTGGCCGCATCGCCGCCGTCATTGTTGTTGTCGCAGCTGTCCGGTTCCTTGCCGTCATAGCCCAAGCGGAAACCTGACTTGTCGCTGGTCGGGAAGGCGTCTTCGGCGTAAAGGACCCAGTTGTTCCAGTGGTTTTGCGGGGTGAGGTACATGAAGTATGCCGGCTCCTCGCCCGGTGAACCCTTCATGTTCCACTGATGAATGAGCACTCTCATGGCCGCAATCTGGTCCTCGTAGAGGTCCGGGCCGCTCGGCATGTATGTCTTGATGTCCATCGTGCGCGTCTGGTGCTCGTCGGGGCCGAACAGGAGGCCACCGATGATGCCGACCAGGAACCCGGCAACGGGACCTGCCACGTAGGCGACCGAAGCGGCGGTGGCAACAGTAATGATGCCGGCAGTCGGACTCGGGGGGTCAATCTGCGAGATAAGGTGGCCCATGCCGTTCAAGTCCTCATTCACGATCAGGAAGTCGTAGATGCCCGAATGATCGGACGGGACGCCGTAACCGAGGCCCTGCGCCGTGTTGCAGTACAGCAGCTCGGAGTTCGGCGGGTTGAAGCCGGCCTCTTCGTGCTGGTTGTTGTTGTCCGGAGCGCCTTCAAGCTGATCGACCGGCATCCAAAGGTTGCAGTCGAACTTGGCCTTGTCGCCTCCGACGTTGAGCGACTTGTCGAGGTCCAGGCAAAAGCCTTGCCAGCCCTGCTGGTAGCTCACCTGCGACAACTTCTGGCACCTGCCGCCGCCCGTCTGATCGCAAGGATCATAGAGAGTGTTGTTGCCGGCCTTGATATTCTCGCTCATTTCCTGGGTGACAATCGGTCGCGACGGATCGCACCACTCCCCTTCGCGGTCGCCGCCGACGCAAATGCCTTCGGTGATGTCGGTAGTCATCTTGTGCGCGCCGCCGGAACCGAGGAAGGTCACCGGACCGGTCGTGGTCGAAGCCGAGTACGTCAGGAAGCGTTCGCCGTCGGAACCCTTGCCGTACACCCACTTGCTGTAGCTGCAAGCGCAGTCGTTACCATTGCCGCAGACGTTGGCTCCGGAGAAAGCGCCCTTCTTGACCTTGGCCTGGCCGAAACGGTCGTAGCCGCCTTCGTTACCGGCGCTGGCGCTGTCCAAGACGGACGGCCCATACGGCGAATCGGCTTCCGGATAAGCGCGGCAGCGAGGAGCCCAGTTCAGGTCGGCGGCGTTAAACTTGCCGCCGCCCGGATTGTAAGCGCAGTGCTTGTCGATGCAGGCGCCATCCATGGGATTGCCGAATTCGTCCCTGTAACCGGTCGCGTTGCCCGAACAGTCGGCATCGCCCTTGCAAGAACGGTCCTGGTCAAGCACCGTCGCGTAACGGTGCGTGTTGAGGAAGTTGTAGCTGCAGTACGCTGCCTTGCCTCCGCATTCGGAATCGCCGGTGCAGGACGTCCAGTCGTTGGTGCTGTTTTGGCAGACGCCCGAAAGCTGCTTGCAGTAATTGCCAGCACCGCAGTCGCTGGTGTTGACGCAGGTCGTGTTCGGCACCGGCGTCGGCGGCGATCCCGGCTTCATGCAGACGCCCTTCACGATGCTTAGCGGCATCAAGAAAGTCGGCGAGAAGCGTCCCGGAATGGTGTAGCCCGAGTACTCGTATCCGCCCCAAGACACGTCGCGTTTCGAGTACTCCGTGGCGGTCAGGACCGTCTTCGGCGCGGTCTGCGGCGAAACGCAGTCGAAGACCTGTCCGAGTTTCTTGTTCTCGGTGCACGGGCCGAAGCCGGAGCAAATCTTGCGGTATTGCCCCTTGGAGGCGTCCCAAGCGGTGCTGTATGTCGTGCAGGCAAGCCACTCCGAGCATTCGCGGTCCGGAGAAACGTGAATGATGACGTTGGCATCGTTGCCGGGGCTCACCGGATTCGCCACCGTGCCGATCTGGACGCAAGTCTCGCCGAGCGCGGCGTTGCAGTCGGTGTTGATCTGACAGGCGCTGGTGTACTTTTTGACGCCGACGCAGGTCTGGCCTGGCGCACTGCAAGTGCCGCCGCCGCAGTCGCCGTTGCTGGTACAAGTGATGGCTTCGTTATTGCTGCAGCGCTGACAGTCGGAATCGGCACGACAGTCGTACTTTTGAGTGACAGAGCAGTGGCCGGCCGGCACGGACATGCAACGATAGTCGCAAGCCGGATCGTGCTGCGCCAGGTCGCAGTTTACCGGGCTGACCTTGCCGTTCTGCGCATCACGCTTGCTCTTATAGTAGCTGGTGGCCGCGGAGTACAGGTTGGACGGATCGCTGGTCTGCTTGAAGGCCACGCAGCCCTGCTTGAGGCTGACGCTGCCGGCGCAGGACTGCAGGTCCAATCGCCCGTTCTTTATGTAGTAATAGGGGTAACCGGTCGGGTTCACGTTCGAGGTGACGCTCGGGTCGGCAAACTCCTGGCAGCGGTCGTACTGCGACTCGCACTGCCCTACCCAGCCCTGGTATCCGCAGATGGTTCCGCCGGACGGGATGCGGCAGGCGGGCGCCGCCACGCCGGGCAGGTAGCAGTCGCAGCCGTCCGGATTGCTGCAGGTAGTGCTCTGGCAGACCGAGTCGGCATTCTTGTAGATCTCGAAGGTGTCGCCGTTCTTGCGGAGCTCCGGATAGCACGGAAAGTTCTGGCCCGAATCGCTCTTGCGGAACCAGCCGTTGACGGTCTGGTTCTGATAGGCGACGCCCTCCTTATACATGCAGACGTGGTCGGCCGGGTCCTTGAAGTACTGGATGCCGTCGCTAGACGAGTACGCGTCGCAGCCGTCGGCTTCCTGCTTGCAGAGGATGTCGCCGTATTGCGCCGGAAGGTCCTTGACGACGGAGGCGCCCCACTTGCCGACGAGCGGGCGCTCGTAGGCCAAGGTGCAGCTCCCCTCTCCGAAGTTCACTCGGCAAGTCGCGTTGCCGATCGAGCAGGAGCAGGTCGTCGGAGCGCAGACGTCGTTGGCGGCGCAGTCTCCGTTGGCCGTGCAAGCCTTGCCGCTCTTGGCGCAGGCTTTCAGGCCGCACTTGTTGTTGGTGGGCGCGTTCTTGTACTGGCACACCGCCTCATACGTCAGCTTGGCCTGACCGAGCGAGGTGCAGCCGATTTGGTTCGCCGCGCACATCGCGGCGTTTCTGGCCACCAGGTACACGCGGCGGTCCGTTTCGACGTTCACGCGGTCGGGGTTCTGGTCCTCGCGCGTGGAAGTGTCGAAATGGTCCAGCTTAAAGCGGCACTGGCTCTCGCCCACGGCAACGCGACAGACTTCGGGAAGGAAGACGGGTGCGGTCGCGGAAGCGGCCGGGTGATGGATGTTGTAGTTGCAGACGCAGGAAGCGCCAGCATCCGGAGCCATCGGCGCGTCGCAGAACGCGGAGCCGGCAGTGATGGTGCAGCCGTAAGCCTTTCCGTCGAACGACGTGTTGCAGTTGCCGGCCGGGCCGGTGCAGCGGACATAGCCGCACCTGCGTGGCGTCGTCCCGTCATCGCGCTTCAGCTCGCAAACCGCGTTGAACGATTCGGCGTAGGGATTGTCGGGAGTGTTGCGCGTGTCGGAGTATGCCGAGCAACCGATGGCCTTTTCACGGCACAGGCGGCTGAATGAGCGCAAATCCACCTTGTCGCCCTTGCTGGTGGCGTACTCCTTGCAACCGAGCATTTCCTGCGGCGAAGGCGAGCCGACTGCGGTGCTGTCGCATGAAACGGGAGTCTTCCATGAATCGCGCACGACGTAAATGTTGTCTTGCACCTCCTTGACCTGGACATTGTCGACGAAAACGTCCGACTGCAGGCAAGTGCCGGCACCGCAATCCGCGGCGGCAGTCGCGGTGGTGCAGGCTTTAGGCTTGTTGCTGCAAATGCCGTTCACCGACAGTTCGAACTTGGTGGGAGTGGTCCCCCAACCCGCAGTCGACGGCCCGATGATCGGACCGAGTGTGAACCGCTTCCACTCGGACGAGAGCAGCGCGTCGGGAGCGAATTTCTGCGCGGGGTTGCTGCCCTTGGCAATGGTGCAGTTGGCATTGCCCTTCTGTACCGTGCATTTCATTCCTGTCTCGGTGGTGCACTCGCAACCGTCGGCGGCATCACAGCTGGCCGGCAAGGTGCAGATCGCATCTACGACGGCGTCACGGAGCGAGGCGGAGACGGAACCGGTACCGCGTGCCCAGAAGGACAGCGAGTAGCTCCGCGCGGAGGCGACCATGCCGCCCACTTCCGTACCGGCTATGCGGTTCACTCCGCCTCCCAGCAGCACCTTAAGGGAATGCCCGCCGACGGTCACCGACTCGGGAGACTGCGCCAAGCCGTTCGCCGAGACATCCGTGGAATCCGTCCATTTCTTGACTCCACCCTCAAAGTCGTCGCTCAAGAGGGTATGCACGTTGGTGGCCGCATTGCCCTTGTAGGCCCGGCAATTGTTCTGCTCGGCTGCGCAGGAAATGCTCTGGCCGACGTCTGCGTTATAGATGCACTGCCCCTTATCGGTATCCCAGCGTCCGCTGGAGTTGGCGCAGTCGGTCGGCGTCGAGGTGGTGATGCGATATTGGAAGCACTGTGCCGAGGCGATGATCGTCTTGGAGAGAAGGCGGTAGTGGCGATTGCCGTCGGCATCGTAAAACTCGCGGCAGTCGAAGTTGCCGGCATCGATGTCGGCGCGCGAGCAGTAGCCGACGGTGCTGCCGCCGGCATTGCCGGTGTCTTTGCTGTCGCAGTTCTGGGCGTTGGCATCAAGCTTCGTGCAGGGCGCCACGCCGGCATTGGCGCAGGCAGCGTCGGCACAGACGTCCGCGGCCGTCGGCGAGGGCAACGCGGCCAACTCGGCCGGAGTCCCCTGATCCACCGCAGCGGTGGTCTGCTTGAGGTTCCAGACGTGCAGCTGGTAACCGGTGGTGTCGGAACCTTCCCAACTGTAGTACACCTTCACGGACGGATCGTCGCTCTTCACGCACATGCGCAGGTGCGCATAGTACGAAACTGCTTCGGTATCGATGTTGGTGAACTCCGAGCAGCCCGCTTCGGCCTCGCTGCATTCCTTGGCAGTCGACGGGATGAAGGCGACCGGGAACTTCTCCTGATCGAAGTCGGAGGCGGCTTGTTTGAACACGTCATAGCCGACGCACTCCGCCGGGCAGAAGTCCTGCGGACTGGTGATTGCCGGAATGCGCGGGTCGCCGTTGGTGGGAGTATACCCGTCGCAGCCGACCTCGCTTTCGCGACAGACGCCGGCAAAGGCGTCGCATTCCGGACGGTCGCTGTCGTCGCCGGTGCAGCCCAAATAGTCCGGAGGCATCCTGGCATCGACGATGCCGCCGGTGTCGCCGTACCCGTCGTGGTAAGAAGTGCCGCCGCCTTCCTCAAGCTGCACGTCGTCCACGTACGCGCCAGGTCCGGACGCCAGGAATTGCAAGGTGGCTCCGGCAATGCCCTTGAGGACCACGAAAGTGCAGGAACCACGGACGGCCGCGACCTCGCTGTTCTTCGTGGCACTGAAGGTGAATTCGAGGTTGCCGCCGGTCACGTCGCAAGTGCCGGTGGGAACGGTGGTCGGATCCTGGCCGGCATAGGTAATGGTAGACACCGCATCCGCTGCAGCGAGCGAAATCGGATTGCCCAAGAAATCGGTGAACGAAACTTTGGCAGTGGCGCCGGCATCAGCGCCGGCACCTACGGGCGTGACGTTAAAGGAAAGGGTATAGGTGGCGTTTCCGCGCACGCGAATGTCCGTCTGGATGATGTTCTGGTTCAGTGTGCACTTGGTCATCCCTTTGACGATCTTGCAAGACAGGCCGCCGGCGGTGCAGGGACAGCCGTCGTCCGCAGTGCAGAGGGAACCGGAGCAGTCGTTCGTACCGCCGCCGAATGCACGGGCTCCGTTGACCAAAATGGCATTGCTTCCCGTGGTGGACTTGCTGCTGTCCGCGATGATAGAGCCGAACGAGGCGGCCGGAACGGTCGCGAACGGAGTCCAGTACTTGGCGTGATCGTCGTTGCCGTTATTATCCCCGTCTTCAAGCTGCTCGAAGCTGCCGTTCCTGATGAGGTTCAGGGACTGGTTGGTCGCCAGGCGCACCAGCGCGGTGCAGCCGGCGCTGGAGACGTCGCAGGTCTGGGCCTTCTGATTGAAATAGCGTTTCGGATCCAGCAGCCAGTCATCGCCGCTGTCGGCTTCCGTGCCGGTCACCGACGAGCAGGACTTGTCGCCGTTTTTGACCGTGCAGGTCACCGAGGCGGTGCAGGGGCACGTGGCGTTCTCGCAAGCCAGAAGCAAGCGGCAAACCTTGCCGGTGTCAGCAACGGTGCAAGACGAATCGCCTCTCACCACCGTGCATGATGCCGTCGTGACGGAGCATGAGCAGCCCTTGGCATCGGAGCAGGTGCCGGCCACGGCCACGCCGTTGCTGTCCTTGCACCCATTCAGACCGCAGCTGCAGCTGATGGCATTGAGGGATGTGGAGTAGCTGCGGCAGCCGACGTTGTCGGCGGTGCAGACGCCGTGATCGATCGTGTTCAGGTTATAACTGCGCGTGCCGCCCGTGCGGGCAGTCAGCACGCGGCAGGTGTTGAATTGCGCCGGGCAGGAATCACCGTTGAAACGCCAAATGTTGCGCTCTTTCGAACAGTAGCCCCAACCGCCGATGCAATTGCCGGCGTCGTCCTGCTTCAGACAGGTCTGCTTGTCGAGGCAGATTTCGGAACGCGTCGAGACCTCGGACGAGATCAGCTGCTCCCCGTAGCCCATGGCACGACACTGCGTCAGCGGCACGGTCAGCACCCAATCGGGATCGATCATTTTGCAGAAGCGATGCTGGTCGTCGGCCGCACCTTGGTCGTTGCAGTTGTTGAACTCATCGACCACCTGCTTGAGAGAGAACGGCTTGTCCACGGGGCTTTGCGAGGCGGCGATTTCCCAGCCGATGGAGATGACGCGGGCGGCACGGAGCTTCTTCAGGTTGCTCTCGCAATAGCCGTAGGTGTAGCAGAACGGATCCTGGTTCTTGGGCTGATCATTGGCGGAAATGAGCGGCCAGTCGCCATGCAGCAAACCCTGCTTGATCGCTTCGCGGACCGTGTACGAATTCAGCCCCGCCACACGAACGGCGTTGGCGAATTGCTGGTCCATGACGCAGTTATCGGGAGCCCGACCGTCAGTGGGGCATGAGGTGAAGTTGAGCAACGGATCCGTGAGACCGGCATCGCGAATCTTGGGAGACTGCGACCGGGAAATCAGGGCCGGCTCCAGTCCGGTGACCCCCGGAGGATTGAGGAGCGTGTCGGGATCGAGCACGAGGTCCGGCTGCGCCGCAATAAGCTCTTCGGTAGAGAGCAGCCCCTTCACCAGACGGTTCCACATGCGCGCGACCAGCGTCTGCGCGAACGTCTGCACCGTGTTGATGACGACCGAAGTCACGGCTCCGTAGGCGATTTGTCCGGCAGCATACGAAGCCGAATACTGCTGCGGGTTGTCCTGCTGCATCTTCCTCATGCGCACGAACTCGTCATGCGTGACGGACGCGGGCGCCTTCACGCGACCCGATGTCGAATCGCGAATGTCATCGAAGCCGCCTCCGGCAGACGCGTTCATGAGCTTCTTCATCATGGCATCGCGCTTGGCCGTTTCCTTGATTGCCACCATGCCGTCCAAGATGCGCAAAGATGCCGAGAGAGGCGCCTGTCCGGGCTGGAAAGTGGGTTTGAGAGAATTCAGCAGCTGGTCCGGAGCAAGCGAATCCTTGAAGTTATCCCAGTTGTTGGTCAGCGCGGTATAGTCGCACTTCGGCGGCGGCGGTTTCAGCTCGTCCAGCATGCCCAACTGAATGAGCAGCGAGATGGCCTTGCCGGGCGCACAGAGGTTGAATCCCATGGCCGTAAGGCCTGACTGTTGCGAAAGGGTGCCGACCGCTTCGCCGATGGCCCCGCGCCACGCCTGGCTGAAACCGTCCTTGAACGATTTGCTGTCCCAACAGACGGTTTGTCCGTTGCAGGAGGTGGTCAGCGCCACGGCCGCCTGATAGGCAATCTGCGTCGTGAAGTAATTGACGCCGTTGACCACGGACGTGACTGCAGCTTCGACAAGCGTTTGACTCAACGTGTTCTTGACGTTCCTGGCGATGACATCGGATTCGAGAATCGAGTCGCCGACGGGAATGCCCTGCGCCTGCGCCGGACGGGGCGACGCGAACAGCATGCCCGCAACGGCCGCAAAAAGAAGAACGGAAAGCAATGCCGACGCCATCGTCGTCCTCCCCGTTCGTCCCCCTTCGGGGCGCTTCGCGTGGTGATTCCCTGTAATCATTGCGGTCGAGATAAAGGTCGTCTACGGTGTCGGCGACGGCGCGTTCACGTTCGCGTCGGCGCTCGCATCGCTTGCCGCGGACGCGCCGGCGTCGTTCTGCGTAACCATTTCGTTCAGGGTGTCGTTAATCAGCTGGCGCAAGGTGGCGTCATCGGCTTTCTTGAGCGCCTCTGCCGGTATGCCCAGTTTTCCGAGAAACGTGCGCAGGTCCGCCGCCGACATCGCCTTGAGCGCGGTCTTAATCTTGTCGGGCGTCAGTCGGCTCGGGTCACCGAACGTTTCGGTGATCACCCGCATGTAGCGCTTGTCATCGGCGGAAGGAGAGCCGCCCTGCGCAGCACTGTCGGTTCCGACGCCGCCCTCGCTGCCCACGCCGATGCTGGACGATGACGTCATCCCCGACGCCGATCCCCCTTCGGCCGATTGATCGTCGGGAGCGTTCACGTCGCCCGGCGCCTTCGTGCCGTAGGCCAGGCTCGCCTGCCGGCAGGTCTTCCCCTGCGGGCAATTCGGGTCGGTATTGTCAGCGACCTCCTTGCCGTCGAGAATCCCGTCGGAATCGCTGTCTGCCAAAAAAGGACTGGTGCGGAAAACGTACAGCTCGTCATAATCGTTCAGACCGTCCTTGTCCGTGTCCTGCCGCCGAAGCTGATCATCACGTTCCTGCTGCACCTGTTCGGCGGTCTTGAAAACCACCGAACCGGTCTTGCGCTTGAACGGCGAGGAAATCTGCTTGCCGAGAAGAAAAGGCCACAGGACAATCGCAGCAACGCCAATAACGAGAAAAACCCCGAGACTCAACTTCTGATGCGAAGACATGGAATCCCAGCTGCTCACAGAGGTTTCGGTTACCAGCATACCACGCCGCTTGGACGGGCAGCTACCGGAACATCGTACCAGTTTTTTGCCTAAAACGTAAGCGCGTCAGCGAGCGCTTTCCAGTCTGTCGCGCTCAATTCCTCTGGTCGGCTTGAAGGAGAGATGCCGGCTTTCAAAAAGGCTTGTTTTAGCCTACTTTCATCGTTCTCGACAGTACGCAAGGTGTTTTTGAGCTGCTTGCGACGCTCGGCAAAACCGGCCCTGACGATCGAAAAGTAACGGTCTGGGGAAAGATGCCCGAAGAACTCGCCGAGTTCGGTCTCGGATTTTCGCTTCATGTGGATAACCGCAGAGTCGACTTTCGGCGGCGGCAGGAACGCGCTGCGCGGCACGTTGGTCACTCTCTCCGCCTCGGCGTAGGTCTGCACCATGACGGCAATGCTGCTCATGTTCCCCCGCTTCGCCAGCACGCGGTCAGCGACCTCTCGCTGAATCATCACCGTGATCGACTCGGGCTGCGGCGATTCCAGCAAAAATTTTTTGAACGTTTCCGAAGTGATGCCGTACGGAAGATTGGCGACCAGTTTGTATTTTTCTCCGCGCGAAAAAAGCGCGTCGTTCGAAAAACCGAGAACGTCGCCGTCGAGCAAGGTGAAGTTTTTATTTTCGCCGAAACGCCGCGCGAGGAGGGAGCGCAGTTTCAAATCGATTTCCACGGCGACGACGCGCGCACCCGCGGCCAAAAGTTTTTCCGTGAGAATGCCGGGGCCGGGACCGATTTCCAAGACCCGGTCCTCGGACCTTACGGCCGCAGCCGCCACCATCTTCTCGACCACGCGCTCGTCCAGCAGAAAATGCTGACCCCGATCATGGACGGGACGGATGCCGTGCGGCTCAAGCAGTGCGCGAAGTTCTGCGGAAGTCATTGGACGGAGGATTCGACCGCAGCGGCCAGCACCTTACGCGGCATGAAGGCGTAAAAGGCCGCAAAAACGCCGGCCAAAATGAATACTGCCGGCCAGGCGGTGGGCCATTTCCAAAGGATGGCGGCAGCGATCAGCGCGGCGACGGCCTTGCCGATGGAAAGCGACATTTCGAAGTGCACCACTGACTCCATGGTGACGCCGTCGCGAGCCTCCTGATACATCAGCGCCACCAGCGGCAAGCCGAGCATGTTCTTGGAAACGCGGTAGAACGAGTCCATCAGGAACACGCCGAGGCCGCCGGTGGTGAGCGGGCGGATGATCCACGAAGCCACGTCGTAGAGCACGCCGCTGCGCAGCACCGAGACGGGATCGCCCTCGTCGCTGATGCGGCCGATGTACAGGATCGCGACGACGTTGAGCAGCATCGCCAACGACACCACGATGCCGAGAGAGGTCAGGCTGGAAAAGACGGTGGCCATGAACAGCGGCCAGGCGACCAGCGCGACGAGCTCCTCGCCGAAACCGACGAACGCGGCGGTGCGCCGGCGGTTCTTCTTTTCGAACGGACGCCCGAGCGCGGCGGCGTAGTCGAAGCTCTTCGGCTCGTACAGCTCCGGCGTGCGCAGCAGCGGAATGTTGGAGAGCAGGATCAAGAAGGCGACGGCGACGATGAGCGTCCTGTACCCGAACGCGGCGATGACCGCGCCGCCGACGGCCGGAGCGATGACCGCGGCGATGCCGGCAATCGCAGCCATGTTGGAAACCTCGCGGCCGCTCTCCGATTTGGAGCTGAACGTGGCGAAATTGGAGTGATACCCCGGCCAATACAGGATTTTCTGGAACACCAGCGCGATGAGGGCCACGACCGCAAAGGCCGGGTGCCACGGAATCGCGAAAAGCGAAATGTACCAAAGGATCAGAAACGGCGAGCTGAACAGGATGGTGTGTTCGTACCCGTGGCGACGGCAGATGCGTCCGCCCAGCGGCAGCATGAAAAAGTACAAAACGTAGAGCGCCGCGTAGAACAAAAGAATCTTCGGAATTGAGAAGCCAATGGAGTGCAAGTACAACGGCTCGAACAGCGCGATGGCGCTGGTGGCGAAATTCAAAATGGCCGAGGAAGCGAAAAGCTCGCGCACCTGCTGCGAGGGGTGCGGGGCGAAGTAATGCTCGACGTAACCGCGAAGGCTTCCTGATGGCATAGGCGTTTATATCTTGACCGTCCCCTGCCGCAGGACGACGGCTTTTCCTTTTTCGAAAGCGACGATGGTCGAAGGCGCGCGCTTGGGCAGCTTGCCGGCGTCGAGCACCAGCGCAGGAGCGTGTCGCCGGCCGCGGAACGAGGCGAGGACTTCTGCGGCGGCGTAGACGGTGCTGTCACCGGAGACGTTCGCCGAGGTGGAAGTGGCGATGCCGCCAGCTGCGGCAGCCACGGCCCGCGCCCAGGCGGATGCCGGCACGCGCACCGCGCCCGTCTTCTGGCCGGAGGTCCGTGCGACCCGTGCCAAAGGGCTCCCCTTTTTGAAAGGCAGCACTATGGTCAACGGTCCCGGCCAATGTTTTCGGCCCAACCGAAGCGCGGCGGGGGTCAGCGCGAAGTGCCGGACAACGTCCTTAGCCGAGGCGGCCACGAATGGCAGTGCCTTCGCCAACGACCGACCTTTTACGAGAAAGACCTTGCGCACGGCTTTGGGATTGCGCGGGTCGGCCGCGAGCCCGTAGGCGGTTTCGGTGGGAAAGGCGATGACGTCGCCCTCACGAAGCACATGCTCGACTTCGACGAGCGTGCGCTTCGCGACGCGACGGCGATCAATCTTCAGCGTGCGCATGTCAGACATTATTCCGGAACCAGGCAACGGTCCTGGCGATCCCCTTATTGATGTTGACCTTCGGTCGCCACTTGAAGGCCATGTTCGCCGCAGTGCAGTCCAACGAGCTGTTTCGTTCTTCGCCGACGACCGCCGGACCGTGGTCGCACTCGATATCAGTGTTGAGTTCCTTCCTGATCAGCTCAGCCACGTCGTGCAGGGACGTCTCGATGCCGGTTCCGATATTGAAGGGGCCGTGGGCTGAAGTCCGCATGGCACGGATGTTCGCCTCGACCACGTCGTCGACGTAGACGAAATCGCGCGTCTGTTCGCCGTCGCCGAAAATCACGGGAACCTCTCGTGCCAGCAGTTTTCGGATGAAGAAACTGATTACACCCGCCTCCCCTTTCAGGCTCTGGCGAGGGCCGTACACGTTGGCGTAGCGAAGCGCTGCGTATCTCATGCCGTAGTTGTGGCAGGCAGTATGCAAGTACAGTTCAAAGGCGAGCTTTGCAACGCCATAGGGGGAGAGCGGCATGCACGGCACGTTCTCCGGCGTCGGGCGAACGTTTAGTCCGTGATAGATGGCTCCGCCAGAAGACGAGAAGATGATTTTCTTCACTCCCGCATGCACGCTCGCCTCAAGCACCCGCAGGGAACCGTGGATGTTGATTTCGGCGTCCCGGATGGGGTTCTGCACGGAATGACGTACGTTGATTTGCGCAGCGAGGTGAAAGACGTAGACCGGCTTCTCCTTCTTGAACACCTCGCTGATTCGCGGATCGACTATGTTCATGAACACGAACTTCGCCTTCGCCGGAACAAACTTTTTTTGACCGGACGACAGGTCGTCGATCACGACCGTCCTATAGCCCTCTTTGAGCAGCCGCTCAACCAGGTGAGAACCGATGAATCCGGCACCCCCAGTAACAATGACCGTTCCTTTTGAAGGTGATTTTGGCATATCCTCCTCAAAATACACATTTTTCCTTACCCTGTCAAAATAAAAAAATGGCTTTATTAAGCCAAAAAATATGCCATAGCAAGATTGACAAAAGGGCCGAAATGTGCTATATTTTAATGTCTTTTGGGATACGCCAAAGACCGTCCCTCGGCCTCAAATGGGCCGCGGTGACGCCAAGAAATCGACAACCTGCGCCCTCGAATGGGGCAATGGAGACACAATGCAAGGCAAGCTCTCATCTACCTGCGCCATCGTCCGGTCATTCAACAACAAATATGTCGAAAAACAGGTCCGTTCGCTGTCTGCGATGGGCATCGGCAAGATCATCGTGGTCACCGACGCCGCACGGGACAAGGGAGCGACGCGGCACTTCCTCGGCGCACACCTCGAGAACGGGCGGGTCCAGTTGATCGAAATGCAGGAGGGATACTCCTGGGCCAACGCCCTCAACATCGCCCTCATGGCGGTGAGGATGGCCAACATCCGAGACCGAAAGCTCCGCTTCCGTTTCGTGTTCACCGTATCGGTTGAGGCGAAGTTCACGGCCGAGCACGTCGAACGCATGTTGGACGCGGCGACCGATGACGAATCGGTCGGCGTGGTCGGCACGACCTTCGAAGGCCGTCAGGACGGCAACGTCGTCAGCCTCGGCCGATCTTACCGGCATCCCCGAAACACGGGAATGCTCATCCGCATCGAGGCGTTCGGCTTCCTTTTCGGAGGATTCGACGCCCGTTGCGACCGTATCGGCGGAATGGAGGACATCGACTTCGTCCTCGACATGATTGCCGTCGCCGACCTGCGCTACGTCATGCTCGACCTCGGCGTCCCGCTGGTGCTGGGCAACCACTACCATCAGCCGAGCAAGGAAATACGCGAACGCGAAGCCGTGGACAGCATCATCGCCCACTGGCGGTCCCTGTTCCCGAATGGCACGCCCGAACGCGATCGCATCGAGATCGCCATCGACTGCATGGGCATCGACCGCTGAACGCAAAGACCCCGCTATCCGCTTGGATACGCGGGGTCTTCTTTATTTCCGCACCCCTCGGAGGAGCGGGATGTGCTAATCCACGTCCTTGTCCGGAGTCATCTTTCCCCCGCTCTTGAGCTGCTTCAGGTAGGCCTCCACGAAAGGGTCGAGATCGCCGTCGAGCACGCCGCGGGTGTCGGCGGTTTCGTGCTTGGTGCGGTGATCCTTCACCAT
This sequence comes from uncultured Gammaproteobacteria bacterium, assembly GCA_964491475.1. Classification (GTDB taxonomy): domain Bacteria; phylum Patescibacteriota; class Patescibacteriia; order SG8-24; family SG8-24; genus JAHFIW01. The sequence continues at coordinate 130,749 of CAZBFO010000002.1, read as the reverse complement.
CTGGTACGGATGCAGCACGTAGGATCGGATCTGGTTGCCCCACTCGGCGCTGGTGAACTCGCCGCGCAGCTTCTTCTTTTCGGCGGCGCGCTCCTCAAGGTACAACTTGTGCAGGCGCGCGCGCAGAATGCGCATGGCCGTTTCCTTGTTCTGCGTCTGCGAGCGCTCATTCTGGCAGGTGACGACCAAGCCGCTGGGCATGTGCGTGATGCGCACTGCAGAGTAGGTGGTCTGCACGCCTTGGCCGCCGTGGCCGCCGGCCAGGTAGGTGTCGATGCGGATGTCCTTGGGATCGATCTTCACTTCTTCGATGTCTCCCAGGTCGGGCAGCACTTCGAGCAAGGCGAAGGAGGTCTGGCGCAGCTGGTCGGAGTTGAACGGCGACAGGCGCACCAGGCGGTGCACGCCCGCTTCGGCCTTGAAGTAGCCGTAGGCGTAGCGTCCGGATACCGAGAACATGGCGCTCTTGATGCCGGCTTCGCCGCCGCGCGATTCATCCATCATCTTCACGGTCCAGCCCTTGCGTTCGGCGTAGCGCAGGTACATGCGCATCAGCATTTCGGCCCAGTCTTGGGCGTCGGTGCCGCCGGCACCGGCATGAATCGCCACGATGGCGTCGTTCTCGTCGTATTGCTCGCCCATCAGGGTGGTGAACTCCAGCGAGGCGAAGGTCTTCTGAAGTTCGGCCAGCTGACGGCCGATGTCGGCGTCGACCTCCGGGTTGTCGGCGTCCTCCTCGACGACCAGTTTGGTGAAATCAAAAAGCTCGGCGGTCGAGGACCGGAGCTTTTCCCATTTGCCGTGGTAGTCGCGAAGGTCGGCCAGCCTGCGGCTCACCTGCTGGGCGTGCTGCTGGTCCTTCCAAAAATCGGGCTGCTGCGTTTCCCATTCCGTGGCTTCGATGTCCTTCTTGGTCTTGTCCAGGTCAAAGCAACCCCCACGTGGCGGAGACGCGCTGGCCGAGCTCTTCGATGTCGTGGAGGTGTTGCTTAAGCATGCGGATTACAAGTTGATGCGGCGGGCGTACTTTGCGATGAACGGCAGCTCCCATTCGCGGCCCATGTAGGCCTGCAGCATGCCGTAGATCGAGGCCACGATGGGCAGGAAGAGCATCATCCAGCCGAGCACCGGAATGGCCGTGAAAATCGCCTCAATGAAGAACAGCACCATGCCCTGTCGCAGGTGGAAGGTCAAGAACGACGACTTGCGGCGTACCAGAAACAGCGGCACCACGAAGAGAATGCCGATGTACGACATCGCCGCCATGATGCGCTCCTTGTCCTTGTCGGTCAGGGAGGGCTGCTCCGGCATGACGAAGGTCTTTTCTTCCTCGGTTTTCTCCTCGGGCTTCATTTCTTCCATACGGGTACGCTAATGCTTCTCGGGTGCAGTATATCGTTTTTGACCCGTATTTTCAATAGGACTGCCTGTTTTAGCAATAAAAAAGGACCCGAACGGGCCCAAGATGATGCGATTAGTCGTCGTCCGAGCAGCCTTCGCCGACGTGGCGCATGAACAGCACCATGGCGTTGTTGCTCTTCACCGCCTGCTCGTAAAGGGCGACCAGTATCTTGTGCGATTCGCGTACGACCATGGCCGAGACGTTTCCCATCGGTCGGGCCACGCCTGCCGCATAGCGCGAGATGGTCGTGCCGGAGATTTCGAGCGTCTCGCTGAGTTCGCGGCGAAAGGCGTCGCCGCGCCCCATAAGCTGCGCGTGCAGCAGCGCCGAGCGCACGGCTTCGTCGAACGGCGGATTGGCGCCGTCCCAATTCTCGATCGAGGCGATGAACGCCTGGAAATCGAGTTCGACTTCCTTCTTGGCCATTACTTCTTCTCCTTTCTCATTGCGCGAAAGAGGATGAGAAAAACCATGGCGATGTCCGCCCCGAGAAGGCACATGAACGTCACGGCGGCGACTTTCTCGCCGACGAACAGCCAGAGCAGCCCGCTCACGACGAGAATGAATGGAATGACCAGCCGGTAATGCCGTAGATAGAACGCTTCACACTTTGCAAGGCTCATGACTCCTCCGTGTCTTGCAACCGCAGTACACACGAAACAACCTCATTTTGCAATCAAAAAACCCGCCGAAGCGGGCTTTTTCCGTCTTAGAAATCCATTCCGCCCATGCCGCCGTGACCGCCATGGCCGCCGGCCGCCGCCTCTTCCTTCTTGGGAATGTCCGTCACAACGCATTCGGTGGTGAGGAGCAGCGAGGCGATGGAGGACGCGTTCTGCAAGGCGAAGCGTGTGACCTTGGTGGGGTCGATGACGCCGGCCTTGACCATGTCCTCGTACTTGTCGCTGGCGGCGTTGTAGCCCATGGCGCCGTCGGTCTTCTTGACCTCGGCCACGACCACGGAGCCGTCCTGACCCGCGTTGGCGGCGATCTGGCGAAGAGGCTCTTCGAGTGCGCGCTTCACCAGCTGCACTCCCGAGTATTCGTCGTGCGGCATGGTGTCGCCCTTGATGGCGTCGAGCGCCTTCGCGGCGCGAATCAGCGCCACGCCACCGCCGGGGACGATGCCTTCTTCCACCGCGGCCTTGGTGGCGGCGATGGCGTCCTCGATGCGCTGCTTCTTCTCCTTCATCTCTGTCTCGGTGGCCGCACCGACCTTGATGACGCCGATGCCGCCGGCCAACTTGGCCAGGCGTTCCTGCAGCTTCTCCTTGTCGAACTCGGAGTCGGAGGCTTCCAGTTCCTTCTTGATCTGGGCGACGCGATCGGCGATCAGTTTCTTGTCGCCGGAACCGTCGACGATGGTGGTGTTGTCCTTGGTGGCGACGATCTTGCGGGCGCGGCCCAAGTCCTCGATTTTGGCATCCTCAAGCTTCAAGCCGAGTTCCTCGGTGATGAGCTTGGCGCCGGTCAAAACGGCGATGTCCTTGAGCATTTCCTTGCGGCGATCGCCGAAGCCGGGAGCCTTGATGGCCAAGGCGTTGAACGTGCCGCGAATCTTGTTCAAGACGAGCGTCGGAAGCGCCTCGCCGTCGACGTCTTCGGCGATGATGACGATTTCCTTGCGGCCCGTCTGGGCGACCTTCTCGAGCAGCGGCAGAATCTCCTGAATCGAGGAAATCTTTTTATCGGTGACCAAAATATGCGCGTCGGCGTATTCGGCTTCCATGCGCTCGGCGTTGGTGACCATGTAGGCGGAGACGTAGCCCTTGTCGAAGCGCATGCCTTCGACCACTTCGGTGTCGATGCCGAAGGACTGCGATTCCTCGACGGTGATGACGCCGTTGTCGCCGACCTTCTTCATCGCCTCGGCGATGATCTTGCCGATCTCGGAATCGTTGGCGGAAATCGAAGCGACGTTCTCGATCTCGTTGCCGGAAATGGCCTTGGAGATCTTGCCGGTCAGCTCACCGACCACGGCCTCGACGGCGCGCTCGATGCCCTTCTTGAGAGTCATCGGGTTGGCACCGGAGGCAACCATCTTGGAACCCTCGGCATAGATGGCCTGGGCCAGGACGGTGGCGGTGGTGGTGCCGTCGCCGGCGACGTCGTTGGTCTTGGAGGCGACTTCTTTTACCAGCTCCGCTCCCACATTTTCGAACTTGTCTTCGAGGTCGATTTCCTTGGCGACGGAGACGCCGTCCTTGGTGACCATCGGCGAACCGTAGCCGCGGTCAATCACCACGTTGCGGCCCTTGGGGCCGAGCGTGACTTTGACGGCGTTGGCGAGCTTGTCGACGCCCTTCTTGATCTTTTCGCGGGCCTGTTCGGTAAAGAGGATTTGCTTGGCCATAGTTATTCAATGATTGCGAGAATGTCGGACTCTTCGAGGATGAGCAGTTCCTTGCCATCGACCTTGATCTCGTCCGGAGAATACTTCTTGAACATCACCTTGTCCCCCGCCTTCACGGTCATCGCGGAACGCGAACCGTTCTCGAGCAGCTTGCCGGGACCGACGGAGATGACTTCGCCTTTTTCGGGTTTTTCCTTCTCGACAGTGTCGGGAATGATGATGCCGGTGGCGGTGGCCTGCTCCTTGGAGAGGGGCTTCACCAGCACGCGGTCATTGAGCGGTTTTACCTGCATAGGCGTGAAAATCGGGTTATTTGCTTTACCGTCCGAGAGCTTAGCACTCATTGGTACGGAGTGCCAATATAATAAAACACCCCGACGTTTCGTCAAGGTGGGATTGACCGATGACCTTTTTTATGCTAACCTTGGGCACGTCGGAGGGAAACATGGCCCGCGTAATCAGCAAAGAGCCGGTTGGCGAAATCAAAGTCGAATGCAGTCACTGCCACTACGAGGTAGGACTCACGTCGTCCGACATCATCTCCGGTCGGGACCCGGACGACTTGGTCCCCTACCGCTACGCGCACTGTCCGCAATGCGGTAAGACCATCCAGCTGCCAAACCCCGATGCGCTCGAGGCATCGGATCTTTGAACCAAGGCTCCGCCCTATCCCGCGCTTGCGGTTTGGGTCGGAGTTTTTTCTTTTTCTTCGGCCGACGGCGCGGGCTTTTGCGGCGGCATCCTGATCTCAAGATAGGTCGAGTGCAGCAACCCTGCGACCATCCAGAATAGCAACTGACCAAACCACGAACTCCACAGGAAGTGATCGAACATCGCCGCGACGAGCATGGCGATGAACGCGGCCGCATAGGCGGTGACGCCGTAGCCGACCAGCAGGTTGTGCTTGAGGCGGTTGCGGATCGCCACGAGCGTCATGAAGACGAACGCCAGCCACACGCCCAGGCCGAGCAATCCCGTTTCGGCGGCGACCAGGATCGGCACGTTGTGGACGTAGTCATACTGGAACCAGTTGCGGGCGGTGGCCGTCTCGCGCGCCAGCGCCAGCGGCATCTGGCCGATGCCGACGCCCGTGAACATGTGGCGGGAAATGAGCGAGAGCGCGTCCTCGTACTGATTTTCGCGGTCCGTGATGGACTGGACCTCCAGCCTCCCCTCGGCGGTCGAGCGTGTGCGCAGCGGATCGGCATAGAAGTAGCCGATCACCACGATGGTGACGGCGATGATGATGAACGACGGCACCATCACGCGCCGGTAATCGGGAGCGGCGTTGCTGCCGTAGGCGCTGATGGTCAGCCAGACGAAACCGGCGGCGAACGCTAGGATGGAGCTGCGCGAGAACGAGAACAGCAGGCCCATGGTAATGAAGGGCATGAACGCGAAATAATGCATGTGCTTGCCATGCCCGCGGTAGGCCGCCAAGCCGATGGCCATAAGCAGGCCTATGGCCACGTACAGGCCGAAGACGTTGGGGTGCGAGAGCGAGCCGTAGGCGCGGAGCCAGCGGCCGCTCGGCGTTTCCACCACGAATGCGCCGAGCTGATCGGCGGAATGCATGGCCATGCCCAGCCACTTGGAAGCGAAAGCGGATTGCGTCAGGAACTGATAGGCGCCGATCATGGTCTGGAAGATGGCGCCGCCCACGAACGAGGTAAGCACCTCGCGCGCGTCGGGGCGGAACATGATGATGCCGTAGAAAACCGCCACGCCGGTGATGACGAACGAGGCCGAGGTCATGCCGGCCAGCGGATCGACGGCCTGGAACGACGAGAGCAGCGCGGCCAACGCGATGCACCCCGCAAACAGGCCGATGGGCGTGCGTGCGACGTCAGAAACGCCTTTCCAGCCGTGCGGCCAAAAGGCCAGCACCGCGAAGGCGACGGCCACCAGCTGCATGCCGAACAGGCTGACCGTCCCCGGCTCCACCGGATGACCGAGGATCTGCCCCGTGTACAGGATGTAGCGCGTACCGCTCGGCGCGAACATCGCCAGAACGGTGAAAAGGAGCGCGGTGACTTCGCGCAGGGTGAAGGTCTTGAGCCAGTTTTTGAGTCGGGTGGGCATGCGAACGCTCGGCTAGGCTCCTGCTGCAGCGAGTTCTCGAACCGTCTCTACTACCGGCGGCGCCGAAGGCGCGCCGACGCCGAGCTGCCGCAACTTGTCGCGGAAACGCCTTTCAAACTCGGCCCTGCGGTCGCCGACGTGGAACTTGAGCACGTCGTCGGAAATCACGACGCGGCTGTCGAGGTTGGCCATTGAGGCGATCTGCGCCGGGAATTTCCGCATCTGCAGCCGGCGTGCCGGCGCGTCCGCGGCGCGAAGCAGCGGGAACAACGGCGCCGACCAGCGCGGCGCTTCCGTAACTGCGGACGTGACGGCATCGGAACGGGTGCCCGGGAGAAGATCGTGCGTCCAGGCGTTGGCATTCATGAAACGGACGTAAGTGGAGTCGCGGTCGTACACGGGCACCAGCGTGGCGATCCAGTAGCGCAGATAGGTGTCGCCGGGCTGCAGGGCATAGCGCGAGAGGTCGAGCGCCGCTTCGGACACGAAGAAGCTCATGCAGACCTTGTCGGCGTGCGACTCTTCGGTGGGACGCAGCCCCAGCAGGGCCAGCGCCCCGACGACCAGCAGGCGCGTGGCCCACAACGTCCCGGAAGCGCAGACCACGAACAGGTCGATGTCGCTCTCGTGGTCGGCGTTGGCGATGGCCAGGCTGTTGCAGACCGCCACCATCCTCACGGACGGCAGGCAGCGCAGGAACGCGGCCACGCGCCTGGCCCGCGCCTGTTTTTTTTCCGAGAGCCGGAAACGCCGCTGGCGCGTCGCCGCGGCGTCCTCACGTCCGGCCAAAAAATAAAAACCGTCTTTCTGTCCGAACGCCCTGTCCTTGAGGGTTTCGAGCGCGTCCGAGGCGTTCCAAGCCTCCGCGATGCCTTCCCCTTCCAGCCTGTAGCGATGCCGCAGCAGCTCGGCAAACGTCAGCGGGTAGTCGAACAAATCGAAAAAAGCCAGCGTTGCCAGAAGCGAATTGCGCAGTCGCGCGTCGGCCATACGAACTAAAACGGCGAGTGGATATCCACTCGCCATCGTAGCACGTCCGTCGCATTCGGGCAGCGCGTTCAGTTCCGGATTGTCGAGGCGGCAGTCGAGGCCGAAGCGCCGCTGGCCGGCGCGGTCTCTGCCGGATGCGCCATCTTGCGTTCGGCCGCCTTTTCCGTGATGACGTTGTCGTCCACGACCATCATTTCCGAATCCAACGAGACCACCTGCGACCGATGCACCAGCAGTTCGTCGGGCAAAATCCTGGCCAGCAGGCTGGAACGGGTCACCACGTACTGGGCCACCTCGTGATGCTCGGCATCGATCACGTAGGCCGACAGCTTGCCCAGCTTTTGGCCGCTGCGGGTGATCACGGGGATGCCGCGGAGTTCGACGTCACGGTACTGCATAGGCTATTTGGTCACGACTTCATTTTTCTTGCTGCTGCCGCGATGAAAATACCACCACTGCTGCCCGATGGTCAGCACGTTCTGCATCAGCCAGTACAGGGCCAGGCCGCCCGGCAGCTTCCAGCCGATGAACAGGGTCATGGCGGGCATCATGTAGAGCATCTGCTTGTTCATCACGGCCAGCATCTCCTCGTCCTTGGCGCCCGGCGTCTTCTTGGGCTGCTGGCGGGTGATCATCATCTTGGCCTGCACGAACTGCGCGGCAGCCGCGGCGATGGCCAGCGGAATCGAACGCTTGGCGATGTCGACGATGCCGAACAGCGTCGGCGTGATGGTGCCCGGATTGCGCACGAACGGATAAAGCGTATCGAAGCCGGAGGACTTCAGTCCCAGATTCAGCGCGTGATACAGCGCGATGAACACCGGCAGCTGGATCAGCAGCGGAAGGCAGGACGAGAACGGCGAGACTTTCTCCTTGGAGTACAGGGCCATCATGGCCTTGGCCAGCTCCTCCTGCTTGTCGCCGTATTCCTTCTTGAGCGCCTCCATCTTGGGCTGCAGGTCGGCCAACGCCTTCTGCGAGCGCAGCGCCTGTCCGGACAGCGGCCAAAGGATCGCCTTGACCAGGACGGTCAGCAGGATGATGGCCAGGCCGATGTCATGGCCGGGAACGACGTCGTACAGGAAAATCAGCAGGTTGAAGATGGGCTGGGCGAAGATGAGATTCCAAAGATGGATCATAGGAGCTTATTCAGCCGTCTCCTTATTCCTCGCTGGGTTTCTCGACGGCCGGAGTTTCGGCGAGGGCCGAGAGCGGCACTTCCTGTACGGGAGCGGCGGGCTCTTCCATCGTTTCACCTTCGCCGGCCGGTTCGGCAGCAGCGGCGACTTCGCCCTCCGGAGAGGAAGCCTCGCGGATGTTGATCTTCCAGCCGGTCAGGCGGGAAGCCAGGCGGACGTTCTGGCCGCCCTTGCCGATAGCCAGCGAAAGCTGATCTTCGGGGACGCGAACGTCGGCGGTGCGGGTCTCCTCGTTGAGCTCGATGGCCGTGACCTTGGCCGGCGAGAGGGAGTTGGCGATGAACTTGGCGACGTCGGCATCATGCTGGATGATGTCGATCTTCTCCCCTCCCAGCTCGCTGATGACGGTCTGGATGCGCGTGCCGCGCTGGCCGATGCAGGAACCGATCGGGTCGACGTTCTCCTGGGTCGACGACACCGCCACCTTGGAGCGCGAGCCGGCCTCGCGGGCGATGCCGTGAATCTGGACCACGCCGGCGGCGACTTCGGGGATTTCGAGAAGGAAAAGCTTGCGGACGATTTCCGGATGGGCGCGCGAGACGACCACTTCCGGACCGCGGGTGGTCATGCGGACGTCGGTGACGAACACCTTGACGCGGTCGCCGGAGTTGTAGCGCTCGGTGGCGATCTGCTCCTCGGGAGGCAGGATGGCGGTGCTGCGGCCCAGGTCGATCAGCACGGCGCGGCCTTCGCGGCGCTGCACGGTGGCGTTGATGAGCTCGTGCTCGCGGTCCTTGAACTCGTTGAAGAGCTTGTTGCGCTCGGCCTCGCGGATCTTCTGGATGATGACCTGCTTGGCGGTCTGCGCGGCCATGCGGCCGAAGGCGGCAGGCACCTCGAGCTGGGTGCGGATCTCGTCGCCGATCTCCGCGTCCTTCTTCAGGGTTTCGCGGGCGGCGGTGATCATGATTTCGGTCTTGGGGTTGAACTTCTTCTCCTCGTCCTCGGCGATCTCGACGAGGTGCGGTTCGGGGGCGCCGCGCTTGCCGCGGGGGCGTTCCTCTTCTTTCTCCTCGACGGCCTCCTCTTCGGGCGGAAGCTCCTGGTCCTCGACCACGGTCTTCACGTCGAAGACGTCGAACTCGCCCGACTCGGCGTCGAACTTCACCTTGAGGTTCTGGTTCTTGTCGCCGAAGTCCTTGCGGAAGGCGGCGGCGAGCGCGGCCTCGATGGTCTCGATGACCGAATCGGCCGAGATGTTCTTCTCTTCGCTGATCTGCTTGATGGCCTGGCTGATAGGTGAGGACATAGTGATGCGTTACGGTTCTGGTAATCGCGGCAGCCGCTCATCCCTGACTTCCCTGCGACCCAGTGCCACAGCCCATGTCCGAGCCTTGCGTGCCGTTGCGCCAAAATTGCATGGCAATTTTGGCTAAAAAAAGGACCAGTTTCATTGATGAAACAGGTCTATGAAGAGACTCTACACCAATCAGCGACGCTTCGCAAGCCCCCTGATGGCACTTAACAGTATGGCCTTCCGGATCTCGCGCATCCTGGCCGTCATTCGGCCGTAATGGCCGACGGCCATGTGGCTCGACTCCTTGATGACCTGGCGCTCTTCCTTGAGGAAGTCCGCCACCGTGCTGACGGGAACCAGCCCCTCCAGCAGCTCGTCCCGAATGGACGTGGCGATGGCTTGGAGCTGCTCGTCGGACATTTCGCCCAAGAACGCCGCCGCCTGCCGCAGCTTCCGTTCGTAATATCGGTCGATGATAGCGTACTCCTCGGTTTGCCTGGCCAGCAGTTCCAGCTTCGGCCCGTGCGCGGCCGCCCGTTTTTCGAACGCATCACGCAAAATGACGGCGGTCTGCAGTTCGCGGATGCACTTGCGATAAGGGTACAGCGCACGCAACTCCCTCCTGCGCAAGTACAGTATGCGGTCACGGAACAGCTGCAGGGCCACGTTCAGCTGCAACATGCGCAGCTGACGAGCCATCGGGGACGGCGCGTAGCGGAGCAGCACGAAGCGCAACCCGATGATCGGAACGAAGACCGCCAGGAGGAGCGCAAAGAACGTGGTGGCCATGATTGCCTCCTTGGGCAAGAGAACCGAAATGACCGTAGCAATCCCCCTTTTGACGGTCAAACGCCGACCGGCAAAACAAAAATCCGGCAAAAGCCGGACTGGGCGCTAAAGCCCATGTGACTCGAGAAAAAGCTCGAGCCCCTCGTTGCCAGCAAACAAGTGCGTGGCGATGCCGATCTTGGCCGCCGGAATCAGGTTCTCTTCGAGGTCGTCGATGAAAACCGCCTGCTCGGCGGAGGCGCCGCACCGGCTCAAGGCGCGGATCATCAGCTCTTTCGAAGGCTTGCGAAGGCCCTCCCGGTATGAGAGCAGCAGCTCGTCGAAACAGTCCAGGAACCGCAGCTGCGCCAGCTTGCGATGGCGCATTTCGTCTATGTTCGAGACCGCGGCGACGATCACGCCGCCCGTGCGGAGCACGTTGAGCCTGGCCATCAGCCGGCGGTTCGGTGCGAACACGTCCGCCCAAGCCTCAAAGAAGGCATCGTCGGACGGCATCTCCCTCTTGGTGACGTTCAGCCGGGCGCAGATCATCCGACGGAACTGCTCGGAGCTGACATCGCCGCGTTCGTAGCGGCGGATCAGCGCCTGACCCTTGCGGAAGACCGTGCGGTGCACTTCGTCCTGGGAACTGCCGGACAGCTTCGCGAGCGCGACGTCCGTGCGGCGGTTGTCGAAATTGACAGCGACGTTGCCGATGTCACAAAGCACGGCGATCTTGTTCATTGCGCCCCTCTTTCCTGCCGCGCGGCAATGCCGCGACGGATCTGCTCGGCCAACCTGGTGAGGCGGACAAGATGACCGCTGGCGGCAGTCAGGTCTGCCAAGGCCATCTGCCGCTCCTCCTGAAGGAAAGCGACCAGACGATCGGCCGACGCAATGCCCCCGAACATGGAGACGTTGAGGCTGTCGGCCAGGACCTTGATGTCCTCGTCGCTGATCCGCCGGAGGGTGGCGGCCACGTACAGCCGATTGCGCTGCAGGCGATGCGGCCTTCCGGGAACCGGCCTGGCCAAAATCCGCAGCGCGCGCTGATAGCGGCGGATGCAGACGTTCATGGCCCGCAGCCTCGGATCGCGGAATTCCTCCACGGCCAGGCGCAATCGCGCGGCCGTGCCGGCAGCCAAATCCCTCAACGCCCGCTTGCCCGAAAGCAGCAGGCCGAGAAGCACGGCAAAACCCATAGTGGAGAACAACAGCCAACGTCCGGCCGTTTCGTCGTCGGGCCAAGAAATCGCCGTCGCCCTTTCGCGGACGCCGGGCACCAAGCTCAACGCTCCCAACAGGAACAGCGCCGCGCAGACGGTGGCATGTTTGCGCCCGATCACTTCCTGCTTCCAGGCGAAGCGGAAAGTGAAGGCGGTGGCGGCGATCGCCACGGCGAGGAGCAACAACAGACGGATGGAGGCATATCCCATCGTTTACCTGCCTTTCTCAAGGAACGGACCTTGTGTCGTGGTACCCCTTTTTCGGGCCGATGTCAACCGTCGCGGCGTCATCCGCGTTCGCCGATCGCGCTGCGAAAACGCGCCAGCCTGGGCGGACCAAGGCGGGGCACCGTGACGGAAATGACGTCGAACCGATACGGTCGGCCGTGCAGGCCGTGCGCCGTAAGATAGGCATGCGCGGCGAAACGCAGCCGCTGCCGCTTGGCGAAGGTGACCGCCTCCTCCGGAAAGCCGTAGGCGCTCCCCTGCCGCGTCTTCACCTCTACGAAAACGATCTCGCCGCCGTCTTCGGCAACGAGATCGAGTTCTCCTCCCTTGATGCGCCAGTTGCGGTCCCGGATGACGCAACCCGTCCCGGCGAGATGTCTCGCCGCAAGCTGCTCACCGTAGGCTCCGAGGCTGACGCGATCCATGGTCGGAGGGGTTACTTCTTTTTTCCGGGCATGTACTTCTGGAGGCGAGCGCGCTCCGCGTCTTCGCGCCGCAGCTGCGGGAAATCGATGACCGCGAAGGTCGCGACGCGGCCGATCAGGAACAGGAAGTACAGGCCGAGGAGCAGGAACCACATGCGCATGCCCAGCACCGGCGCCTGCTCGTAGGTGAAGAACAGGAGCAGCAGGCCGAGGATGCCGGTGACGAACAGCGGACCGGCGAACTTGCGAAGCAGCTGGGACACCCGCGGCTGCTTCTTCTTGAGGCCGCGGGCCGCGAGGCGAAGCACGACGGCCGCGACGACGAACCACGCGAAGAACGACAGGATGCCGTTCACCAGCTCCGGACCCAGTGCCACCGGATGCAGGTTAATCCAATACTTGTAGTCGAGAAAGACGGCGAGGCTGCTGAAAATGGCCATAGGGATAGTACGGGGACAACAGTCGTTCGAGACCGAATTGTAGAGAAGAGGTGCGGAAATGGCAAGCGCCGTTTTGGCCGGCCTGCCGCTGCCGGCCGTCCTTGACCGCGAGGCGGCCCGAACGTATGCTGTGGACCTCCGCATTCGGCGGTTCTTTTGCAAAACTGCCGCAAAACTGCGGCGCAAAGGAGAGGGCAATGGAGCGACGACCGAGCGCCTTGCGAAAAGTCGCTGAAGGCAAAACCAAGATCATCTGGTCCGAAGAGACCGTGCTGATCGAGAACAAGGACGACATCACGGCCGGCGACGGCGCCCGACGGCACGTCATCGAGGGCAAGGCGGAGCTGGTGACGACGATGGTCGCCAACTGCTTCCGCCTGCTGGATCGGAACGGCATCGCCACGCACTTCATCGAGCGGTGCGCACCGACAGTCATCCGCGCGCGGCGCTGCCACATGATTCCGGTCGAAGCGGTCGCGCGGCGCCTGGCCACCGGTTCCTATCTCAAGCGGAATCCCGAAGCCGCCGAAGGAAGCAGGTTCGACGACATCGCCATCGAGCTGTATCTCAAGGATGACGCCCGGCACGATCCGCTCATGCGCTTCGACAGCGCCGGCGACGAATGGTTCGTTTACGACGCCAAGACGCCGCTGACGGCGGGCCCGATCGACCGCTTTCCACCCGAACGTTTCCGTTTCGGGGGACGCAATGTCGACGGCCGCGTCGCCGCCGTCATGGCATCGGTGACAAAACGCGCCTTCCTCGTCCTCGAAAAGGCCTGGACAGGGCAAAACGTGACGCTCGTCGACATGAAGATCGAGTTCGGGTTCGACGCGGTGACCGGCGAACTGCTGGTCGCGGACGAAGTCGGCGGCGACCACTGGCGCATCTGGCCCGACGGCGACAAGTCGCAAATGCGCGACAAGCAGGTGTACCGCGACTTCACCACGGTGACGCCCGAAGGCCTGCAAGCTGTTCGTGACAACTACGTCTGGATGGCCGAAGCGACCGCGAAGTTCAGTCCGTAGCCGCGACACTACGCAAAAGGACCGGATGCTCCGGCCCTTTTTTCATTGCTGATGCCGGTTTACGGCTTCCGGAAAATGAAACCGTAGTGATACGGACCCGGCACGAATTCCTTCACCAGCGTCAGACCCGCGTCCGTGCCGAGCTTCATGGCCGCGTCCGCAGTCACGCGAGCCTTCGGATCCGGGCCAAAGGCGGCGCCTTGCGGCTTCCAGTCGACGATGACGAAGGTGCCGCCAGAGCGCACCATGCGCACGCATTCCCTGGTCATCTCGTTCTGCTTCTGGGTGAGATAGAGGTTGTTGATCATCAGGCCGACGTCCAACGCGCCGTCTGCCAGCTTCACGCCGTTGACGCGTTCCAAGTCGCCCCAGATGGTCTCGACATTCGTGACCCGTTCGATGCGCACCATGCTCTCGATGCCGTCGAGCACCGACTTGAGGATGTCGACCGCATACACCTTGCCGCCGGGCCCGACCATGCGCGAGGCCGCGAAAACGTAGTGCCCGAGCGTGCCGCAGCCGAAGTCGGCGATCTTCATGTCTGCGCCGAGACCCGCCTCTTCCAAAACTTTGAACGGATCGATGAGTTCCTTGCCGGTGGGGATGTACGCCATAGTATCAAATACGGATTACTGCGGTTGAACCTTGCCGCCGAACATGCCGCCGAGCAGGCCGATGATCATGCTGCCCAGGAGGCCGGTGGCCCAGGCGATGCCCATGAGCGCCAGCAGCACGCCGAACAGCTTGTAAAAAAGACGGGAGCCGCCGTCCAGACCCAGGTGCTGTTCCGCCCAGGGAATCGCGCCGAAATTCTGCAAAAACCATTCGCTCTTGATCACGAAGACGACGCCTACGGCCATGAGCGCCATGCCGACTACGAAGCGCAATATGACGTGCAACATAGGAAGTTCTGGTGGTGGACGATGAAGGATTCGAACCTTCGACCCTCTCGGTGTAAACGAGATGCTCTAACCAACTGAGCTAATCGTCCCGATCGAAACGGGCTTACGGGGCTAACTATAGCTTGTCGCCCGTTTAGGGGCAACGGGACAACCCTGACAACAAAAAACCCCAACGAGGTTGGGATGCTTTGTGGTGCGGTTGGAGGGATTTGAACCCTCACGAGGTTGCCCCCGCCACCCCCTCAAAGTGGTGCGTCTGCCAGTTTCGCCACAACCGCGCGATTCGTCGTTGATTTGACGTGTCCAAAAGAGTACTACCGGCCTGAAAATATATCAAGCCCCCGCGCCCGCCTGGGCGAACACCCGCTCGCGGCCGGTGATGACCTTGAGGCGGTCGGGAATGATTTCGATGGAAACGACGTTATGGCTGAAATGGCGGCCGTCGGCCTCGATGGCGATGGGCTCCTCGCTGGTCACCGACAGGCGCTTGGTGGGAATCACCGAGCGGTCCACGTCTCCCCCGCCGCGGAAGCGCGACAGGAACGAGGTGGAGCGCGAGGTGATGAGCGCGTCCAGCCAGCCGTCCATGGGGTCCCCGACGGAATAGCCGGTGGACTCGACGGCCTGCAGCTTGGCGGACTCGGAGGCGACCGTCTCCTCGGAGAGGCGCATGTTGCTGACGATGATCTCGCAGTCCTCGACCAGCGAGGTGATGCGGAACTTGCCCTCGCTCTCGATGGTCACCTTGCCGCCGGGCATGCGCACCTGCGACAGGAACAGGTGGCCGTTCACCGAGCCGAGGTCGATCTTCTGGGTGACGCGGCGGGACAGCACTTCGCAGGCTTCCTCGCCTTCGGGGATGCCGAGCGATCGGGCGATCATCGTGCCGACGCCGACCGGGATGAACCCCAAGGTGATCTTGGCGTCGTCGATGCCGCCGACCACCTTGGCCACGGTCTCGTCGTTGCCGACCACCACGATAGTCTGGACGCCGCGGCGCACCTCGTCGCGGATCAGGCCGCGGGCGTTGGTGAAAGGCGTGAGCCGACCGATCTTTCCGGAGATGCCCAAATCGGTCAGCCGCGTCTCGATGGACGCGATGACCCGTTCGTACTTCTTCTCCGCAAGAAACGAATCGTAGATGTAGAAATACATCGTGTTCGGGCGACGGCCTTTTCCGTCAGCGGGTGATTAGCTGCGGGTGAGGAACGGCGCGAGCGTCTTCTCCTCCTCTTCCTTCACGATCTCCGCGGCGGTCTTGGCGTTGCGGCCCTTGCGCGGCTCCTCGACGGCCTCTGCGCCCATGACGAGCCTGCCGTTGAGGGTGGCGCCGTTGGCGACCACCAGCGTCTTGGTGCGGATGTCGCCGAAAATGCGCGCGGTCGCCTCGAGCTCAAGGCGCTCGCTGACGATCAGGTTGCCGCGGACCTCGCCGGCAACCGTGGCGTTGGCGGCGGCGACGTCGGCAGAAATGCGGGCGCGCTCGCCCACGCGGAGGTCCCGTTCGGTCTTGAGGCTGCCCTCGACCACGCCTTCGATCAGGACGTTGCCCTGGCTCTGGAAGTCACCCTCGACCTTCACCGAAGCGGCGATGACGGTTTCCGGTTCATGCGCTCCACCGAATTCGCGATCCGACGACGTGTTTTTCTGAAACATAGAGACAAGCGCCCAAGCGTGCGGCTCTGTGGAGACGCCCTGTGGGAAATGGTTTAAGACAGGCTGATTATAACAGCGCCCTACGGAGTGTCAAAAAGGCCGAAAACCGGCCAAGCCCCTCCCCTCACGTCAGACGCGAGCCTTCTTCTTGGCCGGTGCCGCGCATTCCCCGCCCGGTTCGGTCGGGAGCGCGAAGGAAATGGACGTACCCTTTCCGGGCGCGCTCTTCTCGACCCAGATGTCGCCGCCCATGCCGCGGACGAACATGGCGCAGACGTACAGGCCGAGACCGGTCCCGCCCTGGCTCACGATCGCCGGGTCGCTGGACCTGTAGAACTTCGTGAAGACTTTCTGCAGGTCCTCCTTGTTCATGCCGTATCCCTCGTCGGCGAC
Source organism: uncultured Gammaproteobacteria bacterium (assembly GCA_964491475.1). Classification (GTDB taxonomy): domain Bacteria; phylum Patescibacteriota; class Patescibacteriia; order SG8-24; family SG8-24; genus JAHFIW01. The sequence continues at coordinate 114,420 of CAZBFO010000002.1, read as the reverse complement.
GGTCACCACCACGCATTTCTTCCTGACGAAGAGCGTCGCGGAGATCGAGATCGTTCCCTTGGACGAATACTTTATGGAATTGTCGATCAGGTTGGAAAGTATCTCGATGGTCTTTTCCATGTCGACATACGCCTCGACTGGTCCGAACGTGGCACCCTCGATGCGCAGGCCGATCCCCTTCATCGATGCCTTTGCGGCCATCTCCTCGACGGCCTGGCCGATGACCGGATACAGGTCGATGACGGCGCAGGTGTACTCGATGCGGTTCTTCTCGATGCGCGAGACGTTCAGCATGTTGTTGATCATCTGCACCAGGCGCTCGTTCATCAGGTTCATGTTCACGACCTTCTCGTGCAGCGAGTCGGAGAGCGGCCCGTAGGCGCCCTCGAGCATCAGCGCCAGATACCCCTTGATGACGGTGATGGGAGTGCGCAGCTGGTGCGAGGCGATGGAAATGAACTCGTTCTTGAGGCTGTCCATCTCCTTGAGGTGGGCGTTGGCGGATTCGAGTTGGGCGGCGAGCGTCTGGATTTCCTCGCGCCGGCGGACCTCGTCGAAGACGCTGCGGATGAGCAGGATCGCGGCGAGCGTCGTGCAGACGAACACCGTCACGTTGGTGGCGAACTCGGCCGTAGTCGCGGAATTGAACAGCTGGATGAAATTGATGAAGACGAAGATGCCCGCGAAAATTTCCGTGGCGATGATCTTCAGGTTCAGCAGGCCGTGCCGGACGATGGCATACATCGTCAGGATGACGAAGAACAGCGTCGCCGCCGGGCCGATGACGCTGGCGCGCGTGTAATCGAAGACCGTCGGCAGGATCAGGTTGGTGATGACACCCGAGGCGACCACGAGGATGATGCCCGCCATCAGGAACAGGATCTGCTTTCTGGCGATGGGATCGGCGCTCTTGCGGTAGGCGCGGTACAGGCGCCTGCCGGCAAGCATGAAGTACAGCAGGAGATGCGCGAGAAGCACCGTGTAAAGGGGCCCGGGCACGAAATCGGTGCCCCAGGGCTGCAGGGTCACGCTGACGACGTTCAGGCTGGTGGGCGTAAGCGCGAGGGCGACGATGCTGGGAAGGAAGATGACGAATGCCTTCTTTTTGCTCAACGTCTCTTTCTTTTCGGAAAAATAGTACGACAGGCAGAGGAACGCCGCAGACAGGAAGAAGGGGCCCACGATGGCCATCTTGGTCCAGGTCATCGCGGACGCCGTATCGCGGACCACGTCGGCCATCGTCGACGAGAACGACCAGAAACCCGTGTCGAAGGCGACTAGGAAAAAAAGCTGATGAATCGGGCTGGTCCGTTTGCCCCACAGCACGATCAGACCGAGAAGCACGGCCAATACCGCCACCGAAAAATTCACGATGGAAGTCTGGGTAAGCAATGTCGGAAAGTCGGAGAAGAACGTTGACATTTGGCGTTCGTGATGATAACAATGACTGTCGGCGACTTTCGTCGGACGCGTTCACCGAAAAGGAGGGGCGATGGAATCGACGTTCATTTGTACTCAATATAGCACCATTTCTGACGCGGTGCTTGCCGCCGCGCTGTGGAACACTTATCTCGAGGCGTTCGGCGACGCCGGCACGAAGTGCATCCAAGACCAGATCTGCTACGGCGAGGAGACGTTCGGGGCGGCGCTCAAAGACCCGGACTACGTGAAGTTCGTGGTCACTGACGGCCGGGAAGTCTGCGGGTTCATCCTCTGCACCTGCAACCTCGAGAAGGCGCGCATCGCCTACGTCAATCCGGCCAGGCTGCGTGCGCAGTTTCCCGAATACGGGAACCGCATCTGCTACTACACCGCCATCGCCGTCCGGCCCATCAGGCAGGGCAAGAAGGTATCGCAGCTGCTCGTGGAAACGGCGGGTGAACTGATGGATCGCGAGGACTGCCTGGTGGTCTACGACTACTCGCAGGAAAAGAACCCGTTCATGGTGGAGCTGGTCGCCGGCGGACTGCGAAACGCCCAGCAACGCGAAGGCTGTGCCTGGAAGAGCGACGAAGTCGTACCGGTTCCGCTCGGCGGACAGCAGTACGTCGCGCTCAAGCTTACAAAAAAATCCGGCCAGTAGGGTCGGATTCGGCGATTCATTTGGCGAGGACTTTGGTCCTCGCTTTTTCCTTTGCGAGCAGCCCGGCGGCCGCATGGACAGCGGGGAAGGCATAGCCGTTGTAGCCTTCATAGGAGTTGGTGTAGGCGCCGGCCGTGTAGAACGCTATCCTGTCCCCCACCTCGATCCGGGGCAAGGCGATGCCGGCGGTGATGACGTCGACCGAATCGCAGGTCGGACCGAGCAGCGCGACCGTTTCGGTCTCATCGCCCGGCGTCACGAGGTTGCCCGACGCGTCGAGGCGCAAAACCTCGGTCGGGTACCAGAAGGTCTCGTAGGCCTCCATCAGCCCGGTGAAGACGCTGGCGTCGAGGAACACCTTCTTCTTGCCGTTGCGAACGGCCCTGCCGATGACCGAGGTGACGAAAACGCCGGCCTCTGCAACCAGGTACCTCCCCGGCTCGATGAACACGCGATTCGCGTCGGGCATGAGCTCCTTGATCCAAGCCAGCACGGCAGTGCCGATCTCGTCGACCGGCGGCACGTCCTTTTGGTAGCGTGCCGGAATGCCACCGCCCAGATTGAGAAGGGTCAGCGGCATGCCCTGTTCCGCCGACGCCTTCCAAATGCGCGAGCATTTTTCGAGCGCCGCGCGCCAGGAGGAAAGGTGATCGCATTGCGATCCGACGTGGAAGGTGAGCCCGTACGGGACCAGGCCCTTCGACGCGGCCAGCGCGAGCAACGGCACGGCTTCGGCTTCCGTGGCGCCGAACTTGCCGGCGAGAGGCCAGCCGCTGCCGGTGTTGTCGACTTCGACGCGGATGTAGACGCGAGCACCGGGGGCTCGGACGGCCAGCTTCTCGATTTCGTCGACGGTGTCGGCGGCGAAAAGCGTTACGCCTTTCCCGTGAGCGAAGTCGATGTCGGCAGGAATCTTCATCGGGTTGGAGAACGTGACGCGCGAGGCGTCGATGCCCAGCCCGAGCAGCTGTTCCAGCTCCCCCGCGGACGCGATGTCGAAGCTTCCGCCTGCCCGTTCGACGGCGCGGATTGCCAGCGGATGATTGTTGGCCTTCACGGCGAAGAATATTTCCACGCCTTCGCCGAAAGCCGAGTTCAGCGAAGCATAGTTCGAAGCGATGCGGGCCTCGTCGAGAAGAATGCAGGGGGTCTGCAACCCCGCCGCGATCATTCTCGCCAGTTCCGCCGTACCTGCGGCTTCGTGCTTCATAAGAATGCCTCCGCTGTGCGCGTGAGTGTGCGGTTGATTGTACGGCCAAATGACAAACGCGGCAACTGCTCGCAGGTGCGCGCTTCCCACTTCTCCGGACATGGTTGGAAAGGACGACATCGCAACGTACCGTACTTTTTGCGGCGCGTCAATCCTCTCGCTACATCTCTTCCGGCGCGCGGATGCCCAGCAACGCCAAACCGTTGGCCAGCGCCACGCGCGCCGCGGCCACGATGGCCAGTCGGCGCGCGCGATCGGCCGACTCGGCGGCAAGCACCGGCACGTCGCGGTAGAATTCGTTGGATGCCTGGGCCAGCTCGAACAGGTATTGGGCGACGGTCGAAGGGCGGAAGTCGCGCGCGGCCGCGAGGACGGTCTGCGGCAGGTCGGCAACGATGCGCAGCAGGGCGAACTCCTTGTCATCGTCGTCGGCAGCACAGACGGAAACGGTTTCCCCTTCCGCCTTGCCGAGGATGGTGGAGAGTCGGGCGTGGGCGTACTGGATGTACGGGCCGGTGAAGCCGTCGAACGACAGCGCGGCGGCCATGTCGAAGGTGAGCGGACGGTCGGTGTCCTGCTTGAGCATGCCGAACTTCATGGCGCCCTCGGCAATGATCCAGACGGTCTTCTCAATCTTGGCCTCGTCCCAGTCTGCATGACGCTTGGCGGTTTCCTCGCGGACCAAGGCCTTCATCTGATCGCGGAAGTCCTCGAGGGTGATGATGTTGCCCTTGCGCGAGGACATGGCGCCGCCGACCAGCGTGACGAAGTCGTGGCTCACGTGGGCCATCGGCTTGTCGAAGCCGAGCTTCTTGAGCGTAGCGAAGAACTGCTTGAAGTAGAGCGCCTGGCGGTTGTCGACCACGTGCAGGCTGCGGTCGGTATCCGGGTATTCGCGGAACTTGAGGCCGGCGAGCGCCAGCTCCTTGGTGGAATACAGCGCGGTGCCGTCGGACTTGAGCACCAGGAAGACGCCGAGGTTCTCGGCTTCGAGGTCCACGATGATGGCACCCTTCTCGCCTACCTTGGCGATGCCCTTGGCCAGCAGCTCCTTTACCAGCTCCTTGCCCGGTCCTTCGACCTCGGACTCAAGATAGGTGCGCGCGAAGTGCGCGCCGAGTTCGGTGAAGATGTGGTCGATCTGCTGCAGGCAGGCGTCGCGGGTGCGAATCCACAGGTCTTCCCATTCGGGGTCGCGGGCTTCCAGCTTTTGCAGCACGGCGGAAATCTCCGGCTTGTACTTCTCCTCGTCGGACTCGGCGAGCTGCGTGGCCTCGGTGTAGATCTTTCCGAACTGGGCCATCTCGTGATGCTCGGTGAGGGTGGTGCGGCCGCCGACTTCTCCGCGGCGGACCTTGTCGTAGTACCACAGCCACTTGGCCACGTGCGCGCCGACGTCGCCGATGTATTTGACATGCGTGACCTTGGTGCCAGCCGCGTCGAGCAGACGACCGACCGAGAGGCCGAGAGACAAGTTCAGCAGGTGGCCGACGTGCACTTCCTTGTGCGTGTTGACCGAGCCGTACTCGAGCAGGACCTTCTCGCCGTTGCGGGGCGCGTCGCCGTACTTGTTCTGGTGTCCCAACACGTCCTCGAGGACGCTGGTGGAGAACGCCTTTTTGCTGAAGAAAAAATTGACGTAAGGCCCGACCGCGCGGACTTCGCCGATGAGCACCGACGGGTTCAGCTTTTCAGCAAGGTCCTTGGCGATTGCCGCGGGATTTCCCTTGAGCGCCTTGGCAGCGCCGAAGCACGGAAAAGACAAATCCCCCATCTCGGCTTGCGGCGGACGGGAGAGGTCGGTTTCGGAGACAGTGACTTCGGGCGGCAGCGCGGCTTTCAGCGCTTCGATCACCTCGTTTTTCGCTTTATCAAGTGTGTACATGGAGAGTGCGGTGTCCGTTGGACGCTACTTTGCCCGGACTTTCACGAAGTGGCGCTTGCCCTTCTGGATCATGACGGCGGTGTCGCCGACGGCCACGGTCAGCGCGATGTCGGTGACGACTTGGTTGTCGAGCTTCACGCCGCCCTGCTCGATCTGACGGCGGGCGTCGCTCTTGGAGGCGCACAGGCCGGTCTCCACGAGCAGATCGATGAGCGCGCGCTCGCCCCCGGTCACAGTGACTTCGGCGATGTCGTCCGGGATTTCTTTCTTTTGGAACAAGTTGATGAAGTTCTGCTCGGCGGCATCCGCCTCGGATGCAGGATGGTATTGGGCGATGATTTCCTTAGCAAGACGGATCTTGGCGTCTCGCGGATTCATCTCTCCCCTGTCGCAGGCATCGCGCATGGCATGGAACTCCTCGTGTGGCAGATCGGTAGTGAGCGCGAACCAGTCCCACAGGGCGGCGTCAGGAATCGACATGACCTTGCCGAACATTTCGTCGGCGGTGTCGGTGAGGCCGACGTAATTGCCGAGCGACTTGGACATCTTCTTTACGCCGTCGGTGCCCACCAGCAGCGGGCCCAGGAACAGGCAGTCCTGCTCCTGCTTGCCCATTTTGCGCTGCAAGTCACGGCCAGCGAGGATGTTGAAACGCTGGTCTGTTGCGCCGATTTCTACGTCGGCATCGACCATGATGGAGTCGTAGGCCTGCATCATCGGGTAGAGCAGCTCGTGCATGTGCACGTCGGTGCCCTCACGCAGGCGGTTGGCGAAGTCGTCGCGCTCGATCATGCGAGCGACGGTGAACTGGCCGGCCAGCTTGAGCAGGTCGTCAAAGCCCATTTTGGAGAACCACTCACCGTTGTAACGGATCTCGGTCTTCTTGAGATCAAGGATGCGGCCGACCTGTTCGAAATAGGTCTTGGCGTTCTGTTCGACTTCTTCGTTGGAAAGCTGCGGCCGCGTCTTGGACTTGCCGGATGGATCACCGACGCGGGCGGTGTAGTCGCCGATGATGAACACCACTTTGTGGCCCAGCTCTTGGAACTCGCGCAACTTCTTGATCGGCACCGCGTGGCCGATGTGCAGATCGGGGCTGGTCGGGTCCGCGCCGAACTTGATGCGCAGCGCCTTTCCGGAGGTCAGCTTCTTGCGCAGCGAATCGATCACCACGGCGTCGGCGACGCGGCGAGTCAGCAGCTGTTCGATTTTCTTGGAGTCGGTGGAGACGGACATAATGCGTAAAATGTAGCGAACGGACGCGGTTTTGGAAAGGGTGCGCGTCTGAATAAAAAAGAGCCCCGGGAGAGGGGCTCGGAGGCGTTCATCGGACCTGATGAATGACGAACAGCCAATGACCGGCGTGATTGCGCCATTCGCCGATGGGCACGGCGTGCGGCAGCAGACGAACCAGGTTGCCCAGCTGTTCCATCGCCTCGCCGTCGCCGAGCGTGGCAAAGGAAACGAAGTAAAACAGCGTGGTGAGCAAGTTCTCGCCCGGCGAGTTCTTCGGCGGGTCGCCGGGGTTGGACCAAGCGGTCAGGCCGTACGGTCGCGCGTCGGCGAAGATCGCGTCCCAGACGGCATCCTTGGCCTTCTCCCACTTGTCTCCGTGCGCGCGCTCGAAGCCGGCACGAAGACGGTTCCAATGGCGCTCGCGAACGCGAGTGGCCAACGACTCGGAATAGTCCACGGTGTACGGCCGTCGCCTGAAAAGGTGCAACGTCTCGTCCGCGAACACCCGTTCGACCATACGGCCGGTGGCGCCGACAATGGCCTTCTTGAGCTGCGTCTCCAGCGCACAGCGGTCCCAGTGCAGCTCGCCGCGCAGCGCACGAGCGACCATGTCCGCGGTCATGTCGACGAGCACGGCGCTGCGCTGCCCGTCCTTCGGCACCTGCGCTTCCAGAAAGGCCCTGACGGCGGTTGCCTTTGCGTTCATGACGAACTCCTTTTTCGAATGTGCGTTGATCGCGCTTGGAAGCTAGCAGGGAAAGGCGTTGCGGTCAATGCGGAAACGAAGGCGGCCACGGCGGATTTCGCGGATAAAAATGCAAACCCCGTCTCGAAAGCATCGAGACGGGGTTGGTGGGAATGGCGTTCAGCGGGAGTTCACGATGACCGTGTCTGCCGTGCTGTCGAAGGGAAGCGTATGATCGGTGATTTTCGACGGCATGTCGGTGTAAACGGAACGCACGTAGGCGCGGTAGCGCAGCCCCTCCGCAAGCATGACGTAATTCTCGGCCAGATCGGCCGTGATCTCGATGTAACGAGATTCTCCTTTCGGGAGAACGTCAAACCATGCACGGATGTCCACCACCTGCGGCACGTTCCACCCATGCCAGGCGTCCGCGCCGCCGTTGTGCACGACCAGATCGCCCGCCGTCCTCAACTTCCAATCGTGGAAGATGAAATCGTCTTCCGTCAGGCAGGGCGTCTTCGCGCAGAGCGGGGCGTTGAACTGCGGAGAGAGCTGTGTGGCAAACATGTTGAGCTCCACTCCGCCGAACAAGGCATCGCTGCATGACGGCGCGGTCACTTTGACGCGCAGGAGCACGACGTCCTTGTCGCCGGGGTGGACCACATGAGAATCGTCGCGCCAGACATCGACCGCGAGGGTCTTGTCGCAGGCGGGGACATTCTCCGCAGGCTCGGTTCCGGCACCGGTCGCCGGGGCAGGTTGCGCTGCCTCGCCCGCGTTGGCCGGAGGCGGTGCGGGTGTCAAAGACGGCACCGGCACGTAATGGACGACCTCGACAGGTTTTTCGACGACCCTCTCGGCCGTTTCCTGCGTGCAGGCAACGGACAGCGAAGCGAACATCGAGACAAGCGCGAGGCCGAACGATTTGTGCATTGAATGATCCTTTGTTGGGGGGTATGCGTTGGAATGAGCGAATAGCCGTGAGGCTATCGATGAAAGGACTATAGCATATTTTGCCTGTTTTGTCAAGCATTAATGGCAATATTTATGGCTAAGATGAGCCAAAAAATATGCCTTAACGTAAAAAGCCGACCATTCCCTGATCGGTCAATGCTGGTGGTTGACCGGGAGACGCCTTCCTGCTAGTTTCGGTGCACCGGAGATCGTTCCGGCCGCACCTTACACAGCGGAGAAGAAACATGATCGAGACCATGCTCATGCTCGTCGGTTTGGCGGGGACAGGGACCTTTCTTCCGCTCTGGCTGAAAGAGAAGCGGAAAAGCGGCCACGGAAAAAAAGGCTCCAGTGCCGTCAAATCGGCACCGCAAAGCGACGATGGTGACACTTTCAACCTCCGCCTGCTCGAAATCGCTGCCCTGGGCTACGACGAAGCCGTGGATGCGATGGACAAGAATCTGAAGCCGTATCTCCGAAGCATGCTCAACGCGCTCCGTTCGGAGGAGAAACCGTCGCGCTGGCATACGTACCAGCGCGCCAACGCAATCTTGAGCGAGACCGACATCAACACCGTATACGAGTCGCATGCGCGAAACGTCGAGGTGTGGGCCGACATATGCAGAGCACGCATCGGGGAAGGCGGCCACTTCGCGCTCGAACCCCTGTCTCGTCTCTCGGACCAGGGCCGCAAGTCCCTCTTCGGAAAGATCTGCAATTGCGAAACGCGTCTTGTCCGTCTCTCGAACGGAGACCGGACCGCGCTTAGTCTCGAGCCGGACGATTTCGTCGCTTATCTTCGCCACCTGAAGATAAGCGAGGAAAAAATAATCGAAGAGCTGAAGGGGCACGTCGCGATTCGCGCATACGCGTCCGCCGTGGACGACGCCCTGCTGCAATTCCGCGCGATGGGCACGATCAGGAATCGCATGGACGGAGCGCTTGGCGAAGACATCGCCTACTTGCGTGCCAGCGTCGATACGCTTCCCGAACCGATGCGCAGCGAAGCACGCGACCGGCTGCAAACGATGGAGCGTCGCACGCTGCTCTTGCAGCACAGGCAGGCCACGGAACGAGTGAGGCTCAAGCTGGACGAGGCCGAAGTCGTCGCAGACGCTGACGCCGAGGTCGCAAAAATTCTCGAGGAAGGCTCATCTTCCTGACGGGCCGACGGACCGATGGTCCGTTTTTTTTGATTGTGAAAAGCGGAAAGACGTCTTTCCGCTTTTTGCTTCAATTTCAACGGGCTTGCCAATCTAGCTCAATGAAGCCAGCTGTTCCTTGAGCTTAGCAGCCTTGTCCTTGGCAGCAGCCAGCTTCTCGCGTTCGCCTGCGATAACTTTCTCCGGAGCGCGAGCCACGAAGTCGGCGTTCTCCAGCTTGCGAGCCTGGGCCTCGGCGTACTTCTCGGCGTCGGCCAGCTCCTTGGCGAGACGAGCCTTCTCCTTTTCGACGTCGATGACGCCGGCGAGCCGCAAGTACAGCTGGATGCCGGAGATGACGGCGCTGGCCGCGCCTTCGGGCTTGGCGGCGTCTGCAGAGATGGTCAGGTTTTCCAATTTGGCGAGACCCTTGATGACGGCGGCGTTCTCATTAAGGAAGGACGCGCGCCCCCCTGCGGCCACGACGAGGTCGACGCGCTTGCCGGGCTCGACGCCGTTGGTGGCGCGGAGGTTGCGGATGGCGGTGATGATTTCGCGGACGACATCGAAGGTTTCGTTTGCCGAAGGGCTCTCACTGCCGAGGGTCTTCGGCCAAGGCGCGACCAGCAAGAAATCCTTCTCGCCCTTCGAGAACGTCTTTGCGAACACCGCCTCGGTGACGTAGGGCATGACGGGATGCCACAGTTTCAGCACCGTCAGCAATACATACGAAAGCATTTCGTCCTTGTCGCCCTCGATCTTGGCGACTTCCAAATACCAGTCAGCCAGCTCGCCCCAGGTGAAGTCGCGAAGCGTCTCCCACGGACGGGAAATGTTGTACGACTTGAGGTCGGCGGTAACCGAAGCGATGACTTTGGAGAGTCGGGAGAGAATCCAATGGTCCGCGGCGGTCTTGGGCGCAGGAGGCTGCTCCATGACGCGCAACGCGTCGACATTCATCAGAGCAAACCGCGCGATGTTCCAGAGCTTGTTGGTGAAGTTGCGGAAGTAGGCGATCTTCTCGTCGCCTAGGCGCGTGTCGGCGCCCGGCGCGGTGCCGAACACCAGAGAGAGGCGCACGGCGTCGGTGCCGTACTTCTCGGCCACGTCGCGCGGGTCGATGATGTTGCCGAGCGACTTGCTCATCTTGCGGCCCTGCTCGTCACGAACCAAGCCATGCAGGTACACCGTGCGGAATGGCACTTCGCCGAGCGCGTAGGTGGACATGAGAATCATGCGCGCCACCCAGAAGAAGATGATGTCGCGGCCGGTCTCCAGCACGTCGGTGGGGTGGAACTCGGCCAAGTCGCGCGGCTTCTCGCCCTGATACGGCCAACCCAGCGTCGAGAAGGTCCAAGTACCGGAAGAGAACCAGGTATCCAGGGTGTCGGGGTCTTGCACGTACTTCGCGTCGCAATGCGCGCAGCGCGGCTCGGTCGCCGACACGACCTGTACGAGGCAGTTCGCCACATCGTGCTCCTGGCCGGCGCGCGGGACGCACTTATCCTCGTGATACCAGACCGGAATGCGGTGCCCGAACCAGATCTGGCGCGAAATGCACCAGTCGCGCAGATTGTTGATCCAACTGAAGTAGACCTTCTCGGACTGCTCCGGAAGGATTTTGGTCTGGCCGGAAGAAACGGCGTGGGCCATCAGCTCCTTGAGCGTGGCCGTCTCCCCCGCCTTCCATTTGCCGAGCGTGTCCTGACGAAGAACAAACGGATTGTTCACGCGGATGAACCACTGCTTCATCGGCAGCTGCTCCACGGGAGCGCCGCCGCGCTGGGCGACGGGAAGGTTCTGGGCGATCTCGTCCACCTTTTCCAGCAAGCCGGCATCGGCCAGCATCTGCTCGATTTTTTTGCGCGCCTCCACGACTGTGAGGCCGGCGAAGTCCTTGCCTGCACCATCGGTCATGCGTCCGTCCTCGCCGATGACCTGCACCATCGGCAGACCGTGGCGGTCGGCCATCTCGGAGTCGATCATCGAATGTGCCGGCGTGACGCCGAGCGCGCCCGTGCCGAAAGTCGGGTCGACGGCGGCGTCGGCGATGACGCGCACTTCGAGGCGCTTGCCGCAGAAGGTCGGCGTGAAGGTCTGGCCGACGAACTCCTTATATCGAGCGTCGTCGGGGTGCACGGCCACGGCGGTGTCGCCGAACTTGGTCTCGGGGCGGGTGGTGGAGATGACAATCGGGAAGTCCTTGTCGTACTTAAAGGTGAGGAAACGCGCAGTGGTTTCCTTGGTTTCCACCTCGTCGTCTGAAAGCGTGGTGCGGAACTGCGGGTCCCAGTTGACCACGCGATAGCCGCGCTCGATGATGCGGTCCTCGAACATCCGCTTGAACATCTCGTTGACGGCGCGGTTGCGCGGCTCGTCGAACGTGTACGCCAAGCGGTCCCAGTCGCACGAAGCGCCCATGGACCGCGTCTGTTGGAGAATCGTCGCGCCCGATTCTTCGGCGAAGGCGACCACGCGCTCCAGGAACTTCTCGCGCCCCAATTCGGCGCGCGGATTGGCCATGCCTTCCTTGCGAAGCACGTCTTCGACCTTCACCTGCGTGGCGATGGCGGCGTGATCGGTGCCCGGCAGCCACAAGGCGCGGCGGCCGTTCATGCGCTGAAAGCGCGTCAGCAAGTCCTGCACGGCGATGCCGGTGGCGTGGCCCATGTGCAGGATGCCGGTGCGGTTCGGCGGCGGCATCATCACCGTGAAGGGCTTGCCGTCGGCAGCGGTCAGGCTTTCCGGCAGCTTGTCGGGATTAAAAAAACCGCTTGCCTCCCACGCAGCATAAATGCCGCCTTCGACGCCTCGCGGCTCGTAGGCTTTTTCCAATGGCACTTCTTTGGGTGCTGGGGGAGTTGCGACGGTTTCTTTTTTGTCCATAACAAGAGGGAAAACAATAGATGTTCATTATTAAGGATGGGGCGCGTGGTGGCAAGTTTGGCAACTGCAGACCGCTTTTTCAAATTTGGTATAATTGCCGCATATGAAGATTACTTTTATCGGCCTCTCGTCATTTTTAATAGAAAACGAGAAAGGCTTCAGGGTGCTCATCGACCCCTTCAATCCCGCACCGGAATGGACGTTGGGCGCATCGTTCCCGTCGACTTTCCGAGGAAAGCCGTTCGGCGCAAATATCGTGCTCATGAGCGAACCTGACGCCGACCACGCCTACGCACCCGGCGACTGGCTGCAACATGCCCCGCGCACCAAGCCGAACGACAACCCTTTCCCGAACTTCAACCTGCGCGGCACGGTCGTATATGAACATAATGGCGACCTGAACATCGCTTGGCACTACACCGTGGATGGCATTCGGCTCGCCCATTTTGCCGACAATTCCCACGTGCTTACCGCCGACCAGCTCTCGGAAATAGGGCAACCGGACATCGTCTTCATGGCACCTCCAAAAGCCGATGGTGCGAAGTTGCCCGGCTCACTGAACGTCATCCGAAAAAACATCGAAATCGTGAAGCCAAAGATCGTCATTTGGACTCATCACCTTGCGCCGAAAGGCCTCCCCGAACCGGGCGCCAATCTTCGCGATTTTTTTAGCGCATACTTCAAACAACACGCCTCGACAAACGCGGGCTACAAGGACGAGACCAGTTTCATGGAACTTTGTTACTGCCTGGAGAACGCCATGGAGCTGGAGAAAGATTTCCGGCACGAGCATGCTGAAGAAGCCTCGATTGTAATCGACCAAACTTCCCTTGAACGAGCCGAAGAACGTCCGATTGCCATCTTATTCAGGGCGATGACTGCCGATCCGGCCAATCCCGAAACGTCGTGAAAAAGGATAACGCATCGCCATGCACGCAACGATATGAATGAACGCGAAAATGCGGCGTCCAAAGAGCGGCCCGCGTCGCCAGAACGCCCAAATGAGCGGCAAGTTTCTCTGGAGCAGCCACGCGCTGAACGACGGCAAGAGATCGAGACGGAGGCCGACCGCATCGCTCCGGACGCCGTCGCGCCCGAGAGGCTGGCGGCGTTCCAGAAGGAGAAGGAAGCCAAGTTCGCGGCCTACGCGTCGGCCATCGAATCTGCCTTGGCGACCGAAATCAGCCCGGAAAGCAAGTCGCTCATTCACGGCAACGTTGTGGAGTCCCCCATCGCTTTCGCGGCAAGACAGGCGGAACGACTCCAGGAACTGCAACGGGAGAAGGGGGTACTTGATGCCGAGAACGCCATCAAGCTGCTCGTCGGCTATGACGATGCGGCGATGCGGGAAAAAATCGAAACCATGGGAGGAAAAAATCTGACCTACGGTTCTGCCGAGGACGGTTATGAAGTAATCGGCACGGCGCATACCAACAACCCGGAATCCGAAACGGTGAAGGCGCTTGCAAAGCAGCGTGACGCCTTTCTCGCCGGAACCTCGAAGAAAGACGCGGTATTCATGGTCGAAGGCATATACAATCCGGAAGACCTCGCTCAAGACGGCCTCACCAAGCTTTTGCACGGCTTGGACAACGAAGCCGAAGCCGTAAAAAAATTCGGCGAAAAAGGGGCGTTGCTCTGGACGGCGAAGAACGAGGGCGTTGAGGTGACTTCGCCGGAAAAGCCGCAGGACCAAATCGTGGCCGAACTTGGCGCACAAGGTTTTTCGAAAGATGAGATCGGTCTCTATCTGACCATGCGCCAATTCACTTCGGAAATCGGCCAACCGCATCCCGACGCGACACCCGAGAGTTCCAAACTGGAGTTTGCGCGCATGTTTTACGACTTCGACCGCTTGGCCGGCACGAAATGGATCAATGAGGAGACAAGAACGGCCGTTGACGCGGCGGTGGCCAAGAGAGACGTGCCGACCCTCGAGGCGCTCACGACGAAGGTGGTGGCGGAATACGTGGCAGGCGCGAACCGCGCCTTCGCGGAAACAGGCAAGGCCGACGCGAAGACGCTTGTTCCCTCCCTGGAAGGACTCCTGCGCCGCAATGAGGGCGTTCCGGACGACCAAAAGGTGGCTATGGACGCCGTCAACGCGCAGCATGATCCGCGCGGCAACGTCAGCACCATCAACAAGGTTTCCGCCGCCTGGAACAGCGAACGGGACAAGCATCTGGTGCGGCAAATCGCAGCTGCCAAGGCAAAGGGGAAAAAACCGTTTGTCGTCTACGGCGCATCGCACGCGATCGCCATCGAACCTGCACTGAAGAACATTGCACGGAAGGAATAGGCTTGAACGCCCGCACGGCAAGGGCCATTCATTAATGAAAAACCATGCCTCTAAGGGCATGGTGATGGGAGAAGCATTCGATCGGCTTGGACATTCCGAAGGAGACCGCATGTCACGGTCCAGGAGAAAGATTTTCTTCCTTCCGACGCACGTAGGCGCAGAACGCGCACATCAGGAACTGACGGACGTCGGCCTCGTCCTTCAGTTCGCGCTGCATGTGTTCGAGGCGCCGGACGAGACGTTGGTACACGCCGAGGGGGATGCTCTCGGCTGCGGTGGCGAGGTCGAGAGCAAAGAACATGTTCGGCCCTTCGGGATCGACTTCCCCGGACCACACCTCGTCAGGCGTGTAAACGACGAAAGCGCGCTCGAGAGCGGTCTCCAGAGCCAACGAGTCCGATTCGGACTCGAAAGTGGTCGCGTTCTGCTGCCGATAACGGAATGCGGAATGGAACGAACGCACGACCGGATCGTCCGTGTCCAAGTTTCGAAGGATGCTGACGATGGCCTTTTGCAGTTCCGTGCTAGTCACGAGCGTGCCTCCTTTTTTGCAGCCAGCGTTCACCTTAGCCGCCGCCGACTCCTCTAGCAAGAGTTGACAGCACTTTTTCATCGGGCTACGTTTTCCCCTTATCTCTCTCGCACCATGGCCCTTCCTCCGGAGCGACAATTCATGGAGACGGCGCTTGCCAGCAAGCACCTGCTCATCACCTTCCGCAAGGAATGGAATGTCGATGCCGTCGCCTCGGCATTGGCGCTGGCGGCTTTTTTTGAAAAGCGCGGCAAGCGCGTGGACATCGTCGCGGACGGCTTCGCGCCCACTAAGGCCATCGGCTTCCTGCCGAACGCCGATCGCATCCTCCCCCGCTTCAGCCACCTGCAGAAGTTCGTCATCAGCTTGGACGTGTCCAAGAGCAAAATCGACGAGCTTTCGTACGACATAGAAGGCGGCAAGCTGCGCATCAACGTCACCGCCAAGGACGGCGGCCGGTACGACGCCGCCGACGTGAGCACTGCCACCACCGAATTCAAATACGACTGCATCATCACCCTCGACACGCCGGACTATGCGGCGCTCGGTTCGTTGTTCAGCAAGAACACCGAGCTGTTCTACAACCGCCCGGTGCTGAACGTCGACCACGACACGGCCAACGAGCAGTACGGCAACTTCAACGCCGTCGACATCACCGCCACTTCGACCGCCGAGTGCGTCTACTCGCTGCTCAAGGCCACCGGCGAGCACTTTCTCAACGAGGACGTGGCCACCTGCCTGATGGCCGGAATCATCTTCAAGACGCGCAGCTTCAAGACTTCCAGCGTCACCCCCAAAACGCTGGACATCGCCTCCGCGCTCGTCGCCGCGGGCGCGCGCCGCGACGAAATCGTGCAGAGCCTGTACCGCACCCGCTCCATATCCACGCTCAAGCTTTGGGGCCGCACCCTCGCGCGCCTCAAGTTCGATCCGACTTTGAAGATGGCCTGGTCGCTGCTCGTCCGTCAGGATTTCATCCACGCCGGCGCTTCGGAAGAGCATCTTGCCGACGTCATCGACGAGCTGATGATGAACTCCCCTGAAGCGGAAATCGTCGGCCTGCTGTACGAGCAGGAAGCCGAGAACGCGCCGGGCAAGGTGGCCGGCATCTGCGCGCTGGTCTCGACCGAAAAGCACGCCGACGCGCTCGGCCTGGTGGCCGGACTCAAACCCGACGGCACCCGAAAGACCGCCCGCGTCTGCTTCCCGCAGACCGGCATCATCGATGCCGAGAAGACGGTTCTGGCGGCCATCGGCAAGTCGCTGGGACGCGCGCAAACGAAGGACCTCTCCCCTCGCCCTGTCGCGGCAGCCCAGCTTGCCAATTGATCGTTCGGCAGCTAGGCTGGACCGAAACTAGTTCTTTGCACCGACGCAGGAAAGGAATCGCGCGAAATGGACAATCCCAAACGCTGCGCCGTCGTGTTCGATTTCGACGGTACGCTGATTCACAAGCACGGATCGCTGTGCCGCACCGTCGACGACGCCGCGCTCTCTCCCGAGGCGAACCAGGAAATGGTTCGGCTGAGAGAGCAGTACTTGGATCTTGCCATCAGAGGCCAACTGACTTCCGAAAAGGAGGCGGACTGGCTGATGAAAACGCTGGATGCCTACGTCAATGACGGCCTGACGCCGGAACGCGCGCACGAAGCCCTGCGCGGCGTGATCCTCCGACCAGGAGCCAGACAATGCCTGGAATGGCTGCACCGCGAAGGCGTGCCGGTTGCCGTCGTCTCGTACGGCGTCACGCCTTTCATCGAGGCGGTGCTGCGGTCTAACGGATCGAGAGGGTTCGTGGACCGCATCTACGCGACGGAGCTCGCCGTCTCTTCGGAAACCGGACGCTTCTGCGCGTACGATGCGGCGTCGCTGGTGCTCCCCCTGAACAAGGGCGAGTGGTCGCGGCATTTCGCCGATGCCAACGGCGTGCCGCATGAGCGCCTGATTGCCGTCGGCGATTCCGGCGGCGACAAGTTCCTGGGGCACCTCAAGGAACGGCGCATCGGCATCGCCAAAGACGAAGCCGAGGCGGCCAAGTTCGGCTCGCACATGGGTCAGGTAGTCATCACCGAAGACTTCGCCCCGGTGACCGAGTGGCTCACGCGCACCATCGACCTCATCTGACGATGAGGTCTTTTTTATTCCGACCGCAGTGCCGGAGGCTTGATTATTTTTCCGACCTTTCGTAAGATGTGTGCATTGTCGAAATCGGCCCGAGGGCGGCTAGCTCAGTTGGTTAGAGCGTCACATTGACATTGTGAAGGTCAGAGGTTCGACTCCTCTGCCGCCCACCAGAAACACGTCAGCACGAGCTGGCGTTTTTCTTTTGGGTTTTTTGCAAAAAGAAAAACCGCCCGCAAGAAGCGCGGGCGGCAACGATGTCGGGACATTTCGGGTCGGATTCAGCGCGGGCTGACTGCCGCGTTTTCGGCGGCGAGCTGGACCGCGCTCGCGGCAGGATGCCGATCCTGCAGCGGCGTGACGTCGAGGTCCGTCAGCGGATCGACGATTCCCTCGCGGCCCTCCCAGTTGGGACGTTCGCAATGGGGGCCGAGGCAGGGGTCGATGACCGCGGAGCCGCGGCCGCCGGGGCCGCCCTGCTCGCCCGAAGAGCTGGGTTCATACGGAACCCAGTCGGTGTCGAGCGCGGGACCCGGCGGCGGCTTGTCGCCGCAGCCGGACAGGACAGACGCCAAGCCCATGAGGATCGCACAGAGCGACTTCTTCACTGTTGGCCGCCCTTCTTGCTGCCGCCGCCCGCTTGAGCGGGCGGCTGCGAAGCGGTGCCGGAGGACTCCTCCATGCGCCACGAGCCGGCGTAGTCCGGCGGCGGGTCCACCAGCCAGTCCGGATGGAGCTGGTACGGCGGATCGCAGGCGGGGCCGGGGCAGGGGTTCTTCCACTTGGGCCAGTAGCCCGGATTGTAAGAATCGCCTTCTTGCCATTGCCACTCGTCTTGCGCGGGCGGCGACTGCGGGTCGGGACTCTTGGGGTCCGGACCGTCGTCGCTGCAGCCGGTCAGGAAGATGCCTGTGCCGGCCAGAAGCAAGAACGCATACAAGATCTTTCTCATCGTAGCCCGCCTTTCGGTGGTTGGTGGGAAGAAGCCTGCTGAGAATAGAGCTTCACTTCGTTCACGTCAATGAAGACGGTGTGCGAACGCCTGCGCTTGCGCCTGCGAATCTCGGCGCACTCGTTCCATTCCAACACGGACATGTGCAGGACGACGGCGAGACCGATGCCGAAGAAAAAACCTTCAAGCGGCACCGAGAACAGCGCGCCGACGCCGGTGCTCAGCAGGCAGAAGACGCATCCGCCCCGTAACAACAGAGGTCTGTCGAACGGTTCAAAAAAATCGTCCGCGAAACTGACCGCACGCCTGATCCAACGATGCATGGCTATCCTTTCGAGTATGGTTTTTTGAAATGACCGACTCGGAAAAATATCGCATTTTCGGCAAAAAGTCAAGATTGGCAGGCGGTTGCACATCGCCGTCGGAGCGGCTACGGTGCATTCGGCACCTTTCACCTTTCGCACTCCAAAGGAGGAGCGATGACCGATGCCTTTGCCTCGAAGTTCCGCTTCTCTCCCGTCACCCGGCTGTGCGTCGGGATCGAGGAAGAAGTGTGGACCGTCCGGCGCGACAGCGGCACGCTCGTGCCCCTCGCGCCGCGTATTTTCACGGAAGGGTACGAGAGGACCTATCCGTTCCTCAAGCCCGAACTTCCCTCGCAGCAGATCGAGGCGGTCACGCCCATCTGCACCTCGATGGAGGAGGCGCAGCGCGCACTCCGCCGCAACGCCTTCGAAATGGATCGGCTGGCCAAGCAGTACGGCGTGATGCTTTCGCGCGATCCGGTGCCGACGAAACCTTACTCGGTTTCGGTCTTTCCCTCGCCGCGCTTCCTCGATCTGCAGCGGCGGTTTGGCTCGCGGCTTCGCGGCGCGTACGTGGCCGGCCTGCACGTGCACGTCGGCGTGGCCTCACACGAGGAGGCCGTGCTGGCGATGAACGCGCTCCGCCAGCACCTGCCGTCGTTCCTGGCGCTTTCGGCGCGTTCCCCGCGCACGCTGTCGGGCACCCGCTTCGCTTCCTTCAGGCACTTCAAGTACCTGCAGATGGCCAAAAACGTGGCCCCGCCGTACCTGCCGGGCTGGAAGGAATACGCCATAATGGCGCGGCGCGACGGGTTCTACGACGACCCGCGCCTGTGCTGGTGGGGCGTGCGCATCAACCCGCTCGGCACGGTCGAGCTGCGCGTCTGCGACGTGCAGAACTCGTACAACAAGACGCTGGCTCTCACGGCTCTGACGCGGATGCTCGTCCGCGCGGCAATCGGGGGCCACATCAGGCCCGATCCGGCCATCACCGCCTATGCCATCGAGGACTGGCTGATGATGGCTTCGCGGGGCATCTGGAAGACGACCCACCTTGCGGCGACATTCTCGGCGCTGTCGAAAGACCCGCAGCATCGGGAGGAAGTCCCTTACGTGAAACGCCTGTTGCCATGACGGGCGTTTTTTCTTTTCCGCACGAAACATTGACTAGTCAGCCTGCCTGCGGCATGATAGCCCGTCGTCGGCCACCGACCGGTGACCCGTGCGACGGGAGGCAAACAATGTATCCTCGTCTCGTCATGCATCGCGTGTTCATTCTCTCCGGCCTGACGTTCATGGTCATCGCCGTCATGGCCGATCCGTCAAAGGCGGGGCCATTGCAGCGCATTTGCTTTGGAACGTTCGGTCTGGCATGTTTTGCCGGCGGCGTCTGCCGAGCAGTCGCGCGCGACCGGTCCGCACAGGCGCTGCGCCGGGCCGTCACAGGCCTCGGGCAAATGTGGCGTGCCGTAATCTGCCATCTCCGTGGGCACGACCTGGAACCGGAGGTGCTGCAGCTCAAAGTGGTGGAGCTCCCCAAGGAGTTGCCCCAGGGTCCGCCGACCACCGCCTACCGGCAGCTGGCGGTCGATGACAGGCCGAATCTCGCGCTCGTCGGCAGCAAACAACGGCGCTGCAGCCGGTGCCACCGCACCACGAGTTCGCCTGCAAAACTTGTCTAAAACCGACGCCCTTCCCGGGCGTTTTTTCATTCCCGGCCTTAAACCCCGCCCTGCTTGACATTAGCTCCATTTTCAACTAGGTTTGGACGTTGTCCTTTGACAACCGA
Organism: uncultured Gammaproteobacteria bacterium; assembly: GCA_964491475.1. Taxonomy (GTDB): domain Bacteria; phylum Patescibacteriota; class Patescibacteriia; order SG8-24; family SG8-24; genus JAHFIW01. Next base: position 94,341 of record CAZBFO010000002.1, on the reverse strand, counting down.
CTTGAGTACAACAAACGGCTCCGGACGCCGTTTCACAAGGAGAATCAAGGATGTCGGCTAAAGACGATGACGAGTCCCCCGCGAGCGACGAGGGGGGCGGTTTTTTTGGCGCAATCAAGAAGGCCGGTCAGGCGGTCAAGAACGCCGTGACCGAACCGGAAGAGGGCGACGAGGACGAAGACGAGAAGCCCAAGGCCAAAGCGAAAGCTCCGGCCAAGAGCGCCGCGTCGGCTCCTCCCCAACGACCGTCCTACCCGCAGACGCCCGTGCCCAACTACGGCACGGTGCCTTCGTACCCCGTGACGACGCCCCAGACGGCGATAGACCCGGAGTACGCGGCCATCCTCGAGAAAGAAACGACCGAGGCAGCCAAGCCCGCCTTCACGGCGTTCGAAGCTGCCGAGTCGGCCATGCGCCAGCACATCCCCAACGATATGCAGCGCATTCAGGCCGCGGCGGCCGCCGTCGGCGTGCAGGGCCATACGCTCCCCGCGATCCTCACGGACGTGGACGAGTGCCTGGCCGCCATCGACAAGCGCGAGCAGGACCTGCGCGTGTCCTTCGAGAAGAAAACGAAGGAGCGCGTCGGCGGGCTCGAGCAGAAGGCCGAAGGCATCGCCCAGGCCGTCGCTGCCAAGAACGCGGAAATCGTCCGCCTCCAGCAGGAGGTGGTCCGGATGGAAAGCGAACGTCAGCAGACGCTCGCCTCCGTCAGCACGGAGAGGGAGAAGTTGACCAACAAGCTCAACAGCTTCCTCGCCACCATCCACGCCTTCCGCGCCAAGTGGCAGGCAGTCAAGCAAAACATCAAGGCAAACACAGGAGCGCAATAGTCATGGCTGATTCCCCTACCCCGAAGAAGGACGTGGTGCTGACCACCGGCGAAAAGGTCGCCGGCGGACTGATCGTCGGAGGCGTCGGTGCCGGTGCCGTTTACGGCCTGGTGCAAGTCGCCCCGACGCTGCTCAACCTCGAGTGGAATCTGCTGCAGATCGGCGCCGGACTCGGCGTCATCGGCGCAATCGGCTATGTGGCCTTCGACAAGGACGCTCACTTCCTGGTCGGACGCGCCTACCGGCTGATGATGCGCAAGCTGCGCCGCAGCCTGCTCACCTGGGATCCCATCGGGAACCTGGAGCTGAACATCGCTCACATGGAGAAACGGGAACGCGAGATGGGCGCAAACCGCCAAGCTCTGCAGACCCAGGTCACCGGACTGGAGCGGCGCATCGCCACCATGAAGGAGGAGATGGAGGAGGCGCTGGGCAGCATGCAGAACGCCCAGCAGAACGGGCAACACGTCAACACCAACCCCAACGCGGCAACGGCCGACGAGGACGAGGCGAACGAGGCGACCCGCGCGGCCAACAAGTACGGCCGCCGCGAAGCGGCGGTCGAGCGTCTTTCCAAGATGCTCGTCACTCTGCAAGCGACCGCCAAGACGCTGAAGCGCATCCACAACGGCGTGAAGTTCCTCATCGAGGACACCAAGGACGAGGTGATGGTGGCTCGAACCGAGCTGCTGGCCTCGACCGCCGCCGGCGACGCCGCCGACAACGCCATGGCCATCATCAACGGCGACCCGCAGCTGAAGCAAGCCTACCGCGAAGCGATGCAGATCATCGACGACAAGGTGGCCGATCGGCTCGGCGCGGTCGAAATGGCCGTGAACGACTCGAAGGGCTTCCTGGCGACCGTCGACGGGAAGAACAGCAAGTACAACAAGAGCGCCCTCAAGGCGCTCCAGGCGTGGGACAAGAACACCGAACGGCTCCGGCTCAACCCGGATGCCCCGCCCAAGCAGCGCATCGCCGACGGCGAGCCGCTCGAGGCTGACGACGAGCAGGTACAGCAGGCCGCCCAAAAGCAAATGGGCGCGTCCAGCGACACCGACAAGCTCTTCGACAGCTGAACAGGTGAAGCGCGCCGGCCATCGTGGCTGGCGCGCCTCCCTTCCACGGCCATAATGGCCTGAAACCACAACGATTCGAGAAAAGGAAGAAGAGGAAACATGGCACTTCGGAAACCCGTCAAGATCGCTCTCATCGCGCTTGCCGTCGGCGGCGGCGCCTTCGGCATCAACTACTACAGGACCCACGGCGACGCCAAGATGCAGTCCGTGGACCTGAAGAAGTCCGGCGGCGACCTGTCCAAGTTCACCGAGAACGAGACGCAGCCCGGAACCGGCGCGCAAGCCCAGTACATCGCCAGCAACACGCCAGCGGCCCCCAAGGGACCGCGGGTGAGGACGCTGACGATCGCCTGGAACGCCGTCACGGGCCATCTCTACGCCGTCGGCGGCTCCCAGACCAAGAAGGGCAGCTTGGCCGAGAGGTACGACCTGAACCTCGTCACCGAGCGACAGGACGACTACGGCGAGATGGTCAAGGCACTGGCCTCGTGCGCCACCGAGCTCCAGCAGGGAGCCAAGCAGTGCACGCAGGCTGGCAGCGCCAACTTCGTCGTCATCATGGGCGACGCCGGACCGGCATTCTTCAACGACGCCAACGCGGCGCTGACGAAGATCGGACCGCAGTACAAGGCAGAGGGCATCTTCGCCGCCGGACGTTCGGCCGGCGAGGACGCCTGCATGCTTCCGCCCGAGATGAAGGCCAACCCCCAGCTGGCGCGGGGCGTGGTCATCGCCGCGGTCCCCCGCGACGGCGATCAGCACATCTGCGATCACTGGATCAAGCTGAACGGCCTCTGCACCAACCCGGACCCGACGACGCACGACGCAAACTGCGTGAACTGGGAAAACACCACCACGTTCGTCGATGCGGACGAGAAGTACATCCAGGGCTACTGCAGCAAGCGCATTTCGGTCGTCAACGGCCAGAAGACCGGCAACAAGGTCGACGCCTGCGTCAAAGGCGTGGCCACATGGACGCCAGGCGATGTCGCCGTAGCGACCAAGAAAGGCGGCCTGGTGAAGGTCCTCTCCACCAAGGAGAACGACAGCCAGATGGCCGCGCTCTTCATCGGCATCAAGGCCTGGGACGCGGCCAACCATGATACGGTGCTGAACTTCGTGCGCGCGACGCTCGAGGGCGGCGACCAAGTCAAGCGCGGCGGCGCCGCGCTTAAGCGCGGCGCAGAAGCCAGCGCCGAGGTGTACAAGGAGGAGAACTGGCAGTACTGGATGAAGTACTACCAAGGTGGCAACGAGGTCGACCTGACGGGACTCACCGTCTGGCTCGGCGGCTCCCGAGCCTGGAACCTGGCGGACAACATCCGCTACTTCGGCCTCGACGGCGCCTTCAACTACTACGCCAGCGCCTACAACATCTTCGGGTCGTACGACAAGGAGATGTACCCGCAGGACCTGGCGCGGTTCCCCGCAGTGAACGAGGTGATCAACACCTCGTACCTGCAGGAGCTGATGCGGTCCAGTGAGCCCAAGGGCACGGCCGACAGCAACACCTTCGACCCCAACTCCGGGTCGAGCTCGACGGTCGCCGCCCAGGACTGGCACATCAACTTCGAGACTGGCTCCGCCTCGTTCTCGAACGATGCCGCGGCGCCGCTCGGCACGCTGCTCGGACAGCTGGCCGTCTCGGGCAACACGGTCGTCGAGGTACACGGGTACACCGACAACACCGGCACTCCGGACGGCAACCAGGTACTTTCGCAAAACCGCGCCAACGCGGTGATGCAGTACCTGCTTACCAAGTCCGGCGGGACGTTCCCGGCCAACCGCATCAAGGTGATCGGTCACGGCCAGAACGATCCTGCCTGCACGAGGGACAACTCGGCAGTGTGCCGTGCAGCCAACCGCCGCGTCAGGATCGTGCTCAAGTCGAACGGCTGATCGTCGCTGACAATGCAGCCGTGCCGCCCGACCAACCTGGTCGGGCATTTTTCTGAGAGACTTTCGCCGTGAAGGCCTCTCGGAGAAATGACATTTCTCAAAAAAGGAGCTCTTTCCAATGGATCAGCAAGTAACACCGCCTACCAAAACGCCGCCGGACCAGCTGGCGGGGTCGGCGTCGGAGGCAACATCGGAAACGGACGCCGCTTCTGACAAGAAGCAGCGCAAAAAGAAGGCCAAGAAGCCTTCTCCGGGTCTCGCCGCCGCAATCAAGGCGGCTTTCACGCCCAATGCCATCAGCTCCAAGACCACCGTACGCACCATCGCCCTGATTACCGCGGCGATCGTGCTGACCTGGTGGTCGGTAGGTGCGCCGCGCGTGATTCCCACGCCGATGCAGATAGTCGCCTCCTTCGCGGACCTGGTCCAGAACCAGGGCCTGCTGCAGGAGCTGGCGACCAGCATCATCCTGAACGTCGAGTCGATCGCTGCGGCCACCGCGGCCTCGCTGCTGCTCGCCTACCTCACGGTGATGGCAGGCTTCAAGCCGTCGGTGGCTTTCGTCACCAAAATGCGGTTCTTGAGCCTGACCGGCCTGACCTTCGTCTTCGGCATGTATGCCGGTGGCCACGCCCTCAAGGTGTGGATGCTGGCCTTCAGCATGACCACGTTCTTCGCCACCTCGACGGTCGCCGTGATTGCGGAAATCCCTCAAGAGGAGTGGGACGACGCGCGGACGCTGCGCATGACGCCCTGGCAGGCTGCCGTCGAAGTCGGCGTCTTCGGCACTTTCGACAAGATGCTGGAGGCGCTGCGGCAGAACGCGGCCATCGCCTGGATGATGCTCACCACCGTGGAAGGCCTCATCCGGACCGAGGGCGGCATCGGCACGCTGCTGCTCAACGAGAACAGGCACTTCCGGCTGGAAGCGGTCTTCGCCATCCAGGCGACCATCATGGTCGTCGGGCTGCTGCAGGACTGGTTCATCGGCTGGCTAAGCAAGCAGATCTGCACTTGGACGGACGAGGAGGCCTGACCATGATCGCTCATCGTTACGACGGCACGTTGCTCAAATGCAACGGCATCAACCTCTCGTTCGGCAAAACGGCGGTGCTGCGCGACCTCAACGCCGAAATCCAAGACGTGGTCCGGCTCGACAAGGAGAACCAGGGCCAAGTGGTCAGTATCCTCGGACCGTCGGGCATCGGCAAAACGCAGCTGTTCCGCATCCTGGCTGGACTCAACAAGCCGACCAGCGGCGAAGTGCTGGTCACCAAGGAGGCCCTCCCCGTACAGACGGGCATGGTCGGCGTGGTGCCGCAGAACTATCCGCTCTTCCGGCACCGCACCGTCTGGGGCAACCTGATGCGCGCGGGCAAGCTGGGCGGACTCGCGCCCAAAGCCGCGGCAAAAAAGGCCCACGACTTCCTGGAACGCTTCAAGCTGCTGGACAAGAAGGACTGCTTTCCCAAGAAGCTCTCCGGCGGACAGAAGCAGCGCGTGGCCATCATCCGCCAGCTGATGTGCAGCGACCACTTCCTGCTGATGGACGAGCCGTTCTCCGGCCTCGATCCCGTCATGAAGGACGAGGCCTGCGAGATCATCGCGGAGGTCGCGGCGCTGAACGAGCTCACCACCATCATCGTGGTGACGCATGACATCGCCTCGAGCGTGCAGATCGCCGACACCATCTGGCTGATCGGCCGCGACCGCGACGCCGAAGGAAACGTCGTCCCAGGCGCCTACGTCAAGGAGACCATCAACCTGATCGAACGCGGCCTGGCATGGCAGCCGGACGTCACCAAACATCCGGCTTTCGCCGACACGGTCCGCGAAATCCGCGAGAAGTTCAACACGCTCTGAAACCCTTCCCCTCGACATCCGTCGCGGGGATTTTTTTGCGCAAAAAAGCCGCGACGTCCGCGGCTTACGGCTGAATGGTGACGGGCATGCCGACGTCGCCCCAATCGTAGATCCACTCGGCATTGGTCTTGCTGACGTTGACGCAGCCGTGACTGCCGCGGACGCCGAACACCTTGCGCCACGGCGCATAGTGGATGTAGGTGTGGGGAGCGAACCGCAAGTTCCAGGTGACCCAGCCGAGATCGTAGTTGTCGGGGTTGCCCGGCCCGTAGTTCCACTTGTAGTTCACCTTGTACGGTTTCTCCGTGACCGAGAAGTCGCCGATCGGACTGGGATATTTCTTCATGCCAGTGGCCACCAGGAAGGTCTTCACCAGCTTGCCGTATTCGAAGGCGCGCAGGCGCTGTTCCGAAACGTCGACCATGACGTACTTGGCGAACTGCGGGCGACCGTCGACGGTGCGTTCGGCCGGCACGGTTACCAGCGAGGAAGCCTTGCCGTCGCCCAGCTTGCCGACCGCGAGCAGCACGCCGCCGCGATAGGCCTCGTCGTAGGCGAAGAAGTTTCCGAGCGCCGTGCCGTGCATGTCGTATGCGAAGACGCGAGGGCCCCCCTCGCCGTTCGGCGCCACGACGATCTCGTTCTTACCGTCGCCGTTCACGTCACCGACGGCCACATTGAGACCGCCGCTGAAACCGTCACCGATGGAAAGGAATTCGGCCACCTTCGTGCCGGTCACGCCGGAAAAGACGCGGACGTACGCCAGCGAGTTGGCTTCGAGCGCCGTCACGATTTCGGATTTGCCGTCGCCGTCCAAGTCGCCGACAGCTATGTGCAGCCCCTGGGTCTGACCGTTATCAAAGGCAAAAAAGTCACCGAGCAACAGTCCGGAACCGCTCCAAATCTTCACTTCAGGTCCGCCCGTCGGACCTGCGGACGTAATCAGGTCGTTCTTGCCGTCGCCGTCGACGTCGGCTATGGCCACGTTGACTCCCCCGCGGAAGTCCGAGGCGAACGGCGTCAGGCCGTCGGGGAAAATCTTTGGCTTGCCCATGCTGTCGAACACCCGCACCCGCGCGTCGGCACCGGGACCGGTGCCCACGACGATCTCGGATTTGCCGTCGCCGTCCAGGTCGCCGACGGCCACGTTCACTCCCTGCAGCATGGTCTTGTCGAACGGGGCGAATGCCAAAATCTTGGAGCCGTCGGCACGCAGCACGCGCACCGAGGAGGGCGCGCCGAACCCCGACCCGACCACGATCTCGTCGACACCGTCGCTGCCGAGGTCCCGCACGGCAATCGAGCCGGCACCGGCGCCATCGAATGGCGCGAAGTTGCGGACGGCGGTCGGAACTTTCGTGAAATCACCCCACTGCCACACCGCCACGTTCTTGCTGACCTTTGCGGCGGCCGTGCCAGAAGCGGCAAACGCCCCCGAAGCAATCGCAAATGAGGCCAAAACCAGCAGGGCGGCCACGCTGCCGTTGCCGAAGGAGAAATGTTTACCGCGCATGACCTTATTTTAGCAAAAAAGAGCCATGTTGACCAGCAAAAGCGAGTCCGTCAGCATTGACAAAAAGCCGTTTTTATGGTCTAATCCTTTGACCAAGGAGTCAACAAATGAAGCTCTTTTTCAGTCAAATCTACGCAAGTTCAGGGCATGAATTCGACACGACGCGCAAGTCCGCCCACATCGCCGAGAGCCTCTCTAAGCGACCGCTGACGGGCATCGAGATGCGGCCGCCTGCACCGGTCTCATACGAGGAGCTGACCGAAATCCACGAAAAGGAGTACGTGACTTCCGTCATGACCGGCGTTCCGAGGTCCCGGGCGCAAAGCCAAGGGTTCCCGTGGGACGAGAACATCTGGAACGCCGTCTGCGCCTCCACCGGAGGCGTAGTCGCCGCATCCATGGCGGCGCTCGACGACGGCGTGGCAGGGACGCTTTCGAGCGGCCTGCACCACGCCCGATTCGCGCGAGGCGACGGGTTCTGCACCTTCAACGGCCTCGCGCTCGCCGCCATCATCGCACATCGCAAGATCGGCGGCAGAGTTCTCGTCCTTGACTTGGACGCCCACTGCGGAGGCGGCACGCATGAGCTGCTGGGCGACATGCCCTGGGCCCGAAGCGTGGACGTGTCCGTCTGCCCATTCGACGTCTACCGCCCTTCCGGCGGCAACACGCTCGACCTGGTCCATGACGAGCAACAGTATCTGAAGGTCATCGCGAAACGCCTGGACGAGGTCGGCAACGACTTCGCCCTGTGCATCTACAACGCCGGGATGGACCCGTACGAGCTCTGCGACATCGGCGGGCTACGAGGCATCACCAAGGAGATGCTGCGCGACCGCGAACGCCTGGTCTTCGACTGGGGCAAAAAGGCCGGAGTGCCGGTCGCATTCACCGTCGCCGGTGGCTACGCCGGCCGCCGGCTGAATGCCGACGGCGTGGTAGAGCTGCATCGCATGACGCTGGAAGCCGCAACGACGCACTGAACCCGCGAACGTAACTTAAAAGCACGCCTGCGAAGCGTGCTTTTCTTTTTGCGCTGACGTCTCACTCCGCATTGCCGGATTCCAGCCGATTAATCGCCTTTCGCCAAGCATCGACGCGCGGGTCGTCGGGGTGACGATTGATGAGCTGCCGGTACCCGTTCACGCCGAGTTCGGCGCTATTCTCGGCGATGGACTTTACCTGCTGCTCCTCAAGCGCGATCTCCTGTTCCGCGATGCCATCCAGCGCCTCCTGTTCCTTTTCCGGAGTGAAATCGTATCCTTTCGCATGAAAGTCCGCGTCGCCGAGTTCCCGCCCGTCCGTGCCGACTTGACGGCCCTCCATCGCCTTCTTGTCGCTGTCTGGATCCATACCGCGAGATCGCTCAATCATAAGGTTCACTGGCTCTTGTTAGAAGACTTCGCAAGGTACTTTTCGAGCATCTTCCGATTCATGCCGCCCTGATCGCCGTCGGGCTTGAGGTCAATCGCGCCGAACCAGCTGTTGTCCTGCAGCGCAATCTTGCCCGCATGGAACGGTTTTTTCTTGGCATCCTCGGCCTCCTTGGCGGTGATCCGGCCGTCAGTGACCGCCTCGGCCAGTGTGGCTTCGTTGTACCAGGTGCTGTTTTCGTCGCGGTAGAACTTGGGTCCGCTGCGGCCGAGCTCGGCCATCGTCTGCGGCGTGACAGTGAGCGGATTCTTTTCGAGGGCGTCGAGCTCCGCAAGCAGCGGTCCCGCTTCGGCCAGCCCGCTGTCTATCAGCCAGCTTTGAATTTTTTCGCGTCCTTTTTTGACGACGCTGACGACTTCCTTGAGCGCCAATTCCTCCCTGTTGCTTTCAAGCAGCGACGATTTTTCGTCGAGGGTCAGGTCTTTGACCTTCTTTACGCCGCCGCCTACCTCGATTTCAGACTCCTCGTTGTTCCTCGACTTCATGAAAGCCTCGGCCATCCCCTGCTTGTCCCAGCCGTAGCCGTACGCGGCCCAGGCATAACTGCCCATGTCGATGTCCGCGTGGAGCGTCACCTCGTCGACGCCCATCTTGTCATACTCCGCCAGGGAATCGCGGGTGAGGTCCGCGGCGAGGCCGTTGGCTTTCATGTGTTCGGGAAGCAGCAGCAGCGAATGTTCGACGCTCTTCCTCACTCGAGGCTTCCCGTCCTTGCCCTTCTCGACGCTCCTGGAGAATTCACGGGTGACTATGGCTCCGTCATGCATGAAGTTCGCCTCGACGCGGACGGTGAGCTCCCCGGTCTCCGGATCCACCTTGGACTCCATGATGTTGAGGATCTCCTGACCGCCGGAATAGTCGGACGTATCGGGGTTGCCCGCGGCTTCGAGCCGTCGTTTCATGTCGATGACTGACACGAACTGTTCGGGGTTCGATCCCATGGTTTCGCGCAAGCCGAGCAAGCGGACGAGCGTCAGTTCCGTGGCGATTTGCGGACCGTTTTCGTTGCCCCAGCGGCCGCCCAGGCGTTCCTGCATGCCAGCCAGGTCCCGGCGCAACTCGGGAGAATCGAGGATTTCCGCCGCCCTATTGCCAAGGCGTTCCTTCATGAGCTTGAGGATCTCCTGGCGCTTTGCGGGATTTTCTGCGGCCATGCTTGAGAGCGTTTCGAGGCCCTCAAAATAGCCCTCGTCGCTGTTGAGGACGTCTTCTGCCAGACGTGCGGCCTCTTGCACTGCCTCGAATTCTTTTTCGCCAAGCTCGGCCGTTTCCGCCGCGCTGTCCTCCCGCACGGTGTCCGGAGCCTTCTCTTCATCTTCCGTCCAGCCGGAATCAATCTCGCCGAGCGAGTCGTCGAGCTCCTTTTTCGCGTCGATGGCTTGGTCGCGCAGCGACTCAAGTTCCGTCTCCGCGCCCGTCTCGCCGAGGGACTCGGCCGCGTCCCACGCGGAATCGATTGACTCCATGACGTCATCGGTAAGCCGAGTGCCTTCCTGGCGCATTTGCTTGCCCGTTTCTCTCGGATCGGCAGGCTTTTCCGGCACCTTCGGCGCCTCTTCTTTCCGTTCGCGTTCGTTCCGTGGCAGTGCTTCCTGTGCAGAAATCATAAGTCTTGAATGCGCTTTCTTAGCTCATCGGCCTCTTTTGCGCTGCGCCGCTGGTCGACGCCCTGCAACACGCTGATGACCGACTTGCGGATACGGTCCATCTTTGCGGCGAACCGTTCCCATGCGGCCATGAGTGCGCTGTTGGCTTGTTGCTGATCGGCAAATTTCTTCATTGGCCCATTATATCCGAGCTGCAACTTGGAGAAAAGAAAGTCGAAAGGAGCGGCATTGACCGCGCGCGGGCAATGCGATTAAGTGGCCAAAAGCTCTTTTTGAAAGGACCAGCGATGCAACCGAAGATTCGCACGCTCACGCACGACCACGTCGACGGGAGCGCGGCCATGGCCGACATCATCGAGAATCTCTACCTGATGGCCGGGAAGCCGTTCCCGTTCGAATCGCACTCCGCTTGGCTGGCGAATTGCCGCGACACGCACCAGAACATCGTCGGCAAGTTCGCCACGGTGACGTCGGTGCTGCAGAGCGATGAGGCGCTGACCCTGGCCGCCGACGCGTATGCGAAGAAGCGCGCGCAGGAAGGCTACGAGTACGTCGAGGCGAAGTTCGCGCCGCAGTATCACACCGCGGGCGGACTCACCATGAAGGAGGTTGTCGCGGCGATGTGCAACGGCCTCTGGAAGGCCGGAAACCTCTACGGCGTCGAAATCGTGCCGCAAGTTTGCATCGGGCGCGAGGCGTCCCCGGACGTCGGCGTGGAAATCGCCAAGATCGTCCTCGAATACGGCGGCGACGTGGTCCTCGACCTCGCCTGCGACGAGGCCGATCACCCGCCCGAAAAGCACCTGCCCGCCTACAAGCTGACCTTCGGCACCAACGTGCGACGCGACTGTCACGCCGGCGAGTGGGTCTCGCCGGAACCGAGGCGATCGTACCGACAGAGGCTGCTGAAAAACCTGCGCACGGCGGTCTACGACCTGAAGTGCCACGGCGTCAGCCACGCCATTCCGCTGATCGACGACCACAGGCTCACGAAGCACGTGATCAACGAGGGCATCCGCGTCTCCGGATGCCCGCTCTCGAACCTCACGTTGGGCTGCATCGCGGACCTGGCGGACCTCGGCCTCGATTACCTGCTGGACATGGGCGTCATCTACACCTTCAACGCCGACGACGACCTGTTCCTGCCGAACATGCCGCAAGTGCTGGAAGCCTGCGACGCCCGGTACGGATTCACCCGGGCGCAATGCGCCAAGCTCGAGTCCTACGGCCGCACGGCGCGCCTCGGCCGCGGTCGAAAGTGAATCACGCCCCGCAACTGCGGGGTTTTTCTTATGAAAAAACTCCGGCCGATGAGCCGGAGCGAATGCCTGCAGTTCAGTTGGTGCGAACCGTGCAGCCCTTGCCGCAACCTTGCCAGCTGACGAAGCCGACGTGCGTGTCGAGAACCACGGGCGAAGTGAACCCTTGCGTCTCCGCCGCGCGGATCGCCTGGCTGTCGTTGGAGCTGGCAAGGCCGCCAAACAAAAAGCCCCTTCATGCCGAAGGGGCCGGCTGACTTACGGAAAGTACGGCAGGAAGTCGAGCAGCGTGTCGCGGAGCACCAGCTTCGGAGCGCCGGGGCGCATGGCCTCGAGCCGGTCCGCAGGATGGAATCCCCGCGTGCAGATGAACGGCGTCGCGCCGACGGCTGCCGCGCCGAGAATGTCCTCGGTGGTGTCGCCGATGACCGCGCACTCCTCGCCCTTCACGCCGACCCGATCGATGATCGAGAGCAGCGCCTCGGCCTTGTCGCGCACGTCGCCGTCGACGCGAACGAAGATGCCTTCGAGACCGGCGCGCTTCACCGCAGCATCGAGCTTGGCCTGCGCGTAAGCGCTGGCAATCGCCAACGTATGCCCTCGCACGGCCAGCGCCCGCACGAACTTCTCGGCATCGGGGAACAGCGAGGGCGGCGCCCCCTTCTCCTTGAACCCTTCGGCCATGATCTTGTTGAGATCGTCGGCGGTCACGTTTTTCGGCACGCCGCGCGGCCAGTACAGCGAGTTCATGAAGTCGCCGGTGACTTCATGCCGGTACTCCTCGAGCGTCGGGCAAGGCAGCCCGTAGTGCCTGAAGATGCGCTGCACTCCGCACTCATAGATGTGATGCATGTCGTCCTGCATCGTGCCGTTCCAGTCCACGACGACCAGCGGGAACTTTCGCATTGCTCTTCTCCTTTTTTGAAGGTGCTTTGCGAGCATTTCACACTTTTGCCAATACAAAAGCCAGCGCATTGTCAACGCTCGAGCCAGGATACGAAAAACGATCGGAAAAACAAAAAAGCCGCAATCGGCAGCAAGTACCCTTGCTACTGGTTGCGGCTGTTATCGCCTCCTCAACAAATGGGAAGCGGCTGCCCGAGGATGTCATCCCAGGGACTGGGCGGAATGACGAGGAAGCGCTCGGCGACGTCGCGCTTCACGGTGCAAGTGCCCACGAACCTTCCGAGGCGGAGCTCCACGTCGACCTGCTCGGGGCCGTCGTCCTCGTCCTCGTCGTAGACGAACTTTACCGAGGCTGCATGCGCGATGAGGAGACTCGCGAGGTTGCTCTTCACGTCACCGCCGTCTGCCAGTAACCGGAACACGAGCCCGGAGTCGAGCGTCGCCTCCATAAAGGTTTCCGGCGTCGGACACTCTTCCAGCTCGACCGTTTCCTCGTCAGCTGACCCTTTCACGGAGAGGCAGAGTCTGACCGTCGGGCAATCGCCCGACGCCCAATCGGCCTCCACGTCGACGGCCAGCCCACGCACGGGCTTCACCCCCTCGTAAGACAGCGACTTGATGGTCTTGCAGTCTTGTGACTTCTTCGTAAGGTGCATCCTTGTACCCTCCAAAACGGCTATCCCGAATGCGGAACAACGCGTTTCTTCGCCAAGCTATCATAAAATAGGCGGTTTGTCAAGCCTCCATCCGTAAAACGCTACCGCCCTTCGACCCCCTCGACAAAACGGCAAAAATGCGCTACGGTCGCTCCGCGTTCGTTACAAAAAACGCGTGCAAAAGGAGGGGTCCGATGACCCAGGAATTCAGCTGCCAGACGCTGGCGGAACTGTTCGACTCGAGCGTGAAGACGCATGCACACAGGCCTCTTTTTTGGATCAAGCGCAACGGCCATTGGGTTGACCGCACCTACGCCGCCGTCGGAGAGATGGTCGAACAGATGGTGATCCGGCTGGACTGGATGGGGGTGAAGCACGGTGACCGCGTTGCGATCATCGCCAACAACCGCCTGGAATGGGCGGTCTGTGCCTTCGCTTGCTACTCGCTTGGCGCCGTCTATGTGCCGATGTACGAAACGCAGTCCGAAAAGGACTGGAACTACATCATCAACGACTGCCGGCCCAAGGTGCTGTTCGTCGCAAACGAAGCGATTCGCGACAAGGTACTTTCGGGCGAGGCAGGGCGTCCCGACCTCAAATGGGTCGTGACCTTCGATGAGAAGGAACCGTACGTACGACCCGCGTCTGACCTGCGGCCGAACCAGCCGTTGGCACCGTCCTACGCCGCCCTGATGGAAGCGCACGGGTTCGGCGCCTCTCCGGCAAGCGTCGCCCCGCTGCTTTCGCTGATCGTCCGAAAGGCTCCTGGCCCCGAGGACATCGCCTGCCTCATCTACACCTCGGGAACTACCGGGAACCCGAAGGGCGTGATGCTCTCGCACGGAAACATCGCCTCGAACATCGGGGCTGTTCACCACTTGGGCATCGTCAACGCCAACGACCGCAGCCTGTCGTTCCTGCCTTGGGCCCATGTCTTCGGTCACACGGCAGAGCTGCAGGGCATGTTGAGCGTCGGCGGGGCCATCGCCATTTGCGAGGGCGTGGAGAGGATCATCGGCAACCTGGCCGAGGTCTCCCCCACCGTGCTGTTCACGGTGCCGAGCATCTTCACCAAGGTGTACGCGGCGGTGCAGTCGCAAGTGGCGAGCAAGTCGTTCCTGGTGCGGGCGCTGTTCCGCATGGGGCTCAAGGCCGCGGAACGTCGCCGTGACGGGGCCGTGGTCGGCATCATCGGCGCAATCATGCTCTGGCTTGCGGGGCTGCTGATTTTCTCCAAGGCGAGCAAGCGCTTCGGCGGAAGGCTTCGGCTGGCCGTCTGCGGCGGTGCCGCGCTTCCCAGGGAGGTCGGCGAGTTCATCGACACGCTGGGCATTCCGGTCTACGAGGGCTACGGCATGACCGAGACCAGCCCCATCGTGAGCGTCAACTCCCCGGGCAACCGCAAACTGGGCACGGGCGGCAAGGTCGTGGAAGGCGTCAGCGTCTTCATCGACAAGTCCGCCAGCGACGACATCCATTCGGGAGAAATCTGCGTCAGCGGTCCCAACGTCATGCAGGGGTACTACAACCTGCCTGCCGAAACCGCCAAGGCCATCGGCAGCCGTGACGGCCGCCGCGAGCTGCGAACGGGCGACCAAGGCTTCATCGACCAAGCAGGCTTCCTGCACATCAACGGCAGGATCAGCGAGCAGTACAAGCTGGAGAACGGCAAGTTCGTGGCTCCCGCCCCGCTCGAGGATGACCTCCGCCGGTCGCCGCTGATGAAGAACGTGCTGCTGTACGGGCTGAACAAGCCGTACAACGTCGCGCTCATCGTGGTCGATCCGGACGCGGTGAAGCGCCTGTTGCACGGCGACCAGCCGGCGATACCCGGCCATCCCATCGACACCCTTATCTGTGACACGCGCGTCCACGACGCCTACCGTGCCGAAATCGAGAGGCTGTCGGCAGGCTGGAAGGGGTATGAAAAGGTGAAACGGTTCGCGCTCATCGCGGACGATTTCACCCAGGAGAACGGCCAGCTCACGCCGACGCTCAAGGTGAAACGCGGCAAAGTCATTGCCGCGCATCAGCAACGCATCGACGAGCTGTATCCGTAAAAAAGGAAAGGTGTCCGCTTGGACATCTTTTTTGTACGCATGAAAAAACGGCGGGTGATACCCGCCGTCAGAACGACCTACCTCTGCATCATGTAGAGCGGCACGCCCTGAAAGGCCGAATCCGGCACCAGCGCGGTCAGGCGCTCTTCCAGCCGCGTGCCGGGCAAGAGCTTGCGCAGGTTCATGGCGAAGTCCATCTTCTTTTCGAAGATGACGGGCTTGCAGTCGGCCTCCGGCATCTCTGCCAAACGGCCGGCCGCCTTCAGCGCGGCACTCAATCCTCCGAGCTCGTCCACCAGGCCCAGGTAATGGGCATACCGGCCGTTGAACACGCGACCGTCGGAGAACGCGGCGACCTTGTTCACGTCCATCTTCCGTCCGGCGGCGACGACGTGGCAGAACTGCTGCCAATCGTCGATGATCATGCTCCTTAGCACTTCCGTCTCCGCCTCGGTCATCGGGCGCGTCTGCGATCCGATGTCCTTCATCTCACCGGACTTGATGACTCGCGTCTTGATCTTGAACTCCGGCAGCAGCTCGGACAGGTCGTAGCCCTGCATGATGACGCCGATCGAACCCGTGAGGGTCGAGGGGCCGGCGACGACGTAGTCCGAGGCCATCGACACGTATACGCCCCCGCTGGCCGCCACGTCCTGCATCAGCGCCACGACCTTCGTGCCGCTGGTCCGCAGCTCGTTCAGCTTGGTGTACACCTCGTAGGCGGCACCGACGGTGCTGCCCGGGCTGTTTACCTTCAGGACCATGACCTTGGGCTTGAGCGCCTCGATCTTGGCCAGATCGTCCATGAGCCGACGGAAGGTGCTGTTGGGATCGCTGCTGGTGGCGAATCCGCCTTCCAGCGACACCACGGGTATGCCCTTACGGTCCGCCTTGGCTTTCTTCGCTGCCTTTACTGCCTTGGCGACGATGCTTCCGATGACGAAAGCGAAGAAGAGAATATTGATGATAGTCCCGAAGTCCATGTGATCTCCTCTGTGCTGCTCGCACCTTGATTCCTTATCAAAACAGAGCCAAAAAGTCAACCCCCCGAGCCCCTTCCCAAGAGCATCGTTTTAGTGCTAAGTTTGGCTCACAACCGCACCGGCCCGTAGCACAATGGTTAGTGCACCGAGCTTATATCTCGGCGGTTCTGGGTTCGAGTCCCAGCGGGCCGACCACCACGCTTTCAATCGCAAAAACGCATCGCATGAAAAAGAAATTCAAAGTCACCGCAAAAGACGCGGGGCAGCGTCTCGACTCCTGGCTGACGGCAAAGCTGCCGGAAGTTTCGCGCAGCCGCATACAGAAGTGGATCAAGTCGGAACTGGTCACGGTCAACGGCAAAACGGTGACGCCGCACCTGGCGCTGGCAGAAAAGGACGTCATCGACATCAAGGACGATGCCGAAGCCACCGCAGTCGTGAGCGAGAACCTCGTTCCCCGCCCGGACATCGGCCTTGCTGTCGTCTACGAAGACAAGGACATCGTGGTAGTCAACAAGCCGTCCGGCCTGATCGTGCACCCCGCCATACCCGGCGAGTCCGAAACGCTGGCCAACGCGCTCATCGCCCGCTATCCGGAAATCGCCAAAGTCGGCGACGATCCTGATCGCCCCGGCATCGTGCACCGCTTGGACCGCGAGGCTTCCGGCCTGCTGGTCGTGGCGCGCACCAAGGCGGCATTCGAGAACCTGAAGGCGCAGTTCCAAGCGCATGTGGTCAAAAAGGAATACGCCGTGCTCATAGACGGCTATCCCCCGGCGGACGCCGGCACCGTCAAAATGCCCATCGGGCGCTCCGCTTCCGGCGGCAAGATGGCCGCGCGCCCCGTGAAGTTCAACAAGATCAGCGGCGACATGGAGGTTGCTCCCGGCGACCGCACGGCCATCACCCACTACCGCATCGAGGAAAAGTTTCCCAAGACCACCTACCTGACGGTCCGCACCGAAACCGGCCGCACGCACCAAATCCGCGCGCACTTCCACGCTCTCGGCACCCCGGTCGTGGGCGATCCGCTGTACGGCGCCAACAGGGTCGGCCGCATGAACGCCTCGCGCCTTTTCCTTCACGCCAAAGCCCTCGCCTTCCACCATCCGGCGACCGACAAGGAACTGTCCTTCTCGGCACCGCTGCCTAAAGAGCTGGAAGACATTCTAAAGCGAGCAGGGAAATAACGGTCTATGCTGATCACCATCTCCGGTCTGTCGGGTTCAGGGAAATCCAGCGCCGCCAAAGGGCTGTCCGAAAAAATCGGCGTGCCCACGGTGGATGTCGGGCAGATTTTCCGCCGCATGGCCAAGCAGCACCGCATGGACGTGGTAGCCTTCGGCCCCTACGTCGAAAAGCACCCGGAGATCGACCGCAAGCTGGACGCCGCCATGCTCCGCAAGGCCAAAAAAGCCGGCGACATCATCATGCAGGGCCGCCTGGCCGGTCTGATGACCGCCAAAGAAGGCCTCGAGGCCACTCGTATTTGGATAGCCGCCTCCGCGCAAACCCGTGCCAGCCGAGTATCCAAAAGGGAAGGTACCCCCTACCGCCGGTCCCTGTCCCAAATCACCAAAAGGGACCGCGACAACCGCCATCGCTATAAACGGACCTACGGGCTTGACTTAAATGACCTGACCGTCTATGATATCGTCGTTCAAACAGACAACCTCACCGTAGAGGAAGTCGTCTCTCGTTTAGTCAAAGCATTAAACCGCCTATGGCCGAAGAAGCTAAAAATGAAGTCAACGAAGCCGAAAACACCGCCTCGACCCCTGCGGCGGAAGTAGAGGTCGTCGCCGTGAAGTCCACCGAAATCGAACCTGGCATGGTCGTCCGCGTCCACCAGAAGATCAAGGAGACCAACACCAAGGGCGAAGAGCGCGACCGCATTCAGGTCTTCGAGGGCACCGTGATCGCCGTGAAGGGCAAGGATGCCACCAGCCGCACCATCACCGTCCGCAAGATCGCCAGCGGCGTCGGCGTCGAGCGCATCTTCCCGGTCATGTCCCCCGTGGTCGCCAAGATCGAAGCCGTGAAGCAGTACGCCGTTTCCCGCGCCAAGCTCTACTACCTCCGCACCCACAAGAAGAAGCTGGTCGAAAAGGCCGTTGCTAAGTAGGCAAAGCAAAACCGCCCCCGAGGGGGCGGTTTTTTGGTGTCTTGGTTTTGGATTACAGCGCAGAGAGATAGGCAAGATTGCTGGAGATGGGACCGCTCATCGTGTACGAAGCGAGCTCGGTCTCATCGACAATCGCGATCTTGGCCTTCCAGTTCAGACCGTAGACGGCCTGGAGAGTTTCCTCATTCAGCACCCAGTGGATCGAACCGTCCTTGGCAATCGAGTAGATCTTGGGGGACGATGCGGTCTTGAGCAGCTTGGTGCCCGGCTGGTAGAGGACGACGCCTCCGACCGGCATGGACGCGAGCTTGGCCGCCGACAGCGTCTGCACCGAGTTGAAGTCGGGGAAGTAGCTGTAGAACTGGCCTTCGCCCGAGAACACGTAGCGCTTGCCGTCCATGGCCGCGAAGTACACCGTGGGACCGGCTGCCGACTTCACGAGATGACCAGTGTAGCGGACCGGACCGGCCGCCGTCTTCACGGTGACCTTGGTGGTGGCGAACTTGAGCGCCTGCTTGCCGGCAACGCCTTCGATCCAGGCGATGTTGCCGTTCTTCACGGTCAGATCGGCGGTCTCGACGGTCGAGGGAATCACGACGGACTTGCCGTCGATGCGCGTCACCAGGCCGCCGCCGAGGCGTGCTCCGGCCGCGGCAGAGCCGTCAGCATCGAAGCGGTCGAGGATGACCGGATCGTAGGTGATGAGGTCCTCGAAACCGCTGTCGGTCGAGTGGAACATGATGGGAGTGATGGCGTTCGGCTCGCGCATGGAGACGTAGCCGCCGTCCATGTAGCGCACCTTGCCCATCGATTCCTTGCGCCAGATGGCCTTCTGCATGTAGTAGTTGGTCACCTCGAGCAGCACGTCCTTGTGCTGCAGGTCGGTGAGCAGGAGGTCGTTGACGTTCATCATGACCTTGCCGTTGTCCATGTCCTCCAGACGGGTAACCATCGGAGGGACGTCGCGCTGGATCATCTCGATCGCAGGGGCGCCGTTCACGGAAACGTAGGTGATGCGCTTGTCGTAGGCCCAGTTCTTGGTGGAGTACTCCCAGGCGACGTTGCCCTTGCCGTCGGCAATGAAGTACTTGGTGAGCGGGCGGTCATCGGCCTGGCCGACGACGCTGTTCACGAGGCCGGTGTTCACCAGCACGTGCATCCAGTTTTCGTTGGGGCGGACGTTGAGCCAGAACAGGCTGGATCCCGAGAAGGCGTAGTTGGTCACCGGCCAGGCGTCCACGCGGCGGATGCCGTAGCGGTCCTTGACCATGAGGTTGTAGGCAGTCTCGCCGGGCTGGCTGGTCCAGGCGACGCGACCTGCCGAGGTGATCGGATGGCGGTCGTCGTAGCTGTTGTCGGAAACCTTCTTCACGGCGTCGCCGTCGAAGGAATAGATTTCGCGATCATGACCGTCCGACATGGTCCAGGTGACGATGCCGTCGGCAACATCGAAGTTGCCCTTGATAGAGTCGTAGAAACCGGCGCCGTCGTCCTTCCAGTCGGCCTTGTCGAAGGCGGCCAGAAGACGGGTCTGCGCACCGTCGAAGGCGTACAGCTTGCGGGTGCTGCCCGAAAGTTCGGTCCAAGCCACAAGGTTCTTGTCGACCTTGTAGGCTTCGATCTGCGAGTCGGCGGTGTCACGCGAGAGCGTGGCCACTTCCCACGGATCAAAAGTCACGAGGGCCGGATTAGCTTCGGCGGCGACCGCGGGACTCACCGTCGAGAACAGCGAGAGCAAAGTCGCAACAGCCGTGATTTTTGCGATGGTTGTAGTGAGTTTGTTCATAAGGGGTGTTCTGGACAATAAGTCGAACCGTTATTCGTATCACGAAATGGGCTTTTTGTCAATGGTGACTGGCTCATGGCGTTAGTATTATTTGGCTATATTGAGCCATTATTCAGTTTTTGGCTTAAAAAATGGGCCAATAGGCCACTCCTCTAGCACCACCCTCCAGCCGTTGACCAAATGACGAATTGCTGATATCTTCTCCTGTCGACCGCAGCCTTCGCATTGACCTGCGGACGACCAGGAGAAACAGGATGTCGTGTACCAGTTTGGAAGATCGACTCAGACGCTGGGGCTTCAGCGATGCGCAGATACAGCATTGGGCAAAATCCGAGCGCATTTTCAGCGCTCGACCGGCAGAAGCAGAGGCCGTACTCGGACAACTTGAATCGTTCGGCTTCACCAGAGCACAGATCATAACTCTGACGGTGAGCTACCCGAGGATCCTCAGCTATAAGGTGGGGACTGCCGCGGAAAAATTAGAGTATCTCTTGAGGCTACAGCAAACTTCGTCGGGAGTGATTGAACTGCTTCTGCGTTACCCGCAGATCCTGGGCAAGCAAAAGGAGGAAGTGGCCATCATCTTTGGCATCATACGCCAGCTGGACTGGCAGGCCGCCGAACATCCGTCCATCTTCACTTTCACGAGCGAAACGCTGAAAGACAGGTTGAGAATACTTCGTGAGCATGAAGTAGACCTGAAGGAAAGGCCGGGAGCCTTACTCATGACGGAACGGAGTTTCATCGAAGAATTCTGCTGTCCTTGCTGAACGACTGGCGATCGAATTGAGGCCCGATCTTGACGGGCCTTTTTATTTTAGCGACGTAGGCAAAACTATTGACGCCTCAGTCGCATCAGCGCAGACTCCTGAACGTGCAATGCTTGCACGATTGGAGGAAGTGATGATCATCGACGCGCACACCCACATTGGACACAAGATTATCGTCGCCGGTCCGGCCGATTTGATTCAGTCCATGGACGAGTCCGGTGTGACCACATCGCTGGTCTTTGCCGGCCACGTGAACGCCTGTCCCACCCAGACGCTGCTCGACGAAATCGCTCCGCACCGCGACCGGCTGCTCCCCGTCGGCGTCATCTCCCCTCTCGAAGAGCTGCAGGAGACCGCCACGACGCTAGAGGAGATGCTCCGCGAAAAGAAGCTCGCGGCCGTGAAGTTCTACCTCGGCTACGAGCACTTCTACCCCACCGACGCAGTGGTGCGCCCGTACCTGGAGCTGCTCGCCCAGTACGGCGTGCCTGCCATCTTCCATACGGGAGATTGCTACGGCAAGGTCGGCGGTGCCAAGCTCAAGTACGCCCATCCGCTGGGCCTCGACGAGCTGGCCGTGGACATGCCCAAGCTGACCATCGTCATGGCGCACATGGGAAACCCCTGGCTTACCGATGGTGCCGAGGTCTGCTACAAGAACCCTAACGTCTACGCCGACTGTTCGGGCCTCATCTGCGGCGACTTCGAGCGGAGCACGCGCAAAAAGTACATCGCCAACGTGCGGCAGTTCCTGGAGTACGTGGAGAACCCGGAAAAGCTGCTCTTCGGCACCGACTGGCCCATCGCCAATCAGGCGCCGTACGTCTGGGCAACGGAGGAAGCGCTCCGCGGAGCCAGCGTAAAAACCGAGCTGGTGATGGGCGGGAATGCGGCGCGGGTGTACGGAATAATGACGAAGTAAGCGACGACCAGGCTCCCCGCGAGGGAGCCTTTTCTTAATTGCAGGAATAAAAAGAAGGGTCGCGATGACCCCTCAAAAACGTGCCGTTATCGCCTACATCAGGTTATCCTCGTCGCTCTCGGTCGCGTCTTCGTCATCTTCAGATGACCAATCGCCGTCGTCGATCCGACGCTCCAAGACCTGCCGTGTCGTGACGCTCACGTAGCTGATCGTCTTGCCGTCTCCGTCGCGGTAGGTGCCGATGAAGAAGATCAGATCGCTGTAGCCGCCGACGCACAGGCTGTACGCCGGCGCGAAGATGCCGAGATGACGCACCTCGTCTTCCCCCAGCCGGGTGACGCTGCGGCACTTCATCTTCGTCCTTATCCTGAAAAAGAACGTCCGTTTGCGAGAGGCCAACTTCTGCAGGGTGGCAGTCGCGTCGAATCCGTGGTGGGTGCAGAGCATGGCCAACGCATCGATGGCCGGGCTCAAATCGAATGTGCTTTTCATGTTTTCCCCTTTTCTCCTTGAGTCCGTCACATGAATACGTACGCGTACCTATGCGTGCGAACGGTCGGTAAAATACCATAAAAACGGCGCAAAGTCAACGGTCGCAACCGATTGCCCGCGTAAACGTCCATAGTGGTATAGTGACTGCAATCTGACCAACTTACAGAGCGCGTATGAAAAAATTCGCCTTCGGCCTGTGCATCGGCGCATTCCTCGGAATGGCCGTCACCGCAGCCGCCGCCACTTCAATTGCCCAACGCCTGACCGGCAGAATCCTCTTGGCCGTAGAAGACAAGGGAAAGACGTACTTCGTGCACACCGACGGCAAGCGCTACCGCATCACTACGGCCACCGCATTGGAAATCTTCAAAAAACTGGCGCTTGGTATCAAAAATTCGGACTTGAGCCAGATTCCGGAGGGCAATGTCGGTATTGATCCCGAAACCGGCGAGACGATGACGAATAGCTCAACGAGCACATCGAATGCTTCGACGACTTCGAAAATCCCCGCCGGCAAAGGCACAGTAATCGCCGGCTGCGACATCTTCCCCGCCGACAACGCCTGGAACCAAGACGTCTCCGCGCTCCCCGTCCGTGCCGACTCGGACACTTTCATCAACGCCATCGGCGCATCGACGCACCTGCACCCCGACTTCGGCGAGGATCAGACCTACGGCATCCCCTACAACGTCGTCCCCGGCTCGCAGCCGAAGGTGCCCATCACCTTCACCGCGTACGGCGACGAGAGCGACCCGGGTCCGTACCCGATTCCCGACAACGCCAAGGTCGAAGCTCCAAGCGACTCGCACGTGCTGGTGCTCGATTCCGGCGCCTGCAAACTGTACGAGATGTACAACGCGCACAAGAACTCCGGCGCCGGCTGGTCGGCTGATTCCGGCGCCGTCTGGAACTTGAAGACCGGCGCGCTTCGTCCTTTTGGCTGGACCTCGGCTGATGCGGCCGGCCTGCCAATCCTCGCCGGCCTCATCCGCGCCGACGAAGTCGCAGCGGGCGAAATCACCCACGCCATTCGCTTCACTGCGCGACACACGCAGCAGGGCTACATCCTTCCCGCCACGCACCAAGCCGGTTTGAGCGGCACCACCAATCCCCCCATGGGCCTGCGCGTCCGCATGAAGGCCGACTACGACATCTCCGGCCTCACCGGCCAGGCACGCATCATCGCCGTTGCCATGAAGAAGTATGGCATGATCCTGGCCGACAACGGTTCGTCGTGGTACTTCCAGGGTGCCACGGACACACGGTGGAATGACGACGAGCTGAACCAGTTGAAGGGCGTTCCGGGGAGCGCCTTCGAGGCGGTTGATACGGGAGACATCATTCGGGAGTAAATTGAGCAAGGAAAAACCGCTAAAAACTGGCGGTTTTTCCTTATATTTCCGCCCGCCTCTGCCTTGACCATGACGGCAATCTCTGCTATTTTGCCACGTTGCGTCACGCCTCAATGGTGCGGGCTCGCAACGTGAGAAAAACGAAAAGGAGTAGGCACAATGCCGAAAGATCCGAAGATCCTTTACAAAGGCTTCATCAGCCTGGAAAGCCACCAAGTGGAGGGGGTTCCGTTCCCCATCCTCGCGGTGCGTTCCAGCGATTCCGTCGCCGGATTGCTCTACGACCGCAACAACCATCGCGTGCTGCTGATCCGTCAGAAGCGCGTGCCGATGGAGCGCGAAGACAACCCGTCCGGCGCCATCACCGAGCTGGTGGCCGGACGGTTCGACGTGAACCTCGGACCCAAGGCGTTGCTGGTCAAGGAGGCCAAAGAAGAAGCAGGCGTCACGCTACGAGAGGAAGACGTGGTGCTGCTCAACAAGGGAAAGCCGATGGCCTTGTCCGCCGGCATCCTGACGGAGCGCTGCTACCTGGCATACGCCGAGATCTTCGCCGCCCAAGTCACCGAGGGCGACGAGGGCTACGGAGTCGCCGAGGAAGGCGAAAGCATCACCCGCGTCTGGGTCGATGCCTCCGACTTCATCAACGGCAACCACCCTGGCCTGCACGAGTGCCTGCGCACCTTCACGCTGGCGCAGCACCTGCGGCTGGTCATGCTGGGAGAAGAGCAATGAGCTCCGGCAAGAACTGGGCGGACATCGTCCCGCTCTTCCGCAGCCTGTTCGTCATCACCGACCCCGGGCGCGACCAAGACGACGAGGACGTGCTGGTGATGCTCAACCGCTTCGTGCGGCTGGGCATCCTGGACATGCTCGGCACCGTCGCCAACCTGGCGCCTGCCGCGAAACGCGCGCAGCTGGCCAAGGGGACGATGGACGCGCTCGGCATGGCCGACATTCCGGTCGGCATCGGCTCCAACTGCCTGCAGCCGGAAGACGACGGGCTGAAGTATCAGTTCGCCGTCACCTACCTCGCGGAACAGCGCACGTTCGAACACGGCAAGAACCTGATCGAGCGCGCGCTGCGCGAGGCGCGGCCGAAAGGCGTGGTGCTGCTGCTCATCAGCGGACTCACTGACGCGGCCAACGCGCTGGCGCATGATCACGAGTTGTTCACCGAAAAGGTGCGGCGAGTCGTCATCATGGGCGGCGTGCAGGCCAAGGACCACAGGCCGGTGCTCGACGAGAACGGGTACTTTCTGCCGGACCTGACCGCCCAGAATCACACCTTCGACCTCGACGCCACCAAGTTCCTGTACCGCGGCCTGCAGATGCTCGGTATTCCGATGACCGTCGTCAGCAGGCATCCCGCAGTGGCCGCCAAGGTCCCCCGCTCGGTGTATGACGACATGGCCGACACCGGCCACGTCATCGGCAAGCGTTTGCGCGACGCGCAGATGCTGGCCATCGAGCATCTGTGGAAGCGAGCCTGCATGCCCGCCGGCGCCCCCGAGCGCATGGGCCTGCCCGAACGCTGCAACGCCGACTGGTTCCGCAACACCTTCTGCGGAGGCAAGGGTGCCGGACGAACGGCAGGCGACTCCATATGGGACATCGTAGAGACTTTCAATCTCTACGACCCCGTCACGCTGGTCGCGGCCATCCCGACGCTCCGCGAGCACTTCTTCTCGCCCTACGTCGCCGAGGTCAACGGGGTGGAACACCACCTCATCGGCCTCGACGCGGAACGGCATGGGGTGAACGACATCAAGGCGCTCGCGGAGTACCTGCGGCGCATCATGCTGGAGAGCCTGATGCAGTCGATGCCTGCGGAGGCGATGACGGGCTGATGATGAATCGGCCACCACCTCCGTGCCGCTCCCCAATCGGGGGGCGGTTTTTTTGTCGAAGCAAGCCGTTTCCGGCTCCTTGCCACGCGGGTTTTAGTCGTGATACGCTCGTTCTCTCAAGGAGACGAGATGCGCTGCAAAATTAAAGCCCCGAGCGAGGCGACATACCTTCACATCCTCACACTGCTTCCCAAGTGGCATGGGCACTTCCTCATGAACAAAGCTCGCTTGCTCATCGCCGCCGAGCTGACCGAAGGATCCGCCTTCCTCGAACTTCTCGAGCTTGGGGCGATAATTTCCAAGGATCAGCGGTTCGATCTTGATTGAGTGATGGCGATTCGGCCACGAAAAAGCCCTGCAATTTTGCAGGGCTTCTTTTAAATGCCAACAGCTTGTAACTCCCCCCTGATTAACCAGTCTGATGCGATAGTTTCCCGCAAGAAATTTACTTCTCTTACACATAATTCAACGAGACAAACAGGGGTAACTCCGCCAATTGAATGGCCTCGCTACCGCTTGCGTCGAATACCCTCACAAGATGTCGTCCAGGGCCACTTACTCTCAAGGCTGGCAGAAGATGGATACTCCTGCCACGCCCATTCGCGGAAAATTGGACTTTGATTTCATCCGTGAGCAACGACTTTCCGTCCGGAGACAAAAACTCAACTTTTAATTGCCCCTCAGAATTAGCGTCGTATTCCAAATAACTGACGAGGCACGCTTCAGCAGGAAGTCCAATATATCCATTTTTTTTAAGTTGAACTTCTACCTCCTGCTTTCCTGCCTTTGCCAACTCGTATTGTATCTCCTCAATTACCTCACCCAATATTAAATTATTAGTTTCTTTGTCGATGACAACCTTCCTGCACAAAACGGACCAATACAATCTGATTTTTTTCTTAGTTACCATAGATAGCGCTATTAGCTGAATACCTTACTGTAATTGGATTACCGATGAGCTGTTCGAGGCTGACCTTCTGAACGTAGCCGGCGCCCGTCTTCGGAATTAGTTCCGCCTGTTCAATCACAATCCTCGGTGGCGCCAGTTTAGCCTTAAATATTCTCGCCAGAAATTTCAGTTTTTTGTGGCTTGGAAGCACGGCAGCGCTCTCAAGTTGCGCCACATAAGACTGGCTGACCCCAAGCTCCGTTGCCAAATCGTGTTGGGTCATTTTTCGATGGTGACGGGCCATACTGATGCTGTGCGCGATTTGCACGTCGTAGGCATTTTCAAGTGCCAGCAGACGATCTTCATCGTTTGAAAACCAGCGATCAAGCAGGGAGCGGTTCGAATTTTTCATATTTCTGGGGGTCATTGTAAACCTCGTAATAACGTTCTAATGCTTGCATAGTGAGCTTATCAAAATCCAGATTGTCGCGGCCATTCCAGGTGAGCAGCATGTAGCTCCCCTGAAACAGGGCAAACGGAATACGGTATTGCATACGTTGTGGTGCATGAACGCGGATGCCGTATATGAAGGCTGGTGACTTGTGATAAAAGGGTCCTCCGATAAACCCCATATCCTTAACCAAATCGATCGGCTTGCCCTCCAGCAAGGCAATCTTTTTAAAGATCGCGTGCCGATGGCTTCCCTCCACCATGCCAAGCTCGTCCAACAAGCTTCCGTGTTTCCCGTTATAAGCGTACATATGCAAGTTCAACCGGTTATGAAGTCATAGTATAAGTAATACACTTATATGTCAAGCCCTTGAAAAAAACAGGCATTTTTGCCTGCTTTTCACGAACCTTACGCCTTAGCCATCACCGCATTCTTCATCGTCTTCTTCAGGTAATCAGCGGTGCGAGAGTTCTTGGCCTTCAGCACATCCTTGGGAGTGCCTTCCGCAACAACCATACCTCCCCCAGCGCCGCCTTCGGGGCCCATGTCAACGATCCAGTCCGATGACTTGATGACGTCCAGGTTGTGCTCGATCACGAGCACCGTATTCCCCTTCTCCACCAACTGATTCAATACGCCAAGCAAACGCTTGATGTCGTCGAAGTGCAGGCCGGTGGTGGGCTCGTCCAAGATGTACAGGGTACGGCCGGTGGCGCGGCGTGACAATTCGGTGGCCAGCTTCACGCGCTGGGCTTCACCGCCGGACAGGGTCGTGGCGGATTGGCCGAGCTTCAGGTAGCCCAGACCGACGTCCTTCAAAACCGCGAGCTTCTCGTGAATCAACGGCTGATCGGCAAAGAAAGTAGCGGATTCCTCGACGGACATCTCCAAGACGTCAGCGATGGTCTTGTCTTTGTAGTGAATCTCCAGCGCCTCGGTGTTGTAGCGCTTGCCGCGGCATTCGGTGCATTCGATGTAGACGTCGGGGAGGAACTGCATTTCGATGCGGACCATGCCTTCGCCGGCGCAAGCTTCGCAGCGGCCGCCGCCTTTCACGTTGAAGGAGAACTTGCCGGCGTCGTAACCCTTCATCTTTGCCTCGGGGACTTCCGTAAACAAATCACGAATCGCCGTGAAGACGCCCGTGTAGGTGGCGGGGTTGGAGCGCGGGGTGCGGCCGATGGCGGTCTGATCGATGGAGATGACCTTGTCGATGTCGTTCATGCCCTTGATTTCCTTGTGGGCGCCGGGGTTGTCCTTGGCGCGGTAGAACTTCTTGGCCAGCGCCTTGGAAAGGATGTCGATCACCAGCGTCGACTTGCCGGAACCGGAGACGCCGGTGACGCACACCAGCATGCCGAGCGGGAAGCGCGCGGTGACGTTCTTGAGGTTGAACTCGGTGGCGCCCTTCACCACCAGCGCCTTGCCGTTGCCGCGGCGGTACTTGGCGGGCGTGGGAATGAAGTCCTTGCCGGTCATATAGCGACCGGTGATGCTGTTCTTGTTCTTCATCAGCTCGGTAGGCGTGCCCTCGGCGATGATGAGACCGCCGAACTCGCCGGCACCAGGACCCATGTCGATGACGTAGTCGGCAGCTTCGATGGTGGCTTCATCATGTTCCACTACGATCACCGTGTTGCCCTGATCGCGCAGCTTCTTGAGCGCGGTGATGAGCTTGTCGTTGTCGCGCGGGTGCAGACCGATGCTCGGCTCGTCCAAGATGTAGATGACGCCGGAGAGATCCGTGCCGAGCTGGGTGGCGAGACGGACGCGCTGCAATTCACCACCAGACAAGGTGATGCCGGCGCGGTCCAAAGTGAGGTAGCCAAGACCGACCTCGACCAAGTTTTGCAGGCGGACGGTGACTTCGCGCAACGCCTGACCGGCGATTTTTTCCTCGCGCTCGGAGAGGGGTGCAGCTTCGCCCGAAGTCTTCTTCGAAGACTTTGCCGCGGTGCCGGCAGCAGACTTTGCAGCGACAGCCTTCGCAGGCGCAGCCTTGGTACCGCGCGCAGCCACAATCTTGGCAGCAGCGATGTTCTTGTTCACGCCATCGAGCAGCATCGAGAAGAACTTGGAGGCTTCGTCGATGGACAAGCCGACGGTGTCGGCGATGGTCTTGCCGCCAAAGGTGATGCCGAGGACTTCGGGGCGCAGGCGCTTGCCTTTGCAGGCAGGGCAAGTGACCACGTTCATGTAGCCCTCAATCTCTTTTTGAACGTAATCAGAATCAGTTTCCTTGTAGCGCTTTTCCAAGTTGGGAACGACGCCGTCAAAAGGGACCTGCTGGTTTTCGACCGAGTAGGTTTCGTCGCCGGTGCCATACAAAATGATGTCCAGCGCGCGCTTTTCCAGTTTTTCGATAGGCGTGTCGACCGAGAAGCCGTGCGTCTTGGCGACGGCGGAGAGCAGCTTGGTGTACCACTGCTGGTTGCCGGCGATGCGGGTCCACGGCTTGATGGCGCCCTGGGCCAGGGTGAGGCGCGGGTTGGGAATCACCAAATCCGGCTCGACCACGAGCTTGGTGCCGAGGCCGGTGCAGGCAGGGCAGGCGCCGTGCGGCGAATTGAAAGAGAAGATGCGCGGCTCCAGCTCCGGAAGGTGGATGTTGCACTTGGGGCACATCAGGCGCTGGCTGAAAGTCAGGTCGTCGCCGGAATCCTCGCGATAAACGGTGAGGAAGCCGTCGGCCATGTCGAAAGCCTTGGCGATCTGGGCCTCGAGCTGGGCGGAATCGTCCTGCTGGTTGTAGCGGCCCACGACGATCTCGATTGTGGAGCGCTGCTCCTTGTCGCGGCGCATCGCCTTCACCTCGTCGAGCGGCGCAAACAGGCCGTTGAAACGGAGTTCGGTGAAGCCGCTCTTCCCTGCCCATTCGAGCAGGTGCTTGTGGACGCCCTTTTCGTCGCGGACCATCGGCGCGAGGATGGCCACGCCGGAATCCTCGATGATGTCGCGGACCTTCTTGGCGACCTCGTGCGGATTTTCGTGACGGACTTCGTCGCCGCAGTTGGGGCAATGCGGTCGGCCGGCGCGGGCGAACAGCAGGCGCAGGTAGTCGTAAATTTCGGTGATGGTACCGACCGTGGAGCGCGGGTTGGAAGAAGTGGTGCGCTGCTCGATGGCGATGGTCGGCGAAAGGCCGTGGATCTCGTCCACGTCGGGCTTGTCCTGAAGTTCGAGGAACTGGCGGGCGTACGACGAGAGCGACTCGACGTAGCGGCGCTGACCCTCCGCGTAGATGGTGTCGAAAGCGAGCGAGGACTTTCCGGAGCCGGAAAGGCCGGTGATGACGGTGAACTTCCCTTTGGGGATCTTGGCGTCGATGTTCTTGAGGTTGTGCACGCGGGCACCTTTGATGACGATCGCGTTATTGTTGGCGTTGGCGTTCCCGCTGGCAGGCATGTGGCTGTCCGTCAATGTGAACAATGGGGCGCAAAACTGTTTCCCACTATATCGAACGGTCAATGTACTGGCAAGGGTTGAGGGGCGGGGTTCGCTCGCGCCCGATTTTGGACGGCCGACCGTTAGAAAAACGCCGCTGGTTGGCGGCGTTTTCCTCTTTATTATCCGCAAGCGTTTTTGCTCACGATGCACATGTGCGCCTGCGGACTGCACTTCAGATTGGGCTCGCAATCCTGGTCCTGCTTGGCCGGATTGCAGCCGGACCCCGCTTCGCCCGAAACGCAGAAGCCGTACTTGGCCTCGCCCCAACTTCCGATGGTTTTCAGGAATTCGCGGGTCGCCGAGATGCCGTCATCGACGTAGCAATGCTTCGTCTTGCACTCCTCGGCCTTGCTGCAGCGTTCGCCGACCAGGCCCTTGCTGCAAAGGCCGGGGTTCCCGCCGCCCGGCAAGATGCTGGTGACTGCGGCGACGCAAAAGCCGTCGTCGCAATCGCTGCTCTTCAGGCAAGGAGAGCCGTCTTCGCCGGTGGTGCAGACCTTGATTCCGCGGTCCGTAGTCACGCATCTTGCTTTCTGGCCGAGGGAATTGCAGTCGGTGTCGCTGCCGCAATCACTCGGCATGTCGCGCCGACGGCAACGACCGCAGTTGACCGTCTCGGCAAGAGCGTTGGCACCGCTCGATGCGACGCTGCCGTAAATCGTGCCGATACCGTACTGTGCCTTGGCAGCCACAAGGGCTGTCTTTGCCGCTGCCACGGCGGCCACCAGTCCTGGCTGGTTCGCACACGCCTGGCCTTGTTCGAACAGCGACACCTTTTTGCCCTTCCTGATGCCTTCCAAACAGGTGTAACTTCCGTCAGTCTGCGCCTTGTCCGCCGCGTCGTAGGCCTTTTGGGCCGCGGCGATGATAGCCTGTCCAGCGCTCGATGCAGCGTTTCGCGCAGAGCTCACTGCATTCTGCGCAGCGGAGCCGATGCCGCAATTGTCGCGGGGACAGAAGTACCCCTCGGGGCAATCATTTTCGTTCAGGCAATAGCCGCCGGGCACCTTTGGAGTGCAGATGAACAGGCCCGTGACCTGCGGACAGGCGTATCCTGAAGAGCACTGCGTGGCGTTATCGCATGCGGCACCGGTCAAGCCGGAGGAGCAGGTGTGGAATCCGCGCGTCTCGCAACGGCCGGTCCTGCATTCCCCATTGCCGCCGCAGTTCACGCCGGTTTCGCCGTTGGTGCAGAGGCCTTTGCCTGCGGTCGTAGCGGCACCGGCCGCAAGGCCGCCGGCTGCGGAAGTGACCACGTCCTTCGTCGCCAAGGCGGTCGAACGCGTACCGCAGAAACCGGTGCAGCAGTCGTCGCTTTTGCCCTGCCTGCCGCAGTCCCCGCCCCAACCCGCACACTCCTTGCAGATGTACGGTTTCGCCGGCGGGCCGCCGCATTGCGTCGGCGTTTCTGACGGCTTTTCGGTTGAGGTCCGGTCTCTTTGGCACCGGAACAGGCCGTCATCGAATCCCGCCATGCCGCAGCTCATGCCGCGGCAGATGATCCCCTTCTTCTGTTTGACATCGTCGGCCGTCCCAAGTTTGAACTGCTTGTCGATAGGCATGGACTCGTTGGCGCCGGGAATCTGCACGATGGTGAAAGGGTCGCCGCATTTGGCCTTCATTTCAAAGAGGTTGCAGCCGACAAACAGCTTTTTCTTCACGATTTCGATTTTCGGCATCTGCAGACGGAGAATGTCGGGGTTCACGGTGCGCAGCATGATGACCGAACCGAGCACCAATGCCAGACCGACCAGCGCGTCGACAATGCGCTTTTTTCCTGCACCGACACGGCCGGCGTCACCGCCTGCGGTCAGATACTGGAAGCCCCCCACCATGAACATGACGGTGGCGACGGTGCCTGCGGCGATCGCGCCGAAATTGAAAACGATGGCGATATAGTCGCTCAAATCCAGAACCTGGGTCTTTCCGCCGATGGCGATGACCAGAGGCACTGCCGGCGGGTTGGCATAACAGAGGCCCTGACCATCGGGGCATTCCTTGCGGGGCTCAAAGCAATGCTCCTTGTCGCAATTGCCCTTGGTATTCAAGTCGAGACACTCCACCCGCATGAAACAAGTGGCCGGCTTCTGCGCTCCGGCCGGTGCGGCGACGAAAATCGGCGCGAAGGCTACGAGGGCAACCAGCATCTGCCAGGCTGCAAAAAGCCCGAGCGCTGCCTGTTTCTTCCGGAATTTGAGATTGCCGGGCAACTGCATAGCCTATTTGGTGATTTTCTGAATCAAGTTCTCGAACACGTCCATCGGAATGGCGCCGTCGACGCGGTTTCCGTTGAGGTAAAAGGTCGGCGTGCCTTCGATGCCCAACGTCTGTGCCTTGGACATGTCCTTTTCGACAGACGGCCGGTAGCGCTGCGACGAGAGGCATCTGGTGAATTGCTCGTCGTCCAAGCCGATCTCGGCAGCATACGTCAGCAGCATCTGCTTGGTAAGCGTCGGCGAGTTGACGAACAGCTTGTCGTGATATTCCCAGAACTTTCCCTGCTCCTGCGCGCAACGGGCGGCGAGGGCCGCATTGACCGCATCGGGATGCAGCTGCTGAATCGGATAGTCGCGGAACTCAAAGCGTACTTTGTCGCCGTATTTTTGCATCAAAGTGCGCACCACCAGAGCCTCGTCCTTTGAATACGGACATTGAAAATCGGCAAATTCCACCACCACGAGCTTCGCGTCTCGCTGCTCCGGACCCTGTGCCGGCGCGGCGGCAAGTTCCACCTCGCTGCGTGCCGCTTCCGTCACCGGCGTCACGCCGGCTGGCGACGCGATGGCCGTGAGGCGATCCTTGAACTGCGGCAGATCCACTATCTGTCCCGAACGAAGCTTGGTGTAATAGAACCATGTTCGATACCCGACGAAGAGGGTCAGCGCCGCAACGAGCACGAACACCGACCAGCCGCCGATGGCACAACCCCAGCCGCCGCCCTTTCTCTTTTCTTCAAGCGGTTTGTCCAAATCCAAGTCGTACGTAGGCATAGGCACAGTATAGCAGAACTTCGCCCCCACCGTTGACACCCCCTCCCCACCATGATAGCCTGCGAGCAGTCGCTTCTGCAGTTACTGAAGCATTTTCCCGCCCTTCTTAGCTCCGATTAACGGGACCAAAAGGCTATGAACCACTTGTTTGCCACCGTCTTCACCAAGACCAACCTCACCATCGTCCAGATCGTCATTTCGGTACTCCTGATGCTTGCCATCCTGCTGCAGTCCCGCGGCACCGGCCTTGGCAACACCTTCGGTGGCGAAGGCAACGTCTACCGCACCAAGCGCGGCGTCGAAAAGGTGCTTTTCCGCGCAACCATCGTCTTTGCTGTTCTCTTCCTGGGCCTGGCCCTTGCCACGATTACCGTGCCCCAGGCGTAAGGTGTTCGTGTGAAAAAACTTTCCGAGAGCATTTCGTCTTTTTTCGGCAGTTCCCGCGGCGCGGCCTCCGCGTCGTCGGGCGACGCCCACCGCCACCTCGACAAGAGGCTGGTGTTGCAGTTCTCGGGCAAAAGGCTCCCGACCACCAAACAGCTCAAACATCTGCCGCGCTTCCTTTCCCCCAGAGAAAAAAAGACCATCGGCATCCTTGGTGCCATCATCGCCGTGGCGGCCCTGCTGTTCGGCGCAAAGATGTGGAATGAGCACATGATGCCTGCGCCGGCTTCCGGCGGCGATTACGTCGAGGCGTCCGTAGGCGTCCCGCATTACGTGAATCCGATTTTGGCGTCGAACAACGATGCCGATCAGGACCTGATGAAGCTGGTCTTTTCCGGCCTGATGAAAACCACCGCGAAGGGCGAATTGGCGCCGGACCTGGCCGAATCCTATACCGTCAGCGACGACGGCAAGACCTACACCTTCAAGCTGCACGGCGGCGTACTGTGGCATGACGGCTCCCCTTTCACGGCCAAGGATGTCACGGGCACCATCGCCATCATCAAGGACCCCGGATTCAAGAGCCCGCTGAACTCCCAGTTCAAGAACGTCACGGTGTCTTCCGTCGACGACCAGACGGTCACCTTCACGCTGTCCGAGCCGTTCGCCCCGTTCCTGTCGATGCTGACCGTCGGCATCGTGCCCGAACACCTCTGGCAGAGCATCAAGCCGGAAAACGCCGCCCGTGCCGAGCTGAACCTGAAACCCGTCGGCACCGGTCCGTTCAAGTTCAAGTCCTTCGCCAAGGACAAGCAGGGCGCGATCCTTTCGTACACGCTCGCTCGTAACGACAACTACTACGACGACGTCGCCTACCTCTCCTCCATCACCTTCAAGTACTTCCAGGATTTCGGTTCAGCCCACGACGCGCTGACCGATCGCAGGGTCGACGGCATGAGCTTCCTGCCCTTGGAGTACCGCGATGCCGCCCAAAAACAGCGCAACATCCGCCTGACCACCCTGCGTCTGCCGCAGTACACGGGCGTGTTCTTCAACCAGAACAAGAACGCCGCGCTCAAGTCTAAGGCCGTGCGCCAGGCGCTTGCCAGCGCCATCGACCGCCAATCCATACTCAAGGACGCCTTGAGCGACAACGGCGTGATGGTCTGGAGCCCGATTTTGGCCGGTTTCGTGGGATTCAACCCGGACGTCAAGAAGTATCCTTTCGATGCCGCCGCTGCGGGCGTCCAGCTCGACGGAGAAGGCTGGAAGGTCGACCCGACCGATGGCATCCGCAAAAAGACCACCTACGAGACAAAGACGGTAAAGAAGAAGACCGCCAAGACCGCCGTGCAGACCCCCCTCTCTGTCACCCTGACGACAGTCGAGGCCAAGGAAAACATGGCCGTAGCCGACATCATCAAGCGCAACTGGGACGCGCTGGGCGTGCAGACCACGCTGAACATCGTCTCCGGTTCCAAGATCCAAAAGGACGTCATTCGCCCGCGCGAGTACGAAGCGCTGCTCTACGGCGAGATCATCGGCGCGGACCCTGATCCGTACCCGTTCTGGCACTCCTCGCAAAACGACGCCTCCGGCCTGAACCTGGCCGTCTACAGCAACCGCCGCGTGGACGAGATCTTGGAGAAGGCCCGCGGCTCGGCCGACACCGGTGAACGCGAAAAGATGTACCGCGAGTTCCAGGACATCTTGGCCGAAGAAGTCCCGGCGATCCTGCTTTACAGCCCCACCTACACCTACGCCGTGGGCCGCAAGCTGCAAGGCGTCGAAGCCGGCACCATCTTCATGCCGTCGGACCGGTTCGACGACGTGACTTCCTGGTACGTCAACACCAAGAGAGTGTGGAAATAGGAGATGCGGACCAGGGCCCCTTTACACTTCGGGCTCCGGGCACTACACTCCTCAACACGCGGACGTGGCGAAACTGGCAGACGCACTAGCTTCAGGAGCTAGCGGGCGCAAGCTCATGAGGGTTCAAGTCCCTCCGTCCGCACCACAAGAATGCCATCTTAGGATGGTTTTTTTGTTTGCATTCTGCCGCGCGCCGATCTTGACGAAGAGTGCCTTTCCTGTTACCAATGCCTCACGACGAAACCCCAACGAAAACAGGCGAGGCATCGTGCCGAAAAAAGACAGAAGGCGTTCGATCAAAGTGGATGCGCAGGAACTCGCAGATATCGAGCGAGGCCGCGCAGATCGACAGCAGCAGGAACGACTCAAGACATCCGCAAACCGCAGAGCTGCCTTGTCCAAGGAGTTTAGCGAATCAATCCTTGACCAAAAGCTGGCCTTCCTGGAGAAGGCCTGCGTCGATCCCGCACTCGAGCCGGATGACCTGACCCGCCTCATCAAAGAGGCGTTCGGCGATAGAGAGGGTATCCGATCGGTCGACCTGTCATCCAAGTACCGCCATTTGAAGCTTTTCCTGAAAAAAGACGAAAAGCGCCGCGAGGAAGAGCGGCGCCGAGAAGCGGCAAGGGACAGGGGTCACGGGCTTCCCGGCGACTTCGGCGGCGGCTTCTGAGGCACTCTCAACGACCGTTTGCACACGCAAGGGCCCGCCGCGATAGCGAGGGCCCTTTTTCTTTGGCGGAAGGTTCGAGGGTCGACAAAAAGAGAAGGGTCTGCTATACTCCCTTTAGAGAGCCTGAAGCTGACAGATGCTAGTGCGCAGTAACGCCCTGCCATCTTTCCACTTCGGTCGTTTAGGCAAGTCATTTACGTGACTTGCTCTCGCTCCGTGAATGCGGTTCGCGTAGACGCATCTTGCGCTAGACAGTTGGAAAAATTGAGTCACCTATTTTTACTCGCCCGCGGCGGTACGCCACGCGGACGCTGATAACGCTTTTTGCCGTTTTCAGCGTCGCGCCGATGGTTTTTGCCGACTTCGGGCCATCAACTGTCATTGCGTATGACGGAAAACAAACCGACATCGAAAGCGCCGGAACAGCCGGCCGCCAGCGGCTCTGCCAAACCCGCAGCTCCCGCACATAACTCAAACCGCCGCCCCACCCCCAATCGGCCGCTCACCGCGCACCGCAAGGGCGGTCACGGCCATCATGGCGGCCACGGCGGCCATGGCAATCTCGCCGCCCCCAAGGAGCCCGTGAAGAACGTGCGCCCTTCGTCGCGCATGGAGCTCATCTCCGGTCCGCAACAGCTGGTTGCCCCGGAAGGCACTCCCCCGCTCAAGGTCTACGCCCTCGGCGGTCTCGAAGAGATCGGCCGTAACTGCACCGTG
Source organism: uncultured Gammaproteobacteria bacterium (assembly GCA_964491475.1). Classification (GTDB taxonomy): domain Bacteria; phylum Patescibacteriota; class Patescibacteriia; order SG8-24; family SG8-24; genus JAHFIW01. Next base: position 57,529 of record CAZBFO010000002.1, on the reverse strand, counting down.
CTCGAGTGCGGCGACGACATCGTCATCGTCGACTGCGGCTTGATGTTCCCCGAAGAAGGCATGCCGGGCATCGACTACATCATCCCGAACATCACCACCTTCCGCGGCCGCGAAAAGAACATCCGCGGCATGGTGGTCACCCACGGCCACTTGGACCACATCGGCGGCATTCCCCTGACCATCAGCCGCCTGGGCTTCCCCACGATTTTCACCGCGCCACTCACCGCCGGCATCATCAAGAAGCGCCAGGAGGAGTTCGGCAACGTCAACAACCTCAAGATCCAGCTGGTTGACGCCGAATCCAAGATTCAGCTCGGTCAGCACTTCCTGTTCGAGCCGTTCCACGTCAACCACAACATCTCGGACGCCTTCGGTGCCGCCTTCCACACCCCGTACGGCACCATCCTCATCACCGGCGACTTCAAGTTCGACTTTTCTCCCGTGAACGATGAGCCTGCGGACCTGACGCACATCGCCCAGTTCGGCATCAAGGGCACTTTGGCGCTGTTCTCGGACTCCACCAACGCCGAAAGCCCGGGCCACCAGATTTCGGAGCGCGCCGTCAGCGAGGAAATGGAGCGCATCTTCCAGAACCACAAGGGCCGCCTCATCATCGGCACCTTCTCGTCGCTGCTCACCCGCATCCAGCAGATCATCTGGCTGTGCGAAAAGTACGGCAAGCGCCTGATGATCGCCGGCCGCAGCATGAACAACAACGTGGAGCTGGCGCACTCGCTCGGCTACATGCACTTCAAGCCCGGCACCATCGTCGAGGAGCATGAGTTCAACAAGGTTCCTGACGAAAAGATGGTCGTGGTCTGCACCGGCGCCCAGGGCGAAAAGAACGCCGCGCTGATGCGCATCGCCAACAGCGAGCACCGCCAGATCAAGATCCAGCCCGGCGACGGCCTGGTGTTCTCCAGCTCGGTCATCCCGGGCAACGAGCGCTCGGTGCAGTCTTTGAAAGACGCCTTGGTGCGCCAAGGCGCCAAGGTTTACCATTACAAAAATCTCGACATTCACGCCGGAGGTCACGCCAAGCAGGAAGACCTCAAGCTGATGATGCGCCTGACCAAGCCCAAGTTCCTGATTCCCATCCATGGCAACCGCTTCCTGCTCGAGTCCCACAAGGAACTGGGCCAGGAAGTCGGCATCGCCAAGGAGAACGTCTTCGTGGCCGACAACGGCCAGGTGATGGAGTGGACCAACGCCGGCGGCCGCCTCTCCAAGGAGAAAATGCCCGTCGAATACGTCATGGTCGACGGCCTCGGCGTCGGCGACGTCTCCGAAGTGGTCCTGCGAGACCGCGTGGAGCTTGCCGGCGACGGCATCTTCGTCGTCATTGCGACGATCGACAAGAAGACCGGCGACCTGGTCGGTTCCCCCGACATCATCTCCCGCGGTTTCGTCTACATGCGCGAGAACAAGGAGCTCATCGAACGCTCCCGCGCCTTCATCAAGAAGCTGCTCAAAGACCACGACAAGCGCACCCCCGCCATCGAGGACTACCTCAAGAACAAGATCCGCAACGAAGTGGGTTCGTTCCTCTTCCGCGCCACGGAACGCCGCCCGATGGTGCTGCCGGTGATCATCGAGGTGTAGTCATGAATGCGAAAACCGCTCCCTTCGGAGCGGTTTTCGCATAGTGCGGCGCTGCCCTAGAACGTCCCGCTCGCCACGAAGGTCAGGACGTCGGCGTAGTCAGAGTGGGCAACGGTAGCCGTGGAACTTGTGGCGTTCACGAGAATCTCCGCCGATCCCGTGGTGACCGGACCGGCGGCGGTATCGAGAATCTGCGTCGGAGTCACGGTCGAGAGCGCCTTCACGGCGTTCGATGATCCAGTCGGGTCGCATGTGCCGGTGTCGTAAGGGGTGGACGGCTGGAAGGTGCCGGAACCGGCACTCGGCGGCGAAACCGAGTTCACGCAAATGCCGTAGTTGGCGGTGCCCGCCGACATCGTCACTGCCGCGTTCGGAACCGTGTCGCCGGGGACGGAGAGCGAAGCCAGGGCTGCGTTGGCCGAGAGGACGGTGACGATGGCGCCGCCGGCCGCGTTGGTGTCGAGGTTGGCCCAGATGGAGTTCACCGTGGAGTTGTCGGAGTGAGCGACCGCGACGGTGGTCAGGCTGCCGAGCGCCACGCTGTACGGTGCCGAGACGGACGCGTTGGTGGTCCCCGCGTTAAGGTCGAAAGTGATTGAAGGAGCGACTTGCGCATTCACCGTCACCTGGTCGGAATCGACGATGGCGACCAACGTGTAGCCGGGGTCGTCATTGGTCCAGGAAATCTGGTACGAGCCCGGGGTCGGTGGATTGACGACCTGAATGCCGGAAATCATGACGACGCCGGAGCAGCCCGCTTTGTCGGCCGTGAAGCTGTTCGGACCGGTGGCCACGAAGTTGCTCATGCAGCCGGGGGTGTTCGGAGTATTGGCGCTGGCACCGGAAACGTTCATGCCGGTGAAGGCCGGGTCAAAAGTCACGGTCAATTGGGAAGACAGGGTGTCCGCGAGCGTAAAGGCAATCGTCACCGTCGCGTTCGCGTTCACGCCCAAGCGCGAGAACAGCGCGGAGTTGTCGGTCGTGTTGCCGGTCGGCCCCGGAGGCGCCGGGAACTGCACCTGCACCGGACTGCTGCTGTTGATCAAGGTGCCGTTGCCCAGCTCGCCGTCGCCGTTGTAGCCCCACGCCCAGAGCGTGCCGTTGCTCTTTACGACGTAAGTGCTGCTGAAGCCGCGCCCGACGACTTTCCCGCCGATGATACCGGTGGTCTGTACGGGGACATTCCTGTCGGTGTTGGTGCCGTCGCCGAGCTCGCCGCTGGCGTTGAGGCCCCACGCCCAGACGGTGCCGTTGGCCTTAATAGCGACCATGTGTCCTCCGCCCGCCGCAAGCGTGACGACATCCGAAGCGAGGTCGACGTTGGAGACCGCAACGGGCGTATTGCTGTCGGTGTTAGTGCCGTCGCCAAGGCTGCCGAAGGCGTTCACGCCCCACGCCCAGACGGTGCCGTCGCCAAGCAGGGCCATTGCGCCGACATCACCGTCGGCAATGGCGCGCACGCCGCTGATCGTCGATACCTGTACCGGCACGTTGCTGTGGGCGTTGGTGCCGTTGCCCAGCTGTCCGCCATTGCCGAATCCCCACATCCAAACGCTGCCGTCTGCAAGGAGCGCCATGGAGTTCTGCAAACCCGAGGCAATGGCTACGACGTCGGTGAGTCCGGACACCTGCACGGGAACGTCGCTATCGGTGTTGGTGCCGTCGCCGAGCTGGCCGTAATTGTTCGCTCCCCACGCCCAAACGGTGCCGTTGGCCTTGAGGGCCAGCGAATGGTAGTAACCGCCGGCCACCGCAACGGCATCCGTGAGACCGGAAACCTGCACTGGCACGTTGCTGCTAAAAGGCGTGTTTCCGTCAGCGAGCTGGCCGTAATTGTTCGCTCCCCACGCCCAAACGGTGCCGTCCGAGTCGATCGCGAGATTATGACTGCCGCCGCTGGCGATGCTCCTGGCCGCCGTCAGAACGGAAGTCTGAAGGGGCGTCAAGCTGTTGGTGTTGGTACCGTTACCGATTTCGCCGTCACCGTTGTAGCCCCAACCCCAGACGTCTCCGTTGACCTTGAGCGCGATGGCATGATCGGCGCCGCCAGCCACCTCGACGATGCCGGCAGGACCCACGTACATGTCGAAGAGAGATTGCACCGGATAGTTGGTGACCGTAGTGTTCCCGTTACCGAACTCGCCTGCGCCGTTGTTAGCCCAACCCCAAATCGTCCCGTCGGCCTTGAGCGCCATCACGTGCTCGCTAGTCGAAGATGTCGCGAGTTGGGACGCGCCGGTCAAACCGGTCGGCGTCACCGGCACGTTGCTGTCGGTGTTGGTGCCGTCGCCCAGCTGACCCAGCAGGTTCCAACCCCAGGTGCGAACCGTGCCGTCGGCCTTGAGCGCCGCGGAATGATATAGGCCGCCGACAACCGAAGCGACTCCGGACAATCCGGAAACGGTAACCGGCACGTTGCTGTCGGTGTTGGTGCCGTCGCCCAGCTGACCCTCGTTGTTGCGACCGCACGACCTGACCGTTCCGTCGTCGAGGGCGATGATGGCGTGTTCGGCGCCGCCCGCGATGGACTTAGCGGTCGTAATTCCGGTAGCCTGCACGGGCACGTTGCTGTCGGTGTTGGTACCGTCGCAAAGCTGACCGCGATTGTCCTGGCCCCATCCCCACGACGTACCGTCAGTCTTGATGGCGAGCGAGAAGTACAGACCGGAAGCGACGGTGGCCACGCTGCTCAAGCCGAAAACCTGCACGGGCACGTTGCTGTCGGTGTTGGTACCGTCGCCCAGCTGACCCTGACCGTTCAACCCCCACGCCCAGACGGTGCCGTTGGCCTTGAGGGCCAGCGAGTGACTGCCGCCTGCCGCGACGGCGATAACCCCGGTCAGGCCAGAAACCTGCACGGGCACGTTGCTGCCGGTGTTGGAACCGTTGCCGAGCTGGCCAGAGGAATTAGCACCCCACGCCCAGACGGTGCCGTTGGCCTTGAGGGCCAGCGAATGGTACTGTCCGCCCGCGACGGCCACCACTCCGTTCAAACTCGAAACCTGCACGGCGGTCGAAACGTTCGTGTTGGCTCCGTTGCCAAGCTGACCAGAGCTGTTCAAGCCTGATCCCCAAACGGTACCGTCGGTCTTCAGAAACAGCGTATGCGCGCCCCCGGTCGAAAGCATCGGTTTGACGACCAAACCGACCTGTTCGGCGGCCTGCGTCGAAGGCACAACGGCAATCATTTGCGAAAAAATCGTCACGGCAACCATGAGCTTGGCGACGGCCCGCTTTGCAGCTACCCCAGACAGCGCATGCTTGATCTTATCAACAGCTAAAAACCGCCCCTCTCCGTGATGGCGGCCTTGATGCGATGAGAAACCGGGTAATTTCCTCATATTCTCCTATTTTCTTTTATTTCCTTTTGATTATACCAGAAAAATAAGCGCTCTTGAAGCCAACTTATGCACAAAAACCGCTCTCGTACGGGGCGGTTTTTGTGTGCTTTTTGGTCAACCTTGGCTCTTTCCTCGATCACTAGAACGTCCCTGTCGCAATGAAGGTCAGGACGTCCTCGTAGTCGCTGTGCGCTATCGTCGAGTTGGAAATGGCCGCGTTGACCAGGATTTCCGCGACTCCGCCGGAGGCACCGCTCGAATTGGTGTTGAGAATCGAGGTCGGAGTAATCATTGAGAGCGTCTTCACGGCGTTGGTGGATCCGGCGGGATCGCAGGTGCCGAGATTATACGGAGCGGCCGCCTGGAACGTGCCTCCCGTAGCGCTAGGCACGGTGATCGTATTCACGCAGAGGCCGTAGTTCGCGACGCCAGCCGCCATCGAAGCGGCAGAATTGGGAATCGTGTCCGAAGGCACCGACTGGGAGGCCAAGGCCGCGTTCTGCGACAGGACGGTCACGATCGCTCCCCCAGAGGCATTCGTGTCCAGGTTGGCCCAAATCGAGTTGACGCCGGAGTTGTTCGAATGCTTGACGGTGCCGGTCGTCAGGGTGCCGAGCGCGACCGAGTACGGGGCGGCCTGGGGCGCGTTGTTGGTGTTGGCATTGAGGTCGAAGGTGATGCTCGGCGAGACCTGCGCGTTCACGTTGACCTGGTCGGAGTCGACGATGGCCACGATGGTGTACCCGGGGTCATCGTTCACCCACGAAATCGTATAGGCACCCGGGGACGAGGGGTTGGTCACCGAGAAGCCGCCAAGATAGATGGCGCCGGAACACGCGGTCTTGGTGGCAAAAACGGTGCTCGAGGTGTGACCGAAGCCGGACAAGCACGCCGAGGAGTAAGGGAACGGCTGCGGATCGGAGTTGATGGTGAACTCGCCCGGGGCGGTCGGCAGCGTGACCGTGAGCGTCCCGTCGAGCGTGTTCTGCAGCGTGAAGCCGACGGTCATGCTGGTGGTCGCATTGACCTTCATGGAGCCGAGCGTGGCGTTGTTGCTGACCGTCACGTCGTTCGTCTTCAGCGTCGCTTCGGCGTAGTTGGTATACGTGGCGAGGGCCGAACCCGCGTCAGTCAGACGGAAGCAGTAATCGCCCGGCGCGGCCGTCGACTTGGCCTTGATGGAATACTCGAGTTCCGAGAAGTGATCGTTCACCACTTGGAGCGCCGGCGTCTGACCGCCGGCGGTCATGACGTAACCGGCCTTGAAGTATGTCGCGGGATCGGTCAGACCGCCGACCACGTTGGTCGTGGCCGAGCCGTTGGTCACGTTCGACGAAAGCGCCGGCTCCCAATCGTTGCCGTTGGCGACGGCCGTGTAGGTCGACGCGGCACAGGTACCGCTCTTGGGCGCGTACTCGAGGCGGAACCGTTTCCGGGGGTTGGCAGTGACCTTGGTGACGAGGCTCGGAGCCTGGTAGGACGTGTAATAGACGCTCCCGTCGTTACTGTCGACGTTTACCGTATAGACGTATTCCTCGCCGTTCGGGGCGATGATGTCGTCGCCCGTGTCGTAGGAGAAGGTCGGCGTCTGGATGCGGAACACCTTGCCGGGCGTGCCGGCACCGCCGGCGTAAAGCATGCCGTTGACCGTGTCGAGCGAGAAGTTGAAGACGTAATCCTCAAATCCGCCGACGTAGACGTTGCCCATGATCGAGAACGTCGTGCCGTTGGCCACGTTGATCTTCAGGATGTCGGAACTGTTGGAACCGAGGTAAAGGATCCCTGCAGCCTCATCGACGAGCGCGGCGCTGGCAAAGGCGTCGCTCGGCGTGCTGATGGCGCCGTTGCGCGTCAGGTTCGATCCGGTGATGTCGATGCGCACGACCCTGCCGCTGGAACTGCCGACGCCCGCATACAGCTTGTTATTGACCGTGTCGATGGCGAGAGAGTTGTAAAGGCGATCCTCCATCGGCGACGAAAGCAGCTGGAGCGTCGAACCGCGCGTGAAGGTGTTCAGGTCGACTTGGGTCACGACGGAAGGCACGCCGTACGAGCCCAGGTAGAGATAGTGGTGCGCCGGGTTCGGGTCGATCGCCATCGCGTCGTAGTGGTAGTAGTACGGGCCGTCCGCCGGCAGCGTCAGCACGTCGTAAGTCGGGAACGCATCGAGGTGCACGCGAATGAGGTGCGACGGCGCATTGTAGTCGATGAAGTAGGCGTAGCGGTCGGTCACGTCGATTGCCGCGGCACCGAGCGACTCGTAGCCGTCCGGCAGGACGATGCGGCCGGTGCGAGTCATGGTGTTGCGGTCCACCTGGATGATCTCGTCGCCGTTGACGCGGTCGTTGTAGCTGGTACCGATGTACATGTAATTGGTCGCGGTGTCGATGACCGCGGAGTTCGCGCCGTCGTCGCCGCGGGACGCGCCGTCATACACGGTCGTGGGCGTGAGCGTGCTCGTCGCTATTGCCTGAATGTGCGCGGGCGCATCCCAAGACGGGGCATAGACCGTGCTGCCGTCGCCCGAGACGGTCAACGAGTAGATGTTCCCGTAGTTAAGCGAGGTGTTGGCGGCGTCTTGCGTGAACGTGCCGAGATCGATCTTGGAAATGTAGGCGTTGTAGCTCCCGACATACAGCTTGCCGCTCGCCTGGTCGATGGCGAACGCGCCGTCGAGGGCAGAGATCGTCGGGGTATAGCCGACGTAGCTGAAGGTCGTTCCGCCCGAGATGTCGATCTTATGGATCAGCCCGTAATAGTTGCTGACGTAAAGGTAATCGTTGGAGGTGTCGATGATGCCGCCGTAGACGTACGTGTAGACGGCGTTGTTGTACGGCGAACTCGGCGTCGGGATGGTCAACGTGGTGTCGATCGACGGCGCGGACGAACCCGGACTGGTGACATCGATCTTGAAGACGTAGTTGTTGCCGTCGGCGTAATACAGCTTGTTGTCGTTGGCGATCGGGTTGGCAGTGGCGTAAGTCAGGTCGTCGCCGAGACTAAGCGTGTCCGAAGTCACTTCGGTGAAGCTGGTCAGGTTCACCTTCAGCAGCTTACCGGGATTGGTGCGGGCGACGAGGTACAGGTAGCCGTTGTAGATCACCGAGCCGGCCACGTAATTGTCGCCCGAGGACAGGGTCAGCGTGGAGAGACGGGTGAACGTCGAGAGCTGGACCTTGATCACCTTGCTCGGGACGGTACTGGTAACGAAGTAGCCGCGGTCGTTGGCGGTGTCGAGCGCGAGCGTATAGACGTTGTTCTCGCCCGTCGCGAGGTCGATCTCGCCGGGGGCGGAATACGGAGGACCAGAGGTGGTGTCGAACTTCAGGAGACGGGCGGGACTCTCCGCGGAGGCGACATAAAGGTCAGTGCCGTCGAGCGCGCTGGGAAAATACCCGTCGTCGCCGGCGTTCAGGCGCACGGAGGTGGTGACGTCACCGTCGACAGTCTCGTGATTGGCGCCAAAACGAAGGCGCTCGGGCGTGCCGCGGAGCACGTTGGCAGGGGTATTTTCGGCGGCAGCCCAGGTGGCGGTAGCTTCGGTACCGTCATCGTTGCGCCAACGATAAGAGGACTGTTCTGCCGCATTGGCGGCCGGAATGGCGATCGCCAAATTCTGAAGAATGACCAGCGCCACAAGGAAACGGCTGGCCAGACTTTTGACACCCCGCAAAAGACCTTCCTTCATAAAAATGGCGTCGTACACCCTTTTTGCTTTAATTTACGCGCTTTCTTCGACTTTTCAGTCTAAAATGCGGGCAAAAGGGAACGTTTTTTATTTTTGGACCTCCTCGTCGAGTTTTAATGTCCCTTGCATTATAGCAAAAAAATGGCTTATCCACAAGTGTCCGAACCGATGAAAAAACGACCCTCTCATTAGGGGTCGTTTTTTCAGTTCTTTTGGTTTCCAAGGTTAGAACGTCCCCGTCGCCACGAAGGTGAGGGTGTCGGAGTAGTCGGAGTGGGCGGCGGTGGAGCTACCGATCGCGGCGTTGCCACCTTAGTCATCTCCCCCTATACTTCACCCCGTATGGCTTTACCCAAGTCCAAGCAAGTTGTCTTTTCCGGCGCCCAACCCACCGGGCGTCTCCATCTCGGAAACTATGTCGGTGCTGTCCGCAACTGGGTCCGTCTGCAAAATGAGGGCTATAAGTGCTATTTCTTCATTGCCGACTACCACTCGCTTTCGGGCGACTACGATCCGGCCGAAAAACGTCGGCAGATTTTGGATTTGGCAGCCGACCTCATCGCCCTGGGCATCGATCCCAAGAAATCCACGCTCTTCGTGCAGTCGCACGTACAGGAGCACACCGAGCTGGGCTGGGTGTTCAATACCGTAACACCCGTTTCATTCCTAGAACGAATGACGCAGTTCAAGGACAAGGCCGGGCACCAGAACCAGAACATCAACATGGGCCTGTTCGATTACCCGGTGCTCCAAGCTGCCGACATCTTGATGTACAAGGCGGAGTGGGTGCCCGTAGGCCAAGACCAGGTGCAGCATGTGGAACTCACTCGCGACATCGGACGTTTCTTCAATAACAAGTTCGGCGAGTACTTCCCGGAGACAAAGGCCATGCTCACCGACGTGCCCAAGCTCCGCAGCATCACCGACCCTCTCAAGAAGATGTCGAAGTCGCTCGGCGACAAGACCTACATCGGGCTGACCGACTCTCCCGATGTCATCTGCGAAAAGCTGAAGCGCGCCGTGACGGAGACGACTGGCATCATCTCGATGACCGAGGAAGAGTTGGAGCACGCCATGCAGACTCACCCGGAAGGCCATGATGACGAAAGGCTTCGCGGCCTGGCCGGAGTCTGGAACCTGCTGACGCTACTTCGGATTTTCGGTTCGCAGGAAGAAGCCGATCGCGTCCGTGCCACGCAGCCCATCCGCTACGGCGACCTCAAGAAATTGGTGGCCACGCGCATCGCCGACCATTTCGCCGATTTCCGAAAGAAGCGGGAAGCGTTGGCCAAAAACCCCGAGAAGGTGCAACGTATCCTTGCGGCGGGCGCCAAGAAAGCCCAAAAGGTCGCCAAGGCGACCATGAAGGACGTTCGCAAGAAGATTGGAGTCCGTTAGCATGAAAAAAATCCGCGTCATCGACGGGTTCAGGCTGCGCCAGTACTACCCCGACCTCGACATCGTCGAGGAGTACGAACCGCGCCTGCAACGGCGAGGTTCAGCGCCGCACCCGTACGTCCCCAAGGACGAAATCTGGATCGACCGGCACTACCTGAAGGAGCTGCCGTTCCTGCGACGCGTGCTTCGCGCCGAGCGCCGGCTGGCTTCGTTGGGCGGCGACAAGGCGCGCGCCTGGCTCAAGCAGAACCTGACAAAAAAGGGTCTTGTTCCCGCGCTTATCTTGCGCAGCGAGAAGCGCGGCACGCTCACGCTGCGTCACGTTCGCGGCGACATCATCCGCCGCCACGTCGATCCATGGTTCATCTTCGGCGGACACGACTTGGTGTACGACTACATTCCGAAAAATGAAGTCTGGCTCGACGCCTGCCAAGATCCGCGCGAGATCGAGAACACGCTCTTTCACGAACTGCACGAACGCCAGTCGATGGCGTCGGGCATGGCGTACGAAGAAGCGCATGACCTGGCGACGCAAGCCGAGAGGAAGCGGTATGCGCAGCAGCGTGCCGCCGGTTCTGCCAAGCCGCTGGCGCTGAAGCCGTTCCGCCAGCGCCCCGGGTACTGCGGACCCGCGAGCCTAAAAATCGTCTGTTCGTTCTTCGGCCGCGAGTACGAAGAGCTGCTTCTGGGCAAGCTCTGCAGCACGTCTGCCAAGAACGGGACCAACCACGCGGGACTGGTAAAAGCCGCGAAAACGCTGGGCGCAAACGTACTGGCAAAGTCAGCCGCAAGCCTCGAAGAGGTTCGCCGGCTCGTGCGCAGGGAACGCCTGCCGGTCATCGTTGGCTGGTATTCTCCCGCCGACGGACCAAGCCGATGGAAGTTCGTGCCCGGAGTGCACCCCGTCGAAGACCACTTCTCCGTCATCTACCACGTGACCGACGAGCACGTCTTCATGGTGGACCCGGAGATCGACGGCGACGGTCGCCGCAAGATGAGCGTCTCGCGCTTCAAGCAACTGTGGTGGGACACCGACGGACCGAAGGGCGCGCGTGTGGACCGCTGGATGATGGCCATCCGCTTCGACGGCGAAACTTTTCCAGGAACGTAAAACCCCTCTCTTGCGAGAAGGGTTTTTTGGTTTGCCGATAAGCCGAATTTTGTCGCGCCTTGCGGCGGGACGATCATCTCTCTTGAGCCGCGCTTGCGCGCGAGCTTCGTCTCTACGTAACCGTCCTTTCGGGCGGCCAGCGGTAGAAATAGCGAGCTACCAAATTTGCTCTTGCACCGGATAGGGTTTTCCACGGTACCTCTCTCGAGGCATGCCGCGTGGGCTCTTGCTCCCGTTCGCCTCTTTCGGGGCGAGGGGTCGGGCCGTTGCTCCGGCCTCCCACGATTTCAGCCTTACCCTCCGTCTTGCGACGGCTGGGCGGTGTATTCTCTGTTGCACTTTCCCTGGACTTGGGGTCATCAACCGCTTTCTCGTCACCTTTCGGTACCCGAGGGAACGTTCGATGTCCTTACTCCCGGCTGCCGTTAGCAGCTATCCGCTTCTTGCCGCGCTTGCGCGCGGTAAGGGTGTTCGGACTTTCCTCCCCGCTTTTTAAGGCGGAGCGATCGTCTGGCAAACCATTACGGTCCCGTTTCCGGGACTCGGTGGAGTATAGCGGAAAGGGGGTTTTTGTCAATACGGGGGAAAGAAAAGCTCCGCGTGCGAATGATGCGCGCGGAGCGGAGGACTGCACGAGAATAAGATATCTACGATGCTGCTCTAAACATCAAATGTCGGTCTGCGCCCGTGCGGCTGGGGAGATTGGGGACCAAGGGTAGCCGGCGAGGTTGCTGCTCCATGTCCACTTGTCACCCATGCTCCACGAAAGATAACGAACGCGCAAACCGCCTTCCGAATCGCGGTAGATCGTTCCCCAAAAGAATACGCACACGCCCCTCCATTCGGCCGGAATGAGAGAGGGATGTTCGAGCAGGTAGTCGAGGACTACTGCGTTGAGGACCGGCTGGCCCGCCAGCGCCTTGCGAAGCGCCTCACCGGCCATCCCATTCCGACTCATTTGGCCCTCGTCGCGGAAAAGGTCAATTTTCGCATTGGCAAGGTCGAGCAGACCGCAGTTGCGGTGTTCCTCGACCGTCCAACCGTCCGGAACGTACGGCGCGATACCGCAGTCGAGCAAGACGGGGCACGCTGTCGCGGCACCGCGGAGCACGGAGAGAGCTTGCTTAAGTTTCTCGCCGTCTTCTGCAAGCGCGTTGAGCTCCTCGACGGAACCGCCGGATTTCTCCCACGCGAGACCGAACTTATGTGCCAGACCCAGAACACTGAATGCGGATTTCGTGGTCATGACCACTGTCCTTTCGATGTGCGACGATCCTTGCGGACAAAGTCGCGTTCGCTGTGCCCGATATTGGGCAAGGCTCGGCCACCAAGACTTTGCCACAGCGAGGAACGGCCTCGAAAAAAGCCGTTTTCCGCTGCAGCCAAGCTTCTCCTGCGTTTGGCGGTATTGGGTGTGGATGAAGTGAGCGACTCGGAAATATACCTCATCTAAGCTAAAAAGTCAATGCTCTATGCCCTTTACGACTCCATTGCCCTATTCACTCCGAACTTCTAAGATAAGAGGGTTATGAAGAAATCCGAACTGGCGTTTACGGCGATTTTGGTCCCTCTGGACTACCTTCTCGTCTTCGCGGCGGCGCTGACCGCGCACAACCTCCGCTTCGGTGCCTTTGCCGCCTTCCGACCGGCGGTGCTGCTGATTCCCATCAACCAGTTCTTGGCCGTCTCGGCGATCGCGGCAGGCGTGTTCGTTTTGTGTTTCGCCCTGGCCGGACTGTACGGCGTGTCGAGCGCGCGCAAGCTCAAATCGGAAGTCTCGCGCATCCTTCTTGCCTCCTCGGCGGCGATCATGGCGGTGGTGGCGCTCATCTTTTTTGATAGCGCGCTGTTTGCCTCGCGCTTCATCGTGCTGGCGGCTTGGGTGCTGTCGTTCCTGTACGTGGCGACGGGCCGCGTGGCCATCCGCCTGCTGCAGCGCGCGCTGACGCGCTTCGGCATCGGCATTCGCAAAGTCGCAATTATCGGCGGCGACGACCGAACCACCGCTTTGCTCGTCGGCGAGTTTTCCGCGAACAAGGCCAACGGTTACCAGATCGTGAAACGCGTCCCCGTTTTCGATGACGCTGCCCACAAGGCCTTCGAGGAGCTGGCCGCCAAGCACGAGATCGACGAAATCCTGGTGACCGACCCCAACATCGACCGCGACTCCCTCGGCCGCGCGCTCGGCTTCGCGCAATCGCGCCACCTGGTCTTCAAGTACTCCGCCGACCTGCTCGACACCCACGCCAGCAACGTCGATATCGGCGCCATCGCCGGCGTACCCATCGTGGAAATCAAAGGCACGCGGCTCGACGGCTGGGGCAGGATCTTCAAGCGCATCTTCGACATCATCGTTTCTTCGCTGCTGATCATCTTCACTTCGCCGATCATGCTGGTAACGGCCATTGCCATCAAGCTCGACTCGCGCGGACCGGTGCTGTTCTCCCGCCTCGATGACGGCTCCGCGGTCAAGCGCGTCGGCGAGCACGGCGTCCCCTTCCGCTACTTCAAGTTCCGCTCCATGAAACCCAAGACGCACGAGCAGCGCTACGGCGAGCTGTCGCATCTCGACACGCGCGCCGACGGTCCGCTGGTGAAGATCAAGGACGATCCGCGCGTGACGCGCGTCGGCAAGTTCATCCGCAAGTGGTCCATCGACGAGCTCCCCGAGTTCTTCCTGGTATTCATGGGCAAGATGAGCCTGGTCGGTCCCCGCCCGCATCTGCCAGAGGAAGTCGCCAAGTACGACGATCGCCAGCGCCGCGTGCTTACCATCAAACCCGGTATCACCGGCATGGCCCAGGTCTCCGGTCGCGCCGACCTCACCTTCGACGAAGAGGTCCGCCTCGACACCTTCTACATCGAAAACTGGTCCCCCTGGCTCGACCTGGCCATCCTGCTCCGCACCCCGCTCGTGGTGCTGATCCGCAAAGGCGCCTCTTAAGGCTTCTACCGCTGTCCGCCCGTAAGTTCACCCCTTCTTATGAAGATCGCGCTCGTACACGACTACCTGGTGCAAGACGGCGGCGCCGAACGCGTGCTGCAGGCTTTTCAGGAAGTCTGGCCCGACGCGCCGACCTTCGCGTTGCTGCACGACGAGGAAACCATGGGCGCAAGCTTCCGCGGCAAGGACATCCGCACCTCCTTTTTGCAGAACGTCCCCTTCGCTCTCAAGCGCTACAAATGGTTCATGCCGCTGATGCCGACGGCGACGGAGCATCACAATCTGGCCGGTTATGACGTGGTGCTCTCCAGCACTTCGGCCTTCGCCAAAGGCGTCATCACCCGCCCCGACACGCTGCACCTATGCTACTGCCACACGCCCACGCGCTACCTGTGGTCGGACACGCACTCCTACGTGAACGAACAGGGACTCCCCTCGTTCTTGAGCAAGCTGCTGCCGATGATGCTCACCAACATCCGCGTCTGGGACCGTCTGGCCGCGGAACGCGTCGACCGCTTCGTGGCCAACTCCGAAACGGTGGCCAAGCGCATCGGCAAGTACTACCAGCGCGACAGCAAGGTGATTCACCCGCCGGTCGACACCTCGCGCTTTTACATCTCTCCCAAGACCGAAAACTACTTTTTGGCCGGCGGCCGCCTGGTGGCCTACAAGCGCTTCGACGTGGTCGTGAAGGCTTTCAGCAAACTCGGCATCCCGCTCAAGATTTTCGGCGAAGGTCCGGAGCTTGAACGCCTCAAGGAAAACGCGGGCTCCAACATCGAGTTCGTCGGACGTGTCGGCGAGAAGCAGAAGGCCGAGCTGTATTCGAAGTGTCTTGCCTATCTCCATCCCCAAGAGGAAGACTTCGGCATCACGGCGGTCGAAGCGATGGCTTCGGGCCGACCCGTCATCGCCTACCGCAAGGGCGGCGCAACGGAAACCGTCATCGACGGCGTCACCGGCCTGTTCCTCGAGGACCAGAGCTGGGAAGAGCTCGCCAACCAGATCATCCGCTTCGACGCCTCGGAGTTCGACCCCAAGGCCATCCGCGAGCACGCCCTCTCCTACGATACCGAGGTGTTCAAGGAGCGCATTCAGGACTTCGTCGAAGCCGCTTGGAAGGAGTGGCGCGACGAAAACGGCGCATCAAAGGTCGGCATGCCGCAGTTTGCCTCGCACGAGGTTCGCACTTTCGCGTTGCCCGGAATGGGACGACGCTGACCGCCATGCGCGTCATCGTCGATGTCCGCCCAATGATGGAGGCCAAGCGCGGCGGCGTGGGCATTTACGCCGCCGAGACGCTTTCCGCGCTGGTGCGGCGCGGCACGAACGACTACGCCCTGTTCTGCAACGGCAGGCCGTCCGCCTTCCCCCTGGATATGGCGGCTCTCGACGGGCACAAGGTGCGTGAGGCCTTTTCGCGCTATCCCAACCGCCTTCTCAACGCCTCCTTCGCTTTTTTGAGGCAACCGAAACTCGAGCGCCTGGTCGGTCCGGCCGATGCGCTCTTTCTCCCGAACCTCAACTTCGTGGCCACGCGTCTCCCCTACGCCGTGACGGTGCATGACCTCTCCTTCGTCCGCTCTCCCACATTTTTTTCCGCCAAGCAACGTCTCTGGCACCGGATGATCAACGTTCCTCGCCTGCTGCGCGAAGCCGCAGCCGTCGTCGCCGTTTCCGAACACACCAAGCTGGACGTTGTCGAAACCTTCGGCATCGACGCCTCGAAGATTTTCGTCGCGAGCCCCGCCGCCGACTCCTCGTTCAGGCCGCAGAAGGAAGGCGCCGTCACCGAACTGCGTAACCGTCTCGGCCTCCGCAAGCCGTACTTCCTCTACCTCGGCGCAATTGAACCGCGCAAAAACATCACCGGCATCATCGAGGCATTCGACGCGCTCGGCACCGACATCGATGCTGACCTGGTCATAGCCGGCGGCAAAGGTTGGCTCTACGAGAAAATCTTCCGCCGTGCCGAGCGTTCCGCCAAGCGCAACCGCATCAAATTCCTTGGCTACGTTGAGGCAAAAGACAAACCTGCGCTGTACGCCGGCGCCATCGCGCTGGTCTACCCGTCTTTCTACGAGGGTTTCGGCATGCCCCCGCTCGAATCAATGGCCGTCGGCACGCCAGTCATCGCCAGCAACGCCTCGTCGCTCGGCGAAGTCGTCGGCGACGCAGGACTGCTGGTGAAACCGGAATCGACCGACTCGATCGCAGAAGCGATGCGAACGGTGATGACCGACGAAAAGTTACGCGCGATGATGCGCGAACGCGGCTTTGCGCGAGCAAGGAACTACTCGTGGGACAAAACGGCGCACTCGCTCGAACATGTCTTCGCAGCGATAACCTGAACCAGCCACGCGCCAGGCGCGCGACGCGAAGCGGAGCGCCGCCCCACCCGGGGGGCTTACCGCAGACAAAAAATCAGGCCGCAGCCTGATTTTTTCGTCGAGGTAGAGGAAAATTTTTCGCCCGCAGGCGAAAAATTATTCTGTACCCCCGGGTGGGGCGGCGCTCCGCTTCGCGTCGCGCGCGCTAGGACGAGGTATTTTCAAGTTCTCGCATCGCCGCCTTTACCGGCGCGTACGACATCCGGTGTTCCGCACAAGGCCCAAGTTTTGCCAATGCCGCCTGGTGCATTTTCGTCCCGTACCCCTTATGCGTCGCAAATCCGTATCCTGGATACTTCTCGTCCAACTCTTTCAAATGCAAATCACGCGCGACTTTCGCCACGACTGACGCCGCTGCGATCGATTTCACCTTGCTGTCGCCGCGGATGATGTTCTTTTGGTCGATGCCGAGTTGCGGGATATTGAAGGCGTCGGTCAGCACGAACTCCGGACGTTGCGCCAACGCTTCGACTGCGCGTTTCATCGCCAGCGCTCCGGCACCACGGATGTTCAAGACATCGATCTCCGCCGCGCTGGCGGTGCCGACAGCCCATGCCGTCGCTTCCTCCTTCACGCGCGCGACGACGCGTTCGCGTTGCGACAACGACAGTGTCTTCGAGTCACGCACCAATCCGATCCGCGAATCGAGCGGCAATATGACGGCGGCGGCGAACACCGGTCCGGCCCAGCAGCCGCAACCTGCCTCGTCCACGCCGGCAATCAAAGAGAGGCCTCTCGCAATGAGGGCGCGCTCTTCGGAAAAAGTCGGTTTAGGTACGGCGACCATGTGCGGCTGCAAGCGAAAAAGATGGTTATTCTACTGTCACTGATTTGGCTAGGTTGCGCGGCCTATCGGGGTCGAAGCCGCGTGCGACGGCCATGTGATAGGCGAACAGCTGGAGCGGAATCACGTTCAGGATCGGCGACAGCATTTCGATGGTGCGCGGGACGTAGATCACGTCTTCGGACAGGCGCAGGATTTCCTCGTCGCCCTCGCTCGCGAGAGCCAGCACCGGCGCGTGTCGTGCGCGAACTTCCTCGATGTTGGATTTCATTTTTTCGTAGACGCTGTCCTTGGTGACCAAGGCGACGACGGGAAAATTCTTGTCGAGGAGCGCGATCGGTCCGTGCTTCATCTCGCCACCCGCGTATCCTTCGGCGTGCACGTAGGCGACCTCTTTCAATTTGAGCGCACCCTCGAGGGCGACGGGCGCGTTATACTTGCGGCCCAAGTACAGCATGCTCGGGTAACTCGCGTATTTTTTTGCCAGCGCCTTGATGCGGTCGCTCTGCGCCACGATCCGGGCGACCTTCTGCGGAAGTATCGCCAACTCTTCGGCGATGCGCGTGCCGGTGGCCTGCGACATGCGGCGCTGGCGGCCAAGATGCATGGTAAGCAGCGCAAACGAAGTCAGCATTGCCACGAACGCCTTGGTGGAAGCGACGGCGATTTCCGGGCCGGCGTGCATGTACACGCCCGCGTCAGATTCGCGCGCGATGGTCGAGCCGACGACGTTGACGATGCCGAGCGCCAACGCGCCTTTCACCTTGGCTTCGCGCATGGCGCCGAGCGTGTCGGCGGTTTCGCCGCTCTGCGTGACGGCGACGACCGCTTCGCGCACCGGGTCGATGATGGGTTTGCGATAACGATATTCTGAACCGAGCTCGACCGTCGTCGGAATCTCCGCGTACTCCTCGAGCATGTACTCGCCGACGCAACCGGCCAGGTAAGCCGAGCCGCAGGCAAGCAGGGTCAGCCGATCGATGCTCCGCAGCCGCGCCTCGACGTCCCGAAGCCCTCCCAGCACGGCCATGCCGTTCTTGATGTCCAGACGGCCGCGCGTCGCGCCCACGATGACCTCCGGCTGTTCATGCATTTCCTTGAGCATGAAGTGCGGATGATTGCCTTTTTCGATTTCCTGCAGCGTCCAGCTGATGGTTTCGACGGTCTTCTGCTTGCGCAGGCGCTCCAGCGAAAACGTCTCCACGCCATCGGGCGACATGATGACCGCTTCGTCGTCCTCGACGTACATGACGTCGCGGGTATAGGCGAGCAGCGCCGACGGATCAGACGCCAGGAAGAACTCGTCGCCGTTTTTGCCCAAACCGACCACCAATGGGCTCCCCCGACGGGCGGCATAGATCTTTTTGGGGTCTGTGGATGAAATCACGGCGATGCCGAAAGTGCCGACGATGTCCTTCAGGGCCGCAAAAAAGGCATCGTCCAAGGACATGGTCGCATGGTACTCCTCAATCAGATGCGCCACGACTTCGGTATCGGTTTCGGAGCGGAATTGGTGGCCTCGAACCGACAAGGCCTGTTTTATGGGCCCGTAATTCTCAATGATGCCGTTATGCACTACCGCCAAAGTACCCCGGCAATCAACGTGCGGGTGTGCGTTTTCGCTGGTCGGTTCGCCATGAGTGGCCCAACGCGTATGTGCGATTCCCAAAGAGCCTTCCAACGGATTTCTGGCTAAGGTATCAACTAAAATAGCCACTTTACCGACCGCTTTGACGGTCTTGAGTTGACCATTTTGGATGGCGGCGACCCCGGAAGAGTCGTAGCCGCGATACTCCATTCGGCGAAGGCCGTCAACCAGGACGTCTTCGGCTCGGCGCATGCCGACGTATCCCACGATGCCGCACATATTTGGGACGGAAAAAATCCTGTTTACGGGTCCATTACAACACAGCGGCTAATTCTGTAAACCGGGTCAAAAAACAGCCCTGAAAGTTATCCACTTTTGCGGATAAGTTAGCCCATTTCCGCTTGTTTCTTCTGTTATAATGGGCTGGTGAACGAAGGGTACTTTTTACGCAGATTTCTGACCCCGAAACACCCATGCGCATCGGCATCGACGCCCGCTTCTACGGAAGCGTCGGCAAAGGTCTTGGCAGGTACACCAGCGAGCTGATCTCGCATCTGGAAAAAATCGACGACGGCAACGATTACGTGATTTTTTTGTGGACATCGAACTTCGATTCGTACGTCCCGAAGAATCCGCGGTTCACCAAGGTGCTGGCGGAGTTTCCCTGGTACACCTGGCGCGAGCAAGTGCAGTATCCCAAGCTGCTCAACCAGCATGGCTTGGACCTGATCCACTTCCCGCACTTCAACGTCCCGTTTTTCTACCGCAAGCCGTTCGTCGTCACGATTCACGACCTGATCCTTCTCTCGCATCCCACCACACGCGCCAGCAGGCTCGGACCGTTGATCTTCTGGATCAAGTTCCAGTTCTACCGCCTGGTTATCCGCCGCGCCATCGCCGATGCGGAGACGGTCATCACGGTTTCCCAAACCGTCAAAAAAGAAATGCTCGAACGGTTCCCGTTCGCAAAACAAAAAAACGTCGTGGTCACCTACGAAGCCTGCGCGCCATCGCTGCAAAAGACGCAAAATGCGCAGCTCCGATCCGATATCAAGAAGCCGTTCGCGCTCTACGTGGGCAACGCCTACCCGCACAAGAACCTGGAACGGCTGGTCGAGGCTTTCGCCGCGTTCCGCAAGCGCGCGGAGCATGCGGACTGGCAGCTGGTGCTGGTCGGAGCCGAGGATTACTTTTACGCCCGGCTCAAAAAAGAAGCGGCAGAGAACGACCTGGCGCAGAACGTGGTCTTCGCCGGCCACGTCACCGACGAAGAGCTGGCCACGCTCTACGAAAACGCCGCGTTCTACGTGTTCCCCTCGCTCTGCGAAGGATTCGGCCTGCCGCCGCTCGAGGCCATGCAACACGGCCTGCCGGTGACCTCCTCGAACGCCAGCTGCATGCCGGAAATCCTGGGAGACGCCGCCCACTACTTCGATCCCGAGAAGCCCGCGGAAATCTACACGGCCCTGACGCGAATGGCTGACGATACCGAATTGCGCGCCGAACTGATCGCCAAAGGACGGTCGCAGGTCGCCAAATACGACTGGACGCGCTGCGCGCAGCAGACGCTCGACGCCTACCTCGCCCACAAGACTCCTCGCTAGACGCTCATGTCGAAGACTTCGTTCATCACGGACAGCGACGGGCACCCGCAGCACGCGGGCGGCGTTACCGTCCGTGAACCGAAGCCGCACAAGGCGCATCGCCCCTCGCGCCACCAGGTGAGCCTGCACGGCCGCATCGCGGTGCCTCCGGAAGCGCCCAAGCCGCCGGCCGAAAAGCCGGTGATGCCGCCGCGCGGCATCTTTGCGCGCCTGCGTCACGTGCTCGACGAGCGCATCCACCTGCACGACCTGCGCGTGCGCACGCTGTCGGTCCGTCCGCGCGGATGGAAGGATTTTCCGGCTGCCAATGCCGTCACGCTCAAGCAGGCGGTGCGCATAGCAGGCTCGCGCTTTTTCAACGAACATCCGTTGGCCGAACTGACCGTCTTGAGCACCCTGCATCTTGCCGCTTTGGCAATCATGCATCTGGCCCAGATTCCCGGCGAGAGGGTCAATAAAAAAATTGCGCCGTTGGCCGAGCACCTGCCGAAGCTCCCTGAACCGCGCCACAAGCCGGCGGTGCAGCCGCCATCCCTGCTGCTCAAGGAGCCTGCGGAGCACGTGGCGACGCAGCAAGCCGCGGCAATCAAGAGCCCGCTGCTGGCCGATTTGCGCGCACTCAACAAGGCCAAGATGCAGACGGCCCGGCAACCCGTTGCCGCGCGCAGGCTCCCCTTGCGGGCCGCCGTCATGGTCTGGCTCTCGCCCACCGCGCGTGCCATGCGCCATCGCGCGCGAAAGCATTCGGCGACCGTCATCAAGAACGTGCCCATCAAGCCGCACCACCTGGTGACCCAGCATACGATGTCGATTCTCGAGCACGTGAAGCTGCCGAAATCCCTGACGCCGGCTCCGGCGAAAAAAACTTTCTTCGCGAAATCCTCCCCGAGCACCGCGGTCGCCACGGCCAAGAAGGAAGCCGAGCCGAAAACGGAACGCGTGCCCCTGCTTCCCGTCGGCTGGCAACGCAGCCTTGCCGGTTTCGCTGCCATCGCCTTGGTGCTGGTGCTGCCGCTCGGCGTCTACGGCTCCATCGGCAACATCAACAGCTTCAAGGACCAGCTGGTCGGCGAAAGCGTCGGCGCGGTCAACCTGATCAAGGCCGCTGGCGACGCGGCCAAGAACCGTGACTTCGCCAGCGCCAGCCGCGACTTCGCGCAGGCCGATGAAAGCCTTGGTGACGCGCAACGCAGGCTCGGCGCGCTGGCCGCCCTGCTCGATGCCGCCCCCAAGCTGCTTCCCGGCACGGCCATATCCGCCGCTTCGCCGCTGCTGAACGCCGGCCGCGAAATCGCGCAAGGCGGCGAGCGCCTTTCCAGCGGCCTGCAGGCCGTGGACGGCTTGGGCACGCCTACGGAAAAATTGAACACGCTCAAGACGTACCTGTCCGAAGCGCTCCCCCACCTTGAGCGTGCCAGCGATTCCCTCGCGCTCATCTCGGCCGAGGCCGTTCCCGCCAAGTACCGAGGCGCCGTCACCGACGCGCAGCGCGACGTGCCCAAGCTGACCGACGCCGTCCGCAAGGCCAGCGCCGTCGCCGACGTCATGGGCTCCATCCTCGGCGAAAACGAGCCCAAGCGCTACCTGCTGATCTTCCAGAACAACTCCGAAATGCGTCCCACCGGCGGCTTCATGGGAAGTTTCGCGCTCATCGACGTCGAGAAGGGCAAGCTCACCAACATGTCGATTCCCGGCGGCGGCACCTACGACCTCAAGGGCAGCCTGATGGCCCGCGTGGCCTCGCCGCAGCCGCTGCACCTGATCAATCCGCTGTGGCAGTTCCAGGACGCCAACTGGTATCCCGACTTCCCCACCAGCGCCAAGCAAATCACCTGGTTCTACGACAAGTCGCACGGGCCGACCACCGACGGCGTCATCGCCGTCAACGCCACGCTGATGGAACAGCTGCTGGCGGTGACCGGACCGATCCAGATGCCCGAGTACGGCAAGACCGTTACCAGCCAGAACTTCTACTACGAGACGCAAAAGCAGGTCGAGGTCGACTACGACAAGACCGAGAACAAGCCCAAGCAGTTCATCGCCGACCTGGCGCCGAAGGTCCTCGACAGGCTGATGCATGCCGACAACGATCAGCTGGTGCAGCTGGCGGGCCTCATGGACGAGGCCCTGGCCAAGCGCGACGTCCAGCTGTGGCTCAAGGACGCCGACACCGAACGGCGCGTCACCGCGCTCGGCTGGGGCGGCGGGATCAAGAAGACCGACGGCGATTACCTGTACCTGGTGCACACCAACATAGCCGGCCAGAAGACGGACTTGCAGATGCGTGATGACGTGCAGCACTCCGTGAAGATCCTCCCGGACGGCACCGGCATCGTGACGCTGACGCTCTCGCGCGCGCACAACGGCCAGAAGGGCGCGTTGTTCAGCGGCGTGCGCAACGTCGATTACGTCCGCTTCTACGTGCCGCAGGGCAGCATGCTGGTCGAAGCGCACGGATTCGAGGCTCCGGACCCCAAGCTGTTCAAGCTGGGTGACGGCACCGAAAGCGCGGATCCGGCAGTGGACGCGCAGGAAAAGAACACCAAGATCGACCGCGACTCCGGCACGCGCATCAGCGATGAAGGCGACAAGACGGTGTTCGGCAACTGGATGCAGACCGATCCGGGCGAGACCTCGGTAGTCACCCTGGTGTACCAGCTGCCGCCCGGCGTCGTCACCCTGACGCATCCGCCGGACGGCAAGCTCGCCACGTTCTACGGCGACGTCGCCGGCAATCGCCGTGACCGCATGGACTACACCCTGCTGCTCCAAAAACAGTCGGGCAGCTCGCCCATCACCTTCACTTCGAGCATCGACTTCCCCCGCGGCTACACGCCCAGCTGGGAAGCGCCCCAACGGACGACCGACGACCGCGGCCGCTGGACCGTGACCGCAAAGGTAGACCGTGACGCCTTCTTCGGAAGCGTAGCCGAAGGCCAGTAATGCTTGCACTCTATGCCGCCACGAACCCCTCCCAAAAAAAATCAGCCCTCGGGCCTGCCCGATGACCGGAGAATCCCGCAACCCGACAACGCCGAGCACGAGCGCGAAGTGGAGGCGGAGCTGCACAGCATCTACGATTCGACCGACGAGGCCAAGCCCGACATGACCAGGCTGGTGCAAGTACGGCACTCGGCATTCAAGAAGTTCCTGGTGGGACTGACGGTGTTCTTCGCCGTACTGGCGGCGGTGTCCTGGGCTGGCGTGTTCTTCTTCTCCCCTGCGGCGACCAAGTTCGGCGGCGAGGGCGTGACGGTGGACGTCGAAGGTCCGGGCGAGGTGAAGAGCGGCGACACGGTGACTTACGCCATCCATTACAGGAACGACGCCCGCGTCGCCCTCGGCACGGCCTCGATGGAATTCCGCCTGCCGAAGGAATTCAAGATGCTTTCGGCCGACCCTGCCGGTGACAACGATTCCTGGAAGATCGGATCGGTCGCACCCGGCAAGGACGGCCTGATCACCGTGAAGGGCGTAGTGCTCGCCCCGATGCGCAAGGAGATGACGCTGCAGGCCATCCTCACCTACCGGCCGGCCGACTTCAATTCCGAGTTCCAAAAGGTGACCACCAAGGGAATGACCGTCACCGATTCGGTGCTCGACATGCAGGTGAACGGTCCGCCGAAAGTGCTTCCGGGCGACAAGGTCACGCTGACCTTCGCCTACAAGAACAACGCCGCCTCCGACTTCGAGCACCTGAAGGTCCACGCTGACTACCCGGCGAACTTCATCCCCGAAAAGGCCACGCCGCCGTCGGCTGACACCGACCTCAAGGTGTGGGACGTCGCCAAGCTCAAGGCAGGCGACGCCGGCAAGATAACCGTCGACGGCTCGTTCGCCTCCGACGCGGAAGGCAAGCTCGACATCAAGGGAAGCATCGGATTCCTGGACGCCGACGAGGCCTTTCAGCTGCAGAAGGAAGGCGCCTTTTCGACCGACGTCATCAAGGGCGACCTGGTCACCGCGCTCATCCTCAACGGCAAGAGCCAAGACCAGCCGGTGCGGTTCGGCGACACGCTCCGCTACGCCATCACCTATAAGAACACCGGCTCGGCCGTGCTCGGCGACGTGCAGCTCTCGACGATGCTGGACTCCGCGCCAGCCGACGGCCTGCTCCAATGGAAGCAGCTGGTCGACAAGGCCGGCGGCATCCGCTCCGGCAACCAAATCACTTGGACCAAGAAACAGATCCCTTCGCTCGGCCGAGTGAATCCCGGCGACCAAGGAACGCTCGACTTCGAGATTCCCTTCGCCGCCGGGCCGGTCCCCGGGGTGAAAGACGGCAACTTCCAAGTTTCGGCTTCGGTCCAGGCGGCCATCGGCACGATCGACGAGACGACCGCCGGCCGCGTGGCCAAGTCGGCCCCAGTCGTCGCCAAGGCCGTCAGCGACACGGCGCTTTCCGCCGAGCTCCGCTACTTCAACGCCGACGGCATTCCGGTCGGCAGCGGCCCCCTTCCCCCCAAGGTCGACGAAGCCACGACCTACCGCGTCATGCTGCAGATCGACAACGCGCTCCACGACCTGCAAGACCTCAAGCTGACGGCGAAGCTCCCGACCAATGTCCGCTTCACCGGCGTATCCAACGTCGACGCCGGCGACCTCCGCTTCGATGCCGCCAACAGCAAGATGGTCTGGACCCTGAACTGGCTGCCCATCAACGTCAAGAAGCTCAACTTGAGCTTCGACGTCGCCATCACGCCCGGAGAAGACCAGCGAGGCAAGTTCCCCACGGTGATCGACGGCATCATCTTCGAAGCCACGGACAAGAACAACGGCTTCCCCATGCTGCTCTCGGCATCGCCGCTGTCCACTTCCACCGAGAACGACGCGCAGGCGGCAGGAAAGGGACGGGTGCAGTAGAAAACGCCTGAACGCCTGAAGAAGAAAAAGAAGACCGCCTGGCAAAGTTGCCAGGCGGTTTTTCTTTTAAGTCGGACGAATCGGGGTGCATGCCGTGATTTCGGCACCGTGCCCCTTGTCGAAGTGGTGATCCGGATGCTCGTTGCACCCGTAGTTGGGTTCGACGGTGACCTTGCCGAGCTCGTCGACGGTCACGCGAATCCCCACGGAACCATTGCAGCATCCACCGCCGAGCTCGATCTGGAGGGCGAAATCGCGAACGATCTTGGTCATGTGTGACTCCTCATTCGTGGGATGTACAATGCATTTCAGGAACAAACTAGCCTCAATATAGCACAAAATCGGCCTTTTGTCAAGATGCTTCAGGCACCTCGCCCAGCTTTGCAACGACGGCCTCCTTCAAGTCCTTAATGCCGTCGCCAGTCTTGGACGAGACGCGAAATTCTGGAATACGGCCCTCTGCGGCGGGAAGCTTGCCCTTCTTGCGCCGCGGATCGACCGTGTCAGCCTTGTTCCGCACCAGCCAGCGCGGAATATCGTCTGCGCCCAGCTGTTTCAGGATATCGTCGACGACCGCGATCTTCTCTTCGAGACGCGGGTCGCCCTCATCTGCCACGTGCAGCAACAAATCCGCCTGCACCGTCTCTTCCAGCGTAGATCGGAAGGCCGAAATCAGCTGTGGTGGAAGGTCTTGGATGAAACCGATGGTGTCGGAAATCAGGACTACTTTGTTGGAACCGGGAACGTAAATCTTGCCGACGCTGGTGTCGAGCGTGGCAAAGAGCGCGTCGGCCACATAGGAGCCCTTGCGCGTAAGCGCGTTCACCAGCGAGGACTTACCGGCATTGGTGTAGCCCACTACCGACACCGTTTTCAAACCGCTGCGCTGCCGCGCCTGACGATGCGTCTGGCGCACGCGCGAGTAATGATCCAGCTTCTCTTTGACCGTCTTCTCGTGCGCGGCGAGATGCCGCTTCATCATCTCGGTGTTGGTCTCGCCGGCACCGCGCGTGCCGATGCCGCCGCCCTGCTGCGACAGGTCCATGCCCATGCGGAAAATGCGCGGGCCCATGTGGCTGATGCTCGCCAGGGTGATCTGCAACTTGGCCTCGGCCGTCTTGGCGTGCTTGGCGAAAATCTTGAGGATGAGGTCGATGCGGTCCCACACCTGCGGCATCTCTGTCTTGGAAAGCAGCGGCCGAATCGAATTCTCGATCTCGAAAATCTGCCGAGGCTTGATGTTCTCGTTGACGATGACCACCTGGGCCTTATGCTTTTTGACCATGTCGGCGAGCGTCTGCCCGGCCCCAATGAAGGTCTTATAGTGAGGGACCGTGCGGCGCTGCAAGGTATGCACCACGATGACGCCGCCGTAAGTGGTCACCAAACCGGCGGCTTCGTTAAGCCGACTGGCTGCGTCTTCCTTGGGGACGCTCGGGTGCACGAGGTCGAGCACGATGGCACGTGGCAGAAGTTTAGACATATCCTAAGACTAGACGTTGCGGCAGTTTACGCCAAGCTCCAAGACAGAAGGGCCGATGTCACAAAAGGCCGCATGCTTTCACGCGGCCTTTTGTGACGAAAACAAATCCTTATTCCTTTTTCTTACAGGCCTCAATCGCCTTTCGTATGATAACCCTGTCTTTTTCCTTTTCTTCCTCCGAAAGCTGCTGATAAGGCACCTTCTGTTCCGGCGAAGCCCAACTGCCGTTCCTCTCCAGCCATCGGTCATGGAGCACTGAACTGGCTGCCTCAACGAAGGCCTCGTCAAGCTGCTCTCCGGCTTCCATCGCCCTTTCAACTTCATTAACGGCGACTTCGGCCGAAATCTTGTTTTCGCCCTGCCAGTCGCTAGGCAGTTCCTCGTACGCGGTATTTGCGATGTCGACCTCTGTCGCTCCTCCATGAGACTCGGACCATGCCTGATCTTTCGTTTTCTTTATTCTGGGCTCGTAATCCTTCGTTTCTTCCCGCCACCGCGGCCCACGCCATATTTCATGGAGCTGACTACCGACGCTGGCGACCCGTTCCTGCGATGCCGTAACCGCGTCGCTCTCCTTCTCTGACGCAGATTCCGTTTTTTCCGCCTTGTCTGCCTCCTTGGGAAGACCCATCTGTTCGGGGGAAGGACTAAATTCACCACGCATATCTTCTGTGAGTTTGAATGATATGACGAGTATACTCTGCGGACACCGTTTGCAAAAGGTTTTCTTTTCCTGGCAGCTTCAGGCACGTAAAAACACCAGTTTTGCTGGTGTTTTTACGTGGTGCACCCGCCAAGAATCGAACTTGGATCTCAGGCTTCGGAGGCTCGCGTTCTATCCGTTGAACTACGGGTGCTCGCGCCGCTGCGGCCTACAGCCGCCGCAGCCGTTTTGCGTACCGGTAGAGGGTATACCAAAGGCGGTTGCCCGGCAACTCCCACGCCCCCAAGTATTCGACGCGGTCGCCGCCGAAACCGGTCTTGAAACGAGTGATGCCTGCCCACGGATGCTCCGCATCGTCAGACGGGGCGACTCCCCAAAAATCGTACTTGGCGAAACCGCGCGCCTTGGCGTCTTTCATGATGTGCCAATGCAGCAGGTACGGGGCCATCACCTTGCGATCGCCGGCCACGGAAGCGCCATGCAAGTAGGTGACGGTGTCGCCGAACTCGCCGGTCATCGCCGCTGCGACGGCCCGACCCTGGTATTCGGCGAAGAACATCCGCGTGCGCAAACCCTCGCTCTTCTTGGGCGAAAGCACGTCGAGCATGGTGCGGTAGTACTTGCGCTCATGCGTGCTGAACTTGTCACGGCTGGCGGTCTCGTCGAGCATGCCCCAAAAGACTTCGACGTCGTGCTCAAAGAGGTGAGCGTCGTCACGCAGCGCCTCGCGGAAAGTCACGCCGTGCTTTTCCGCCACGCGGATGTTGTAGCGCGTCTTCTGGTGCATGGCGGCAAGGAGTTGTTCTTCGGACTTGGTCAAGTCGGCGATGACCGTGTGTTGCGGCTGCACGTGTCCGGCATACTTGAAGCCCCATTTTTCCGCTGCCTTGGGGGTGACCACTTCTGCACCGAGCGGCCACGGCCATTCGACTTTGGCGAAAGCCAACCGGTCGCGGGCCACCTTCTGATGCACGGCCTCGATGCAACTGACGACGCTGGCGGTGTTCGCCTTGCTGCTGTCCGTCAGCTTCACAATGGGGCCGCGCGGCACGTAGGCATAACGAAATCCGAACGGCAACGGCATCTCGATCAGCACGAACTGGGCCAAAGTGTCGCCCGCGTCCTGCTCGGTGGCACCGCCGTTCACGCGGAAACGGAGCGCGTGCCTGCCGATGGCCTCCTGAAACTGCGACCAGCCCCACGATTGCAAAAAGCCGCCCCCGTGCGCCTGCACGAAAGCGTCCCATTGCTGCTCGTTTCTGGTGACGTGCGTGAGCATCTGAATGCGGGAATGCGTGGTCGTCTGCCGCGCTTACCTTCCGAGGGAGCGCAGGGCCTGGCGCAGCTTGTCTTCGACCGTCGCGCCGTTCGCGCCGACCAGCGCCTCGCGGGCCGATTCGCGATCGTAGCCGAGATTGACGAGGGCGGTGACGACGTCGTCCTCTCCCCCGCCTTCGCCCAGCGCCAGCTTGCCCTTGAGTTCCAAGACGATCTTCTGGGCCGTTTTCTTGCCGATGCCTGGCACGCGCGTGAGCCAATCCACGTCTGCACGTTCGATGTTGGCCTCGATGTCCTTGGACGGACCGAGCGCCAGCATGTTCATCGCGGACTTCGGACCCACGCCGGAAACGCCGATGAGCTTGAGGAACAGGCGGTAGTCGCCTTGTGCCAAAAAACCGTACAGGTCGTGCGCGTCCTCTTTGACGTTGTCGTGAATCCAGACCTTCACCTGGTTGCCGACGGTCAGCGTGGTCAAAGCGGTGGGAGGCATGAACACCTGGTATCCCAAACCCTGGTTCTCGATGACGGCATAGTGCCCATCCCTGTAAGTGACCGTGCCGGAGAGGGTGATGATCATATGCCGTCAGTGTATCGCTTACTGCTTCACAATGGCAACGTGAATCTCGTGGTCCTCGAACCAGAGCGATTTCGGTTCGTACGGCTGGCCTTCTTCGATCTTGGTGGCCAGAGTGTCGGCCATTACGCCGGCACCGTGTTCGGCGACGGTTTCCTTCCAGAAGTCAGAAGCCGTGTAGTAGACGATGGTCACGCGGTCCTGCAGCGTCAGTCCAGAAGTCTTGCGGAGGTCGTTGACGTTGCGGACCAGGTCGCGCGCGGCGCCCTCGCGCTTGAGCGCGGGGGTGAGCACGGTGTCGATTTCGACAGTCGTATCTCCGGAAGATTCCTCGGAGCGCACCTCGTGAACGTTAAGTTCGTCGGCGACGATCTCCTTCATCCAGTCGGTCATGCCGCCCTTGCCGCGCACGGTGGCCGAAGCCAGCGCCTGGCGCACGGGCATGGACGCGGCCGCGCGCTTCTCAAGACCGAGCGAGCAGACGGAGCGCACCTTCTTCATTTGGTTGCGAAGCTCTTCGGTGGCAGCGGCGCGATCCTTTGCCGCTTCCGCGTCCGGCCAGTCGAGAAGATGGACGGAATCAGCCTTGCCGCCGAGTTCGGCGTACAGGGACTCGGCCAAGAATGGGGTGAACGGGGCGGTCAGTTTGGCGAAGGTGCCGAGCACGTAGCCGAGCGTGGCCACGGCTTCGGCAGCCTCCGCACCGCCGGCTTTGAAGCGGTCGCGGCTGCGACGGACGTACCAAGTGGAGAGGTCGTTCACGAAAGCGCCGAGTTCACGGCATGCGCCAGTCACGTCGTACGCCTCCATCTGCGCGGTCACCGAAGCGACCAAACGCGAGGTCTCCGAGAGAATCCAGGCATCCAGCTCGTGCTTCGGTGAAGCTAGCGCCTTGTCAACGAAAGCCGCGCCCTCACCGGCATACATCTTGTAATACGTCAGCACGTTCCAGAGGATGAGGAACACCTTCTTGGTGACCTCGTCGACGGCCTTCTCGTCGAAGCGCTTGGCTTCGCCGGGCTGGTTCACGGTGAACAGGTAGTAGCGGATGACGTCCGCGCCGTACTTGTCCATGGCCTCGAACGGGTCGACGACGTTGCCTTTGGACTTGGACATCTTCTTTCCCTTGCCGTCCAAAACGTGACCGAGGCAGATGACGTTCTTATAAGGAGGCGTGGTCTTTCCGAGCAACGTCGAAACTGCGAGCAGGGTGTAGAACCAGCCGCGCGTCTGGTCGATAGCTTCGGAGATGTAATCCGCAGGAAAATTCGCGCCGCTGTCGATGCGGTCGGCGTTCTCGAACGGGTAGTGCCACTGGGCGTAGGGCATGGCGCCCGAGTCGAACCAGACGTCGGCGACGTCGGGGACGCGGCGCATCGTCCCGGAGCACTCGCAAACGATCTGCACGTCGTCGATGAACGGGCGGTGCACGTCGACCATGCCGAGCGTGTCGTACGGTAAGTTGCGCGGCGAGGTCATCTCCACGAACTGGCCGGTGTGGTTGTAGTGCGGCCAGTCGCGGACTTCCTGCTTGGTGAGCTCCTTGAAGGCGGTCTGCAGCAGCCACAGCGGGTCGCCGTGGCTGACTATGACGATATTCTTTCCACGGTACTTGGCATCGATATCTTTGAAGAATGCGACCATGCGGCGGCGCACGTCCCAGTGCGACTCACAGCCTTCAGCAGCCTGCTCAAAACGGTCCATGCCTTCGTGAGCCTTGTGGTACTCGGCAATCGACTTCCCGTTGAACGCGCCGACGGCCAACTCATGCAGGCGGTCGTCATAGATCACCGACACGCCGACCTCCTTGGAGATAATCTCCGCCGTTTCCTTGGTCCGTAAAATGTCGGAGGCAAAAATCAAATCGATTTTCTTCTCCTTGAGCAGTTTGGCCGAGGCTACGACTTGTTCCCTGCCCTTTTCCGTCAGCGGATCGGGTTTGAGTTCGGGAATGCTGCTGATGTACTCGCCGACGTTCGACAAAGCCTCGCCATGACGCTGCAAAAAGTAGTTGTTCTTGAGCGGGGCTGCGGCATCCATCTCGTCAAAACCGCCGATAACACGGGTCTTTTCGCACGATTCGCACTGCCAAACCGGCAGCGGCGTGCCCCAATAGCGCTCGCGCGAAATCGCCCAGTCCTTCACGTCCTTGAGCCACTCGCCGAAGCGCCCGTCCTTGATGTGCGACGGCACCCAGTTGATCTGGTTGTTGTTGGCGATGAGCTGATCGCGCAGCGACGACATCCGCACGTACCACGAAGACTTGGCGTAGTACAGCACCGGCGTGTCGCAGCGCCAGCAGAACGGGTAGGAGTGAACGATGGTGCCGCTCTTGTAAAGGAGGCCGCGTGCAGTGAGGTCGGCCTTCACTTCTTCGTCAGCCTTCTTGAAGAATTTTCCCTTGCCCGGCGAGTCGGAAGTCACCATGCCCGTGGTGTCGACGGTGAGCAGCGTGGGCAACGAGGCTTTCCTGCCAAGAGTGGCGTCGTCTTCACCGAAGGCTGGCGCGATGTGCACGATGCCCGTACCGTCACCCGTTGACACGAAATCGGCAGGGTAAATCCTGTAGGCGTGATTTTTATATTGTTCGTTTTCGGGCATAGCCTGACCGTAGAGTGGCTCATAACCACGACCGAAATCGTCAGTCAGCGTGCCAGAAAACAAGTCACTTTCCCAAGAACCTTTCTTCACGATGTCGAATGCTCCGTCTAGGACCGAAAGACGTTCTTCGGCGAGAATCAGCACTTCGCCCGTCTCTTTCATCTTTGCCTCGACGTAGACGACCTTCGGACCGACTGCCAGGGCGACGTTTGCGGACAGCGTCCAGGGAGTGGTGGTCCAAACGAGATAGAAAGTGTTCTTGCGACCGGCCG
This sequence comes from uncultured Gammaproteobacteria bacterium, assembly GCA_964491475.1. GTDB lineage: Bacteria > Patescibacteriota > Patescibacteriia > SG8-24 > SG8-24 > JAHFIW01. The sequence continues at coordinate 25,341 of CAZBFO010000002.1, read as the reverse complement.
CCGGGAATTTCACAAACACGCTCGGATCCTCCGTATTCTTATACCCCTGCGCCAACTCATGCGAAGACAGCGAAGTCACGCACCGCGGGCAGTGCGGCGTCACGCGATACCCCTTATAAAGCAGGCGTTTCTTGTCGATTTCCTTAAAAATCGACCAGAGCGACTCCACGAAATCGTTCTTATAAGTGATGTACGGGTTTTCCATGTCCACCCAAAAAGCCACGCGGCGCGTGCTCTTCTGCCACAGGTCCAGGTACTTCCAAACGGACTCGCGGCACTTGGCATTGAAAGCAGAGATGCCGAACTGCTCGATGTCCTGCTTCTTGGTGAAACCCAACTGCTTCTCGACTTCCAACTCGACGGGCAGGCCGTGCGTGTCCCAGCCGGCTTTGCGGTCGATGCGATAGCCCTGCATGGTCTTGAACCGCAACAGCACGTCCTTGAAGGATCGGGCGAGCAGGTGGTGAATGCCCGGCTTGCCGTTGGCGGTCGGCGGACCTTCAAAAAAGACGAACGGCTTTCGCGAGCCGTCCTTGCTGCGCTCAAAAACCTGCTTCAGGACCTTGCGTTCGTCCCATTTGGCGAGTTGCTCCTCTTCGATTGTCGGAAGGTGAAATTTGGCCATAGCAAGGCTAAATGTAACCAAGTCGCCGTAACAATTCAAGGGCTGGCGGACGAGTCGGGACAATAAAAAAGACCGGCCAAAACCGGTCTCAAACCTCACTTTTTCGCCGCCTTGCAACCCCTGAACCAGGAGTCGCAGCAAACGGTGACGCTGCTTTCCTTGCCGTCGGCGGTCTTGCCGGCGACCACGAATGAGTCGGCATCGACGAAGGTGCAGCCGTGTCGCCAAGCCAGCCAGTTATGGCGCTCGGCGACTTTCCCCTCCGTCACACCCGCGCCGGCGGCCGTTTTGACGGCCTCCCCGTCATCGACCACGCGCCGCCCAGCGAAGGTGACCCCCGCGACCACCAGTAGGCCGGCGACAACCACCGCAACGAGCAGCTCGATAGCCGTAAAGCCTCTTTGAGACGCTGTTTTCACTTGTGATTCCTCCAAGCGACTGCTGTTTCTGTAGCAATTTTTGGGGTTTCGGTCAAGCGGCGGGACCACGTTTCCCACGTGACAATAGCCTCAAAAAATGCTAAAATAAGAGTAACAAAATGCTTATGCACCGCACCGACAAACCTGTCATCTACTTGGCCACCGACCATGCCGGCCTCAAGCTCAAGAACGCCATCAAGGCGTTTCTTGTCGAGAAAGGCTACCATGTGCACGATGTCGGTGCTTATACTGAAGACGCCGGCGACGACTATCCGGACTTCATCATCCCCGCAGCCGAAGCGGTCGCCAAGACCCGTGGCGCATTGGGCATTGTCTTCGGAGGCAGCGGCGTCGGCGAGGCGCTGGCCGCCAACAAGGTCGACGGCATCCGCGCCGTCATGGCCTATGACGCCTTCACTGCCAAGAAGTCGCGCGAGCACAACGACGCCAACGTCTTGAGCCTCGGGGGCCGCACGGCCACGAAGGACCTGCGTCTGGCGAAGAAGCTGGTGACGCTCTGGCTCACCACGCCGTTCTCCGGCGACAAGCGCCACGCCCGCCGCATAAAAAAAATCTCTGCCTACGAAAAACGGAAGAAATCCTGATATCCTCCCGACCATGGCCACGATCCTGCCGGCGATCCTCGCCCATTCCGAAGAAGAATTCATCGAGAAGGTCAACCGCGTGCGCGTGCTGGGCCTGCCTTTGCATATCGACGTCATGGACGGCGTCTTCGTCGAGGACACCACCTGGGCGCCGCCGGAACGGATGCGCGAACTGCTCGACGGCATCGAATACGAAGCGCACTTGATGGTCTCGAACCCCGAACATGCGGTGCCCGTATGGATCGCCGCCGGCGCCAACCGCGTCATCTTCCATGCCGAGGCCACTCCCCGCGAAAAGATGATTTGCCGCGGCACGTTCCCTCACTGCGACCGCCTGCTTCTGGCAATAAATCCGGACACGCCCGTCGCCGACCTCACGCCCATCATCGGTGATTTCGCCGGGGTTCTGGTCATGGGCGTCGTCCCTGGCAAGAACGGCCAGCAGTTTCAGGACATCGCCATCGAAAAAGTGAAGGCCGTCAGGGAACTGCGCCCCGAGGCAATCATTGGCGTGGACGGAGGAGTGAAGCCGACGAATGTCGCGGCCATCGCCGCAGCCGGTGCCGACCTCCTCACCGTCGGCAGCGCCCTGACCGAAGCCGCCGACAGCCGCCAGGCGATTCTCGCCTTCAAGCAGGCGCTCGGCGAAAAGGATCCATTCATGGACGTGACGATTTCGCCGGATGAGGCCGGAGAATAACGTGATCTTTATATGCAAAGTGCAGAATCCTTCGGCCATGAGCGACCGAGGCAGGAAAAAAGGAAGAATGAGCCCAAATCCGAGCAGCCGCTCAAGACCTTCGGTTTTGTCGAGCAGTCCGCCGAAAAAAAAGATGAGCTTTTTGAACGACAGCTCCAGCCCATCGAGCGCGCCCCGACCGTTGATGTCAGCGAGCTGATGGAACGGCTGATGAAAGTCACCGGGAAAGACAAGGGCCGGTTGCGCGACACTGAAAGCAGCATAAACAACACGCTTTTGCGCGAATCCCTGGCAAGGCAGCGTCGTGGAGGCGAACCGCTGCGAGAGACCGAACTCAAGGAGAAGGTGGGGAGGTTCATCGGCAGCCCGAAGTTTCCGGGCATCGACAACATCGAGATGAACGACCGAATCGGACGGATCTGGCGCGGTCTCGAGGGAATGAAGAAGGCCATACAAAGGCTGAAGACGGATTTCGAATTGATAGCCGATTCATACGACAAGCGGCAATTCATCGGCCTCAACGATCATATCGACGCGAAGCACAAAATCGACGCCGTGCAGATCTTTCAGGATGCGAAAGACGAGACGGACATCGAGCTCGTTCGCCTCGTTCAGGTGAAAAGCTCGTCGTCCAACGAAAGCGCCCGTGCCGTCGCCATGGCCCACCAAGAGTATGTTGACCAGCTCGCGTCGGCTGCGGAGGCCGAATTGAGCGAATCGGAAAAACGCATGCTCGAAGCCAGGCGCGATTTTGAAAAAATCCTCGGAGGCAAAGACATGGGCGAGAAGGCGTCGGAAACGCTTGGCCGCTATCACCATTTTTTCCTCGAAGCGGCCACCAGCCATGCCGACAAATTCGACGAAAAAAAGATTGCTTCCTGGGCGGAAGCGTCGAACCTCTCCCGATTGGAGGTCGTGCAATTGCTGCAGAGCGGCAGGCCTGACGATCAGGCCAAAAATGCGGCGGCACAACTCGGCTTGAACGACAACGAGACCAAGCGTCTGGCGCTGATGTTGGGCGAGATGCGGTCGTGGGCCGCCGCCAGCAAGTTCACCCCCGAGGAAATCAAGAAGGCCTACCCGCCCGCCGAAACCTCGACCAGGCATGCTACCGTCAAAAAGATCACTTCGGTACTGATCGAGAACGGAGCCATCGTCAGCGAAACCCCCCTCGCGATCCGCACGAAGGACAAAGCATTGACATTGCGGTAATTCCCTGATACTATGCGCAGTCACTCCGATGACGCGAGTCAATCTGATGACACTGGAGGAACCTCGATGAAGTCGGCGCATCCCGATCGTGCCGTGCACGACGAATCGCCCTTGAACCAGGAGATGGCTAGGACCGCGGAGCTGCTGGGGTCACGTTCTGCCGAGGATGACGGCGGTTTTATCGACAAGCTCGGCGAGATTTTCGCCCTTGGCGCGCAGGCCCTGCGGACCGAAGCGGGCCAGGCGCTCATCAGGGAGCGTCGGGAAAACCGCATCGACGCCTCCGAGTTCAGAAACCGGCTGGCGATCCTGATCAACGACCTCGAAAGACATTAGTGGCAGTACCAAAAGGGCACATCATCATGATGTGCCCTCTTTACTTGGGGACACCGAACGTCTTAAGACCTTTATGCTATCATAAGAGCGCTATGAAAGACCTCTCCCCCATTCTCCAGTCCCTCGGCCTAATCGACAGTGAAATCAAGACGTATTTGACGGCCTTCGAGGACGGGCCGGGTACCGTTCTCGAAATCGCCAAGCGCGCCGGACTCTCTCGCCAGGCGGTGTACATGGCCATCGACAACCTGACTTCACGCGGACTGATGTCCAGCGCGTTGCGCGGAAAACGCAGTATTTACGCGGCCGAACCTGCAGAAAAGCTGCTCGCCTACGCCAAGCGCCGCGACGCCGAAGTGCATGAGAGGGTGAAAGACCTTGAGAAAATGGTTCCCGAGCTGGAACTGCGCGCCGGCGGCGAAAAGCCGGTCGTACAGGTTTTTGAGGGGAAGGAAGGCATTTTTGCCATCATTGAGGACATGCAACAGACTAAAACCAGGCAATCTGTGGAATTTACCGACGTCGACGCCATGTACTCCGTGCTTAAATCGGAGGACCTTGCAGCCATGCGCGCGGCGCTCACCAAATCCAAAACGCGAGTCCGCGGAATCTACTGGAACAGCAAACCCAAGATCGCTCCCTCGGCAGATGTCATTTACCTTCCCAAGGAATTCTCAAATTTCCGTTCAAACATAGGCATATACGGGGATAAACTGGCCCTCATTACCTTCGAAGGAAAAATGCAGTCCGTTGTCATCGAAAGCCCCGCTCTGGCTAAGACCGTTCGCCTTCTGTTCGAACTTGCCTTCAAGGGCGCAAAAAAATAGCGCCCGTCCAAAAACCGATGCATGCAATAAATAAAAGAGCGCCTCTCCAAGCCGGAGGGCGCTTTTTGCTTTGACCGCATAAGGCATTCGGGGGTCAGGCCCCGGCGAGTTCGACGCCCCATTGCGTCGATCTATCGCCGGGGCCGTTGGCCCCCTAAAGCCTATTGGCCACCCTGCATGAAAGCCTCCTTTCGCAAGGGTTGCGGGTCAACGAGCGAGAGAACGCCGTCGATTGATCCTGACGATGTACGCTCATTTCCAGTGCAACATAGTGCATGTACCCGTTCTCCTTGCGAATGGCTTTCGCCGATTTGACCTTGAAAGTGCTACTGTCCGCCGCCCATGATGTGCCTCCGTACGATGGAGGCGCCGTTTGTTGCCCTTGTGGAGCCGTTCCCATGGCCACCTCCTGTTGTGTGGGGAACAAGGAAAGCTACCACAAAATGACCTAAATGTCAAGATTGGCTGGACAAATCAACCTGCGCACCTTCATGCATAGCATTATATAAAACAAATTCAATCAAATTTATTACATTACAAAGTTAAAATTTACCTTTATTTATTGGCTTTTTAATTGATTTATACAAATCTGTCCATCAGACCCTTGACAAAGTTTTCGTTTTATGCTATTGTCCTACGTTCGGTAGTCACAACAGGTGACGCGAACGAGAACCTTCCAACCCAAAAGGATGACCGACCGCCGGGATAGGGGCGGATCCGGGGACGCGCTTGTCCGCTCCCCGCCCGCTCCCCTGCCGACCCCAGGTAAAACATATTTTTCCCTTTTTATACGGGAAATGGCCTGCGAGGTTCGGTGAGGAACGGAGGAAACTCTGCCTCTTTTCCGGCGGTCATCGCCAAAAACGTGAACAGGTGTCGCGCAGACGCCCGAGTTCGCAGCCCTTCACGAGGGGCACGGTGGAACGAAGGTTCCGTCACCGTTTCCCGGGACAAGGCCCTGGCCCCCTACGCAAGAACGGTCTTGCCGAGGGGGTCTCAAGAGAGCTCGACCCGCAATGGAAACGGACTGCGCAGAATCATCGACGTCAGGCGGTGCGACCGCCATGCGCCGAGAGGGGCGGACGACCGCGACCCTCGAATGCGATCGCTTCTGAAGCGTTCGAACCTGCCGGTGGCCACCGGAGGACCCTCGCTGGAATGGCGGGTGAGCGTCCGGCTGTCCGGACGCATCGTTTACTTCCCGATTCTAGGAATCGGACGACCCGCGAGCGGAATCTCGCGGCGCGCGTAAGCCATGCCACGCGTTAAAGAGGTTCACTGGCTAGGCTCGTGCCCCGCGAGCGACTACTAAACAAAGTGAGGCGGGTCTCCTGCGGACTGTCGACACCGGCGCTCAAGGCGCATCCCTTCCAGGGAGAAGGTGGTACCGACAGATCTGTAGGTCGCGGAGCGGTCCGCGAGGCGTACGTAATGGGTCGCGCAAGCGACCGTATCGGGTGTAATTCCCGGTCCCACACAACCGCGTTCTTCCGGCATTGTTTGGCCTTGTGCTTGTCCCCGCAAGGGACTCGCATCGCCCGACTTCCCTCACGGGATGCGGGCAGGCCAGACCAATGCGCTTCTTCCGGAGCGCGAGCAATTTTGCTCGCCTCCTCCCATGAGCCCTCGAAAATCGAGGTTTCATGGGAGGATTTTGAACCATGACGTTCCCTCCACGACCGTGACAGCGGCGTGCGGTGATCTTGGCATAAGAATCACCGCACGACGGCCCCGTGAAAACGGGATAACGCAGGCGAACGGACTTCGGGGTTATGCCCCAAAGGTCCTGGAAGCAGCCTTGTCCGCAGATCGTCCTTTGACCGCCGGACCGCCGTGCGACGAACCCTTATTGAGACCAGGACTCCTTGCATAGAGAAATGCGGGGTGTGGGCGGAGCCCAGCCAATCTCATGAGGACAAATCGTCGCATCGCACCGGCTCGAGGACTGCTGGACGAGGATACTTCAATATCCAAAGGAAAGACGTGGCGCACGGATGAATAATCCCTGTCGCCAGTCGACATCCCGAGGCCGTTCGCAGGCAACTCTCTTGGACGGTCCGACACGCTCGTGTCGGACCGCTCCTCCTACGAGCTCTCGAGACATCGAGGTTTCATAGGAGGAGAAGGCTCCTTACAAATCACGGGGTAGGACTGCAGGCCGAGGTTTCTTCGAAACCATTCTGCAAAGGCCTTGGCCGCCGAATTGTCCGTTGACCCCCACCTATTCAAAACACCCGGGCTGGTCGCCTGGACCGTCGTCCGACGGAATCGGACATGCATGCAGAGGAGAAAAGATCATGCAAAACGTCCAAAAGCTCGTCCAGGCGACCGCCACCGCCCGTCGTTCGCTGCGTCTCGCGACGCACGTGAACCGGGAGGGGGCGCCTGCCTACCGCCGTTCGCTCCGTGAGCAGACGGTCCAGGTCCTCACCACGGGGACCCTCGGCGACACCTTCTACGTCAGCGGCAAAGACCTTGCCGTCGAAGCGTTGGAGGTGCTCGTCGCGGCTCGGGAAGCGTGTCCGGAGTTCCTTGCTCGCGCCCTCGTTTGGGCTCGCGAGAAGGGACTCATGAAGACGCTCCCCGTGCTCGGACTCGTCGTGCTCTCGGGCGGCCGCGGTCGCACCAAGGCGCACTTCGAGGCCGTCTTCGACCGCGTCATCCGCACGCCGGATGACCTGCGCTGCTTCGTCACGCTGTGCCGAAGCCGCGCGGTCCCCGGTCGGGACGGGCTCGGCGGCATGGCCCTCAAGGCCGTGCGCGCACATCTCGGCGGCGTCTCGGAGTACCATGCGGTGAAGTACGGTTCGTCCGCTTCCCGCGAGGTCACTCTCCGAGACATCCTCCGGATGGCGCATCCGCGGCCCGAAACGGCAGCGGTCGCCGAGCGTTTCGGCTGGCTCGTGAAGGGCGGTGCGGCGCTGGGCTCTGACCCCGCGCTGAACCCCCAGATCCGGGCGTTCGAGGCCTTGAAGTCGGCAACGACCGAGGAGGAGCAGATTGCCCTGATTCGTCAGGGACGCCTGCCCTTCGAGGTCGTCGTACCGACGGTCAAGGCCACGACGCCGGCGATCTGGGCGGAACTTCTGCGACAGGCGCCGTACTTCAACTTGCTGCGAAACCTGGTGACGTTCACTCGTCACGGGGTATTCGCCAGCGAGGAGAACGTACGGTACGCCGTCCGGAAGCTCACCGACCAGCGAGCCGTCGAGCACTCCCGAGTGCTCCCGTTCCGGTTCTTCGACGCCTGGCGTCGGTACGTGGAGACCGAAGGACACGACAGCCGTATCGCGGATGCCCTCCGCGCTGCGCTGGAACTGTCCTTCGTCGCCATGCCGACGTTCGGTGACCGCACGGTCGCCATCGGTACGGATGTCAGCGGTTCGATGAGCAGCCCGATCTCCGACAAGGGATCGACGCGGTTCATCGATATCGCCGGCATCTTCACCGGTGCGCTCCTGCGGCGCGTCGAGGGCCGCGCGGTCCCGCTCCCGTTCGACACCGAGGTCCGCTCGGACTGCGTCCTCTCGTCGCGTGATGAAATACTCACGACGGCCGAGAAGATCGCAGCCCTGAACGGCGGTGGCACGGCGGTCGGTTCGCCGGTGGAGCATCTCCTTGATCACAAAATCAAGGTGGACGCGTTCATCGGCATCACTGACAACGAGGACTGGGCGTATGGCAACGGATACTCGTGTTCCGCGAGCTTCCTCGACCTGTGGCTCCGCTACAGGGAAGAGGTCGCTCCGAACGCACGGGCCTATCTGGTCACCATCGCCCCGTACCGCGACGCCGTCGCCCCCTCGGGGACGAAGGGAGTGCGCTTCATCTATGGATGGAGCGACGCCGTGCTCAAGTTCATCGCGAACGATCTCGCCTCTGGTGTAAGCCAGGTGGAGGAGATCGAGCGCATGACGCTTGGTGCCACGGCGGCGGATCCGGACGAGGATCCCCAGTTGGATGAGGGGGACGCTTAGTCGTCCCCCCTTCCACTCATGCGGCAACGCATGAGCTTGCGAGCCCCCGTGACTCTTTGTCACGGGGCCCCGTCAGAGTCATCGACCGCTCGATGCTTCTGACGGGGCCAGGTCCGTACGCATTCCGCGTATGGGCCGATCGGTCACCAAAGATCTTTGCAAAAGGAGTCGAACATGAACGACAACATCCGCTGCACCGCGCCGGGCTGCAAGAAGTGCCTTCCGCCGGAGGCCATGTGGCTTCCGGAGCGCAAGGCGCTCGCGGCCGCGAACGGCGGCAGGCGGGTGGAGTCCTCGGACTTCCCGAAGTTCGCCCTTTGCGGGCGGCACGGGCATCTTCTCCGCGAGGAGGGGGTGCGCGTGTACCGCTTCGCCGACGAGGTGAAGCGGGACCGGGAGGCCCAGGAGCGCCGGCAGGCCGACACGCTGTCCTTCAAGCCGTTCGCCCAGCGCTTCGTCTCGCAGACGAAGCCGCAGGGCAACGGCGGAGGGCAGCCGCGTCGGCCTGTCGGTGACGGTCGCAACGTCGGTGGTGGACTGTCCCGCTGCGCCAAGGTCGATGCCGTTCGCACGGCACAGACCAAGGCAGAGCAGGACAGGGTCGAAGGACCCCTCCGCCCGAAGGTTGCGACCCTCGCTCCGCCCGCCTGACAAGCGGGCAGCCAGCCATCGGTGGGTCCTCCGTCTGACCACCGACTCCGGGTAGCGCCGGAGAAAAGTAAGGAGGAAGCTCGGAAATAAAAGACCGAATACCGAGCAAGAACGAGAGACGAACGGCGCATTTCTTACGGCGGCAGGCGGTTCACACCGCCTGCCTCTTCACACGAGCCATCGATGATCGATGGTTCATGCGAGGATCCGGACGCGCATGTTGCGCGTCCGGTGCCTCCGGTCATTGCAAAGGAGTCACGCATGGTCACACTCACCTCCCGGGACTTCGCCGACGTCACCGTTTTCGCTGTACGCAGCGTGGACGGTTACGATGACGAGTCCTGGTGCGTGGCGGGCAAGCTTCATGTTCGCGTTGCGAACAATGAGCTTGCGCGGTGCCGGCGTGACGGCCGGCGCCTCCTGACAGGAGAGCCTAAACCGTGTGACGGCAGCTGCCGTACCGGCGTCGACGTGCGCAAGCGCGTCAACGAGCTCGCCTTCCGCTGGGACAACGGCGACGGACGCAAGCGCCGGACCCCCGTCCATTTGGACGAGGCGGTTCGTGCCCTGCTCCGCGGCGAGTCCCCCGTTCTCGCGCTTTGCTACGAGAACGGCTACTGCAAGCGGGATTCCAAGTGGGAGAACCTGTGCTTCGACCGTCGCGTGCATGTCAAGTTCCACACGGAGTTTGCATGGGCGCACGGCGGGAGCGAAGGGTTCATCCACTCGGTCCGCTGCGTGCCGTGCGACGAAAGTTGCACGCGCGTCGCTAACGTCGATCGGCAGATCGTCACGCTCATCCTCCGGCACGTTCGGAGAATCAGCGGACAGTCTGCCGAAGCGGCGTCGACCTAACCCCGTCGTAAAACGGGGAGTAATACTCCGGGGAAGCTCCGGGGCGCCTGACAAGCGGTCATCGTCATGAGGAACACCGTCGGCGCATTCGGCGCCGGCGGCGAGTGCCTTGAAATCCGTATTGCGGAGCACATCATGTATATGCCGACCGCTGCCGAACTCGGCAGCATCACGCGGTTCCGTTCGGACTCGGCCGAAGGCTGGCGTTCCGAAACCTGGTGCATCGGCTGCAAGGTGCACCTGCATCATGACAAGGAAGGCTGGCACCGAGGCTTGCCGCGCGTCAGCTCTCCCGAACCCTGCGACGGATCCTGCTGCGCCGAAACGGACATCAAGGAGCTCCTCAAGGAGCTGACCTCGATGCTTCCTGCCGGCAGCAAGGGCGGTCTCTCTGCATCAGTGCGGATGGACGGCTTCACCGGGAAAGCGCTCCGCAATGCCGCTCCGTTCAGGGGCGTCCTGTACGGCAGCGGCTACAACGAGCGCGGCGGCGAGTGGAAAAAGCTGTGCACCGGCCAGTGGCACGTGAAGATCGTTTCGATCTCCACGGGGGCTCGCGGCAGGGAGCATCGCCACGACCATTCCGTCCGCACCTCGCCCTGCGACGGAAGTTGCTCGGCGACCGTTCCCCTGAACCGGCGCACGGTCAGCCTCATTCTCCGCGCCCTGCGGAGAATGAAGTTAGATCTGGACTCCGTCACGGAGGAAACGACGGAAGGCGATGACGATCTCCGTCGCACGGAGGACGTCGAAGGCCTTCACGTGTTCCGCCACGGCCCCGACATTTAGTCGGTTTACGTTCGCAAAGGACCGGAGACGCCGCGCATGGTGTGCGGCCAATCCGGCAGTCACTTTAAAAAGGAGGTGCACAGATGGATACTACCGATGCCGGAACGCATCCGTTCCGGCGGCTGTTCGATCGCGACCTTCCGGTCGGTTCAAACCCATGGCTGGTGCTCGAGGGCGACTGGGGCGGCCAGATTTACCTGACCGTGCCGAGGCGGCTTGTCGGCGACGTCTCCGGCATCGAGATGCTGCTGTCAGAGCTGAACCGCATCGCCTGGCCGTGCAATGACGGCGAGGGTGCCTGCGCCTCCCTGTACGATCCGATGTCGTACGACCAGACCGCCGACGACGGCGTCTGCGGCGGCATGGGCGGTGGAGAGCTGACCGACGGACTCTGGCTCCACGAGGAATTCGACGAGACCGTCCGCGCTCGCGCCCGCGAGCTGTTACGCCTGCAGACGTGAGATGACCGTTCCTTCTCCCGAAGTCCCCTCTCTTGAGGGGGCTTTTTGTTTGTTTCCCCCTTTATTTCCGGAGGTTTTTGCACAGGTGTTGGTATTCGGCATCCGTGGTAAACTGTCCGTGTTTACGCCTGTTTTCCACCTATGCCCCATCTTCACGACGACGAGGTGAAACGCCTCGAACTCATCGCCAACAAGCTGCGCCAGCACGTCATCACTTCCGTGGCTCACGCCAAGAGCGGCCACCAAGGCGGACCGCTCGGCATGGCCGACGTCTTCACCGTTTTGTACTTCCACGAGCTGCGTCACGATCCCAAGAATCCGATGTGGGAAGATCGCGACCGCCTGTTCCTTTCCAACGGACACATCTGCCCGATTCGTTACGCGGCCATGGCCGAAGCCGGCTACTTCCCTGTCGAAGAGCTGATGACGCTGCGCAAGCTCGGTTCGCGCCTGCAAGGCCATCCGGAGCGCGTGAGGTTGCAAGCGCTGGAATCGACTTCCGGTCCGCTCGGCTCGGGACTCGCGCAGGCCGTCGGCACCGCGCACGCGGCAAAAATGGACGGCAAGAAGTGGCGGACCTATTGCGTCACCGGTGACGGCGAGCACGACGAAGGCATCATGTGGGAAGCGATCCACTTTGCCGGCAAGAATAAGTTGGACAACCTCATCGTCATCGTCGACCGCAACTACATCCAGATCGACGGCAACACCGAGGACGTCATGCCGCTCGACCCGTTCGAAGACAAGTACAAGGCGTTCGGCTGGCATGTCGTCGGCTGCAGCGGCAACGACATCCGTGACGTGGTCCGCGCGCTGGACGAAGCCAAGACGTTGGCTACCAAACCTGTGGTCATCGTCGCCCACACCACGCCAGGCAAGGGCGTCTCCTATATGGAAAACAACTACCTTTGGCACAGCCAGCCCTTCAAGGCCGGCGAAGCCGAGAAGGCGCTCGAAGAGCTGAAGGCCGAAGAAGCCCGCATTACCGCCGAAACGCACTGATATGCTGAACCCCCAAGCAAAACTGGTCGCCGATCCGTTCGCCGCCGATATCGCCCAGAAACCCACTCGCGACGGCTACGGTCTCGGCATCATCGACGCCGCCAAGGCCGACCCCAACGTGGTGGTGATGTGCGCCGACCTCACCGATTCCACCCGCAACATGGAGTTCAAGAAGCAGTTCCCCGCTCGTTTCATTCAGGCAGGCATTCACGAGCAGTTCCTTGCGGCGGGAGCAGCCGGCATGGCGCTGGCCGGCAAGGTGCCGTTCATCACTTCGTACGCCATGTTCTGCCCCGGCCGTTCGTGGGAGCAGGTGCGTACCAACATCTGCCTCAACGAGGCCAACGTGAAGATCGTCGGCAGCCACGCGGGAGTCTCGGTCGGGCCCGATGGCGCCACGCACCAAGCCATCGAAGACATCGCCATCGTCCGTCCCATTCCCAACATGACCATCGTGGCCCCCTGCGACGCCGTCGAGGCCCGCAAGGCGACGGTGGCCGGCGCAAAGATGGTCGGACCGTACTACCTGCGCCTGGCCCGCGAAAAAACGCCCGTTTTCACCACCGAAGACTCCCCTTTTGAGATCGGCAAAGCCGTCACGCTGCGCGAAGGCAAGGACTTGGCCATCGTCGGCTGCGGACCGCTGCTGCATAACGCGCTCAAGGCCGCCGAAGAACTGGCCAAGGAAGGCGTCGAGGCGCGGGTCATCAACATGCACACCGTCAAGCCGCTCGATGAGGCCGCGCTGCTTGCGGCGGCCGCCGAATGCGGTGCAGTGGTCACCGTCGAGGAGCATCAAATCACGGGCGGGCTCGGCGGCGCTGTCGCGGAATACCTGGCCAAAGCACGCCCCACCATTCAGGAATTCGTAGGAGTGCCCAACCAGTTCGGCCAATCGGGAGACCCGCTCGAGCTGGTCGAGCACTACGGCATGGGCGTCTCCCACATCATCGCCGCCGCCAAACGAGCCCTTTCAAGAAAGAAGTAACCGATGGAAGAGAGGCCATCAAACAGACCCAGCGATGCGGCAACGCGTCGCTGTCGGGGTGGCGAAGGGGTTTACGGGACCATCCGCAGGAAACTTCGTCCGCAGGCGAAGTTATCCGAGGACGAGCGAGGACGCGCCGCAGCGCGTCCGCAAGCGTGTCCCGAAAACCCCTTCGCCACCCCGACAGCCCACTCATTACCCTCATCCAACGTATGTTAGACATCATCTCCGTCGGAGACGCCACGCTCGACGTGTTCCTCCAGATGAACGAGGCCGACGCCGACGTCAAATGCTCGGTCAACAACGAATCGTGCCAGATATGCTTCGACTACGCCGACAAGATTCCGGTCGAAAGCGTCATCAAGATTCCCGGCGCCGGCAACGGTTCCAATAACGCCGTCGGCTCCTCGCGGCTCGAAATGGACACGGCCATGTTCGGCATCTTGGGCGATGACGAGACCGGCCACATGATCGCCAACAACTGGAAGGCCGAGGGCATCTCCACCAAGCTGGTCCAGTTCGACGAGAAGCGCGGCACCAACTACTCCACCGTGCTCAACTACCGCGGCGAGCGAACCATCCTGGTGTTCCACGAAAAGCGCGACTATCACTGGCCCAAGGACATGCCCAAAGCCGAGTGGGTGTACTACACCTCCCTCGGCAAGGGCAGTGAGAAAATGCACGGTGCGCTCATCTCTTACATCAAGAAGTCCGGCGCCAAGCTGTGCTTCCAGCCGGGAACGCACCAGCTCAAACTGGGCATTATGGCCCTCACGCCGGTTATTGCCGGCTCTGAAATCTCCGTGATGAACAAGGAGGAGGCCGAACGGTTGGTCGGCGACGAGACTCGCGACATGCGCGTGCTCCTCAAGCGCCTATACGCGGTCGGCTGCAAGATCGCCGTCATCACCGACGGCCCGCAAGGTTCCTACACCTACGACGGCAAGACCTTCCTCAAAATCGGCATCATGGACGTTCCGGTCATCGAGCGCACGGGCTGCGGCGACTCCTACGCCACCGCCTTCCTGGCGGCGCTCCACCACGGCCGCGGCATCGGCGAAGCGATGCGCTGGGGCACGGCTAATGCCGCTTCGGTGCTCGGCTACGTCGGCCCGCAGAAGGGGCTGATGACCTTGGCTGCCATGAAGAAGTTCCTCCGCAAGTATCCCTCGATTATTCCTTCGGAAATGTAGCACGCCTATGCTGTCTACCCTCAAATCCGTCCTCGCCAAGGCCGACAAGGGCGGCTATGCCGTCGGGGCGTTCAACGTCAACAACCTCGAAATCGTGCAGGCGGTCATCGAGACCGCGATCGAACTCAAATCACCGGTCATCCTGCAGACCAGCGAAGGCGCCATCGAATACGCCGGCATGGACTACCTGCTGGCGATGATGCGCGTTGCGGCCAAATCGCCGGTACCTGTCGTCATCCACGTCGACCACGGCAAGAACCTCAAGACCATCAAGAAGGCCATCGACGCGGGCTACACCTCGGTCATGTACGACGGCTCCTCGCTCCCCTACAAGGAGAACGTGAAGAACACCAAGCAGGTCGTGGCCTGGGCCAAAAAGAAAGGCGTTTCGGTCGAAGCCGAAATCGGCGCAATCAAGGGCGTCGAGGACCTGGTGAGCGTCAGCGAGAAGGAAGCTTTTTTCACGGACCCCGATGAAGCCCTGCGCTTCGTGAAGGCCACCAAATGCGACGCCCTGGCCGTATCCATCGGCACCGCTCACGGCGCCTACAAGTCCAAGACCGAACCGGTATTGGACGTCGCCCGCCTCAAGAAGATCAAGGCGCTGACCAAGATGCCCATCGTGCTCCACGGCGCCTCGGGCATCTCCCCGGAACTGGTCGAGCGCACCAAGAACATGTGCACCACCCTGGAAGACTGCCACCGCCTCGACGGCGCCGTCGGCATCCCCGACCAGCAGATCACCCTGGCCATCAAGGGCGGCGTCCGCAAGATCAACATCGACTCCGACCTGCGCATCGCCTTCACTGCCGGCATGCGCGAGACGGTCATCAAGGACCACAAGGACATCGACCCGCGCAAGCTGATGGCCCTCTCCAAGAAGCTGATGAAGGAGGTCGTGGCCCACAAGATGGAGCTGTTCGGCTCCAAAGGCAAGGCCAAAAAATGATATGTATGACGTCATCACTATCGGCGCCGCGACCCGCGACGCTTTCGTGAAGAGCGGGGCTTTCGAGGTGCATGTGAAAGACCACGAGGAGGTCGAGGCGTGCTTCCCCCTTGGTGCCAAAGTCGAAGTGGACGACCTGCTGCTGGAGACCGGCGGAGGCGCCACCAACGCCGCAGTGACCTTTGCCCGCCTGGGGCACAAGGCCGCCACCATCGCCTCGGTCGGCAATGATCCTTCCGGCCATGAGCTGGCGGCAGTTCTCAAGTCCGAGGGCGTCTCCGCCTCGTTGCTGCAGGTCGCCCAAAAATTGCGCACGGCTTTCTCGGTCATCCTGCTCGCCGGCAGCGGCGAACGCACCATCCTGGTGTATCGCGGAGCCGCCGAAAAACTTTCCGCAGCGGCCATCCCTTGGAAGTCGCTCAAGGCAAAATGGTTCTACATCTCCTCGATCGGCGGCGACCTCGCCCTGATGCGCAAGCTCATCGCGCACGCCGACAGGAACGGCATCAAGGTCGCCTGGAACCCGGGATCAAAGGAGCTCAAGCAAGGCTATGCCGCCCTCGCCCCGCTCATCGAGAAGGTCGACATGTTCAACCTCAACAAGGAGGAGGCCGCGATGATTGCCGGCACGAAGCCGGAGGACCTGAAAGGCACTATCGCCAAGCTGCACAAGCTGCCCCGCAAGGTACTGGTGGTCACCGACGGCATGGAAGGCGCCTACGCCACAGCCGGAGGCAAAACCTGGCACAGCGGCATCATCGACGTGCCGCGCATCAACGTCACCGGCGCGGGCGACTCGTTCGGCTCCGGCATGGTAGCCGGCCTGCTCAAGAAGCCCGACGACATCCCTTTCGCGCTGGCCGTCGGCACCTGGAACGCCACCGGCGTAGTCCAGCAGACGGGCGCAAAGAAAGGCCTCATCCGCAAATACCCCACCCCCGCGATGGTCAGGCAAGTGCCGCTCAAGCAGTGGCCGTAACGAAAAAGACGTCCGCGCTACGCGGGCGTCTTTTTCGTTTCCTCGGAAGCCGCTTCCTTCCAGCGTTCGCGGTAGTGGCTGAAACGCTCGTGCAGCACGGGCTTGGGCGTCGGCCTCAAACCGAGCATCGCAAGCCTCTCGCGCAGCCGTTCGTTCGTCTGTCCTCGCGACGCCTCATCGCATGAAAGCCGCATCTCGACGACGTAGCCGTATCCTTCGGTATGATCGAGCGCGACGGCGACGTCGTCCCATGCGAAGCTCAATCGGTATCGCTGCCACACTACCGCGGTCTTGTACCCGAGGGCCTCAAAGAGCTTCTCAAGCTTTGGAAACGTCTCGGAATCGAGACGGATGTCGACTTCCTGGAGCGAGCCGTCCAACACCGACCCCTTCTTGAGCCATACCTTGGCATACGATCCCCCTCTCTGGATGCGCAGGTCGTGCGGACCTTCGAAGTAGCGCGTTTCCTGGCTGCCCTCGCTCACGAAATCCGCGACGTTCGAGAAGAAGGCCTTAAGTTTTTCGTACTGCGAACGATCGATCAGCGAGCGGACTTCGCATTCGACCGTCTTGCGGTCTGTGGTGGTCATAACGAGAAAATGATACCACACCTTTCAGGCAACGAAAAACGTCCGACCGGTTGCGGTCGGACGTTTTTGGTGGACCCTATGGGAATCGAACCCATGTTTCCCGGATGCAAACCGGGTGCTCTACCATTAAGCTAAGGGCCCAAGGCTGGCATTTTCCTGCGCGATAAGCCCAAGAATAGCACAAGGACCGACGTCGTCAATGGAAAAGCGTGCCGGCAAACCCTTGCCAAAAGCCCCAAAATAAGCTATAAACCCCGTGGAGCGTCGATTCCGCTCCGCATAAGGAGGAACCATGTTGGTGGCGACAGTCGTCCGAGACAAGAAAACGGCCAAAATCTACGTCCGCTATGCGGCGTCGGCCCAGACCGGCGGCGACGTCGAGGTCGTCGAAGTGCTCAACGGCACCGACCGCACCGAGCTCGAACAGCGCGCCGAAGGGTATGCCGGCCGGCTACGCCTCGCAACCAGTTCGCTCTCATGAATGACCAGCGCGATTGCGCCGTCATCATCAAGAAGAAAGACGGCACGTTCGGCATAGACTTCTGCAAAGGTCAGCCGACGCAACGCGATGACGGCAAAATTATCGACATCGTGCACCGCAAGGACGGCGAAACGGAAATCGCATTCCGCGAACGCGCCGTGCGATACGTCCACGAGGTGTGCGAGTGAGCTTCCGAGCGCGACGATCGTCGCGCTTTTTCTTTTTTCGCGGCGCGTTTTGAGCGTAAGGCGGAAAAGTTGTACACAGTTGCCTGCTTTTTTCCCGTTGACGGCAAAAATGTGTGCTATAGTGATTGCAAGAGCGCAAGCGTACACTCTGCGCGCGCAGGGAACGCGAGCATCGCACGACTCGTGCGACGAAAACATCTTCCGCTCTCAAAGGAGGTGACCACTATGGCAGCCAAGAAGAAAGCAGCTAAGCGCAAGCCGGCCAAGAAGGCCGCGAAGAAGTCCATGAAGAAGCGCGCCTAATGGCCGTTTCGACGCAAAACCGGTCTCTGTTGAGACCGGTTTTGTTTTTGCCGATCTTCTTCGGTCCCTCGCCTGCGCGTCACGTCCCGTAAATCGCACGGCGTAACTCCCAGCCGGTTTCCTGTTCCAGAATCGTCGCCAGTTCCTGCATCGTCTCGGCGATGGGCAGCTGCAGATTTTCGGAAACCGGTTTCGGACCCTTTTTCAGCACGTAGCTGTACTCCGGCGCCACGGCCATCATTTCTTCCATTTCCTTGCCGTTGTCGTTCACGATTATGACCTTGTCCTGGTCGATGCCAAGGCCTTTTACGACTTCGCGCTTGTCCTTATCGGTGCAACACACGCTGCCGAAGAGTCCCGCGAGTCCCGAGTGTTTCACTTTTTCCTCCTGCCATTTGACGTTGCCGAAGGTGAGCAGCTCGACGGCCACGTCGTGCGTGCGAAGGGCCTCCAGCAGCTCTTTGGCTCCTGGGTAGAGGTATTCTTGCGTCGCGTGCACGACCTCGTTGAAGCTTCGGCGAACTTCTTGAGCGTTCTCCCTTGCCATGGCGCCGTCTTCAAGAAGAATGTCGAACAAGATGTCCGGGTCGAAACGCCCGCCACCGCGCTCCACGGCTTCCACGTAGGCACGCTCGTATTTTGCCGGCTCCACCCCCGTTGCGGCGACGAGAGCTTCCTTGAATCTGACGGTGTCGAGCAAAGTGTAGTCCAAGTCGAAGACGATTTTCATAAGCCTCCAAGGCAACGTTGAACGATGAGTGCCGCCAGGGAGTCGGGATCGTGGCGAATGAACGACCGTTTAATCGGATCTCCCGGTTTCATCACCGGCGGCCGGCTGCTGACTAAGTCCGCAGGAAGGGCCGCAAACGACTCCTCGGCGAAACCTTGTTTGGGGGGCGGCACCATGGCGACGCCTTCGACTTCGGCATACTTTTCGAGCAGTTCCGCCGCCGGGGCGCGCTTGTTGTACGTGACGCAGTTGATCCTCCCCTTCCCGACGTAGCGCTCGATTTCGTGCGCGTAATCGGTGACGGCGAAGCCGTCAGTGTGACCCTTGGTGGTCATCAGGTTGCAATTGTACACGACCGTCGCCTTTGATCGGATGATGGCTTCGGGTATGCCCTTCACCAGCAGGTTCGGCAGGATGCTGCAGTACAAGTTGCCGGGGCCGATGACGATGCAGTCGGCAGCGTCGATCGCGGCGACTGCCTTCGGGTTGGCGTACCCTTCCGGCTCAAGACGAAGCGTCTCGCGCTCGCTCATCTCCGAGGTGGTGATGGCATGCTCCCCCACGCAGACCTTGTCGCCGCTCCCGCAGACCAGCGACACGTTGGTGGTGGTCACCGGAATGACCGTGCCGCGGGTCGCCAGCACCATGCCGGCCACCCGCACCGACTCCTCGAAGCTGCCGGTGATCTTTTCCAAGGTCGAAAGGAAGATGTTGCCGAAGTTGTGCCCCTTTAATCCCCCGTTGTCGAAGCGGTAATTGAAGAGCTCGCGCATGAGCAGGTCGGCTTCGGAAAGCGCCACGAGGCATTGGCGGATGTCACCGGGAGGAAGCACGCCGAGCTCGTCCCGCAGCACGCCGGTCGAGCCGCCGTTGTCGGCCATGCCCACGATGGCCGTAAGGTTTACCGGATATTTCTTGAGTCCGCTCAACAGCGAGAACTGGCCCGTGCCGCCGCCGATGGTCACGATTGATTTCATATTTGCACGTTAAGGCTTCAGCGACTCCCAAACCCTGTCGAAGACGAGCCGTTCGGTGGCAGCGACGTTGGCGTCTTCGATCAGGATGCCGAGCGGACTGTCGTTCGCCCCCAACGAGAGAAAGGCCACTTTCTTGCCGTAGAT
This sequence comes from uncultured Gammaproteobacteria bacterium, assembly GCA_964491475.1. Classification (GTDB taxonomy): domain Bacteria; phylum Patescibacteriota; class Patescibacteriia; order SG8-24; family SG8-24; genus JAHFIW01. The sequence goes on along the minus strand of CAZBFO010000002.1, from coordinate 5,360 downwards.
TATCGAGTAGGTCGGCGAGCTGTCCTTTTCTGAAAGCCAGCGCCGCTCCGCCAGCGGCTGATCGTCTCCGCCCGCACCGACGGCGATGACCCGAACTTGCAGTCCGCGCGTGATTCGCTCCTTGGTGAAGTTGGGGAATTCGCGGTACAGGTAGTCGCGCAGCGCGGCGGAAGAGTAGGCGCGATAGGTCTTGTCGGTCTCGACCGACATGGTGTGCAGCACGTCGTTGAGGATGATGGTGACGCCCTTGTCGCCTTCGTAGTATTTGACCGTCGGCTTGGCGCCGCCGTGCACGTACAGCGAGCGCAGTTCGGGCAGTACCTCGGCCAAGTCGCGCTTGAGCGACGACACGGACCGTTCCTTCCTTTCGATGACCTCGGCCAGCTTTTGGGGATCCTCGGCCAAGAAAAACTGCTTCTTGTGCTTCTGGTACATTCCGGCCAAACCCGCCTTTTGCAGGGCCTTCAAGGCCTCATAAACCGTCCCGCGGTTCACGTCCGTCTCCTTGGCCAGACGACGCACGGACGATGGGCCGCCGGTAAGGAGGGTCATATAGACTTTAATTTCCTTATCGCCAAAACCCAATTGCTGCAAAATATGAGGAATTTCCATATGACCGAGCGTAACATAGTGTCAAAAAAATATCTACAGTTTTCTTTTTTAAGGCTAAAAACTGTCAAAAATATAAAAAGTCCAGGCAACCATGGCCTGGACTGCTGCAATCGGACGCTAAAGCTGGCAAATCCGGACTCCACGTTCTTCTGCGCTCGGTTCCTGTTTCTGCTTGTCCTTGCTCGGATCGATGATGACGACGCCGCGGTCGCCCTGGTCGGGGTTGGGCTCCTTTTGCGGCGGCGGCTGTTGCTGCGGATCCGGCACTGGCAGTTCGAGGGGCAGAGGTTCGTACTGCCGCTTCTTCTTCTCCTCTTCCTCTTTCTTGATCTTCTCGATGATCCAGGACGGAAGGATCGGCATGACTACCTCCTTTTTCTTTGCCTGGTGCTCGGTTGCACCGATACAACCGTAACAAGGAAAGCTAACAAAAAGACAGGGTCTGGTCAACCCTGTCGAGCGTCTATCCTTGCCGTTCGTCTTCCGGCTGCGCGGCTGCCGGCGCCGCTCTCGCCCGCCTTTTGAGGTGTATCGCCAGCTCGAGCAAGCCCTGCGTGCGACGCCCGCGACTGCTCGCCGCGATCGTGAAGGCGAAACCTAACGCGCCAATCGCCGAGACCGGCAGGTCGAGCCCAGAACCCGCATAGCCGACGAACAGTCTGAAGAAGGCGTACCTCCCGACCGTCAGCAGCAGTAGCGACGCCAAGCCGATCCAACTGGTCATCTCCGAAAACTTTTTCGATTTTTCGAACTTCTCGACGAGACTCTTCTCATCACTCTCGCGTGCCATCTTCTCGGCACTCTGAAAGTCTTGCACAGACATTGATTGCACTCTTTCCGTACGTAGCCGCCTTGTGCCCGTTGCCGTAAGTCAAATAGTGTCTCCGTAAAGCACGTTCAGCAGCAGCGCTTGCCGCACCGGCAGACCGTTCCTGGCCTGCTGGATGTAGACCGCGCGGGAATCGCGGTCAATGGCCGTGCTCAACTCCTCGTTCCTCGGCAACGGGTGCATGATGATGCTGTTCTTGGGCATGACCGCCGTGACCGAACTGTCGACGACGAACTTGCCGCGTGCCTGCTCGTATTCGTCCTCACGTCCGCCGAACCTCTCCTTTTGGATCCGAGTCACATAGAGCACGTCGCTCTGCGAGGCGGCTCCGAGCAAGTCGTCCGTTTCCGACCACCTGATGGAATGACGGGTCAGATAGGCCTTGATGTCGTCCTTCATACGGACGACCGACGGAGCCACAAAGGTAATCGAGTCGATGTAGTATTTGCCGAGCAAATACGCCAATGACCGCACCGTGCGTCCGTTCGCCAGATCGCCGACGAAGGTGTAGCGAAGACCGTCTATCCGGGAAAGCTGCGACTTTACCGTGTAGAGGTCGAGCAACGCTTGCGTCGGATGCTGACCGGGACCGTCGCCTGCATTGATAATGGGGACGTCGCTGACCGCTGCAGCCCTGTTCGAAGACCCTTCCTCATCGTGACGGATCACGATGACGTCACTGTAGCCGCTGACGACGCGAATGGTATCCTCGAGCGTCTCCCCTTTTGCCGCCGAGGAAAACTCGCGCGCGTTCTCGGTCGAGACGACGCCGCCGCCCAATCGCTGCATGGCTGCCTCGAAAGAAAAGCGCGTGCGCGTCGACGGCTCGTAGAAGAGCGTGGCCATGATCTTGCCGTGCAGCGGCATGCCGACCGTTTGCGGCTTCAGCCGCATCCGATCCGCGACCGCGAACAGCTTCTCGATCGAAGACCTCTCGAACTGCTGGGAATTCACGACGTGCCGAAGGTACATCCTTGTTCTCCTTTTGTAATGAGCTTGCGACCGCTACACTACGCCAAATTTGCCGGCTTGTCAACGCGAGGAAATCCGATTTCGCAAACAAAAAAGCACATTGTTCCGGCGACTACCTACTTTCCCAGGCGCGGGTTGGCACCAAGTATCATCGGCCCAGAGCTTCTTAACTTCCGTGTTCGGGATGGGAACGGGTGTGGCCAGCTCGGACGTGTCACCAGAACGATATGCTCTTTCGAGTTGGCATGCGGATCAGGAATCGGACTCCTGCTTGCGCATGCCGCGTATCGTTTTCAGAATCAGTTTCGTAGTTTATCGTTATGCAAGGTTGTTTCATGAGCCATTTCGCTCGGCGAAATGGCCTGAAAGGCAACAACATCTTCGTGCTTCAGTGGATTGATTGATGCGACGGCTTATTAGTATCGCTCGGCTGAAACCCTTACGGGCCTTACACCTGCGACCTATCAACCTGGTATTCTCCCAGGAGCCTATGAAACCTAATCTTGGATGGAGCTTCGCGCTTAGATGCTTTCAGCGCTTATCCCCGCCGAATGTTGCTACCGAGCAGTGCCCTTGGCAGGACAACTCGTACACAAGAGATTCGTGCTTCCCGGTCCTCTCGTACTAAGGAAGCGTATCCTCAAGTTTCGTCGCCCATAGTGGATAGGAGACCGAACTGTCTCACGACGTTCTGAACCCAGCTCACGTACCGCTTTAATTGGCGAACAGCCAAACCCTTGGGACCTTCTCCAGCCCCAGGATGCGATGAGCCGACATCGAGGTGCCAAACCGGGTCGTCGATGTGGACTCTTGGACCCGATCAGCCTGTTATCCCCGGAGTAGCTTTTATCCGTTGAGCTTCGACCATCCTACTTTGGATCGTCGGATCACTAGCTTCCGCTTTCGCGACTGCTCGACTCGTTGGTCTTGCAGTAAAGCAGGCTTATGCGCTTGCACGTCCAGCTCCGTTTCCATCGGAGCTAAGCCTACCTTTGTAAACGCCTCCGTTACTGTTTGGGAGGCCACCGCCCCAGTCAAACTACCCGCCAGCTACTGTCTCCCGTGACCGCACCGATCGCGAAATAAAAAGGACGCTTCCAGGGAAGCCATGTGCCGTAAGGCATATGGCCTGAAGTCCCTGAAAGGAATATTTTCGCGACCTGTGAGGTCACAGGATGAGTATTTACACAACACAAGGGTGGTGTCTCATTGGCGCCCGAAGGCTCCCACCTACTCTGAACATGCAGAGCGTAAATACAATAGCAAGTTGTAGTAAAGCTTCACGGGGTCTTTTCGTCCAGCTATGGGTAGAGGGCATCTTCACCCCCCTTGCAATTTCGCCGAGTCCATCGTTAAGACAGTCGCTCACTCGTTATGCCATTCGTGCGGGTCGGAACTCACCCGACAAGGAATTTCGCTACCTTAGGACGGTTATAGTTACCGCCGGCGTTCATCAGCGCTTAGATTCAAAGCTACGACCTTGCGGCTTTCACCCCTCCTCTTAACGTTCTGACACTGGCCAGGCATCAGCTCCTATACATCGCCTTGCGGCTTAGCAGGAACCTGTGTTTTTGGTAAACAGTCGGTAAGCGGACGCTTGCTGCGGCTCCGTATTGCTACGAAGCAGGCCTTATCCCGAAGTTACGGCCACTTTTTTGCCGAGTTCCTAAACGATGGTTCTCTCGTTCACCTTGGCACACTTGTGCCCACCCACCTGTGTCGGATTACGGTACGGTTCCCGTATGTGATAGCTCTTAGAGGCTTTTCTCGACACCCCTGACGCATGAGTTGTCCGCCTCGCGGCAGACTTCCGACGAGAGCTTGGTTTGTGACCCACGGATTTGCCTATGGATCGCCTTGCTCCCTCGCGACGGTCATAGCCGAAGACCGCTCACACTGAAGAGATGTGTCACCCCATCGACACATACGGAAGTGCTGGAATATTAACCAGCTGTCCATCGACTACGCGTTTCCGCCTCGTCTTAGGACCGACTAACCCTGGGCCGAGTTGCGTTGCCCAGGAAACCTTGGGTTTACGGTGTGAAAGGTTTTCACTTTCATTTGTGCTACTTATGCCAACATTCTCACTTCTCTTCCGTCCACGGGTCCTTACGGATCCCGCTTCACCCAGAAGAGAACGCTCCGCTACCGCCAGCAGCTTGCGCCGCCGGCCCTCAACTTCGGTACGTAGCTTAGCCCCGGTATATTTTCGGCGCGTGATGGCTTGACCAGTGAGCTGTTACGCTTTCTTTAAATGATGGCTGCTTCTAAGCCAACATCCTGGTTGTATAAGCCACTACACCACCTTTTACACTTAGCTACGATTTGGGGACCTTAGTTTGAGATCATGGGCTCTTCCCCTTACGACTAATGGAGCTTAGCCCCCATAGTCTGACTGCCAATCATTCATGTCCGGTATTCGGAGTTTGGTAAGGACGCGTAGGATTGCTCCACCGAATCCCTTTCAGTGCTCTACCCCCGGACACTTCGTCGATTGACGCTAGCCCTAAAGCTATTTCGCGGAGAACCAGCTATCACCCAGTTCGATTGGAATTTCACCCCTAGCCACAGCTCATCGCATAGTGTTGCACAGCTAACGCGTTCGGACCTCCCCAACCTGTTACAGTTGGTTCATCCTGGCCATGGCTAGATCACCGGGTTTCGGGTCCCGTGCATGCTACCTGTTAACAATCAGCTCTACGTCGGATTGCTCCGGCGTAAAATTGAAAGTTAACGACGCCCGTTAAGGCTTGCTTTCACTCTGGCTGCGCTCCCTCAGGAGCTTAACCAAGCAACATGCAGCGGACTCGTTGGCTCATTCTTCAATAGGAATGCCGTGACACTGCCCGGTCTTGCGACCTGACTTAGTGCGCCGACTCCTTGTAAGTGTATGGTTTCAGATACTGTTTCATCGCCCTCCCGGGCTGCTTTTCACCTTTCCCTCACG
>CAZBFO010000001.1:261799-402943 GCA_964491475.1 uncultured Gammaproteobacteria bacterium | reverse complement strand
GCGCGCCCGCGCAGACGCAGGCGATCGTCATGTACGTCCCCGGTCCCGCCGACGCCGCGCAGTCTACGCTGGCCCCAACCAGCGCCAGCATCACCGCCGACGGCGCCAGTACCCAGATTCTGACCGTGATTGCCAGGGACGCCAACGGCAACGCGGTGGGCGTCGGCGGCGCAACGGTCACGATCACCAAGCTGTCCGGTTCCGGCAGCATCGGCTCGGTTACCGACAACTCGGACGGCACCTACACTGCGACGGTCACGTCTCCCGTCGCGACCGGCAGCGGCGTGTTCGTGGCGACCCTCGGCGGCCAGTCGGTGAAGGGCGGCGCGCCCGCGCAGACGCAGGCGACGGTGTCTTACGTCCCCGGTCCCGCCGACGCCGCGCAGTCTACGCTGGCCCCAACCAGCGCCAGCATCACCGCCAACGGCATCAGCACCCAGGTGCTGACCGTCACGGCCAAGGACGCCAACGGCAACGCGATCGGGACGGGAGGCGCGTCCGTCGCCATCACCCAGCTCTCCGGCACCGGCAGCGTCGGCTCGGTCACCGACAACAGCGACGGCACCTACGCGGCTACCGTCACCTCGCCGACATCGGCAGGCAGCGGCACCTTTGTCGCCACTCTGAACGGCCAGCCGGTAAAGGGGGGCACGGTAAGTCAGATACAGTCGGTGGTGACGTATACGGCAGCAGGTGGTGGTGGCGGAGGCGGAGGAAGCCCGACCTATTCCGCCACCCTGAAATCGCCAAACGGCGGCGGGACCTACAAGTCCGGGACGACGACTGTCGTGCAGTGGACCAGCAACGCTTCCACCGTCTACGGCGCCAGGCTGTCCCTTTCCGTTGACGGCGGCATGAACTATTCGACGGTCATCGCGACGCTTTCCGCCAACTACGGCAGCTACAGCTGGACCGTTCCGTCGATGACGACCACGTCGACCGCCCGCATCAAGGTGGAAATCATCGACAGCGCCAAGGTGGTGATCGCCTCCGACGTCAGCGACGCCAACTTCACGGTGAAAGGCACCGCGCCGCCGCAGGCACACGTTGACGATGCTGCCGAGGGCATCACGGTCGACGAGTACGGTCATCGCTTGGCGCCTGCGACGGGTCAGACCGGCGTTTCGCCCTTCACGCTGCTGGCGGAGCCGATTTCGAAGGTGAAGGCCGGCTGGTACGTCCGCTCACCGAGTCTCGACAGCGTCTACTACGTCGGCACGGACGGGAAACGCCACGTCTTTTGGGACGCGCAGACCTACTTCACCTGGTCCGACACCTGGAACGACGTGGTATGGGTGACTGACGCGACGCTCACCACGCTGCCGCTCGGCAAACCCATGCTCCCGAAGCCGGGCGTGGTCCTGGTGAAGGTCGAGAGCGATCCTGCCGTCTATACGGCGGACGTCGACCCTGTCAGCAGCGCCCCGCAGCTCCGACACGTCATCTCGGAACCGGTGGCCGTTGCGACGTACGGCATGTTCTGGGCCGACTACGTCATCGACCTCGATCCGACCATTTTCAGCTACTACGGACGTGGTGCCGACGTGACGGCAGTCGAGGACGTCGACCTGTCGATCATGAAGACGCGCACGCACATCGTCGGCCTGATGCAGTGATTTCCGTCCCGCACTATGGCGGAGAAAAGAAAAAAGACGCTTCCATCGGGGGCGTCTTTCAGTTTCGGCATTCCGGTGCGAATTTGGCGTCGTCGATCACGACGGCAAGCCAGCGCCTCCGGACTATCGGCCCAAAGCACGTGCGATGGCCGTGAACGGCGCATGATGACGGTCTCCAAGCAGGAAAAAGGACGATACTTGAACGATACCGCGTTTGCGGCTAGCGTGTCATCACGCACCTTGAGGAGGATGACATGCGGATGACCGGAGACGTTCCGAAGCTGCTAGTTGCCGCCGTAATCGGCAATGCCGAAAGGCTGGTGCTGCTCACCCGTCACGGGCCGTATTGGAAATGGCACTTGCCCGACGGCGAGGTGCATTTCGGCGAGAAGTGGGAAGAGGCGCTGCAACGATCGTTCTTTCACGATTTTCGCAGGAAGCTTTCGCTTCGCGACGCGTCCCCGTGGCTCGTCACCGAGACGGTGAGTGCGGCCAAGCGGCTGCACCTGGTCACGCACCATTTTCGGGCGGAGCCGGTCGGCGCCGTCGACGGCATGGCCGACCGCGACGATTTGCACCTGCTGTGGGTGCAGCCGGCCGCCTTCATGCAGGCGCCGTCCGAACACGTGCTCGCTTCCACGCTGCAGGCGTTGCGCCTGCTGGCGGACGACGAAGACGACTAGACGCCTGATCACGCCGCTCGGCGTGATTTTTCATTTAAAAAACTTCCCCGAAGGGAAGTCACGGCGAACTGGCGGACGGAGGAAAAGAGCAGAATATCGGCAGCGTGCCGATGCGTCGAAGCGGCAGCCCGTCAAACGTCCTCGGGTGCCTGTCGAGCGCATGGCCGTCGACCAGCAGGAAGGCGTTGTCGCCGCGAAGCGCCGCGCACAGCGCCGCGGCCGCCTTTCGGGCATGTGCCGGGGCGAAGTACCCGAGGAAGTTGCGGCAGACGATCAGGTCGTACGGTCCGCCGAGCGGGTGCCTGAAGACGTCCGCCGAACGGAACTGCAGGTGGCGCACGACGTCCGCGTCGAAGGCGGAGTGCAGGTGCGACGATCCGGGAAAAGGCACCGTTCCGGAGCGCGCCGACTCGATGCAGGCGCGTTGCGCGTCGATGCCGTGCACGCGGAACGCCTGCATGCCCGCATCGACGCACTCGCCCGCAAGGAAGGCCGCTTCCTGGCCGTGCGCGCAGGGGAGCGAGAGCAAGTGGGACTCCTCGTGACGCAGTGCCAGCGGCGGCAGAATCGTCTCGCGAAGGAATGCCGTCTCGGGCGCGTCCGGCGGCGGCAGCGACGTCCGGCAGTCGACGAGGTTGGCGCGGATTTTGTCAGGCAAGGTCATCGCGGAAAAGACGGCGGAGCCCGCCCAGTATTTTCCGCGACAGCCCGCCTGCAGGCGGCGCGCCAAGTCCTGCGCGTCCAACGAGGCGTCGATGGCCGCGAGCAGTTCGCGCAAGTTCGGCGAGGCAGGGTCGAGTCGCGCCGACTCATGCGTCACGAAGGCGCGGATTTCGTCCAACGTTTTCATGGCGGCTCCACGCGGGGAAAAAGAACATTCGGAGCATGAGACATTCGTAACACCGCCGGTCGGTGCGGTCAACGCAAGCCCTGCAGAATTTTTTTGTGCTGCCGCCGGTAGTGCGATACACTTTGCCCATAATCCACCTGTGGAAACTCCCGCATGTCCGACAAAATCAACAAGACCGAAGAGGACTGGAAGAAAGAACTGACGCCCGAGCAGTACCGCATCCTGCGCGAAAAGGGGACGGAGGCGCCCGGCACGGGCGAGTACTACCATTCCAAGGAAAAAGGAACGTTCCTGTGCGGCGCTTGCGGCCAGGAGCTGTTTTCCTCGGACACCAAATACGAATCGGGGAGCGGCTGGCCCAGCTTTTGGGAACCGGTGGCGGCAGACAAGGTGGAGATGGCGGCAGACGAGAGCCACGGCATGCGCCGCGTCGAGGTGATGTGCAGCCGCTGCGGCTCGCATCTGGGCCACGTCTTCGAGGACGGTCCGGCCGACAAGACCGGTCAGCGTTTCTGCATCAATTCGGCGTCGCTCAAGCTCAAGAAGAAAGAATAGGACTTCGGTATGCAGTGGTCGGCGGCATGGAAAAAACGGCTGGTCGTCGCCGCGCTGGTGCTCGCGGCGCCGGCCTTCGGGTTGGTGGCGTTCGAAGTACTGGTACGCGGTGGGGGCGCGGCCGATCGTCCGACGCTGGTCGAGCAGATACGCCGCGCGCCGTCGGCGGTTGCCCGTAAGCTCGGCCTGTTCTCGTCGGGTCCGCATATCGCAGGGCCGGAAGTCGCGAAGGACGGCGGCGTGCAGGGGGAAAAGCCGGTGGAATTGCGTCTGCCCATCCTTGTCTACCACAACGTCCGCGACAAGGAGGCGGCAAAGCCGCCGGACTTGCGGCCGTACGACGTTACGCCGACGGAGTTCGACCGGCAGATGGGCTATCTCGAAAAGAACGGCTACGCTGCGGTGTCGTTCGCGCAGGTCGAGGACGCTCTCGAGGGCAAGAAACAGCTGCCGGCCAAGCCGGTGCTGGTCACCCTCGACGACTCCAGGGAGTCCCAATGGGAAAATGCCTACCCGTCGCTGCAAAGACGTCATCTCACCGCCACGTTCTTCGTCTTCACCAACGCCATCGGCCGTAAAAACTACTTCACTTGGGAACAGCTCAAGGAGATGCAGGGTGCCGGCATGGAAGTGCAGTCGCACACCGTCTATCATCCCTATCTGACCAAGGCCGACGGTGACGCGCTCAAGATGGAGATGGAAAAGAGCAAAGCAGAGATCGAAAAAAACCTGGGCACGAAGGTGATCGCGGTGGCCTACCCCTTCGGCCTGCACGACGATCGGGTCGATGCGGCGGCCCGTGACGCCGGCTACCTGCTGGCGCGCGGCCTGAAGCACGGTTTGCGCGTCAGCTCGGGGGAAAGGTTGGACCTTCCGGGCTACGTCGTCACCGGCGACTTCAAGCGGTTTCCCGAAATCCTCGAAGGAGAAAAATAACCCCTACCGCCACTATGGACGATCAGTTGAAGGAAAGGCTCGACCGGCTGGAGGCGCGCGTCAACGCCATCTTCGTGTCGGTCGAGAAGACGCGAAAATATTTCCTGTGGACGATGATCATCACCGTCGCAGTGATCGTCCTGCCGCTGATCGGCATGGCTTTCGTCATCCCGAACGTCATCGGCACGTACTCTTCGCAGCTTGGCGCGTTGCAATGAGGCGATGAAAAAACGGGAGCCGTACAGGCTCCCGTTTTTTCGCTTCCCTCGGTCGGCCTACTTGACCGTGACCGTACCGCCTTGGTCGGGGAAGTTGTGGTTGTGGTAGCCCCAGGTGCCGGTTTGCGCGAAGACGAACGACCAGGTCTGTCCCATCGGGATGGTCGCGGTCTCGAAGTCAGGAATGTCGGTGTGGGTGGGATGCGGGTTCGAGGCCACCGTCGGCATGCTGTCGTCCATGGCGATCCAGGTGACGGCGGTGCCCTTGGTGACGGTAACGGCATTAGGAGAAAAGCCTACGTTTTGGATGACGTCCACGTAGCCGGCCGGCGGCGCCACCAGACGCTTGTCGACGTCGATGCTCGGCACGCCTGCCGAGAGCCCCGGTTTGTTGTAATCGGCGGGGTTGGCGATGGCCGTTCCTACGCGGTAGTTCACGAAGAACGCGTCCGGTACGTCGTCGACCATCTGGTTCCAGTGCGTGCCGTAGAGCGAAGCGGCGACCTGCTCGGATGCCAAGGCGCGCAGGATGCCGTTCTTGGAGACGGCGTACACCTTGGGGTCGGTGGTCACCTTCACCAGGCGCGTCGCCGGCCTGTAGGTGACGTTGCCGCCGATGGGCAGGAAGGCCAACTGTTCCGCCGTAATGACCTTCACCGAGGAAAAGTCGGCATACCAGGTGCGGTAGGTCTTGTCGTTGGGGAAGACGTAGCGTTTGAAGTCGCTGCCGTAATAGTACACCGACGGGTTGCCGGCGATCTTGATGAGGTCGCCGGCCTTGAGGTTGACTTGGGCGTTTGCGGCGAACGGCAAGAAGGCGAAAATGGCCGCCAATCCTGCAAACGTCGCGGCGATTCGCTTGAACATACGGGATGCACTTAGTGCGCAGGGCGCAATGTGATTTGACACCGAACATGGTACGCTGTTCTCCTACGGTTGTGAAGGAAACCTATGCAGACCATCGAGACTTTTTACGGCAGGGAAATCACGGGCCGGATGCAAACGCCCCTTCCGGGGAACTACCTGTCTTACCGGTCATGCCGGGAGTTTTTTGGCCGCGAAGCAAAAACGCAGGAAAGGCTGACGCCGACCGGCACCGAAGAGTGCCCCGGCGTACGCTGGCATCATGGTCCTTTGCATTTCGAAAAATTCGTCGGGGACCGCCAGCCGGCGCACGACGCCAGCGGTCCTTTCCGGCTCTGCATCTGGCAGCCCCTCACCCGGCAAGACAAGCCGGACGGCTGGCACCGCGCCACGCAGGGGATGGGTCTGCGCATGACGGGCTTCTCGCAGGTCGAGTCGCTGCAGCAGGGCGAATGGTCGTCGCATGCGCGGCGGCACCTGTCGCACTTTCGGAAATTGGTCGCGGCAGGGGAACGCGAAGTGCTGGAGGTCGGCGTGGACGAGTATCTCTCTGCATACGCCAAAGCCGACCAGGACCGCACCATGAAGGCGTTCTTTCCGTTCATCATCCGCGAAAAGGCCAAAGCGCACGGCGACCTTTTCCGTTTGGCCGTGTCGCGCCGCAAGGGCGGACCCATCGACGCCGGACTCGCCTATGTGCACATCCCCGAAGCCCGCCAATCGAACCACGTCTCTGCATTCATGGCCGGTAAGGGAAAGACCGACTCCGCGTCTACAGGATTGGTGGCACGTTGGTTTGAAGACTGCCGTGAACGGAACATCACGTACTTGGATTTCGGCTTTTTCTGGGCGCCGCGCGATCCCGGCGACTGGAAAGGCTTCTCGCGGTTCAAGGCGCAGTTCGCGGTCCGGCTCATAAAGTATCCGCGGCCGCTGATGCGCTGGTTCGGCAAGCCCTTTTGGAAAAAATGACCGCATCCCCTCCATCCATCCTATGTCCATCATCCACACTCCGCCCGAGGCACGACCGGTCGATCGGCCGCTGATTTTTCTGGGCGGACCCATTCAGGGCGCGCCTGACTGGCAAAAGGAGGCTATCGCCATCATCGCCGCCGCGCCCGACGTCGACGTCGCTTCCCCGCGGCGACCTGCGGTCGTCAAAGGTGACTTCGGCGAGGACGAGTACCTGAAGCAGGTGAACTGGGAGCATGACCATCTGGCGATTGCCGCCAAGAGGGGAGTGATCATGTTCTGGTTGGCGGCCGAAGCCGAGCACGTGCCAGGAAGGTCGTACGCGCAGACCACCCGTTTCGAGCTCGGCGAGGCCGTCACCGTGCACCGCTACGCTGGCGCACGCGTAGTCGTGGGCATTGAAGACGGTTTCACCAACGCCCGCTACCTGCGCATGACCATCGGCAAGAAGGCGCCGGCCATTCCGATTTGCGACACCTTGCAGGATGCCTGCCGACAGGCGGTTGCGCTTGCACGGCAGGTCGGATAGGCGAGAGGCCGGAGGTGGTGCTATACTGGGTTCGGTTAGGGCAGTCGTTTCATCGGGGTTAATTCATTCATTTCACGTCATGTTCTATGACCGGAAAACGCATTTCGTTCGCGTTAGCCGTGGCGACGCTCCTGCTTGTCGGAGCCGGATGCACGGCTGACCAGCAAGTTTCGATCGGTTCGGTGCCCGAACACCGGGCGCCCTCGATGCCTGCCAAGATCGGCACGCAGGCCAACGTCAACGCGATGGCCAAAGTTGAGATTCCGACGACCGTAGACGGATCGGTGGATGCCATCGAGAGCGACGGCGGCACCGAGCTCGACGCGCAGAAGGGCGTCGAATCCGACGCGGCCGACGTCGATTCCGACAGCGCATCCGCTAAAGCATTTGGCACCGCTTCCTATGACACAGACACGAAGTAAGCTCATCTCGGCGATTGCCGCGGCTTCCCTCGCGGCCGCGCTGCTGGCCCCGCTGGCGCAGGCGGCCGAGCTCGACGCGTCGGCATCGGCGGGAGCGACGGTAAACGCACCGGCTCCTCACGGCATGATGCGTCCCCACATCGATAATCTCGGCAGTTCCGGCCAGGACGGCGCCGGCGCGAAGATGATGGCTGGGACCGCTGTGCAGTTCTGCAGCATGATCAGCAACCGGATGCAGATGATGACCGAGAAGATGGGCATGATGAAGTCCAAGCTCGATACCGACCGTTCCGAAAGGGAGTCGCGCATCGGCGGCCGTGAGGACAGGCGCGACGATGCGCTCAAGACGTCGCGTGATCATCAGGACAAGCGCCTGGCCGGCATCGTCACGATGCTTTCCGCCAAGGCGGCCACCGACGCCCAGAAGGCCGCGGTCGTTTCCTTCCAGGCGAGCATGAAGGCGGCATTGGCGGCCCGCAGGAAGGCGATCGATCAGGCTAACGCCGACCTCAAGGCCGGCCTGCAGAAGCTCCGTACCGAGCACATGACCAAGGTCGATGCCGCCGTGACCGCGATGCAGCTGGCGATGCAGGCCGCGCTCGACAAGGCCAAGTCCGACTGCACTGCCGGAAACAGCAGCACGACGGTCCGCGCCGCCTTCCTCAAGGTCGTCGAGGCCGCTCGGGCGAAGTTCAAGGCCGACACCGCGAGCATCGACAAGATCGGTCCTGCCGCCAAGAAGCTTGCAGAGGCTCATCGCGCCGCGCTCGACAAGGCCTTCGCTGACTTCAAGGCAGCGGCCGAGGCCGCCCGTAAGGCGCTCAAGGCTGCCTTCCCCAACGAGGGCAAGGACGACATGAAGAAGCCCGAAGGCGACGTCAACGCAAACGTCAACGCCAGTGCTGACGTGAATGCGTCGGCGGGCAGCGACAACTAGCCTCGGAAAGAACGAAAAACGCGGCCCGACATCGGTCGGGCCGCGTTTCGTTTTTGAAGCCTTCGCGCTAGTCCTCGACGACGAAGGCGAGCTTCATGTTGACCCGGAACTCGACGATCTTGTCGCCTTTCACTTCGGCGGTCTGTCCGAGGACGTCGAGGCCGCTGATGTTCTTCACGGTTTTCGAAGCGCGGGCCAAGCCGCTTCGCATCGCGTCTTCGAAACTGTCTGGAGACACGCCGATGATTTCGATGATTTTTACGACCATAAGGGAAACGTAAAAAGGATTAACGCCCATCAGCATACTCTTTTTGGCCGACGGGCGACAGCGCGGCTCCGGCCGCGCCTCTTTTCAAAGAGGCGAAAAAATGCTATACTGCAGGGGTATGAAAGAGTTTGAAGTCCTCGGAAAAGGCGACTCTTTGCGCGTGCGGGCCACTACCCGCGCAGGCCTGGTCACTGCCGCGGTACAGGGCCTGATGGCTGCCGCGGGCCCGCGTACCTCCGAAATGGACGAGAAGACCGAGCGCCTGTTCTCGGTATCGGCAGACGACTTCGGCAAGCTGCTCTCGGACCTCCTCTCGGCCGCTGCCGACTCGTCGGCCAAGCACACGGAGGCGTACGAGGACATCCATTTCACGCTCATCACCGACAAGAAGGCGGAAGGGACCTTCGTGGGCCGTCCGGCAAAGAGCTTCCATGACCCGATGCGCAGGCCGAAAGGCGCCATCGACGTCTCCAAGAACGAGGGCGGGGAGTGGGAGACGACCATTTCCCTTGCATGAACAAAACGTGAACAAAATGAAAAGGGCCATCCGGTACGGATGGCCTTTGCGTTTGGGGAGTCAGTCTTTGGGCGGCAGCCGCCAACCCATCATGTGCTCCAATGCGCGGCGGCAGGACTCAAGCAGCGCTTCTTGCCGCAGCCATTTTCTTACCGTGCGCTGGTCGGCCCACTGCACCTTGCGCGTGGCGTCGAGGGGGCGGGGCGTACCCGAGACGATGACGGCGCTGAAGTAAATGGCGACGACGTGGCGGTCCACGTCGGGATAGAGCGCGCTGGAGACGAAAAGCGGCCGATGGTCGGTGACGGCGATTTCCACGCCGACCTCCTCCCTCGCTTCGCGGACGACCGCGTCGATGTGCTCTTCGCCGAAGTCGACGCCGCCGCCGGGCATGTGCCAGATGCCGACCTTGGGCGGACGGTCGCGCTGGGTCATCAGCACGCGCCCTTGCCGGTCGGTGATGACGGCCACCACGCAGCACTCCGCTCGTTTCTTCGTCATGATGCCTCCTGCAGGCGATGATGACAGGGCCGTCGGTGCCGGTCAACGCGGCGAATGGCTCCGAAACCGCGTCCGTGCTACTTTGGTTGGGAAAGAGCAAGACTATGCCAGCGCCATTGCCATCAGAAAAACCGGTCGTACCGGCGCAGGACGGGATGCAGGGGGAAATCCGCATCGGTTCGAAAAACGGCGGGTATGACCAGACGCTGATCATGTCCGACAAACCGCCGCTGACTGTCTGGTCGGTGTTGCGGGGCATTTTGGAAGTGCTTTCGGTGGTGGTGCTCCCGGCGTTCTTCATGGCCGCCTTCGGCATCTGGCAGATGGCACGGCCAGACTTGCTGTCTTCGTCGGACACTCCCGTACAATACAAGCTGGAATACCAGAAGATTGTCTTGCATACCGCGGACGGCTACGACATAGCCGCCTGGGACGTGACGCCGGCCGCGCCTTCGGACGACGCCGTCATCGTGCTTTCGGGCTACGCGGCGAACAAGGGGTCGATCCTTGCGAGGACGGCGTTCCTTGGTCAGGAACATCGTCTGCTGTATCTCGACTTCCGGTCCTTCGGGGAGAGCGGCGGCCATTATTCGACCATGGGCTTGCGCGAAGTCGAGGATGCCGTGGCGGCCGTCCGTTACCTCAAGGACCAGGGCGTGCGGCACATCGGCATCTACGGGTTCACCATGGGCGGCGCAGTGGCGCTCATGACTGCAGCGCGCGAGCCGGCCGTCAGCGCCATCGTGACCGAAGACGCGTACAGCGATTTTGACGCGGTTGCCTCAGAACCTTACGGATATCTCGGTCCCGCCAAGACGCTCTTTGGCCAGGTCGCCAAGGCCTTTGCCGAAACGGTTCTGCACCTGGACGTCGAGGCCCTTTCGCCGGCAGCGGTCGCATCAACGATAAGGATACCGGCGTTGATCATTCATTCGTCGGCCGACAAGAGCGTGCCCATCCGTCATGCCGACCTGCTCAAGGAAAAAATGAGCGGTAACCCGGATGCGCAGTTCTGGTATACGGATGGCAAGTCCGACCTGGAAGCGCGGACCGCCTTCGCGCAGACGGTGATGGCCTTTTTTGAGGCGCATTTGTCTTCCCCTGCGCCGGCCGCGGCAACGCCAGCGCCCTGATCGGCTATCCACTAGGCGGTTGACTTCGGCCGTCTTTCTGGCATGCCGAAGGCGCGGATAGGTATGCCGCATCGGCAACAACGGGCACAAGGAGAAGGAAAATGGAGTTCATTGTCATCGGTTTTCTTAGCGTCGCCTTCGTCACCATCATTTGCATGATGGCCTCTCGGAGCGCTTCATCGGTCAGTTCGGCGAGTCCTTCGCGTGGGCGTCAGGACGCCGTTGGCACCTACGGGTCGTGCGTCAGCACGCGGGCCATGCGGCTAGCACGGTCACGGATCGGGCGGCGACGGGGGCAGCCACGGTTGCGGCCACGGCTGCGGCGGCGGGCATTAAGCCCGCGAACGCGATTGGCGCCGCGAATCACGCCGACCCCTCAACGGGACTTTTTTTGTTTTTGGGAGAAATCAGTTTTTCCTGCTATCGTTTTCGCATACTCAAATCACCACGCCTATGACTTTGCAGCCAGGGGACAAGGCTCCGGATTTCACGCTTCCCGACCAAGAGGGGAAGCCGCACAAGCTTTCGAGCTACAGGGGCGACTGGGTGCTGCTCTACTTTTATCCCAAGGACGACACGCCGGGCTGCACCACCGAGGCCTGCGTGCTTCGCGACCGCTTCGAGGACTTCGGGGACGCGGGCATAACCATACTCGGCGTCAGCGCCGATTCGGTGAAAAGCCATGCCAAGTTCGCCCTGAAGCACGTCCTGCCGTTCACGCTGCTGTCCGACGAGAAGAAGGAGGTCGTGGAGCTGTATGGCGCCTACGGGGAGAAGAAGTTCATGGGACGCGAGTACATGGGCATCAACCGCATGTCGTTCCTGATAGATCCCGACGGCAAAATTGCCAAGGTGTACGAGACGGTCAAACCGGCACTGCACGCCGACCAGGTGTATGCCGACGTCCAGAAGCTGAAGCCGCAATGACCGTAAAACGGATTACGAGAAAGAAAAGAGCGGCCCGCACAGGGCCGCTTTCGTTTTCAGTCGACGACCTTGGTCGCCGCCGTCCTCTTTCCGTTTTTCCCGTTCTTCGGGCCGTTTTTCTTGAAGTCACCGTCGCCGCGGACCTTGCGTGCCTTGCCGACGATGCCGTCCCAGGGGACGATGTTCTTCTCGACCAGCTCCAGCCGACGGCGCTTCTTGCCTTTGCTGCGGTAGATGGTGACAGCGGCGTTCTCGACCACTTGCCCCTCGTACTGGCGCACCGCCTCCTCGATGGAGAAGTGGTGGACCAGCCGCTCGAACAGGATCTGCCAGTGGCCGTGAACGATGATCAGCACCTTCTTGCCCTCGTAGTCGCGGGCCAGCGTGCCGAGGAAGCTGTGAATGCGCAGCTCCATGTCGGGCCAGTTCTCGCCTCCCAACGGACGGAAGTGGTAGACGCCTTCGCGCCGCTTGCGCTCCAGCTCCTCCGGATACCTTTTCTCGATCTGCTCCTTCGTCATGGTGTGGAAGATGCCGCGCTGCCCTTCTGCCAAGCGCGGATCCTCGTAGGCACGCTCGCCGGGACAGATGATCTCCAGCCCCTCCTTGGCCCGCACGTAGTACGAGGAGTAGCGGACGTCGAACGTGCCGAACCGATCCTTCAGCCAGTCGCGGGTCACTTCGGCCTGCTTGCGGCCACGCTCGGTGCAGCGGTAGGCGTATGTAGGCACTTCGTACGCGGCGCGCTCGTCGACGGTCATGACGTTTCCCTCGGATTCGGGATGTCTGACGAGAACCAGTAACTTCGGCCAACCCATGCGTGTTCCTTTCCCTTTGGCACGATTGCCGCCGCAAAAATACTACAAAAAAGCCGTTTTGTCAATCAGGGGACCGGCAGGTTCCGGTGATGGCGGGGACGGTGCCATGTGGGGCGAAAAGTGCTACACTGACGGTACTATGACCTTCCGTGAACGTGCGCTTTCGGTGGTAAAACGCATCAAGAAAGGCAGGGTGATGACCTACGGCGGCGTCGCCATTGCGGCCGGCAGTCCCGGCGGCGCGCGGGCCGTCGGTTCGCTGATGAAGGCCAACCTTGATCCGGCGGTGCCGTGCCATCGGGTGATTCGGGCCGACCGCAAGGTGGGGGAGTACAACCGGCCGGGAGGCGGGCGCACCAAAGCCGGTCGTCTGGCGGAGGAAGGCGTGCGCATCGTGCGCGGCCGCGTAGACGAGGGCTGCATCCAATTACGCTGACGTTCCTATGCGCGTCCACATTTCCAAGCGCGCCATGATCTATTTCGCGATTATCGACGTCGCCCTGATCGTCGGGGCGATTTGGTATTTTTCTTCCGGGCGGAGGCAGCCTGCGCCCGTCGGCCTGGAAGATTTCGCCAAAGGCGGGATGCGCGTGGCCAGCCCCGCTTTCGAGCAGAACGGACCGATACCGCTGCATTTCGCCTGCACGCGCGAGGGCGGTGACGGCGTCAGCCCGCCGCTGGAGATTTCCGGCGTGCCGGCGGAGGCCAAGTCGCTGGCCTTGGCGCTGGAAGATCCCGACGCGCCGATCGGCACTTGGACGCATTGGACCCTCTGGAACATGTCGCCGCGGCTGACTTCGCTGCGGGAGGGCACCGTGCCGCAGGGAGCAGTGCAAGGTGCCAACAGCGCCGGGCAAAAGGGGTATTTCGGTCCGTGCCCGCCAACGGGCGCGCACCGTTACCTCTTCAAGGTGTACGCGCTCGACGAGACGCTGCAGCTCCCCGATGACACCGATCCGCAGGCGCTGCGGCAAGCGCTGTTGCCGCACGTGGTCGGGCAGGCCGTACTCGTCGGCACTTTCCGAAAGCCGTAACCGGCATCAGTAACGCCGACATGGAACAGACTCACGCACTCTCCGTCTCCGCAGTCGCAGAAGCGCTCGGTACCGACATCGAGCACGGGCTTAGTGATGCCGTCGCGAAGGCACGGTTGGCGGAATACGGGGCGAACGAACTGCCACCGGAAAAGAAAATGTCCCCGCTGGTGATGTTCTTCAGACAGTTCCACAGCGGACTGACCTACATTCTGCTCGCGGCGGCGGCGATTTCCGTGGCGGCGGGGGAGTGGAGCGACTGCTTCGGCATCCTGCTGGCCGTGGCGATAAAGGCGGTCATCGGCTTCGTTCAGGAACGGAAGGCGGAGGGGGCTCTCGATCGCCTTCGGGACATGGTGGTGCAGGAAGCGGCGGTCATCCGCGATCGGCGCGTGCATCGCGTGCCGGCACGCGAACTGGTGCCAGGCGACGTCGTGCTGCTGGTCGAGGGCGACCGCATCACTGCCGACATGCGCCTGGCGGAGAGCCGGGGATTGGCCACCAACGAATCCGCGCTGACCGGAGAATCCGCGAATTCCCGCAAGTCGGTCGAGGCCGTCGACGCCTCCGCCCTGTTGCCGGAACGGGCCTGCATGGCCTGGATGGGCACGACGGTGATATCCGGCGAAGGCCGCGGCATCGTGGTCGAGACCGGCAAGCGCACCGCCTTCGGCAAGATCGCCGACTCGCTGGTCAGCATCCGGCGCGGACGGACGCCATTGGAAGAGCGGCTGGACAAGCTCGGGCGGCAGCTCGGCTTCTCGGCCGTCCTGCTCTGCCTTCTGGTGATGGTTTTCGGCACGCTTCGCGGCGACGCTTTGCTGCAGATGTTCTTTTTTGCCATCGCCCTGATGGTCTCCATCGTTCCCGAGGGCCTGCCGGCGGTGCTGGCAGTCGTGCTGGCCATCGGCGTGCAGCGCATGGCCAAGCGCAACGCCATCGTGCGGCACGTGCCCTCGGTGGAGACGCTCGGCATCACCGACATCATCTGCACCGACAAGACGGGCACGCTGACGGAGAACAAGATGACCGTGCGCGAGGTGCACGTTGCCGGTCGGCGCGTGACCGTCTCCGGCGAAGGCTGGGACCCGCGCGGGGAATTCATGATTGACGGCCGCAGTTTCCGTCCCGGGGACATTCCCGACTTCGATCTTCTGCTCCGCGCCACCGCCCTGTGCAACAAGGCCGCCCTGCAATGGAAGGACGACCGCGCCGCCGTCATCGGCGAGCCCACCGAGGGCGCGCTGGCCGTCATGTCCGCGAAGGCCGGTTACGAACGCACCAGCCTCGAAATGGAGTACCGTCTCGTGGAGGAGATTCCGTTCAATTCCGAACGGAAGTTCCGGGCGGTCCTGCTCGAGCGCAACGACGTGCGCGGCGTGCACTCCCGGGTGATTTTCGCCGTCGGCGCCTACGGCATCATCCGCGACCGTTCGACGCACGTCGGCGCCGACGGCAGGGGCCGGACTCTCGACGGCGCGGCCCGCGCGGAATGCGACGCCGCGAACCACGACATGGCCAACCGATCCCTGCGCGTGCTGGGCGTGGCTTTCAAGTTCGTCGGCGAGTCGCAGGATTCCCTCGACGACCGTGACGTGCGCGATCTCGCTTTCCTCGGGGCCGTCGGCATGATTGATCCGCCGCGCGTCGGCGTGGCCAAGGCCATCGCCCGCTGCCATCGGGCAGGCGTGCGCGTCATCATGGTCACCGGCGACCAGCGAGACACCGCCTTGGCCATCGGCAGGGAAATCGGCCTGTTCGAGACTGCCGATCGGCTGGAGGAGCGCGTACATACCGAAAAGGAAATCGCCCAGATGGACGAGCGTACCTTCTCGGCCGCGCTCAAGAATGCGGTAGTGTTCGCGCGGGTGACGCCGGAGACCAAGCTGCGCATCGTCTCGGGCCTGCAGCAGCTGGGGCACGTGGTGGCGATGACGGGGGACGGCGTAAATGACGCGCCGGCTCTCAAGAAGGCCTCGATCGGCGTGGCCATGGGCATCACGGGCACCGACGTCACCAAGGAGGTTGCCGACATGGTGCTTGCCGACGACAACTTCGTCTCGATCGTCAGCGCCATCGAGGAGGGCCGCATCGTCTTCCGGAACGTCAAGCAGACCACGGCCTATCTTTTCATGACCAACGTCGGCGAGATCGTCACCATCTTCGCCAGCATGGCCTTCGGCTTGCCGCTGCCGCTGTTGCCGACGCAGATCCTCTGGATGAACCTTATCACCGACGGTTTCCCGGACATGGCGCTGGCCACCGAGCCCCCGTCCGGCGACGCGCTCTCGGAACCGCCACGCGGCAAGGACGCGCCCATCATCTCGAAGAGCGTGCTGATCCTTTCGGTCATCACCTGCGCGGTCATGTGCATGGGCACCATCCTGCTGTACGCGCTGGCGATCGTCGATCACGATCTTTCCTACGCGCGCAGCGTCGCCTTCACGGCCATGGCGGTATTCCAAATTTGGAACGTCTTCAACATGCGCTCGTTCACCGCGTCGATTTTTTCCTTGGGACTGTTCACCAACAAGTACGTGCTGGCGGCCGTCGTCGGCGCCTTCGGGCTGCAGATGACGGTGCTGTACCAGCCGCAGCTGCGGAAACTTTTTTCGACGCAACCGATCGACCTGAAGGAATGGCTGCTGATTTTGGTCGTGACCGGTTCGGTCATCGTCGTCGTCGAGGCGTACAAGTCGATGTGCCGCAAAGGTTTCATTCCCAAGAACTGGCAGTAATTCGGTTGTGGATAACAGCGGCTTGCGGCCGAGGCGGTTTAACACTACACTAGGTAGTGTTAACGCTTGTCACATGCCTATGCGATTTCAACTCAAGAGCCTGAAGCTCGATCAGGACGGGCTTTCCAAGGTGCTCGGCTTCCTCGAAGCCGAAGTCATGGACGCGATTTGGGAAAAGGGGACGCTGACCGTGCGCGACGTCCGCGAGACGCTCAAGCGCAAGAAGGCCTACTCGTTCAACACGGTGATGACGGTGATGAACCGGTTGGTAGAGAAGAAGCTGCTCAAGAAGCAGTCGGTCGGCGGTTCGTTCGCCTATCAGGCGGCGGTGCCCAAGGAATCGTTCCTGCGCGAAGTCACCAGGTCGGTGGTCAGCGCAATCGTCCGCGACGGTTCGCTCTTCCAGATGGCCGGCTTCGCGGAGGCCATCAAGGGATGTTCGGAAGAGGACCTGCGCCGACTCAAGAAGCTGATCGAGGAGGCCTAGACGCTATGGAAAGGACTTTAACTTCACGACAATCGGTGTTCCTGTCGTTCGCAACCGTCGCGGCGTTGGCCGCCACCGTTGCCGCCCTGGGTTCCGTCGGCGATGGGGCGCTGTCTCTGGTCACTTGGTGCCGCAACTTCGTGGTGGCGGCTTCGGCCAGGCGGGGAGCGGTGGCCGTGGCAGTCACCTGCGCGCTGGCCGCGCTCGCCGCGCTGTCATTGCTGAAGCTGGCGACGTTTGCGGCCACGGAATGGCTTACGGTCCGCCGTTTCGCCGCAATGGTGCGCCGCAGGCGCATGCGCCAGCCGTCTCGCGTCTCTGCCGCACGCCGCAGTGCCGGCATCCGCGCACCGGTACTGACCGTGCGGGACGCAATCCCGTTCGCGGTGGCCGTCGGCATCGTTTCTCCGCGCATAGTGATTTCTTCCTCGCTGGTAAGCGCTTTGACCTTGGCGGAACTCCGCGCGGTGCTGGCCCACGAAGACGGGCACTGTCGGGAACGGCATCCGTTGCGGGCACTGCTCTGGGAATCGCTTCGCAGGACGTTCTTTTTCCTTCCGACGGTTGCCGACATCGCCGCGCACTTCTCGGTAAGCCGGGAAATCGCCGCCGATCGAAACGCGCTCGGCACCTGCGGCCAGCGGCCGCTGGCGTCGGCGCTGCTCAAGTCCGTTGCCAGCCGCACCGATTTCCTGCCGAGTACGGCGCCTGCCTTCGGTCACCTGACGGCGCGCATTTCGGCCTTGGCCGGCAAAAAGGGGACAGACATCAGGCTGTCCGCGCGGCACACGGCCATCACTTCGCTTGCCGCCGTGGCCATTGCCGCCTTGCAGTTTGCCCTGACCTCGACAGGCGCCTTGGCCGTCGTCGATGACGACACCAAGCAATGCCCTTCCGGACCGACCGCCAACATGAGCCAGATAAACTTTTCACCCTACTTTTCGGTGTGGGTGCCGCAGATGTCCCCAGTGCCCGTTGACACGATCGATAAAATAATGAGCCCCGAACCTGTACACTCCAAGACGGTTCGGCCATAATTCCCATTGCTAAGTCCGATCCGGCAGGATCACCGCAATTCACTCACTCTTTCGTATGTCCATGGAAGAACAGCACAAGTCATCCGCAGGTATCGTTTTATCGCCAAAAGCAAGCTTCGTCCTCGGCCTGGTCGGCGGCATTCTGGTCTTGTGCACGGCCGGCTTCTTCATCTTGCTCTCGATCATGCTCAAGGGCGGCACCGGCCTTTCGCTCGGCGCGGGCTCGGCCGCGCCGTCGGCTGCGGCACCGTCCCCGTCGGCTGCCGCCGCGGCTCCCTCGGCAGCTCCCGACGCCGTCGGCGAAGTGAAGGCCGTCTCCGCCGATGACCACATCCGCGGCCCGAAGGATGCCGAACTGACCCTCATCGAGTACTCCGACTTCCAGTGTCCGTTCTGCTCCCGCTTCCATCCCACGATGGAGCAGCTCATGAACGATCCCGCCTACAAGGGCAAAGTGCGCTGGGTCTACCGCCACTTCCCCCTGTCCTTCCACCCCAACGCGCTTCCGGCAGCCAACGCCGCCGAGTGCGCTTCGGAGCAGGGCAAGTTCTGGGAGTTCGCCGACGGCCTGTTCAACGCGCAGGACTCCGAAGGTGACGCCTTCTACGGCCAGCTCGCCGACAAGCTCGGCTTGAACCGCGGCAAGTTCGACTCCTGCTACTCCTCCAAGAAGTACAACGCCCGCATTACCGCCGACCAGAGCAGCGGTTCGACCGCCGGCGTCAACGGCACTCCGGGCACCATCATCGTCAACAAGAAGGGCGACAAGCAGCTCGTTCCGGGCGCCGTCCCTTACGAGCAGCTCAAGGCCATGGTCGACCAGGCCCTCAAATAACATCGCTCCGGCGCGGACCGGCCCCTCAAATGGGGCCGGTTTTGCGATGTGTAATCGCTTTGGCCAGAACGGCTAGGGAGCCGAAAAGCAATTGATTTGCTATAGTTATCGAGTTAAATAGGATGGAGGAATCAGTGCCTATGGACATGCAACAATCTGCTTCGACCGCTACGCCCTCGTCTGACGCCAAACCGCGCAGGAGCCTGTTTTGGCAGGTGACGACGGTTTTGGTAACCCAAGCCGTCGGCAGCGCTCCCTTCCTGCTGCTGGCCGGACTTGCGGTCAGCTACGCTGAAGCGCCGCTGTCCGGCCTTGCGCCGCTTCTGCTCGTCCTGAAGCTGGTGCTGTACCTGCTCGCGCTTGTCCCTGGGCTTTTCCTCGGCATCCGTTACGTTATCGCCAAAAGTGCCGTTGATGACGATCGAGCGGAAAAGATCGTCGTTTTCCTGACGGCAATCGGACTTTTCTGGCCCCTTCCTCGCCTCGTGGCGGCGTTTTTGTCCCACGGGGACGTCCTTAGCATCGCAATGAAGGTCATCGCCGTCCCCGTCGTCACGTATCTCCTGTCCCGCAGATTCCTTTCAAAGCAAGCGCGTGCGGCGGAACGCGTTTTGGGCATGGACGTCCGACGCGCGGAACGATATTCGTGGTTGCTGTATATTGTGCTTTTTTACCTGTTGCTCGGCATGATCCTTTGGGCGTCGTTCGGGAACAACCCCAAGGTGCTCGAAGCCTTGCCGTTCGGCATGCAGCAGCAGATTTCGCAGCTGAAAAACAAACAGGCCGCGGAGATTCGTGCCAGCAGGGACGAGACCATCCTGCAATTTGGTCCCCAATTGCCGGGGGTGATCGACTTCGTCGCGCTGCGTGGGCCGCTGCCGGCGACCCTCAAGGAAGTCCTGATGGAAGCCTGGAATGACCCGAACGCCGCCGGTCTTGCCGACAATTTCGAATACTCGGTCGGTGATGACGGAAGGACTTACACCCTCTGCGGCGTCCTTTCGACCGGCGAAAAGAAATGCTGGAACAACGAGCCGGCCGCTTCTGATAACGGTCAGCAGGTCCCGGAGGGGCAATCCCCGGCACCCGTGCTTCCGAGCAATTAGACGGCGGTCAGGCTGCCGTAATGCATGAACGCTCGCGGCCGCCTTAATCGGTGGCCGCGATTTTGCGCGCGTTGGAAGGTTTCGGCAGGGGCTCTGCGGCAAGCCGGGCGCGCCCGTAAAGGTTGACAGACGGACCTGTCCGTGATAGTTTAGGCCCACGCAGCGGAACCTTGTTCCGCGCATTTTTTTCGCCTTATTGGCGTACAGGGAGGACCGTCCGTCGCCCGCACCGCAAACGTATGCAAGAAATCCGCAACGTCGCCATCATCGCTCACGTCGACCACGGCAAGACCACCCTCGTGGACGCCCTGCTTCGCCAGTCCCACGCCCTCAAAAAGGAGGCCGGGGGAGACTTGCTCATGGACTCCAACGACCTGGAGCGCGAGCGCGGCATCACCATTTTCTCCAAGAACGCGGCCGTTGAGTTTGGCGGTGTAAAAATCAACATCGTCGACACCCCCGGCCACGCCGACTTCGGCGGCGAAGTGGAGCGCATCATGCGCATGGTCGACGGCGCCATCCTGCTGGTGGACGCCAAGGAAGGCCCGATGCCGCAGACCAAGTTCGTGCTGCGCAAGGCCATCCAGGCCGGCCACAAGATCATCGTGGTCATCAACAAGATCGACAAGCCGGAAGCGCGCATCGATTGGGTCCTGGACAAGACCTTCGACCTTTTCGTCGAGCTGGGCGCCAGCGACGAGCAGACCGATTTCCCCGTGATTTACGCCTCGGGCGTGCAGGGCAAGGCGGGTCTTGAGCCGGACCTTTCAACGATGACCGACATCGTCCCGGTATTCGACACCATTCTCAAGGTCATCCCGGTCGCCAAGGCCGACGCCTCTGCCCCGTTGCAGATGCTGACCGTCAATCTCTCCTACGACAACTTCAAGGGCAAGATCGCCGTCGGCCGCCTGTACTCCGGCAGCATCAAGAAGGGCCAGGAGGTGGCGCACATCAACCGCGCCGGGGCCGTCAAGAAGGTGCGCATCACCGCCGTGATGACCTTCATGGGCATGAGCCGCCTGGAAGTTGACGAGGTCTTCGCCGGCGACATCGTGGCCATTTCCGGCATTTCCGACGTTTCCATCGGCGAGACCGTCGCCGATCCCAACAACCCCATCGCCCTACCGACCATCGCCATCGAGGAGCCGACCGTCAAGATGACCTTCGGCGTCAACACTTCGCCGTTCGCCGGCAAGGAAGGCCAGTACACCACCTCGCGCCAGATCAAGGAGCGCCTGGAGCGCGAACTGGAGACCGACGTGGCCCTCAAGATGTTTCCGACCGATTCCGCCGACAGGTTCGAAATGGCCGGCCGCGGCGAACTGCACCTCTCGATCCTGATCGAAAAGATGCGCCGCGAGGGCTACGAGCTTCAAGTTTCCAAGCCGCAGGTCATCATCAAGGAGGTCGACGGCAAGAAGATGGAACCGATGGAGCACGTCTCCGTGGAAGTCCCCGAAGAGCACTCCGGCGTGGTCATCGAGAAGATGGGCAAGCGCCGCGCCGAAATGAAGGACATGAAGGTCGAGAACAAGATCGCCTACCTGGAGTTCGAGATTCCGACCCGCGGCCTCATAGGCTACCGCTCGGAGCTGCTCACCGACACCAAGGGCCTCGGCATCATGAACAGCCTTTTCCTTGGCTACCAGGAATACAAGGGCGAGCTTTCCTCCGGCGAGCACGGTTCACTGATTGCCTTCGAGGCCGGCGAGACCCGCAACTACGCGCTGGTCGCCGCGCAGGAGCGCGGCCAGCTGTTCCTGGGCGACGGCGTGCAGGTGTACTGCGGCCAGGTGGTCGGCAAGAACGCCAAGGCCGAAGACCTCGAGGTCAACGTCTGCAAGGAAAAGAAGCTGTCCAACATGCGCTCCAAGGGCGACGGCGGCGCCGACAGCATCGACACCCCGCGCATCATGGGCCTGGAAGACGCTCTCGAGTACATCGGCGACGACGAGCTGGTGGAGGTCACCCCGCTCAACGTCCGCATCCGCAAGCTCTACCTGGACCCGAACGACCGCAAGCGCATGCTGCGTGACAGCAAGAAGGAAGAATAATCGGCAGCCCGGTCCCGCGAGGGGCCGGGTTTTGGTTATGGCGGAAAGGCCGTGCTATCATGGGGTCATGCGCCAGTTTCGCCGAAAAATAATGATGTCGGGCGCAGCGTTGGCGGCCGGTTTTGTCGTGGCCGGTTCCGTTTCGGCGGCGCCCAACGCCATTCAGGGCGCGGTCGCCAAGATCATCTGCGATACGCGCTTGGGCACGGGCGCCCTGACCAGCCTCAACGATGGGGGATATGTGGTCACCGTCGGCCACGTGGCCATGAATCCGAACAACCAGGAGCTGGCGTCGCAATGCGTGGTCGGTTTCGCGACGGGGGACTCCTTGGTCCCCGACACCTATTTCCATGCCACAGTCGAGCACGCCATATTTGACGAGCGCGTCAGCCGCGACTTCGCAGTGCTCAAGCTCGGCACCAAGATATCCGGCAAGGGATCGCTGCCGTCGGCTCCGATCAAGACCAACGAGTTCGCGACGGTGGGCGACCATCTGACGGTCTACGGCTTTCCGGAGGGGGGCGAAGACATGAAAACCTCCGACGGGAGCATCAAGAACTTCCGTCGCGGCTCCATAGGCAGCGATGCCGTCATCACCCAAGGCTACTCCGGAGGGCCGGCCGTCGACGCCGGCGGAAACGTCGTCGGCATCGCCGATCGCGTCAATTATACCGATGACGACAAGACGGGCGAACGGAAGATCATCGACTACGAGCTGGGCGACGTGATGAACCTGATTGCCTGGATGGACACCTTCGGCAGCCGCCTTCACGACCGCTACCTGACCCATGCCGACGCAGCCCGCTTCGACGGCGCCCATCTGGCGTACCGTCAGGAAGATTCCGGGTGCGGATACGTAGTCAGTGCCCCGACGTCATCGTCGCTGTACTGCCTGCTGAACGGCCCGTACCGCCTGGTGTTTCCCAACGAGGCCACTTACTTCTCCTGGTATCCCGATTTCAAGAACGTCGAGCTTATTACTCCGACGAACGCTTCCGAATATCGCCTGATCGGGAACGTCACGATGCGCGCCGGGTCGCTAGTGAAGATCCAGACCGACCCCAAGGTGTACGTGGTGACCGACAGCATCGGCACCATCCGCTGGGTCCCGACGGAGGACTTGGCTCGGACCGTTTTTGGCGATAACTGGGCCAAACGGGTCCATGACGTGCCGGTGGAATTCTTCCTCAACTATCATATCGCCGATCCTCTGCAATGACCTGCGGCCTGGCAAAAAAAGGCCTCATCCGCTACACTGACGCCGTTATCTCTTCATACGCTATGGCTACCGAACACCGCGCCAACGTCCCGCACGTCACCTGCCAGCACCTGCTCGACCTGCACGGAAAGCAGGCCAAGGAACACGTGGTCATCGATCTTCGCGACCGCCTCGAATTCGAGGCGGGACACATCAAGGACTCGCTGAACATCCCCGCCAAGGAGCTGCACAGCAACATCGAGAACTTGCTGCCCAACAAGGAGCAGAAGGTAGTGGTCATCGTCGGTCCGACGCAGGAGACCGACATCAAGAAGATTCACGAAGACCTCCAGGCGCTCGGTTACAAGAACGCCGAGTTCCTGGCCGGCGGTTTCGACGAGTTCTGCGAAATCGCGCCGTTGGAGGTGGAGCCGGAACTGGTGGAGCTGACGCCCGAGGAATCGGGATTCGTCGGCCACGAGCCGGGGGAAGAGAATCTGGATCCCCACCAGGAAGAAGACGAGCCGATCCTCTAGTAGGGGGCGGCTTTTCGTTATGTCTCCGGCATTGATCGCCTTGGTCATCTTCGCAGTCTTGCTCGGGCTGCTCGGCGGCGCGCTTTTCGCGACGACGGCTTTTGCGTCGCTGTTCGGCGCGCCGTATCTGCCGACAGACCGGGAACGCGTTGACGCGATGTTGGCGCTGACCGGGCTCAAGCCCGGCGAAAAACTGTACGATTTGGGCTCGGGTGACGGGCGCATCGTCATCGCTGCCGCCAAAGCGGGTGCGAATGCCGTCGGTTGGGAAATCAGCCCGTACCTGTGGCTGTACTCCAACTGGCAGATCAGGAGGCAAGGCCTGGCAGGCAAGGCGAAGATTCACTTGGGTTCGTATTGGGAAGAGCATTTTCGCGACGCAGACGTGGTGACGCTCTTCCTATTCACCACGCAAATGGCCAGGATGCAGCAGAAGTTGCAAAACGAACTGCGCCCGGGCAGCCGGGTGATTTCTTTCGCCTTTACCTTTCCCGAATGGCAGCAGGAAAGCGACACCAAGGGTCTGCACCTGTATCGGAAGGGTTGAACATCGACTGCCCGGCATCCTTGACAAAAACGTCCAAATGTGATAACGTCATGCTAAGTGCTTGACGACTTTCGGCGACCTCCAAAAGGCCGTTTTTTTGTATATATGTAGCCAAAAAAAGCTCTTTTATAAGGTGACTAGATAAGCTTGAGAAGTTCGCCAAAAAGTGGTATACTACGGTGGTATGAATGATGCCGCCGAAGCCAAAAATACCGCCCAGGAAGAGCGCGGCCATGAGCACTCCGGAATGGAGTATTTGAGCGAGCTGCCGCAGGCGCGCCCGCACATCCACGAGACGCGCAAGTTTCCCGAAGGTTTCCTGTGGGGTTCGGCCACCGCCGCGCATCAGGTGGAGGGCGGCAACACCAAGAACGACTGGTATCCTTGGGAACAGGTTCCCGGACACATTCTCGACGGCAACCCGTCGGGTCGCGCCGATGATCACTACAACCGCTACGAGTCGGACTTCGACATGTCGAAAGAACTCGGCCACAACGCCCACCGTTTTTCGGTGGAGTGGGCCCGCATCGAGCCCGAGGAAGGGAAGTGGGACCGGAACGAGATCGAGCACTACCGCAAGGTGCTCAAGGCGCTCAAGGACCGCGGTTTCAAGGTGATGTTGACCGCTTGGCACTTCACGCTGCCCAAATGGTTCGCCGATCAGGGCGGTTGGGAATCGGGCAAGGCCATCAAGCTGTACGAAAGGTACGTGACGCTGCTCGCCAAGGAGTACGGCGAGTCGGTCGACTTTTGGATCACCATGAACGAACCGATGGTCTACCTGCTGCAGTCGTACGGCGCCGGCGTCTGGCCGCCGGGAGTGACCAGTCCCATCCGCAACATCCACGTCTTCAGCAAGATGTGCCTGGCGCACAAGGCCGGATATCGGGCGTTGCATCGCGAGCTCGACCCCGCGGCCAAGGAGGGGAAGGTCCCGCCGGTCATGGTCGGCATCGCCCAGAACGTGATGACCCTCGAGCCGTACCGCAAGCAATCGCTCACGGACAACCTGTTCGTGTGGTTCGCCGACAAGGTGTACAACCGCCAGTTCTTCAACTGGACCAAAGGGGCGCATGATTTCATCGGCATCAACTACTACTTCCATCACCGCATGAAGTACGTGCCGACCAAGATCGCGCAGCTCTTCTACGAAGTGCACACCGAGAACCGCGAGGTCAGCGACCTGGGTTGGGAAATCAACGCTGCGGGCATCTTCGACGCCATCATGTCGATGCACCGCTACGGCAAGCCGATCATCATCACCGAGCATGGCGTGGCCAACGCCGACGACGGCAAGCGCCCGCGCGTCATCGTGGCGGCGCTCAAGGAGGTGTACCATGCCGTCAAGTCCGGCGTGCCGATTCTGGGGTACTTCCACTGGTCGCTGATGGACAACTACGAGTGGGAAAAGGGCTTCAGCGGCCGTTTTGGCCTGGTAGCGGTCGATTACGCGACAATGAAGCGCACGCCGCGCCGTTCGGCGTACGTCTACGCCGACATCTGCAAGGCCAACGGTATCAGGCACGAGCTGCTCCGGTTCATGGGACACGGGGTACGATGGTAGCTGAAATGCCGTCGCGGCGGACGCCCTTGGCGCGTGTCCGCCGTTTTTGTTATCGTATCGGTACGAAACGCCTTCCTCTTACCTCCTCATTATGGAACCCATTGCCGACAAGGACCTCGCTTCACGCTGCCAGAGCTGCGGCATGCCGCTGCATACCGGCGGCCCCATGGACGCCACCTTCCTCGGCACCGCCGCAGACGGCTCGCCGGTCAAGGAATACTGCAAGTTCTGCTATGCCGGCGGGGCGTTCGTCGAGCCGCAGCTGGCGATGAAAGACATGATCGAGAAATCAGTCAGTCACATGACGCGCGTGCTGCACCTGCCGGGCGAGAAGGCCAAGGAGCTTGCCGCGGCTACCATTCCGCGCCTGAAGCGATGGGAAAAGCAGGAACTGCCGTAGCAAACTGATCAAGCGGCAAAAAAGCCGACCCTCACCGGGGTCGGCTTTCGTATCGGACGCAGACCGGTTCGATCGCCGGAGCTGCTTCCGGCGGCATGACGGTCCCGGTCATGACCAGGACGTGCCAGACGCAGAGGGCGAAGTAAATCGCGCTTAGGGCGATGAGGCCGCCCCAGCCGATTTTTCGCACGGAGTCGCGCACTCGCGGGTGATGCAGGCAGTAGGCAAGTACTGACAGGGCAAGCGCCACTCCCAACGTCTTGGCGCTCATGAACGCAGACGGACCGATTGACAGCAGGAAGGCCATCACCGGGTTCAGCTCCACGGCACCCATCGTTCTGCAGGCGTGGAGCGTGGCGTAGCCGTCGAAGGCGTTGAGACCTACGACCAGCATGGTCAGGATGACCAGTGGCAGCAGCGGCGGCGTCCAGCGGATGCGTGCCTGAAGAGCGTTTCGCACGATGACCTCATTTGCCTTGCGGCGGTGAAAAGGGCTTTGCGACACCGTGCCAGAAAGACGGTCATTGTCAATATGCGGATAAAGAAAAGCCCCTCATGACGAGGGGCGGGCGGGCTACACCGGGAGCGGATAGTAGCCGGCGACGAAGCCGGCGACGATCTCGAGGAGGTCCTTGTCGTTCGACGGCTCGATGCTACCGTCGCCGATGGTGACGTAATCGGTGAGCCACCGTTCGACCGGCGTGTGGCGCGAGACGTTCATGCTGGTGGGGCCGGTGCGTTCGACGTCTGCGGCGAAGTCGATGGCCCGGACGTCTACCGCGACCGCCGGATTCTTCGGGTGCCTTGCGAATCGGACCGGCGTGCCTTCCGGAATGCCGATCATCCGGGCGGCCCTTTTTCCAATCTTGCCGGCGAAAGTCGGTTCGGGGAAACTGGGCCGTACGGAATTGCTGGCATGCATCATCTCTGCCTCTTTTGGTTTGGGTTGCGCCTGTCACCCGGCGAAAGGTACGAAACTCGTCCAAACTACCACAAAATTGCCGCTTTGTCAATCGTCTGGCCGTGTTATACTCTTGTGGATATGAAGATTACTTTTCTCGGCGCCGCGCGCGAAGTCACCGGTTCCTGTTCGCTGATCGAGACGCCGACCACTCGAGTTCTGGTGGACTGCGGCTTGATTCAGGGCAACGGCAACTCCTTCGACCGCAACCGCGCGCCGTTTCCGTTCGAGCCCTCGTCAATCGACGCGGTCATCATGACGCATGCGCATATCGACCATACCGGCCGCATCCCGCGGCTGGTGAAGGAAGGCTTCAAGGGACGCATCTTCGCCACGCATCCCACTCGGCTGCTTTCGCGGCTGATGTGGCAGGACGCCTCGCACGTGATGAAGGATGAGGCCCGTCGTTACAAGCGTCCGGCGCTGTACCTGCCCAAGGACGTGGCGCCGGCGTACGATCTGGTGCACGGCGTGGCCTACGATACCACCGTGCGGGTTTCGAACGACTTTTCGTTCTGCTTTCGCGAGGCGGGCCACATCTTCGGCTCCGGCTTCGTCGAGGCCGACGTTTACGGCACCAGGCTGGTGATGTCCGGCGACCTCGGCAACGATTACGTGCCGATTCTGCGACCGACGGCGCGCATCGTCGACGGCGACGTGGTGGTGATGGAATCCACCTACGGCGACCGCGTGCATGAAGACCCGCAGCACCGCGCCGAACGGCTCAAGGCTGCGGTCATCGACAACTTCAACAGGAAAGGGACGCTGCTGATTCCCGCTTTCTCGCTGGAGCGCGCCCAGGAAATTTTGTACGAACTCAATAACCTGGTGGAATCCAAGCAGGTGCCGGCGACCAAGACCTTTCTCGACAGTCCGCTGGCCATCAAGGCGCTGCCCATCTACCACCAGTTCTCCGAATACTACGACCAAGAGGCCGCGGAGCTGAAAGCTTCCGGCGACGACTTCTTCAAGTTCCCCGGACTGAACATTACCAAGAAGCCCGACGAGTCGCGCGCCATTCTTGCCGTGCCGAAACCGAAGATCATCATCGCCGGCAGCGGCATGATGCACGGCGGACGCATCATGCACCACCTGGTCGACTACCTGAACGATGCGAACACCACGTTGCTGGTGGTCGGTTATCAGTCCGTCGGTACCGTCGGGCGTTCCATCAGCGAAGGGGCGAAGTCGGTGTACATCGACCACGAGGAGGTGCAGGTGCGCGCCAAGGTCGAGGTCATCGGCTCGTATTCCGCGCACGCCGATCAGAACAAGCTGCTCAAATGGTGCACCAGCGGACGTAAGCTGCCCAAGAAGATTTACCTGAACCACGGCGAGCCGCACGCGTCCGAGGAACTGGCCCAGAAGATCCGCGACCAGTTCTCGCTGGATGTGGCGGTGCCGGCGAATGCGGATTCGTTCACGCATCCGTAATGCGTCCGTTCCGTTTTGGAGAGCAGGGCGGCCCGGTTGACCGGACCGCCCTTTTGTTGTAGGGTCAAGGCACAACTCGTCGGCTCCCGGGGTACCCTAGTAGGTGCTCCGCCGGGAGTTTTTGCGTATTGGCAAAATTTTCACGATTTTCCGAATGGACTTCCAACTTGTCTCCAAATACGAACCCAAGGGCGACCAGCCCGAGGCCATCGAGAAGCTCACGGACGGCGTGAAGCGCGGTTTACGATACCAAACTTTGCTCGGCGCCACCGGCACGGGCAAGACTTTCACGATGGCCAACGTCATCAGGAACGCCGGCCGACCGGCGCTGGTCATCGCCCACAACAAGACCCTCGCGGCCCAGCTCTGCAACGAGTTCCGCGAGTTCTTCCCCAAGAATGCGGTGGAGTACTTCGTGTCGTACTACGACTACTACCAGCCGGAGGCTTACCTGCCGACCTCCGACACCTACATCGAGAAGGAGGCGATGATCAATCAGGAAATCGACCGTCTGCGCCACAGCGCCACCCAGGCGTTGCTGACGCGCCGCGACGTGATCATCGTGTCGTCGGTGTCCTGCATCTACGGCCTTGGTGCGCCGGAGGCCTATCGTGCTTCGCACCTGCACCTCAAGGTGGGACAGCCGCTCACGCGCAGCGACATCCTGCGCTCGCTGGTGCAGATTCAGTTCGAACGCACCACCGCCGACATCACTCGCGGTTCGTTCCGTTCACGCGCCGACGTCATCGAGATCATGCCGGCGCACGAGGAAGTCATCGTGCGCGTGGACATGCCCGGGCAGGTCATCAAGACCATCACGCTGATCGATCCCGTCACGCGCAAGCCGATTGAAAAGAAAGACGAATATTGGATTTTCCCGGCCAAGCATTTCATCTCCAGCGGGCCGGAGCGCGAACGCGCGGTCGCCGCCATCGGCGCCGAGGCCAAGGAGCGCGTCGACTGGTTTGCAAGGAACGGCAAGCCGCTTGAGGCCGAGCGCCTGGAGCGCCGTGTCAACTTCGACCTGGCGATGCTGCGCGAGGTGGGCTATTGCCATGGCATCGAGAACTACTCGCGTCACCTCTCCGGCCGCATGCCCGGCGAGCCGCCGGACACGCTGCTGGCCTATTTCCCCAAAGACCTCCTTCTGTTCGTCGACGAATCGCACGTGACGCTGCCGCAAGTTCAAGGCATGTTCAACGGCGACGCTGCCCGCAAGAAGACGCTCATTGAATACGGCTTCCGCCTGCCGTCGGCCCAGGACAACCGTCCGTTGCGCTTTGCGGAGTTTGAGGAACGCGTGCCGCAGGCGGTGTTCGTCTCGGCCACTCCCGGACCGTTCGAGTACAAGGAGTCGGCGCAGATCGCCGAGCAGGTGATCCGTCCCACGGGCCTGGTCGATCCGAAGATTACGGTGCTGTCGGTCACCGAGAAGGACGGTCACAAGGGCCAGATCGACGACCTGATCGGCCGCATCGACGAACGCATCAAGCTGAACGAGCGCATCATGGTGACCACGCTCACCAAGAAGGTGGCCGAGGACTTGTCCGCGTATCTCGCGGAAAAGAAGTACAAGGTGGCCTACCTGCACAGCGACATCGACACCATCGACCGCGTCAAGACGCTGACGGCCTTCCGTCGCGGCACCTACGACGTGCTGATCGGCGTGAACCTGCTGCGCGAAGGTCTGGACCTTCCGGAAGTCACGCTGGTGGCGATTCTCGATGCCGACAAGGAAGGATTCCTGCGCAGCGAGACCTCGCTGATTCAGACCATCGGCCGCGCGGCGCGCAACGTGCGCGGCGAAGTCATTCTCTACGCCGACGAGATTACCGGATCGATGCAGCGGGCCATGAAGGAAACCGAACGTCGTCGCGCCAAGCAGATGGCCTACAACGAGGCCCACGGCATCACGCCCAAGACCATCGAGAAGGCGGTCAAGGACATCATGGAAGACCTGATGAAGGGCGACGACCGCAAGGCCAAGGGCCTGCTGGCGCTGGAGATGAAGGCCGAAACGCGCGATCTGTCCGAAGTCATTGCCGAAAAGGAAAAGGAGATGCGCGAGGCGGCCAAGAACCTGGAGTTCGAACTCGCGGCGCTGCTGCGAGATGAAATCAGGATGCTGAAAAAGGAAGACGAAAAGAAAAAGAAAGCGGAGTCGCGTAAGAGCCCCGTGCCAAAGAAAAAAGGCTTCCGATAAGCGGAAGCCTTGAGCGGTCAGCCGAGCGGTTCGAGTTTCTGCACGAGATCGTGCAGGTTCCGCTCGGAAAGCAGGTCGCCGATGAGGTAGACGAACGCCTTGAAG
Organism: uncultured Gammaproteobacteria bacterium; assembly: GCA_964491475.1. Lineage (GTDB taxonomy): Bacteria > Patescibacteriota > Patescibacteriia > SG8-24 > SG8-24 > JAHFIW01. The sequence continues at coordinate 371,955 of CAZBFO010000001.1, read as the reverse complement.
ATCGTTTTTCCCTGCGTGAACAGCCAGTTGGCGATGTCGTCAGGCGTTCCGTTCTCGTCGACCTGCTCGAACTGCTTGAAGGCCGCTTCTGCGGTCCTCACGAGGCTGCCGACGGTCATCCGCAGGCTGTCGCGACCGATGCCGGTTTCCTTCCGCTGGGGCCGCGTGAGCGGCAGGTCTTGCGCCTCGCAAATGGCCTTTCGCGAAGCCAAGAGCGTGCGCACGCAGGAGACGGTGTCGTTCCTCTGTCGATCAGCGCCAGTGCCGCGTGGCACAGGTCGCGGATGGTCGCGGACATGAGCTCCCTGAAGGCATCTGCCGAAGCGATGATACTGTCGTACTCCTTGATATCTGCCATGGCACTTCTCCAATGAACGCGGCCGTCGGGCCAACGAACCACCCTAGCATCTAAGCCCAAACCTTCCAAGCATGCAAGAGCCGGCCCGCGCAAGAAAAAAGAACCCCGCAGGGGGTTCTTCGGAGAGACGGATTCAGCGCTCTTGCGCAATTCGCGCAGCAGCTTCCACTCTTTTCGCAACCGAGGCGCAGAGAACCGATACGTTCCAGTCTATGCGGAGAAAATACTTGCGTGCCCAGTCGGTCGTCAGGCTGACGCCTTCGTCAGCGACGGTCGCCAGCCGCTTGAGCAACTCCATCTGCAGCTCGATTCCAATGATCAGGCTGCCCTGCGACATCGCGGTTTCTTCCTTCGGGACCGGCGGCGGGATTCTGCCGGAACAGCTACGGGCGAGATCGCACGCCTCGATCAGCACGGTCATTATTTTGAGGTTGTGGAACGCGTGTTCGTCGTCCGCGGCAAGCCCGCAGGCGACATGAAGCTTCTTTCTCATCTCCCAGGCAAGTGAGGCGATTTTCGCTCGCTCGCGGCGTCGCAGTTTGCGCGACGGCGTCGCCGTCGCTCCAAACATCACCGCACCTCGGACGCTTTTCTTCTTTGACATGGGGGACTCCTACTTGGACGGACAAGGAACGCGACGAGACACTATGCACGAAAAAGGGGTTCTTGGCAAGGGTCGCACCTAGTCACCTTGACCGGCAATCGGAACAGCAGTATGCTGCTAAGTCGTCGCAACCGACATTATGCAAGAAACCATTGAAATCAAGGGCGCACGCGAGCATAATCTCAAGAACGTCTCGCTGTCGCTGCCGCGCAACAAGATGATCGTCTTCACGGGACTGTCCGGTTCGGGCAAGTCCTCGTTGGCGTTCGATACCATCTTCGCCGAAGGGCAGCGCCGCTACGTGGAGTCGCTCTCGGCTTACGCCCGTCAGTTCCTGGGACAGATGCAGAAGCCCGATGTGGACGACATCACCGGCCTGTCGCCGGCCATTTCCATCGACCAGAAGGCGCACTCCTCGAATCCGCGCTCGACGGTGGCCACCATCACCGAAATCTACGACTACCTGCGCGTGCTCTACGCCCGCGTCGGCAAGCCGTATTGCCCGCAGTGCGAGACGGCCATTCGCAAGATGACCGCCGAGGAGATGGTCGACCACATCATGGCCGAGGCCAAGGACGCTTATGGCGAAGGCTTGTCGCAGGACGCCTTCGGCAAGAAGCGCCGCGAGTACGCCGATACCTACATTCTCGCGCCGTCCGTGCGCGGTCGCAAAGGCGAGTATCACCAGCTGCTGTATGACTGGTACAACGCCGGTTTTGCCAGCGCGCGCGTCAACGGCAACGTCCGTTCGTTGCGTACGCGCCTGGTGCTGGACCGCAACATGAAGCACACCGTCGAGCTGGTCGTGGACACGATCACCAAGACCGACGCCGTCACCGGCGGCAAGGAGCTGCAGGCGCGCTTGGCCGAAGCGGTCGAGAACGCGCTGCAATACGGAGGGGGAGTGGTGAACGTGGTCTACGGCAACGGCCGCGAGCGCATGCTCTCCAGCCAGTTCAGCTGTCCGTCTTGCGGCTTTTCCTTTCCCGAAATCGAGCCGCGCCTGTTTTCGTTCAACAGCCCGTATGGCGCGTGCCCTACTTGCACCGGCCTTGGCGTGGAGCACCTTTGGTCTGACAAGCCTTGCGAAGACTGCAAAGGCTTGCGCCTGCGTAAGGAGAGCCTGCACGTGAAGGTCAACGAGAAGAACATCGTCGAGCTCACTGCCATGGCCATCGACAAGGCGCATGCCTTCCTGACCAAGCTGGAACTCAAGGGTCGCGACGCAGAAATCTCCGAGAGCGTGATGAAGGAAATCGTCGGACGCCTGCAGTTCTTGCTGGACGTGGGTTTGCATTACCTGTCGCTCGGACGCACGGCCGGAACGCTCTCCGGCGGCGAAGCGCAGCGCATCCGCCTGGCCTCGCAGATCGGTTCGCGACTGGTGGGTGCGCTGTACGTCTTGGACGAGCCGAGCATCGGCCTGCATCAGCGCGACAACGACAAGCTGCTGGCGACCCTCAAGAACTTGCGTGACATCGGCAACACCATCATCGTGGTGGAACACGACGAGGACACCATCATGACCGCCGATTACCTGGTGGACTTCGGTCCTGGTGCGGGCAAGCACGGCGGCGAGGTGGTCGCCGCCGGTCCGACGCCGGAAATCTTCAAGGACACCAAGTCGCTGACCATCCAGTATTTGCAAGGCAAAAAGAAGATTCGCGTGCCGGTTTCGCGCCGCACCAAGAACCGCGAGGTCATCAAGATCATCGGCGCGACCGAGAACAACCTCAAGAACGTCGAGGTGGAGATTCCGCTGCGCCGCATGGTCTGCGTCACGGGCGTCTCCGGCTCGGGCAAGTCCACCTTGGTGCAGGACATCCTCTTTAATCACGTCTCGAACCTGCTGAACGGCTCCAAGCTGCCCGTCGGCAAGCACAAGGCCATCCGCGGCATCGAATACCTGGACCGCGTGGTGATGGTCGACCAGTCGCCGATCGGCCGCACGCCGCGCTCCAATCCGGCCACCTACACCGGCGCCTTCAACTACATCCGTGAGCTGTTCGCCACCACCGAGGAGGCGCGCTTCCGCGGCTACAAGCCGGGCCGTTTCAGCTTCAACGTCCCCGGCGGCCGCTGCGAGAACTGCGAAGGCAACGGCCAGATCGCCATCGAGATGCATTTCCTACCGACGGTCTACGTCACTTGCGACGTCTGCAGGGGCAAGCGCTTCGACCGCGAGACGCTCGACGTGAAGTACAAGGGCAAGAGCATCCACGACATCCTCACCATGACCATCGAGGACGCCGACGAGTTCTTCAAGGACATTCCGTACATCCACGACAAGTTGAGCGTGCTCAACGAGGTCGGTCTCGGCTATATCGAGCTCGGCCAGTCGGCCACGACGCTCTCCGGCGGAGAGGCCCAGCGCGTGAAGCTGGCCTTCGAGCTGGCCAAGCGCGGCGGCGGCAAGGCGCTCTACATTCTGGACGAGCCCACCACCGGCCTGCACTTCGAGGACATCCGCCGCCTGTTGGAAGTGCTGGAGAAGCTGGTGGAACGCGGCAACTCGGTGGTCATCATCGAGCACAACCTGGACGTCATCAAGACGGCCGACTACATCGTCGACCTCGGTCCCGAAGGAGGGGACTTGGGCGGTCGGGTGGTCGCGCTCGGCACGCCGGAAGAAGTGGCGCACTATTCCGACACCTGGACGGCGCGGTACCTGAAGCGGCTGCTGCCGAAGTAAAAAAAGAGAGCACGCGAGATGCGTGCTCTTTTTGGTTCGACGTTCAGTCGACGTCGTCGGGGCCAGTGCGGTGCTCGAGGCCTGCGGCCATGTCGGCGCAGTTCTTCAGGTATTCGTCGGTGCCGTCTTCCGCGGCCAGGATTTCCGCATGCGTCTCGGCGACGTCCTCGGTGGGCATGGTGTCGCCGATGGCCATTGTGCGGACCCCCGGATCCTCGAGGTAGCCGTTCTCGACGAGCTGCCCGGCGACCAGCGGCATCTTGTCGTGGATGATTCTGGGCAGGTGGCCCATCGAGCCGGTGTCATCGAACGCATAGACGACCGGATTCCTGACTTCGCTGGCGGCTTTGGCCGCAGGCGGCGCGTCGCCGCGGATGGCGCGGTTGATGAGCTCGTCGATCTCGGCGTCGTCGCGCAGGCCGATGGTTTCGGCCTTGAGGCCGAACTGCTTCTGCAGGCGGTAGGCCTCGCCCAGCAGCTCTGCCGGGCCGGGCTTGCCTTGCTCGTCCCTGGCGTAGATGCCGAGAGTGATGAGGTTCCGCGCCTCGGTCACGAGCTTGGTCGCTCTTGCTTCGGCGAAGTGCCCGCGAAGGGCGAAGGCGATGGCAGTGACGAGGCCGCAGAGGACGGCCACCACGAGCGCTGCTCCCATGAGGTACGTGGACGAGTCGGCCGATTGAAGGTCCATCTTTGCATTCTCCTGTCTCGCCCCAAAAAAGGGGACCGCAGAACGTACCAGAAAAAGGCGGTTTTGTCAATCATGCGGGGATAAAAAAAGCACCCGCAGCAAGGGTGCCTTTCGGGCGCGGGCGCTTGTTCAGCCGGCGAGTCGGATGAGGTCGAACATCTCGGTCAGCTGCGCGTCGCTGAAGTCCCTCAAGAGGGCGGCCACGTCTGCTCGGACGTGGGGTTCGCGGGTGCTGCCGCAAATCAAGGACAGGTGCCCTTCCGGCTTGCGCCGGACTCTGGAGATTTCCTCCTTCTCCGGCTCGTCCTCCTCGAGCAGGTCCGAGTCGATTTCCACCGCCAGCTCGGCAGTCTCATCGGCCATCTGTTCCTGGAGGAACCCGAACGACGAGACGCTTTCGGTCCGGCCCGGCGTGGCAACGATGATGTCGTTGATCTCCGCCGCGGAGCAGCCGACCTCTTTGAGGGTCATGCCGCTCTTGTCGAGCAGGGTGCGCAGGGCGCGCGCCAGCTTGAGCACTTCGGCGCGGTCCGCGGGGTCGAGGCTGCAGTAGCAGCCGCGCATCATTTCCACGAGCTTGCGGGCGTTGTCGACGGTGCGGGACGCGTCGATTTGCGGCGTATTCGCGTGTGCAAGGTTCATTGATTCCTCCTATGTCGGCTTTTTGCCGAACGCCAGACCTTAGCACAAAATACGATTTTGTCAATGGGTGCCGGTCGGACCCGCAAATCTTGATTTTCCGACCATCTTGTGGGATGCTGGGACATCAGTATGGCCATACCGGATCACGTCATCATCAAGAACGGCGAGCTGCCGCCGACTCCCGGCGTCTATTTCATGAGGGACGCCGACGGCAAGCTGCTCTACATCGGCAAGGCGACTTCGCTGCGTTCGCGCGTGGGAAGCTATTTCGTGCGGCCCGCCGACGAGCGCATCGCCCAGATGGTCACCAGGATACGACGCATCGACTACGAGCAAACGCCCACTGCCGTCGAGGCGCTGATGCTCGAGGCCAAGCTCATCAAGAAGTTCCAGCCGCCGTACAACGTCATGGAGAAGGATGACAAGTCGTTCATTCATCTGGCGTTCACACGCGAGGCCTACCCGCAGCCCGTGCTCATACGCGCTTACGAGCTGGCGCGCGTGCCCAAGAGGCAGTTCCTGAAGGTGTACGGACCGTTCGGGTCGGCCGCAGCGGTGCGGGCCAGCCTCGACGCGCTCCGCAAGTCCTTTCCCTGGACCACCTGCAAACCGGGACGCAAGCGTCCCTGCTTTTACCGGCATCTCGGGCTGTGCCCCGGCGTCTGCACCGGCGACATCACCTCGGCGCAGTACAAGAAGATCGTTCGCCGCCTGATGCGCTTTTTCGAAGGCGGCCGCGACGCGGTTTCGGGCGAGATGAAGCGCGAGATGGCCAAGGCGGCGGCAGAGGAGCGTTTCGAGGACGCCGCCGACCTGCGTAACCGCCTGTACGCGCTCGAGCACGTGCGCGACGAATCAGTCATGAAGCATGACGACAGCCGCAACGCCGAGTTCATCAACATCTTCGGCCGTGTCGAGTGCTACGACATCTCCAACACCTCCGGCCAGGATGCCGTAGGCAGCATGGCGGTGATGGTCGACGGCGAGCCGAAGAAGTCGGAATACCGCATCTTCGGCATTAAGGGCGTGGAAGGCCCGAACGACGTGGCCATGATGCGCGAGACGCTGATGCGCCGCTTCGCGCGGACCGTCCGGCCGGAGGACGGCAAGTCGTGGCCGCTGCCCGACCTGCTGCTGATTGACGGCGGCGCCCCGCAGATGGGCGCGGCGCGCGATGTACTGGCGCAGTACGGCCTGAAGATCCCGCTGGTGGGCATTGCCAAGGGGCCGGATCGCAAGCAGAATGAGCTGGTCTACGACAAGGGCGACTACGAGCTCGCCCGGCTGGCGCGCGCCTTCAAGCCGCTGCTGCAGCGCTGCAGGGACGAGGCACACCGCTTCGCCGTCTCGTGGCATCGCAAAAAGCGCGCAAAAAGTTTTCTTGCCTGACCTATGTTTTTAGTCGGACATGCGGCCGTCGGCGTCGCCGCGGTTTCCGCGCTCGGCATCACCAATCCCGTCGCCGCCTTCGGGGTCGGCTGGATTTCGCATTACCTAGCCGACTTCCTGCCGCACGGCGACGAGCCTGTAGGGGAATGGACCAAGAAGGGCAATGAGATATTGCGGTTCGCCGGCATCTTGGCGGTGGACGGTTCGCTGTTTCTTGCCGTCTTCGGCTACTACTCCTGGACCCGCGGCATTTCTATTCCCCTGATCGCCGCTGCGGCCGGTTCGTTCGTGCCGGACGTCATGTGGGGCCTGGAAATGGTCGCCCACCGGAAGCTGTGGGGCTTCATGTCAAAATTCCACGCGCGCAACCACAATTTCTTTCACCCGCATCTTCCGGCGTGGGTCGGTTTGGCCTGGCAATCCGCGGCGACGGTATTGCTGTGGACATGGATGATGGCGCGTTGAGCTGCGCGTTGGTTTTGCCGTCGCGTCGTGTTACGATACCCGCGTTCGTTACCATCCCTATGACTGCAAAAAAATCCTTTCGCGGAAAAGCGAAGCAGGCGCAAAAGCCCCGCAAGACCGCTTCCCGTCCGACCAACCTCCCCGCCGCGTTCCTGCCCGAAAACGAGCATCATTACGATTTCCGATCGTCGCTCCACTGGCGCGTTCTGCGGATCATGTCTGAATTCGTTTCGGGCTGGAATTTCCTCGCCGACGTCAAGAAGAGCGTTTCGATATTCGGATCGGCCCGCTTTAAGCCGGGCAACCGCTGGTACGAGGAGGCCCGCAAGTTGGGCAAGCTGCTTGCCGACGACGGCTACAGCGTCGTCACGGGCGGCGGTCCCGGCATCATGGAGGCGGGCAATCGCGGAGCGACCGAAGGCGGCAAGGAAGGGGATTCGTTCGGGTTGAACATCAAGCTTCCCTTTGAGCAGCGCGCAAACCCGTACGTGGAGAAAGGCGAGGCTTTCCATTACTTCTTCGTCCGCAAGGTCATGCTGGCCTACGCGGCGCAGGCCTATGTCTACTTCCCCGGCGGCTTCGGCACGCTCGATGAGCTTACCGAGCTGGTGACGCTGATTCAGACCAAGAAGATTTCGGTGAAGATTCCCATGATCCTGGTCGGCCGCGAATTCTGGACGCCGTTCCTCGAATGGATCGAGCAGACGGTCATCAAGGACTATGCCGCCGCCTCGAAAGAGGACATGAAGATCTATAGGTTGGTCGATACCGCGGAAGAAGCGTTGGCGTACATCAGGAAGTCTCCGGTGCGAAAGCGCTTTGGGTAAAGCGAGCCGCATGTTTTTGCGGAGCCGGATAAGCACCGCGCGTTTGCACGGTGCTTGTTTAGTTGCTACTTTGGGCTGGCCATCCACAAGGAGCCAAAGATGGACTGTCCTAAGTGCGGAAAGGGAAAGATTCGGGTCGTTACGTTGGTCGCTTGCGGCTGCGGGCATCATCCGCTGGTGTGCGACGGCTGCGCGCAGCAGTTCAACGTGCCCCATACCTCTCCCGACGGCGCATTGCCTCCGGACGTTCCCCTGGAGGAAGATGACGATCCCCGGAAGGCCTACGACCGGCTGATGGCCGACATCGGCGAAAAGGATCCGCAGCCGTACGAGGAGATGATGCGCGAAACGATCGCCGGGGCCGCGGAACTTTTTCCGTTGCTGGAGGATTTCCGGGCGAGTCAGTCGTCCTGAAGCGTGGCAATGCTAAAACTGTCATTCGCCACCAGCAACGCCGCCAAAGTGACGAGCGTCGCCCGCGTGCTCGGCGGCTACGGCATCGAGGTCGTTCGCCTCGACGTCGACCTTCCGGAGCTGCAGGCGGAGTCCGCCGAGGAGATTGCCGTCGGTAAAGTCCGTGCCGCCTATGCCATCGCCAAGGCGCCTGTCATGGTGATCGACTCCGCCTTTCACATCGACGTGCTCGGGGGTTTTCCCGGCACTAACGTCAAGTGGGCCACCAAGCAGCTCGGCATCCGCGGGTATCTGGACCTGCTGTGGTGCTATCCGGACGCCGCTCGCGCCTGCACTTTCGTCGACGCGCTGGCCTACATGGACGCGCTTCATCCGCAGCCGTTGGTGCTTACTCGGCGCGAACGCGGCCGCGTCGCCGAGACCGAAAGGGGAACGCTGCGTCCGGCATTCAAGTCGCCGCTGGCCACGGTGTTCATTCCTGACGGAGAGCACAAGACGTTAGCAGAAATGGCCGACGATGAGCTGTCCGCCTATCGCTCAAAGCACCACATGGAGGCGCACCTGCGCGCACTCGCCGGCCTCATCACCGGCGTTCCATACTCGTTCGAATGACCGCACTCGTTGCGGTCTTTTTTGATGAAAAATATGCACAGGTTCATCTTGTTGCGGGGTGAAAAAAGGTGTATAGTTGAACTGTAGTGGTTTTAAGTGGGGAAAAATGGGGAATTGCTCGGGCGGCAAAACGTCGCTGAAATGAGCGTAAAATCCCGTTTATCCGCAGCTCACTTTTTCCTGTCATGTTTATCGGTGAGTACAACCACGCGGTCGACGAGAAGGGGAGATTGGCGATACCGACCAAGTTCCGCAAGGAGCTCAAGGGCGGCGCCGTCGTGACCAGGGGTCTCGACAACTGTCTCTTCGTATACTCGATGGCCGAGTGGAAAAAGCTCGCCGAAAAACTGTCTGCACTTCCATTCAGCCAGGCGAACGCCCGTGCGTTCGCGCGCCTGATGCTCGCCGGCGCTATGGACGTGGAGATCGACAAGCAGGGGAGGGTGGTGCTGCCGGAATACCTGCGCCGCTACGCTGGCATCGCCAAAGATGCCGTCGTTGCCGGCCTCTACGGCCGCATCGAAATCTGGGACAAAAAGTCCTGGGACGCCTACAAGGCAAAAACAGAAAAAGACTCGAACGACATCGCCGAACGGATGGGCGAACTGGGAGTGTAGTTATGCATATCCCAGTTCTCCTCCGTGAGACGATCGACGGCCTCAACCTGCAACCGAACGAGAACGTGGTCGATTGCACGCTCGGTGCCGGCGGACACGCCGCCGCCGCGCTGGCAAAGACCGCGCCAAACGGAAAGCTGTTGGGCCTCGACGTCGACGAAGCGGCGCTCGAAGCGGCTCGAAGTACACTCGGTGCCTATGGTTCTCGCGCCATGCTTGTCCGCGAGAACTATCGCCATCTTGAGCGGGTCCTCCACACCCAGTCCTTCGGGCCGATTCACGCGGCGCTTCTCGATCTGGGTTTTTCGTCGCTCGAAATCGACGACCCGACGCGCGGATTCAGCTTCCGCTTCGACGGGCCGCTCGACATGCGCTTCGACCGGACCCAGGACGAGACGGCCGCCTCCATCGTCAACTCATGGAGCGCAGACGACCTTTCAAGGGTCCTGTGGGAGTACGGGGAGGAAAAATGGGCCCGCAAGATCGCCGACGGCATCGTCAAAGCCAGACGCGACGCGAAAATCGTGACGACCACGCAATTGGTGGACGTCATCGCCCACTCCGTCCCCGGCTTCTACCGGCGGAGCAAGCTGCCGTTCCCGACGCGCACCTTCCAGGCGTTGCGCATCGCCACAAACGACGAGCTCGGCAACGTCCGCACGGCGCTTCCGGCGCTGTGGGACGCTTTGGCGCCCGGCGGCCGCCTGGCGGTCATCTCGTTTCATTCGCTGGAGGACCGCATCGTCAAGCGTTTTTTCCTGGAAAAGGCCGAGGCGGGAGAGGGGACGGTCGTCGCCAAACGGCCGATTACGGCTTCTGAGGAAGAAATCAGGCGGAATTCGCGGTCGCGCAGCGCCAAGCTGCGCATTGCCATCAAGAAGCCATGACACATGCAAGCTACAATCCGCCGTCGTTTGCCGCGGCCCGCGAGGCGCGCCTCGCCTACGTGCCGCTGTGGCGTGACATCCGCGTGCTGAACGCCCTGATCGCGCTGGGCGTCATCGCGCTGTTCGCCGGGTATTTGGTGTTGAACAACAGCGCCACCGAGAAGGGTTTTGCCATTCGCAGCATGGAACGGCGCATCAATGAACTGCAGAACCAGCGGCAGAAGCTGGATTTATCCGTAGTCACTGACGAGTCGATGGATTCCCTTGATGGCAAGATCCAGGGTTTGGGCTTGGTGCCGGTGACTGACGTCGACTACCTTAACAGCGGCACGGGAGCGGTGGCTATCCGCTAATCTTGGCCAATTCGGCTTAGTAGAGGTCTGAAATCAAAAAGGAACCCCTCCAAAAAAAACGCTTAGCAGAGCGTTTTTTGTTTGCATGGACGGATTGACAGAAAGGTGTTTTCGTGCTATAGTCTGTTGTTCTTTCTGCGCATAGTGCGTGGAGAGGGCGGTTTGACAACCGAAGGTGTCCGGCCTATCCGGACTAGGGTTTTTTGACCCGAGGAGAGTCGTCATGAACCAGGTCAGTTACGCGCATGCCGTTCGCAAGCAGATGATTCATACGCTGGTGCAGCACGTGTCCCCGGACACGGAGGCGCTGGTGATGGCTTGGCTGATCAGCGGCCACGTCGTGGTGCGGAAGGCGCTCCGTTGCGTCGACGCGCCGCGTCTCAAGTTCATCCCGGCCGGCCAGCTTCGGCGGCGCGACTGGGAGGAAGAGAGGACGCTCTCGCCGGAGCAGCTCGAGGCCAGGGGATACCTGTTTCTCGATTGCGGCGGCGGGAGGTTCGACCAGCATGTCCTTCCGGACAGCGTGGCCGAAAACAAGACGTCGAGCCTTCACCTCCTTCTCGAGGAGTTGAGCGCTCGCGTCGAGGAGATGGATGCCGCAGACCGCAAGGAGCTGCAGCACCTGCTCCGGATCATGGAAGGCGTCTTCCTGGTCATCTGCCGGAACGACCTGACGGGCGAGGACATCGCTCCCCGGTCGCTCGATGCCAAGCCCGAGGCTGCCGAACCGTCGCAAGACGGGGACGACCTCGTGGACGGCATGCTGCAGGACATGGACGCGGCCGAGCCTGTTGAGGGCAAGGCCGATCCCATGCCGGCGGCGCAAGCGAACGTCGATCCGACGCCGCATACGCCCCGTCACCTGCGGAACATGATTCTCGGGTGGAACGCGCAGTATCCGAACGACCCCCACAAGGTCTACGCACTCGCCTCGGTCGCCTTCGGGGCAATCGAGCAGAACGTGCGGATGCTGTACGACAATCCCGAGGACATGCACGATCTCGACGTGCGGAAGCTGTTCCGCATCGACGAGATCCTCGTCGGCACGGAAGCCCATTTCGAGGCGACCCTTCACCCCTTTGTCGTCAACGACGCGGGCCGCGTCAAAAGTGAGACGCGAACGTTCGCGGTTCAGGCCGAGAAGGCGCTCGGCGAAATGGAACGCCAGTGGCACGCCGCCATCGGCGACTACTTCCGGCATGCCATCGGCCGCGAGGTCGAGATGCTGCCGCAGGTGGAAGGCAAGAAGACCCGCAAGGTCATGGTGGTCTTCGGCCGCTCCGAGTCGCAGCGCTTCGGCGCGGTGGCCCGGCGCGGCAATACCGAGTCAGGTACGTGGGTCAAGGAGGCTGGCCAGGGCAAAAAGAAGTCTTGGAAAGTCACCGGTCCCCGTCCCCAGCCGCAGCAGCCGAAGCGGGCCAAGGGCGATGTCATCATCCAGATGTACGGCCGCGGGCTGTTCGTCATCTCGAGCGTCAACGGCATCCGGCTCGACCGGGTGGCGATGGCGATTCGCGAGGCGGACCTGCGCCGTCAAGGCGTCGAGATTACCGAGCAGGTGAAGGCGCAGTTGGCCAGTCCCGGCAACTTCGTCTACAGGAATCGCCAGGGCAGGTTCATCCATGCGATCTACTTCACCAACTACCGCGGCGCGGTAGGCAACTATTTCCGCGCCAACCCGTACTCGCCGACCTCGGCACTGCACGAACAGGCCATTCAAGACCTGGTCGTCGCCGCACTGTCCACGCATTACAGCGTGGATACCAGCGACATCGTGCGCGAGTACATGGGCTGACGGTTCTTTCTCTCCCTTAGCTTCTTGATTGACCGCCGTCGTTGACGGCTGTCGAAAGGCGCACCGGCCTTCCGGTGCGCCTTTTCTTTTTCTCGAAATCATCCGGCCGCGTCTTTTCCGCAGTCCGGGACCGTGCTACCTTTGCCTACAGTAACGCGGTGCCCATGCCCACGCTTTTGCTCAATGCCGCCATATCGTTTGCCGTCGCCGCCTGCGTCACCCCGCTGGTGCGGTTTTTGGCTTGGCGCACGGGAGTAGTCGATCGGCCGGACGGTGAGCGCAAGGCGCATGGCCGGCCGGTGGCGCTGCTGGGCGGCGTGGCGGTATTCGTCGCCATGGCCGTGGCGGTCGCGACGGCGATCGGGTTCGGTTGGCTGCCGGGCCTGCACGTAAAAGGGAAATTCCTGATCAGCATCGTCATCGCTGCCTTCCTGCTGATGTTCGGCGGAGCCTGGGATGACGCCCGAAATCTCCGGCCCTGGAAACAGATCGTCTGGCCAGTACTGGCCGCGCTGGCCATCGTCGCCAGCGGCATCGGTATCACTTTCGTCACCAATCCCTTCGGCGGACAGCTGTACCTGAACGGGTTTTCGGTCACCGTGCTGTGGCTGGCCGGCATCCCCTACAAGGTCACGCCATTGGCCGACGCCTTCACGGTGCTGTGGCTGCTGGGCATGACCTACACCACCAAGTTCCTCGACGGGCTCGACGGCCTGGTCAGCGGCGTGACCGTCATCGGCGCGCTGGTCGTCGCAGCCGTCAGCCTGATGAAAGAGGTGTCGCAGCCGGACACGGCGGTGCTTGCGGTCATCGTCGCCGCGGCGTTCGCCGGATTCCTGCTGTTCAACGGCAGTCCCGCCTCGATTTTTCTCGGCGAGGGCGGATCGACGATGGCGGGCTTCCTTCTTGGCACGCTGGCCATCATCTCGGGCGGAAAGATTGCCACGACGTTGCTGGTCCTGGGACTGCCGATTTTCGACGCCGCATTCGTCATCGTCCGCCGGCTGCTCCAGAAGAAGTCGCCGGCGGCCGGTGACCGTTCGCACCTGCATTTCCGGCTGCTCGATTTCGGCTGGTCGCAGCGGCAGGTGGTGCTGCTGTATTATTTCGTGGCGGCCCTGTTCGGGACTTCGACGCTCATCCTGCAGGGGTGGGAAAAGGTGGCGGCCATCGGCATGGTCGCCAGCATTCTGGTCGCGTTGACTGCCGTTGCCATGCTCGCGTATCGTAAAAAAGCCTGACCTATGTCCGACGCGCCGCAACAGGGAAAAAAACTGTCCTTCCTTCTCGGATCGACCAACCGGTCCCTCTTGGCCGGAGCCGCTTTTGGCATCGTCATCGTCGCATCGTTGGTGCTGACGACGCTGCAGTCCCGGTTCCGGAGCGGGTATGTCACGGTCGGCGATGATTTGCGTGTGGACGTTTCGATTGCGGTGACCGAGCCTGCGCGCGAACGCGGCTTGTCCGGTCGCGCCGGTCTTGGCCCTAATGAAGGCATGTATTTCGTGTTCCAGCAGCCCGATAGGTACGGTTTTTGGATGAAGGAAATGCGGTTCCCTATCGACATCATCTGGATTAGCAACGGCCAGATTGCCGACATCACCACCAACCTGCCGGTGCCTGGCCCGGACGGTGCGTTACCCACTTACGCCCCCAAAGTCCCCATAGACAGGGTCTTGGAGGTAAACGCAGGCTTTGCCGAGGCTCACGGACTGCGGATCGGGCTGCCGATTAGCGAGCATTTGGAGCCAAAGGGCTGAATCTGGCCCCAACGTGGCTCCGGATGTTGACAGTCGGGAGGCCTTCCGCTAGACTATCGGTACTTCGCTGAAAAAGCGTGATTATTTCGTGTTTCGCATATGGCGCATTTTGCAGTCATCCAAACGGGAGGAAAACAGTACTTGGTCAAGGAAGGCGACACGCTTCGTGTCGAAAAGCTCGACGCGGCCGAGGGCGACGTCCTCACCCTCGACGCCCTTCTCGTCATGGACGAGGACGGCAAGAGCGTGAAGGTCGGCGCCCCCACCGTGCAGGGTGCCACCGTTTCCGCCAAGGTCACCGGTGCCGGCAAGCACGACAAGGTGACGATCATCAAGTTCCACGCCAAGACGCGCTACAAGCGCAAGGCGGGACACCGCCAGCCGTTCACCTCGATCGCCATTCAGGACATCAAGGCGTAAGCAGGCCGAGCCGCTCCGTAAGGGCGGCTTTTTGGTACGAAAAAACCGCCGAGACCGGCGGTTCATTGCGGACCGCAGATGCGCTCTGCGGTTTCGGGGGACTGTTCCAGATGTTCTCGGACGTTTTTGCGGTTCAGGACGCGTCGGCGAATGTCCTCGAGCGCCGCGACATAGGCGAGGGGAGGGGAGTTGTCGTCGTCTTGCCGTTCCAGGCAGACACCGATGAGCTCGCCACTCTCGTTGCAGACGGGGCCGCCGCTGGCGGCGGAATGGACGTCCATGCCGACGTGCAGCACGCGCATTCGCCGGAGGTACGGCTTCTTTTTGATTACGTATCCGTTGCCCTGCGGGACGCGGACACGTCTCTTGCCCCGCCAGCACGGCTGCACTTTGATGGCGTATCCGGCGCCGAGAGGGATGCGGTCTCGTCCGACGCGGAACAACGGGCTGCCGACGTGCATCGCGTTGCTGTCGCCAAGGGCGATTGCCTCCAGTCCCTTGGGCGGCTTGCGCAACTTGAGGATGGCAATGTCGGTGCGGTGGTCGCGGTAGATGACGTCGGCCTTGAGCTTGCTGTACTTCCAGATGCGCCAACGCTTCTTGTCCAGCCGCAGTCGGCGCACCATCACTACGCGCGAACGAAGGATGACGTGCGCGGCGGTGATGATGAGCCCGCAGGCAGTCAGTACGGCACCGGTGCCGTACTGAACGGTCTTGCCGTTCCTCCCGAGCTTATGCACCTCGACCGTGGCGTTGACGATCTTCTCGAAGAGCGGTCGTTGCTTTTCGTTGATGAGCGGTTCAAGCACGATGGCTCTCCTTTGGTGGGGTAAAGGAACACTGCCTGCATTTCTTCACGTTTGGCGGCAAAAGGCAACAAGCTGCGGGCTTCGGGCATCATCGCCAAGGCCGGTTCGTCTTCCGTTTTTGACGGCAGATGGTACCCTATCGTCGTATGCGCGAAGGAACCTCCTCGTATGAGCAACAAGGCGAGCGCGAACACGAAGGTTTTGCCGGCAGGCTGAAGCCGACCTCTTTTGACGCTGGCAACGTCCGTCTGTGGCAGATCGAGGGCGAGCCATGGAAGCTCGCAAGAGAAAGCCGCGCTGCCGACGGTCAGACTCTCGATGACCTCGAGACCGCCCAGCGCGAGGGCGAGGCGATGTTCGCGCGCCTTAGGGACGAATACGGCCTAAGAGTCGTGTCGACGGAGACACGCCGAGAACGGAACAAGGAGGGCGAGGAGGCCGTCTTTACGGTCGTGGAAAAGATCGACGGTGAAAACGTCGCCAAGGCCGAGTCGCTGCCAGAAGGGGCAAAGGGCGAACTCGAGGAGACGTACCGTTCGCTCGTGCGGCATTATGCCGATGCCTGGAGGCAGAAGCGGAAGTTCTGGAGCGACTGCCGCAGCGACCAGTTCGTCTACGGCAACCGCGTCGGGGAAGACGCAAAGCACTTCGTGATAGTCGATGTCGATCCGAAATTCGCCAACGAAGGCGATAACGCTTTCGACACGATCGAAGCCGCTCTCGGTTCGCTCGCGCATGACCTCATTGAGAACGAGAAAAAATTCGCTTCCCGGCCCCGCTTTTCGCAGGCGCGTGCCGAGCTGCTGTCGTTGATCGACGAGATGCTCGTTGAGAGGCCGGAGGAAAAACTTATTTCGGAGGCGAGGTCATGGCTGATGGCAAAGTGATGCCGGAAACGAAAAGGCCCTGCCTGCCATCTAAAGCAAAGGCCGCCCCCTCTGACTGGGGCGGCCGTTCTTAGAACGGTTCGATTACGGTTTCTGCAGGTGCGGTCGCCGTCTGCAGCACCCGTCGTCCCTTGATGGCGTCGGTGAGGGTGACCTCGTCGGCGTAGCCGAGTTCGCTGCCGATGGGCAGGCCGCGGGCCAGGCGGGTGAGCTGGGTACCGAACGGTGCCAGCAGGCGCGAGACGTACAGCGTGGTCGACTCGCCCTCGATGGTCGGGTCGAACGCCAGGATGACTTCGCGCGGCTTGGTGACGCGCACGCGCTCCACCAGCTCGCGCACCGTCAGCTCGCGCGGCGTGATGCCGTCTGCCGGCGACAGCGTGCCGCCCAAGATGTGGTACAGCCCGCGATGCTCGCCGGTGTGCTCCAGCGCCAGCAAGTCCTGCTCGTTGGCCACCACGCAGATGACCTCGCGGTCGCGCTTGACGTCGCCGCAGATGTTGCAGGGATCGGACTCGGTGTAGTTGCGGCAAGTGGAACAGGTGGTCAGCATCTGGTCCGGCGCCGTGATGGCCTGCGCCAGCCGCTCGCGCTCGCTGCGGCTGCGCTTGAGCAACGAAAAAGCATAGCGTTCAGCCGTCTTCGGGCCAACGCCGGGCAATGTACCCAGCTGGGCAATCAGGTCCTCGATTGTCTTGGGAAATTTCGGCATCGGTGCGGAATAGTGGCGCGTGCTGGGCGCGGGGCGGTCGTCCCGCGCCTTGCGCCCGTCGTCATTCGGGCTCCTTAACCCATCCCCGGCAGCGCGCCCATGTCCCTCATTTTTTCCATCATCTTGCGTTGGGCCTTCTTGACGGCGTCGTTGACCGCCTCGCGGACGCCGTCCTGCAGCTTGGACTTGTCGGTCAGGAGCTCGTCAGCGATGGAAACGGCGGTGACGTTCTGGTTGCCGTCCATGGTGACTTTGACCTTGTTCCAGGCGCCGGAGCCTTCGACGGATTCTGTGGCGAGGGAGGTCTGGATTTCCTTGGCCTTGTCGCGGAGTTCCTTGAACTGCTTGAGCTTCTCGAACATAGGGATCGGTGAAGAGTATGGGGATCAGTATACGTGCTGGGTCGGCCAGGTCAAAATTGCGGGGCGGATGGCGGGGCGGCTGCGGGTGCCGCGGCGGCCATGGCCGGGGCCATCTGCGACATGGCGCGGCGGTCCAGGTTGCGGTAGCTGGCGCGGGCCTCGTCGAAGAACAGCTTCACTTCGCCGACGGGGCCGTTGCGGTGCTTGGCCACGTGGATTTCGCCGATGTAGCGCTCGTCCAAGGGGATTTCGTCCAACCGGTAGTTCTTGTCGGCGGCCTTGCGGTAAATGAACATGACGATGTCGGCGTCTTGCTCGATGGAACCGGATTCGCGCAGGTGCGACAGTTTGGGGATGGCCGGCTTGGAGGCTTCGGTGGTACGGGAGAGCTGCGACAGCGCCAGCACCGGGATGTTCAGTTCGCGGGCCAAACCTTTGAGCGCACGGGTGATTTCGGCCACTTCTTGGGTGCGGTTGTCGGAGTTCTTGTTGCCGCTGCGCGATTCCATCAGCTGCAAGTAGTCGATCACCAGCATGCCCAGGCCGCGGTCCTTCTGCAGGCGGCGGGCCTTGGTGCGGATTTCGGTGATGGTCAGGTTGGAGGTGTCGTCGATGAAGATGGGCGCTTCGGACAGGTTGCCGAGGGCGTTACCGATGCGCACGAAGTCGCTCGAGGCATCGCCGCTGTCGTTCAGCTTGCCGGTGCGCATCTTCCAAAGGTCGACGCCGGCTTCGGCGCAGATCATGCGATCGACCAGCTGTTCCTTGGACATTTCCAAGGAGAAGATGCCGACCGGCACCTTGTACTTGACCGCCGTCTGGCGGGCGATGTCCATGGCGAAGGCCGTCTTGCCGACCGACGGACGCGCCGCAAGGATGATCAGGTCGGAACGTTGCAGGCCGCCGAGCAGGCTGTCGAGGTCGGTGAAGCCGGTGGGGATGCCGCGCAGCTTGCCGCGCTCGCGGTGCAGCTCGTCGATGCGGTCAAAGGCGGTGTGGAGCGCGTCCTTGATGGGAGTGAAGTTGGTCTTGAGGTAGTTCTGCGAGATGCCGAACAGCTTCTGTTCGGCGCGGTTGAGCGTCTCGCCGATGTCCTCGTCTTCGTCGAAGGCGATGCTGGTGATTTCGGTCGAGGCGGACAGCAGGCGACGCAGCGTGGCCTTCTTTTGGACGATTCCGGCGTAGTGCTGGACGTGCGCGGCGGTGGGCACCATCGTCGTCAGCTCGATCAGGTAGGCGCGGCCGCCGACCGATTCGAGCTTGCCTTTCTCGTTGAGGCGGTTGCCGAGAGTGAGCAGGTCGATGGGTTCCTTCTTGTCGTTCAGCTCGATGATGGCCTGATAGATTTCGGTGTGCGACTGGCGGTAAAAGTCCTCGGGGCGGAGCATGTCCTCGACGCGAAGCAGGGAGTCCTTTTCGATGAGCAGGGCGCCCAAAAACGACTGTTCGGCCTCGATATTTTGCGGGGGGATGCGTCCGGTGGATGACATAACAGTTCTACTGTACTGTAGCGTCCCCCTTGTTTCAATGCGAAAAACGGGACAATGGGTGGAGAAACTGTGAGCAGACGGCCAGTCAGGTTTAAAAAAGCCCTCCTATCGCGGGGAGGGCTGCTTGCCGAGATACGGCGCGACGGCATCGGCGATGCCGGGATCGCCGACGACGCCCACGTGGTGGAACTTGAGCACAATGTGCTCGGCGCCGGGAAACAACGCGGTCCAGGTGGGGCAAACCAGATCGTTGCTGCCGGCGACGGCGACGTAGCGAGGTCCGTGCGGCAGCGGCTCCGAGGCGAGCTTTTGAACGAACTGGCTGGAAGGCAGCAGCTGCGCGCCGATGCGCGAGAACACGATCGTCGGCAAGCCCGCATAGGCCAGATTGGTTCCCATGATCGGTCCGCCCACGGCCACGAAGGTGGCGATGCGCGAGGCGATGCCCAACCGCTTGATGGCCGCCAGTCCGGCGACGGCACCAAGACTCAAGCCCATCAGGTTGATTCGTGCCAGCCGGTGACGGTCGCAGATGCGTTTCACCGAGTCTG
The DNA here is from genome assembly GCA_964491475.1 of uncultured Gammaproteobacteria bacterium. Lineage (GTDB taxonomy): Bacteria > Patescibacteriota > Patescibacteriia > SG8-24 > SG8-24 > JAHFIW01. The sequence continues at coordinate 352,621 of CAZBFO010000001.1, read as the reverse complement.
CCACGTTCCGCGCGTAAACGTTGACATCACGGTTGTCGATCAACCGGAAAGGGATGACGTGACTGGGAAATCCGCGGTTCCAGTATTCCAGCTGCACCAGCTGGAGAGGGAGCGGGAATGGCGCGAAACCGTTGGCAATCAGGATGGGCAAGCCAGGACCTGATTTTTTGCCGAAAAGGCTCATCAGGCACCTCGTGATGGCGGCGAAAGAACGTCAGGGTCAAGCATATGCCCAGACGGACGCGGCGGCAATGGAACGGCGTGCTATACTGTGCACATGCAAACCGATCGACAGGCATTTCGTTCAGCGGTGCTGACGCTCATCGGCTCCATCATCGGCGTGGGCATCTTCGGCGTGCCGTACGCCTTTTCGCGATCGGGCGTGCTGCCGGCGATCATCTACCTGGTGGTGCTGGCCAGCGTACAGCTCATGCAGCACCTCTACTACGCGGAGGCGGCGATCGCCTGTCCGGTGCCGCTTCGCTTGGTCGGATTGGTGGAACGGTACTTGGGACGCCGCGCCAAGGCGGTTGCGGCCGCTGCCATCATGTTGGGGTTCTGGGGCGCGCTGCTCGCTTATATGGTGGTCGGCGGCACCTTCCTGTCCAACTTGCTGTCGCCGTTCTTCGGCGGGGTGCCGCTGCTGTACCAGATCGGATGGGCCGCCGTCGGCGCCGGCCTCATCTACCTCGGCCTCGGCTTCGTCACGCGCATCGGCACGGTGGTCACCACGGGCATGATTTTGGCCATGGCCGTCATCCTGTACTTGGGCCTGCCGCACGTGCGCCTCGAAAACTACCTGCCGCTGGTTTCCGGTCACGATCTGCTGCTGCCGTACGGCATCCTGCTGTTCTCGCTTTCGGGCCTGCCGGCGATTCTCGAAATGGAAGACATCCTCAAGGGCAAGCATGAGAATTACCGCAAGGCCATCGTGATCGGCACGCTTTCGGCCGCCACGCTGGTGGCCTCCTTCAGCCTGACCGTGCTGGGCGTGACCGGTGCGGCCACCACTACCGAGGCCGTGAAGGGCTTGCAGGCCGTGCTGGGCCCTGGCATCGCCAAGGTCGGGGCCATCGCCGGCCTGCTGGCCGTGACCGCCGCGTTCTTCGCCAGCGCCACCAACCTCCGGAACACCTTCCGCTATGACTACAAGTTCTCGCAGTTCTGGTCCTGGATGCTGACCGTCGTGCCGCCGTTCACGCTGATGCTGCTGGGCGTGAAGGACTTCGTCACCATCGTCGGCTTCACCGGCGCCGTCTTCAGCGGCACCAGCGCCATACTGGTGGCGCTGCTCTACGTCGCGGTAACGAAAAAGCACGCCGTCAAGAAAGCTCTGGGCGTGCCGATCTGGGTCGCTTACGTCTCGATTACGATTCTTGCGGTCGGTGCCTTGCTGACCATTGCACGGCTGATCGGCAAGCTGGTGTAGAGGCTATCCGTGCCCGCGCCGCTTCTTGGCCAGCTCGACGGTATTCTTGATGAGCATGCCCACGGTCATCGGACCGACGCCGCCGGGAACGGGGGAGACGAATGCCGCCGGTTCCCACGCGGAAAGGTCGACGTCGCCGACGGTTTTGCCGTCGAGCTTGTTGGTGCCGACATCGATGACGATCGCGCCCGGTTTGACCATCTCCGCCTTCAGGAAGTGCGCGCGGCCGATGGCGATGACGATGACGTCGGCCTCGCGGGCGCGCGCGGCCTCGTCGGGACGCAGGTAGGTCGGCTCGATGCCGGCCGAGCGCAGCACGATCGCCAGCGGATCGAAAAAAATCCTGCTGTTGGCGATGACTGCGGCCTTCTTTCCGCGCAGCGGCTCATCGGTTGACTTGATGAGTGCCGTGATGCCCGCTGCCAGGCCGGGGATCAGTCGCGGTGAGCCGTTGGCCAGCGCATCGGCGTTGTCGGGGTGGAAGCCGTCGACGTCCTTGACCGGGTCGATGGTCCTTATGACCACGCTCTCGTCGAGCGGCTCGGGCAGCGGCAGCTGCACCAAGATGGCATCGACATCCTGCCGACGGTTCAGTGTCTCGATGGCACGGACGATCAGGCCGATGTTGGCGTCGGCGGCGAATGACAGGCGCTCAAAGCGGATGCCGGCTTCACGGCACGCATTCTCTTTGAGACGCACGTATTGGTGCGAAGCCGGATCGTCGCCGACGATCACTACCGCCAAGCTGGGCGAATAGCCCAATTCGAGGCAGTCGCGTCGGGCGCGAGCCACGATGGCTGCGGCAAGGGATTTTCCGTCGATCGGTTTCGCTGACATGGTTTTCCTTTCCAGGTTACTGCAGTTCGGGGTAGATGGGTCGTCGCGCCGCCAGCTCGCGGACGGCGGCAGAAACGTCAGTTCGTACCTGCTCGTCGTCCGGCGCCTTGAGCACGCGGGCGATGAGCGCGGCGATGAGCGTCATGTCGCCTTCGTCGCAGCCGCGGGTAGTCAACGCCGGCGTGCCCAGGCGCAGGCCGGACGGGTCGGTCGGCTTGCGCGAATCGAAGGGGATCATGTTCTTGTTGACGGCGATGCCGACGGCATCGAGCGCCTCCTCGGCCTTTTTGCCGCCTATGCCGGCGGCGGTCAGGTCGAGCAGAAGCAGGTGGTTGTCGGTGCCGCCGGTGACCACCCGGAAGCCCTGGGCCGTCAGCCCTTCGGAAAGGGCTCGGGCATTGTCGATGGTCCGGCGCTGATAGTCAACGAAGGCCGGGTCCAGCGCCTCCCTGAAGGCCACGGCCTTGGCCGCGACCACATGGTCCAGCGGACCGCCTTGCATGCCGGGGAAGACCGCGCTGTCGATGCGCTGGGCCAGCGTCTTCTTGTCGTTGGGGCGCAGCCGGTCTTCGGTCTTGCAGAGAATCAGGCCGCCACGAGGCCCGCGCAAGGTCTTGTGGGTGGTGGCCGTGACCACATCGGCGTGTGGTATCGGGTCCGGGTACAGCCTTGCCGCCACCAAACCGGCAAAGTGCGCCATGTCCACCATCAGGTACGCGCCGACTTCTTCGGCGATTTTGCGGAAAGCCGCAAAATCGAGCTGGCGCGAATACGCCGTGAAGCCGGCTACGATTACCTTCGGTTTTTCCTTGAGCGCCAGCTGCCGTACCTGGTCCATGTCGATGCGCTCGTCTTCCTTGCGCACGCCGTAATGGACCATGCGGTACTGCCGACCGGAGAAGTTCACCGCGCTGCCATGGGTCAGGTGGCCGCCATGGGCCAGGTCCAATGCCAGGATGGTGTCGCCGTGCTCCGCCAGCGCAAAGTACGCCGCCGCGTTGGCCGACGAGCCGGAGTGCGGCTGCACGTTGGCGTGTTCGGCACCGAACAGCTTGCGCGCTCGGATGATGGCCGCATTCTCGATGACGTCGATGCAGGCGTTGCCGCCGTAGTAGCGCTTGCCGGGGTAGCCTTCGGAATATTTGTTGGTCAGCGGCGTGCCCAGCGCCTCGAGCACCGCCATGGAGACGATGTTTTCGGAGGCGATCATCTCCAGGCCGTTCTTCTGCCGGGCGACTTCGTTGCGTACGGCTTCGGCGATTTCGGGGTCTTGTGCGGAAAGGTGTTCGAGCATGTGGGGACGGATGAACGTCCGTACGAGTGTACCGCGCCGCGAGGCGAAAAAAAAGCCCGCGGCGGCAGCCGCGGGAGTCAGTTGAGGAAGCCGGTCACTTTGAGAATCCGATCCTTGTCGCTGTCGAGGAAGTCTTCGAAGATCATTCGGTCCGGGTTCTTGAGCGTGAACGACTTGCGCTCGTCCAGGTGGGCGATGCGCGTGGGCGTCCTGCTGGCCAGCACGTAGGCGGAAAGCGGCTTGGGCGGCTGTTCCATCTTCCGCTTGCTGACCGTCAGGACGAGTTCGTCCTTGGCATCGCGATCCAGCCGGACGTGCAGGGTGATGCCGGTCGCGTTGACGGCGTAAAATCGCATGCGCTTTCTCCTTTCTGCGCCTCATGCCGCGCGGTCAGTTTTTTTGGGCGATGACGGTCATGACGATGGCCTCGCGCTTGGCGTCGGGGCGCACGTCGACGTCGAGAGGTCCGCCCGACTTGTTGCGTACGGTGTAGTTGAGCCGTTCCGCCGGCGTGATGCAGCGGCGCACGGCCGCGTTGACCGAATAGGACGCCATCTTCTTCGGCGGCACCGTATCGCATCGGTCCAACGGCATGCGTCCGTGCAAAGTGACAATGAACGTGTCGTTTTCCACCATGACCTGCACATACAGCACGTTGGTCGTGCTGTTCTGCAGGAGAATTTTTTTGGCTCTCACGGCTGTCTCCTTTGTGCCCGGGGCGGTAAAAGTCCCAAGCATTCAGGACTGCTTTCAGCCTAGACGACGGTCGTGCCGGGCGCAAGCGCGCCCGCCCGGCCACCTCGACAATCACCTGTTTTCGTGGTAACGTCCTGGCAGCATGCATTCTATGCAGAACGCCTCTTCGTTCGGCAAAATCGACAGGATCATCGTCGCCCTGTGCGGTCTCGGCACCCTGTTCATGGGATATTTGACGTACCTGCACTTTAAGACCACCGAAGGCTCCCTCTGCAACTTCGGCGCCGGCCTGTCCTGCGAGATCGTCAACAAGAGCATCTACTCCGAAGTGCTGGGCGTGCCGTTGTCTTTCCTTGGCCTGGCTTACTTCGTCACCATCGCCGCCCTGGCATACAAGAAATTCCTGCCTCAGGCCTATCGGGCGATTCAGGCCTTCACCCTCTTCTCGCTGGTGTTCGGCATCAACCTGTCGCTCATCGAGATCCGCGATTTGGGCACCATTTGCCCCTTCTGCGAGGCCTCCAAGGTGCTGATGCTGGTGATTTTTGCCATCGCTTGGAAGGCGGACGGCAAGGCCGAGCGTCGGATGCCGGCGCACTGGCTGGTCACGGCCGCCGCCGTCGGCCTGCTGTTCGTCGGCGTGACCCGCTACCTGCAGGCGATGTAACCGGCGGGCAGGTGTGGTATAGTGCCTTACGAAACGTAGTGGCACTTTTTTGTTGCCGATAAACGCCCTATGCACAGCCTTTTCTTTCTTGCCATCGTCGCCGGTTTCCTGACCATCCTCGCGCCCTGCATTTTGCCCCTGCTGCCGTTCCTTCTCGGCACCAGCGGCGGCAAGTCCAAGTTCCGGCCGCTGATGATCATCGTCGGATTCGTGGGCAGCTTCAGCCTCATCGGCGCCGCCCTGGCGACGTTCGGTACTTTCTTGGGCGTCAGCAACTCCGTCTTGCGCACCGTCGCCGTGGTACTGCTGCTCCTCTTCGGACTGGCGCTGCTCTTCGAGAAAGCCTACGACAGGGCCATGGCAAGTCTGCAGCCGGTGCTGGCGCGGTGGAGCGGCAAGCTCTCCAGCGGAGCGAGCAAACGCACGGACGCCGCGTCCGGACTTATGGTCGGCCTTTCGCTCGGACTGATCTGGACGCCTTGCGCCGGACCCATCCTGGGATCGATTTTGACCCTGGCCAGCCGCAATCCCGACTTCCTCACGACGCTGCTGTTGCTTTTCGCCTATGCGCTCGGTGCCGGCGTGCCTATGCTGGGCATCGCCTATGGCGGCAATGCCCTGCAACGCAGGCTGGTCGCCTTCGGAAGATGGCAGTCGGTCTTGAACAAGATTTTCGGCGTATTGGTCGTGGGAATGGCGCTGCTGATCCTGACCGGCTACGACATCGCCTTTCAGACCTGGCTGATCCAGTTCTATCCGTCATCTTTTACCGGCAACCTATGAGCGCTCCCACCGACAAGACCAAGCAGTTCCTTTTCATCGGCGCAGTGGCCACGGCGGCCCTGGTGCTGATGGCCTACGTGGTCGATACCCGTTTGGGCCGCAACGGCACGGACCTCGGCAGTTCGTCTGCCGGCGCGCCCAAGCCGGGCGTCTCCCAGATTGCACGCGGAGTGAAGCAGGGAGACAAGTCTTCGCTCCCGGTTCTCGCTGACGCGATGCCGCCGTTTACCGAAATTACCGCCTGGCTGAACAGCGAACCGCTTACGCCCGACAGCCTGAAGGGCAAAGTGGTGCTGGTCGATTTCTGGACATATTCCTGCATCAACTGCATCCGCACCCTTCCGTACGTCACGTCATGGTATGAGAAGTACAAGGACAAAGGGTTCGTGGTGGTCGGCGTGCACACGCCCGAGTTCGCCTTCGAGAAGGACGTGAACAACGTCCGCGACGCCATCAAGCGTCACGACATCAATTACCCGGTGGCGCTCGACAACGCCTATTCCACCTGGAACGGCTACGACAACCATTATTGGCCGGCGCATTACCTCTTCGACGCGGACGGCAAGCTGCGCGAGATGCATTTCGGCGAAGGCGCCTATGACGAGACCGAGCGCAACATCCAGCTGCTGCTGGCCGAGGCAGGCAAGGCCGCCGAGATGCCGGTGACGGAGGTCGAAACGAAAATCGATTTCTCGAAGATCGGCTCCCCGGAAACCTATCTCGGTTACTCCAGGCAGGAATACTTCGCCAGTCCCGAGGGCGTGGCCAGGGATACCGACCGGCACTACTCGATTCCGTCGCCGTTGCGCCACAACATGTTCGCGCTCGACGGCTATTGGGATGTCCAATCCGAAAAAGCCGTGAGTTCGCAGGCTGGATCGGCAATCGTCTACACTTTCAACGCCGCTAACGTCAACTTGGTGATGGGCGGCAACGGCAAGACCGTCCGCGCGGAGGTGACGCTTGACGGGAAGCCGGTGGCCGCCGGAATGCGCGGCCCGGACCTGGTCGAGGAGGGCGGTAAGACCTTCGTGGACGTTTCGGGCCAGCGGTTGTACAGCCTGATTGACGCCAAGGGGGAGTACGGCACCCATCTGCTGCGCATCGAGTTCAAAGACAAGGGCGCGGAATGTTACGCCTTCACCTTCGGATAGACGAAAAAAGCGGACCTGCGAGGGTCCGCTTTGGTTTCAAGAGGGGCCGGAATCGGCCAAGAGGATGCGCACTGACGGCGCGACGCGATGCGCACCGGCCGCGCGCAGCCGTGTCGCGCTGACCGTTCCTTCGATGCCGATGGCATACATGCCGGCGGCACGAGCGATGCGCATGTCCGTTTCGCCGTCACCGACGAAGGCGGAGTGCTGGGCGAACGCATGCGCAGGCACGCCAAGGCTCCGGAAGAAGCGTTCGATGTGCCGCCGTCCTTTGGGAATCGCCGTCGAGCCCAGGGCCAGCCTGAAGACATCGCCGATGAACCCATCGCGGAGGCGTTTGGCCACCACCGCGTCGGACGAAGCGCTCGACAGGAACAGGTCCGTGCCGAGCTGATGCAGCGCGCTGACGGTCGAGATGGCGCCGTCGAAGAACGGCGCCGGACGGGTTCCGAAGACCTCGTCGAAGGCCGACTGGAGACGGCCGAAGGTTACGCCTTTCGTGTCGACGCCTTCCTGTTCGAACAGCAGGCGGTACTGCTGGCGCAGCGGCAGGCCCGTGGTGGCGTGATAATGGGCGATGGCGACTTCTTTCGGGATGCCGAACGGCGCGACCGAATGCGCGTAAGCGTCGTGGCAGGCGGCGATGCTGTTGAGCAGCGTGCCGTCCAAGTCGAAGACGACGTGATGAAAGGCGTAAATGCTCTTTGACGACGTGGGTGGCATGAACGACCTCGCTTTCTCGTGAGCGCCATGCCATTGAGCCGTTTTTCCTCGTCGAAGTCAATGGTGCCCTCTTGCGGGCGTCGTGCTATCCTTCGGTCATTCACCTTACCTTTATGGAATCACTCTACATTCCGGTACTGCTCGGCACGGGGCGGGAAACGCGCCAATCCGAAAAGGCAGCCTCATTCATGCTCGAACAGGTCAAGGCCGCCGGCATGCACACCGAACTGGTCGACGTCCGCGACGTGGCCACGCAATTGACCCATCATTCAAAACAGCCGTGCGAACGCACCGACGGCTGGCGCAAGATCATGACCGCCGCCGACGGCTTGGTCATCGTCACCCCCGAGTACAACCGCGGCTATCCGGGCGAGCTCAAAATCACCCTCGACTCGCTGCTCGAGGAGTACGACCGCAAGGCCGTGGCGCTCTGCGGGGTTTCCTCGGGCATCTTCGGCGGCGCCCGCGCAATCGAGAACCTGAAGCCGGTGCTGACTTACCTGGGCATGTTCTGCGTCCGCAGCACCATGAACTTCGGCAACGTCAAGACGATCTTCGACGAAAAGGGGGCGATTGCCGATCCTGCCTACGCGGAGCGCGCGGCCGGCATGTTGAAGGAGCTGCAATGGTGGGCACAGACCCTGAAGGCCGGACGGCTGGCGAAGTAAGAAGCGAATCGGCAACCAAAAACGGCGGCCGCAGGGCCGCCGCTTTTTCGCGAATTACTGGACCAGCTCGCAGCCGCTTTCGGTGGCGGTGCAAGCGTAAGGAATGCCCATGGTGCCGCTAGGCCGGCCGTAGGGTGCAAAACCAGGCGGCGGGTCGGTGCAGATGCCGTTGGCGCAGCCGTAGCAGGCGCGCTCATTGGTCTTGACGTTTTGGTAGAGGGCGCAGTTCTCCCTGCCTTTTACCGGCATCATGCCGCCGGGTTTCGGCGCAGGCGCGGCGCAGCTGACGACCGGCGGAACGCCCTTGTCGATGGTGCACTCATCGCTGCCGCAGCCGGCCATGCATTCCTTCCCAGTCTTCACGCAGATCGCCGAGCTGCGGCCGGGCAGTTGCGTACAGGTGGTGCCGCCAGGACAGGCGTTCACGCCGATGCCGTTGCCGCAATACTGGAACGGCGCGCGCTGCGCCGCGTTGGCTCGCTGGCAGACCTCGCCGGCGGCGTGGACGTACCAGTTCATGTTGTCGCTGGGGTACGCGCCGACGGGCATCGGCTTGCTCGGCGCGGCATGCTCGCCATTTGCCTGGTCCTGCGACGGGAAAGCGAATGCGGCGCACAGTTCGTAGGTCTGCGCGTCGATGACGTGATAGGTGATGGGCTGCTGCGTTTCGGGGTCAACGATGGAATTTAAGGCGTAGTTGGCGTTTGGCGAGTTCTTGAGTTCGTCGAGGGCGGAGGGCAGCGCGAAGTTAGTGGCGTAGTACTGATCAAGCGCGGAAGAGACCTGGCTCAAGCCGTCGGCTCGTCGCTGGTCCAGGATTTTAGCGCGTGAGGAAGAGGGCGAACCGGCCACGTAGATGCCGCCGATGATGACGGCAGCGACCATCAGCGACACCAGGCCCGCGAAAATCCGCAACGATTGGGAGGATGACGCCATTTTCGGCTTGAGAGAAGGCATAGGCGCGGCGGTTAGGCTTCCTTTTCCTGCTCGTCCTTCCGCAAGTCCCACAGGTAGTAGCCGAAGATCAGGCCGGCAATCAACAGCACGGTCAGCACCTTGAGCACGAAGCGCAGGGTCAGCTCGCCGTTCAAGAGGTTGAACAGCAGGGTGATGAGGTCGCCGATGATGATGCCTGCGGCCACGAACAGCGTGATGTAGGTGAGCCACTTGCGGATCTTCGAGGCGCGCTTCTCATTGTCTTTGCGGATGGCTTTGAGCATCAGCGAGGACAGCCACAGGTACAGCGGGAAAGCCACGATGAGCGAAGCGACGGAGAAGCGGATGGCCGTGAGGTCGTCGCCGCCGTACTGGGTGACGTCCGGGAGCCAGCGGTTGATGAAGTTGAACACCAGTGCGCCGAAATTGAAGGCGCTCAAGTACAGACAGACGAACAGCAGCAGGTAGATGAACGCCTCGCGTGCCGAAAGGTACGGCTTGCGTTTGGGGACCGGCACCGGAAATGCCACCTCTGCGTAAATGTCCAGTGCAGAGGCGATTTCGTCATTTTGCCAGCCGGCTTTGGCCAGCGCCTCCTTTATGTCTGCGCGCGGAATGTTGCGCGACAGGGCTTCCCTTACGAAGGAGTGGATTTCGGGCTGCATAGCAGGTAAAGCGGATGAATATGGGATCAGTATAGAGGATACGACCGAAGAGGGGAAAGGGAACGGAGTTGCGCGTTTGCACGGTAACGGCAACAATGCAAAGGCTCTTTCGCATACGATAGAGGTGCTTCATGACCGTCTCTCGAACGGATCTGGCGGCCCTGCTCGCGCCGCACCAAGGGACCGAACTTGCCAAACGCTTCATGCGCGACATCGAGCCGTCATGCCGCGCCGCCGAGGACGGCATGCTGCCCATGGCCGAAGCCGAGCAGCTGAACGTCGAAAACGTCGGCAACGCCATCGCTGCCGCAGCGCGCGAGGAAGTGTCCGGTCTGCTCACGCTTTCGTTAAGTGGCGAGACGTTGAGCAAGAACATCCGTGCCGAGGGCGATTACGACACTTTCCTGACGTTGTCGATGCGCCGGAATAGACGTGACGAGTTCACCGCAGCATACGGAGAAGAAGCGCTGGCCAGGTTGGTCGCGCCGCTCTGGTGGCACTTGTGCAGCGACCTCACAGAGGCCACCCGCCGCACCTGCGCCGAGCTTTTCGACTCTGTCGAGGAAGCTTTGGCACATGACGTTGCCCACGCCTCCTCGGTCGCCGTGGCCTACGGCGCTGCCTACGTTTCGCAGAACGACGCCAAGCGTTACGCCGAAGTGCGCGGCCTGCTAAAGCTTCTGCCTTGGATCGTACCTATCGGCTCACCGTCCAATTCCGGCGGCCTCTGGCTGGTCGCCACCAAATGAAGGTCATGCCCTCGGTTTTCCGGGGCTTTTTGTTTCACGGGAAACTTTGGAAACAAAAACACCCGCTTTAGGCGGATGTAATGCCTTTCTCTCCTTCTCATTTACCGACCAGCATCACCGTGTCGAACCAGGCGTTCGCTGACTCGTTGAAGGTGCTGTCGTTAAGCACGCCCTCTTTGTTCCTGTGTTGTCCCGGGTTCGGATGGCGAGGCATGTTGCGGCCTGGCGCGGCGGTGTAGAGCGTCTTCTTGTCCCCGGTCGCGTCCGGCCCGAATACCAGGAACAGTTTCGTCGTCTCGCGCTTGGGGGCGACGACTACCGGAACGAGCACGTCTCCACGCACCAGTTGGAACTGGATTCGGGAATCGGGATTATCCCGGCGGAATTTTTCGATGAATGCCTTCTTTGCCTCCGGTGCGCCTTCGCGGTTTAACGCCAGTACCTCCTCGCGGGCGAGGTCGGCGGAGACGACGTCTTCGCCGCGGATCGTCTCGTCGGCGAGCAGCTCGGCCCGTGAGGCAATACCTTCGCGTCCCATTGGCTTGCCCATTTCCACGTCGAACGCGCTGACGCCGGGATCTGTCGCCACATTGTCGGGTATGCGCTCGGCGACGTCCTCAAATAGCTCCTCGACTGACGGGTAATCGAAGTGGCTGCCTGCCTCCGTGCCTCTGATGTGCAGGCTGTCGACGTGACCGGCGGCTGCGGCGGTAACCGTAAGGTCCCGCGCGCCTTCGGTCCCGCCATGGAAAGTGAAGAACGCAGTGTTTGCATCTACGCCTTCCTCGATCGAGCCGTCTGCGTTGGTTACGCGCACCTCAAGCGCCGGCTTCCATGGCTTAGTCTCGTCGACCTTGGTCGTCTCGACCTTCTGGAAACCGAGGAACTGCCGGTTGGCCTCGACGGTGAACCCCGGACGCGGTTGTTCGCGATCCTCCGCGCCGGCGTCGGGTACGCTCTCGGCCATATTTTCCCTCTTTCCCTCCTGTGGTTCGCCAGCGCTTTCAGGGGCGGGTGGCCGACTTTCAGGGCTGCTCATGAATGTGAAATTAAACGAGAATGAGAACGCGGCCACTTTAGCACACTTTTTTTGGCAGATAAATGCATCGTCGCGAAAGCGCGGGCGTACGGAAAGCAAAGACCTCCGCTTTTTCGCGGAGGTCTTTGATGGTCGGGGCGACAGGGATTGAACCTGCGGCCTCATCGTCCCGAACGATGCGCGCTACCACTGCGCTACGCCCCGACAGTGCAGTCAGGATAGGCCAAACGGCGGAAAGAAGCAAGGGTCGGCGCTGTGCAAAAGAAAAACGCCCGGTCAAACGGGCGTCCGTGGGAACGACGAGGAAAATCAGGGTTGGCTGCCGTCGGGCATGGTCTCGAGCGGGGCCTTTTGTCCGCCAACCACGGCCTTGATCCGCTTTTGGTCGGACAGGACTCCGCGCAGGAGATCGCTGGCTTGGCCGTCGGCCACCACGATCTTGCGCATCACCTCTGCGACCTCGGCAGGGGAGCCTTCGGCCAGGGCGTGCTCGATGGCGTTGCTCTGCTCCTCGTTGAAGTACGCGGCGCCCTTCTTGATGAAGGCGGTGAAGCCGTCCATCCGTGCGTACTGATCGGCGTCCTTGCCGATGAGCAGGTCGAGCGCTTCGCCCAGGCGCTTTTCCGGCGTCTCGGGCAGCTTGTCGGCGTCGTGGTTCAGCACGCGCCAGACCACGTTGCGCTTGGCGACCGCCTCGCGCGAGTTGGCGTTCGCGGGGACGGTCACCGTGACCGTGACGCGTTCGGGCGGTGCGGGCTTGGAACGTGCGCCGCCGATGAGCATGCCGATCAGGACGCCGAAGCCGAGCGTGCCGATGAGCGTGCCGGCGATGACGCCGGGCAAATGCTTGAGGGCACTTCGTTTGAGGGGGTAAAACTCCCCGTCCGGATGCGCTTCGGTGACGGGCTGCGGCATGGCACGGCTGGTTCGGGCGGCTTGGGGCGGCTGCGAGGCCGGGCGTTCCGAGTTGACCGTCGGGGGGACACCCTCGTCGCCGAGTACGGCATCGTTGGCGTTCAGTTCCTTGAGGTCGCCGGCCGGCGCGTCCGGGGTCTGCATGTCTTTTTCGCTCATTCTAGGCTGCCTTTCTGGTCGTGAAGAGCGAGGCCACCTTAGACGATATCTTCCAAAAAAGAAAGGCCGCCCGGACGGGCGGCCGAAGTTCAGGTTTCCTTGAGGCGGCTATGCGCCTCGCCTACGCCTTCGTCGGCGAGCATGCGCAACGCGGCGAAGTTCTGCGCGAGACCGACGGCGCCGATGACCGCCGCAAGGTCTTGGAAATTTTCCACGTCCATCAGCTTGCGGACCTGCACGGCTGTAGGGTGCGAGGTGGCGCCGCCGACAGTGCCAAGCGGCACTCGCAGCTTCAGCCAGCCGACGAGATTCCTGTCGAGGATCTCGTAATTCGTCAGCGTTTTGCTGTAGGCGTAGGGCATGCCCTCATAGGCAGCTTTTGCGTGAGAAGCTGCCTCAATGGCGCGGACGTCCTGACCCGTCGCCAGCGCCACCGCGCTCACGCCGTTCATCGCGCCTTTGTTGTGCGTGACGGCACGAGCGGGGTCGGCATCGGCCCAATGTTGGAGGGTGACGATGGTCTCTGCGACCTCCTTGCCCAGCAGGGCGATGGGCCACGCTGCCTGCACCTTCACTTCGGAACCGGACAGGTGGGTGGCGTCATCGGAGCAGATTACCGCCTTTCTTTTGGCACCGATGATCGGCTCCAGCAGGGCTGCCAGATCCTCGCCGAAGCGGGTGACGGCGTTCGCGCCCATGGCGTTGCCGACGTCCATCTGGAAGTTGATGACCAGCAGGCTCGGCCTGCCGAAGCCTCCGTCCAGCCGGCACGCCGAGACTTCGTGTCCGAAACCGTCGGTGATAAGCCGGCAATGCGCACGCGTTTGGCGCTCCGAGCAGTCCAGCTCTTCGGCGGCCTTACGGCACAGCTGGTTAAGGCCGCCAAGGCGGTCAAATGCGTCATGCTGCCACTTGGGGGTGGAAGCGAACAGGATATGTCCGCGCATCACGTTCGGTCCGACGATCACCGAGAATCCGCCGTTTTCGCGGCAGAGCTTGGCGGCGTAGGAAGCGCCGGCGACTACCGACTTTTCCTCGATAGCCATCGCCACCAAACGTTCTTCGCCGTTGATGACGAAGTTGGTGGCAATGCCGATGGGTATCGGAAACGAGCCGATGGCGTTTTCGATCAGCTTGACCGAGGCGGCTTCCGCGGCTTGGATGCCGGGAAGCCGGATGTCGTGGCCGTACCGTTTGAGCACCGCCAAACGCGCTTCGGGCAGCCGGTAGTCCTTGAGAGGGACGCGAGACGTCTTTTTGAAAGGGCGGCCGTCATTCATTCGGAGTCCTCCTGTTGCCACGCGACACGGTGTCGGGCGGACGAGGAAAAGTAACAGGTTCCGTCGCTCGGGTCAACCGGGGAAAAGAAAAGGACCCGCAATGAAAACGGGCCTTCTAAAAGTCGTCATCGTCGGGAACCGACGGGGCATCGGGGTAGAACGACCTGGACGGCCGGCGTTTGACCATGCGGACGAGCCGCTCCAGATCAGGCAGCCGGTCCTCTTTCTCGTAGTCCTCCCAGAGGAGTTGCCAGAGCGCATCTCGGCACTCTTCGACGTAGTCTTGGGGAAAGGGGTGGGGGAGGTCGCCGTCGGCGGCGCGGTCGTAGCGGACGAACTCCTTGAGCCGCCGCAGGCGGTTCAGTGCCAGGAACTTTCCCTTAAGCTTGGCTACGCGATCGTCTCTCGTTTCTCGTATGGGAGACATCGGGACACCTTTGCTCGTGGTCTGCAAGGAACAGGCAATGTACAGAGCGTAAGGCATTGGTCACGGACGGGCAAGTGGGAGGGCCGTTCTCGCAACTTCGCAAAGGAACCCGTAGAATGGCCGCATATGGACCTGTTCGACTATAAGGCGAAGCAGCAACGGCTCAAGGAAGCCCCATTGGCCGACCGGATGCGCCCCGAAACCCTCGAGGAGTTCGTAGGGCAGCGGGACCTGGCCGGCGAGGGGAGCGCCCTGCGCGGCCTAATCGAAGCCGACGAAGTGCCCTCGATGATTTTGTGGGGGCCTCCTGGTACCGGCAAAACCACCCTGGCCAGGGTGGTGGCTTCGCTTACCAAGTCGCGCTTCGTGTCGATGCCGGCCGTTTCCAGCGGCGTGGCCGAACTGCGGCAGGTGGTGTCCGATGCCATCGACCGCCGCAAACTGACCGGGACCCGCACCATCGTCTTCATCGACGAAATCCATCGCTGGAACAAGGCGCAACAGGACGCTTTTTTGCCGTATGTCGAGGACGGCACGGTCACGCTTATCGGCGCCACCACCGAAAACCCTTCCTTCGAGGTCAACTCCGCATTGCTGTCGCGCAGCCGCGTGTTCGTGCTGCATAAGCTGGAGGCCGGCGACATCGTTTCGCTCCTGCGGCGGGCGCTGACCGCGCCGCGCGGCTTGGCCGGACGCGTTCAAGCCGAAGACGACGTATTGCGGATGATCGCCGAGGTGGCTGACGGCGACGCCCGCGGCGCCCTGAACGCCCTTGAATTGGCCGCCGGAACCGTCCTGGGCGCCCGCAAAACCGGCGTCGACGCCGCGGCTGCCGACGTGGTACTCTTACGCCGTGAGGATGCCGCAAAAATCCTCAAGCGTTCGCACTTGCTGTACGACAAGGACGGCGAGCAGCATTACAACGTCATCTCCGCCTTGCATAAGAGCATGCGCGGCAATGACGCCGATGCGGCCCTCTACTGGCTGGGACGGATGCTCCAGGCCGGCGACGATCCTCTCTACGTGGCCCGGCGCCTTGTCCGTTTCGCCTCCGAGGACGTGGGTTTGGCAGACCCTAACGCGCTGGTGCAGGCAACGGCGGCTTTCGAAGCCGTGCATCAGCTGGGCATGCCGGAAGGCGACGTGATTTTGGCGCAGTGCGTGGTGTACTTGGCTCGCGCCCCTAAGTCCGTCGAGGTCTATCGGGCATACGGCGAGGTCAAGAAGGACATCGCCGAAGCGCCGAACGATCCGGTCCCGATGCACATCCGCAACGGCGTCACCAAGCTGATGAAGGAAGTCGGCTACGGCAAGGGCTACGTCTACACCCCCGATGCCCCGGACGTGCACCAGGACTTCCTGCCATCGCGGCTCAAAGGCAAAAAATATCTGACCAAGACATAGTCCCATCGCTATGGAAAAGTCACGCCAAGCCGTCATCGTCGCCGTCTTCGCGCTCATGGCTGCCGGTGCGCTCGTGCCGACGGTGTTCTTCGCCACGCGACCGGAGAAAGTCGTGCTGACGGCGCTGCACAAGCTCGACGGGGACGTTTCGTTCATGGCAGCCGCCACCATCGGGACGTTCGCTCCAGAGTCGACGATTGCCGCAGCGGGCGGAGATCCGAAAGGTGCTCCGGTGCCGATCGTCTTCGTTGGCGAAGGGGGCATGAACATGCCGAAGGACCGGCCGCCAAGCGGCAAGGCCACCTTCGATTTGATCGGGCAGGGTGACGGCGGCAAGGACCTGACGCTGGACGTCAGCGCCGGACAGGACGGTACGGCTTATGCCAGGCTCTCCAACCTTCCGCTAACCGCCAAGGATGCCGCCTTGGTGAAACGGGTGAATGGCAAATGGTTCTCGATGGATGCGCGCACGCTGGCTTCGCTGATCGTCCGCTCTCCCCAGACCGCCGCAGCGGAAGGCGCCGCCTCCACCGGCTCGCGTCCGGCAGCCAGCTGGCAATCGCTCCGCCAGGAATTGGTCAAGCCCGGTTTCTTCGGCACGCCGGTGCCTCTTGCGCTGACCGAAATGACCACGCAGCCGATCAAGCGGTTCATCCTGCCGATGCATCCCGACCGGTTGGTGACCTTTTCCCAGGACCTCAAGAGCCTGGTGCTCGGCCGTTCGCTCTCGGCCGAAGAGATGCAGCAGGTGGCCGACGAGTTGGCGAAACGCGATGTGTCCCTGGAAGTCTGGGTCAACACGCGGCAGGAGGAGCTGGCGCAATTGCAGCTGACCGTTTCCTCCCGCGACGCCGGCGGTTCCGACGCCGGTTCCGACGCCAATCATTTCAGCATGGTGCTCAAGTTCACTTCCTGGAACGAGCCCGTCGAGGTGAAGCCGCCCGATGACATCACCCCGTACAGCGATCTCATGGCCGCATTCAAGAAACCGACGAACTGACCTATGGAGCCTTTCGAAGGACAAGATGTCGGTCCGCGCTGGTACGCGCAGCCTTACGTCCTGCTGACCGTTTTCATATCCGTCGTCGCGGCCGGCTTTGCCGCGGCGCTGTTGCTGCTGCTTTTCGCGCTTCCGTACTCATCCGAGATCCTGCGTTTCATGCAGGCAAAAATGGTCTCGCTCAAGGCAGTCGACGTGGTTGCGGACATCTCGTACTCCGGATCGTCCGCGCAGAAGGGCGCCGACGGCTCCTACCAGTCGTCTCCCGAGGCGCTGACTTGGCATTCGGGAGGCACGTTCAACATGAGCGATCCCGAAGCGCTCAAGGCGCGCCATCAGTTCCAGATGAAGATCGGCAGCGCCCATCCGTACGACTTCGCCGGCGATTACGTCCGCGACGGCGATATCGATTACCTGCGCCTGACCGCGATTCCCGAAAAGGTGGGCGTGCTCCAATTCGGAAAATTCAAGGGAAAGTGGTTACGGCTCGCGCGGCAGAAAATGCTCGAGATGCTGACCGTTCCCATGGTCGGCACGGGCTTTTCGCCCATGTCAGACGACGACGCCAAGTCGCTGGTCAAGCTGTTCAAGAAGACCCTGTTCTTCACGGTCGCCGAGCGGCTTGAGGACGAAACCGTCGATGGCGTCAAGAATTTCCACTACAAGGTGCGCACCGACGAGGGCAACGTCCTGATGGAGGACTTTTACGAGAAGGTCGAGGCGGCGCGTCTCAAGCGGCCGATCACCGACGCCGAAAGGACCGCCGCCAAGACGCTTTTTGCGGGCCTGACGTTCAAGGAATGCGAATTCTGGATCGGCAGCCGCGATTACTACCTGTATCGCGCCAAGTGCGCAGTCCGCATCGACACCGGCACGCGGCGCGGCGACCTCACGGCAGATATCCGCTTCTCCAACTTCAACCGCATCGGCAGCACCGACGCGCCCGGCGACTTCACCGACGTGACCTCCTTCGTGCTGTCGCTGCTCTCGGGCTTGCAGCAGCATTTGCCGATGGCCAAGATCGGCGAAGTGCAGCACGGTACCGATGAGACCGGCGGCGGCAACGGCTTGGGCGGTTCCGGAGGCGGTGCCGTCCTCACCCAGTCCGACACCGACCATGACGGCCTGTCTGATTCGCTCGAGGCCTTCTACGGGACTGATCCCAACAACCGGGATTCCGACGGCGACGGCGTCTCTGACGGCGACGAAGTCGAAGTGGGTTGCAATCCCAACGGTCCGGGCAAGCTGTTCGACTTCGGCATCACCAACGAGAAGGGGGCATGCAAATGAGTCCCCGCATCCCGTACATCCGCCCGCGCCCTTCCCAAGCGCATGCGCGTCAGTCACCGCGCTTTTCCTCGGAAGAGCGTCGGTTCATGGTGCTCAAGGGATTCATGGCGTTGGCGATGACCGCCATCGGCTGGCGGCTGTTCGTGCTGCAGGTGCTGCAACGCCAGTTTTATGCCGATTTGGCGGAGAGCCAACGGGACCGTTACTCCAACTTCGTCCCGGACCGCGGCACGATTTACGCGCTTGACCCCAAGTCGCCCGACGGCAAGTTTCCGGTGGCCGTGAACAAGACGCTCTACACCGTCTACGCCAACACCAGGGCTATCAAGAATCCGGCAGAGGCCGCCAACGCTTTGGCCCCGGTGCTCGAAATGGACATGCCGGTGCTGCTCGAAAAGCTGTCGCGCAAGGACGCCCCTTACGTCCCGCTCAAACCCAAGGCCGATGACGACCTGATGGCCGAAGTGAAGGCGCTGAACCTCGCCGGCATCGGCTTCGACCCTTCCAAATACCGCTACTATCCGGAGAAGTCATCGTTCTCCCAGGCGGTCGGCTTTTACGGCTCCGACGATGCCGGCAATCGCGTCGGCCGGTACGGCGTGGAAGGGCATTGGCAGTCAGAGCTGTCGGGTACTTCCGCCGCGGTCGCCGCCGACGATTCGCTCGGTAACCTCATCGGCGGCGCCAACCGCTTCATCGCCGCCAAGGACGGCGACGACCTGACGCTGACGTTGGACCGCAACATCCAGTACGTCACCTGCACCAAGCTGCGCGAGGCGGTCATCAGGCATCAGGCAGACACCGGCTCGGCCATCGTGATGAACCCGAACACCGGCGCCGTCATGGCCATCTGCAACGTGCCCGACTTCGACCCCAACGACCTCTCGGCCGTCACCGACGTGGGCGCCTTCAACGACCGGGCCGTCTTTTCCGCCTACGAACCGGGCTCCATCTTCAAGGCCGTCACCATGGCCGCAGCCATCGACGCCGGCAAGGTCACGCCCAACTCCACCTACGTCGACGAGGGCAGCGTCAAGATCGGTCCGTTCACCATCCAGAATTCCGACCACAAGGCCCACGGCCTGCAGACCATGACCCAGGTGCTCGACGAGTCACTCAACACCGGCACCATCTACGCCTCACGACTGGTCGGCTCGCAGCAGTTCCTCAAGTACGTCGAGGCATTCGGATTCGGCAGCCCGCTGGGCATCGACCTGGACACCGAGTCGAGCGGCAACATCGAGTCGCTGCGCAAGAAGGGAGACATCTGGAGCGCCACGGCTTCGTTTGGGCAGGGCATCACGGTGACGCCGCTGCAGATGGCTTCGGCCTACTCGGCAATCGCCAACGGCGGCAAGCTGATGAAGCCGTACGTCGTCGGCAGCATCGCTCATGCCGACGGCACCGCCGAAACGGTCGAACCCGAAGTCATCCGCCAGGTCATCACCAAGCGCGCGGCGGCGCTGGTCAGCGGCATGCTGGTAAGCGTGGTCGAGAAGGGCCACGGCAAGAAGGCCGCCGTTCCCGGCTACTTCGTGGCCGGCAAGACCGGCACGGCTCAAGTGCCCAGCCCTGACGGTCATGGCTACCTCAAAGGCGTAAACATCGGCTCCTTTGCAGGCTTTGCCCCTGTGGATAACCCCGCCTTCGTCATCGTGGTCGAGCTGGACAACCCCAAGGACGTCCAATGGGCCGAATCCTCGGCCGGACCTCTCTTTGGAGACATCGCAAAATACCTGTTACAATACCTCCAGATTCCCCCAGAGCGGACCTAATTGACCCGCAAGGACTACAGATTATGCGCAAATTCGTTGAATCCTCGCTCGCCAATGCCGCCAAGGCGGTAATCGCAAGAGAAAAGCCGGAAATCATCGGCATAACCGGCTCGGTCGGCAAAAGCTCGGCCAAAGAGGCCATCGGCGCCGTCTTGGGCAAGCGTTTTCGCGTCCGCAGCAGCCCCAAGAACTTCAACACCGAAATCGGCCTGCCGTTGTCGGTGCTTGATCTTCCCACGGGCGGCAAGTCGGCCTTCGCCTGGCTGGGCATTTTGTGCAAAGCCTGGATGCAGAAAATGTTCGGTGGCGGCGAGTTTCCTAAATTGCTCGTTCTGGAGTACGGCCTGACCCATCCCGGCGACATCGCCTACCTCTGCGACATCGCCGCGCCGACCATCGGCGTGGAGACCGCCGTGGGGGAGAGCCACATGGAGTTCATGGGCTCGATCGACGAGATCGCCAAGGAAAAACGGGTGCTCGTCGAGCGCCTGCCAAAGGAAGGGTTCGCCGTGCTGAACCGCGACGACGAACGCGTCTGGGCCATGCGCGGCAAGACCAAGGCAACGGTGATGTCTTACGGTTTCCACGAGGAAGCCACCGTGCGCGCTTTGCCCGAGTCGCTGGCCTACCTGTGCTCGATCGACAACGAGTGCGGCATGCGCTTCAAGATGTCTGCCGCCGGCGCCACCGTCCCCGTGTTCGTTCCCAACGTCCTCGGCAAGCACGGCATCTACGCCGTCCTGGCAGCGGCCGCCGTGGGCATCGCCAAAGGCATGCATCTTGTGGAAATCGGCGACGCCATCAGCCTGTACAAGGCTCCGGCAGGCCGTCTTCGCTACATTCCCGGCATCAAGCACACCGTCATCATCGACGACACCTACAACGCCGCGCCAAAGAGCGCGCTCGCAGCGCTCGAAGTGCTGCGTGACATGCCCGTGCCCGAGAACGCCAAGCGCATCGCCATCATGGGCGACATGCTCGAGCTCGGCGCCGCCACTGAAGAGGGCCACGCCGCCGTCGGCAAAAAGGCCGCCGAGTGCGCCGATCTCATCGTGCTGGTGGGGGAGCGCATGCATGACGCCGACGTCGCCGCCAAGGCCGCCGGTGCCAACGAAGATCACGTCTTTCACTTCAGCAACACCGACGAAGCCGGCCGCTTCGTGCAGGAGCGCATGAAGATGGGCGACTTGATCCTGGTAAAGGGCTCGCAGGGCATGCGCATGGAGCGCGTCGTCAAGGAAATCATGGCCGAGCCGCTGGACGCGCCCAAGCTGCTGGTGCGCCAGGACAAGGACTGGCTCGACAAGGCCTAATCGACAGCCGCCCCGAACTGGGCGGCTTTTTCTGACCATAGCGTCCGATTCGGGCGCTTTTTCGTCGCCGCGACGACGTCCGCCGCCTCCAGGCTCTCGACAAATCGGAACCGTTTTGCTACAGTCCCCAACACGAAAAACCGCACGCGGTCCCATCGTCTAGCCCGGTCCAGGACGTCTCCCTCTCACGGAGAAAACAGGGGTTCGAATCCCCTTGGGACTACCAAAAACGGCTTCTCATCACGAGAAGCCGTTTTTGCATCTGCGGATTGACGCCGGACCGTTGTTCTGGCATGATGTCCGGTCCGTCGCGAGACGGAAGCACGTTAAAAACAGAGGAGGAAAACATTGGATGCCAAAAAGGCCGTAGAGAACCTTCGTACCTTCATCGGCGCGCTGGTCAAGGCGCGCATCAAGAGCAAGAAGCAGTTCCGCAACTGGAAGAAGAAGCCGGCCAACGAGAAGTTCATGGCCAAGTGCTTGGGGTATCGCCGCAAGAAGGGGATGCCTGCGGTGACGGCGTTGGTCGAGCCGCACTTCCACAAGGAGCTGCCGCTTATCGGGCTCAAC
Source organism: uncultured Gammaproteobacteria bacterium (assembly GCA_964491475.1). Lineage (GTDB taxonomy): Bacteria > Patescibacteriota > Patescibacteriia > SG8-24 > SG8-24 > JAHFIW01. The sequence continues at coordinate 330,848 of CAZBFO010000001.1, read as the reverse complement.
TACACCAACGTGGCGCATAATACGCTCCACGCCTTCCCCGACGGTTGGACGCCGGCCATCCGGCATTGCCGCGGCATCATCTTCGACCGCCGCGGCCACCTGATGGCCTTCCCGTTCCCCAAGTTCTTCAACCACGGGGAACATCCGGAGACGCTGGCACCGCCAGGACCGTTCGTCGCCACCGAAAAGCACGACGGCCATCTGGGAATCGTCTTCACCTGTCGCGGCGAGCTGCACTTGGCCACGCGCGTCACCTTCGACGGCCCTTCGGCCATGCTCGGCAACGAGATGCTTCAGCGGATCGTCGAAAAGCAGTCCTGGCTCGGCAGGTTCCCCGAGGGCGTGACCATGCTCGTCGAGATCATCCATCCGCGGACGCGGGTGCATCTCGACTACGGCGGCAGAGAAGGGTTCACCCTGATCGGCGCGTACCGCAACGGCACGCACAAGGATTTTACTTGGCCGGAGCTGCTCGATCTCGGTGCGGCTCTTAGTTTGCCGGTCGCCGAGCGCTGGGAAGGCACGTCGCTCGACGACCTCAAGGCGCTGGTACGCGATACCACCGTTCGCGGTCGCGAAGGCCTCGTGGCGCGCTTCGCCAACGGCGTGCGCGTGAAGTACAAGTTCGAGACCTACATCGGGCTGATGGTCGCCGCCAAGCTCACCTACGGCTACCTGATGAAGCGCCTGATGGCCCACAACGCCGAGAAGATGATCCGGACCCTTCCCGAAGAGATCGTCGGCAGGGCACGCGACATGATCGCGCAAATCCAAGCGGTGGTTCGCGAAGTGCCGGGCGACCTCAAGGCCCGGCGCGAGTACCTGTACCGTCTCGATTCCGAGCGGCAGAAAAAGCAGCATTACCGCAGCATCTGCCGGAAGTTCATCCAGCAAGTGGAAGACAGCGCCAAGCCGCGCAGGCGAAAAACGGCGCAAAGGGCGGCGTAGCCGCGTGCCCTCTCCGATCGGAGAGGGTTTTTCTTTTGGGCTTGCGATAAACTGCCGCCGCCTCTATGCTGCAGACGTCCTTTGCCAAGGAGCTTGGAGATGTCGCAAAGAGAACAGCTGACGCTGGAAGTCATCGATCGGATCAACCGGCGCGTGCACGACGCCCACGCGTATAAGGAGTATCGTCCCGTGGCCGCGGCATTGATGCTGCGCGACGCGGACGGTGCCGTGCTACTGGTGCAGTCGGCCAAGGATCCCGACGACTGGGGCTGCCCGCAGGGCGGCATCGAGGGAGGGGAGTCGGTGACCGTGGCGCTGGCCCGCGAGCTGCACGAGGAGTTGCTGCTCGGACCGCAGTCGTTCGCGATTGACGCCTACTTGGGCGAGGAAGACCTCGCTGCCGAATCCGGCCGCGCCAATATGCGCGGCTTCTCGGTCGGCAAGCGCTACTTCTTCTTCGCGCTGACTTGCTTGCAACCGGAAGCGCTGCGCCTCGACCCGGTCGAGCTAGCCGCGGCGCGCTGGGTGCAGCCGCGCGACGGCGCGACCGCGCTTTCGACCACGCGAGCGGCGAAGCGCGAGATGCTGCTGCGACGGTTGCGGCTGCTTTCATGAGAAGCCGGCGCGAACGAAGTGTCAGGACGAAAACCCACTACGGAAAGAAGAGACAATGGCGACGCAGATAGTGGTCAGCAGAAGGAAGAATGCGGACAAAAAAGCGTTCTAGGATTTCGTTACGGCGATACCTGGCGTCCAGAAGTACGCCCAGACGTTTCCCGGCGACGAAGAACCGAAGCTGGAACGCATGTACGTGGTTTATGCGGAACCGGCCAAAGCCAAAGAAGTGCTTGCGGCCCTGAAGGCGTCGGACTTGGTAAGCTACGCGCAGCGCTGTCCGGAACGCCGACTCAAGCCTCCCAACAAAAGGCGGTGACGCTCAAAACCGACCTGTGGCTGGTCGGTTTTTTCATGCGGTCGTCTCGGCGTAAACGTAAAAAAGAAGCGGCGCGCCAGGGAAGGGCGCGCCGCAAGAAGAAGCGATGACGTTTCAGGTTACCGAGGCCACCTCGACCAGCACCCAGTCGGTGTAACGGTTGAGGTAGTCGCCGAAGGCGATTCCCTGCTCGACGTTGCCGTCGAGCCGGGCGATGGCCGCCTCGACGACGGTGCTGGTGTCCCGCCCCGGTCGGAAGATGGCGTAGTTGGACGCGCAGCTGCCGACGATTTTCGAGATGGACACGTGCCGGAGCACTCCGGAGTAGCTCGCGCCGCGCAGCCTGCTGGCCGCGTCGCCGACGCTGTTGCCTGACACAGAGCAGATGTGCTGCGCTTCCTTCGTGGCCTTGCCTTTGTCATCAAAGGAATCGCGGACCCCTATCAGCATGAACATTCTCATTTTTGAACCTCCCAATGAGCGTTATCGGTCATTTATCATGGGCAAAAGTGGCAGCCAATGACCGTAAAATATAGCACAAAAAGGGCCTTTTGTCAACGGTGGCCGGGTGACAAAAACGGCCGTTTTCGTTAGGATTTCGCCATCACTCACTCTCTCGGATTATGCCTCCCATCGACCTGAAGGCCGGCTCCAAATTCGTCGACGATTTCAAGAATTTCGCGGTAAAGGGCAATGCCGTCGACTTGGCGGTCGGCGTCATCATCGGTGCCGCTTTCGGCCGCGTGGTCACCTCTCTGGTGACCGATCTGCTCACCCCGCCGATCTCGCTGCTGCTCGGCAAAGTCAATTTCGCCAACCTTTTCGTGACCCTCTCCGGCGGGCGTTTCGACACGCTCGAAGCCGCCAAGGCCGCCGGCGCCATCACCCTGAACTTCGGCCAGTTCGTGAGCATCGTTTTGGACTTCGTCCTGACCGCCCTCGTGGTGTTCATCCTGGTCCGCGTGATGGCCCGTCTCAAGGAAAAGCCGCTTCCTCCGCCGGCGGATTCCCGCGATTGCCCAAAGTGCCTGTCGGTCATCAAGAAGGCCGCCACGCGCTGCGCTTTCTGCGCGGCGGAAATCGAGCCGGTGCGAGACTGACACCGTTGACAAAAGCGGATTTTCGTGGTAGCTTCATCGGTCCCTCACCGGACAAAAGGAGGGGTGATGCCCCACGACACGCGCATTTTCATCTCGCCGTCCGCGCTGTTCATCGCGGGCATGGTCGCCTTTCATCCGGCTCTCCGCACTCTCGTCGCCTACGCCAGCGCCGATACCTCCATTGCCCATCGGGCCAGGAAGGATCGCATCCTCGAGGCGCTGCTGCGGAACCTGCCCTGCCTGCCGCAACCAGCGGCAGCCAACGACACGGTCGACACCGACCGGGTCTGGTCGTCAGCGACGCTGTCGCAGGACGAACCGGTGGTGCGCATGTTCGGACGGTGGTGGGAGGCGGCGCTGACGCAGTTCGACGACGCGGCCGAAGGCCTGTTCGCCAAGCGCTGCGCGGCACTGCTCAATGCGCTCTGCCAAAAAACCGAAACCGCCGTGCTGCCCCTGGCAGCCGGACAGGACGCCTGAACAAGGCGTCTTTTTCTTTGCGGACCGATTGACAGTTTGGTCATTTTTTGCTATGTTTACGGCTGTAATTGTTTCCCTTTATGAGCGAACGCAATACCGAAATCAGCCGCATGATCGAGGAAGAAGTAAGCACAGCAGGAGAAGCCGGCTGCCGAAACTCTTCCAGCCGTCGTTGAGCCCGAACCGGACGAGATCCCCGGTGCGTATCTCGAAAAGATCAATGCTTCTGAAGCCGCGCAGGATGCGGCGGCAGCCAAGGCTGTCGCCGATCTCGGCTCCAGAGCTGCGGGCGAAATACAGAGGGCCTTCGCCGGAAAGCGCCTGGCCGAGCTTGGCAGCATCGTCGACAAGTTCGTGGCGCAGGCCAAGGACGAGGGTGTCGATGAGGCGCGGGCTCGCGCTGCTCTCATCGAGCAGCTCGGCCAGTTCCATGACTCCTATAGGGAGGCCGGCCTCGACGCGCAGGCGGCCGAAATCGATTCGTTCGCCCGTTCGCTCGAAAACGCCGGCGAAGTCAGTTCCGAGCAGGGCAAGGTCTTGGCGGAGATGATCGACTCCGGCATGTTCGCCGACATGGGCGAGTTCAATGCCGCCCTCGACAAGCGCATGAAAGGCGCCGGCAATCAGATTCCCGGCACCGAAGTGAACCTGCTCATCGCTCGTGCCACCGAGCACTTCAAGGCCGAAGAAGAAGCCATCAAGGCCAAACAGACCGAGACCGGCATCGACGCTTCCGACGAGGACATCGACGACCTGTTGGGCGGATTCGGCGAAGAGAAGAAGGCCTCCTGATCTCCGTGTACGGAAAAGCCCCCGAAAAGCCGGGGGCTTTTTGATTGTCTGCCGCCCGTGTTACTATGCCCATCGTTCTGCGACCTGTGGAAAAGTCCCGAAGTTCGCAACGCCTATGTGCCAACATTGGTTCGTCTACGTGATGCGCTGCAGCGACGGTTCGCTGTACTCCGGCATCACGCAAAACCTCGAACACGACCTGCGCGCCATCAACGGCGGGGGAGGGAGCGCCTGGCTCCGCGCCCGCACGCCGGTGTTTTTGGCATACACCGAGGAATACATGAACGCCGCCGACGCCGAAAAGCGGGCTGCGGTCATCAAGCGCATGCGGCGCGAGCTCAAAGAGCGTCTGATGGCCGCTCCGGACGCGGGGAACTAGGCCATCTTCCAAATAGGCGGCGGCCGCGCTATAGTTGGGTAATGACGTAAGGCCGTCAGCTGCTATGTCTTGGTGGCAACAACCGAAAGTCAACAAGGTGATCATGACCATGATCTACGCGGACTTCCTGTTGATTTCTGCTACCGGTTTTTTGGCACCGATTTACGCGGTATTCGTCACCAAGCAGGTGGCGGGCGCCTCGCTGGCAACCGTCGGCTTCGTGACCACCCTGTTCTGGGTGGTCAAATCGGCCATGCAGCTGCCCGTTTCTTCCTATATCGACTCGGTAAAGGGGGAGAGGGATGACTTTCGGGTCATGGTCACCGGCGCGGTGATTGCCAGCGCCGTGCCGCTGCTCTACTACCTCTTCGTCCGCGAAACCTGGCAGATGTTCGCCGTGGAGACGCTCAACGGCATCGGCTACGCCATGCTGGTGCCGACCTGGCTGGCCATCTACACCCGCCACATCGACCGCCACCGCGAAGGCTGGGAATGGATGCTGCATTCCAACGCCGTGGGACTGGGCTTCGCCATCACTTCTTCCGTGGGCGGCGTTTTGGCCGAGCGGTTCGGGTTCAGCATCATCTTCCTTCTGACCTCGGCCTTCTCGTTCGTCGGCGCCGCGCTGCTCACCCTCATCGGGAAGGACATGGACGGGACGGCGCCGCGGAGCGGCAGCTCGACAGCCTTCGTGATTGCGGCCGAGAAGGAAAAATTGCCATAATACCCAGTATGCATTCATTTTGGCACGACTACCTGTACACGCCGCTGCTGAACGTCCTGATTTTCCTGTATTCGGGGCCGGCTTCGGAGAACTTGGGCGTGGCCGTGATCATGCTGACGGTGCTGCTGCGCGTGGCCCTGCTGCCTTTCACCGTGCTCGACGAGCGCAACCGCTTCCGCTACGAAAAGCTCAACAGGAAATTCGAGGCCATCGAGCGCGACTTCAAGACCGACCACGTCAAGCGCGCCGAGAAGATCCGCGACCTGCTCAAGCAGCACAAGGTCAGCTACTGGTCCAAAGTGTTCGTGATGGGCGTGCAGCTGCTCGTGCTTATCCTGCTGTACCAGGTGTTCATCGGCGGCATCCGCTTCACGCCGCAGGAGCAGCTGTACTCCTGGGTGCAGGCGCCGGCCAAGGTCAACACCCTTTTCTTCGGGTTCGACCTGGCGCAGAAGAGCCTGGGCTGGGCGGCCGCCGTGGGCATCGTCCTGTTCCTCGAAATCTACACCGATCAGAAGCGCCGCGAGCACCTGATTCGCCGTCCGGACGTGATGTACCTGTTTTTGTTCCCGATTTTTTCGATAGTCGTGCTGCTGCTCCTGCCGATGGTCAAATCGCTGTTCATTTTGTCCTCGATGTTCTTCACGATTTTCGTCGCCGGGGCGCGCAGGCTGTTTTTTAAGGTGCCGGCGGCGGGGGAGGCCAAATAGCAGGTTCGGGGCCCAGATGGTTGCCTTTTAAGGCTATTTGTGCTATAGTGGAGTGAGTGCGCAGTGCCATTAAATGGCTAACCTTAGCAGTCTCCTGCGCCTTCCCGTTTCCTACTATGAGCGACAGCCTCGACAAAATGATGTATTCGTTCGTGGTCGAAGACGTCCTGAAGGGACTCTTTATTTACGTTCCGCCGGGCTACGTGGCCTGCGTGTACGACCTGGGCCGCGGCGTGCTCAAGAAGGTGCTGACGCCGGGCCTGCATCTCAAGATTCCGTTCTGGCAGAAGGCCAAGCTGTTCAACACCCAGACGCTCGAATACTCCGTCAGCAAGCGCTTCAACCCCGAGCACACCCAGGCGCTCGGCGACACCCCCATCACCGCGCAGACGGTCGACGGCAAGCGCATTTCCATCGAAGGAACCGTGCTGCTTCGCTTGGACATCAACCAGGTGCCGACCATCTGGCAGAACGTCGGCGAGGACTTCGTCTCCAAGATCGTCCGCCCGACCATCCGCAGCCGCATGCGCATGATCGCCTCGCGCTTCAACAGCCAGGACATCCTCTCTACGCATCGTGATCAGGTCGAAATGGAGACCAAGAACGAGCTGGAGCGCATCTTCTACCCGCGCGGCATCTTCGTCGAAAACGTGCTGCTCTCGGACATCAAGCATGTCAGCGGCGGCGGCGAGGACGAAGGCGAAGACGACAAGGAATAACATTCTGAAAAGACGCTCCGGTTCGCCGGGGCGTTTTTGGTTGCCAATGTTGACAAAATGGCGGGGTTGACGTACGGTCGGGCGTCGGCAATAAGGCCGACGGAGGGAAGCGATGAGTCCTTTGCAATCAGACAACGCTCCAAGGAAACCGATAGTCCTCGGCAGTTCGTCCAAGTGGCGGGCCGGGGTGCTGCGCGACGCGGGCATACCGTTCATGGTGCGCTCGCCCGACATCGACGAGAAAAGCATCCGCAACGACAACCCTTACGTGCTGACTCTGGCAATCGCCCAGGCGAAGGCCGAGGCCGTCATCGGCATGATGCGGGAAAACGAGGCGGAGCAGGCGCTGGTCATCACTGCCGACCAGGTCACCCTGTTCCACGGTGACGTCCGCGAAAAGCCGAGCAGTCGCACCCAGGCGCGGCGCTGGCTGGCGCAGTATCGCGACGACTGCGTCCACGTGATCACGACGGTCGTGGTCACCAGCGCGGCGACCCGTTTCAGCGCCAGCGGCCACGACACGGTCACCGTCGACTTCGGACCGTTTCCGGACCAGGTCATTGACTGCCTGATCGGCAAAGGCGACGTGCTGCAGTCGTGCGGCGCCTTCGTCCACGAAGATCCGGCCATCGCCCCGTTCGTCCGTTGTCATCGCGACGAAGGCTTTACGGGACCGTCAACGGCGCGACGTCACGGGACAGACAAGCCCGACAAGGACGTCCTTAGCAGCGTCAGCGGCCTGCCGCTGAAGCTCACCCTGCGGCTGCTCCGGCAGCTGGGGTGGGAAAAATAAGGAGGAGAGAGTGACGACAGAAAAAGAAGAAACGGAAATCGAAATCACGGAACAGGAACAGGATCCGGATTGGCTTTCGGAGCTGCACCAACAGCGGGACGCCATCGCCGAAGCCATCGCCGTCGACAAGCTCGTGCCTCTGCAGGCCGCGCTCGACAGCCTGGCCGTACGCGCTCCCGACCCGAAAATCGACCCCTTCGCCGCGAGCCTGCAGATGAGGAACGACCTGCGCCATGCCGCCCGCCATGCCCTCGAGGGCTACTGCGTCTGGCTGATGAGCGAGATGGTCCGTTCCAACCGGTTCGAGCCGTTCCGCGTAGGCATTCCCAGCGAGGAGGTCATGCAGGCCATCGCCGACTACTACGAGGTGGCGGTGCCGATCATCCGATTGGTCATCGCCTGCGCCAACGAGGAAAAGCGCCTGCCCATAGTGGGCGACATCTGCGGGGGCACGCTCGTGCCCGACGTCGCCAGCATCAAGAGGTGGGCAAACCACTTCGACTGGAGCGAGTAATCGCCTGCCGACCCTTAGCGGTCGGCTTTTTTATTGCCTGTGGTTAAGGGGAGTCTTCCTTTGGCCGCTTGACACTCTTTTTTGGCGTTCTATACTAGCACTCGTATACAGAGAGTGCTAACATAGGTTTGCACATATGCCGAACTCCCCCGAAGAACGCCAAAAACACATCTTCCGCATCATCGTGCGGGAGTATTTGCGTTCTGCCGAGCCGGTCGGTTCGGCGATCATCGCCTCGCGCCACGACTTGGGCGTATCCTCGGCCACCATCCGCAACGACATGGCCGAGCTGGAGTTCAAGGGGTTGCTGGAACAGCCGCACACTTCGGCCGGACGCATTCCCACCGAGCAGGGCTACCGCTACTACGTGGACGAGTTCGTGGGCACACCGGAGCTGGCGCCCGACTCGCGCCTGCAGATCGACCAGCAGTCGATGGTGGTGATGCGGCAGGAAGCGGCGCACACGCTTCGCGGCTTCGCCAAGACCATCGCGCAGCTTTCCGGCGAAACGGCATTCGTGCACTTCGGCGACGAGAACTTCCTCACCGGCATGACCAACCTGGTCGCCAAGCCGGAGTTCCAGGGAACGTCGCTGATGGCCACCGCCTCGCGCGTGGTCGACGACCTGGAGATGATCATCAAGGAAGTCGAGAAGAAGCCGACGGGGGAGATCGAAATCTTCATCGGCCAAGACAACCCCTTCGGCCAGGACCTTTCCACCGTGCTGACCTCCATCAAAGTGCCGAACCTCGGCGAAGGCGTCTTCGGCATCTTGGGCCCCACGCGCATGGACTACGATGCCAACGTCGCGCTGATGCGCTACGTGCGCGAACGGTTCCGCAAGCTTTCCGCGGGGACGTAATTTTTTCCTGAACTATGGACGACTTGAACCAGAACAACACGCCTTTGGATGACGAATCACAAAACATAGCGCAGAACGTGCCGGTGGAACCTGCCGCCGCTCCCGTCGACGAACTGACCGCCGCCCGAGCCAAAGCCGACGAGAACATGGCCGGCTGGACGCGCGCCATCGCCGACTACGCCAATCTGAAGCGCGAAATGGAACGCACCACCGCCGACCTCGCCAAGTACGCCGTCGGCGGATTCCTCGGCAAGCTCCTGCCCGTGGTCGACAGCTTCCGCAAAGCCTCCGAGCACAGCCCCGTCAAAGAAGGGGAACCGCTCGACGAAACCCGCGTGAAGCAGTGGATCGACGGCGTGAAGCTCATCCGCAGCCAGCTCGACGCAGTGCTCGCGGGTGCCGGAGTCAAACCCATCGACCAGAGCAACGTCCCCTTCGACCCGAACATGCACGAAGCGATGATGATGCAGCCGGCCACGCCGGAGTGCGCTGCTGGGACGGTGATGAACGTGCTGGAGCCGGGGTATTTGCTCCATGAGAAAGTGATACGGCCGGCGAAGGTTGTCGTCGCTGAATAATTTCCTGACATTTCCCACTTGAACCATATGGCAAAAATCCTCGGAATCGACCTCGGAACTACCAACTCGTGCGTGGCCATCATCGAAGGCGGCCAGCCGAAAATCATCGAGAACAAGGAAGGCGTGCGCACCACGCCGTCCGTCGTCGCCGTCTCCAAGACTGGCGAACGCCTCGCCGGCCAGCTGGCCAAGCGCCAGTCGGTCGTGAATCCGGCCAACACCCTGTATTCCATCAAGCGCCTCATCGGTCGCCGCTGGGATGATCCGGAAGTGCAGCGCGAAATGAAAATCCTGCCGTACAAGATCGTGCAGAGCGGCACGGGCGTGAAGGTGGTCATGGGCGACAAGGAATACACTCCCGAAGAAATTTCGGCGATGGTGCTCCAGAAGCTCAAGGCTGACGCGGAAGAAAAGCTCGGCGAAAAAATCACCGAAGCGGTCATCACCGTTCCGGCCTACTTTGACGACGCCCAGCGTCAGGCCACCAAGGTCGCCGGAGAAATCGCCGGTCTCACCGTGAAGCGCGTCATCAACGAGCCGACTGCGGCCGCTCTCGCATACGGATTCGATAAGAAGAAGGACGAGAAGATCGTCGTGTACGACCTCGGCGGCGGCACCTTCGACGTGTCGGTGCTGGAAGTCGCGGCCGACACCGTGGAAGTGAAGGCCACCAACGGCGACACCCACCTGGGTGGCGATGACTTTGACCAGCGCATCTTCCATTGGATCATCGACGAGTTCAAGAAGACCGACGGCATCGACCTGAGCAAGGACCCGCTGGCGATTCAGCGCATCCGCGAGGCCGCCGAGCGCGCCAAGATCGAGCTATCCACCGCCACCGACACCGAAATCAACCAGCCGTTCATCACTTCCGACGCCAACGGTCCCAAGCACCTGGTGCTCAAGCTGAACCGCGCCAAGCTCGAAGATTTGGTCCGCGACCTGATCGACAAGACCCTTGAGCCCTGCAAGAAGGCGCTGGCCGACGCCAAGCTTTCCACCAGCGACATCTCCGAAGTGGTGATGGTCGGCGGCATGACCCGCATGCCGTTGGTGCTCGCCACTGTTGAGAAGTTCTTCGGCAAGAAGCCCAACATCTCCGTGAACCCCGACGAAGTCGTGGCCGCCGGCGCCGCCGTGCAGGCCGGCGTCTTCCAGGGCGAAGTCCGCGACGTGCTGCTCTTGGACGTGACTCCGTTGTCGCTCGGCATTGAAACCTTGGGCGGCGTGTCCACCAAGGTCATCGAGCGCAACACCACCGTCCCGACTTCCAAGTCGCAGACGTTCTCCACCGCCGCCGACAACCAGCCGTCGGTCGAGATTCACGTCTTGCAGGGCGAGCGCGATTTCAGCGCCGACAACAAGACCCTCGGCCGCTTCATCCTCGACGGCATCCCTCCGGCGCCCCGTGGAGTTCCTCAGGTTGAAGTCACCTTCGACATCGACGCCAACGGCATCTTGAGCGTGAAAGCCAAGGACAAAGCCAGCGGCAAGGAACAGAAGATCACCATCACCGCCTCCACCGGCCTCTCCAAGGAAGAGGTCGAGAAGATGAAGAAGGACGCCGAGCTCCACGCCGAGGAGGACAAAGTCCGCAAAGAGATGGTCGAACTGAAGAACAACGCCGAAGCAATGATCTACACGACGGAGAAGATGCTCAAGGACTACGGCGAAAAGATTTCCGCCGACGACAAGACGAAGGTTGATGAGAAGTTGAATGCCTTGAAGGGCTTGAAGGACTCGACCGACAAGGAAGCCATCAAGAAGGCGGCTGACGAGCTTGCGGACATTGCGCAGAAGGTCGGTGGCGCAATGTATCAGCAGGAGCAGGCGGCCAATGCTGCGCCGGCTGCGGGTGCGGATCATACTGCGAATTCGGGGGAGGCTCCGAAGAGCGATGATGGGTCTGCACCTATTGATGCGGACTTTACGGAGAAGAAGTAATGCTATGGGCTCCTTTGAAAAGCGCGTAGAAAAATTCATTGTTGAATTGGCAAAGGAGCCCGTCGACTCATTGACGACGAAGAATCAATATTCGTTTGATGACAAGAATAACGAGGTGAGACGTCAGAATCTGCAACGCTACCTCGTGGACATGCGTGCCTTCAATCCCAAAGTTCTTCTCTTGAGTGAGGCACCTGGATACAAGGGGGCAAGATTAACTGGAGTCCCGTTTACTGGTCGGCGTCAGATTTTGAATGGAGTAAGGCGCTGGCTGATGTTCGGCGAAAAGAAAGGATACGGAACTACAAAAGAATGGGAAGATATAAAGAGCGAAGCGTCCGCTACTATTGTCTGGAATGTGCTTGAAGACGCTAAGCAACTTCCTCTAATGTGGCCGTCGTATCCTTTTCATCCTCACAAGAAAGGAGCAGATCGTTCCAATCGGACACCGAGCGAAGAAGAAGTTGCTGTGGGTCAGAAATTCCTACGCGAGCTAGTCGACATATTCGACATTAAGGAGATTGTCGCGGTCGGTCGCGTTGCTCAGCGGAATCTGAAGAGCTGCGGTGTGGAGGAGTGCGTCCTCGTACGTCATCCCGCAAATGGCGGGGCAGTAGAGTTTAGAAAAGGTTTGCTGGATGTGTTAAAGAAGTAGATTTCTATGAACCCCCAACCCAACCAAAACCAGATGCAAGTCAAAGCCGACGATGTAGCCCTCCGCGGTGTCTACTCCAACTCCGCCCAAGTCCAGTTCCAAAAGGAGGAGTTCGTCATCGACTTCATGAACCAGCTTCCTCCGGTGACCATGCTCAACGCTCGCGTGATCCTCTCGCCGGGCCACGCCAAGCGGTTAGCGGCGGTGCTCACCGACGTGGTGCGACGCTACGAAGCGCAGCACGGCGCGGTTACGGCTTCCGAAGCTCCGGCGGAAATCGGATACGCTACCAAGTAGCGGCATACGCTCACGCTCGCAACCCAATACTCCAAACTCAACCACCAACAAACACTATGTACCTCAACGACCGCACAAGCTTCGCAGAAACCGTCACGGGCGCCACGCACGAGAGCCTGCATGACGAAACGGTGACCACCGTCAGCGACGCGCAGGGCGAACACGGGCTGACGCTCACTTTCGGTTTCGGCAACGGTGCCACGGCGGCGATTTCGGTCGCGCCGACTGCGCCGAACCCGCTCATGGCGCACGACGTGCTGCTCGAGGCCGCCACCGTCGCCCCGGCCACCTTCGTGGGCATGCGCTACCAGGACGTGCTGGAATACGCCTTCCCGGATTCGGATTTCGTTTCGGAAGTGGACAACAACAACGCCGCCTAACGTCACCACATGGCCCGCGACTACTACGACATTCTCGGCGTGAGCAAAGGCGCTTCTGATGACGACATCAAGAAGGCTTTTCGCAAACTCGCCCACGAATACCATCCGGACAAGCCGACGGGCAACGCCGAGAAGTTCAAGGAGATCAACTCCGCCTACCAAGTGCTCAGCGACGCCGACAAGCGCGCCAAGTACGACCAGTTCGGGCCGCAGTTCGAGCAGATGAACCAAGGCGGCTTCGGCGGTGGGGGATTCGGCGGGTTCGGACAGGGCGGCGTCAACATGGACTTTGGCGACATCTTCGGCGAGATGTTCGGCGGTGGGGGACGCGGCCGACGCGAGCCGGAATCGGGGCGCAACATCCAGATGGACATGCACCTGTCCTTCACCGAGGCCGCTTTCGGCGCGGACAAGGACGTGAAGGTGCATCGCGCCATCACTTGCAACGAGTGCGAGGGCAGCGGCGCGGCGGCCGGCTCCAAGCGCGTGGACTGCGTGCAGTGCTCGGGTACGGGACAGGTCCGCAAGATTCAGCAGACCATTTTGGGCAGTTTCGCCACGGCGGCAATCTGCTCGCGCTGCGACGGCGCTGGCACCATTCCCGAAAAGCCGTGCAAGAAGTGTCACGGCGAAGGGATTACCAAGGGCGAGCGGAACTTCAGCGTGAAAATTCCCGCCGGCATCAACGACGGTGAAGTGCTGCGCGTTGGCGGCGAAGGCGAAGCTGCTCCGCATGGCGGCCGTTCCGGTGATTTGTACTTGGCCATGCGCATTAAGCGCGATCCGCGCTTTGTTCGCGAAGGATTTGACGTGAACAGCGAGCTGGAAATCGGCATTGCTCGTGCGACGCTCGGAGGCATTGAGACTGTCGAAACTGTCGACGGCAAAGTCGAGCTGACCATTCCTGCGGCGACGCAGCCGGACGCGGTGTTCCGGCTCAAGGGCAAGGGCGTGCCGCACCTGAAGCGCAGCGGGCGCGGGGACCACTTGGTGCACGTCACGGTGGTGATTCCCAAGAAGCTGACCAAGGAGCAGCGCAAGGCGCTGGAATCGTGGGATATATAAAAACATGATTTAGCCTGAAAATCGTCCGCAATAGGGCGATTTTTTTGGCTATATATAGCTACAAATAGGATTGACAAAATGGGTAAAATGTGCTATATTTGGTTGTCTCTGCATGGTGCAGCGACGCATGAATAACGAGCACGGAAGGCACATAACGAATGATTACCGACGAAGTCTTTTCACAGCTGCGGACTGAAGTCTCTTCGGGCGAGTGGGCGGTGCGCATCCCCATGCGGCAACCGCTTCCGGTTCGGAACGTGGCGATGACGGATGACGGTTCCGCCGTTATCGTCAGCCGCGAGTCGGGAACGGCAGGCAAGACCGAGCTGATTTCGGCGAGCATCGACTGCGAAGACACTCGGATGAACTTCGGTGAGGACCACAACGGCGTGAAGACCATCGTCTTCAGCATCACCAAAGTCCGCCGAGAGCAAAAGAAGAAGATCCACGGCGGCGGCTGGAGGGAAATTCCCTACGAGGCCGTAGCGCTCAAGTTGGTGCACTTGCCCACATACGAAGCCGAGCGCAATCGCGCTCGTCGCGAGCAGGAACGCGCCGCAGAGGAAACGAAACGGCGCGAGGAGGAGAAGAAGTCCCTTCGGGCACAAGAGGCTAAGCGTGCACGCGAGGAACGCCAAAGAGCGGTGGAAAAGTTCACCGACGAAGTGTCTGCGGCAATCGTTGCCGTCGGCGTGGCACGCCTTGTGCCGAACTTCGACGGCAGCGGATTCACGTTGGAGCTTAAGGATGGTCGAACGGTTTCACTCTCCGCTCCGGAGAAGGACGATCCCTTCGATCCCCGCGAGCTGAGCAAGGTCTCACTCGGATTCGGCACGAAGTTCGCCTCCATCGACAGCGATGGCGGCTGCAGCTTCGGTGAACACCGGACCTGACAAGTATCGTATTGCTTTCGGCGGCACCCGTTTATGCGGGTGTCGCCTTTCTTTTCGTCACGGCGTTGCTTTAAACTCCCCGTTCCGTGCGCTATACTCCGTCCATATGTTGGAGACCATCATCAGCGGTTCGAACTACGGCAGCATGAGCAGCACGGCCAGCAATGCCAACGTGAACGCGCCGCTCTCTGCCGGCGCGATGCGCTTGGGGCAGGACGCCACGACCTACCTGCAGCACATCAACTGGTCGTCGCCCACTTGGGACCTCTTCATCGTGCTGTTCTTCATGGTGACCGTGTTCCTGTACGGCATCTCGATGGGGCGCGAGCGGGTCATCGTCATTCTCGTCAACATCTACATGGCGCTGGCGGTGGTCACCAACGCGCCGTACATTAACACGCTCGACCGTACGGCGAATTCGGGGAACTTCTTCGCCTTCAAGGCGCTCACTTTCCTGGCGACGTTCGTGCTGCTGTTCCTGCTGACCTCGCGCTCGGCTTTGGCCAAGACCTACGGCGGCATCGCGGGGGCCAAGTGGTGGCAGGTGATTCTGTTCTCCACCTTCCATGTCGGACTTTTGGTGAGCATCATCCTGTCATTTCTTCCGTCCGAAACGGTCTCGCACTTGGCGCCGATGACTCGGCAGGTGTTCGCCTCGGACAACGGGCGGTTCTTCTGGATCGTGGCGCCGATCCTGGCGCTGGCGTTCGTGAAGAGCGAAGAGTTCGCGGGCAAGCGTTGAGGTGACCTTGGCATGCAAGCAAAAACCCCGGCAGTGAGCCGGGGCTTTTTCTTGTACTTGATTGTCGGTGCCGGGCCGGGGCCGGGGGCCGGGGCGCCGGGCGGCGGAGTCGGTGCGCCGGGCGGCGGCACCGTGCCGGGAGCCGGAGCGCCGGGAATTTGCGCCGGTTGCGGCGGTGCAGGTTGGACGGTCACCTCGGTCGGCTGGATGGTGGCCGCCTTGGCGATGTTCGCTTCGGAGGAAACCGCTACGGTCATTCCCACCTTGATGTCGCTCAATTTGAGCGGTTCCAACATGAACGGTTGCGGAGGCTCTGTCGGCTTCTGATCAGTCTTGCCTGACGTTTTCTGGAGCGTGGCCAGGTATTCCTTCTGCGCGGCTTCGAATTCGGCGAAGTCACGTTGCTTGAGCAGGGAAATCTTGGTCTTTTCGGTCACGGAAATGGAGCGCTTGGCCGGGCCGGAGTCTTCTAGCGGGTTCTTTTGCGCTGCGGAAACGTCGAGGTCGAAACCGTCAGGCCGGACGGCAGTCACTTTGCCGGAAAGCGCGTGAATTTCCGTCTGGGTGGGGAACGCACCTGACGCCGCGATTTTTGACTTGAGGTCGGCCTTCGTTTCTTCGCTGCCTTGCCGATAGCCGGCTTTCTGTCCGGCCAGAGAGCCGAGGTAGTAGCCGCCGATGAATGTGGCGCCCGCAAGGAGCAGGGCGAGTACCGGACCGGCGCCGGGCATGCCGCGCGAGGGCATCTTTGCCGATGATGAGCTCATCGAAGATGTCGACTGGCGCGACATCATTGGGCTTGGAGGCATAGTGCTGTCTTTTAGTAATAGGAAAAGCTGCAATGACTATAGCGTTTTTCGGGAAGCGCTGCACGTCGGTGCATTGTGGATAACGCCGATGCTGGGTGAGGGGGCCGCCTTATGGTATAGTAGCGGTGATTTTTCCTTATCTTATGGCGGCAAAACGCAAAGCTTTGCCAAAGGGTGCTCCCAAGTGTGAGCGGAAAATTTCCGCCAAGAAAAGCGGGGGAACCACGCGGAAACCGATCCGCGCCAGACGTGCGGTTCGGCGGTCGGTACCGGTCACCGAGCCTGCCGAGATTTTTGCGTCCGCGCCGGTGCCCGCTGCCTTGCCCGTGTCGGTACGCGCCAACGCTTCGCCGTTCCGGCTCATCGCCGCGTTCTTCGGTTTCGCCATGGCAATCATCTCGATTGGCGGGTTCGTGATCCATACTGTCAGTGCTGCCACCTACACGCCGCCGACGGCCTTGCCGCCGGGCGGAAACATCCCGGCCATCATTTGGAACCGCGTCAGTTCTTCGGGCACGCAGACGAACGCCTCGATCGACATCGACGGCGGCGTTTCGGCTGCCGGCATGAACACTTTCGGCAAGTCGACGCTGCCGCTGACCGGCACGCAGAACCTCCTCTACGGCAACATCCAGAGCGGCACCGCCAACACTTCGCTGCTGCTCCTGCAGAACAACGGCGTCACCAAGTTCCGCGTCGACCCCAACGGCAACCTCACTTACACCGGCAGCATCAGCACCTCGGGCTGCTTCGGCAAGGTGTTCGTCGGCCTGACGACTTCTGCCTACACGCCCAATTTGGCCGCGGTGCCCACGGGCCACACCAACGTCGGTCAGACGGGATACTATTCCGCCGACGACAAGTGCTCCACGCAGTACGCCGGTTCGCACGTCTGCCGCTCCGAAGAGATGCTTGAGAGCATCCAGTGCTCGACATCCAGCGATCCGGTGCGCAGCAACGGCGGCAACTTCGCTTGGATCGACAACGGTCCGCCGGGCGCTTCGGCCTTCAACGCCAGCGACTGTCTCGGTTGGACCAGCACCAGCGCGTCGGTGTTCGGCAGCGTCTGGGCATTCGACAACACCTCCGGTGGACGCGGCACGCTCACGGGATGCAACATTCCGGTCGGACTTAAGTACGCCTGCTGCAAGTAGCGGCAACTTTCCCCCTCAAGAGTATGAGCATGCGGCAGCAGCGGTTACGGTTCGGCAAGTTCGCGGCCACGGTAGCCTTCGTCTTTTCTTCGTTGACGATTGCCGGGATGGCATCCGCCCAGACCTGCCCTTACAACTCCACGCAGGCCTCCTGCGCCTGCCCCACCTCGGGCGGCGGCACCACCTGTTTCGGCGGCCTGCTGTACCGCGCTTCGGATTCGTCCTGCCGCGCGGACTCGCGCCCCTGCGGCTCTTCCGCCCAGGTGTATGACTGCTCCACTTTGAGCTGCGTCTGCCCTTCTGGCACCACGCTCTGTTCCAGCTCGGGGGCTTGCGTCACCAATCGCACCTGCCCGGCAGGAAGCACCTGGAACGTCTGCACCGACACTTGCGACAATCCCTATGTGCTGATCAGCCCGTCCTCGGTGCAGACCGGCTTCATCAACGTGACCGGCGACCTCAAGTCGAGCGGCGGCGACGCCTACCTTTCCAGCGGCAAGGCCATCCGCGTCGACGGCTCCGGCGTGACCACGCTGAACGTGGGCAATTGGGGGTCCGGTGCGACCGGTCTCAACATGGGCGTGTACGGCAACCTGGGTCTGGGCACCTCGACACCTTCTGCCAAGCTGGACGTGCAGGGCAACGTGAAGATCGCTAACGGCGGCACCACATCCTTGACCATTCGTCGCGAGGCACCTGCCACCGATTTTGCTTCGCTCTCCTTCGACACCGCCGGAACGACCCAATGGAGCGTCGGCCTGCGCAACAGCAGCACCAATGACCTGTACTTCCGCGACAACATCAATGGCC
This sequence comes from uncultured Gammaproteobacteria bacterium, assembly GCA_964491475.1. Lineage (GTDB taxonomy): Bacteria > Patescibacteriota > Patescibacteriia > SG8-24 > SG8-24 > JAHFIW01. The sequence goes on along the minus strand of CAZBFO010000001.1, from coordinate 312,566 downwards.
TGACGCTGCTGTCGTTGATGCAGGGTAGCGGCAACCTCGGCGTCGGCACCACCACGCCGGCCCAGAAGCTCGACGTCAACGGCACTGCCAAGATGACCGGCTTCCTGATGGCCACGGGCGCTGGCGCCGGAAAGTTGCTCACTTCTGACGCTTCCGGCAACGGCACGTGGGCCACTTACAGCGCCCCGGTCACCTCGGTCTCCGGTTCTGGCGCGGGCATTTCGGTGAGCCCGACCACTGGCGCTGTCGTCGTCTCCAATACCGGCGTGACTTCTGCTGCGGCCGGTACCGGCATCGGCGTATCGAGCGGCACCGGTGCGGTGACCTTCTCGAACACCGGCGTGACCTCGCTCGCCGCCGGCTCGGGCATCAGCCTGTCGGGCTCGACGGGCTCGGTGACCATTTCCAATACGGTTCCGGCTGGCATCAGCGGCAGCGGCACCACCAACTACGTGCCGAAGTTCACCGCTTCCACGTCGATCGGCAACTCGCTCATCTACGACAACGGCTCGTACGTCGGCGTGGCCAACGCGGCCCCGGCTTATCCGCTGGATGTCACCGGTAACCTGCGCGCGACCGGCACTGCCGGCTTCGGCGGCATGACGCCCAACCCTTCCTTTGGCGTGTACGCGGCGGGTTCGTACGGCGTGTACGGTAACGGCACCACCTACGGCGTATACGGCGGCAGCGCCAACGCCACTTCGGGCGTGTACGGCACTTCGAACTCCGGCTTCGGCGTCACGGGATACAGCCAGTCGAGCTACGGCGGCAGCTTCTCGTCGCTTTCGAGCACCGGCTTGGCGGCGACGGGCGCGACCTACGGCGGCTACTTCTCCGCCACTGGTTCAGGCACCGGCGTCTACGTGACTTCGCCCAATACCGGCATCGACACCCACGGCTACACGGGCATCAACGCGGTCGGTACCCTGTATGGCGGCTATGGCACCGGCCAGATCGGCCTGCGTGGCGACGGTTCCACGTACGGCGTCTACGCCCAGGGCTCCACCGACGGCGTCTACACCACCGGCGGCACTGACGGCGTCTACACTACCGGTAGCAGCTACGGCATCCGCAGCTACGGCGGTCCGACCGGCATCTACTCCTACGGTTCCAATTACGGCGTCATCGGCGCGGGAGGCTCGTACGGCGTCCAGGGCAACGGCACCACCTATGGCGTGAACGGCAACGGTCCGACCGGCGTCTACGGAAGCGGCAGCAGCGTCGGCGTGTACGGCAACGGCAACAGCATCGGCGTACAGGGCGTCGGTTCGACGGGCGGCTACTTTTACTGCACCGGCTGTTCCAACCCGACCAGCGCCTCGATCGGCACCAACTGGTACGCGTTCAGCGGCAGCGGCATCATCACCAACAACGGCAACATGTCGATCAACGGCAACATTTCCGGCAACGCCATCACCGCCTACAACGGCCTGACTTCCTGGGGCGCGAACATCTTCTACGACCTGGCGGCCGAAGGAAATTCCTGGGGAACCAACCAGTACTACCAGTGCACCAGCTCCTACTGCGTCTGCCCGAACGGCATGTTCATGGTCGGCGTGTACGGGTCGAACCCGTACTGGGCGTCCTGGGGAACGAACACCTGGATCTATTGCTCGCGCCTGTAACGGGCGAGGTACGGAAAAGCCGCCCGACGAGGCGGCTTTTTCATCCTTTCGGTTTCGGCGGGTTCGTAGGCGTCGTGGGCGGAGGGCCGGTTTCGATGCGCGTGGCGGTGAACTCCGCGGCGTCCTCGAGGTGCACTTCGGGAGAGGCGTACACCACCACGAGCGTTCCGGTCCGTATCTCGCTGAACTTTGCGGGCGTCTCCGTGTACGGGGTGGGCCGCTTGCTCCCAGATGCGGGGTGCCGGTTTTGCGCCGTGACGTATGCTTCCGCGTCCTTGGCTGACTGTTCGGCGTCTTTTGGCTGCATGCGAACGAAAGCGGTGGACTTGTCGACGCGCACTTTGCGCTCTGCCAACCACGTTCCCGGGAACGGCGGACGCTGCGCTTCCATCGTGAACGAATCGGACGAAACCGTCTCGACAGTGCCGACCAACGTGACCATGACCGACGGCGGCAACGGTGTCCGCGAGGACGGACCCCGTGCTTGCTGCGTGCCGGCAGGGGATTCTGCGCCGACTCGCTTTGCAGCACGCTTGCCCCAAGAGAAACCGATGCCGATACCGACCGCCAAAGCGAAGGCCGTCATGGTTACCATGGTGATCACTGGCGATCGGGAGCCGCTAAACTGGTTCTGGCCGGTCGGCATGGCGATTTGATGAGGGTGGGGTGAAAACGCCGTGAGTATAGCAGAACCGTGGAGGACGCGCAGTCAGTGCCGTTTTCGGCCTTCATCTGTGGATAAGTTAAACTTTTTACCTTTTTTTGTGCTATGCTGAACGCGATTTACTAATACATGCATGCGTATGGCCCGTTCTCGAGCCGCAGTCTTCGTTAGTGTCGTTGCTTCTTTGCTCATCGCAGCTGGTTCGACCTTGCTGCCCGTTGCCGCATCCGCCCAGACCTGCCCCTACAACTCCACGCAGGCCTCCTGCGCCTGTCCCACCTCGGGCGGCGGCACCACCTGCTTCGGCGGCCTGCTGTACCGGGCGTCTGACGCCTCGTGCCAATCGGATTCTCGTCCGTGCACTTCGTCCACGCAGGTGTATGACTGCTCGTCGTTGAGCTGCGTGTGCCCGTCAGGCACGACGCAATGTTCCAGCTCCGGCTCTTGCGTCACTAACCGCACCTGCCCCACCGGCAGCACCTGGAACGTCTGCGCCGACACCTGCGACAACCCTTACGTCCTCATCAGCCCGTCGTCCGCGCAGACCGGCTACATCAGCGTCACTGGCGACCTCAAGTCGAGCGGCGGCGACGCCTACCTCTCCAGCGGCAAGGCCATCCGCGTCGACGGCTCCGGCGTGACCACGCTGAACGTCGGCAACTGGGGTTCGGGCGGCACCAGCATGTACATGGGCTTGTACGGCAGCTTGGGCATCGGTACTTCTACGCCGACCGGCAGCCTGAACATCGTCGGCACCGTCGACCCCGTGGCGGCGAACGTCGACTCCTACGGCTCGGCGGTTGCCTCGAACTTCACGGGACGCCGCGCGCGTGGAACCACCGCCGCGCCTACCGCCGCGCAGTCCGGTGACGCCCTGGCGTTCTTCAGCGGCCGGGCCTATGGCACCACGGGGTTCTCGTCATTGAGCAACGGCGCCTTCATCATCCGCGCTGCGGAAAATCAGACCGATGCCGCGCATGGCACCTTGCTCACGCTTGAAACCACCCCCAACGGCTCGACGACCCGCGCCGAGCGCGTCAGGATCGATCAAAACGGCTACGTCGGCATCGGCACCTCGACACCGGGCACTCTTCTTGATGTCAACGGCACCGCCAAGATGACCGGCTTGCAGCTGACGACCGGCGCGGGCGCGGGCAAGGTGCTGGTTTCCGATGCCTCCGGCAACGGCACCTGGACCACGCAGTCCGGCATCACGGGCAGCGGCACCACCAATTACCACGCCAAGTTCACCTCTGCCAGCGCCATCGGCAATTCGCTGGTGTTCGATGACGGCACCAACGTCGGTATCGGCAATGCCGCGCCTACCGCCCTGCTCTCCGTCGGTCCCACCTCGCAGTTCAAGGTCACCTCGGCTGGCGACACTTCCACCAGCGGCAAGCTGACCGTCGCCGGCCATTCGGCCTTCGGCGCGACCGCGAGCACCAGCACCAATTACGTCACGAACATCTCGGAGAACCTGACCGGCAACATCGGCCTGGGCATGTCCAACATCATCAAGCCGGTTCCGTCGGCCAGCCCGGCCAGCTGGTTCGATGCCATTTACGCCGACGTCGATACCAGCTCTGCCGGAGCGACCAACTTCACCAGCTGGTTGAGCGGCATCGAGGCCAACGTGGTCGTCGGTCATAGCGGAACGACGCAGTCCGCCTACGCGGTCAACGGCGAAGTGTACCGCAGCGGCTCCGGCGCGGTGACGGACATGGCCGGCGTTTACGGTGCCGCCTCGAACGGCGGTTCAGGTACCATCACCAACCTGTACGGCATGTACTCGAACCTGTACTTCGGCAACCCCGCCAACGTCACCAACGCCTACGGCTTGCGCGTTTACCAGAGCGGTACGCCGTCCGGAACCCTCACCAATAACTACGGCATCTACATCGACTCCATCGGCGTCGGCACCAACAAGTACGCCCTCTATTCTGCCGGCGGCCAGAGCTACTTGTCCGGCAACCTCGGTCTCGGCGTCGCCGTCCCGACGCAGAAACTCGACGTCAACGGCACCGCCAAGATGACCGGCTTCCTGATGGCCACGGGCGCTGGCGCGGGCAAGGTGCTCACTTCTGACGCTTCCGGCAACGGCACTTGGACGACAGCTGCCTCTGCGCCGGTCACTTCCGTCTCCGGATCCGGATCTGGCATTTCCGTCGCTCCCACCACGGGCGCGGTCGTCGTTTCCAACACCGGCGTCACCTCCGCCACGGCCGGCACCGGCATCGGCGTGTCCGGCGCTACCGGCGCGGTGACCTTCTCGAACACGGGCGTGACGTCGCTCACGGCCGGTTCGGGCATCAGCCTCTCCGGCTCGACCGGCGCGGTCACGATTACGGACACGAATGTGGCAGGCGTGACGGGCAGCGGCACCGCCAACTACGTACCGAAGTTCACTGCCGCCTCGAGCATAGGCAATTCGCAGATCGTCGATAACGGCACGACCGTCGGCATCGGCGGCTCGGCATCGGGCCAAAAGCTGATGGTGCTCGGTGACGCTTACGTCCAGTCCAATCTCGGCGCGGGCGTCTCTCCCAGCAGCAACATGGGCGTTCGCGGTTACGGCAGCGCCTATGGCGTCTATGGCGAAGGTCCCAGCTACGGCGTCTCCGGTACTTCGACGGGCGGTGCGGGTATCGGCGTCTACGGTACCGGACCTAATTGGGGCGGCTGGTTCGCTGGCGGAACACAAGGTGTCTATGGAAGCGGTTCTACGACCGGTGGCAGCTTCAGCTCTTCCGGCACCTACGGCGTCTACGGCAACGGCGGCACCTACGGCGTGTACGGTAACGGCACTTTTGGCGTGTACGGCACCGGTATCGGCACCGGCATGTATGGCAGCGGTAACACCTACGGCGTCTGGGGACAAGGAGGAAATTACGGCCTCTACGGTAACGGTTCCTATGGCGTCGCGGGCGTCGGTTCCACCACGGGCGTCGCGGGCAACGGCGGATCATACGGCGTCAACGGCACTGGCGGCACCTACGGCGTCTACGGCAGCGGTTCAAATTACGGTTTGTTCGGTACGAGCAGCTGGATCGGCGTTCAGGGCACCGTCAATGCGGGGGGAGGTATCGGCGTTTCGGGAACCGGCCAAACTTACGGCGTGCAGGGTTCCGGATTCTACGGCGTCATCGGTTCAGGTACTTCCACGGGCGTTTACGGTCAGGGTTCTGGCGGCACCTACGGCGTGTACGGCAATGGCGGTTCGTATGGCGTCTACGGCACGGGAACCTACGCCGGCGTCTACGGAAGCGGTCCGTATTCCTTCCTTGGATCCGGCACGCTCAACAACAGCGGTAACGCGTCCATTTCCGGCAGTCTTAGCGCCGGCGCCACGAGTGTGAGTACGCTCTCCTCTTCCAGTTGGATGTCGGCGAGCGGTAACATTTATGCCTATGGCGGCATCACCTCATGGGGCGCGACCGTCTACTACGACCTGGTTGCCTCGGGCAACAGTGACGGTGCCGGTTACGGTTGGGTGTACTGCGCACCGGGCAATTCCTGCGCTTGCCCCAACGGCTACTTCGTGACGCAGGTATGGAGCGGTGGACAGTACGTGTATTGCAATCAGCTATGACGCCTATGGGAGACATGCCAAACATGAAGAAAATGTCTGGTCTGGTGCCGGCGATCTTCGCCGTGGCGCTGACCGTCGGTCTCGTCATTGGTTACGCCGCCTGCAAGTACGGCACGACCTCGACGGCGCCGGGAAAAGGACTCCTTTCGGATGGCTACAGTCAGGGATATGCCGCCGCTAAAGACAAGCTTGAGCGGTCGGGCGTGCTGGTTCCGGAACCGAAGGAGTTGCGCCATCTGACGGGTACGGTAACGAACGTCGGGGAGTCGTCTTTTACCGTCACTGTCGACGACCAAGTGCTGAACCCTCTCGTTACTGACGTTCCATTGACACGTGAGGTCGTCATCGACGCCAACACGAAAATCAACGTCAGGTCACCCAGGGATCCTGCGGCAGTAGCGAAGGAGCTGCAGGCTTTCAAGAAGCCTGTGCTCGCGCCTCCGACCGGTTCCGCAACGCCTCCGGTTACCGACATAGCCCCTCCTTCCCAGTTCGAAACGGCAATTGGCAGCATCGGGGACGTGAAGGTCGGCATGCACGTACAGATTGAGACCACTGGCGACGTGAAGGCACAGCCGAAGTTCGCGGCCGCGACCGTTTCCTTGGACAAGAACGCCGCGCCTCCGGATTTGCAGCGAGCGACGGTCCCTCTGCCTCCTTCGGATGCGCCAGTAGGCCCGCCGTCTGCGGGTGCGGCCATTCCGCCCGTAGTCGTCCCAAGCGGTCAGGCGCCGCGCTAACGATTGCTAAGGCAGGAATCGGATTCCGCGCTCGGGGTCCGATTTTCTGCATGTGACGACGGTCTCCGCCGTCTACGTAAGGCATTTCCATGAGCGAAAGACATCCACAATCCATGACCGGTTCGATTTTGGCACTGGTGGCCGCGTCTATGGCCGTAGGCACGCTCATCGGTTACTCCTTCGGACGCAGCGCACCGCCCTCTGATCGCGCCTTGACGGTCGGGGATGCTAAGGACACCGGGAGCTTTCGGGCGCACCAGGAGGCATCTCCGCATGCGGCACGGGAACCGTCTGCTGCGCCGGTCGTCCGCGGACCTTCCCCGTTTGAGCCGAAGACATTGCTCACCGTATCCGGACACGTCATGAACGTCGGGGCCGCATCGTTCGCCATGCAAGTGGAATCTTGGCCGAGCGAATATTCGTCGATACCCGAGGAAAGGACGGTCATGGTCGACGCAAAGACGTCGTTCGCGGTGCGGACGCAGAAGGATGCCTCAATTTTCATGAAGGAACTGCAGGACTACGACGCAAAGGGTCGGCGCGGTTCGCATCCCATGCCGTATGTCGACACGAAGGCGACGCTTGCCGACGTTCGTCCGGGAATCGTCGTCGAAGCCATGTCCGGCGAGGACATCAAGGAAAAGGAACAGTTCACCGCAAGCGCCATCGTCATCGGCGTTCCCGTTTTCATGACGACGGGGAAGCCGTCCGACTCGCCTCCAAAGGCCCTCCGAGCCCCTTGATACTGGGACTTGGCGAGGGTAGAGTGGAGGACATCTGTCATTATGCTGCGTTTTCACGACTCGCTGACCAAGTCCGACCTGGAGTTCAAACCCCTCAAAAAGGGGCGTGTGACCATGTACAACTGCGGTCCCACGGTCTACGACTACATCCACATCGGCAACCTGCGCTCGTTCCTGCTGGCCGACCTGCTGCGACGCTACTTGGAGTACCGCGGCTTCGTAGTGACGCAGGTGATGAACATCACCGACGTCGGGCACATGCTGGCCGACGCCGACGAAGGCGAGGACAAGATGGAAGTGGCCGCCGAGAAAGCCGGCAAGACGCCGGCAGAAGTGGCGCAGTTCTACACCGACGCCTTCTTCCGCGACATCGGCCGCATGGGCATGAAGCCGGCCAGCGTCTACCCCAAGGCCAGCGACCACGTGCCCGAGATGATCGCCATCATCGCCAAGCTGCTGGAGAACGGCCACGCCTATAAGGTGGAGAAGGACGGGGGAACGAGCGTCTATTTTGACGTCACTTCCTTCAAGGACTACGGCGCCCTCTCCGGCAACACGCTCGACGCGCTCGACGCCGGCGCTCGCATCGAGGTGCGCGACGAAAAGCGCCACCCCGCCGACTTCGCGCTCTGGATTTACAACCCCAAGCACCTGCTGCAGTGGGAAGCGCCCTGGGGCAAGGGCTATCCCGGCTGGCACATCGAGTGCTCGGCCATGGCCACCAAGTACCTGGGCGAGACCATCGACATCCACACCGGCGGCGAGGACAACAAGTTCCCGCACCACGAGTGCGAGATCGCCCAGTCCGAGGCCGCCAGCGGCAAGACCTTCGTGAAGTACTGGCTGCACGCCACCCATCTGCTGGTCGATGGCGTCAAAATGTCCAAGTCCAAGGGAAACTTCTATACCCTCGACGACCTGGTTGCTCGCGGATACGACCCGCGCAGCATCCGCTACCAGCTGTTGTCCACGCACTACCGCGGCTCACTGAACTTCACCCTGCACGGCTTGGACGGCGCGCGCGCGGCGTTGGCACGCATCGACGCCGCCGTCGACGCGGTCAGGCAGTCCACGCCGCAGGAAGGGGGAACTGCAGACGCCGAAGCCAAGAAGGCCACCGAGGCGTTCACGGGAGCGCTCGACGACGACCTGAACGTGGCCGAAGCCTTGGCTGCCGTGTTCGAGTTCGTGCGCGTCACCAACGACCGCATCGCCAAGGGCGAGCTGACCAAGAAGGCGCGCCAGGCGGCCATCGCTTTCTTCGACGACGTCGGCAATGTGCTGGGCTTTTCCTTCGGCGTCAGCACCGACGAGGCCGATATCCCAGCCAGCATCCTGTCGCTGATCGACAAGCGCGACGAGGCCCGCCGCGAAAAGCGCTTCGCCGAGGCCGACACCGTCCGCGACGAGCTCAAGAGCCGCGGCTACCTGGTCGAAGATACTCCCGAGGGGCGTCGCATCAAGCGCATCTGATGGGGCACGAAAACCCCCTCGCGCGGGCGGCGGGGGCACCCGCGCGAGGGGGTTTTGTCCGAGATTACAGCCAGCGCTTCTTGCGCATCAGTGCCAGCAGGACCAGCATCATGGCGAAGATCAGCGCCAAAATCAGCCAAAAGTCGTCGCGCATGCCGATGATGGGCATGTGTTCGGCTCGCATCGAGAACACGGCGGCCACCAGCGTCATGGGGAAGATGATGAAGGCCAGCGCGGTCAGGGTTTTGGTGGCCTGCGTGGCGCGGTAGGAGACCATTGCCAGGTGCGCGTCGTACAGCGCCGAGACGGTGTCGCGGTCGTTCTCCAGGAACTCGCGGATTTCGCGGCCGTGCATGGTGATGTCTTCGATCTGGGCGCGATATTCCTCGACGGCGAACATCGCGCTGCCTTTGTCTGTCAGCTTGCGCAGCACGTTGTCGGAACCTTCGGTGGCCTTGCGGAAGCCGGCCACGCTGGTGCGGATGCGCAGCATCTTCTTGGTGATCTCGCCGTCGCCCTCGTCAGCGAACAGCTCCTTCTCGACGCCAATCAGCTGGTTGGAAAGCTCCGTTACCATCGGGTAGCAGGCCACGGTCAAGCCGTGGATGATGTCGAGCGTCAGACGCAGCGCGGTGTCGCCGGGGCGGACGGTGCAGGTGCCGGTGTCGGCGTTGCATGCCTCGGCCAGCGAAGTGAGCGCCGGATGAGAGCCGTTGTGGCTGGTGACCAAAAAATCCTTGCCCACGAAAAAATCGACCTCGTAGGGGAGGATGGTACGGGTCCGGTCGTCGTACACGGGGAAGAGCAGTACCAGGAACAGGTACCCTTCGCGGCGGAGCATCTTCGGCCGTTGGAACGGCGGCAGGCAGTCCTGCAGGTCTTCTTCCAGCAGGAACGGGTACAGCTGCTTGAGCTCCTTTAGCGCGGCCTGGTCCGGATCGAGCACGTTGCGCCAGGTGACGGGGCTGCCGACGAACACCTGCTCCGCGCGGCTCCTGGGTTTTTTTGGCTCACTGCGTCGTTGAGGCATGGGTGCATCATAGCATTTGCCCTGTCGGCTAAACCAGCTGCATTGGGGAGAACTCGGCTTTGGTTCGCCAACCGGCTTCGTGGTATGCTGTAGCCGGATACATAGGCTAAACCGCGTATGATGAACGGCGAAATGGGAGCCGGAATGGGCATGGAAAAGCCGCCCGAGGCGCCGCGTTCCCCGGAAACCGCGAAGGAATCAGAGCCGAACAGGGAGGCGCCCAGCCCGAGCGCCGAGGTTCGTGCACCCGAGCCTTCCCAGACGCCTGCTCCGACGCCAGCGGCCGCCCCGGCGCCCGCTTCCGCCCCCGCACCGGTGACCAAGGACGAAACGCGGATGAAAGTGGAACGCGTGCTCGAAGAGAACCTGTGGGATGCGTACTACGCCATGCCAAAGGACGCTCGCGCCAAGTTCCGCGCCGAAGGCGAAAAGGCAGCCGAGGAGGTCCGCACCCTGATCGACCAGAAGAAGACCCGCCCCAACGCCTTCCATTCGGTGATCGTCCGCTGGCTCCGCACCATTCCCCGCGTTAACCAGTGGTTTCTGCTGCAGGAAGGCAAGATCAAGACCGACAACGTCATGGCCATCGTCAAGGAGCGCCGTGCCGCCGACGGGGTCTTCGAGGATTAACCGGACGCCCATGCCATTCGCGCTGTTCCAACTCGCCTTCGTGAAAAACCTCAATGCGTCGTCTGCGTTGTCGTCCGCGACCGGACCCGCCGGCATCCTCGTCGGTCTGGCGCTGTTCGCGCTTCTGGCCGTCTGGATCGCCTTTGCGATCGTGCGTTCGCGCATGCGCGCCAAGTACCAGTCCGACGTGGCCTTCAAGATGGAAGTGATGCTGGTGACCGTTCCCAAGGAACAGTCCGAAAAGGGCGAATCCGGCCAGCAGGAAAAGTCCTTGCAACAGGTCCAGGAGAAGATCGCCATCATGGAGAACGTCTACGCCTCGATCGGCGGCCTGACCGCCGAGCGCGGGTTCAGGGCCTGGATGGTCGGTCGTGCCGACCATGTCTCGTTCGAGATGGTCGCCAAGGACGGTCTGGTGTCGTTCTACGTGGCCGCGCCGCACCACCTCAAGGAGTTCGTGGAGCAGCAAATACATGGTCAGTTTCCGCTGGCGCAGATCGAGCCGGTGTCCGACTACGACATCTTCAAGCCGCAGGGTACGGCGGTGGGCGCACGCATGATTTTCAAGCGCGAGTACTTCTTCCCCATCAAGACCTACAAGAAACAGGAATCCGATCCGCTCAACAGCCTTACCAACGCGCTGGCCAAAGTCGAAAAGACCGACGGTGCCGCCATCCAGATCATCGTGCGCTCGGCCAAGAAGGAATGGCGGACGCTGCCGCTGTCCGTGGTGAAAGGCATGAACGAAGGCAAGACGCTCAAGGAGGCCATGAGCGGCAAGAGTCTGCTGTCCACGGCAGGCGCGATGGTCGCAAGCAAGAAGGACGACAAGAAGGAAATGCGCCGCATGAGCGCGGCCGAAGAGGAGATGGTCAAGGCCATCGACGACAAGGCCGCCAAGTACGGCCTGGACGTGGTCATCCGGGTGGTGGCTTCGGCCGCCACCCCCATGGCCGCCAACAACTACCTCAACAACATCATCAACGCCTTCTCGCAGTACAGCATTCCGCAGTACGGCAACCAGATCGTCAAGGGCGCCGCCGGCAACAAGATCATCAAGGACTTCATCTTCCGCCACTTCGACGAGAAGAAACGGATGATCATGAGCGGCGAGGAGATGGCCAGCCTGTGCCACTTCCCGCTGTCGTCCACCGAAACGCCGAACATCCGCTGGCTGACCTCGCGCAAGGCGCCGCCGCCGACCAACCTTCCCAAGGACGGACTGCATTTGGGCTTCGTGGAGTACCGCGGCGAGAAGACCCAGGTGTACATCAAGACCGAAGACCGCCTGCGTCACATGTACATCATCGGCAAATCGGGTTCCGGCAAGTCGGAATACATCGCCAACCTGATCGTCCAGGACATCAAGCGCGGCGACGGCGTGGCGGTCATCGATCCGCACGGCGATCTGGTGGAAAACGTTTTGAGCTGCATCCCCAAGGAACGTGCCGACGACGTCATCGTCTTCGATCCGTCCGACTTGGATCGCCCCGTGGCGCTGAACATGATCGAGGCTCCCAGCGACGAGATGAAGGACTTCGTCTGCGGCGAAATGGTGGCCATCTTCTACAAGCTGTTCGGCGCCGAGATGATCGGCCCGATGTTCGAGCACCAGATGCGCAACTACATGCTCACGCTGATGAGCGACAAGGACAACCCCGGCACCATCGCCGAGATTCCGCGCCTGGTCTCCGATGCCGATTTCCAAAAGGAGTGGCGCAAGAAGGTCACCGACCCGGTGGTGCGCTCGTTCTGGGAGAACGAAATGGACAAGACTTCCGACTTCCACAAGTCCGAAATGCTCGGCTACCTCATCTCCAAGGTGGGCCGCTTCGTGGAGAATGCCATGATGCGCAACATCATCGGCCAGCAGAAGTCGGCCTTTGACTTCAGTCAGGTCATGGACAACCGCAAGATTTTCCTGGTGAACCTGTCCAAGGGAAAGATCGGCGACATCAATGCCAACCTGCTCGGCCTGATCATCGTCACCAAGCTGCAGATGGCGGCAATGAGCCGTGCCAACATGCCGGAGAAGGATCGCAAGGACTTCTTCCTGTACATCGACGAGTTCCAGAACTTCATCACGCCGTCGATCGCCACGATTCTTTCCGAAGCCCGTAAGTACCGCCTGGGCCTGATCATCGCCCACCAGTACATGGGTCAGCTGGCGCCCAAGGGCGACACCGAAATCCGTGACGCCGTGCTGGGCAACGTGGGCAACATGCTCATCGGCCGCATCGGCATCGAGGACGGCGAGGTGCTCGAGAAGGAATTCGCGCCGGTGTTCTCGGCGCTCGACCTCACCAACGTGGAAAAGTTCAGCTGGAACTCCAAGCTGCTCATCAGCAGCCAAGCCAGCCGGCCGTTCAACTTCAAGGCGCCGATGCCCATCCGCGGCGACAAGCGCATCGGCGAGGCGCTGAAGCAGCTCTCCCGACTCAAATTCGGTCGCGACCGGGCCATCGTGGAGCAGGAGATTCTGGAGCGCACCCAGCTCAAGGCGATGCCGGCGGCCCCGCAGCAGGCCAAATAGCGTCCGCGCAGGGCCATTGACCCTCAAAAACCGCGGTGCTACGGTACCAGCGTTAATCCGGCCGAATGGCCGACGTAATAAACATAAAAATCGCCACTATGGACGACCAGTCCTCGACGCCGATGACCGATTTCCTTTACTCCTTGCGTCATAAGTCTTCCGAAACGACGGTGCAGGAACCGCCCGCTGACGCTCCGGCAGCCTCGCCGGCACCGGCGGCTGCCGAACAGGCCGCCGCCCCGACCGCTTCGGTCTGGCCAAGCGAGTCCGTCGCACCGGGCATGGAAACCGCCGCCATCGCGTTGCCCGTCGTCGCTGCGCGGCCCGACACTGCGGCCGAAGGTGCAGAAAAGGCTCCCGCGCAGGACGCTGCCGCCATCCATGCCAACAAGGTGCGCATCATCGCCAAGGCGCTGCGCGCCATGGAGACCAACATCGCCAACATCATCCGCCTGCTCGAGGATGACGCCCCGGCCGGCGCCACGTCGACTTTCACCGCCACCGCCGAGTCGGTCGACCCGGCCATGGCCCGCGAAGCCGAACTGAACGGCATCCGCCAGGTGGACGGCCGCGTCATCGAGGGCGTCTTCGACGGCCAGAGCATGGTCGGTTCCGACGGCAAGATCTACACCGTGCCGCCGAACTACGCTTCCAAGTCCAAGCTGGTCGAAGGCGACCTGCTCAAGCTGACCATCACCACCAAGGGATCGTTCATCTACAAGCAGATCGGCCCCATCGAGCGCACCCGCGTGGTGGCCACGCTCGGCTTCGACGCCACCAACGGCGAATACTACGCCACCCAGGACAGCCGCCGCTGGACCATCATCAAGGCCAGCGTCACCTACTTCAAGGGCGAGCCGGAAGACGAAGTCATCCTGCTGGTCCCCAAGAACGCGCCGTCCCGCTGGGCAGCGGTCGAGAACATCATCAAGCAGAGTCCGGTCATCTAGTAGGACCGCGAAACCGCCCGGCGCGTCCGAGGCGGTTTTTCGTTCCGTTTCTCGTCCCGATTTGACGACTTTTGCCTGCCCGGTTTGGGGACGAAAAGGGGATGAACGTCCCGGTGCAAAAGTCCGGTTTGTCGGCCTTTTGACGATTGGTAAGCCTCTCAAAAAATGGCACACTAGCAGCATGGCGACCCTGTACCGAAAATACCGCCCGCAGGCCTGGGCCGAAGTCTCCGGCCAGAACCACGTGAAGGTCACGCTGGCCTTTGAGATTGCCAGCAAGAAAATCGCCCACGCCTACCTGTTTTCCGGCCCGCGCGGCGTCGGCAAGACCACCACCGCCCGCATCTTCAGCCGCGCCGTGAACTGCGAAAAGCGCGACACCTCCGCCGGCGAACCGTGCGGCGAGTGCGAAAGCTGCCAGTCCATTTTGGAAGGCCGCTCGCTCGACGTCATCGAGATCGACGCCGCCTCGCACCGCGGCATCGACGCCGTCCGCGAGAACATCATCGAGAACGCCCGCTTTTCGCCCGCGCGGCTGGCCTACAAGGTCTTCATCATCGACGAAGTCCACATGCTGACCACCGAGGCCTTCAACGCCTTGCTCAAGACGTTGGAAGAGCCGCCGGCGCACGTGGTGTTCATCCTGGCCACCACCGAACTGCACAAGGTGCCGCAGACCATCCTCTCGCGCTGCCAGCGTTTCGACTTCCGCAAGATCCCGTTCAACGACCTGGTCGACCGCCTGCACCGTTTGGCAGAAAAGGAAAAGGTCAAGGTGGACCGCCGCACGCTCGAAGACATCGCCCGTCACGCCGACGGGTCGCTCCGTGACGCCGAAAGCCTGCTCGGCAAGGTGCTGACCATGGGCGACGGCAAGCGCGTCACCTACGACGAAGCCTTGGTGGTGCTGCCGCGTTCCGACGCGCAGGCGCTGGCCAACTTCGTGGACGCCTTGCTGCACCACGACGCCCGCTCGGCCGTCATGATCGTCGGCGATTGCATGGAGGGCGGCACCGACTTGGACCAGTTCGCCACCGACGCCATCGAACTGCTGCGCAAAACCATGCTGGCCAAGATGAGCGGCAACCCCGACGTATTCTCGGCCGAGATGGACGAGCAGTCCAAGAAGCAGCTGGAGGGCTGGGCCATGCTGGCCGGCACCGCCGAACTGGTCTTCGCCATCGAGACGCTGATGGAAAAGCGCCGCGAGATAAAATCCGCGCACCCGGCACAGCTGCCATTGGAGCTGGCCGTGGTGCGCATCTGCGAGCAGCTCACCAAGGTGAGCACGTCCGCGCCGGCCATCGCGCCCAGCGCGCCGCAACGTCCTGCCGGGGGAGCGTCGTCGAGCGGCCCCGCACCGAAGCAGACTCCGTCTGCGGCAGCGGTTCCCAAAAAGAACGCCGAACCTGCCGCCAAGGTCACGGTGGCCACCGTGCTGGCCGAGGCTTCTGCGGCAGCCGAACCGTCGGTTCCCGTGGAAGCGCCGTCAGCCGACGCGGCCGCGCAAGCCGCCGCGGTCGCCGCCGCGCTCGAGGCTACCGTCGAGGCGCCCATCTTGAATCCCATCGTCGACGAATCTGCGGAAGCCGCCGCCCTGGCAGTCGATCGCGGTACAGGCGCACCGGTGACCACCGTCGAGCACGTCAAATCCATCTGGAAGCCGTTCATGGAGAAGTCGGGCGAGAAAAGCGCGGCGCTCCTGTACGTGCTGGCGCTGGGCACGGTCACGGAGGTGGTCGGCACGGTGGTGCGCGTGGGTTTCGACTTCGCCTTTCACCGTGACAAGCTCAACCACGACAAGAACCGCCGCCTGGTCGAGGAAGTCCTGTGCGACGTGCTCGGCAAGACCGTGCGCGTGGAGGGCGTGCTGCTCGAAACCAAGTCCGGCATCGGGCAAGAGGAGAACTTTGCTCCGGCCGGCGCGTCCGCTGCGAAAGAACCGACGTTCAGCGGGAACGTGCTGGAGGCCTTTGGAGGGAAAGTGGTGGGGTGATGACGTGAAAAAACGACCGCCTCGGCATGCCGAGGCGGTCTTTGCATTGTCGGGCCGCGGCGGGCTCTGGGCGGACCGTTCGCCGGCTAACGCGTTTGGCAGATCGGTGTCGCACCTGGTACTGCGGTCTCGGTTGCGGCGTTCGGCGCGCAGATCGTCACTCGGCCGAGCGCGTCGGCCGCGACGGTGTAGCCGCTGGCGTAGGCGAGAGGTCCGGTCCAGGTTCCGCCGTTCGGATCGACGGGAATCTGCGAAGACAGGTACGTGGGCGTGAGACACGACAGGTCCGCGCCGCCCTGTGCCGCGATTGCGGCGGCGCTGTTCGGCAGCGTCGGGCAGGTATAGCCGGTGCCACCGACGCTGAAAGTCCCGGCGAAAGTGCCCTTGTTGTCGGCCATGCGCTGGCCGATGGCGTTCAGAATCGCCGTGACGCCAGACTGGCGCTCGGCATTGCGAGCTTGAGCGAACTGCTTGGCGGGATTGACCGCCGTGATCACCATGCCGGCCAGCGCGGCGATGATGCCCATTACGACCAGCATTTCGATCAGCGTGAATCCCTTGTTTGCAGATGGGCGGCGGTGGCGGAGGACGTGGCGCATGGGAAAAAGGTGAGCATGAGTAATGAGACGAAGCATGCGACTCGCGCGGACGGCGGCGGGCCGCGGACGCGACGGTGCAAGGCGGCGATGGTGACGAGGCAGTCACTCATGCGCGGGGACTTCAATCCAAGAACGCAATCTCATCCCGAACGGGGCGGGGGACGAAGAAAGGCAACGCGCGCGAGATTCTCCGATGACGGTCACCGACGCGGATGCTCCGTGCGTTTTGCCCGTGGCTTCAACGGCGGTCGTACCCGGCGACGGGTCGTCATGCCTGACGGACGTGACGCGACAGGAACCCGTCGGCAGGATCACTTCCTCTCCGCCATCGTATGCCGGGTTGCCAAGCAGTCGTGCGGCGGCCGCCTCCGCGCAGCCGTCGGCCAGCGACCGCGCCTGCGAACGCCACAGCATCAGGGACGATTGCGCCGAGGCGCGGGAGGTCGCCACGCTGGCGGCGACGCCCGCGCTCGCCAGCAGCGCGGCCGTGAGAATGACCGTTACCAGCAGGGCGAATCCGCGTTCATCTGTCGATCCGTGAGCGCGGGTCATCGGGAAAAGCATGCGGTCGGGAGGCTGCCGCGTTTTGGCAGCGGATAATGAAAGGTGAACGGCGCGTCACCAAGCGTGAAATCGACCGTCAGGTTTTCGGGGACCGCGACCGCAGTTCGATCCGCAGGCGTCGAAAATGGCCGTAAGGAGAATGAAACCGCAGATATCGGCATGCCGACGTTAAGGGCGGTCGCCGGCGATGCCTCGTTTTCCGCCACGGTCAGCTTCGAATCGGCGACTGCAAAATGAACGAAGCCGCCGTCCGTTTCGGTTACATCGAGTCGTTGCGGCGACGGCACCGACACTTCCGCCGCATCTGCCAACGCCCAATGCAGCCGCCGGTCGACGAGCAGCGCCTCGTCGAGGGCCTCGGCGGCCTTCTTGTCATGCTGCATGGCCGAGGCCAGCCCGTACGCCGTCGGCAAGAGCGCGCCCAGCAGCACGCCCGCCAGCGCCAGGTACACGATGCTTTCGATGAGGGTAAAGCCACGCTGGTTCATGAGCCGGTGATTACGGTGAGTTGCGGTGCCGTTGCGGCGGCGGCATACAGAAAGCCGCCCTCCAGGTCCGACCCGTTTTCGGTCATGCCCGGCAGCGAGTACGTTCCCAGCAGCGAAAGACCGGTGGCAGGATCGGCGCTGCGCACTTGCATCTGTCCGTGCGCGTTGGTGGTGTTGTTGGTGGCCACGAAAAGGTACTTCCCGGCAGCACGGAGCGCCTGCACGTGCCGGCTGTAACCGTCCGTACCGATGTCCGTCTTTGCGATCGGGACGCAAAATGCCGCCGAGGCCGGGTCCGAGGCGTCGAAGGCATACAGGTCCTCGCCTCCACCTGGCACGTTGTCGCGCCCCACGTACAGCGTGGTGCCGAGCAATGCCAAAGCCGTGGCCTGATACGCGCCCGGCAGGTCGCACGTTGCCAATGGCGTCATCCTCTCGGGGTCGGTGACGTCGAGCACTTGCAGCTCGCCGCCCGGCGCGGTCGTCGCGAAATAGGCCAGTCGTCGGCGGGCGCCGTCCAAGCTGGGTACGGATTGTTCGTGCAGCAAGATGTCGTATGCCGACGTGCCGGTCTTGCGACCCGTGCCGCGCTCGCGCGGGCTTGCGGGGTCGCGCACGTCGAACAGATGCAGCTCCGGATTCGAAGAAATCATGTAGCGCGCCGTCATGTACGCCACTCCTCCGTACACGCGCACCCGCCATCCTTGCGCCTGTGCGCCCTTGAGCGACACGCCCGCAAGCGGAGCGCTTGATACGGTCTTCGGCGCGTCTGCATCCGTCACGTCGATGATTTGCAGCTGCGGCGAGACGGCGGCCGCATACGCGTAGACGCGACCGGTCACGGGATCACGCGCGACGTCGACGGCGTTAAAGGGACCTCCGCCGACAAAACCGTTCGAGTACGCTCTCTCGGAGCCGTTCGCAAAAATCCGCAAATACGGCGGTGCGTCGAAGGTCACATAGGCCTTGCCTTGGTAGGCGTCGATGCCCGTGGCATTTCCGGGTCCCGTCACGGCCGTCCCTGCAACGGCTGGCGCGGACCAGTTTCCGGCAGGAAAGGCCGTGGAGCAGTCGTCGCCGAGGGCCGCCATCTCTGCCGCGTCCGTCACGATTGCCGGAAGTGCGGTTTCCCGCGCGGGTCGGTCAAAATTTTGCCGTACCGCGCGCGTTTCGACTCCCTTCGTGCAGGCCGATGCGTCCGTGACGACCCTGCGCACGCCCGAGCAGGAGTCCTGTGCAGCGCAGTCCGGTCGGTCCGGCGCGAACGCCGAGACCAGATGAAAGAAATCGCGTTCCCCGTCGGCCTTCGCCGCTTCGGCTGCCGAGGCCGCGACGGCGAGGTCATCGATCGATTCGCGCGTCGAGCGCAGCCAACGTGCCATGCCTTGTTCCGTAAGCAACGCGCCCGTGAAGGCGACGCCGATCAGCGTCATCGTCAGCAGGATTTCGATCGAAGCGAAGCCGGCATCACGCATGCAGCGATTGGGTCAGGGAATACATCGGCGAGATGACGGCAATGGCGATGAATCCGACCGCGGCGCCGGTAAGCAGCATCAGCGCCGGTTCCAGCGTCGCGGACAATCCGGCCGCAGACTCGTCAATCTCGCGCTCGTAGTGGTCGGCCAGGTACAGGAACGCTTCGGGCAGCTTGCCGCTCTCTTCTCCGGACGCGACCAACTGCGTAAACGCTTCGGGGAAGAGCTTCGGCTGCGTCGCCAGGTGAGAGGACAAGGAACGTCCCTCGTTGACGGCCTCGGCCATCGCCAGCAGCTGCGCGTCGTACGCGCCCGCACCCGGGTCGGCCGCAAGGGCGCAGGCGTCACGCAGCGAGAGTCCGCCTGAAAGCATCGTCCCGACGGACCTGCCCAATCGGGCCAGTTGCAGGTCACGGAGCAGGGGACCGATGGCCGGCACGCGCAGCAGCGCCAGCTCGCATCGTTGCCGCATTTGCGGGCGGAGTCGCAAAAGCCGAATGCAACCGAGAACCGTAACGGCGGCGGCCGCCATCCATGCCCCGTATCTCCGCAAAAATCCCGACAAGGCGATGACTGCCCGCGTGCTCGGCGGCAATTCGGCGTGCAACTCGGCGAACATCGGCAACAGCTTCGGCAGCAACGAGGCCAGCAGGTAGACGACGATGCCGCAGGTTGCCGTCAGCACGATGCACGGATAAGCCATTGCGCCAAGCACCTTTCTGCGCAGCCGACGGCCTTTCTTCATCTCGTCCGCAAGCCGTTGCAGGTTCCGTCCCAGCATTCCGCACCTCTCCCCGACGCTCACCAACGTCACGGCAGCGCCGCCGAACGCGCCGGTGGCCTGCATCCCGTCGCCCAACGATCGTCCTCGTGACACTTCCGCGTGGAGCGTTGCCGCGACGCGCTTGGCATCTTTTGAACGCAGCTGCCGTTCGGTCACGGCCAGCGCTTCGAGCAGCGGCATGCCGCCATCAATGAGGAATGCCAGCCGTTGGGCGAAGAATGCCTGGTCGACGATGGGGAGGCGCATGGTTCAGGGGGTTATGCGAATGATTTCCTCGGGCGTGGTCAGGCCGGCGCGAACCTTCCGCAAGCCGTCCTCGCGCATCGGTACCATGCCTTCC
The DNA here is from genome assembly GCA_964491475.1 of uncultured Gammaproteobacteria bacterium. Taxonomy (GTDB): domain Bacteria; phylum Patescibacteriota; class Patescibacteriia; order SG8-24; family SG8-24; genus JAHFIW01. Next base: position 292,343 of record CAZBFO010000001.1, on the reverse strand, counting down.
GCAATGGCGATTGCGGCGATTTCGCGCGGCGCCGCTTTTTGTGAAATTGCCGTTCGAAGCGCGTCACTGACTGCCAGCGTTTCGTTCAGGCAAATCCGTCCCATGTAGCCGCTGCCGTTGCACGAACGGCAACCCCGTCCTTTGCGGCAGCGCTCGTTCGGAAGCAGGCCGATCGTCGCGTGGGCCGGAGCCTCGATGTCGTTCGGCATCCGTTCCTCGCCGCAGTTCTGGCACGTCCGCCGGACCAGCCGCTGCGCCACTACCATCGACAGCGTCGATGCGAGCAGGTGCGGCTCTACTTTCGTCTCCGCCATCCGCATCACCGCGGAGGCGGCGTCATTGGTGTGCAAGGTCGACAGCAGCAGGTGGCCGGTCAGCGCCGCGTTCACGGCCACGTTGGCCGTTTCCGCATCGCGGATTTCACCGACCATGATGACGTCCGGATCCTGCCGCAGCACCGCCCGCAATCCCGCGGCGAAACCCAGTCCGTTGCGTTCGCGAACCGGTATCTGCGTCACGCCGTCCAGCTCCCTTTCGATCGGGTCCTCGAGCGTCACCAGCGAAGCCGTCCGCACGGCGCGCAGCCGCAGCATCGCATGCAGCGTGGTCGTCTTTCCGGAGCCGGTCGGCCCCGTCACCAGCACCATGCCGTGCGGCCTCGTCATCGCTTCCTCCATCCTGCGTCGGTCGAAATCACCGAACCCAAGGTCGGCCAGCGAGGTCGTCCCTGCAGACACGTCCAGCAGCCGCAGCACGGCGTTCTCGCCGAAGTGCGTCGGCAGCACTGACACGCGCACGTCAATCGCCGTGCCGTCTTCCAGCACGCGCCGAATGCGGCCGTCCTGCGCCGCGGCATGCTCATCGGTGCGCATCCCCGCGAGCACCTTCAGCCGCGCGATCATCTCCGCATGCATCGCGCTGGGAAAACAAAAGGCGTCCCAAAGGACGCCGTCGACTCGCATGCGCACGCGCAACCCGCCGCGTTCAGGATGCACGTGCACGTCCGAAGCGCGGCGCCGATAACCCTCGGTGAGCAGCATGTCCACCACCGTAATGATGGACGGACCGCCCGGCCGCGCAAGTTCCTGTTCGAGAGGGGAGAGCGACATAGCAAAAAGCGTGGGCGGTCTTACCACCCACGCCTTCCGAGCGTCAAATTGTGCTGCTGTGGATAACTGACGCTGCCTCCTACCTCCCGGCGAGGGTCGCGCGGCCGGCTTGATAATTATTCCGCCCCCTGTTATCATCGGTGTGCTGAAAACATTTTGCGGGATCGTCTAATGGTAGGACAGCAGACTCTGAATCTGCTTATCTAGGTTCGAGTCCTAGTCCCGCAGCCACGAAAACCCGAGCCGAAAGGTTCGGGTTTTGGTATGCTATGGGGGTTGTCATCAATTCAAAATCTGACTCAAGCCCAAGCCAATGGGCTCGCGGCCTTATGACAATACCGTCGGTCAAAAGCTGCCAGATTGGTATCCCGTGCCCGCGAAATCCATGCCGGCGAATGGATGAGGAAGCCGAGTAATCCTATTCAATTCTATGCGAAAAATCATTACCACCACATTCGTCACCATGGACGGCGTCATGCAGGCGCCGGGCGATCCCGATGAGGACAGGTCCGGCGGTTTTGCCTACGGCGGCTGGTCAATGAGCTACTGGGACGACGTGTCGGGCACGATCATGAGCGGATTCATGCGCGCTCCGTTCGAACTCCTGCTCGGCAGGGTCACCTACGACATCTTCGCCGGCTATTGGCCGAACCATCCAGAAATTGAAACCGTCGCGACTCCATTCAACTCGACCAGGAAATACGTGGTTTCGCATGCGTCTTTTGAGCCGGCCTGGAACAACTCCGTCTGCGTCACGGGTGACGTCGTCGCGGAAATCAAGAAGCTCAAGCGGCAAGACGGCCCCGATCTGTGGGTGCACGGGAGCGGCAACCTGATTCAAACCCTGCTTCGGCATGGCCTCGTCGATGAGATGCATGTTTGGACGTACCCGGTGACCATCGGGTGCGGGAAACGGCTTTTCGCCGACGGTACGCAACCGACCGGATTCAAACTGCTCGACGCCAAAATTTCGCCCTCCGGCGTCATCATCGCCACGTACGAGCCTGCGGGAAAGCCCCTGACGGGTACGGTGCAGGTACAGGCGTTTCTGCGGGGGCGCGCCTAGCCCTTCGGTTAACTGCCTTCAAAGTCGGCGTTTTTTGTGCAATAATGATGGCATCCTTAGCGAGTAACCCTCCAACTATGCAAAAACGTTTTTCGCATGCATTCGCGTTTTCGGTAAGCATCGCCGGCTTGCTGTTCGTTGGCGCCGGATGCGCAGCGACGCAGGGCGGCTCGGTCGCGGCGAATCCTGCCCCCGCGCCTGCGCCCGCTCCGGCTCCGACGTCGGCACCCACCCCGTCGGCCGCGCCGGTTGCCGAGGCCTCTACGGTCACGGTGACCGTCACTGGCGCAGAAACCGAGCACGGTACGTTTCCGGCGCACTGCGGATACGCCTATCCGGCGACGATGACCGGTGCGGTGTTCCAAGCGAGCTTCGACGGCTGGCAGCTTTCGTCGATCAACGACTCCTCGCGCACCCCGGGCGTGCAGACGCAACTCGCCGTGCTCAACAGTCCCCACCATGGTTACCACCAGAGCGAGGCGGCTGGCGATGCCACCGTCACTTGGGGAGCCGATCTCAAGACCGCGACCGTCAAGGGCAAATTCATCGCCGGCATCGGATTGACGACCGATCCGACCGTCAATGTCGACGCGACGTTCACTTGCAAATAGTTTTTCAAGCGTAAGCCCCAAAGCCATGTTTTTTCGCCATAACGATCAAAAAATCGTCGCCAAAAGGGGAGTCCTGAACGCTCTTGCCGCCATTGCCTACATAGTGCTCATCGCCCTGTTCTTTTCGAATACCGCACGCATATTCGGAAATGTCGGCGAACCGAATGTCGTCATACCGATGATGTTCCTGTCGCTGTTCGTCCTCTCGGCGACGGTGATGGCATCGCTCATCTTCGGCAAGCCGGTCATGCTGTACGTGGACGGAAAGAAAAAAGAGGCCTTGCAGATGCTCGGCTGGACCGTCGGGGCCTTTGCCTGCCTGACGTTTTTGATCATCGCGTTTTTGGCCGCCAGCCAGGCGTAGCGCGCTTCAGGGTTGATCTGGTGCCGCAGTGCAAGTAGGTGCGCGTGGCATAAGAAGGCCGTGCTGGCAGGTACGCCCGGCTTCGCCGGTTTCGTGCTATACTCACGACATTCCTATGAAGGAAATCCCCATCCAGCCCCAAAAAGCCAATATCCTGGTGGTCGACGACGACGTCTTTATCAGCGGTCTATATGGCGAAATGCTCACGCGCGCCGGTTATTCGGTGACCTACGCCCGTAACGGCAGGGAGGGGCTAAAGGAGGCGGGGACCCTCAAGTACGACCTGGTGCTTCTCGACGTGGTGATGCCGGAAATGGACGGTTTTGAGACGCTGTCGCAGCTCAAGTCCTCGGCAAAGACCCAGGCCGTTCCGGTCATCATGCTCACCGGCATGTCGCAGCCGGCCGACGTCGAGAAGGGGCTGGCCGACGGGGCGGCGGCGTACTTGGCCAAGACCAAGGTGATTCCCTCTGATGCCATCGCCACCATCGAGCAGGTGTTGAGCAAGAGCAGGACGACCAAGAAGCCCGCGCGGAAACCCGCGAAGAAGTCAGGGTCGGCAAAAAAGAAGTAAAACGTCCGGGTAAGACGCTGCAGTTATGGATCCGCTCTCTTTCGTCATCGCGCACAATACGCTGCTCGCGGCGCTGATCACTTTTGCGCTTGGCATCTGGGTGTATTATGAGCGGCGCCATGACGCACGCAACGTCGCCTTCGGCACGCTGCTCCTTGTCGTTTCTTCGTGGATGTTCGCGTTGGGGCTGTGGAGGAACGCGGAAGACGTCAGCGGGAAGATTTTCTGGCTGCGCACCATCTTCTTCCTGGGGTCGCTCATCCCGCTGCTTTTCCTGGTGTTCGTCAGCACTTTCGTTCGCGGAAAGTTTCCGCCCCTGTGGGCGCAGGCGCTGATGGCGCTGCCCAACGTATTTCTGTTCGGCGTCGCCTACCTTTCCGACGCCGTGGTGGCCGACGTGATGGGCAACCAGGTGGTCGCAGAAACGGGGCAGAACCTGTTTGCCGTCCATCTGGCCGTGCTGCTGATCGCCTCGTTCGCGGTCGTGTTTCGCGGATCGCGGCGCGGAGGGGTCAAGGACAGCAACAACCTCATCTACGTGCTCCTGGGTGCCATCATCGCCTTTGACGCCGTGTTCGGCGTGCTGTACGGCACGCGCTTCACGGACGAGCCGAACTCGATTTTGCTCGCCAACGTCTGCCTGGTGGTGGGCATGGGCGTGATGGCCACTTCGGTCATCGACAAGAACTTCATCGCTCGGGTGCGCCTGCTTGGACCGCAGCTGTTCATGGTCATCACCTTGTTCGTCGTCCTGCTGAACATCGTCATCACCCAGGCGCAGATCGACTTTACGCTGCGCGCGGTGATGATGATCATCCTGATGCTGTACACGGCGCTGATCACCCGCACCCTCATCGACGAAGTGCGGCGCATGCAGCAGGTGCAGATGCTCAACGAGCACGCGCTCAAGCTGAACAAGAACCTGATCGAGGCGGACCGGCTCAAGTCGCGCTTCGTTTCCCTGGCGTCGCACCAGATGCGCGCTCCCGTTTCCGGCGTCCGGATGTACCTGGAGATGTTCAAGGAAGGGAATTTCGGCAGGGTCAGCAAGGACCAGGTGCGAATCCTCGACACCAACATTCAGGCGCTCAACCTCCTCGAATCGACCATCGACACGTTCCTCGACGCGGCCAAGATCCAGTTGGGCAAGCTGGAGCTGCTGTTGAGCGAGGTGGAACTCGCCAAGCTGGCCAAGCAGGCCGTCGCCGAGCTGGAGCCGCTGGGGCGGAAGAAAGGCATTAAGGTCGTCGCCGTCATCCCCGCCGACCTGCCGCACGTCACCTGCGACGAAGGAAAGATCTTTCACGTCATCATGAACCTGCTCGACAACTCCATCAAATACACCAAGGAAGGGCAGGTGTGCTTGAGCTTGCGCAAGGAGGGCGACCAGGTCGCCGTGCAGGTGAAGGACACCGGCATCGGCATGACGGATGTCGAGAAGAGCCGCCTGTTCGAGGTCTTTTCCAGGGGCATGGAGGCGGTCCGACTGGACACTGGCGGCTCGGGACTGGGCCTGTTCATCGTCAAGCACATCCTGGACGCGCACAAGGCCAAAATCACTTTCGTTTCCAAGGGAAGGAACAAGGGTTCGACATTCTGCTTCTCTCTGCCCGCGGCCTGACGTTGCGGCTGACGGCTAGGGGCGTTTTGCGCTATACTGACGGCGTATGCCACGGAGACTTCTCAAAATCGCTTTCGCCGCTCTGCTGCTGGCGTTGCCGACGGTCATGGTTGCCGCCGCACCCGCGCAGACCCTTGCCGACAGGCTCAAGGGGCATATCCTGCTTCAGGTCCAAAGCAGGGGCGAAGCCTGGTACGTCGTTCCGACCGACGGCAAGCGCTACTACATGAAGGACGGTGCCACGGCGTATCAGATGATGCGCAAGTTCAGCTTGGGCATCACCGATGCGGATCTTGCCAAGATGCCGTCCGTCGCGACGACGGCCGACATGAAGGCGTCGGCTTCGATTTGCGCCGGCAACGCCTTCGCTGCCGGTCTGCGGGGCAAAATCCTGCTGCAGGTGCAGAAGCGCGGCGAAGCCTGGTACGTCGATCCCGGAAAGTGCCGCATCATCTACATGGCTGACGGCTCTGCCGCGTACGCGATCATGCGCTACTTGAGCTTGGGCATCACCAATGCCGATCTCGCGCAGATTCCGGTCGGCACTTTGCCGGAGACGGCTGCGGCGGCGACGTCGGACGCAGCTGCGGCTGCGAACGCGACTCCTGCGGCAGATGCGGCCGCCGCAGCCGCGGATGCCGGCGCGTCCGTGGCAGGAGGAGCGCAAACGACGGACACCGGCAGCAGCTTGTCGGCCACATACGTCATTCCCCAGAACTGGAGCACCGGCGGCGGCGACGCGCTCACGGATTATTAGGGCAGCCACGGAGAAAGGCCCATGGCGGCGAACGTCGCCAAAAGCACCCACAGCGAGAACAGGAACACGCGCCTTGCCCAAGGCGCGTTTGCCTTGTCCTGATCGGGAATGCTGAACCCCAGCAGGCACAGGCGCAGCCAAGCCAGGCCGAACAGCAGCACTACGGCCAGGTAGACGTAGCCGGTGTAGCCGAGCACCGTCAGCAGGGAAGCAGCGACGATGAAGGCGACGATATAGCCGGTCATCCGCACCTTGGCGGCACGCAGGCCGCGCGCGAGTGGCAGGGCGGGGATTTTGGCGGCCGCGTAGTCGTCGGCGAGGCGGATGGCGATGCCGTAAAAGTGGGGCATCTGCCAGGCGACCATCAGGGCGAACAGGAGCACGGCGGCCAGGTCGAGACGGTCGGTGACGGCCACGTAGCCTACCACCGGCGGCACGGCCCCGGCGACGCTGCCGATTTCGGTAGCCCAGACGGTATGGCGCTTGGCCCACATGCTGTACAGCACCACGTAAAAGAAAAAGCCGACGGCGCCGACTGCGGCGGCGGTGAAGTTGGCGTACGGCAAAAGCAAGGCCAGGCCGACGGCGCCGAGGACGGTGCCGTACAGCAGCGCCGCGCGAACCGAAATCTGCCCTGTGACGGTGGCGCGGTTCTTGGTGCGGTTCATCTTGGCGTCGATGTCGCGGTCGATGACGTTGTTGAACACGCACGACGAGCCCATCAGCAGCGCGATGCCCGCGAGCGTGGCCGTGAAAGTGACGGGGCGCACCTGCCCGTGCGACGCCAGGAGGAAGGCGCCGATGACCGGAACCAGGTTGCCGTAGACGATGCCGGGCTTGGCAAGGCGGTAGTAGTTCTTGAAAGACATCCGGTTCGCGTTTAGAAGCCCTGCTGGCTGTCGATGTATTCCATCATCTTGGGCTGCGAGCCGGACATGGCCACGTTGAGGTGATCCATGATCCACAGGGAGCCGACCACCACGATCAGCACCAGGCCCAGCGTCAGCAGGAACGTGCTCAAGTTCCAGCGGTCGCGCGATTCGGCGCCGAGGAAGTAGACCATCTGCACCACCAGCTGCGCCACGGCCATCGCCAGGATGACGTGCGTAAGTTGGCGGCCGGAAAGCACCTGATTGACCACCAGGAAGTATGCGGCCAAGGTCAGGCCGACCGAGGCGACCAGTCCGACGGAGTAGCTTTTGAGAGTTGCGCTTTTCATATGGAGAGGCGCTAGGCGGCGTGGCCCATCAGGTAGACCACCGTGAAGATGAAGATCCAGACCAGGTCCAGGAAGTGCCAGAACAGGCTCAACCGCTCCAGCTTGGAGGACACGAACGCGGACAGGCCGAATTTCCTGACCTGCACCATCGACACGGCCATCCAGAGCAGGCCGGTGAAGATGTGCGCCCCGTGCGTGCCCACCAGCGTGAAGAACGCGGAGAGGAACGCCGAGCGCTGCGGCCCGTTGCCTTCGCGGATGAGCGCGGAGAACTCCTGCAGTTCGAATCCGAGGAAGGCGCAGCCGAGCAGGAAGGTGGCGCCGAACCAGAGCAGCGTCTTTCGCACGTCCTTGCCGCTCACGGCCAGCATCGCCAGGCTGCTCGTGAAACTGCTCGCCAAAAGAATGAGCGTTTCGGCCAGCACCGCCGGCATGCTGAAGATTTCCTTGCCGGTCGGGCCGCCGGCGGTGGCGTTATGCAGCACCGCGTACGCGCCGAACAGCGACGCGAACACCACCAGGTCGGTCATCAGGTAGACCCACAGGCCGAACACGACGCGTTCCTTGGCTGCTTCCTCGTGATGGGTGCTCATACGTTCTTGCGTGCCAGTTCAAGCCGCTCCACTTCTGCCGCGGGCAGGACGTACTCGGTGTGCTCGTCGAACGAACGGACGATGACCACGCCGATGATGCCCGCGAGGCCGAGGATTTCCATCCAATGAATGTGCCAGGTGAGGGCGAAGCCGAGCAGGAAGGCGAAGCCGGCCAGGTAAATGCCCATCGGGGTGTTCTTGGGCAGCTCGATGTCCTTGTATTGGATTGGCGCGGTGCTCGGGTGCTGCTTCATGTCCCACCAGGCGTCACGATCGCGGACCTCGGGAATTACGGCGAAGTTATAGAACGGCGGCGGTGAGGGGACGGACCACTCCAGGGTGCGGCCGTTCCAAGGGTCGCCGGTGCGGTCCATGTTCTGCTTGCGGTTCCTGATGCTGACCACGAACTGCCAGCCCTGGGCCACCGCCCCGGCGGTCAGGATGACGCAGCCGATGGCCGCCACGATGAACAGCGGCTGGAAGCCGGTCGAGGCGGCGTAGTGGTCCATGCGGCGCGGCGCGCCCATCGAGCCCAGCACGTAGAGCGGGCCGAACGACACCAAAAAGCCGATCAGCCACAGCCAGAAGGCGCGCTTGCCCCACTTTTCGTCGAGAGTGAAGCCCAGCACCTTCGGCGCCCAGTAGGTGATGCCGGAGAACAGGCCGAACAGCGCCACGCCGACGATCATGGTGTGGAAGTGGGCCACCAGGAAGAGGGTGTTGTGCAGCTGGTAGTCGGAAGCGGGGGAGGCCAGCAGCATTCCCGCCATGCCGCCGAAGGCGAACAGCGCCACGAAGCCGAAGAACCAGTACAGCGCCGAGGCGTAGCGGATGCGGCTGCGGTACATGGTCATGGTCCAGTTGAAGATCTGCACGGCCGAGGGAATGCCGATGAGCATGGTCGACATGCCGAAGATGGCATTGACGTCGGCGCCGGCGCCCATGGTGAAGAAATGGTGCAGCCACACCAGATAGGACAGCGAGGTGATGGCCACGGCCGCCCAGACCATCGAGGCGTAGCCGAACAGCTTCTTGCCGGAGAAGGTGGAGATGACTTCGGAGAAGATGCCGAACGAGGGAATGACCAAGATGTAGACTTCGGGGTGACCCCACATCCAGATGAGGTTGACGTACAGCATCGGGTTGCCGCCCATGTCGGTGGTGAAGAAATGCATGCCGAAATAGCGGTCGAGCCACAGCAGCGCCGTGACCGCCGTCAGCACCGGAAAGGCGGAAAGCACCAGCACCGAGCTGCACAGCGTGGTCCAGGTGAAGGCCGGCATTTTCATGAGCGTCATGCCCGGGGCGCGCATCTTGAGGATGGTCACCACGAAGTTGATGCCGGCCAGCAGGCTGCCCGCGCCCGAAATCTGCAAGCTCCAAATCCAATAGTCGGTGCCCGTGCTTGGGCTGAAGGCCAGTTCGGCCAGCGGCGGCAGCGACAGCCAGCCAGAAGCCGCGAACTCGCCGCCGACCACGAAGAACATGTTGATGAGCACCGCGCCCGCCACGAACAGCCAGAAGCCCAGCGTGTTCAGGAAGGGGAAGGCCAGGTCACGCGTGCCGATCTGCAAGGGGATGACGATGTTCATCAGGCCGACGATGAACGCCGTGGCCACGAAGAACACCATGATGTCGCCGTGTGCCGTGAAAATCTGCTGAAAATGTTCGGAGTTCACGTAGCCGTGCGAGCTGCCGGATGACATGGCCTGCTGCACCCAGATCATCACCGCATCGAGCAGCCCGCGGAAGAACATCGCGGCCGCCACGACGATGTACATCACGCCGACCTTCTTGGGGTCGGTCGAGGTGAGCCATTCGTGCCACAGCCATTTCCAGCGCTTGGCCTTGGTGATGAGCGCGGCGATGGTGCCCAGCATCAGCGTCAGCGACGCGGTGGCGCCGACGGTGAACCATTGGTGCGGAAGGGCCTCCCAGGTGATGTTGCCGAAGAGAAAGTGTCCCATAGGTGCGGTTACATGCCGTGCATTGCCGGCGCTTCTGGTCGGGCCGGTTCTTTATCAGCCGTCGCCGGCTTGTCTTTCATCATGATGGTACTGAACAGGTCCGGGTCGACCGAGCCAAAGTACATTTGCGGGGCGTCGCGGCTGGGTTCGGCCAGCTTCGCGTAGGCGTCCGAGTCGAGCATGGCCGATGACATCCTGGTTTGCCGCACCCAGGCGTCGAAGTCTTCCCGCGAGACGGCCTTAGCGTCGAACACCATGTCCGAGTACCCTTGACCGTTGATTTCAGTGTTCTTTCCGTCGTAGTTGCCGCGCTCCGCAATCAGGTTCAGTTGCGTCTTCATCGCGGTCATCGCGGCCATCTGGCCGCCCAGCTGCGGGATCCAGAACAGGCTCATGGGGCCGTCGGCGGTCAGGTCAAAATGTATCGGGGTGTCCTCGGGGAATACCACCAGGCCGGTGGAGGCGACGTGCTGCTCGGGATAGATGAACAGCCACTTCCAGCGGAGCGCCACCACCTGAATGGTGATCGGCGGCTTGTCGGAAGCAATCGGCTTGAAGGGGTCGAGCTTGTGCGCCCCCTTCCAGGTGACGCCCCACATGACGGCCACGAACAGCGCGGGAATGAGCCACATCAGCAGCTGCATCCTGCCGCTGGCGATGCGGTCCGGCTCGAATTTCGCTTCGGCGTTGTCGGCGCGGTATTTCCAGGCAAAGACGCAGAACAGCACCAGCATCGGTGCGCCGAGCGCCAACATGATGCCTGCGAGCTGAAGCAAGACTTGGAGTTCGTGGGCGGCAACCGTGCCGCGCGGCATGAACAAGGTCACGGTGCTGTCGCCGATCAGGAACTTGAAAAGCAGCGCGGCGCATACCGCGAGCAGAAAGACGAGTCCGAGCTTGGCAGACGGTTTCATGCCGATACTATCTCACGGGTTCAGTCGCAGCGTCAAACCCGCCTGCGCCTGATTTTTCGGCCAAAGTACTAATAAAAATTCCCCGATGAGCATCGGGGAACGGGGGTCAGTAACCGAGCGTCCGTTGCGGCGTGGCGTAGTACTCGCGGTGGTGCCGGGCATCGCCTTGTTCGGCCTGGATGAGCACTTTGACGGAGTCGACGGCGTTGGGATCGATCTTCTGCAAGGCGCTTTTGATCATCTCCTGTACGGCCGCGAACTGGGCGCGCAGTCCGGACGGCGCTGCGGCCGTGATGGCCGACTCCACCTCGCCTTTGAGCTGGCGCGCGACGCGTTGGGCGTACTCTTTGCCGCCGGGTTTGCGCTGCGGATCGGTCAGGACGCTGACGCGGACGTTCTCGAGCGACGGTTCGCGGGGCCGCCCTTCGCGGTTGGGCGGCAGATTCGACTGTGACATCGGTACTCTCCGTTTTGGGGTTTTCGGTCAAGGAGCGCTTTTCGATTTGCACCGGTCAGCATGCAAGAAAAAAACGTTTTGCGCAAGAAGAGGGGAATCGGCTAGTAAGAAGCGGCCGATATGGCCGTCAAACTAGGCGTAACTTAATCGATTAGCCTCATTTTTATGCGTAATCGTCTGATGCAGGCGACGGCTTCGGCGCTGTTGTTCGCCACGATGGCCATCCCGGCCTATGCCCACGGCAACGGCGAGGGCCGTGGTCACGGTAATGGAAAAGACAAACACCAGTCCTCGGAAGAGGGCGAGGGCGAACATGAGGATCGCGGCCTGCACTTGGGCTGGTTCCTGCATGGTTCGGACGACGAGTCTTCTGATTCCGACTCCGACTCCGACTCCGCCTGCCTCGATGCCGCCAAAACCGCCAAGAAGAACGCCATGACTTTGGCCGAGGACGCCTACAATGACGCCTTGGCGACGGCTCGCACCGCTTATCTGAACGCGGTTGCTGCCGCCACCCAGACGCGTACGAGCGCTCGCCTCTCGGCGCGCGCCACCTTCCTTGCCAGCGACAAGGGCGCGACCGCCTGGTCGGCCTACCTGTCGGCCAGGAAGTCGGCGAACAAGGCCTGGGGCTTTTCGGTGAGGTCGACTCGCGCCGCGTGGGCTTCGGCCAAGGAAGCGGCCGCCTCGGCTAAGGATGCCGCCAGGGCCAAGGCGATTGCCGACCTGCAAGCCGCCACCGCCGCTTGCGGTACGACCGTTCCTCCGGCTTCGGACACGATCCTTCCCGGTGCCATCACCGACCTTTCGCTCTCCGGCGTCACTTCGTCCTCGGTGATTCTCAACTGGACCTCCTCGGGTGACGACGCCTCCATGGGCACGGTCGCTTCGTACGACGTCCGCTACTCGACCTCGGCAATCACTGACGCGAACTTCGCCTCGGCAGCCGCAGTCATCGGCGAGCCGGTTCCGTCCGCCGCCGGCACCTCGCAGTCGATGACCGTTTCCGGTCTCGCATCGAGCACCACCTACTACTTTGCCATCAAGTCTTCGGATGACGCTGCCAACCTCTCGGCGCTGTCCAACGTCGTCAGTACCGCCACGATGGCTGCCGCGGACACCATCGCTCCCGCCGCCGTTTCCGACCTGTCGCTTTCGAACGTCACCTCGTCTGCCGTGAACCTCAACTGGAGCGCTCCCGGCGACGACGGCAACGTCGGTACGGCCAGCTCGTACGACGTCCGCTACTCGACCTCGGTCATCACCGCCGCCAACTTCGGTTCCGCTGCCGCAGTGACCGGCGAGCCGGCTCCGGCCGTCGCGGGCACGGTGCAGTCGATGACGGTTTCCGGCCTGACCGCCAACACCGCCTACTACTTCGCCATCAAGGCCACCGACAACGCCGCCAACGTCGCCGCGATTTCCAACGTCGCGACCGTCACCACGGCTCCCTAACCAAAACGAAAAACGCGAAAGAAAAACGGGCGCTCTGCACGCCCGTTTTTCGTCTGTCGGAGATGGTATAGTGAGTTCGAGCTTTCCATGAAGAAGGAAAGCACCATCATCGGCGCGCTGCTCCTGTCCGCCGGCATTCTTGGCGGGACATATTTGCCGTTGCAGCGCCGCGTCGAACCGGTGCCGTCGGCTGGCCGCCGACGGCCTGTTTCCGCCCACGGGAAAGAACAGGCATGACTGCCCGCGCGGAGGCGGCTTCGGCAGGTGCACTTCGTCGGCGTTGGCCGCCTTTCAGAAACGATACGGCATAACGGGCGAGCCGGGTTATGCGGGAAAGCGGACGCTGGCCAAGTTGAATAGCCTTTTTTCAGCGACGGGAGGCGATTGACTTTCCGTAGGAAAAATGTAGGTTTACAGCGCTGTTCCTTCCCATTGCACAGTCAATCACAAAGGAGTTCCGCATGCCTTGCGATCTCGGCTTCAAGAGCTACTCGCGCGTGGACGTTCCCGTGCCGCAACCGATGACGCTCAAGAAGCGTTACGCCGCGCCGCAAGTCGACGCGGAGCTGCTGCAGCTGATCGGTCAGGATGACCGGGCCTTCGTCGAATGGATCGGCGAGCTGGATATCGGGCCGTTGCTGCAGCAGGCGCTCGATGCCGCACTGGCGCAGAAGGGTCAGGTGCCGGGCGCGCGCTTTGGCGTCGACGCCGGCGGCCTGACCGTCGACGCCACCTGCCGCAACGACACCGAAAAGCGGCGCGTCGAAAAGGCCGTCGACAAGGTGTCCCGGCGCTGGCAGGTCGAGGTGCTGGCCATCGTGGCCAAGCTGCTCGACTTCGAGACGCAAGTCACCGTCAGCAAGGTCGACGGGCGCGAGGTGCTGATGCTCGAGGGGGAGAAGCACGGGACGTCGCAGGTGCACGAGTACCTGCGCGTCACGCTCGACCCGGGAGCGGAGACGACGATGCTGTTCGAGCACTTCGCCTCCAAGAAGGAGGTCGACGCCATGCGCGACAAGTTCCTGGCGCTGTCGCAACGGTTGGGCGTGCGCATAGACGTGCAGTCCACCCGTCAGAGCGGCAGTCCCATTCCGGAAGGGGCGGTGCACGGGCACTTCCTCAAGCAACATGGACGCAAGTAAGGAGCACCGATGAGCGCAGACGAAATGCCCGAGTGGTTCACGCGCGAGTTCGCCGGACCGCTGAAGTCCGGACTCGCTTCGGTCTTCATCGTGCACGGCGACATCAACTGCCTGGTTCGGAATCCCGACGCGGACGACGAGCCTGAAGAGGAGTACGTGCCCATCCGGCGCTTCCTCGAGAAGGTCTTCGACGAGCGCGAGCTGATGATGCATTACAACATCGCCCCTGGCCTGTGGACGCAGCGTCCCGAAATGGACAAGCTGTTCCGCAAGGTCGCGGACATCGATGACGCCAAGGCTTCCGGCGGCGACGCGGTCGCGGCAGCGAAGGCGGGATTGGCGGCCAAGCGCGGACTGCCGCGCGAGCCCGAAGCCTGCTTCCCGCTGATCGAGAAGGCGCTGCGCCGCGTCGATGAGTCGGTGCTGATTGTCGAGTCGGCCCATACCGTGGCGCCGTTCACCGGCAACGGCATTCCGCCGCCGCCCAACGAACGGGCCATCGTGGAGCGCATCCGCATCTGGGCGCGAAGCACCAAGGTCCGTGCCAACGGCTCCGTGGTGCTGCTGTTCACCGATCAGGCCTCCAAGATGTCGCAGGAACTGCGGCTGCCGGACAGCGAGGTGCGCACGGTCTTCATCCCGAAGCCCGAGTACGCCGAGCGCGCGGCATTCATCACCTGGACGGTGCGCAGCGCCAAGGAAAAAGTGCGCATCGACGACAGCCTCCGCAAAGGCAAGTCGGGGCTCGATGTCGCCGTGATGGCCCGCGCCTGCCAAGGCATGAGCCTGCGGCAGATCGCCGAGCTGTTCCAGAACGCCAAAGCAGCCGACGCCCCTTTGAGCCTCCGCTTCGTCAAGGACAAAAAGCGCGAGATGCTCAACAACGAGTACGGCGACGTCATGGAAGTGATCGAGCCGGAACGCGGGCTGGAGGACATCGGCGGCCACGAGCACATCAAGACCTACTTCCGCGGCGTGCTCAAGGCCATCCGCGAGGGCGAAAACCGGCTGGTACCGATGGGCGTGACCCTGATGGGCCCGCCCGGCACCGGCAAGACCGCCATCGTGGAAGCGCTGGCCAAGGAGGCCGGGTTCAACTTCGTGAAGACGAAAAGCATCCGGTCGATGTGGAACGGCGAGTCCGAGGCCCGCATGGAGAAGTTCATCGCGGGACTGCGCTCGCTGGCGCCGGTGGTCGTGATGAACGACGAGGCCGACCTGGCCGAAGCCGGCCGCGACTCGCTCAAGGGCGACTCCGGCGTCTCCGAACGGCTGATGAAGATGTGGATGGAACTGCTCTCGGATCCCCGAATCCGCGGCAAGGTCATCGTCATCAACTGCACCAACCGTCCGGACCGCATGGACGCGGCGCTCAAGCGCAGCGGCCGCAGCGACGAGCGCATCCTGATGCCGATGCCTTCGGAGACCGAGCGCTCGCTCATCTTCAAGGTGATGTTCAAGCGGCACGCGGTGCCGTCGGGCATCAAGGACTTCAAGGAGTTCGCCGACTGCAGCGCCGGACTGTCCGGCGCGGACATCGAGGCGGTGGTGCTGGGTTCCTTCCGTTTCGCCGACGAACAAGGCAAGAAGGCAGTCGATGCCGAGGCGCTGCACGAGGCCGTGCGCGACTTCATTCCCAGCAACAACATGACCGAGATCGACGGCATGACCGTCGCCGGCCTGCTGGAATGCTCATCGCGCAGGCTGCTCCCGCCGCACATCGGCGAGATCATCGCCGGCATCCGGCAGCGCGGGCTGGTCCGCGACTTCGACGGCGTGCTGGCGCGGTTGGTCGACCGCAAGATCCTGCCACCGTCGGCCATCGCGGCCGCCTAGGCGAGAACGCATCCGTCCCCGTTCGGGGGCGGATTTTTCTTTGCCGCGCGGCTTGACTTTGCGGACTGAACGCTTACAGTTCCGCCACGGAGGAGAGATGCTGCAGGTACTTGGTAAGCACGCCATCATCGGCGGCACGCCGGTAAGCGGCAACGCCGGCGCACGCGCTGACGTCGAGGCCGCGCTTCGCGGATGCGGCGTGATCGCCGCCGGCGAGCGCATGCTCGGCTACCGCGAGGACAGCGCCTTCGTCCGCATGGGCGGCGAATCGTACGGTGCCGCGTTTTGCGTCACCGTCGAGGGCCGCGGCGGTACAGTCGAGCGACACGCGTACGCGAAGGCGATTATCGCCGGCTTCGGCGTTTCGCAGTCGCGAAAGGCTGTCGTGACGCAAGTCGAAAGGCTGCGTTTACTGGTGCGGTGGGGGATACCCACGCCCTTCGTCTACGGGCACGACGACGGTACCATCTACATGGAACTGCTGATCGGCAGGCCGTTGGCGCCGATGGCGCATCACGACGTCGAGGGTCCGGCCGCGATAGCGGCCATCCTGGACGCGCGGGGAGCCCGTCCGCTTAACTTCGTCGCGGACCTGATGGTGCTGGCCGACGGTACGCTGCGCTACGTGGACGTCGGCTGGGATCTGGGCGAAGTCGCCGAAGGAAACGATCCTGCCGCGGACCGGCCGGCGCTGCGCACTCTGCTGGCCGCATTCGGCCCCCAGCGATCGTCGGAATGCGCGGCAGCCTACGCCAAACACTACGCACGACAGGAGGTGCTCATTGGAAGAACGAACATTGGTGATTCTCAAGCCTGACGGCGTCGAGAAGCGCCTCGAGGCCACGGTGGCGAACGAGCTGACGGACCTCGGGTTGCGGATCAACCGCCGGCGAAAGGCCGTGCTTAAGCGCGAAGTCGTCGCCGAACATTACGCGCATCATGCCGACAAGCCGTTTTTTCCCGGCCTGTGCAACTACATGACTCGCGGGCCAGTGGTGATCATGGAAGTCGAAGGGCCCGAAGCCGTCGCAAGAGTGCGCGAATTGGTCGGCGTCACCAGCCCGGCCAAGGCGGCGCCGCATACCTTGCGCGCCCGCTTCGGCAGGTGCTTGCCGAACGGCGCAGTGGAGAACGTCGTCCACGCGTCCGAAAAGCCCGAAGAGGCGGAAGTGGAGATTCGGCGGTTCTTCGGCGCCGATGAGAGCTGGTGGCGGGCGCTGTGGCGACGCATCGCCTCGTGGTTGGGCCTGACGCGGCTGCTGTCGCGCTGACCCGAATGCAGACGGACGGTTCTCGTCCGTCTTTTTTATTGACCGGAAAACCCCGGGCGTAAGCCCGGGAGTTCCTCTGGCCCGACCCGCGTCGTCCGGGCAGGCGCGCGTCCGGCTCCGGCGCTTCGGGACGGCGCGGGGCGGCTGCCGCAGCAGCTTGGTAAAGAAACCCCGGGCCTTGGCCCGGGGAGTGTCATTGACAATCGGCAGAAAAGCACTACAGTGGCGGTGCCGAAATGGTTTTCGGCAAGCCCGAAGCAAACTACGCAAAGGAGGCCACCATGGGCGGTGGAGGTTCATATTACGACCGTGACACGACCGACGGTTACGCAACGACCTCGGCAGGCGTGTCGCGACAGGCCGAGGAGAAGCTCTCGCGCACGTTCATGAACAGCGGTCTGGACCCCAAGGGCAGGAAGCTGGTCAGCGAGGCCGAGAACCCCGTCGTCTACGCTTTCGACGAGACCGGCTCGATGGGCAACTTGCCCAAGATCATCTACGACAAGATGCCCCTGATCGCCGGACAGATCGTCGAGAACGGCTACATCAAAGATCCCGAGGTCAGCCTGGCAGCTGTCGGCGACATCGAGTGCGACCAGGCGCCTATCCAGATCGGCGATTTCTCCGAGGTCAGGAAGCTCGACAGCTGGCTGGAACGCATCTGGCTCGAAGGCAACGGCGGCGGCAACGGCGGCGAATCCTACGAGTTCACCGCCTACTTCTACGCCCGTTATTGCGAGATGCCCAAAGCGGTCGCGCCGTTCTTCCTGATGACCGGCGACGAACCGATGCGTGAGACGCTCGATCGCGAGGATCTGGCCAGGCACTTCGGCGGTACGCACGAGACCGTCGGGGCCGCGCAGGTGTTCAAGGAGCTCCTGGAGAAGTTCCAGGGCAACGTCTTCCTGATCTACGCCTCGCATGGCGGCAACGAGAGGTCCGGCGTCGTCGAACAGTGGCGTGGCATGGTCGGTCCGGAGCGCGTCATCGTGCTCGACAGCGACAAGGCCGTGGCCGACGTCACGCTCGGCATCTTCGCCGTCATGACCGGCAGCCGTACGCTCGACGAATACTGCGAGGACATGAGGACCAAGCGAGACAAGGCCCAGAGCGACGACCGCGTCGCCGAGGTCCGGACGGCGCTGCAGCAGCTCACGGCCATCGCGCCGCAGGGCCGCAAGACCCGGAAGCGCGTGCGCGCGGAGGCCGAGGCGGCCGACGACGCTGCCGCTCCGGCGACGGGCTCGCGCAAGAAGACCAAGCGCGGCCGCATCTGAAGACTTCCCGCGTCCTTACGGCGCGGGTTTTTCGTACGCGCACGGTTGACTTTCGGTCGGTTTTCGGCGACCATCAGGGAGCAGCACCTTGCAAAGAGAGGGGTCCATGAAAACGCATAGGGCAGTAATCGTCGCCGGGCTCGGGTTCGGTGACGAAGGGAAGGGGACCGTGGTCGACGCGCTGGCGCGTCGCCGCCGATCCTCGACCGTGGTCCGTTACAACGGCGGCGCGCAGGCGGGACACAACGTGGTCACCGCCGACGGCCGCTGGCATTGCTTCGCGCAGTTCGGCGCGGGCAGCCTGGTGCGCACCTCGAACACCTTCCTGTCTCGGCACATGCTGCTGGACCTGAAGGCGCTCGAGGCCGAAGCCGAGGCGCTGGCATTGAAGGGCGTCCGTTCGCCGCTGTCGCGGCTGACGGTCGATCCGGACTGCCTGGTAGTGACGCCGTATCAGAAGTTCGTCGGGCAGATGCGCGAGATGGCCCGGGGCGCAAAAGCCAACGGCTCCTGCGGCATGGGCGTCGGCGAAACCGTCGTCGACGGCGAAGAAGGCCTGTCGGTGCGCGTGCGCGACTTGCTGTCGTCCGCTGCCGTCGCCAAGTTGCGGCGGCTGATGGACGTCAAGCTGGCGCAGATGGGTGCCCTGGCGCTCGACGTCGATCCCGCCGAAACGAAGCGCATGCTCGGTTGGCTGGGCGACAAGGCCAGCGCCGAGCAGATGGCCTCGCAATACCGCGCGATTCTCCGCGACTCCGGCCTGCGCGTGGACGACGGGCACGCCTTGCGTCGCTCTCTCACCGAGAGGGACGCGGTCATCTTCGAGGGGGCGCAGGGCGCGCTGCTCGACCGGCGGCGCGGATTCGTTCCGCACGTCACCAAGTCGGACACGACGGCGGCAAACGCCGTCCGCCTGATCAGGGAAGTCTTCGTTCACCCGCCGTACAAGCTCGGCATCCTCCGCGCCTACGGCCACCGGCACGGCAACGGACCGTTCCCCACCGAGGACGAGTCGCTGCGCGAGCGCTTCGACGACGCCAACAACCGTCACAACCGCTGGCAGGGGGTCTTCCGCGTCGGTTGGCTGGACCTTCCGGCGCTGCGCTACGCCATCGCCATGAACGGCGGCGTCGACGGTTTGGCCGTCACCGGTCTCGACAGGCTGTCGGGATTGGAAACGGTCAACGTCTGCGTCGAGTACCGTGACGAGAACGCGGCGCAGAGCCTGCGCTCGCTCGGGAACGTCACGACTTCGGGCGCACTGCTGCGAGGACGAGTCGCATCGTGCCGTCCGACGTATCAGGCGTTGCCGGGTTGGAAAGAGGACATCAATCTCGTGAGCCGGTTCGAAGACCTGCCGAAGAACGCCCAGGCGTTCATCCGCTTTCTCGAGAGCGACGAAGGTTTGGGAAGGCCGGTGGCCGTCGTCTCGGTCGGACCCACCGCCAAGCACAAGCTTTTCCTCCGGAAACCGTGATATCCGCATGCCGCCCGACTTCGGGCGGTTTTTTCTTGCGGTGCTTTGTCGTGGTCGTGACCGACGGGACGACGATAAAAAAGCTCCGGCAAAACCGGAGCGTTCACGTTACCTGCGTTTGTCGCGTTTCTTGCCGCGGCAGCGCTTGTCCGGCGTGCCCTCGGCGTGCCGTCGGATGATCCGTTCGGCCGCGGCAACGGCGCGGCGCAGGCCCTTGGGATGCGCGAAGTCGTTGACGATGACGTGGTCCGGCTTGGGGCCGTCGCGCTCGCGTTCCTCGTCAAGACGGCGTCGCTCTTCGGACCGGCCGTCGTGGCCGCCCTTCGGACGGACGCGGATCATCACCACCCGGTAGCCGGCGTCGCGGAAGGTGGCGATGCTCTTCTCGACCAATGCGCAGATGCCGACCTTGCCGGCTTCGAATACCGCGTCGACGTCGGCCCGGTCGTTGTCGTACCAATGGCCGGCGTAATAGACTTCGCCGTGCTGCAGCAGGCGGTTTTTCGCCAGCAGCTCCATGAACGCCTCGGTCGTCACGAAGGTGTACAGGGCGTTTTCTTCCGGGGCGCGCGGCGCGCGGGTCGTGACCGTCTTCACGAAACCGACGCGCCGTCCGTGCTTCTTGAGCAGCGCCTCCATGATGGAGGTCTTGCCGCAGCCGCTGGGACCGACGAAGGCAAAAATGCGTTTGCCCATGACAAAGGACTCCTGCCGTTATGGTGCGGAGCAAGGGTACGTCGGACGGCGCGGGCAGTCAACGGCGGCTCGCCCGCTATGCCTCTGGTTTGTCGGCGCCGAGCATTTCGTCTTTGCGTTTTCGCCTTTCCTCGTACACCCCCGCGTCTTCGGGGAATTTTTTCTTGAACATCGTCTGGGCCCATTCGGCCGCCTCCAGGTCGATCTGCTTTTTCTCCACGCCCTTCGCCTTGAGCTGCGCGGCTTTCTTGTCGTACAGTTCGTTGTATCGCGGATCGTCTTCCAGCATCGTCGCCGTCAGCTCTTCATCGGCCTCCGGATTCTCGAAACCGGCGGAGGCCGCCTGGCGGCCGTCCGGCGAGGACTGCTCTGCGCCCGATTCGCGCTGGCGCCGTTGCAGTTCCCGAACCTGGGTGACCAGCGCTTCGATGGCCTGCAGGTGGGCTTTCTCCTCGCTTTCGGAAACGCCGACCATCCTGTTCATGCGGTCGTCGATTTTCATCTGGAGTTTGGCGATCTCTTTCCGCAGGCCTTCCGGGGCGCTCATGCGCTCGACGGCCGCGCGCATGCGCTCGATGTCCTTCTGCCGGCTCTCGCGCGCGGCCGATGAGGCCGGTCCGGGCGGCAACTTGTCCAATTCGCCCTCCATGGCCGCCATGTCGGATTCGACCGTCAGCAATTCGCCGTCTTTGACGATGGCTTCCACGCTTGGCATTTCGAACGCGGGGGCGGCTTCTGACGCCGGTGCAGCCTGTTTCGCTTCGGCCCTCGGCTGCTCGGCGGCGGGCTTCGCCTGTGCGGCAGCTGGTTTTTCGGCAGCTTTTTGTCCCGAGAGCAGGGCGTTCTTCTCGGCACGCAGGGCGTTCAGCCTCTTGAAGGTGTCGTTCATTGCCGTTTCCGTCTGCGTGGCCTTCGGCAGTGCGCTCATGTCGCCGGATTTGAGCGCCTTCTTGTACGCCTTGGCGTCATCCGGCGTCATGAACTGCGCCTCGGTGGCGACTTGCGCCGCGAGCTTGTCGTAATCGGCGACGAGTTTCTGCTCCATGGCCTGTAACTCCGCCAGTCGAGCGGCCTCGACTGCGGCAGTATCTGGTTTCGCTTCGGGCGCGGATTGCGCGGGAGTGACTTCCAAAATGTCTTCGTCTGCCACTTCGGGTATGGCTTCCGGCGCCTTTTTGGGTACCGGCGGCTTTTCTGCACGAGGCTTCTCCAGGGGGCGCGGCGCGGCGTCGGCCACGCGCTGCACGTATTGCATCTGTTCCTGCATCGACATCAGCGACCCCTCGATCGTCGCCTCCTTGTCGGCAGTCTTCTGCACTTCGGCCATCTGGTCCTGAAGGGAAGTCAGTTCGATGCCGCTCTCGACTTGTGCGGTCGCGGCGGGTGCGGTCTCCTTTGGCGCTTCGGCGGCGATGTCGTCCCAGCCCGCGTCGATTTTGGCGAGCTCTGCCGTCTGCTGCGCCTTCTCCTCATGATCGGTGGCAATCTTGTCCCAGCCCGCGTCGATCTGCGCTAGCTCGGCGTCCTGTGCGGTCTGCGGTTTGGCATCCGGTTTCTGCGCTTCTTTGAGCGCCTCTTTGAAGCGCTTGGTGGAGGCGTCGGCTTCGGCGTCGATCTTGGCATTATCGTTGGCCGCCTCGGCATCAAGTTCCACGCCGTATCGCTGCGCGACCGACTCCATCGTTTTTTTCGACAGGTCCAATTCCTTGCGTTCTTCCTTGCCGCGCGTCTCCGCCTCTTTTGCCCTTTCAGTCAGTTCCTCCAGCGCCTCCTGATTGCTCATCAATTCCAAAGTCTCCCTGCCCCGCTCGGTTGACTCGGGCGGAACCTCGTTGCGTTCGATTTGTTCTCCGCGAGGGAGCTCGGCTGGTCTCGGGGGCATAGCGCTACGCTACAGCGACTGCAGCCACTTCTTGGCCTCTTCGATCTTGACCGACTCGACCCGGTTCAGGAAGCCTTGCGTGACCGCACGGCGCTGCTTCTGCAACAAGCGCAGTTCTTCGATGTACGAGTTCAGCGCCGCGTCGATGCGCAGCGCCTTGGTCTGGAATTCCGGCGGAAGTTTTTTTGCGGCTTTGGCCATAAAGATGATGTCGGCTTCATTTTAACAGGTTTGCGGCCAAGCCGCGAGGGTGTGGGCTTCTCCCTTGCCAAAGCGCCCGTTTTCCGCTATAGTCCCACGTCATATGGATGTAGCCAAGCTCAAAACCGCGCTCGAAGGCATGGGGGAGAAATCCTACCGTTTCGCACAGGCCAAGGACGCTGTCTGCAGGCAGCTGATTTCCGATTGGAGCGAGGCGACTGCGCTGCCGCCGGCTCTGCGCGAAAAGCTGAACGCCGCGCTGCCGATCATCGAGATGGAAGTGGTCCGCGAGTCCGAGGCCGAACGCGGCGACACCCGCAAGGCGGCTCTCAAGCTGGCCGACGGCAACCTCATCGAGACCGTGCTGATGCGCCATTCCAAGGGCCGCAATACCGTCTGCGTCTCCTCGCAGGCCGGCTGCCCGATGGCCTGCACCTTCTGCGCCACCGGCACCATGGGCCTCAAGCGCAACTTGACCACGAGCGAAATCGTCGGTCAGGTGCTGCACTTCAGCCGCCAGCTTGCCGAGAAAGGGGAGCGCGCCACCAACATGGTGCTGATGGGCATGGGCGAGCCGATGCACAACTACGACAACGTCATGGCCGCCATCCGCATCCTCAACGACCAGAAGGGCCTGGCGCTCGGAGCGCGCCACATTTCGATCTCCACTTGCGGCATCGTCGCCGGCATCAACCGGATGGCCGACGAGCCCTTGCAGGTGAATCTCGCCGTGTCTCTCCACGCGCCCAACGACGAGTTGCGCACCAAGCTGATGCCCGTCAACCGCGCCTACCCGCTCGGCAGGCTGATGCCGGCCATCGATGCCTACATTGCCAAGACCGGCCGCAAGGTGATGTTCGAGTACCTGCTCATCGACGGCCTCAACGACACTCCGGAGGTCATCGCCGAGCTGGCCGTGCTGCTCAAGAAGCCGCTCTATCACCTCAACCTCATCAAGTACCACACCACCGGCGCATTCGTGTCGTCGCCGCGCGACCGCCGCACCGAAATTCTCGACTACATGAAGAAGGCGGGCGTGTCAGTGACGCACCGCATCACCTTTGGCGAGGACATCGATGCCGCCTGCGGGCAGCTGGCCAACAAGCACCTTAAGAAGACTGGCGTGACGATGTCCTGAACGCTTTCGTCGCGCGGGCGCAAGTCTTGACCGCGAGGGCTTTTTCTGCTAACGTCCCGGGTTCTTTCGCTGGCTTCGCGCTTCGGCGCGACTTCGACACCGCAAAAGGAAAAGGAGCCTCACCATGGCACGAGCGAGTTTCGCACCGCCGGAATCATCGGCCCTCAAGCAGATTTCCGTCCTGCTCGGCAGGCCGCGCGCGTACGACGACTGGTTGCGTTCGTTCGGCAACGCCCGCATCGCGCTGTGCCCGCGCACGCGGCACAACGCCCTGCGCTTCGTCGCGCCGCACGGGCTGCTGGCCATGCCTACCCTGGCGATGGTCTCTCCCTACCTGCTGGGCTTCGACGGCGACCAGCCGCTGCATCGGATCATGGCGGCAGCCAAGGAGCGCGGCTTGCTTCCGTGCCCCAGCGACGTCGGGCCGACCGTCCGACTGGCGTACGAGAACCAGCCCGACGGCGAGGTGGTCACGGTGGTGCATCGCAGCTTCTGCGATGACATCGGCATGGTCAACTTCGCTCTCGGAAATTCCGGGGGTGAGCGGTGGCTCCGCGCCGTTCCCGGAGAGGCGGCCACGACGGTGCCCTCCGACACCGTCCTTATGTTCATCGAGAGGAAGCGGCTCGCCAAGCGCTCCTGACCCAAACGCCCCGCATAAGCGGGGCTTTTTCGTTCCCATTGCAAAAACAGGGGCGGTCGATTAGCATAAGTCGCATCTGTGAATAGTTTCGCGCTTTGCAGCGTTTTCTTTTTTGTTCCGATTACCGTCGTCTATGGCCAAATCCATCGTTGCTAAGGTCGGCTCGTTCATCGGCTCACTGTTCATTCCTAAAACGCCTCGCGGCAAGGTCCGCCAAGCGACGTTTTTCGTGCTCGTGCTGCTTACTGTCGCCGGCAACTTGAGCCATCCTGCGTATTGGAACGCCGGCGCTGATTGGGCCAACGGTCAGCTTTCGGCTGCCAAGGTGCCCGAAAAGGTGCGTGTTCCGCACTTTTGGGACGTGCCTTATCGCCTGGGTCTCGACCTTCAGGGCGGCACCCACCTGGTGTACGTCGCCGACATGAAGGACATCCCCGATTCTGACCGTACCGAAGCCATGGCCGGCGTCCGCGACGTCATCGAGCGCCGTGTCAACGCTTTTGGCGTGTCCGAGCCGCTGGTGCAGGTCAATAAGTCCGGTGCTGCCTGGCGCCTGATCGTGGACTTGGCCGGCGTGAAGGACATCACCCAGGCCATCAAGCTGATCGGCGAAACCCCGATTTTGGAGTTCAAGGAGACGGGGAATACCGCTCCGGCTCGCGACCTGACTGCGGACGAAAAGAAGGACATGGACGCCGCCAACGCCAAGGCGCTGGCTGACGCCAAGGCCGGATTGGTCGCCGCACAGAAGCCGGGCAATGAGTTTTCCGCGCTTGCGAACTCCCTTGCCGGCGAAGGTCCGGACAAGGGTCGCGGCGGAGACATCGGTTGGATTCCCGCCGGAGCCGGTCCGTACAAGGCTGTCACCGATGCCGCTGCAAAAATGAAGACCGGGTCCGTCTATTGGGAGCCGATCAAGACCGATGACGGCTACAACGTCATCAAGCTCGAGGAAAAGTCCGACAAGGAAGTGCAGGCCAGTCATATCCTCATCTGCTACAAGGGCGCGCCGCGCTGCACCAACGAGCGTACCAAGGAGGACGCGCTGAATCTTGCCAAGGACCTCAAGAAGCAGGCCACCAAGGACAACTTTGCCGATCTCGCCAAGAAGAACTCGGATGATTCCGGCAGCGCCGCCAAGGGCGGTGACCTCGGCTTCTTCGAACGCTCGGCCATGGTCAAGCCGTTTGCGGACGCGGCTTATGCGCTCAAAGACGGCGAAATCTCCGATGTGGTCGAATCCGACTTCGGCTATCACGTCATCATGAAGGTGGCTGAAAAGAAGGGTGCCAGCACCGAGTACCACCTGCGCGACATCGTTTTCAGGACCAAGTCCGCCGCCGACTATCTCCCCCCGGCCGATCCGTGGAAGAACACCCAACTCTCCGGCAAGAACCTCAAGAAGGCCACGCTGACCTTCAACTCGACCACCAACGAGCCGCAAGTTTCGCTGGAGTTCAACGACGAAGGCAAGAAGCTGTTCGGTGAAATCACCACTCGCAACGTCGGCAAGCCGGTCGGCATCTTCCTCGACGGCAAGCCCATCAGCACGCCCAACGTGAACGAGGCCATCACCGGCGGATCCGCAGTGATTTCCGGCAACTTCACCATCGCCGAGGCCAAGGATTTGGTCCGCCGCATGAACGCCGGCGCGCTGCCGGTGCCGATCACCCTCGAGAGCCAGCAGTCCGTCGGCGCCTCGCTCGGCAAGGACTCGCTCGACAAGTCGCTCCGCGCCGGCCTGATCGGCTTCCTGGTAGTGGCGCTGTTCATGCTGATGTACTACCGCCTGCCGGGCCTCATCGCCATCTTCGCGTTGTGCCTGTACGCGGCCATGAACCTTTCGCTCTACAAGCTGGTCCCGGTGACGCTTTCGCTCTCCGGTATCGCCGGTTTCATCTTGTCGGTGGGTATGGCCGTAGACGCCAACGTGCTCATTTTCGAGCGCATGAAGGAAGAGCTGAAGCGCGGCCGCACCCTGGGTTCGGCCATCGACGAGGGCTTCAAGCGCGCCTGGAACTCCATCCGCGACTCCAACTTCACCACGCTGATCTCCTGCGCCATCCTGTTCTACACCAGCTCATCGCTCATCAAGGGTTTCGCACTGAACCTGGCGCTCGGCGTCTTGGTGTCGATGTTCTCGGCTATCACTGTCAGCCGCACGCTGCTCCGCCTGGTTTCCGGCTGGGGCTTCCTCAAGAACCCCTGGCTGTACATGCCGGGCCTGCACGGCACGCCCAAGACGGACGAGTCCAAGGGTGCCAAATAGCATGATCCTCCCGATATCCCTATGAAGCTTCCCATCATCAAGAACCGCAGCGTCTGGTTCACCGTCTCGGGCGCGCTGATCGTCGCCAGTTTGGCAATCCTGCTCCTGATGCCGCCCAAGTTCGGCATCGACTTCACCGGCGGCTCGCTCATGGAGCTTGAGTTCGCCAACCGGCCGAGCACCGTGCAAGTCAGCGACGTCGTCACCTCGCTGCAGCTGGGCAACTCTGTCGCCCAGACCGAAGGCGACAAGCAGATGCTGGTCCGCCTCACCACCCTGGACGAACCGACGCATCAGAAGGTGCTGTCGGCGTTCAAGGAAAAGTTCGGCGACGTGACCGAGCACCGTTTCGAGTCGGTCGGTCCCACCGTCGGCAACGAGCTGCGCGCCAAGGCGCTGTATTCGATCGGCCTGGTGCTGCTGGGCATCGCCTTGTACATCGCCTACGCCTTCCGCAAGGTGTCGCGTCCCGTGGCTTCCTGGAAGTACGGCTTGGTCACCCTGATCGTCGGCATCCTCCACGACGTGCTGCTGCCGCTGGCCGCCTTCGCGCTGTTGGCCCGCTTCGCGCACGCCGAAGTCGATTCCGCTTTCGTCGCGGCCATCCTGACCGTGCTGGGCTTCTCGGTGCACGACACCATCGTGGTGTTCGACCGCATTCGCGAGAACTTGCTCCGGAGCGGCGGCAACTTCGAGGAGATCGTCGAGCGCAGCGTCAACGAGACCATCTCGCGCTCCATCAACACCTCGCTGACCGCCACCCTCCCCCTGATCTCCATCTACTTCCTCGGCGGCGCCTCGCTGCACGCCTTCGCCTTCACGCTGATCATCGGCTTGGCCGCAGGCACCTACTCGTCCATCTTCCTGGCTTCCCCGATGCTGGTGGCCATGCAGAAGAAATCGTCGCGCTAGGAGCGCGGCATCGAACGCCCGGCTTTGCCGCCGGGCGTTTTTGTTTGCGGGCGGACCTGCTAGGATGGGGGCATCGTTCCTTTTGGCATCAACGAAACAGGGAAGGAGGCGCGGATGGCGTCCCTCAATGATCCGTTCGAGCCCGTCGCCGGTTCACCCACGTTCGTCCAGCGTCTGCCCGTGCCCGACCGCGCGCTCCTGGCGTTCCTTTCGTCCGTCAGCATCGTCGCCGTTGCCAACTTGGCCGTCACCATCGGCCTGCATGCCGCCGGTACCGTCGGCAGGGGACTGTATGCCGGCATGCTGCTTCTGGGCACCGCGCTAGCGATGTCCGTTCTGGCAATGTCGCTCCCGTCGGCATCGTCCTTGCGCCGGTGGCTGGTCGGCTTTGCCGCCCTGGTCGCCTTCGGCGCTTTGGCTTCCGCACTGTCTCTCGCACAGCTGCTGGCCCTCGCTTTCGTCCGCACCGCCTACGGCGATCCCATGGCCGGCGATGCCGAGAAGCTCTCCGCCGTCCTCGCCGCCGCCTTCATCTTGGCCGCCGCGCTCGGCGTGCTGTCCGCCGTCGCCTGCAAAGTCAGCGCGCTCCCGCTGCGCCTCGGCCTGATCACCCTCTTCCTCGCCGCGCTGGCAGCATCCTTGCTCACCCAGCCGCCGCTGCCACTGGCTCTCTTCTTCGCCGCACTCGGCACCGGCGCCTCCGTCTACGTCGCCCTCAAACCCAAGGCTTCTTAATCCGCCGCTCCAAAGGAGCGCGGATTTTTTTACGCAGCCAACACATCGAGCCACCAAGCCCCGCGCATGCACTTTGGGTACGCGTCCTTCCCCGCCCGCCCCCGTGGGACAATCCGCAGCGAACGCGGGCCGCAGCCCGCGTTACGCGAGGACTAGCGAGGACGCGCCGCAGCACGTCCGCAAGCGTGTCCCACGGGGGCGGGCGGGGAAGGACGCCCTACCAAAGTGCATCCCGCCCCTTCAGGGTCTCGACTTTTTGCCTTATTTCTGCTATGCTAGGAGTGGTAAAGCTATGCACACGGACCTGATTTTTTCGCTTTGTTAAGGCATGCCAACAATCTCCATTGACTACAGCTACTTCGTGCAGCTCGGCAGTCTTCCGTTTCCCTTGATGCTCGCAAGGCTTTTTCTGGACGGCGGCTGGATCGTCATCCTGTTCGTCCTGTTGCAGGGATTCTGGCTGCTGTGGGTGCAGTCGCGTCAGGAGATGTACGGTGCCAGCCTGCAGTACACCGTGCTGGCCGTCGACATTCCCAAGAACAACGAGCAGACGCCCAAGGCGGCCGAGCAGATTTTCACGCACATGTCCGGCGCTCATTCGGGCACTGATCACTTCGAGAAGTACTGGCTCGGAAAGTTCAACCCGTCATTCAGCTTCGAGATCGTTTCCATTGACGGCTACGTCCAGTATTTGATCCACGCTCCCAAGAAATTCCGCGACCTGGTGGAGTCGTCCATCTACGCCCAATACCCCGAAGCGGAAATTTCCGAGGTGGAGGACTACGCCGCCAAGGTGCCCAGCCATTTCCCAGACCCCGAGTGGGACTGTTTCGGCACGGAGTTCGTCCTGAAGAAGGATCAGGCCTACCCCATCCGCACTTTCGAGGAGTTCGAGGACAAGAACGCCGAGGAGATGGTCTTCAAGGACCCGATGTCCGCGATTCTCGAGGTGATGGGCAGCCTCAAGCACGGAGAACAGCTCTGGTTCCAGATCCGCATCACGCCCACCGACGAGTCCTGGCAGAAGAAAGGTCAGGAAGTGGTCGACAAGATACTGGGAAAGAAGAAGGTGGTGAGAAAACATCCCATCGAAGAGGTGCTCGATACGCCCGTGTGGCTGCTCAAGGAGACCTCGAATCAGATCATGGGCGGCGAGCATCCCGAAAAGAAGGATGCCAAGGCCGATCAGCCCAAGATGGCCGCGCTCTCGCCGGGCGAACGCAAGGTGCTCGAGAAGATCGAGAACAAGCTGTCCAAAGTCGGGTTCATGTGCAAGCTGCGCCTGGTCTACCTGGGCAAGCGCACCGTCTTCAACAAAGGCCGCATGTCGCAGTTCAAGGGCGCCTTGAGCCAGTTCACCGCCGTGAACATGAACTCGTTCAAGGGATACGGGCCGGTCACGCCGAAAGGGGACTATCCGTGGCAGAGGCTAAGCGAAAATGCGAAGAAGTCCGCCATCCTCCGCGCTTTCCGCGGACGCAGCAGCAAGGGGGCCACTTCGTTCGCGCTGAACATCGAGGAACTGGCCACGCTGTATCACTTCCCGATGAGTTCGGTGAAGGCGCCGCTGGTAAAGAAGACCGAAGCCAAGCGCGCCGAGCCGCCGTCAGCGCTGCCGACCGAAGGCAGGCACCCCACGGTGGAGATCAAGGCCCCGACCAAGCCGGAGAAGAAGCCGCGCAACGACGAAGACGGCGACGGCCTGCCGGACAACCTCCCGTTCGGCTAACAGCAGACGACCATGCCCGCATCCGTTCCTCCCTACGAGCACGATCACGAGAACGAAGTCGTCCTCTTCGGGCAGACCAATTTTCGCAATCAGAAGCGTCGCTTCGGCATCAAGACCGATGACCGCCGCCGGCACGTCTACGTGATCGGAAAGACGGGCATGGGCAAGACGACGCTGCTCGAGAACATGGTGCTGGCCGACGTTTACGCCGGGCACGGCCTCGCGTACATCGACCCGCACGGCGACACCGCCGAGAAGTTTTTGGACTTCATTCCGCCGCACCGCATCAACGACGTGGTGTACTTCAATCCGGCGGACATGGAGTTTCCCATCGGTTTCAACATCCTTGAGACCGTCGATGAGAGCCAGAAGCACCTCGTTGCTTCCGGCCTGATGGGCGTGTTCAAGAAGATCTGGCCGGACGTGTGGTCGTCGCGCATGGAGTACATTTTGCTCAACACCATCATGGCGCTCCTGGACTTCCCGGGCTCCACGCTTTTGGGCATCAACCGCCTGCTTTCCGACGAGGAGTTCCGCGGCCGCGTGGTCTCGCTGATCCAGGACCCGGTCGTGAAGACCTTCTGGGTCAAGGAGTTCGCCTCGTTCTCCGAGAAGTACCGCACCGAGGC
>CAZBFO010000001.1:77013-261699 GCA_964491475.1 uncultured Gammaproteobacteria bacterium | reverse complement strand
AGACCTTCTGGGTCAAGGAGTTCGCCTCGTTCTCCGAGAAGTACCGCACCGAGGCCGTGGCGCCGCTGCAGAACAAGGTCGGCCAGTTCCTGTCCGCCACCGTCATCCGCAACATCGTCGCGCAGGTCAAGTCGACCATAGTGATGCGCGACATCATGGACACGCGCAAGATTTTCATCGTCAACCTTTCCAAGGGCCGCATCGGCGAGGAGAACTCGCGACTGCTCGGTGCCATGATCATCACCCGCCTGCAGCTCTCGGCCATGGAGCGCGTCGACATGCCCGAAAAGGACCGTCAGGACTTCTACCTGTACGTCGACGAGTTCCAGAACTTCGCCACCGAGTCGTTCGCCAACATCCTGTCCGAGGCGCGCAAGTACCGCCTGGCGCTGGTCGTCGCGCACCAGTACATCGAGCAGCTCGACGAGATGGTCCGGGCCGCCATCTTCGGCAACGTCGGCACCATCGTGGCCTTCCGCGTGGGCGCCGCCGACGCCACTTTCATGGAGGCCGAATTCACCCCGCGCTTCACGCCGGAAGACTTGGTGAACCTCAAGAAGTACGAAGTCTACCTCAAGCTGATGATCGACGGCGCCTCTTCGGAACCGTTCTCCGCCAACACGCTGCCGCCCATCGCCGAGGTCACCGGCTCGGCCGAGAAGGTGATTCGCGTCTCGCGCGAGCGCTACTCCACGCCGCGCAAGGTCATCGAGGAGAAGGTCATCAAGTGGAGCGGCTTCGGAACCGCCGACACCGGCCACGTGATGATGACCGAGGACGAGGAGGCCGTGGCCATCGAGGCGAAGATCAAGGAGCTGGAAAAGACCTCGCCGGACGTCGGCGAAATGGCCCGACCTGCCGACGGCGGGGGATTCGGCGGCGCCAAGAAGAAAAAGAAGGCCGAGTTCCAGGTGCCGTGCTCCGTTTGCGGCAAGATTTCCGAACTGACCTTCGAGCCTGACTGGTCAAAGCCGTGGTTCTGCAAGGAGCATTTGGAGATGAAGCAGAAGGGACTGTTGCCGAAGGCTGCCGCGCCGCCGCCGATCAAGGTGATGCCGGCGCAGCCGAAAGCGGACGTGCCTCCCGCCAAGCCGATGGCTGCCCCTCTCGCCAAGCCGGCGGTACTCGCGCCAAAACCGGTGATGCCTGCGCCTGCCGCCGCCAAAGAACCGTCGGCTCCAGTTCCGGCTCCTGCCGTCGCACCCGCTCCCGTTCCCGCAACACCTGCCGTGCCGGAGCAGCAAAAGCAGCAACCCAAGGCACCGCCTCCGAAAATCAAGACCCCTCCTCCCGCCAGGCCGCAGGCCAAGGCTCCAGACACGAAAGCCGTTTCGTTGAGCGCCCTGCCGTCGCGCGAGGACGCCGCGCCGAAGAAGAACGACAAGCCGCAGAAGCCCATGCCCAAGCAGCAGCTTGCGGCCACGGCCGAACAGATTGCCGGCATTCCGTCGCAAAGCCACAAGCCGCGGATCGTGACGGGCGGCGGCGAGGATGACGTGGTCACCGAGATCAAGAAGACTGCCGAGAAACCGACGGCGCAGCGCGACGCAGAGACCGCGGTTCCGACTGCCGAGACGAAGCCTGCCATGCCTGCGCCTGCCGCCGCGCCTGTCGCTGCCCAACCTCCCGCGCCGGCCGCCGAAACGAAACCCGTGATGCCCGTGCCTGCCGCTGCCTCGAAAGAATCGCCCAAGCAGGAGCTCGCGAAACCTGAACCGTTCCGCACCTCGCCCGAAGCGACGGAAATGAAAGCAACCGACCAAATGCCTCCTGCGCCCAAGGCGCCCGAACCGAAACCTCCGGCGCCTACCGACAAGGGCAACGCGACAGGAAGCGGTGGCATCTGGCAGCCCGGCCAAGTCATCAAGTTCTAAGGCGATTTCATCGCGCGGTCAGTCGCGCCGAACGCCGATGCGCATCCATCTCGACCCCACCTTCCGCTTTCATCTCCGCTGTGCGCTGCTGATCACCATGTCAGCCGCGTTCGCGACGCTCTTCGGCGTGCTGTTCTTCAGCGCCGAGCGGATGAATCAGCTGGCAGTGATCCAGCGGGGGAGCGACGCCGAGGCCCGCCGCCTGCAGCTGCAGCTCAACCGGCAGATGCGGGAGGTGCGTGCGGAGCGCGCCGGCGACATCGCCCAGATCGAGGAGCAGCTGCGGGCCATCGACGAGCGGCAGCTCGCCGGGGACGCGAAGATGAAGACGGCCGTCTCCAAGTCGCCGTTCCCGATCGCCGACGTGCTCGGCTCGATTGTCGAGATCGTCTGCATCGACAACGGCAACGGCGACATCTATTACACCGGCTCCGGCACGGTCATCGATTCCTCCGGCCTTGTGGTGACCAACCGCCACGTGCTGTCGAGCGACGACAAGTCGCTGATCCGCTACTGCGGCATCGGCTTCACCAACGACCTGCACGTCGCGCCGAAGATTTCCTACATCGGCACCGTCGTGGCGACTCGCGACAGCGTCGACCTGGCGCTGCTGAAGATCACTGAGCAGATCGACGGGCAGCCGCTGCCAAAGTCGTTCGCCGCGCTGGACGTCTCCGGGGCCAAGGACGCGTCGCAGGCGCTGAACATCGGCGATCCGGTGTTCATCGGCGGCTATCCGGGCCTGGGCTCCGAAACGTTCACCTTCACTTCCGGCGTGGTCAGCGGCCGCGTCGGCAACGAGCTCATCAAGACTTCGGCGCTCATCGACAGCGGCGCTTCCGGCGGCGCGGTCTTCAACGCCGACGGCGACTACGTGGGCATTCCCACGGCCGCGGCCAAGGGGGAGATCGGCGGCAGTCTCGGCTACCTCATCGGTGCCAACGTCGTCGACCAGTTCATGGCAGACTACCGCGCCGGCAAGAACCTGGTGCCGCCGCTGCCGAAGCCTCCTGCCGAAAAGACGAAACGCTGAAGCGGTATGGAACGCATCACCTTTTTGACCGATGACGGCGTGACCGTCGTCGGCGATTACCGGACGGGGGACGGCCAGGGGGCGCACGCCGGAAAGGCCGCGCTGTTTTTGCACATGATGCCGGCAACGCGGCAGAGCTGGCGGACGCTCGCCGACCGTTTGGCCGCCGACGGGTTCGCCTCTTTGGCCATCGATTTCCGCGGCCACGGCGAGAGCACTGCCGGGCCGGGCGGCACGACGCTCGACCGCAACGCCTTCTCGGACGAGCAGCACCGGGCCAAGATCCGCGACGTCGAGGCGGCCGTGCGCTGGTTGAACGAAAGGGGGTTTCCGGCCGCGAAGATCGCGCTCGTGGGAGCGAGCATCGGTGCCAACTTGGCCATCTCCTTCGCCGGCAGCAACGAGGGCATTCCCGCCGTCGCGGCGTTGTCGCCCGGTCTCGACTATCACGGCGTGATGACCGAAACGGCGGCCTCGGCGATGCCGCGCTCGCAGAAACTCCTGTTGGCGGCCAGCGCCGACGATGACTACTCCTTGCAGTCCGCGCGCCGGCTGGCGCAGCTCAAGCAGGATGCCGAATTGCAGGAGCAGGCCGACGGCGGGCATGGCACCAGGATGCTCGAGCGGACGCCGGGTTTCCTCGAATACGTCGCGGCCTGGATCGAGAATAACGTCCGTTGAGACCCGCTTGCATGGCCGAGTTCATCAGGGTCAGCACCGGCGGATCGCATCGCGACATGGGCGTCGATTTCGGACGCGCCGCGAAGGACGTCCTCCGCGCGTTCATCGAGGACAGTCGAGCCGAATATCCCCGGCGCGCCAAGATGCGCGTTGCAGATGCCAAGCGCCATGCCGCCCGCCATCTGCTGCCGACGGTGCGTCGCCGTTATCCGAAGTACCTGCTGGAAATCGAAGGCATGGCGGAGGGCGCCGGTCTGGCGCTCGACGATTTCTTTTACCTCACCGCCGACGAGGAGATCATCTCGTTGGGCCGGAGGCGCGAAAAATGCTCCAGCGCCGCCGTCCGCAGCGGCGACCGTTTTTTCCTGGGGCACAACGAGGACTATCCGTCCCTTTATCTCGGCCGTCTGGTTATCGTCGAGGCCCGGCCGGACGACGCGCCCTCCTTTTTGGCGCTGACCTATCCGTACATCCTGGCTGGCCCGTCCTGCGGGCTGAATGCCTCCGGACTTGCGTTTGCCGCCAACTCGCTCAACTTTCCGCCACGGGCCGTCGGCCTCCCCACCAACTTCGTGCTGCGCGACGTCTACGGTTCGCGCAGTCTGGCTGACGTGCGCCGCGCCATGCGCGTCCGCGGCGCGCTGATGGGCAATGCGCTGGTTGCCGTCTCTTCCGGCGAACGTTCGGCAATCGCCGTGGAAGCCTCGCCGGACAATCTCGCTGTCCTGACCATGGGCACTTCCGGCCTGCTGGCCCACGCCAATCACGTCTGCTCCGAAAAGCTCGATCGCTCCGGCGAAAAACCGTCGCGCAGCTCGCTTCTGCGGCTCGCCGCGCTGCAGAGGGTGCTGGCCGCGCCGAAACTGCACACTGCCGCAGGCCTGCAGCGCGCGCTCTCTTCCGCAAAGGACGGTCTCTGCAGGGTGACGCGCCGGAAAGGCGGGGATTGCACCCTGGCCAGCGCCGTCCTCGACCCAAAACGGCGGATGCTGTACGTTGCAAAAAGAGGACCGAAAGGGCACGGATTTAAGCCTTACCGGTTAGCCTAAAGGTATGTTCGAAATCCGCGATCCGATTCACCGCACCATTTCCTTCTCCGAACGGGAGAAGCGCGTCATCGACCATCCGTTCGTGCAGCGCCTGCGCTACGTCCGTCAGCTCGGCCTGTCGTACCTGGTGTATCCCGGCGCCACCCACGATCGTTTTTCGCACGCCATGGGCGCCATGCACGTGGCCGGCCGCATGTGGGCCCGCATGTGCGAGACCAGCGGCGACGTGCTGCGCGCGCACTTCAGCGACGACGACCTTTCCTATTTCCGGCAAGTACTGCGCTTTGCCGGCCTGATGCACGACCTCGGCCACCCGCCGTTTTCGCACGTGTCCGAGCGGTTCATGCCGAAGTTCAACGATCTGGCGCTGCCGCGCGACTGGTTCATCACCCCGAACCAGGATCGTCAGGCAGCGCACGAGGACTACAGCATCCTGCTCATCGCCGCGCTGGCCGAGGACGACTCCGCGCCGCTTTCGCGCGACGAGGCCCAGGACATCGCCGCGCTGGTGCATCACGGCGTGATGCCTTCGCAGTCGTGGCGCAAGCGCTTCGGCGAGAACGAGGGCAGCCGCGGCATCCATCGCCTGCTGCGCTCGCTCATCTCCGGCGAGCTCGACTGCGACCGCATGGACTACCTGCTGCGCGACGCCTACTACACCGGCGTGGCCTACGGCACGCACGACATCGACCACCTGGTCAGCAACCTCGGCGTGGTCGAGATGCCCGAGAAGGGCCTGGTCCGCACCATCGACTCCACCGCCGTCCGCGCCTTCGAGGACTTCCTGCTGGCGCGATACCACATGTTCCTGCAGGTCTACCTCCACAAGACCACCATCGCCTTCGACTACGCTCTCGAACGCGCCATCGAGGGAGGGGAGATGGCGCTGTCCGTCCCCGGCGACGCCAAGAGCTATTCGCATCTGCGCGACAGCACCATGATCGAGCGGCTGTTCGCGGCCGCGGAAGATCCCGCGCACCTCTGGTCGCGACGGCTGGTGAACCGCGTGCCTTCCAAGCTGGTGCTGACCTCGGTCAACGCCAAACCGGAAGAGAAGGAACTGATGAGCAAGGTCACGACCGCGCTCAAGGAAGCCGGCGTCTGGTACTTCGAAGTCACGTCGCACCAGTACCTTTCGAAGGCCACGCCGATGGCGGCCAACAGCGCCATGCAGGTGCGCCGCAAGATTTTCGGCAAGCACCACTACGAGCCCGTCGAGCGCTACTCCTCGCTGCTCAACAAGTACAACGAGGCCATCGACATGACCCACCTGTTCGTCCTTCGCGAGGATTTCGCCAAGGCCAAAGAGGTGGTCTCCAAGTTCGACGCCTAAAGCGAAAAGCCCCGGGAACGGGGCTTTTTTCGTGTGGATAACAGTATCTCGACGGTCGTGTACGATAGCCGCGTCCACGTTTGCTTCCGTTCGCCGGAAGAAGGAGTTTCTCATGGACACCACGTTCCTTGAAATGCGCGCGGCCCAGGTGCTGACGCGCTTCGATCCCGAGAAGCTGCGCAAGTCGCTGCAGGCGCGCCCCTTCATGATCGAGTTCTTCGGCACGCCCAAATCCGGCAAGAGCACCATGAAGGAGATGCTCAAGCATTTCTTCAAGCGCAACGGGCTTTCCGTCTCCACGCCGACGGAAGGCGCCGAGGTGGTCGAGTGGATCAAGCGTCACGAGCCGGAGTACAACTTCCAGACGGGGGAGTACGCCCTGTCGTACGCCCGCGAGCGCGCGCTCGGCCCCGGTCACCGCGACTTCCACGTGGTCATCTTCGACCGCGCCATCTACGACTGCGTGGCGCGCATGGAATATTACGTGGCGGCGGGAAAAATCAGCAAGCCGCACCGCAAGGCCGTCGAAGGCTACTACCTGCTGCCCCACAACAAGGGGATGTTCGATCTCCACGTCTGCCTGGTAGCCACGCCCGACGTGGCCATCAAGCGCGAGCTTACGCGGGCTCTGACCAAGAGGCCCGGCGAAACCATGAACGAGCAGACGCTCGGCAAGCTGCTCAAGGCCCACGGGTCGATGTGGAAGCGCCTCCATTGCGGAGACGACCCCTCGATGATCTGGCACGACTCTTCCAAGGAGAACGAGCAGGAGACTGCCCTCTCCATCCTCGGCTCCGCCCTCGAAGCCTTCGGGCGAAGGCTCGACGCCGAACAAGCCAAGCAAAGCAACGCCACCGTCCCGTAACCGCGGGCGGTTTTTCTTTCACCGGATTACCACGCGGTCTCTGGCGACGGGCTGCCGGCTCCCGCGGGGGACACGCGTCGGAGCCCTGCGCGGCAGGGCTCCGCGCTAGGCTCGGACAAAAGGGCCGTGGACGATCGGGCCCTTTTGTCCTGCGCATTGTCCCCTGCGGGAGCCGGCAGTCCGTCGCTAGGCGCGCGTGGCATTTCGATGTGTGGATAACTCGCACGGTACGCGTAACGTGACAGCCTGTAGTGCCGTGGGTATGCTCAACATGTACCGTTGACGTACCGCGTATGTGGAATCCGCGAAGGATTGGCATCGACTTGGACGGCGTCATCATCGATCACCGCGAGCATAAGCGCTTGCTGGCGGGGGAGTACGGTATTGCCTTGGAACTTTGGCAGACGAATTCGAACGTCATACGGAAGCACGTTCCGGAGGAAGTGTTGGAAAACCTGCAAGGCGAGCTGTACGGGGCGATGACCAAGAAGGCGCCGCCCGTTGCCGGCGCGCTCGAGCTGCTGCCGACGCTCAAGGCCGAAGTCTATATCGTCTCGGCGCGGCGGCTCGACACGATTCGCTACGCGCAGGACTGGCTGATCGGCAATCACGTCTACGACGCGGTGCCTGCGGAACGGATTTTCTTCTGCGGCACCGACGACGAGAAACGCGGTTACTGCGACCGCCTGGGCATCGACCTGTTTCTCGACGACAAGATCAGCGTGCTCGAAAGCCTCGGCGCCAAGACCAAGCGCGTGCTCTACGACGAGGACGACATCGCCAGGCAGCTTAACGTAGAAGACCGGTTTAACGTCGCCAAGACTTGGGACGAGTTCGCCGTTTTAGCGAACGGAAAAGCACCTGCATGAACACCTTGCCATTGACCGAAACGGCTGCTACCCTAGCGCCGTCATTCGTCCTGACGAAAGACAAGGGAGAAGACGCGATGTCCGAGTTGACCCCGACCGCCGCTTCGCAGTACGCCGTGCTGCTGGGCATCCTCAAGGAATGGCAGCACCTCACGTCTGCCAGGACCGTCCTCGAATGGGACGCCGAAACAGGCATGCCCGACGCGGCCAGTAAGGAGCGAGGCGAAGTCGCCGGCTATTTGGCCGGTTTGGCGCACGACAAGCTGGTGTCAAGCGAGATGAGCTTCGTGCTCACGCGGCTGGAACAGCTGCAGGTGCAAGGGCAGGTGCCTGCCGACAGTCCCGAGGCAGCCGTCATTCGCCTGACGCGGCGCCAGTACGACCGCGAGAGCAAGCTCCCCACGGAGTTCGTGGCCGAGCTGACGGCGCTGTGCACTTCGGCGCACACCGTCTGGAAGAACGCCCGCGAAGCCAACGACTGGGAGATGTTCCGTCCCAGCCTGGAGCGCATGGTCGCGCTCAAGCGCCGCGAGGCCAAGCTGCTCGGCTACGTGCAGTCGCCCTACGACGCCCTGATCGGCAACTACGAGCCGGGCATGACTGCGGCCAAGGCGCAGAAGCTGCTGGGCAGCATCGCCGGTCCGCTGACCGACTTGGTCCGCCGCATCGACGCCCGCGGGCTGCCGATGTATCCGGAAAGAGGCCGCATCGAAATGGCGGTCGACATCCAGAAGACGCTCAACAAGCGCATCGCCGCCAAGCTGGGCTTCGACTTCTCGCGCGGGCTCATGGCCGAAACGACGCATCCGTTCATGATGCGCCTGCATGCCAACGACGCGCGCATTGCCACGCGCTTTCGCGAGGAGGACTTCCTCTACGGCCTGGGCAGCACCGTACACGAAGCCGGACACGGCATGTACGAGCAGGGCCTCCCCGTGGAGCTGTTCTCCACCGTGGCCGGCGAGGCGCCGTCGCTGGGCATCCACGAATCGCAGTCGCGGTTCTGGGAGCGCTGCATCGGCGGCAGTTACGCTTTCTGCCTCTTCTTGCAGAAGCAGCTGGCCACGGTCGGACTGACGCCGAAGGCCGAGGACCTGCACGCTTACCTGAACGCGGTCCGCCCGTCATTCATCCGCACCGAGGCCGACGAGGTCACCTACAACCTGCACATCTGCATGCGCTTCGAGATCGAGCTTGCGCTCATCGAAGGACGCCTGGAGGTGAGGGACGTTCCGGAAACCTGGAACGCGCTGTCCAAGAAGTACCTGGGCATCGTGCCGCCGACGCTGGCCGAAGGCTGCCTGCAGGACGTCCACTGGGCCGCCGGCCTGTTCGGGTACTTCCCGACCTACGCCATCGGCAACCTGCATGCGGCGCAGCTGTATCGCGCCATGCGCGACGACTTCGACGGCAAGCACGACCTCCGTGCCTGCATCGCCGCCGGCGACTTCGCGCCGATCCTCGGCTGGCTGCGCGACAAGGTCCATCGGCACGGCTCGCTCAAGACCGCCGAGCAGATCGTCCGCGAGGCCACCGACGAAGAGCCCGACGCCCGTTTTTTCCTCGAATACGTCGAGGAAAAGTACGAACGGATCTACGGCATCTGAACCAAAGCTCCCCCAACGGGGAGCTTTTTCTTTGTGCGGATTGCATACAAAGAAAAAACCGACCTGATCAGGTCGGTCGGCGGTCTATCGGGTTTCCGTCGCGACTTTCGTTTCCGGCTCCGCGTTCGGCGACGCTGCCGCGGTGCTGAACCGGCCGTGATGGACGGAGGACTCCGTGTCTCGGACCGAGACCGTGAAATCCCTGTGGCGGACGACGGCCTTGGCCGCCTTGCCGATGCGCTCGGCGACTTGGTCCAACTTGAGGTGGCCCCATCCCACGTCACCTCCGAGCATGTCGAGAACGACGACGACCGGCCCCTCCGCCTTCTCGAAGCTGCTTTCGCCCGACGGCGCGTCGCCCACCAGCGACACCAGGGTTTGCGTCTCCTCGCCGAAGTGCTCCTTTGCGACGGCGCGCAGTGCGCGCACGAGACCGCCTCGGGCGGCGCTGGGAAATCCGCTTTCGCGGTTCGCTTCGACGTTGTGTACCGTAAAGACCAAAGTTGTCACTTGTGCCTCCTTTCGTTGCCGTGAGGCCTCAACATAGCGATTTTTAGCACGTCGGTCAAGACGTTTCACGGCCTCGGCAGCTTGCCCGTCCGGTCGTGCTATGCTAGGTTCCTCCGTTATGTCCCAGCCCAAGCGCAAAATCATGGTCGCCATGTCCGGCGGCGTCGACTCCAGCGTCGCCGCCGCGCTTTTGCTGCGCGAGGGGCATGAAGTCACTGGTGCCTTCATGAAGAACTGGTCCGACGAAGCCGACCCCTGCACGGGGGAGTGCGGCTGGAAGAAGGAGCGCCAGGACGCGCTGCGCGTGGCGGCCACGCTCGGCATCCCCTTCGAGACTTTCGACTTCGAGGCCGAGTACCGCCGCGACGTGGTCGAGTACATGGTTCGCGAGTACGCCGCAGGCCGAACCCCGAATCCGGACGTGCTGTGCAACAGCAAAGTGAAGTTCAAACTATTCCTGCAGAAAGCGCTGGAGATCGGCGCGGACATGATTGCGACCGGGCATTACGCGCGCGTCACTCATGCGGGGGAGGCCCGACCAGACGGCACCGTCACATCGACGCACGAACTGCTCGCCGGCGTCGACGGAAACAAGGATCAGTCCTATTTCCTGAACCAGCTTACGCAGGAGCAACTTTCGCGCACGCTTTTCCCTGTCGGTCAGCTTCCCAAGCCGGAGGTGCGCAGGCTCGCAGCCGAGTTCGGTTTGCCGACGGCGGACAAGAAGGACAGCCAGGGCATCTGCTTCATCGGGCAGGTGGACCTGCGCGAATTCCTCGGAGAAAAAATTTCCGGCGTGCCCGGCGAAGTGGTCACTCGGGATGGCAGGTCGGTCGGTAGGCACGAGGGCATCGCCCCGTACACCGTCGGCCAGCGCCACGGCCTGGGCATCGGCGGGGGAGCGCCGTACTTCGTCGTCGACAAGGACCTGGCCCGCAACGTCGTGACCGTCTCGCGGAACGAGTCGGATCTGCTCGCGTCGGCGCTTGTCGCCGATCAGGCGCACTGGATTGCCGGCGCACCGCCGTCACGGAAGTTCCGTTGCCGTGCCCGCATCCGTTACCGCCAGCCGCTCCAGGACTGTACCGTGTCGGTTGCCCACGACGGCACGCTGCAGGCGGAATTCGATCAGCCGCAGCGCGCCATCTCCCCCGGCCAGTTCGTGGTGTTCTACCACGGCGACGTCTGCCTCGGCGGAGCGGTCATCGGGCGTCATCTTGAGAACGCCTCGCATTGACCGTCGACGACCGCAGGGCTACAGTCTGCACTGGAGGACGCATGAACGCTGCAAACATCATCGTGGGTCTCATCTTGAGCCTGCAGACGCCCTTTTTCATCGCCGCGCTGATTGCCGGCATCTGGGCCAATTCGCGAATCCGCTCCGGCAACCTCGGCGGAAAGACGCGGCTGCTGGCTTGGACGTCGTTCATCAGCTGCGTGCTGGTCACCGTCAGCTACGTCGGACGCGCCGTGCTCATTGTCCGCTTCGGCGCCGGCGACGGCGTGCTCATGACCCTGTTCATGGCCGGCCTTTGGGCGTTCTTCTCCGCGAACTCCTACGCCCTGCTCCGAAAAATCGGCGCTGCCTGAACCCTTTTCCGCCTTTATCAGAGGCGGTTTTTCTTTGCCTGGCGCTTCTTGCGAAGAACGGCCGTTCTCGCTATTGTTTGCAGGTACAAATTTCGTCTTTCCTATGCCCGAACAGCGTCTGAAAACCTCGACCGTCATCGCGGCCTTCGCCGTTCCCATCGGCCTCATCCTGCTTGGAGCCGGCTGTTTTCAGTCGGTGACGCAGTCGGTCACGGATGCCGGGCAGACTGCCATGAAGGTCGGCAATCAGGTCGGCAGCGACGTGCTGATGCCGGCAAAGACCTCGCTCGAAGCGCTGCAAAAGGCCAAGGAGGTCGCCGCCGTGGAAAAGGCGCAGCAAAACGAACAGGTGGACATGGCAAATGACGA
This sequence comes from uncultured Gammaproteobacteria bacterium, assembly GCA_964491475.1. Taxonomy (GTDB): domain Bacteria; phylum Patescibacteriota; class Patescibacteriia; order SG8-24; family SG8-24; genus JAHFIW01. Next base: position 249,919 of record CAZBFO010000001.1, on the reverse strand, counting down.
CATTCCCGTGCCATTCGTTCTCACGGAAAACACGACCGCGCCTGCCGACGCCAAGGTCGCGGAAGAGACCTTCGGCTGCAACGACAAGATCGCCTTCGTGTCGGAACACAAGGCAGCCGCCACGGACAGCATCGTCCATGACGCGCTGCTGACCCTCTTCGGCCTGCACGGCAGCGGCACGCACACCCCTTTGTACAACTCCCTCGCCAATGGCAAGCTGCAAGTCGACAAGATTCAGAGCACCGACGGCGTCAACACCGAAGTCTGGCTCAAGGGCGAGATCAAGCCCAGCGGCGCCTGCGACGGCCCGCGCATCAAGGCCCAGATCGAGGCCGTGGTCAAACGCTACCGCCCCCACTACAAGATGTTCTTCAACGGCAGCGAGGCCAACTACCGCTGCCTGGGCGACATGACCGGAAAGTGCAAGTAATTTGACCGGACGTGATTCGGCTGATAAAGAACCTCCGAAAAGGAGGTTCTTTTGCAGCATACGCCGCTCGAATTGTTCTCTGCTGTGATTCTGCTGGTGTGGGCCGTGAGCGCCATCGCGCATTTGGTGGCGGCCAAGACGAAGAAGCACGGAGCAGCCGTCGTGTTTGCCCAAGCGGCTTCGGCAACCGCACTGGCCCTGTCTGTGCTCAACGCCTACGCGGTCATCGTCGGCGCCCTCGTCGTCCTGCACTTGGCGCTGCTGGTGGTCACCACCGTCGTCGCCTTTCTCTATTGGCGCTCGGTGCAATATCACCGGTACCTGTCGTAACTTCGGCATCGGCGCTTCCGGGTCGCGTTCCTCGCGGCCTTTTTTGTTGCATGGCGCTCGTCTTGCCCCTCCACGGCAAATCATATATCTTTTTAACGTTATGACTGGCAACGACATCCGCAACCGATTCCTGGCTTTCTACGAGAAGCGCGGACACAAGATCATCCCTTCGGCGTCATTGATTCCCGAGAACGATCCCACCGTCCTGTTCACCACGGCCGGCATGCACCCGCTGGTGCCGTACCTGATGGGCGAACCGCACCCGGAAGGCAAGCGCCTGGCCGACGCGCAAAAATGCGTCCGCACCGGCGACATCGACGAGGTCGGCGACAACCGTCACCTGACCTTTTTCGAGATGCTCGGCAACTGGTCGCTAGGCGACTACTTCAAGAAGGAAGCCATCGAGTGGAGCTACGACCTGCTCACTTCGAAGGCCGACGGCTACGGACTCGATCCGCAGCGCCTGTACGTTTCCGTTTTCGAAGGCGACACCGACGCGCCGCGCGACGACGAGTCGATCGGCTACTGGCAGGAACAATTCAAGAAGGGTGGCATCGACGCCAAGTTCGGCGAAAAGATTTTCGCCTATCCCAAAGCCAAGAACTGGTGGGGCCCCGCCGGCCAGACCGGTCCGTGCGGTCCCGACACCGAAATGTTCTACGACACGCTGCACCTCGCCGACCCCAAGGCGCACGCGCCGGGCTGGGGCGGGGGAGAGGCCTGCCACCCCAACTGCGACTGCGGTCGTTACGTCGAAATCTGGAACGACGTCTTCATGCAGTTCAACAAGACCGCCGAGGGCAAGTTCGAGCCGTTGGCCAAGCCCAACGTCGACACCGGCATGGGACTGGAGCGCATGGCGATGATGCTGCAGAAGGCACCGACTGTCTTTGAAACAGATTTTTTTGAACCGATTATTGAGGTCATCGAGAATTTGTCGGGTAAGGCCTACCAGCCATTGGCAGAAAATGATCTGAAGCAGAAAATGGGCTCGATGCACGTCAGTACTTTTCACAAGGATGACGGCGAAGAGTATCCAATTCCAGCCATATTCACGAATCGGTTAATGAGAATCGTCGCCGACCACATCAAGACCGCCACCTTCATCATCGGCGATCCCCGCGGCGTGGGCCCGTCGAACACCGACCAGGGTTACATCGTGCGCCGCCTCATCCGCCGCGCCGTGCGCTTCGGACGCCAGCTTGGCATCGAAGGTTCGTTCACCGGTGCAATCGCGGAAAAAATAATCGCCATGTACGGCGAGCATTACGGCGAACTCGTCTCCAACCGCCAGCGCGTCATGGACGAGCTCAAGAACGAGGAGGACAAGTTCTCGGCGACCTTGCAGCGCGGCTTGCAGGAAGCCAAAAAGCTCAAGGACCAGTACGCCCAGCACGTCGAGGTTCCCGGTTCCGCGGCATTCTACCTGTACGAGTCTTTCGGTTTTCCGATGGAACTGACCGAAGAAGTGCTCGGCAAAAAAGTGAACTCCCGCGAATGGGAAGACGAGTACAAGAAGCATCAGGAAAAGTCCCGCGCCGGCGCCGAGCAGAAGTTCGCCGGCGGCCTGGCCGATCACTCCGAGATCGTCGTGCGCATGCACACCGCCACGCACCTGCTGCACAAGGCGCTCCGCAACGTGCTAGGCGAGCACGTCGAGCAGAAGGGGAGCAACATCACCGCCGAGCGCCTTCGCTTCGACTTCTCGCACGGCGCCAAGATGACGCCCGAGCAGATCAAGCAGGTCGAGGACATGGTCAACGAGCAGATCGTCAAAGACCTGCCCGTCCACTTCGACATGCTCACCGTCGACGAGGCCAAGGCCGCCGGAGCCATCGGCCTGTTCGAGGACAAGTACGCCACGCTCGGCAACAAGGTCAAGGTCTACATGGTCGGCGACGACGAACGCGGCTACTTCTCCAAGGAAATCTGCGGCGGCCCGCATGTGGAGCACACCGCCATGGTCGGCAAGTTCAAGATTCTCAAGGAAGAAGCTTCCTCGGCCGGCGTGCGCCGAATCAAGGCCGTGGTGCAGTAAAGGACGACGATAAATAAAGACGATAAAAAAGGACCTCCGCAAGCGCGGGGGTCTTTCGTTTTCGGGCATTTCAGCCCGCGTGGTTTTTCGTGGATGCAGATTCCCGATCCGCCGCCTCGTCGAAGGCTCGGAAGCGTTCGTCGGGAGGGAGTTCGGTGACCGAACCGGCCGGCTGCCCGTCTTCCGCCGCGTAACGCACCTTGTTCATGAAGATGGCGTCGGAGAGGTCGCGCGTTTCGCGGAAGCTGCCGCCGTCTTCGGCGTTGGCAGCGTCGAACTCCATGGTCGCATGGTCGCGCATCAGCTTGCACTCGAGGTTGACGAGCTCCTGCCGTTCCGCGGCGTACTTTTCGACCACCGCAGGGTCGACCTCCTGGCCCGACTCCGCGTTGGCGGCATACAGCTGGAAGGCGTGCAGACGCGAATTGAACGCCTCGACCCTGGCCATGAGCGCTACCAGCCGCTCGTGCCACTCGCGGCGCGGCGCCGGAATGGCGGCGATCCTGCGGCGTTCCGAGCTTCGCAGGCGGCTGATGCGCAGCGTGCACAGCAGCATGCAGATGAGCGCCGCAGCATACGCGACCATGGGCAGCAGGTGCGTGGCGGTGCCTGCCGCCCCGGCCAGGAGCAAGACGAAACCGCCGATTATCGCCGCCACCAGCCGGGCGATGGACGCCGTTTCGTAACCGTCCACCTGCTTGATGTTCGCTTCTTGGCTCTCCTTAAGCCACTTTTCTCGCCGTTCCTCAAACCAGCGAAAGTCTTTGGCCCCGTACTCGTTGACGTACCGGTCCAAGATGAATCGCCTGACAGCCATGATGTTCGTCGCCATGAAAAAGGACTCCTTGCTTCTGGCTGTCCGAACGTAGCAGTTTTGTGCCGCTGGGTCAACGCTGACCGTCCCGCCCCGCTCACGCAAAAAAATACCCCCGTCGGCAAGAGCCGCGGGGGTTTCGTCATCCCTGCCATCTGTTCCGGTAATCGGCGACGGTGAAGTCCGTCCCGTCCACGCCGTGGTCGATGAGCCGCGTGTCAACGCGCTTCCTCTCTTCCACTTCTTTTTCGGCGAACAGTTCGACCATGCCGTAGTAGCCCGACGCCTTCAGTTTTCTGATGGCTTCCTCGCGTCCGAGGGCGCGCCTTCGGGCATCCAAAACCGCGCGCTCGGTTGCGCATCTGGCGGCATCCGAGGGGCTGACGCCGTAACCCTTCTCCGCGTTCGCGTCATAGTCCTTCAGCGCTTCGAGGCGGCTGTCGAACTTCCCCAGCAGATCGTTGATCTCGACCGTTCGGTGATGCCAGGCGAGCTCTTCGGGAGCGATCTCCTTCAAGGCGGCAAGCCGCTTTCGGCGACAGTGCCGGCGAGAGAGGAGGACGTTAGCCGTCAGCAGGAATGCAAGCGCGGCGCCACCGATGATGAGCCACTGCATGGCACTGGGCTTCAGGCTCACATCCAGGAGAACGGCAGCTGGAAGCGAGATAAGAACGGTCAGCGCCGTCAGGAACACGCCCAGACTGCTGCATTCCCAGAACCAGTCGCTCACCCGTACCGGCCGGCACTCCTCGATGGCGTTCATCGAGCGCTGCGTCTGCTGCCATCGTTCGACGCGTTCACCGTCGTTCCTCGCGAACGGTTCGATTTCTCCGACCGTCACGGCGCTTTCCCTGTACGTAGACTGCATCTTATTGCTCCGTATCTGTGCTCCCGTTGCGTCGAAACGCTACAGGATTTCCAACCTAGCCCAGAACGGCGGGGGAGTCAATCAGCGGCAAGCGCCCGTTTGATAGTGAGAAAATAAAAAAGGACCGTCGTAGTAGAGAGGTCCTTACGCATCTTCTCGTCGCCTAGTCGCCGTGGGCCCGCAACGTGCGCACCGATGCGACCGGTTCGTCTTCGCGCTCGGCGTCGCCGCCGCTTTGCGCCTCCAGCCTTCGGAACTCCGCCTCGTTCGGCGAGCGGTCCTTGGCCAGGAGCTTCTCGATTTCCGCTTCACCCTCGGCCACGCGTACGCGATTGGCGAACACCTGTTCGCTCACGTCGCGGGTATCGCGGAAGCGACCGTCGGTGTTCTTGGCGACCACCGCTTCGTAGTGCTTGAGCGCCAGGACACGGAGGAACACGCGGAGTCGACGGGCCAGCTCATTGCGTTCCGCCAAGTACCTGTCGGTGAGCGTTGCATCGATCTCGTGCGTCCGTTCGATCGTCTTGGCCAGTTTCCGAAAAGCCTCCAGGCGTTCGCTGAACCGTTCGATGTCGTCGCAAACCGCGACGTAGTCGGCATGCCATCGTTTTTCCTCGTCGGGAATCAGCTTGAGCCTGCGACGTTCATTCAAGATGCCGAGCGCCGTGCCGACACCGCCGCCCGTGATCAGGGTGAGGAGGATGTCGATCTGCGCTTCCCAGAAGCACTTCGCGAGCACGAACAGCGCGATGGAAAGTATCAGGCCCGCGAATCCTACCGCCGGTATCGACTCCCAGTTGAAGCTGATCTTGTCCTTGGACACGTGCTTTTGGAACTGTTGTTCATCGGAAAGTCGGATTTCCGCGATATTGATATCGTGACAGATATCATGCATGACCCAGATCTCCTTGGTTGGCCCTTGCTGGCCGGCGCAAAAAAGAACGCCTTCGCACGAAGCGAAGATATTCCACCCTAGCATGGGCGGCAAAAAAGCCGCAACGTAAAACGGCCTCACCAAGTGGGAGGCCGTTTTGAGAGAGGTTACTTGCGCTGTTCGAGGCGCTTGAGCTGGGCGGCCGACTGCTCGGCCAGGGTGGGCTCGGGCTTCTCGAGCTGTACTTCGCCGAACTCGACGAAGGGCGCTTCCGGCCGCATGGTCGGCATGTCGTTGGGGTAGCCGGCGGGCGGACGAACGGTCTCTGCGGTGTGAACGTTTTCGTTCTTCATTTTTTTGCTCCCTGGCGAGAGTTGTCCGTTTCAGACGAAGAGGTTGACCTTGCGAGCGCTGGGCGGGCTGTAGGCCGACACGCGTACCGTGCCGGACGAAGGCTTGTAAACGACCGGGAAGTTGTCCAGGTCGTACGATGACATGATGCGCACGATGCCGGACGAGGGCTGTTGGACGACCGGGAGGTTGTCCAGGCAGTCTTCGAACTCGGCGTCGATGATGATCTTGTTCTTGAAGGTCAGGGTCTTGTTGTAGATGACCTCCTTGACCTCTTCCTCTCGGCTGATTTGGCCGGAGTTCATCATCACGGGAACGAACGCAAGCGTGACGACCAGGCAGAGGCAGAACGCGATGGCGATGGCAATGAGCATGTATTCCTCCGAATGTGTGACTTGGTTGTATGCTTCGTTACTGACCTAAGACGAGTATAGCACAAAACGCCCTTTTTGTCAAGAGTAAAAATGGCTAATTTTAGCCAAAAAAACGACATATTTTTTGCACTTTTTAGCCTTAAAAATGTACAAAAGGCAGGAGTTGAAAAGGTCAAAATAAGGCTGATTTAATTATCACCCCAAAATCCTTGACAGATAAACAGGGACTGCTACAATGGCAACGCTTTGTGGAAAAGTCCCGCAGAGTCGTAGGCCCTAGGCTTGCGATTTTTTATCGTCCACGGTACACTTCAAGGCGTTATGGCAGGAAACACCTCTAACGACAACGCGCAATCGGTGTCCAAAGGGTTCATCGAAATGAACGGTGTCGTCGAAGAATGTCTTCCTGCAGCAACGTTCAAGATCCGTCTCGAGGGTGGCCAGACCATTCTGGGACATCTCTCCGGAAAGATGCGAATGAACCGCATTCGTCTCCTTCCCGGCGACGAGGTCAAACTGGAGATGACTCCGTACGATTTGACTAAGGGTAGAATCGTCTACCGCTTCTGAAGCGCAACGTACTTGCGCGGGTAGGAAATGAGCATTGCTCGTTACTACTTACGCCTTAGAAGGCGCCACTCTTTATTATAGCCGGCATTGTGGGAAACTTCCTTTCGGAAGTTTCCGTCCATACTAACTACGCCGTCGCAACCCGGGAATCCACATGAAAGTCCGCGCTTCAGTGAAGAAAATCTGCATGAACTGCAAAATCATCCGCCGCTACGGCCGTCTCCGCGTGATCTGCAAGACCGCGAAGCACAAGCAGCGCCAAGGTTGATCCGGCAGCATTCCCATCATTCACTACACAAACTATGGCCCGTATCGCAGGTATCACCCTTCCGAACAAGCGCATCGAAGTCGCGCTCCAGTACATCTACGGCATCGGTAAGACCCGATCCAAGGAGATTCTGGAAAAGTGCGGCATCGACAAGGACACCCGTTCCGCCGACCTCTCCGCCACGGAAGAAAAGCAGCTCCGCGACGAGATCGAAAAGAACTACAAGGTCGAAGGCGAACTCCGCCGCGACCAGCAGGCCAGCATCAAGCGCCTGAAGGAAATCGGCAGCTACCGCGGTTCGCGCCACGCCAAGGGCCTTCCGGTCCGCGGGCAGCGCACCAAGACCAACTCCCGCACCGTTCGCGGCAACACCCGCCGCACGATGGGCTCCGGTCGCACGAAGGTCGAAAAGAAGTAATCAATGATGTCTCTTACCTGACGTATGGCTGATGAAATGATCAAAACTGAAGCAGCAGCTCCGGTCACCGCCGAAGCTGGTGCCGCTGATGCCGCCAAGTCCTCGACTCGCCCCCGCGGCAAGAAGAAGGCCGTGAAGCAGGTCAGCATCGGCCGCGCTTACGTGCAGGCCACCTACAACAACACCATCGTCACGCTGACCGACAACAACGGCAACGTGCTCGGTTGGTCCAGCGCCGGCGTCGTCGGCTTCAAGGGCCCCAAGAAGTCCACCCCTTACGCCGCCTCCCTCATCGTGAAGGACGTCTGCGACAAGGTGAAGGAGTCCGGCCTCAAGGAAGTCTCTGTCTTCGTCTGCGGCGTCGGCTCGGGCCGCGAAGGCGCCGTCCGCGCTTTCCACGCCAACGGCCTCAACGTTTCCTCCATCAAAGACATCACCCCTATTCCGCACAACGGCTGCCGTGCCCCTAAACCCCGCCGCGTCTAGCATTTCCACCTATGGGACGAAGACTTGAAGCAAAATGCAAGCAGTGCCGCCGCGAGGGTGAAAAGCTTTACCTGAAGGGCGACAAGTGCTTTACCCCCAAGTGCCCGGTGACCCGCCGCCCCTTCAAACCGGGCCAGCACGGACCCACCTCGCGCACCCGCCCGACGCCGTACGGCATCCAGCTTCGCGAGAAGCAGAAGGCCAAGAACACCTACGGCCTGATGGAGCGCCAGTTCGGCAACTACTTCAGCAAGGCCACTCGCCAGGTCGGTAACACCGGAGAGTTCCTGGTCCAGATGCTGGAGATGCGCCTCGACAACGTCATCTATCGCCTCGGATTCGCCAAGTCACGCGCGCTGGCCCGCCAGATTGCCGGCCACGGCCACATCCGCGTCAACGGCAAGAAGGTGACCATCCCGTCGTACCAGGTGAAGGTCGGAGACGTCATCACCCTTTCCGGCCGCATCGCCAAGAGCAAGCTGTTCGCGGATGAAACCGCTCGCCTCGAAAAGTACCAGGCTCCCAAGTGGCTGCATCTCGATGCCGCCGCCATGACGGGCAAGGTGCTCACCAAGCCGCAGGGCGAGGAGCTCAAGCAGAGCTTTGATCCGAAGCTGATCGTCGAATTCTACTCGCGCTAAAAAAACGAGAAGAACTCATTCAATAAGGAGGAAACACCTATGGAAGAAATCTTGCTTCCGTCGAAAATCGAGCTTATTCCCGGCGAAGATGCACGCAAGGCCACGCTCGTCGTGGAGCCCTGCTGGCACGGCTACGGAACCACGCTCGGTAACGCCATGCGCCGTGTCATGCTGTCGTCCCTTCCGGGCGCGGCCGTCACCGCCGTCAAAATCAAGGGTGCCTCGCATGAGTTCTCCGCCATTCCGGGCGTGCAGGAAGACATGCTCGAGCTCATCCTGAACCTCAAGTCGCTGCGCTTCCGCCTCTTCTCCGACGAGCCGGTCCGCCTGACCTTGAAGGCCAAGGGCGAGAAGAACGTTACCGCCGCCGACATCGAGGCCAACGCCGACGTCGAGGTGGTCAACCCCGACCTCCACATCGCGACGCTCACCGACAAGAAGGCAGAGTTCGAGATGGAGATCTTCGTGGGTCGCGGCCGCGGCTACGTCACGGTCGAAGAGCGCTCCAAGGAGAAGCCGGAGCTGGGCATGATCGCCATCGACGCCGTTTATTCGCCTATTCGCGAAGTGGGCTACAAGGTGGAGAACGTCCGCGTCGGGCAGATCACCAACTTCGACAAGCTCCTCATGAACATCGAGACGGACGGCACGATCACTCCTCGCGAGGCGGTCGACCAGTCGGTCAAGATCATTCTCGACCACTTCAACCTCGTCGCCGCCATGGGCATGGAGGCCGCGGTCACCGAAGCGCCGGCAGCCGAGATGGCCTCCTCGGAAGCACCGGCCGAAATGGAAGAAGCTCCGATGCAGGAAGGCGAGTCCGAAGAAAAGCCCAAGAAGGCCAAGAAGGCCGCCAAGAAGGCTAAGAAGTAATCCACCGCTGATAAGGACGATACGGTTCCAGCAAGTTAGCTCACATTATGCGCCACCGAAATTCAGGAAAAATCCTCGATCGGAAGAAGGGCCCGCGCGAAGCCTTGCTTAGGAACCTCGCGACGAGCATCGTCCTGTTCGAAAAAGTGAAGACCACCCGCGCCAAGGCCAAGGCGGTGTGCCCGCTCGTCGAGCGCGCCATCACTACCGGCAAGGCCGGCGGACTGGTCGGACGCCGCAAGCTCTCCTCGTTCTTCTACAGCGAGAACGCTGCCAAGAAGGTCATCGAAGAGCTTGGCCCCCGCTACAAGGATCGCGCCGGCGGATACACCCGCATCACTAACCTCGTTCGCCGCGAAGGCGATGGCGCCGAGATGGTCCAGATTGAACTTGTCTGATATGCCGCGCAAACCCATCAATCGCAACACCACGACCATCGACGCGACGGGGGAGAGCGTCGGACGCATCGCCACCAAGGTGGCCATGATGCTCCAGGGTAAGAACCGCACGGACTACGTGCAGTATCAGGACCGCGGAGACATCGTCGAAGTCCGCAACGCCGCCAAGGTGAAGGTCACCGGCAAGAAGCTCGACAGCAAGCATTTCTACGCCTACTCCGGTTACCCGGGCGGCATGCGCAAGACGCAGCTCAAGGAGGTCATGGCCAAGAACCCGGCCAAGGCCATCGAGCACGCCGTCTACTCCATGCTCCCGAAGAACAGCCAGCGCAAGGACCGCATGAAGAGACTCACGATCAAGAACGACTAACTATGACGACTGCCAAGAAAAATACCGAGGAAGCAGCCGAGAAGAAGCCTCGCGCCCACAAGGCCGCGGCCAAGGCTCCTGCCAAGCACGCTGCTCCCAAGAAGGCGGAAGCCAAGGAGACGGTCGCCAAAGCCGAGTCGTCCGATGAGTCCGCTGCCGTCGGCGCGTTTGCCGAGGTCGAAGCCCTCCCACCTTCGAGGAAGCTTCCCGCTGGCGAGTACGTCTACGCTCTCGGTCGTCGCAAGACCTCGATCGCGCAGGCCCGCCTTTTCCCCAACATGGGCGGCGAAATCAAGGTCAACGGCAAGCCCTTCAAGACCTACTTCACGGTGTACGATCACCAGGAAGCCGTGACCGCGCCCCTCAAGGCCGTCGGTTCCATGGCTGCCAACGTCGACCTCAAGGTCTCCGGCGGCGGCATGCACGGCCAGGCCGAAGCGGCCCGCCACAGCATCGCCCGCGCCCTGATCGAGTTGAACCCCGCCTACCGCAAGTCCCTCAAAAAGCTCGGCTACCTGACCCGCGACCCCCGCGAGAAGGAACGCAAAAAGTACGGCCACAAGAAGGCCCGCAAGAGCTCGCAGTGGGCGAAGCGCTAACCGCTTCCAACGAATCGAAAAACACCGCCTTCGGGCGGTGTTTTTGCATCTGGCGCGATTAGTGCAGCCTGCCCATCATCAGGCTGCCCGGGCCCATCGGCAACGGGCTGTCCTCTGGCGGTGGGGGAGGCATCGTGCTTGATCCGCCGCCCTGCTGCGTCGTTCCGCCGCTCGGCGCTCCGCTGGGCGTCGGCTCCTTGCTCACCGAGCCCTTGAAGCAGCCGACGGTGTAGGGGAAGTCGCTGGTGGCCACGTAGTGGTACATGCTCACCGATTTGCCGTCCCACAGCACCTGGCTGGTGATGCCGTGGCATTCGTCGAGGTCGGCGGTGGTCAGCGTTTTGCCGCTGGCGTCCTTGCTGCCGTAGATGCCGAAGCCGTCGTAAGCGTAGCCGAGCAGCTTGGAACTGTTCGCGCCGCCGCTGACGATGCAGTCGCTGGCGCTGTGGTAGTGGTAGTTGCCGGATTCTTGCGGGTGGCCGCCGCAGGAGTCCTGCACTTCGTGGGCCACGGCGTCGCGGCCTTCGGCGTCGAAGCCGTCAAAGATGGGGACGCCGTTCACGCCGATGCCGACCTGGCCGCGGACGCATTTGGCCGTGGTGCCGAGCGTGGGGTTGGCGGGCAGCGTCAGCGAAATCGAAGTGGCCTTGATGGTGTTGGGGTTGCGGTCGATCTGGTAGGCGGGGTCGGAGGCGGCGACGGGGAAGGTGCCGGTGTTGCTGCCGACGGGCAGGCCGTTGGAGGTGATCTTGCGGTCGCTGCCGGAAACCGTCATCGAATATGCGGCGGTCGGCCAATCGACGCTCCCCTTGACGGCGATTTTCTTTGTAGCGTCCCAGGTTTTGGCGGAGGTGTTTATCCATGAGCCGTTCTGCTGCGCGCCGCCGCCGTTAAAGGCGGTCTGGCAGACATAGACGTACCCTTTCTTGGCGCCGTTCGAAGTGTATTTGCCGTCACCGAGGGGGAGCTTGGTCAGGTCGAGGGTGACGGAGCTGCCGGGAATGCCGCCCTCGTTCTTGGGGATGTGCCGGTCGGTGGCGATGTCGGCCGCTTCGGTTTCGGCATCGTCCGGGCTGAAGTCGTCGGCAGAGTCGATTTCCGCGCCGACGGCGTAGTTGGTGAAGAAGGCGTCGGGGATGTCGTCAATCCGCTTGTTCCAATCGTCGCCGTAAAGCGCCTTGGCCGCGGCCTCGTCCTTTATGGGGCGCAGGGTGCCGTTGGCATCCACCGCGTACACCTTGGGGTCGGTCTGGACCTTCACCAGACGGACGCCCGGTTTATAAGTGACGTTGCCGCCGAGCGGGATGGCCGCCAGGTCGGCATCGGTGATGGTGGCTACGCCGCTGAAGTCGTCGTACCACGAGGAGTAGGTATGCTCGTTGGGGAAGGCATAACGCTTGCCGTTGCCGCCGTAGTAGTAGACGGAAGCGGACGATTTGCTCTTGATGAGGGTGCCGTCGTGGGCCGTTGTCGTCGCGGCCAAGACGCCGGCGGCGATGAGCAACGAGCCGCAGGCTAAGGCTGCGGCGATAATGTGGCGTCTGCGCATAAAAGAATAGGGGGTAACGCGGTCAGTATAGCAGAAGCCCGGCTCCTTGACCTTCGGGTCGAAACCAGTTACTCTGTGGCGTCGAGTGACGGACCACGTTGGCCGTCGTTCGTCGTGAAACAGACCAAAAAGAGGTAGGAAATGAGCAGAGGAACCACCCAGATGAACGTCAACGGCGTGAGCGCTACGTTGCACATGCCGAAGGCGACCACGTCGCGATTCGACGCCCGGGGTAACGAGCAGGTAGGCAATCTGGCGCCGCAAGCGCCGGTCACCGTCTACTCCGTCGACGACTTCGAGGCGTGTCCGAAGAACTGGGACCGCAGCGATCCGAGCATCAACCTGCGCAGCTTCTTCTTCGCTTCCAAGGTCGGCCACATGGTGTGGATCGACCTCAACGACAGCCTGCACAATCCGCACCACGTCGCCGCGATCATCTCGGCCCAGGGCGTCAACGCCATCACCGGACGGCGCGTCACCTGGCCGCTCTCGATGGAGCAGTACAAGCGACGCTGCCCCAACCACGACAAGCCGTTCAGCGGCAACCGCTACTGCGCCGACTGCGGCTTCGAGTGGCCCGGCCAGAACTACCTGGCTTCCAACGTCACGCCCGGCCGTTCGTTCTGGCGCGACGGGTTCCGCGGCGAAGGCGGCGTCACCCGCGAATTCTTGTTCACGGAACAAGTGGAGCGCGGCGTGGCGGCGCAGATCATCGGCAACGAGCGCGTCGACGCTTTCAGCCTGGCATTCTTCCTCTCCAAGGAGCCGAAGCCCCGGCCGACCCGCCGCATGCGCGGCGGCTTCGAGAGCACGCCCGGCGACGAGGAAAGCGTCTTCAGCGCCGCGCCCAAGACGCTCGGTGGCGGCGGCATGCGCTCGCTCCGTTCGGCGGCACCGCGCGTCGAAGTCGGCGCCGGCGCGATGGTCAACCAGACCGTCCACGACGACACCCAGCCGATCGAGTTCTGGCAGGAGCAGCCGACGGCGCTGATCCGCATCTACTACTGCTCGCCAGAGGAGCTGGCCGAGATCATCGGCAGCGGTCCGCCCGCTCCGAGCGGCGGCAGCTTCCTGGGGAACATCCCCAAGGGCAACAAGACCTTCTGACGCGCATCGTGCGCACCCGGCCCGGCCATCTTTGGCCGGGCTTTTCGTTATGTGGATAAGTTTTTCTTGACGGGATTTTTCGACGTAGGCATGGTGCGCGCCGCATTGAATCCTTTAAACGCTTCTTATGGAACAACGTCCTCGGTTTGCGGTGCGAGAACGGGTTACGATCGGACTGACGATGGCGGGATTGGCAGTCGGCATCGCTTGCGTGGGTTTGTTGGCGTGGCCGCGAGGGACGGCGAGGCCGGCAGGGGAGAAACGTGCGGTTGCCTCGCCGGCCGCATCGAACGGTCAGACGCCGAAGGGAAGCGGTAACGCGGAGATTGCGGGCACCCTGACTTTCACCGAGCATTTTTGCCCGCTTGCCGCGGGGAAAGGGGGAGTCCAGGTCCGTGCGAATGGGTGGACGCACTATCGCGATCCGCACCGCTGCTTCGTCATTTCGTACCCGGCCACGTGGCACCTGGAAGAAAACGAAAGCGCGGTGCACCTTTGGGCAGACACGCCGAAGGACGGCACCTCTTACCGGTATTGGGATGCCGACGTGGTCATCACCAAGCCGTCAGGGACGTTTGCGGACGAGGAGAGCGAGTACGAAGCTTTTGCCAAAAAATACGGCGTTGCGCCGGGAGCGGAGGTTCTGCGCGGGGCGTGGGAAGAGACGGTGAACGGCGACGGCTCGTCTTCGTCGCTGATGGTTCGGGAAACGCGGGTGTTCACGGGGCGCGGCGAGTTCGTCGTCGGACTGGCGGTAAAAAAGGGAAACCTTTCGCGGCAGACGCTTCTCGAGAAGGTCGCCGAGACGTTTCAGGCGCAGTGATTGCACTGCGCCCTTTTGTTTGCCGACCGAGCCGGTTCGTTCGGTCGGCAAAGTGAAGACCGTTCTTTACAACCCCATCCGCCGAATCGGCGGGGAGCGACATCATGTCCGCATTCATCCGTTTCTTGCTCGTGTGCGTCATCGTCCTGGCCGCCTCTTGCAGCGGCGACACCGGAAGCAGTCCCTCGGAAAGCGACCGCTCGGACGCGTTGGTGGAAAGCGCCGCCGACCGCTCGATGGCGCTGATGCTGCCCTTTCCTGCCGGCGAGACTCGAGTGCTGACGCGCTCGTATCAGACGCCGACCACGCACCTCCGCCACGGCGCGGGGGAGTGGGACGACGGCTACGCGCTCGATTTTGCCGGTGAAGGCTGCGGCGCAGCCTGGGGCACGCCGGCGTTGGCGGCGGCGGCCGGAACGATTGCCGAGTATCCGTTGCCTGGCAGCGCGGCCTCTCGCGAACGGCTCGACGGTTCCTACGGCCCAAACCAGGTGTTCATCGACCACGGCAACGGCTGTTTCAGCCATTACGGCCACTTGGCCTCGCGGACCGTGAAGGTCGGCCAACGGGTGCAGCAAGGCGAGCAGATCGGCACGGTCGGCAACCTCGGCAACGTCATCTCGGCATGCCATGCCGACCCCAAAACCGACGGTGCTCACCTGCACTTCAAGCTATTCTGCGGCGACAGCGCCATCGTGCCGGAGCCCATTTCGGGATACAGCGGTCTCGGTGCGGCGGCGGGCGCAAAGTTGTCGCATCACGCGCTGCATCATGCCGTGGGCACGTTGGTGAAAGGCGCAAACGGACCGGAGATTTACCTGGTCTGCGCGCCGGACAGGCTCTGCCACATCCGCGACGAGACGGTCTACCGCTCGTATCAGTTCTGGCAGGACCGTTCCCGCGAGTGGGACACCGTGGTGACGGTCAGCGACGACGAGCTGGCCTGCCACGACCGCGGACTCGATCTCGACAGGCCGGCGCAACTAGCCGCCACGACCTGTCTGGACGGTGCCGCCTGGCCGACCTTCGTCACCTTCGACGACGGCGTCATGCGCTGGCGGCGAAAAGTGCCGTTCGCGCCGGCCGCGAACGAGTACGCCATCTTGCTCCGTTCCTGGGGCTTCCGTGCAGCCGACGTGCTGGTGAACGGCCGTTCCTGCGCCATCGCGCCGGACACGACGCCATTGCCGTTGCGCGACGGTTCAGTCATCGAGCAGGCTTCGGACGACGACTTCTACGTCATTTCCGACGACGGAACGGCATATCGGCTGTATCGCAACCTGATGCCGGTGCTGTACGGTCGCGGCTGGCCGCAGGTTATTCAGGTGCCGGATGGCTCGGTGCCTTCGTTGGTGCGGCGGATGGATTCCGCGCATCGCGAGTTCACGGTCACCGATGCTACGAACTGTCCCAACGGCAGTCGTATCATCTCTTCCTCGGCTTCCGGGGGAGCGCGTGGAGGCGGGACCGATTCCGGCATTCCGCCGCCGTCACAACCGGGCGGATGCGCGATGACTTGCATCGCGGGCACGCACGCCTGCATGAACGCGCAATCGCCGGCAGTATGCGCGACGGCTCCGGACGGCTGCACCTTCTGGAGCACCGGTTCCTGCAATGACGGCTATGCCTGCGATCCGGTAAGTGGCGAGTGCCAGAAGTCGGTCGTGCCGTCGTTGACCGATGGCGGAACTGCGGTTGAGGGCGCGGCAAATGCCTCATCTGCTGCTCCAACCCTGGCCTGTTCCGTCACCGTGAGCTCGCTACGCGTGGTCATAAAGGGAGTCTCTCCTCACGCCCTCGTGGATGCGGGTGCGCTCACCGATGCCGACTTCGCCTTCGTGGCTGCGGGCGGCGACGGTAGCCTTTCTTGGGCGCCGACGTCTGCAACGCTGCCGCGCGTAAGCTATGGCGGTAACGGGGCCGAGCTGGTTCTCGACCTTCCGCCGACCGTCACGCGCTTCAACCTCTGGGTCTGGTCGCCTTCCCGCAACCGCGCCTATTGGTTCGACCTCGCCAAGTGGTCGGTAACTGGCATATGCCGCGTGGCCGACGACGGCCAGGGTGGCAAAGTGTTGCTCCGCTGATCCTTCCTTCCGTTCCTTCCCGGGTCTCTTGCAGAGGCCCGTCTTTCCTTTGGCAAACTTAGCTTTATTTTTAGCCAAAAAACGGTGCATATCCAGCATTGCCGAAAGCGGGAATACGGCGTAAAATCGCTACGTTATGGCTGAAGGACGGGTGGCGAAAAATACGGCTTACCTGGTGGCGGCTTTCGTGGGGCAAAAGATCCTTTCTTTCGTCTATTTCACGCTGGCAGCGCGTGCGGTGGGAGTGGAGGGTGCGGGCAAGTACGTCATTGCCACCTCCTTCACCACCATCTTTTCGATTTTCGTGGACCTGGGGTTGTCCAACGTGCTGGTGCGCGAAGCGGCCAAGTTTCCGGAGAAGGCCGGGACGCTGCTCTCCAACGTGCTGGGCATCAAGGCGGTGCTGGCCGCAGCCACGATCGTGGTCGTGGAAATCAGCGCTTGGCTGTTCGGCTATTCCTCGGAACTGCGCACCATGATCGCCGTCGCTTCGGCGGTGATGGTGTTGGACTCGATTCATCTGGTGTTCTACGCCGTGATGCGCGGCTTCCAGAACCTCAAGTACGAGGCCGTCGGCGTGGTTACCGGCCAGGCGGTGACCATCGCGGCGGGAGGACTCTTTTTGTTCGGCTTGCACCTGCCGCTGGTCTCCTTGATCTTCGCCCTGCTCTGCGGCAGCACCTGGAACGTGCTGTGGTCCTCGACCATGCTGCTGCGCAAGTTCCCCATGAAGGTCACCCTCAAGCTGGAGCCGGTCATGGTCAAGTTCCTGCGCGACGTGACCGTGCCGTTCGCCTTGGCGGGCATCTTTTCGCGCGTTTACTCCTATGCCGACTCGGTGATGCTCTCCAAGCTGGGCACCACCGCTGACGTCGGCCTGTACGGCGTGGCAAACAAGCTCTCCTTCGCCTTCCAGTTCCTGCCAATGTCCTTCGCCGCGGCCGTCTATCCGGCGATGAGCCAGTACTACGTCAGCGACCGCAAAAAGCTGGGCGTCATCTTCGACCAATCCATCAAGTACCTGATGTACATGGTGGTGCCGCTGGCCTTCGGCATCGCCATGTTGGCGGAGCCTCTCATCAAGACCGTCTACGGCAAGCAGTTCGAGGGGGCTGCCGCGCCCTTGGAGATACTGGCCTTCTCGTTGATCTTCGCCTTCCTGTACTGGCCGGCCGGTTCGCTGCTCAACGCCAGCGACCGTCAGGCCAAGCACACCACCGTGCTCGGCATCACCATGGTGGCCAACTTGGCGCTGAACGCCTTCATGATCCCGCTGCTCGGGTCGGTCGGCGCGGCCATTTCGGCGCTGGCCGCCAACACGCTGCTGTTCGCCCTGACCCTGCGGTTGGTGCGGACCGTCACGCCGTTCGAGCGCAAGCCGTTGCTGGTGTCTGCCGCGCAATGCCTGTTCGCGGCATCGTTCATGGCCATGACTTTGGCGTTGCTGCGGCCGCACGTCTACTTTGCGGCGCTGATGCCGCTGGGGGCGGCCGAGTACCTGCTGGTGCTGGTGGGCGTCGGGGGAGTCACCTGGCGCGAGGTCAAGGACGTGATGGCCGTGTTCCTGCGGCGCGGCAAGAAGTTTTCTGATATCGTAGCTACATGAAGTCGATCATCCTTGCCACTTTGGAATACCCCGGTCAGAAAGGCGGCGTCGCCACTTATTTGGCGAATCTGGTGGCCTGTTTTCCCAAGGGGAGCGTGCAGGTGCTGGCACCGGAAGACCCGGCGTCGCACGACATCGACATGCTCTCGGACGCGCCCATCTACCGCCGCAACCTGCTGCTCGGGTGGATTCGCCCCCGTTGGCTCGGCGCGCTGTATTGGACCGACTGGCTGCGCAAAAAGGAGCGTGCCGAACTGCTGATCGTCAGCCACCTGCTGCCGATGGGACTGGTGGCACGCATCCTCAAACGGCGTCGCGGCCTGCCTTACGTGGTCATCGTTCATGGCATGGACGTGGCACTGGCCCTGAAGGCCGGCGGCCCGAAGCGCGCCCGCGCCAAGGCCGTGCTGGCCGGCGCCCAGATGGTCGTGGCCAACAGCGTCCACACCGCCCAGCTGGCCGAAGCGCTCGGTGCGACCAGGGACAAGATTGCCATCGTGCGTCCGTCCCCGGGCTTCCCGTTGGACATCGCCCTGCCTTCGGACCGAGTCGAAGCCGTTCGCAAGTTCTACGCCATGCCCGCAGGCTATACGCTGCTTTCCGTTGGGCGGCTGGTGGAGCGCAAGGGATTTGCCGAAGCCATTCAGGCGGCGGCATTGCTCAAGCAGGAAGGCAGGCAGGTGCACTTGGTCATCGCCGGTGACGGCCCGCAGCGCCAAAAGCTGGAGGCGTTGGCCAAGAGCCAGGACGTCGCCGACCGCGTCAGCTTCCTTGGCAGAGTGCCCGACGAGGACCTGCCGGGTCTGTACGCTGCGGCCAACGCCTTCGTGATGGCGCCCAAGAGCATCGGCGCGGACGTGGAAGGGTTCGGCATTGTCTACCTGGAAGCCAACTTGATGGGCCGACCGGTCATCGGGTCGCGGACCGGGGGAGTGGCCGACGCGGTGGTCGACGGCAAGACCGGCCTGCTGGTCGAGCCGGGCAGCGCGGCAGCGATTGCCGAGGCGGTCCGCAAGCTGATGGACGATTCGGCTCTCGCCGAACGGCTGGGCGCCGACGGCCGCAAGCGCGTGCAGGAGGACTTCGGCTGGAAGCGCCAGGCCGGAGGTCTCGTCGAGGCGCTGATGAAAACGGAAGCAAAGGGTTGAAACGGAGCCACTGACGTGGCGGAAGCACTTTAGCCGTATGGACGCATTGCAAAAGACACCGGTCATCAGCATCATCATCCCGTCATATCAGCACGCCAAAGAACTCCCGCTCTGTCTGGAGAGCATCTTCGCGCAGACGTTTGCCGATTTCGAGGTGATCGTGGTCAACGACGGTTCCACCGACGGCACCGAAGAGGCGCTGCGGCCGTTCATGAGCCGCATCGCCTACGTCGTCCAGGAAAACCGCGGAGGCAACGCCGCCCGCAACCGCGGGGCTGCCGAAGCCAGGGGGGAGTTCCTGCTGTTCTGCGACGCCGACGTCATCATGCGGGCGGACATGCTGGCCAAGATGGTCGAGACGCTGCGGCAGCATCACGAAGCCTCTTACGCCTACTCTTCGTTCAAGTTCGGCTGGAAAAAGTTCCGCCTGTGGCCGTTCGACGCCGCCCGGCTCCGCAAGATGAACTACGTGCACACCACCTCGCTCATCCGCCGCGAGCATTTCCCCGGCTTCGACGAGAAGATCAGGCGGCTGCAAGACTGGGACTTGTGGCTGACCATGCTGGAACAGGGACACGTCGGCGTCTGGATCCCCGAGTACCTGTTCAAGTGCCTGCCGCACGCCGGCGGCATCAGCCTATGGGTGCCCAAGGCATTCAACCTGATTCCTTGGAGCAGGCTGGGCATCCGCATGGCCAACATGGAGAAGCTGGAAGCGGCGCGGCAGGTCATGAAAGAGAAACATCGTTTAGGGTAAAACATCGAACTGCGCCCTCATGGACCTCTCCATCATCATCGTCAATTGGAAAGTGAAGGACCTGCTGCGGCAGTGCCTGGCTTCGGTCTACCGCCAGACCGGCGTCAGCTTCGAGGTGTTCGTGGTCGACAACGACTCGCGCGACGGCAGCGTCGAGATGGTCGTCAGGGAATTCCCCGAAGCCACGGTCATCGCCAACAACCGCAACCTGGGTTTCGCTGCGGCCAACAACCAGGCCATCCAGCAATGCGCTGGCGAGTTCGTGCTGCTGCTCAATCCCGACACCGACTGCTCCGAAGGCGCGTTGGCCAAGATGGTGGCATGGATGCGCCAGAACCCGCAGGCGGGCATCATGGGGCCGCGCGTACTGAACCTCGACGGCACCGTGCAGCATTCGGTGCGCCGCCTGCCGACGCTGTGGTCGCAGGTGCTCATCATCCTCAAGCTGCATCACGTTTTCCCGAAGCTCGACGTTTTGCGCGACTACTTTGCCGCCGATTTCGACTACGCCAAGGCCGCGCGGGTCGAGCAAGTCATCGGTGCGGTCTTCCTGATCCGCCGTTCGGTGCTCGAGACCATCGGCACCCTCGACGAGCGCTACTTCATCTGGTTCGAGGAGGCCGACTTCTGCAAGCGGGCCATCGACGCCGGCCTGGAGGTCTGGTACGCGCCGGTCGCCGACGTGACCCATCGGGGAGGGGAGTCCTTCGGGCAGGTGTTCAGCCCGGTCAAGCAGCGCTACTTCGACAACAGCCTCCGCACCTACTTCCAGATACACGACGGCGTCGGCGGGTACCTGCTGCTGACCCTTCTGCACCCCGTGGCCATGGCGCTCGCCTGGCTGGTCGCCGCGCTCAAGGCCAAACGCAAGAAGTATGACTATTAGCACTCCTGCTTTCCTCACGCGAATCAAGGAGTATCTTCGCGCCTTGCTGCCGCCTGCGGC
Organism: uncultured Gammaproteobacteria bacterium; assembly: GCA_964491475.1. GTDB lineage: Bacteria > Patescibacteriota > Patescibacteriia > SG8-24 > SG8-24 > JAHFIW01. Next base: position 229,197 of record CAZBFO010000001.1, on the reverse strand, counting down.
GCTGCGGCTCGATGCAACCGCGTTTCGTGCCGCGTATCGCTTCGCGTTGCCGCTGATGGTGCTGTACGAGCTGATTTCATTTTCCGCCTGGGTGGTCCCGGCCGCGTCTTCGCCCCTGTTCCTGATCGTCCTGGCCGCGGTAACCGTGCTGGCGCTGATCCGCTTCGAGCTGGCCGTGCTGGTGCTGCTGGCCGAGCTGTTCGTCGGTTCGCAGGGCGGCTACATGCTCACCTTCGGCGCCGAACAGGGACTGGAGCTGTCGATCCGCCACGCGCTGTTCCTGATCGTCGTGGCCATCTGGTTCGCCGAGCTGCTGGCCGCCAGCTTCGCCGGAGGAGAGCGCCGCAAGGCCGCCTGGGCCTGGCTGCAGAAACTGAACGCCTCGCGCGTCCTGGCACCCTTCGCGCTGCTGATGGTCACCATCCTGTTCGGCATCGCCCGCGGCGTCGTCTTCGGCCATCCCTACAACCTGGTCTTCTTTGACGTCGACCGCTCGTTGTACTTTGCGCTGTTCCCGGCGCTGATCACCGTCTTCGCGGCACCCAAGATGATCGAGCGCGCCGCCGCGCTGCTGTGCTCGGCCGTGACCGTGGCCGTGCTCAAGGCGCTGGTGGTGCTGTTCTTCTTCTCGCACCGCGTCTTCGCCATCGCCAAGATGCTGTACCTGTGGGTGCGCGACACCCGCGTGGGCGAAATCACCATCATGGTGGCCGACTTCTACCGCATCTTCTTCCAGTCGCAGATTTTCATCCTGGTCTCGATGTTCCTGGCGGCCCTGTTCGTGGCCTACTCGCGCTCCATGAAGGAACGCGGCGCCAAATTCGCTGCGGCCTTCGTGACCTGGGCGATGGTCAGCATGCTGCTGTCGCTTTCGCGCAGCTTCTGGTTCGGGGGAGCGGCGGCGACCGCCGCGCTGTTCGCCGTCCTTGTCTGGGGCAAGGCGGAAGCAAAGGTCTGGAAGCGTTTGGTCCTGTTGGGCACAGGCTCCGTGCTGCTGGCCGTCGGCATCATCGCGGTCACTTATTCCTTCCCGTACCCCAACAAGAACGGCGGCATTTCCCTGGCCTCCATCTTCGGAGACCGCGCCTTCTCCCTGAACGACGACGCCGCCAAGAGCCGCTGGGCGCTGCTGCCCAAACTGACCGCGGCCGCCATGGAGCATCCGCTGTTCGGTTCCGGCTACGGCAAGACCGTCACCTACGAAACCCACGATCCGCGCCTCAAGGCTTCGGACGAGACCGGCAGCTACACCACCTACGCCTTCGAGTGGGGCTATCATGACATCTGGCTGAAGATCGGCGCGGTCGGCGCGGCCATCTACGCCTGGTTCCTGCTCTCGCTGCTGCGCCCGATGCTGCGTCGCGTCCGCCTGGCGCGAGGCGACTTCAAGAACGCCGATTTGGCTTTCGACGGGGGCGCCAAGCAGCAATCGCTGGTTGCCGCCGGGCTGCTGATCGGCTTGCTCGCGCTCATCGGCACCAACGTCTTCAGCCCGTACCTGAATCATCCGCTGGGCATCGGCATCCTGATGCTGATGGGCACGCTGGCGGCCAACGGCGCATTTGCCAAGAACGAATCATAGTATGCAGGAACAGACCCAGGAATCCAGGTTGGAGGCCCACAACCGCGAGGTCGCCGCAGAAATCGCCGAGCTGAAGACCGAAGACACGCCCGTCCCTTCCCCCGAGGAGCAGTCGGTCATCGACGACGTCCGCAACGCCAAGATGACCTTGAACGACGCCGTGCGCTCGCACGAGCGGGACCCGCTGCTTTCCAAACAGATGGAGGAAGCCGAGCCGAAGTGGGCCGCGGAGGTCGAGGTCGCGCTCAAGGAACCGAAGGGGACCGTCATTCGCGAACGCGAAGAACTTGCCGATCCCGTTTCCGTCATGGCCGAACGCGCCTTCCGCCGTTTCAGCCCCGAGGATCAGAAGCAGGCGTCCGAGCAGGGCGCCAAGGGCGACATGAAGTGGTCGCGCGAGACCGCCCGGAAGGCGATGGACGCGATGTTCGAGCGCTACCCTTCAAGCAACCTGAACGAAGCCGACTTGGAGGAAGGCCGCTACGGCGAACTGCTTTCGCGCATCGGCAACCAGCTGCCCGAACGCGGATCGTTCACCGACTTTCGCGGCGCGCTGGACGCTGACGCCTCGGCCGAGATGTCGTCCATCGAGGCACTGGCGCATGTGGACGGCGTCCTGGAGCAGATGGGCGGCCGCATGGCCGAAACCGTCGCCAAGGACTTGCGCCGCACGGATGCCGATGCCGGCTTGGGCAAGCCCGAACAGGGCGAGCACCGCCGCGCCACGCTGGAAGTGCTGCCGCAGATGAAGGCGTTGCGCGACCTCCGCAAAGCCATCTCGAAGCGGCTGTTCGGCAGCGACAAGCCGCCGGACGACGTGTTGGCGATCATCGATGCGAAGAAGACCGTCGACAGGATCGGGGATGAAAAGACCTCTTGAACGGCTGGTTGACAATCGAGCATGGCAGGGTACCATGTACTTTGCGCACGAGTCCTTTGTCAAGAGGAGAACGGACATGCATCCTGGAGAAAGCGGAGATCTCAAGACGGTATCTGACGGCCGGCCGCTGGTGTTCGGTTGGCAAGATAAGATATGCCAGCCATCGACGATGCTCCTTTGCGTAAGCGGTTGTCTGACCGGCGAGCCGGGCGTGAGCGACGCGCTGCGACAGGTGTTCGCCACTCTGGCGTCGCGGCAGGAAACGCGAATTATCGTCGTCGATAGCGACTGCGAAGTCTCTCCGGGATTTGCCGGTCTGGACGCCTGGATTGCGGCCATCGAGGAGCACTTGGCCGACCGGCAGTTCATTTACGCCGGCGATGACCATTTGAGCATGCTGCTCCTGTACACGGAGGAGTATACGGTTAAGCACCCTTCTCACGTCATCCTTCATCCCTGACTAAAAGACGCCCTACGCGGGCGTCTCTTCTTTTTCCAGAACGCTGCCGATGAAGTCTTGATAGCCGTTGAGCAGCAGCTTGCCTTCCATGGGTTTCTTGCCTTCGGGTTGGACCGTGCGCAGCTTGAGCGCGCCGGAGGCGGCGGCAACTGCAGGGAAGCCGTCAGCGGTTTTGAAGACCGTTCCCGGCACGGTGCCGGTCGGCACGCTGGCGTCAGGCAACGTCGCCAGGTCGAGCAGCTTGATGCGCAACGCCACGCCCTTGCGCTTCCAGACGGCATACAGCCCCGGCCACGGCGTAAAGGCCCTGCGTCGGCACTCGATCGCCGAGGCGCTGTCGGCGGTCCAGCCCACGAAGCCGTCGCGGCGATCAATGATGCCGGTGAAAGACGCTTCGGAATGATTCTGCTCGTTCGCCTCGCGCGTCCCGGCCACTACTGCGTCTATCTCTGCGAGCAACAGGTCGGCTCCGACGTCCGCCAGCTTGGCTTCCAGAGTCGCGTAGGTGTCGGTCGGCTCGATGGTCACGCGTGCCATGGCGTAGGTGGGACCGTGGTCGACTTCCTCGTCCATCCGCATCAGCGTCACGCCGGTCTCGGCGTCGCCGGCGGCGATGGCCGCTTGGATAGGGGAGGCACCGCGGTACTTGGGCAGCAGCGAGCCGTGCAAGTTCAGGCAGCCGTGGCGGGGGAGGTCCAGCAGCGCCTTGGGAATGATGCGGCCGTACGCCGCCACCACGAACAGGTCGGCGTTCAGCGCTGCCAACATCTCGCGAGTCTCGTCCGTTTTCATCTTGGCAGGCTGCAACAAAGTCACGCCGGCCTCGCGCGCCACCTTGGCGACGGGAGAGGAACTGACCGCGCCGTCGCGGCCCGTCGGCTTGTCCGGCTGCGACACCACCGCTGCGACTTCGAAGCGCGAGTCGCCAAGCAGCGCCTTGAGCGGCGGAACGGCGAACGCGGCGGTACCAAAGTAGACGATGCGAAGCATGACAACGAGATTACTTCTTAGCGGCATCGTCCTTGGCCTTCTTCTGCTCGGCCACGCGGTCCACGTACAGCAGGCCGTCCAAGTGATCCAGCTCGTGCTGCAAAATCCGGGCAAAGAATCCTTCGGCGGTGAACGAGATTTTTTCGCCTTCGATGGTGTAGGCCTCGACGGTCACGGTCTTGTGGCGCTTCACGCGGTCGAACTTGCCGGGGACGGAAAGGCAGCCCTCGTCGTCGGAAAGCATCTTCTTTGACTTTTCGGTGAACACCGGATTCACCAGGGCGATGGGTCCCTTGGCGCTTTCGGCGATGAACACGCGACGTCCGTCACCGACCTGCGTGGCGGCGATGCCCACGCCGTTGGCGGCATACATCGTCTCGACCATGTCGTCGATGAACGCGCGGAACTCCGGAGAGCCGATCTCCTTGAGGTCGACCTCCTTGGCCCGCGCATGCAGGACCGGCGTGCCTTTCATGGTGATTTTTCTGACGGCCATATCGTTACGGGTTCGGGGGAGCGTCCTGGGGTTTCTGCTCCTTGGGTTCCTTGCGGCACAGGTACATGAACAGCTTGCCCAGGTCGCCCTTGGCTTCCTGATGGAGCTGGCGGAAGATGCGCCGGGCGTTCTCCACGCCCACGCGGTTGATGACGCCCAGGTACATCGCAAAGCGCTTCCGCTCCCCGAAGGCCGTGCTGATCTCGTCGGCCAGCACATGCGCTGCGGAATGCAGGTGCTTGTCCTTGGGAATCACCTTGGGAGCACGCTTTTTGAGGATGTCTTTGAGGTCGTCCATAGCTGCACAGGGCCTTATCTTAGCGGTTTTCACCCTAGCATTGGTCGGTCTTTCCGTAAAGTTCCGGGAGGAACAAAAAATCGCCTTCCTGCGGCGAAAAACCGTCCCGTGAACACGCCGCGAATCAGCCGATTTTCATGCCGGCCATCAGGTAGCCGACGCCGAACGGCTTCTCGTACGAGAGCACCTTGGCGGTGTGATTGACGTCGTCAAGCATGCCGCAGAGCGTGGCGATCACTTTCGCGCCGCACGACTGCGCTTCCTTGATCCACTCCTCGTCGATGTCGAGAATGGCGATAGGGTCTTGCTTGGTAACGACGTCGATGATCTTTTCATCGAAAGCCACGCCACGGGGCGAAAGGCCGTCGGGCGAGGTTTCACTGACGCGATGCGAAAGGTCGGCAGAGGCCACAATTGCGATGCGTCGCGTCGAGCTCATGATCTCGTCCTTGAACTCCTTGCCGAAGCCGTGATGGGCCTTCATGTCGAGCTGCGAAGTGTGCAGCGGGACGATGCGCACGTTGGGCAAGTGCTGCGTCAGGTACGACAGCGGCACGGCGCAGCCGTAGTCGACGTATTCGGAGCTGCCCAGCACCAGCGGCAAATGTTTTTCCTTGAAGTCTTCGCGGATGCGGTCGGTCAGCATGATGTCCGACTTCCATTCGATTTTGGTCACCAAGTCGCCGAACTCCTCGAAGTTGGTGACGTACTTGGAGTTGAGGTTGATGGACAGCGCGTCCGGCAGCGAGTCGCCGTGCGGCGATATCACGATTATGGTTTCCGGCTGGGCGATGTACAGCTCCTGCTCCAGCTGAATCAGCGCGTTCTTGGTCTTTTCGATGACGTTAAGCCCCTCCTTGCCGATGGTCGGCATGAGCAGGGGAGTGTGCGCGGTGATGCAGGCGTAGACTAAAGCCATAACGTTTACCGCTGCATTCTACCACGGTCAGGCACAAAGCATAAGGTCTTCGAGGCACGAAAGATGCCTTTTTCGACCCAAAAATGGTCAAAAAAGACGGCTCTTTTCTCGACTTGTCCACAGAAGAGCTTTGACGTTCGGTTTTTGTTCGGGTATAGTGTAAGCAGATAAGTCACGATGTGGATAACGTTATGCGCGCCACAAACGCCGAACGCGAAAAACTGACCAAGAAGCAGTCCGACATCTTGGCCTTCGTGGTCGAGTACATCCAGGAACGCGGCTACCCGCCGTCGTACCGGGAGATCGGCGCGCACTTCGGCATCTCCTCGACCGCCACGGTCCATGAGCACATCAAAAACTTGGAGCGCAAGGGCTACCTCACCGGAGATGCCGACTCGGCCCGCAGCATCGAGGTCGAATCCTCGCTGCTGTCCACCGCCAAGGCCATGCTCCTGCCGCTCAAGGGCCTCATCACCGCCGGCGAACCCATCGAAGCCGTCGAAACCAACGAATCCTTCCCGGTTCCCGCAGAAATGGTCAACGACGGCGAAGACGCCTACGTCCTCAAGGTGAAAGGGGAGTCGATGATCGACGACGGCATCCTTTCGGGCGACTACGTGGTGGTCATCGCCACCACCCAGCCCAAGAACGGCGACACCGTGGTCGCCCTGCTCGAAAACACCAACGCCACGCTCAAGCGGTTCTACAAGGAAGACGGACGCGTCCGCTTGCAGCCGGCCAACCGCACCATGAAACCCTTCTATGTCAAAGACATCATCGTGCAGGGTGTCGTTCGGGGAGTCGTTCGCGACTACCGCAGAATGACGTAGCGGGCAAATGCGGCAGACCCTGAAGACCGTTCCTTTTCCCTTCGTTTACAAAAAGAAACACCGCTCCTTGGGAGAGACAGCGGTGTTTCCCACACGCTTCGCATTTCTGCGAAACGTATAACCACGCAGTGAGTGGTAGGTCCAACCTACCACAGACGCGTCCATAACACTATGGCCAAGCGCAAAATCCGCGCGTTCTACCGCCAGTTCCGTTCCGGATCGAAGTCCAAAGAAATGCCATGCGGTAGCACGAGCTCCTGCACTACTTCACGAACACGGTTCTCGAACTCCTTAGAAGTCGCGTATTTTTTATGACGCGATTCAGCAGTCATCTGCTTGCTGGCCCTCCCGAGGATTTGCTCAAATTCAGCTCGCGTCATGAGTGTGTCGTTACGGATTATCAGTCGCACTGAACTGTTTGCCGGACCTTAGTACTACAGAGTCATTCTTAGAGTCAACAACAACGCTTGACCCGTCATTCACCTCGCCCTCAATGATGTGCAGCGCCAACGGATCCAGAATCTCCTTTTGCAACGTGCGCTTCAACGGACGCGCCCCGAACATCGGGTCGTATCCTTTCTTGGCCAGCAGCTTCTTGGCCTTGTCGGTCACGGTGATGGCGATGTGCTTCTTCTTGAGACGGTCGGCGATGCGGGCGATTTGCAGGTCGACGATGCGGCCCAGGTCGTCCTGCGTAAGCGCGTGGAAGACGATGATCTCATCGAGGCGATTGAGGAATTCAGGCTTGAAGCGTTCCTGCAGCAGCGACATCACGCGCTCGCGGGTCGACTCCTGCTCGGTGGTTTCGGCGGCAGCGAAACCGATGTTGCCCTTGCCTTTGCCGGATTCCAGAATCGCCTCCGAACCGACGTTGGAAGTCATCACGATGACCGTGTTCTTGAAGTTGACGCGACGGCCCTTGGCGTCGGTCAGGCGGCCTTCGTCGAGGATCTGCAGCAGCGTGTTCCAGACGTCGGGGTGCGCTTTTTCGATCTCGTCGAACAAAATGACGGAGTAGGGGCGGCGGCGCACCAGCTCGGTCAGCTGGCCGCCTTCGTCGTAGCCCACGTAGCCGGGAGGCGAGCCCAGCATGCGCGAAACCGTGTGCTTCTCGCCGTACTCGGACATGTCCAGTCGGATCATGGCGTTCTCGTCGTTGAACAGCAGCGCGGCAAGTGAGCGCGCCAGTTCGGTCTTGCCGACGCCCGTCGGGCCCAGGAACAGGAACGAGCCGATCGGGCGCGACTCCTCGGCTACGCCCGCGCGCGAGCGGCGCACGGCGTTGGCCACGGCAACCACCGCTTCGTCCTGGCCGATGACGCGTTTGCGGAGCGCGTCTTCCATTCGTGCCAGTTTGGCCTGCTCCTCCTCGAGCATCTTGTTGACCGGAATGCCCGTCCAGCGCGAAACCACGGCGGCGATGTCCTCTTCGGTCACTTCTTCCTTGAGGAAGCGGTGGTCCTTTTGGATCTTGCGCAGCTTTTCCTCGGCCGATTCCAGCGACTTCTGCGCTTCGGGAATCTTGCCGTAGCGGATCTCGGCCACCTTGGTCAGGTCGGCGTTGCGCTCGGCGATTTCGGCTTCCTGCTTGAGCTTGTCGATGGCCTTCTTCTGCTTGCGGATGGCGGCGATGGCGTCTTTTTCGTTCTTCCAGGCGAGTTCAAGCTGGCCGGAAGATTCCTTCAGCTCGGACAGTTCGCGTTCTACCGCCTTGAGCCGTTCTTTGGAATCCTTGTCGGCTTCCTTGGCGAGAGCGCGCTTCTCGATTTCCAGGCGCATCAGGTCGCGCTTCTTGCGATCCAGCTCTTCCGGTTCGGAGTCAATCTCCAAGCGCAGCGCCGACGCGGCTTCGTCGATGACGTCCACCGCTTTGTCCGGCAAAAATCGATCTTGAATGTAGCGCGAAGACAGGTTCACCGCCGCAACGATGGCCGGATCGGTGATGCGCACGCCGTGGTGCAATTCGTAGCGCTCCTTGATGCCGCGCAGGATGGCGATGGCGTCTTCGGTCGACGGTTCGGCAACGAAAACCGGCTGGAAGCGGCGTTCCAGCGCTGCGTCCTTCTCGATGTGCTTCTGGTATTCCTTGAGGGTTGTGGCGCCGATGGCCCGCAGTTCGCCGCGCGCCAGCGCCGGTTTGAGCATGTTGGAGGCGTCCAAGGATGAGCCGTCCGAAGATCCAGCGCCGACAAGCGTGTGCAGCTCGTCGATGAACAAGATTATGCGGCCGGCCGACTGCTCGACTTCCTTGATGACGGCTTTCAGCCGCTCCTCGAACTCGCCGCGGAACTTCGAACCGGCGACTATTGAGCCGATATCCAGCGAGACGATCTCTTTTTCCTTGAGCGACTCGGGGACGTCCCCGGCGACGATGCGCTGCGCCAGGCCTTCGACGATGGCCGTCTTGCCGGTGCCGGCCTCGCCGATGAGCACGGGATTGTTCTTGGTGCGGCGCGAAAGCACCTGCATCACGCGGCGGATCTGCTCGTCGCGGCCGATGACCGGGTCGAGCTTTTCCTGGCGCGCCAGCGTGGTCAGGTTGCGCGAATATTTTTCCAAAGCCTGGTACTTGCCTTCGGGTTCGGGCGAATCCACCTTTTGGTTGCCGCGGATCTCGGCCAGCACCTTCAGCACCTTGTCGTAGGTGACGCCTTCTTCGGACAGGACGGAGCGCACCACGTTGTCGCGCGCCTCGATGGCCAGCATTCCCAGAAGCAGATGTTCGGTGGAAAGGTATTCGTCGCCGAAGCGGGTGGCTTCCTTTTCGGCCTGGCGGAAAGTCTTGAGGAGAAGGGGAGCGGCCTGCAGCTGCATGGTCTCGGCGTCCTGTTCGGCCTGCGGGAAATCGTCGAGCATGATGCCAAGACGGCCGCGCAGGCGCTCCACGTCCGCGCCGATCTTTTTACAGGCGGAGACGACGACCCCGTCTTTCTGTTCGAGCAGCGCCAAAAGCAGGTGAGCGGGATCCAGCTCCACATGGCCGCGTTTGGCGGCGATGCTCTGCGCGGCATCGATGGCCTCTCGCGATTTGGTGGTAAATTTGTTTGGATTCATCGGATGGTGAGGGTATTAGCACTCAACAAGTGCGAGTGCTAATCTCATTCTTGCACCAGGTCGGAAGGGATGTCAAGCGGGGAGTGGATAAGCTTAATTTCGGCTTATTTGTTACACTGCAGGGGAGTATGCGGATCGAAATCCTGGGCGTCCCCGTCGACGCCATGACCAAGGTCGAGGCCTCCATGAAGGTCGCCAACATGCTCGCGGAGCGCCGCGGGCACTTTTTGACGACGCCGAATCCGGAGATGCTGGTCTTGGCATCCAAGGACCCCGTTTTCCGGGATACCCTGCGAAAGTCCGATTTGGCGCTTCCGGACGGCTTTGGTCTGCTGTTGGCCGCGAGAATCCGCGGTCAGCGCATACCAGAGCGCGTCAGCGGCACGGATTTTGCGGAAGAGCTGGCCGGGCTTGCCGAGCATAAGGACCTGTCGGTGTATCTGCTTGGCGGCGGCAAAAAGGACGTGGCCGAGCGAGCAGCGGCCGTTTTACGGAAGAAATATCAGGGCCTGAACGTCGTTGGCGCGGAAAGCGGCGGGCAGATCAGCCGGAATGCCGATGGCAGCTGGCAGATGGATCAGGGCCTGATCGGGCGCATTCGGAAGGCGGAGCCGGCCATGCTGTTGGTGGCATTTGGTCACGGCAAGCAGGAGATGTGGATAGCAGATCACTTGGCGGCGTTGCCCTCGGTGCGGGTGGCCATCGGCATCGGCGGCGCTTTCGATTTCATTGCCGGAGACGTGCGCAGGGCGCCGAGATTCCTGCGAAAAATCGGTCTTGAGTGGCTGTGGCGGCTCGTGCAGCAGCCCAGCAGGTTGGGCCGCATTTGGACGGCGGTCGCGGTATTCCCGTGGCTGGCCTTACGAGAGAAAAATTGATAAAATTGCCACAAGTCTTTCTTTCCTGATTGCTATGGTTCGCGTCCGATTTGCCCCCTCACCTACAGGCTATCTCCACATTGGCGGTCTTCGCACTGCCCTCTACAACGAACTGTTCGCCCTGCATAACGGCGGCCAGTTCATTTTGCGCATCGAAGACACCGACCGCACTCGCTATGTCGAAGGGGCGATTGAGAGCTTGCTGCGCTCGCTTGAACGCTGCGGCATCCGTCCGGTCGAAGGGCCGTACCTTGACGAGCAGGGGAAACTGGCCGAAAGAGGCACTTGCGGTCCGTACGTGCAATCGAAGCGCCTGCACCTGTACAAGGAACAGGCCGACCTGCTCGTGAAGCGCGGTCACGCCTACTACTGTTTTTGCACTGCGGAGCGGCTTGAGCAGGTGAAGCAGGGCCAGGCGGCGGCCAAGCTGCCCATCATGTACGACAAGCACTGCCGCATGCACACGCCCGAGGAGGCGCAGGCACAGCTCGACAAAGGCATGCCGCACGTCATCCGCATGAAGATGCCCGCTGAAGGGACCACGGTGTTCAACGACAGCATCCGCGGCCACGTGGAGTTCGAGAACGCGCTGATCGACGACCAGGTATTGATGAAATCCGACGGCTTTCCGACGTATCATCTGGCGAACGTCGTCGACGATCACCTGATGGGCATCACGCACGTCATCCGTGCGGAGGAATGGCTGCCGTCCACGCCAAAGCACATCGCGCTGTACAAGGCTTTCGGCTGGGCACCGCCGCAATTCGCGCACGTGCCGTTGCTGCTCAATCCCGATCGTTCCAAGCTGTCCAAACGCCAGGGCGACGTTGCCGTCGAGGATTATCTCGATAAGGGCTACCTGCCGGAAGCGCTGGTCAATTTCGTCGCGCTGATGGGCTGGAACCCGCGGGCGGATCGCGACCTGTACACTAAGGACGAGTTCATCAGGGAGTTCGACATCGGCAAGGTAAACAAGGCCGGTGCGGTGTTCAACCGCGAGAAGCTGGACTGGTTCAACAAGGAGTACCTCCGGGCGCTGTCGGCCTCCGCGTTGGCGCAAGCCGCGCGTCCGTTCTACCTGAAACAGGAGGTGCTGCGCGAGGACGGCGGCAAGCTCTCTGCGGTGAAGGGCGGGCTGGCCGTCGGTATGGATTTGCTCGAAAAGGCGGTAACTCTGGAACAGCGGCGGGCGACCACGCTCGCCGAGCTGCCCGAATCCACGCGCTTCGTGTTCGAGGAAATCGCCGTTTCCGCTGCGATGCTGGTCTGGAAGAAATCGACCGCCGAGGTCGCCAAGGATCGGCTGCTGGGACTGCGGGCATTCGTCGTCGGGGCAGGGGAGTCGCAGTTTGCAGATGCCAAGGCGTTGGAACAGGCAACGGTCGCGCACATCGCCGAAAAGGGCTGGACCAACGGCGAATCGCTGTGGCCGTTCCGCGTGGCATTGAGCGGCCGCGAAATGTCGCCGGGGCCTTTCGAGTGCGCTTGGGCGATCGGCAAGGAACGGACCTTGGCGCGACTCGACGCGGCCATAGCTTCTCTCTCGTGACGCACTTCGCATGACGCACTTCGCAAGGACCATTTCCCGAAAGTTCGGGCGCGCGGCATTGGCCGTGACGGTCTTTGCGTCTTTGGCGCTCCTGCCCGTGACGACTGCGCTGGCCGACACCGGATTGGAAGGCAGCGTCGGCAAGCAGATCAACGACATCACCGCTGACGTCAACAGGAAGAAGGCGCAGCTGCAGGACCTCACCCGCAGCCAGGAAAAATATCGGGTGGCCATCAGCCAGAAAAAGGCCGAATCGGCCTCGCTGCAGGACGATATCGCCCTGATGGACAACCGTGTCGCCCAGACGCAGCTGGACATCGACATCGCGCAGGACCAGATCAACCAGCTGACGCTGGAGATGTCGGTGCTGGACGACAAGATGAAGACGCAGGAGCAGCGCATGGTGCAGGAGCGCAAGCTGCTGGGCGTGCTGGCGCGCCAGCTGTATCGCGCGCAGTTCCGCAAGAGCGCCTTGGACATCCTGCTGGCGGGCAAGACCTTGTCGGAGTTTTTCGACGCCATGCGCCAAGTAGCCGACCTCGAGTCCGGCGTCACCAAGACGCTGCGCGCGGTGCAGGAAATCCGCGCGAGCCTGGCCGAGGAGCACGGCATAAACGAGGCCAAGAAGCTGGCCGTGGCCGACACCCAGCGGCAGCTCGACATTTCCAAGCGCGAAATCGAGGACGACAAGTCGGTGAAGGAAACGCTGCTGGCACAGACGCAATCGTCGGAGCTGGAGTACCGCTACATGCTGGCCGAGCTCAAGCGGCAGCAGGATGACGCCGACGAGGAGATTACCGCGCTCGAGCGCAAGCTCCGCGACAAGATCGACCTGGCCGACCGTCTCAAGGGCCAGAACGCCACGCTGCAGTGGCCGGTGGTTCCGGCACGCGGCATCTCTACGCGCTTCCATGATCCCGATTATCCTTTCCGCTACGTCTTCGAGCATCCGGGCATCGACATTCCCGCGCCGCAGGGCACGCCGGTCAAGGCGGCTGCGGCAGGCGTGGTCGCCCGCGCCCAGAACGGCGGCATGGGCTACAGCTACGTGATGATCATCCACAACAACAACATCTCCACCGTCTACGGCCATCTCTCCAAGGTCTTGGCCAGGGAAGACGCCTTCGTGGAGCGCGGCGAGATCATCGGGTATTCGGGCGGCATGCCGGGCACGCCGGGCGCCGGCAACCTGACCACCGGCCCGCACCTGCACTTCGAATCGCGCCTCAAGGGCATTCCGGTTGATCCCATGCGCTATCTCATCTCCGCCGTGGACGTCCTTGGCCGCTAGGCCGGGACGTCTTGTTTTATGGGCTGAAAGGGGATAGCATCTTCGCGTCGTCCTTTCCTCGCCGCACAGCCCTGTCACGCAAAGGAGCAAGTGGGGATGCTAAGAAAACCGTTTCAAGACACGTACGACATTGCCGCCGAACAGCGGCGCCACCCGACGCGCTTCAGCCTTGCCCGCGCGTTGGGCAGGCCGATGTATTTGCGCCAGGACCGCCAACCGGGCTGGTCGGGCAACCTGCCGATTTACGTGCGCTGGTGCGCCAAGTGCGAGCGGTACTCCGTATCGCACCCGGCAGGATACGCCGAGCGCATTCACTGCGGCCGATGCCGCGAGTCACAGACGGTGATGACCTGGACGCGATTCAGGCAGCAGGTGCTGCCGATCGTCCTGCCGGCCACCCTCATCTGCGCGGCGTACGCGATATTCCGCCTGTGGTGGGTATCTCGTTCCGGCTAATCGTCTTCCGCGGCCAGCATGGCCGCTTTTTCGTATGAAAAAATCCCGTGTGGCAAGGCACGGGATTCAAGGGAGGGCCCACGGTCGCGGGCCGAGGACGCGTGAAATGTCCTTGGCGTTGAGCGTTCGGTGCTTGGCGGCAGCGGCGGCGAGGGCCAACAGCTTGCTCTTGTTCACGACGACCATCATGCAGGCATGATAGTACGCCGCGTAAAGGATATCTGCCTGCGGGGAGGGGAGCCGGATGACGTAGATGTTGCCGAAGTCGTTCAGCAGGGCGGGTTCCGGCTGACCCCAGGGCGAAGCGAGCACCGAGGGATAGAGCAATGCCGCTGCGGCAAGCTGGTTCGCCACGGCGAGGGCTTGCTGCATGTCGAACATCGACCCGTTGCGGTAGTAGTTGCCGTAGGTGAACGCCTCGCCGGCGATGCCACCGAAGCACACGGCGCAACGTTCCCAAAGGGCGAGCGGATGTCCGCTGCCGAGCAGCGAACTGCCGGCCCAGACTGTCCGTCCGTTTCCGCCCGGGGACACGACGATAGAGGAGACCTCCGTTACCGTCGCCGACGTCCAGGCGACCACTCCGTGCCCAGCTTCGTGCACGGCCACCCGGTGTTTTTCATCTTTTGGCCATGTAAGAGGGGAGTCGCCGGTTGCCTCGGTTTCCTGCTTCCCTCTTAGCCGATCAAGGAGACGTTCTATCGCCTCCTTCAGTCGTCCAAACGGACCGTTTTCTGCCATTGCCCATCTCCTTTCGGGCGAAGGACTTCTCTATCGTATCGGTCTTGGCGGCAATGCAACAAGGGGCGATGGGGAAGGGCCAATTTTTAGGCATACATTGTGTCGCCCAATATATCTTAGACGACACTATTTAAGGCTAAAAGGAGGGGTACGGCGGGTTTTACCGGGCTTCCCCGTCAGACATCGGTCTGTTTTTGGTACTTTCGCAATGATCTCCACGCGCCTCTATTTCTTGGGTTTTGTCGGTTGAACGCGGCGTCGATCCGATTAATGGTTTTTAGGTTGCGGATTCGAGGTTCTTTTGCCCGTATCAATCCAAGTATCAATTATTTGGCTAAAATAAGGCAAAATATAGGCCTTGGCATTTAAATGGCCTATAAGGTGGCTCCTTGCTCTTTTTGGTATGCTACAGCATTATGTTCATGCCTTTGGGTGAACGACTCACCCATCGCTTGCCGGGAGGTACGCCAAGTGAGCACTTGCGTAATGCTGACACTGACCCTTATAGGGGTTCCTTTGGTCATCGTAGTCATGTGGCGGCTTGGCAGCTGGACTGCGGCCGTCCTGCGGCCCCGTCGGCCTGGTCATTCGTTGCGCCCCTTGAGCCGGCGGCAATGGACCTTCAGCCGCGTGGCCGGCTTCGGCGTCGCTGCCGCCATTGCGGTTCCTGCAGCTGCGCTGCTGCTGGTCGGTTGGCATTCGGCGCGACCGTGCGAGTCCGATCTCAAAGGTTTCCTGGAACGACCGCATGCGCGGTCGCTCATCTGCAGCCGATAAGCTTTTCCGTCAGCCGTCCTTGTTGCGACGGCTTTTCTTTTTCTTCCTTTCTACCGCAGCGCCTCCTGTGTCGCAAAATGTTTTCACTTATCGATGATGTGTCGCCAAATAAAAAACCCGCCGTTTTAAGGCGGGCTGGCGGTCAGGCCGTGATGGGCGTCTTGCCGCGGACGCCGAGAATGGCCTCGATGTCCCTCTGGCCCAGCGATTCCTTGTCGAGCAGCGCCGCGGTGAGCTTGTCGAGCAGGTCCCGCTTCTCCGTCAGGAGTTGCAGCACCGTTTCATAGCAGCCCTTGAGCAGCTTGTTGACCTGGTCGTCGATGGCGGCTTCGGTCTTCTCGCTGTAGTCCTTGCGGCTCTCCTGGAAGACGAAGCCGCTGTCGTTGTCGCCGTAGACTTGCGGCGGGCCGAGCTCGGGGCACATGCCGTAGCGCTTGACCATGCCTTTGGCGATCGAGGTCAGCCGTTCCAGGTCGTTGCTGGCGCCGGTGGTGATGAAATCCGATCCGAAGACCACCTGCTCTGCGACCCGTCCCCCATACAGGAGCTGGATCTCGGCGAGCAGCTGCGTCTTGGACAGCAGCATGCGGTCCTCTTCCGGCATGGTCCAGGTAAGGCCGAGGGCCGGTCCGCGAGGAACGATAGTCACCTCCCGGACCTGGTCTGCCGCCACGGTGAACCATCCGGCCATGGTATGGCCGCACTCGTGCACCGCGATGACCTTCTTGACCTCTTCGGGAATCACCGCGCTCTTCCGTTCCGCGCCGAGCTGCAGCTTCTTGCAGGCGTACTCGACGTCGGCCATGTCGATGGCCGCCTTGCCGAGCTTGTTCGCCCGCAATGCCGCCTCGTTCATGACGCCTTCGAGGTCCGCGCCGCTCATGCCGGTGGTACGCCGGGCGATGATGGTGTAGTCGACGTCCGGCGAGATGATCTTGTCGCGCGAATGCACCTTGAGGATCTTCTCGCGGCCGCGGAGGTCGGGCCGGGGCACGACCACCTTGGCGTCGAACCGTCCGGGACGGATCAGCGCGCTGTCGAGCGTCTCGGGACGGTTGGTCGCCGCGAGGACGATGATGCCGTCGTTCGACGAGAAGCCGTTCATGGCGATGAGCAGCTGGTTGAGCGTCTGTTCGCGCTCGTCGTTGCCTCCGCCGCTGGCCAGCCCGCCGCGCTTCTTGCCTACCGCATCCAGCTCATCGATGAAGATGATGCAGGGGGCGTGCTTGCGCGCGTCTTCGAACAGGTCGCGGACGCGGCCCGCGCCGACGCCGACGAACATCTCCACGAAGCTGGAAGCGTCGGCCGAGAAGAACGGCACGCCGGCTTCCCCGGCGATGGCCCTGGCAAGCAGGGTCTTGCCGTTGCCGGGCGGCCCGATCAGCAGCACGCCTTTGGGTCCGCGACCGCCGAGGCGTCGGGCGCCTTTGGGGTCCTTGAGGTACGTGACCAGGTCGCGCACTTCCTCGACGGCCTCGTCGATGCCGGCCACGTCCTGGAAGGTCACCTTCACCGAATGGTGAAGCGTGGCCTTGTTGGAAATGGTCCGCTTGATGGTCGAGGCGTTGACGTTGGCCATCCGTTTGAGGACCAGCGATCCGACAACCACCAGGAACAGCAGCGGCAGCACCAGCCAGAGCGCCGCGGCCAGGCCGGACGGCTGCTTTTCGCGGTAGGTGACGTGCTTTTCGTGCATGACGCGGATCAGCTCGGTCTTGTCGGTGGCGTACGTGACGTACTCCACCTCCTTGCCCGCGCCGATTCCCGGACTCATGCCGACGACGTGGTCGCCGTCGATGGTCACGTCCTTGATGTCGCCGCGCTCCACGTCGGCGATGAACTCGCTGACGGGGACGTTGCGGATGTCCTGCCCCTGGGGGCTGGCGATCATGAACGTCAGGAACACCAGGCCGAGCAAAACCAAAAGCGCCGTAATAGGTCCTTGTCGCTTCATGGCGCTATCTCCTTAACGATGGGAAAGGAACGCTGATCGGCCGAAAAACGGTCGTCTAAGCCACCGTAGCAGATGGTCAAGAATAGGCAAACCGAAAGGGAGGGTCGCCCCTCCCCTACTGGGTCTGGTGTTTCAGACGGTAGAAAATCTTCTCGTTATAGCGCAAATCCACGTATTCGAGGTCTCCCCTCTTGGGGCCGATCTTGTCCTTGAGGATGATTGACAGGCGGTCCACCTGGACGTCGAACGGCGTGGCGGTGGCCAGGAAAACATGCCAGCCGCCGGACATGGCGGCGTCCACGGAGTTGGAGGTTTCGTCGGGCGTGTACCAGCGGACGGTTTCGCCGGTGACGTCCGGCAGGCGGGCGTTGGCTTGCAGGATGGAGGTCAGGGTCGAGGGAGTGTAGGCCTGCAGACCGGGACGCGCCGGCTTCTTGATGGCGTCGTCGGGGTTGTGATCGAGGATCAGCGGCCAGGCGTTCTTGGACGGCGGTTCGGGCGGGGCCGCAGGTGCTTGGGGTTTGGCCGCGGCGGCAGAAGGCTGCGTTCCTGCGGCCGACGGTTTGGCACCGGTGTTTGTTGCCGCGGCTGCCGTCTTTGCGGCCGCGCCCTTCGACACAGCCTCGCCGCTTGTCGGTGATGGGTCGTTCACCTTCCCGTTCGATACCGTGACCGTCTCCGCGCCGAGGCCTTCGACCGAAACCGCGTTCAGCCCTGGCGGCAGGTCGGGCATCATGTCGTGCTCCTTGGAGGTGAGCTCGCGCAGCACGAAGCCTGATTCGTCGACCGCGTAAAGGCGTCCGCCGCGCTCGAGCACGGCGCGCATGGCCTTCTCCTTGACGGTCACGAGGACCGTGTCGGGCAGCTTCTTGGTGATCTGGATGTCGTCCAGGTAGACGGCGTCCTTGATGGCGTCCTTGGCCGACGACTCGCTGAACAGCAGGACGTTGTTGCGCGGAAAGACCAGCAGCGCGTTCGAGGCTTCGTAGTCGGCCAGCGCCTTGCGGAGAGTTTCTTCGGTGTACGGCGTGGCGCCGCTGAACTCGGTCTTGGTGATGCGGAAAGCCGATCCCCAAAACACGTACCAGGCCGCGCCGAGCAGCACGACGCCCGCGGCGATGAGCAGGTTGCGCTTCTTGTCGCCCAGTCCCGCGCCGGAAGGGCGGCGCGCGGTGCGGTTGGACGCGGCAGCATTGCCGCGTCGGACCACCTTGCTGCCGGAAGCGTTTGCAAACAAAGGATTCCCGTACCGCGGACGATGGAAGTCTCGGACGGGCTTGCTGCGGCTCTTGGGAAAGTGGCGCCAAGAAGTGCTCATGCTTTTTTGGTAGGCGGCGTGAAGCTGCGCTTGAGGCCGCGGCGTTCGCGGTCGCGTGCAAGGCCGAGCGTGATCAGCTCGTCGAGCAGTTCCGCATACGGCACGCCGCTGGCCTCCCACAGCATGGGGAACATGCTGATGCTGGTGAAGCCCGGCAGCGTGTTGACCTCGTTGATGTACACCTCGTTGGTAGTGCGCTCCACGAAGAAGTCGACGCGGGCGAAACCCGAAATGTCCAAGGTGCGGAAGGCCTTCAGTGCCATCGCGCGGATGTTCTCGCTGACCTGCTTGGGAAGGTCGGCCGGGATGATGACTTGCGACTTGCCGTCGACGTACTTGGCGGCGTAGTCGTAGAACTCGTTGGAAGGAATGACTTCGCCCAGCACCGAAGCGCGCGGTTTGTCGTTCCCAAGCACGCCACATTCGATTTCGCGGCACTTCAAGACGGCCTTCTCGACCATGATTTTCGAGTCATAGGTCAGCGCGTCTTCGATGCCGGCGCGCAACTCTTTGCGATGATGCGCTTTGGAAACGCCCACCGACGAGCCGAGGTTGGCCGGCTTCACGAAGCAGGGATAGTTCAGAGACTTCTCTATTTCGCTGACGATGGCGTTGGCGTTTTTTTTCCAATCAGAAGCGCGGAAGTGCACGTACGGCGCCACGGGAAAGCCGTCGCGCTCGAGCAGTTTCTTCTGCGCCACCTTGTCCATGCCGATGGCCGAGCCGAGGATGCCGCTGCCAACGTATGGCAGCCCGGAGAGCTCCATAAGGCCCTGCAATGCGCCATCTTCGCCGCCTGTGCCGTGGACGATGGGAAACACGATGTCGACGCGTTCAGCCGTGGCCGCGTCACCCGCCAGCAATGCGCCGCGAGCAGAACCCGGCGCAAGCAGGCGCGTTTCGCGGGTCGATTCTTTTGCCGTCAGCGTCTGCGAATCTTTGGGAGCGGCGAGCATCTGCGCGTCCACCGCCCAGCGTCCGGTCTTCTCGACGCGCACCGGCAGCACCTCGTACTTCTTCTTGTTGAGCGCAGCGATGATCGAGGCCGCCGACTGCAAAGACACCTCGTGCTCCCCCGACATGCCGCCAAAAACGACGGCGACGGAGATGCGCTTCTTGCCGGAAGGATTTTTGGAGGAAGGTTTGCGCGAGCCCATATGTTCAGGAAACCAGGACGCGAGGAATCAGCGGATTGATGCGCGTGACGATCTCGTAGTTGATGGTGCCGACTGATGAAGCGATGTCTTCGGCAGTGATGACTTCTTTGCCCTGCCTGCCGAGCAGCACAACTTCGTCTTCCACGCGCACGCCCGGGATGTCGGTGACGTCGACCACGAACATGTTCATGCAGACGCGGCCCAGCACCTTGGCGCTCTTGCCACGCACCAGCACGTGCCCCACCGACGACAGCTTGCGATCAAACCCGTCCCAATACCCCACCGGCACCACGGCCACTTTGGATTCGCGCGCCAGCTTCTCGGTGAGACCGTAGCTGACCGGTGCGCCTTCCGGCAGCGTCTTCACCTGCGCCACGATGGTCTTCCAGGTGAGCGCCGGTTTCAGGATGATGCTCTTCCGTTTCAGGATGGCCGACACCTTCGTTTCCTTGGAAGGCCACAGTCCGTACTGCGCGATGCCCGCGCGGACAATGGTGAAGTGCGTCTCCGGATACAGCAGCGCCGCCGCAGAGCAGGCCGTGTGCACCAGCTTGGGGTCGAACCCCGCATGGCGGACCGTGGCGACCATGGTGAGGAACCGCTCCAGTTGCCCCATGGCGTAGGTGGAGTCGGTGGTGTCCTCGATGTTGGCGTAGTGGGTGGAGACGCCTTCGAGCACCACGTTCTTGCGCTTCTTGAGGAAGGTCAGGAACGCGGGCAGGTCCTTTTTGAGAAGCCCTTGGCGCGAGGTGCCCGTCTCCAGCTTGAGGTGGATCTTGGCCGGACGCTTGGCCGTGGCCGCTTTGTTCAGGGCGGCGATGTTCTCGCGGTTGTAGACCGTGAGGCTGAACCCCTGTTTGACCGCGCGCAGTGCGTCGCTGAACGGCGTGTAGCCCAGCACCAGGATCGGCTTGTTGGTCCCCGAAGCGCGGACCAGCTCGGCCTCGCGGACGGAGTCGACGCCGAACCAGTCCGTGGGCCCCTTGGCCAACACGCGGACGGTCTCGGCAATGCCGTGGCCGTAGGCGTTCGACTTGATGACCGACATCAGCATCGTCTTGCGGCCAGCCGCAGACTTCAACACCAGGGCGTTGTTCAGCAGCGCGCTTTTGGAGACTTCCACCCAGGTTTTATAGGGTCTTTTGGCGGCAGAGGGCATGGCGATATTTTCGATATGGGGATAACTGCACGGCGAAAACAGACCGGAGGGCCGGTGCGGCATGTGAGCTTATTTTGACACTTGGGCGCGGGAAAAACAACGGGGTGTGGATATGGGAAAACCGTTTGGATCGGTACTTGATGCTCCGGTCACGGCTCAAGAACCTTGGGTCTAAACGCTCTTGGCACTTCACCGTTGCGAGTGCTAAGATCGGCCAGTCAATATCACTTTTTATTATGCGCATTCCCGAATTCAAAATCACCGATAAGCGGGCCGTTCGGCTCGCCGAGTGCGTCGCTGTCCCGAGTCTGATGATCATCGCCGGTCCGAACGGCTGCGGCAAATCCACACTCCTGAACGAACTCCGAAACTCCGGCGGCCGCACCAGCGGCGTACTCTACGTTGGCCCCGCTCGCGCCATGCGCAAGCAGACAGTGCAACAACGCCACCTAGCAAGTCAGGACATCAAGCTGGAGGAAATCCTCACACAGACATCGGTATCGGGCTACGAGGGTATCAATCTTCTTGCGGGTGGAAGCCGCGACGCGTGGAACGTTGATGACGCATACAACTACCTGAAGCACGGGCTCTGCCAGATCGACGTTGGCAGGAAGGAAGCTATCACGGCGCGATTCGACCGAGATCAAGAGATTCTCAAGGGCACCATCGACGACGTCTGGGAGCCGTTTCGCGCTCTAACGAAGAGTCTATTGCCGCACCTTGAGTTCGTGAAGATCGACACATCGAATCGCGATAACATTCGGTGCGTGTGGCGTGTCCACGGCAAGCCGACTGAAGTGGACCTCGATGACCTGAGTTCTGGCGAGAAGTCGATTATCCAGATGTTCTATCCCCTGATCGAACATCGTGTTCGTGAGGCGCTCGACGGTCTTCATGGTCGCTCCGCCCCCAAGGCCAAGACCGACTTGTGTGTTCTCATAGACGAACCGGAGTTACACCTGCACCCGAACTTGCAGATGAAAGTGCTCGACTACCTCCGCGTGCTTGCCGCCGAAGAGGATACACAGGTGATTGTTGCGACCCACTCCCCGTCCATTGTAGAGAATGCATCCTTTGAGGAGCTATTTCTGATGCGGCCAGTCGAGCTGGTGGCCGACGGAGAAAACCAGCTGATTCCGATTGCCGCCGATGACGAGCGTCTGTCCGTCTTGCGCGAGCTGTTCGGCAGTACTTCCAATCTGACCGCGATGCAGCCAGTCATCATCGCAGAGGGCGTGGGTGATGAGCAGGCGAAGAATGCCGTCGGCGCGCGGAAACTCTTCCGTGCACTTAGCCAAAGGTTTGACGGAGCCACCGTTATCCCTGGTGGAGGAAAAAGTGAATGCATGAGCTTGAGATCGCGTCTTTCGAGCGCGCTCGACGGATTTAGCAGTGGCCTCAAGGTCTTCGCCTTGGTCGATCAGGATGTCGGTTTTCCGCCAGAGGTGCCCGAGGACGTGTTTGTCCTACCTGTGTCCGTGGTCGAGAACTTCCTCATTGATCCTGACGCCATCTGGAGGGCAATTGAGGTCGTAGTCGAGCAGACAGACCTGAAATCGAAGGAGGACGTTGTCGCGGCGCTCGACAAAATTTCCGACGAGATGGAGGCGGATGAGATAGAGCGACGGGTCCACAAGGCTCTCGGTTTTCACGGTTTCCGCCCGAAGCGGCCGCTCACCGAGCTCGCGAAGCAGGTCGGAGATTTCATTGCAGAGCTTCAGATGAAATTCTCGGCAGAGGAGGTCGCGAAACTCCAAAAGAATGCCGAGGTTGCAGTGGCCTCGATAAAGAAGGATGGCCGCCGGCGCGAGTTCTATGACGGCAAGAAGATGCTCGAGACCTTTCACAGCCGCCACATTGCCAACACCAACCTCAAGCGAACGCATTTTCAGTTTTTGGTCGCAAAGGAGGCGCGCGGCAGGAAATCCGTCTCCAAGTTCTTCGACGGCCTTTTCGACGCTTTGGCCGCCGAGAAGTAGCTGAAAAGCGGCCATCAGGCCGCTTTTTGGTGCCACGCTCGCATTAGGAAAAGACCATGCCGCATCCTGAAACGCGGCATGGTCTTACTCTCGTTAGGATTTTTTTTCTGTTCCCCCAACCACCGTCCGCCCCAACATATAAGGCACCAGCACTTCCGGCACGCCAATCGTCCCGTTCTCGCGCTGATGATTCTCCATCACCGCCACCAGCATGCGCCCGATGGCGATGCAGGTCGCGTCGTTGGTGTGCGCCAACTCGTTCCCGCCCTCGCGGCGCTTCACGCGCGTGGCGAGGCGGCGGGTCTGGTAGTCGGTCATGTAGTCGGCGGAGTGGGTTTCGCGGTAGGTTCCCTGGCCGGGCATCCAGCATTCGATGTCGATCTTGCGGGCGTTCGGATCGCCGAGGTCGCCGGTGCAGGATTGCACCACCTGGTATGGAATCCCGAAAGCCTTGCAGATGTGCTCTTGGACGGCCACGAAGAACTCGTGCTCGCCGCGCGACTGTTCGGGGGCGGAGAACGATTCCATCTCGACCTTGTCGAACTGGTGCAGGCGGATGATGCCGCGGGTGTCCTTGCCGTACGAGCCGGCCTCGCGGCGGAAGGCGGCGGTGGCAGCGACGTAGCGGAGCGGCAGGCGGGTCTCGTCGATGGTCTCGTCGATGTGGATGGGGCCGAGGGTATGCTCGGCGCTGCCGATGAGGTAGAGGTCGTCGCTGGGGATGTGGTAGCGCTCCTCGCGCGGCTCAAGGCGGGCCATGCGCTGGTACACGTCGGGCTTGATCATCAGCGGCGGCACCACGGGGACGAAGGGGGTGGCCACGACGTCGTGCAGGTCGGCTTCGGCGATGATGCGTTCAAGGGCACCGCGGTCGGTGAGCAGCGCGAAGGCGTAGTTGACCATGGCCATCTGCAGCAGCACCAAGTCGCCCTTCAGGTAGGTGAAGCGTGCGCCGGCCACGGCGGCACCGAGGTCGTTGTCGATGAGATCGTTGATCTTGCCGAGTTCCACATGGTCGCGGATCGGGAAATCGAACTTGGGCATCTCCCCCACTTGGCGCAGCACGACGTTGCCGGTCTCGTCCGGGCCGATTGGCGTGTCGTCGCTGGGGATGTTGGGCAGCTTCAAGAGGAGCGGCTGCAGCTCGGCGTCGATGGCGGTCATCTTTTCTTCCAGCTCCTTGAAAGATTCTTTGAGCTTTTTGACTGCCTCGAGCTTGCTGGGACGTTCTTCGGCGGAGAGTTTGGCGATTTCAGCCGATGCCTTGTTCTGTTCGGCCTTGATGGCTTCGGACTCCTGTTGGAGCTTGCGCTTCTGCGAATCCAACGAGACGATGGCGTCCACGTCGACGTTCACGCGCTTGTTCTTGGCGGCGGCTTTGACCACCTCGGGGTTTTCTCGGATGAGTTTGGGGTCCAACATACGGGGGTCATTGTGCCACGAGGTGTTTGTATTGACAATAATGCTGAATGAGGCGAAAAAATTCCGATGTGATGGGTTTCTTGACCGCCCGTGCGGGCAGTGGTAGCCTAGCCGTACAAGTGCCTTCGGGCTCCGAGACGCCCCGTCCTGCTTCGGCAGACGGGGTGTCGTTTTTTATGTGTCCAAGAACTGTTTTATTCGTTCTGCTAACGATGAGAACTCGATTTTCGACAGCATCCGCAATTTGCGTACCAGCCTTTTTTGGCTGATTGCACGTAAGTGCGGGATCATGGCGAATTGATCAATTACTTTTCCGTTTGAGTTAGTGTAGCGGGTGCTGAAGTAATAATCGCCATCTCTCTTTGATGTTGTGAGAGGAATAACCCAAAGTATCTTGCCGCCATAAAATCTCCTAATGATGATAGCTGGTCTTTCGAACGACGCATTCTTGCCGTCCTCTTCGTCGCCTACGTTTACCCCTAGGTGCACCCACCATATTTCGCGCTCCTTGCATCGCACCGTTTTGTGCAATTGATGCAGTGCCATTTTAAGCTGTGACCATTCCAAGAAACGTTTTAGAAAATCACCCATGCTTGTCCGATTACCGGCGGGCGCGAGGGTAGTCGAGAGCTGACATTAACGCAAGCTTTTTCGGACTTTAAGCATTAATTATGTATGACCATCTGTCACTTTGTAAATAATAAGTTGTCAAAGGCTTGACAGTATTTAGGAGGTCTGTTACGACTACCCCATACTTATCCACATCACACCTATGATTAATTTCCACGAATGCTTCGGCTACTCGGTTGCCGGAGACACTATCGGTGAGGCTTGGTTGGCGGCAGTCGAGTGCGTCATTAAGAACGGGGCTTACGATCCCGACGAGAACCGGGGCAGGTTCGCATTGCCGATGCTTCGGCTCAAGGTGCGGTCGCACGGCGAAAAGGATTTCTTGGTCGAGCGCTACGGCAACGCCGCCAACATCGAGAAGATGCGCCGTCTGGTGTTCGAGTCCCCCGTCATGGAAGACTTCGACATCACGCCGAACTTTCGCGTGGGCGCGAAAAGCTATCATGCGAGGCTGCATGAGGGGCGAATGATCGATTTCGTGGTGAAACGGCTGACGGAAATTCCCGAATCCAAAAAGGCGGTCATGGTGTTCCCGACGTACGAGGATTACGGCAAGGTGCTGGATTCGCCCTATAACGACTATCTCCCCTGTATCGTTTCGTTGCAGTTCCGTCTCCGCAAGAACGACAACGGCTACATGCTCAACACCATTTACAACATGCGTTCGCAGGACATCTTCCAGAAGAACGTCAGCGATTTGGTGATTTTCTCACTGCTGGCGCAGGAGGTGGGGCGTCGGTTGTCGTCAACGCTCAGTGCGCCGGTACGCATGGGCTTCATCGACGGAATGATTACGGACGGCCACATCTATCAGAACACCTATGATGCCGCTCTCGAGACGGTCAGTTCGTACCTAAATGAGTGCGCCGCGCAAAAGATGCCAAGGTTAATGCCGTTAATGGCGGGAATGGTATGAGAGTCGACATGCAGAACGAGGAAGTAAGCAGGCGAAACATCGTGCGTTTTGAAACGGTGCTCACGGGAGTGCTTGACGCATTGGAGTCGCCAAGGTGTTTGGAGGTGATCATGTTAGGCATGCCAGTGACGCCTTGCGCGTTCGACGTGCTCACGTCGAGGAACGTGCTCCGTCTGACGGCGGACAAGGTCGAAGCGCAGTTGCATATGGCCGAGCTCACGAGGCTGTCTCGGGTCGGCACGTATGCGGTCTTCGACTTTGAGCGCGTTCGTACCTGCGGCGGTTTTGATCCGAGGTGGATTCGCAGCTCGATGCGCGGACTCGGCTGGGTGCCGACCGCGCAGTCTGACGACGAAGAAACTGGTGTCACGGTCGTCGCATTCCATCGGCCGTTCCCCGACTCCGTTTATTTTGTCACCAGCAATCCGATGAAGTTGCGCGAAATGCGTTCGGCGGTCGAACATCCGCACCTCCACGCTTGCGACTTTGATCTTCCAGAACTGAAACATGACAGCATCGAGAAAATTGCCGACGACAAGGCGCGACGTGCATACGCAATCGTGGGAAGACCGGTGCTCTGCACCGACGGCGGCATTTTCATGGACGCCTATGAGGGCTTTCCCGGTCCGAACTCCAAACAGGCCGCAACCAAATTGAAGCCGGAGGGCCTGTTGCGGCTCCTGGCGGGCGTCGAAAACCGAAACGGGAGCAGACGAAACGCCGCCGCGTTCTTTGACGGCTTCCAGATGTCCGTGGAAGTGAGCGAGGTGCCGGTCAGGTTTTCCGAAGAACCCCGAGGCACGTTCCCTTCGTACCCGATGGATAAGATCTTGATTCCGGTGACCGCTGCCAATCCCGCGGGACTGACCTATGCGGAAATGCCGCCCGAAGAGCGCGGCAGGACTTCCGAGGTGCCTGCGCTGGCCAGATTCCTAAGCCGCTTTGCTTCTCCTGAATAGTCGCCTTTCCGCGCCGTCAAACGGACGACGCGGCTGGCGCCCATTCAGGGCGTGGAGGCCATCATGAAAAACGTCTGCTTTCTGTTCGGCATCAACGGCGTCGGAAAATCGACCATAGCAGGTCACTCGGTCAGCATGGTCAGAGGATCGGTGCGGATATCGAGCTCGGAGGTCTTGCGGCACGCCTTCGACGGCGCTTCCCGTGAGGAGATTGAGCGGATATCCGTTATTGCGAAGCGGGAGGTGCTGCGATCGGCGCTGCTCAGGGCGTTTGCCCTGCACGCTCAGGCGCCGTTGATCGTCTGCGAGATGCACTTGGTTGTCTGCATCAGGCAGAATGGAATTACGCGCCGCGAGTGCATGTGGGACGAGGCGTTTCGGCCGTACGGCAGGGCGTACTTTATGCTCAATGCTTCGACTGATGCCGTGCTACGTCGCCGGCACCATGACGTCCGAATGACCGGCAGGATTCGTTCCCTGGAGCCGGACGGAATCGAGCAAGACGCACGGGCAAATCATTCGGAGTTCAAGCGCCTGTTCCGTCAAAAGGACCGCGCGTTCGTCTTCGACAACTGCGGTGATGCCATACAAGCCGCGCGGAGCATCGTTGGGCGTTCATTGCAGGCGAATGCATGCCGCTTTCTCGATCGTGTAACGGCGTAGGATTACAGGGAAACATAACCGTCGTCGATTCGACGGTTTTCTTGTAGGCATGTTGACAACCGAGCCAAATAAGAAGAAACTGAGCAGTTCCTCGGCAGAAAAAGCTATACTATAAGCGATATGCACCCTGTCGCCCGCTTCCTCCAGCGCGAACTCAAGCCTTATTCCCGCACCGTCGTCGCCTTCACCGCGCTTTCCGTGGTGACAGCCGGTTTGGATACGGTCGCTCCCATCGCCATGGGGCGTGGGTTCGATTTGGTTCGGGGCGGCTCGGGCTTCGTGGTGGCTGGCGGCTTCTTGGCCGGCTGGTTCGTACTGCGTGTGATTTCGGAGCGCTTGCGTTCCTTTACGTTGCAGCGCGGGCAGCAAGTATCCACGGACGCCTCCGAAAGCTTGGTGCGCCGGTTGATGCTGGTCATCCTCAACAAGCCGCTGGCCTTTCATTACGGCAGGAAAAGCGCCGAGACTTCCGAGGCGGTGAACCGTCTGCGCTGGGACGTGGACAACGTCATCAGCGGCATCGTGTTCGACTTGTGGCCGGCACTGTTGGCCATCGTGGGCATTTTGGGATACGTGGCGTATTTGGACTGGCGCATTTCGGCGGCTCTGCTGGCGGCCATCTGCGCCTTCATGTCGTATACCGGCTCGACGCTTTCCAAGGTGATGGAGAGCCGCAAGGAGTGGAACAAGGCCGATCGCAAGATTTCGTCGTTCGGCTGGGATTCCGTGCGCAACGCCCTGGTGGTGAAGTCGACCACCAACGAACAGTTCGTCGCGACCACGCTCAAGCAGTACAGCGATGAGTTCCGCGCGGTCATCGCCGAGGACTTCGGCATCGACATGCGCGTGCTCAACACCCAAAACCTGATCATCTCCTTTGGATCGTTCGCGGCATTGCTGCTGGCCGTGCTGGACTTCGGCGCCGGACGGTTCACCTTTGGCCGCGTCACGACCATCACCGCCTACACCTTCGCCATCTTCGGGTACATCCGCTACTGCCAATGGCAGCTTCGTTCGGTCATGCGGATGTCCGCCGCGCTCAAAGACATTCAGGATATCGAATCCGAGCCTGCCGAGGACTTCATGAGCGGCGAGGCCATCGAGCTGCGCGGCGACGTCGAATACCGTCACGTCCGCTTCCGCTACAGCGAGGACAAGCCGACGCTGGAAGACGTGTCGTTCGCCGTGAAGGCCGGCCAGCGCGTGGCCATCGTCGGCGAGTCGGGCGAGGGCAAGACCACCATGGTCGACCTGCTCGGCCGCTACTACCTGCCCCAGTCCGGCGAGATCACGGTCGACGGCCGCAACGCCGCCGACCTCAACTTGGTGTCCCTGCGCCGCCAGATGTCCTACGTCCCCCAAGACCTGACCCTCTTCCACGAAACCCTCGGCTTCAACATCCGCTACGGCCGCCCCGAGGCCAGCGAAGAGGAGATCCGCGAGGCCGTCCGCCTGGCCAGCCTTGAAACCTTTGTGGCCGCGCTGCCCGAAGGCCTGAACACGATGGTCGGCGAACGCGGCCTGAAGTTGTCCGGAGGCGAGCGCCAGCGCGTGGCGTTGGCACGGGCGTTCCTGCGAAAGCCGAAGATCATCGTTTTGGATGAACCGACGGCGCACTTGGACAGCAAGACCGAGGAAGCCGTGCGGAACGCGCTCGACGTTTTGATGAAGGACCGCACGACGTTCATCATCGCCCACCGGTTACGGACGGTGCAGGATGCGGATGTGATTCTTGTTTTGAAGGACGGGCGGATTGCGGAGAGCGGGCGGCATGAGGAGCTCGTGGCTCGGGGTGGGGCTTATGCGGGGCTGCTCAAGGCTCAAGGGACTTTCGTGACGCCGAATGAACCTCATATCGGTGAGCCAACCAAAGCTTAAGGGGCGGAATAGCGGCACTAGAGTGTGGGGGGGTATAACTTATCTGGGATATATGCCCCAGTTCAAGTACCATCACTGTGTATTGTGCGTAAGTAGGTACTATGAACTTTAGGGCTAATGAGAGTGCACAAAAGCTTAGGGGCGGCTACTACACTTCCTTAGATTTGGCAGTTTTTTTGAGCCGCTGGGTGAAGGAAATTAAGCCGGCAAACATCCTCGAGCCTAGTTGCGGGGACGGAATTTTTTTTGAAGCACTCGCGAAGGTTGGTGGATTTGCAAATAGCACCGTCACCGGCCTTGAGCTGGACGAAGACGAGGCCGCGAAGTCTGCGAGGCGAGTACGCGGTCTTCTTCCGAAGGCAAGAATCGTTCAGGGTGACTATCTCGGCTGGGCAACCGAAGAAATGCGCGGTAACACCACCTTCGATGCCATTTTGGGTAATCCGCCATTCATCCGCTATCAGTATCTACCAGAGAAATTCCAAGCACGTGCCGCGCAAATTTTTTCGCACCTAAACCTCGACTTCACTAAGCATACGAACGCGTGGGTGCCATTTATTGCAGCATCCCTTGCGATGCTTCGGCCTGGAGGTCGTTTGGCGATGGTGGTGCCTTCGGAAATAATCCACGTAGCCCACGCTGGCTCGCTGCGAGCATTTCTTGGACGAGAGTGTCGGAGAGTCGTAATCGTTGACCCTCAGGAAATCTGGTTTGGTAATACGCTCCAGGGTGCGGTCCTCTTGATGGCTGAAAAACGCCGCGGCCCCAAGGGCTTTAATGAAGGCGTCGGCATTTATCCTGTGCAAGGAAAAGAGTTTCTAAAGTTGAATCCCTCTGAGGTGTTTAACGCGCCAAAGTTGATGAACACGGATGTCAATAAGGGAAAGTGGACCTACGCACTCCTTGCGTCAAAGATGCGGTCGATTCTGTCAGATCTGGCAAACCAAGAATACGTAAAACAATTCATTGATATTGCAGCAGTCGACGTTGGCATCGTGACCGGCGCGAACGATTTTTTTCTGGTGGATGATGATACCGTCCAAGAGTATGGGTTGGAGAAATGGTCACACCCGATGTTCGGGAGGAGTGGGCACTGCCCCGGGGTTATTTACGACGCTCGGCAGCACGCAGAGAACGCTCAAAAGGGCTACCCGACAAACTTCATCTGGTTCCCTGATAAGTCAGCAGCAAAGGATGCCGCCGCCAGAAAATACATTGCGTTTGGCGAACGGCAAAAGCTGAACACTCGCTATAAGTGTAGCGTTCGAAAGCCTTGGTATTCCGTTCCTTCTGTGCATGCAACCGAGATTGGCATGCTTAAGCGTTCGAGCAATACTCCGAGGCTTATTGTGAACAAGCTAAACGCTTTTACCACTGACACTGCATATAGAATTAAGCCAAACAGCGTTTCGGGGAATGTCTTGGTCGGTAATTTCGTAAATTCGCTCACCTCGTTAAGTGCGGAGCTGGAGGGTAGGCATTACGGCGGAGGTGTATTGGAACTTGTTCCGTCCGAGATCGAGCGACTGCTGATTCCCATGCCCAAGGGAGTGAAGATTAACATCAAGGAGCTCGATTATGACGTCCGAACTTTGTCCACTGAGGCGGTGCTGGGCAAGCAGGATCGCAAGCTCTTGGGTGATTTGGGCTTGACGGCAACCGAAAGAGAGTTGATTTTTGAAAATTGGATAAATCTCCGAAATCGACGGCAAAGAACCGCGTCCGAGCAAAATAACGCTCAGTCAATATCAATAACAAAGCGGTCTGAACTTGCGGTATTCTTGTAAAGTGAAAGTGTTCGGCCAAGCAAAACGGGAGTGGCTACAAGACTTTTCATGGCGCCCCATCGAAGACGGGTCGTCGGGCCTCGCTGCCTGTAGGTGGTCGATGTCGTTGATGTGTGGTGACTGATAGTCAATTCATGTACTCCGTAGGAAATCCCTTTTACAATTAGCTCACACTTTGCGCTGGCCTCTTCTCCGTCAGGGGTGCGTGTACTCACCGTCCAAGTTAATTGCGGAAAAACGGTATTTCGGAAGTAATGACGGAAATCAACCGAGGGGTCTAGGGTACCCTGATCGAGGCTCATGGAGCCCTTGGGGTGGGTGTTGTTGCCGCTCGGGATGTTTAGGTCACTTTCCTCCAGGGGTTTGCTTTGCCATACCAATTCAATCCCGGTCAGCAAAGGAGCTGGAGATGCTTGTGGCGAGGCTTGGGTTGAGCGGCCCGCCCTGGCGGCTTGGGGAACCTGTCGAGGAGTGGTGCGTGCGCGTGCGACGATGCGGTTCAGCCGGGTGGTGCTCAGCTGAATCCGGGGAACAATATCGCTCGACGGGCTAGATCCTTTAGTCGCCGCGCGAGGGGGCGCGGCGAGGCTTTCGTCAATTAATAAGCCATTGTTCAGTAGCACATCAAGCTCGGTGGCGGCAGAAATTCTTTTTACGTTACTGGGATGATTGGATACCATGTCACCCAACAGCCGCTCGACATCGTCGCTGAGCGCAGAATCATTGGCTTGAGCAAGATCGAGCTCGAGGGCGATACTGGCTTCAATATTATCGTTGAGGCCACCAGCAGTCAGGTTTGCGCTACCCACTATGAGACGCGCAAAATTTTGCCCTTTGGCAAAGTATAACTTTGGATGGAAAAGCGTGCCCTTTGAACCGGTATCAACCGTAAACAAAGTCGCGCCTAAACCAATGAGACGGGCGAGTGCTTGACGAGAAGTTATCTCATTACGGATCCCTGCAAAAAACTCGGTACTTGTCGCGTGGCTTCGCAAATCATTTTCAATCTGTGCCACACCTTCTTCGCTGATGAAGGCCACGCTCATTAAGATTTTTTGGATATCTGCAGTTGCCAAAAGCCATGCAACACCAGATTTGTGTGTTTCCGAAGTAATGCCCTGGAAAATGAATTTTTGTGTAGGCATTGTGAGAAGGTGTTGTCGTTGTGATTTACGATGTCCGTCACGGCGGGCATGCAACGGGCGCGCCTTACAAAGTATTAGCAAAAATTAGCTGTCGCGTCAATGTCAAACGGCAACAAAACCATCATAAAAGCGACGGTTTTTGATTAAGTTATGGGCTGTTTCAGCACATTGCGATGGATTCGGAGCTGAGCACTAATCAGCGGCTGCTTCGTTTTGTTTGGCTTTGTGTATTTCAAGCTTAACTTTTGAGGATGAGTAGCGCGAAGATTTAAGGCTGGGCAGCCGAACAATTTTCGGAAGCTTTTTTAGCAGCGCCAACTGCGCGAGGAACTTTGGGTGATTGGCGTTCTGGTCATGGCCAACGCAAATAACGTCAGGCGCCAGATTGCGTACTACATTCCATTTTGTACCATTGTCTCCCAGAACGACATGGTCGACATACTTAATGGCCGCGGCCATAAGCATCCTCTCTTGTTCAGAAAAGTGTGGTGCTTTCCCTTTCTCTATTTTGACTTTCGCATCGGGCGTTATGATGGCCGTCACTGAGCCGTACTTTGCTGCCGCACGTAGAAACGCAAGATGGCCTGGGTGAAGCAGGTCGAATGTGCCGAAGACGAGTACCGTGTGATCTTTTTGTTTGTCGCGCACAAGAGTTATATAACTACTCTTCGGAGGCTTCCTCGTATTCATCGACTACGGATTCTTTCATTAAATCTAATCTTTTCTCAGAGGCCAGTTCGTATACCGAACTATAGGAGATAAAGGTACAGAGCTCTGCCAGAGGTGCTTTTTCCATTATCGCAAAAACTGGGCGAGATATTTGTTTAAACACTTCCTCGCGCCTCCCGTCTGGCGCAACGATGTGGATCTTGATTTCAATGTTCGGTACGAGTGATAGGAGGTCGGCCATCCTCAAAATACCAGAATATATTGATGTGGTGCCCTCCACCTCAAAAGCCCTAGCAATTGTACGACCTTTAACCCATAGTACATCGATATTTTTTATGGTTCGAGTGGTTGCGTCGTCAAAAGAAAACGGCAGCTCTTCAAGTAGAGAATCTGGCCGCGGTTTCCACATTCCGATGATGGCTGCCCTGTCGTTTCGTGGTAGCCAAATTTTAAAGCCGAGCTTTTCGCCAACCTCGGCTAACTTAGATTGGACAATAAGTGACTCGCGTTCACTGTCTTTTGGTGTAGTTTGTTCTGCTGTATCTGGGACCTCCTCATCTTCCGGAATCGTTACGGCTACAGCTTTCTTCCCAGGAAGCTTAATTTTTTGGGGTTTAAGTTTCTTCTGGTCATCTTCGCTAAACGGAAAATCAACTTGGTCCTCTGCTTGGCCAAGCAGTTTCTTTTCAAGAAAAACACAATCTCCAGTCGGCCAATGATTTGGACTTGAAAAAACCATGTAAGTCCAATTATTGCTATCATCCCCAAGTCCTTTGGTAAAAGACAGGTTGTTCCAAATGGCTTTGTCATGAATTGGCAGTGCTTTTTCGAGCGGAAGCCATACCATCGGCTTTACCTTAAAGCGGAGGACAAATGGGTCATTTTCTTTGTCAAAAATTGGAGAGCTATCAACGAACGGGTCGCTGACAACTTCTAAAACGCCAATAAAGCGTTGAATGCGTGTTACATAACAAATGAATCGGTCCCCCGGACCGATTTTTCTGTTCTCAACGTAAGTTTTTTTTGTCAGACGGAAGCCGCTTATGTTCTTACCGGAACGCGAAAAAATTTCCGCGGTTTCCGGTGAGAATAGGTTGACGTAGTAATTCATAGCAATGTTTATTTCTCCTCCGGCCGTAAAGTCGGAAACAAGATCACTTCTTTCAAAGAATGCGATCCCGTCAAAAGCGCCGCCAACCGATCAATCCCCATCCCAAACCCCGCCGTCGGCGGCATGCCGGCCTCAAGAGCCGCGATGAACTCCTCATCCATTGGCTGAGCCTCATCATCTCCCCCAGCCCGTAACTTCTCCTGCTCCTCAAAGCGCGCCCGCTGATCCAGCGGATCATTAAGCTCGGAAAAGGCTTTTATCAACTCCACACCACGCCCCAAAACCAACTGAAAGCTCTCCACGTAGTTCGGATTGTCCGCTCGGCGCTTGGCCAGCGGCAAAATCTCCGTGGGGTGGTCGATGATGAAGGTGGGGTCGACGATGCTGCCGCGGACTGTCCTCTTGTAGAGGTTGTCCAAAATCGCCCCGCGGTCGTCCTTGGGTTCCACCTTGACTCCCTTGGCTTCGGCGGCGGCGGCCAGTTCGTGGCGCGTGGGGAAGTTCTCGATGTCGATGTCGGCGTACTGCTTGATGGCGTCGCGGAAGGTCAGGCGCGGGTAGGTGCCTGCAAAGTCGATCTTGGCGCCGTCGTGCTCCACGATCAGCGTGCCGCAGACGCGCTCGACCAGGCGCGCCAGCATGCGCTCGGTCATGGACATGAGGTCGTTGTAGTCGGCGTAGGCCTGGTAGAACTCGATGGTGGTGAACTCGGGGTTGTGGAGATGGTCGATGCCCTCGTTGCGGAAGATGCGGCCGATCTCGTAGACGCGCTCAAAGCCGCCGACCACCAGGCGCTTGAGGTGCAGCTCGGTGGCGATGCGCAGGTACATATCGATGCCCAGGGCGTTGTGGTGGGTGATGAACGGGCGGGCGGTGGCGCCGCCGGCGATGCCCTGCAGCACGGGAGTCTCCACTTCCATGAAGCCTTCCTCTTCCATAAAGTGGCGCAGTTCGCTCACCAACAGCGAGCGCTTCTTGAACAGCAAACGCACTTCGGGGTTGGAAATCAAATCGAGCTCGCGGCGGCGGTAGCGGGCTTCGGTGTCGGTCAGGCCGTGCCACTTGTCGGGCAGCGGGGCCAGGGACTTGGTGAGCAAGGTCCAGCGCTTGGCCTCGATGCTGCGCTCGCCGCGCTTGGTCACGAAGCAGGTGCCGCTCACCTGGATGAAGTCGCCGCGGTCCACCAGCTTCTCGAAGGTCTCGAAGGACGTGGCGCCGAGGACGTCGCTCTTGAGGTGCAACTGGATCTTCTGGGTGCCGTCCTCGAGGTCGGCAAAGCAGGCTCCCCCGTGGCCGCGGACGGCTTTGAGGCGGCCGGTCACCGTCACTTCGGTGGACTCCCCTGCGAGAGTATCAAAACCGTGCTGCACTTCCTGGATGGTGTGGGTGCGCTCGCAGCGTGAGGGGTACGGCTGGATGCCCATGGCGACTGCGGCCTGCAATTTGCCGAGTCGTGCGGAGCGTTCCTCCAGCGGATTCGGTTCTTTTTCTTCGTGGTTTTCCATAGCGACCGGGAATCAGCAGCTGATTTCTTTAATCGTGTAGGTCTTGGAGCCGGCGGGGGTCTTTACCTCGGCGGTCTCCCCCACCCGTTTGCCCAGGAAGGCTTGGCCCAGCGGCGAGTCGTTGGAGATCAGGCCCTGCATCGGGTTGGCCTCGTGCGAGCCGACGATGGTGAACAGCTTCTCCTTGCCGTCGCTCTCCACCTTGACCTTGCAGCCGATGCCGACGTTGTCGGAGTCGCGGGCTTCGATGACCGTGGCGCGGTTCACGGCGTCTTCCAGCTCGCGGATGCGGGCCTCGGTCCAGCCGGACTCGTCCTTGGCGTCGTGATAGTCGGCGTTCTCCTTGAGGTCGCCCAGTTCCTTGGCAGCCTCAATCCGGGCCGCAACCTCCCGACGTTTGACCGTCTTGAGGTGATGCAGCTCTTCCTTCATTTTTTCGAGGCCGTCTTTGGAGACGTAGATGGGGGTCAGGGCGTCCATACGTGGGAAATGCGGTCTATGCTGCGATTTTCTCAGGGTATCAGTGGTTTTCGGTTGGGGCAAGCTGCGTCGGGGATAGACTCCGAAGGTGTCTATCCCCCAGCCGGTTTGGGCTCAATTACCGCAGAATTGGGCGCTATCGGGCTGGTTGAGCCCGCAGGGGGCGTCACGGGTGCGATCGGGGCTGGTGCGGGAGGCGTGACCGGCGCGGCGCTCGGCTTCACCACCGGCGGCATGGCTCCGGCATCTTTTCGGCCGCCAAAGTACCACTGGTAAATCTGCCGGGCCACGGGCGAGGCGTTCACGGAGCCTTCGATGCCCTCCTCCATCAGGACGGTCACGGTGATCTGCGGCTTGTCGTACGGCGCGAACGAGGTGAACCAGGCGTGGTTGTCCTTTTTGGAGTTCCACTGGGCGGTACCGGTCTTGCCGGCCACCTGCACTGGCAGCGCATTCAAAGACCTGGCGCTGCCTGCGGTCACCGTCTGACGCATGCCGCGGCGCACGGCATCGATGGCGAACTTGTCGGTCACTTGCTGGGTGATGACTTCGGGTTCCCTTTCGACGCGCGTGCCGTCGCTGGCGGTCATGGCCTGCACCACGCGCGGCTTGTAAAGCGTGCCGTGGTTGGCGAACACCGTGGTCATCATCGCCACCTGCAGCGGCGTCACGATGACGTCGCCTTGGCCGATGGCCACGTGATAGGTGTCGCCGATGTACCAGCGCTCGCCTTTGACCTTCTGTTTCCACTCCTTGGACGGCAGGAAGCCGGCGCCTTCGTTGGGCAGGTCGATGCCCAGCGGCGAACCGTAGCCGAACTTTTTTGCATAATTCACTATCCGCTCCACGCCGAGGCCGGTGATGCTGTCGGTGCCGCCGCCGATGGAATAGAAGAAGGTGTTGACCGACTCGGCGATGCCTTTGGCCAGGTTGGTGACGCCGTGGCCGCCGGCCTTCCAGTCGGGGAAGAACGCCTGGCCGACGTGGATGCCTCCCGTGGACAGCACCGAAGTGTTCTCGTTGATGGTGTGCTCGGCCATGGCGGCGGCGCCGACCACCGGCTTGAACACCGAGCCCGAAGCCACGTTGGCCGAGATGGCGCGCGAGAACAGCGGGTTGTCGGGATCGTTGATGAGCGCCGAGTAGTCGTCCTTGGAGATGCCTTGCGCGAACTTGTTTGCGTCGTAGGCGGGCTCGCTGACCATTGCCAGCACGTCGCCGTTGTTGGGGTTCAGCACGATGACCGTGCCGCGCGACTTGTGGGCGATCTTCAGCTGTTCGCGGAGCGCCTTCTCGGCGGTCTTCTGCAGGTCGGCATCGATGGTCAGCACCAGGTTCTTGCCCGGTTGGCCGGGATCTTCGGAGATGACCGTCTTCTGCCGTCCGGTGGCGTCGACTTCGATGCGCTGCTCCCCGCTCCGTCCCCGCAGCACCGTCTCGTACGACTTCTCCAAGCCGGCCTTGCCGATGAAGTCGGAGGGCTCGTAGCTGAAGCCGCGGTCGGATTCCATTTCCTTCTGGGTGAGGCGGCCTTCGTAGCCGAGCACGTGGGAGAGCGCGGGAATCGCGTCGGTCATCAGGTACTCGCGGCGCGTGCCGGTCACCAGCGAGACGCCGCTGGTGCGCATCTCCTCGATGCTCACCTTCACGGCCTGGTCGTGGGTGAGGTTGTCGGCCACGATGACGCCGGAGCTGGCGTAGTCGCGGAACTCGTTGAGCTTGTCCTCGATGTCGGTGGGGGCGACGTCGAGCAGCAGCGCCAGCCGGCCGATGGACTCGCGGCGCCGGTCGGGATCCTTGGGGAGGTCGGTCGGGACGATGGAGACCGAGAAGTCGGGCACGTTGCGCACCAGCGGCGTGCCGGTGCGGTCGTACATGACGCCGCGCTCCACGGGCACGGCCACGATGCGGCTGCGGTTGCCTTCGGCACGGCGCTGGTAGTCGGCGCCCTGGACTACCTGCACGTAGGCGGCCCGCGCCACCACGACGCCGAGCATCAGCAGCAGCGCGCCGAAGGCGGCACGCAGCTTCTTTTCGCCGATGGCCAGGCCGACGTAGGCCGGCTGGTTGGCCACGTCCGGCGCCACGCCCTCGCTGCCCATGATGGCCTCGTCGACCATCATCTTGGAACCCTTGCCGCGGACGACGCCAAATCCGTTCTCGCCGTCGAGAATCGGGAAAGGGTCTGAACCGTCGAAGAGGTGCTTGGCCATGCGGCGCGGGGCGTTAGCGGAGAAGGACGAAACGTTTGACGAAGGCGCGGCGGATGCCGCCGTTCACGGCCAGCAGCAGGAGCACGAATGCCGTCTGCGTGCCGAGCGCGGACAGGAATGCCCAGAAGGAAGCGGCGGTCGGCAGCAGCGAGTACGGGATGCCCGTGAACACCGAGCGCAGCAGGTCGACGATGACGTAGGCCAGGTGCTGCAGCGAGAAGATGGCGGCGTTCAGGCCGACGGTGCCCACCCAGGAATGGTGGGTGAAGATGCGGTTGAACAGCAATACCGTGCAGACGGTCACCGCCAGCAGCACCGCCGTCTCCGTGCCCGTCGGCAGCGAGGAAAGCGCGTCGAGCGTCAGGCCGGCGATGAACGCGGCGGCGAAAGCCTCGCGGGCGCGGAAGACCGTCACCAGGCCGACGATCAGGATGAGCGGCAGCTGCAGCGACGAGTACGGCGCGGGCAGCGCCCGGACGAAGCTTGCCTGCGCGATGCCCGCGAGCGCGGCCGCCATGAACAGCAAGAGTGCGCGGAGCATAGGCTACTTCTTTTCGCCGTCCGCGCCGACGTCGCCCGTCAGCACCTGCACGAACGGCGGATGGGCGGCGCTGTCGAACGGCAGCACCGTGGCCGACTGGAAGGGGTCCTGGGTGTGCTGGACCACCTTGTCGATGACGCCGACCGCCAGGCCGCGGCGGATGC
The DNA here is from genome assembly GCA_964491475.1 of uncultured Gammaproteobacteria bacterium. Taxonomy (GTDB): domain Bacteria; phylum Patescibacteriota; class Patescibacteriia; order SG8-24; family SG8-24; genus JAHFIW01. The sequence continues at coordinate 190,346 of CAZBFO010000001.1, read as the reverse complement.
CGGCCTCGATGCCGGAAGTCACCACCGTGTCGCCCGGCGAGAGCGTCACCGTCTGCGGGATCAGGTTGATGGTCATGCTCAAGCCGCGGTCGCCTTCCAGCACGCCGGCGGTGCCGCTGCTGCTCTGCACGGTCACGGCCAGCCTGCTGCGCGAGTCCGACAGCAGCAGCACCGACGCGGTGCCCGCCTTGGTCTCGAAGATCTTGCCGATGACGATGCCTTCGCCGACGACCACCGGCTGGTCCGGCTTGACGCCGTCGTCGGCGCCGCGGTCGATGACCAGGCCGTGAAAGACGTCCTCGTCCGATTCGGAAATGACGCGGGCGGTCAGCGGCTTCAGGCCGGACTTCTCGCTGTAGCCGATGGCCGTCTTGAGCGCGCCGTTCTCCACGGCCAGCTCGCGCAGCTTGGCGTTCTCGATGCGCAGCTGGTCGATCTGCGATTCCAGCGCGGCCTTGTCCTTTTCGCTGCTGTCGAACAGGCGGGCGGCGGCGCGGCTGATGCCGGCGCCGGCGGCGTAGGCGGGCGCGGCGGCGTTGGCGACCAGGCGCTTGAGCGGCGCGGACACGGGCTTGAAGGCGCCCATGGCCAAAAGCAGCACCGCCACGATGGCGATGACGGCGTTGCGGGTTCGGTTGGGGTTGCGCGTGGGCATGGCTTTGGGTGCGGCGGGGGCTTCGGGAAAAAGAAAAGCGATAAGCGGTCAGCGAAGGCGTCGAGACGCCCGTCGCTCCCCTCCGCATATCGCTGACCGGGGCCGATGCCGCCGTCTAGGCGAACATGGCGCGGCGCTCGACGGTCGTCTCCTGCGACGACGGCAGCGCGATGGTCTTGAGCAGGTCCATGTTGTCGATGAGGATGCCCGTGCCGCGGACCACGCAGGTGAGAGGGTCGTCGGCCACGCGCACCGGGATTTCCGCCGCGCGCGAAATGACCTGGTCGAGGCCCTTGAGCAGCGCTCCCCCGCCGGTCAGCACGATGCCGCGCTCGTAGATGTCGGCTACCAGCTCCGGCGGCGTCGTCTCCAGCGTGGACTTGATGCTCTCGACGATGGTGCGGACCGAACGCGCCAATGCCTCGCGGATCTGCGCGTCGGTGACGATGATCTCCTTGGGCAAACCGGTGACCATGTCGCGTCCGCGCATCTCCATGGTGAGCGGCTCGTCGAGCTGCATGGCGGAACCGATGCGCATCTTGATGTTCTCGGCCACGCGCTCGCCCAGGAAAAGGTTGAAGTGTTCGCGGGCGAACACCACGATGTTGCGGTTCAACTCGTCGCCGGCGACGGGCAGCGACTTCCAGGTGACCACGCCCGAAAGCGAGATGACGGCGATCTCGGTGGTACCGCCGCCGATGTCCACGACCATGTTGCCGACCGGTTCGGAGATGGGCAGGCGCGCGCCGATGGCCGCGGCCATCGGTTCTTCCACCAGGTACACTTCGCGGGCGCCGGCATTCAGTGCGGCGTCCTCGACGGCCTTGCGTTCCACCTCGGTGAGGTCGAGCGGCACGCCGATGACCACGCGCGGGCGCGGCATGAACGAGAAGTTGTCCTTGTGGGCCTTCTCGATGAAGTGCTTGAGCATCTTCTCGGTGACTTCGAAATCGGAAATGATGCCGCTCACCAGCGGTTTGACCGTGGCGATGTGCGAGGGCGTCTTGCCGATCATCTCCTTGGCCGTGTGGCCGACGGCGACGATCTGCCCGGAGCGCGTGTTGATGGCCACCACCGACGGTTCATTGATAATGATGCCCTTGTCCTTGCAGTAGACCAGGGTGTTGGCCGTGCCCAGGTCGATGCCCAGGTCACGCGAGAATTTTCCCATCACTCCGTTGAACATCTTTTTTGTTCGTTAAGCCAAAATCCGGCTGGTAGCGTTGGGGCTAGCTTAGCCGTAATCCCCCATACTCGCAAGACGGTCCGTCGCGGCCTTTCTTACTCCCCGCGAGGCTCTGCGTTTTTCGCCGAGATGAAGAAAAATTCGAAGACCGTCAGGCCGGCCACGATGATCAGCGCGTTCCACCAGTTGAGCAGCGACTTGCTGGCCAGATACATGGCGATGACCAGCAGCGTGGCCAGCAGCAGCGATTGGCGGAAAGCGATGGCCACGTGCCGCGACACCACCAGCTGCTGCTTGAGCAGGCCGATGCGCAGCAAAAAACCGAAGACCGAGAAGGTGCCCGTTAGCGCCAGGAACATGCTGGCATAGAATACCGCGAACACCGCCAGCGGCGCCTTGTTCGGGTCGACCGTGGCCACGATCAAGCCGACGGCGATCCAGGAGAGCGCCGTGCCCGCGGTCATGAGGATGAGGTATTGGCGGAGGGTCATGCGTTTGCGCCGCCTTCGAGGCGGGTGACGCGGTTTTCGATCCGTTCGAAGCGGACATTCGAGGCTAGGCGTTCGGTTTCATGCCTGTCGCCGAGCTGGGCCAATAAGTCGATGTGGCTCATGATGTCCGCCCTCGTGTCGGCCAACTCTTTTTTGGTTGCGAGGTTGGTGTGCATGTATTCCTCCATGCCAATGACATGCGCGATGACGGTATCCAGGCCCCCCTGCAGCGAGCCGACCGTGCCTTGCAGCGAGCCGACGGTGCCTTGCAGCGAGCCGACGGTGCCTTCTAATGATCCGACGGTGCCTTTTAGAGACACGACAGACCCCTGTAACGTGCCGACCGTGCCTTGCAGCGAGCCGACGGTGCCTTCCAGTGATCCAACGGTGCCTTCCAGTGAGCCCATGCGTCCGCTGAGCGAACCTACGGCGCTCTCCAGAGAACCGACAGTCCCCTCCAGCGAACCCATGCGACCGCTGAGCGAGCCAACTGCGCTCTCCAGAGAACCGACGGTGGTCTCTAAAGAGCCCATGCGTCCGTTGAGCGAGCCAACTGCATTCTCCAGCGAACCAACAGTCCCTTCCAGCGAGCCCATGCGGTCAGTCATCGCGTCAAGTTTTCCCAGGACTTTTTCTTCGAATGACATAGCAACTCAACGATATCAGGTTTCGAGCCTAGCAGAAATCCCCGCTCTTCATGGCCTCGCGGGCGGCAGAGATGTATTCGTCCATGGTCAGTCCCCGACCCTCGCTGTCGGCCTTGATTTGGGCCAGGCAGATGGGGCAGGCATTGCTGCTGCCGTCGTTCTTCGGTGCGGTCATGGTGGTCGCCGTTAGGAATAAGCGGCGGCGACCCTACACGGGGTGCAAAAATGGCGCAAGTGCCGTTCGCCGGCGCTTACGGTACGGCCGGTTTGGTGGTGTCGCCGGCGCAAGTGTCGTTGGCCCACAGGCCCAGTTTGGCCTTGCGCGCCTCATGCTCGGCGGAGCGGTAGTCGGCCTGTTTGGCGTAGGCAGTCTCGTAGGTGTATTCGTGCGCGTATCCTTGGGCAATCATGTGATGGCCGTAGTCGCTGCCGTCGGGCAGGGTGACGTAGCGCAGGCTGCGGCCGTACTTGTCGACATCGTCTTGCGTGGCGTCCGCCGTGAGGGTGACCGCAGAGCCGTCAAGAAGCCTGTGCGCCTCTGCCGACGCCTCTCGTCCGAAGCACTGCACTGCCCTGCGCGGATCGACGGTCTCGGGCGTGTTGATGCCGATGACTCGCACTTTGACGCGCTCGTCGTCGACGGCGACCAGAAGCGTGTCGCCGTCGACCGCTTTCATGACGTGCGCAGACGAAGGACGCGCGTCGTTCGCATGTTCAGGGGAAGAACCTGCTGTCGTGCGCTTCCCGTGGGAGACGAAAGCCGCCGCCAGGATGACCAGCAGCATTGCGCCGAGATGAAGATGCCGTCGCGATAGTCGCATGAGTTTGTCGCGCTACGCCGCCCTGAATTCGCAAATCTCCTTGAAGTCGCAGAACTTGCAGTGGCGCCCGGGCGTGGGTTCGTAATTGCCGGCCTTGATCTTGCCGAAGGTCTCCTCGGCATCGGTCTCCAGCTTTGCGAGCTGCTTCTCGGTGCCGATGAAGCTCGCCTTGGAGCCGTCTTTCAGATAGTAGTAGGTCAGTTTCACCGGCGTCAGGCCGAACAGCCGCGAAACGGCGATCTGGTAGATGAGCAGCTGGCGCTTGGCGTCCAGGTCGAGGTCATCTTCGGTTTTCGGTTTGCCGGTCTTGTAGTCGACGATTTCCACGCCGCCTTCGGTGACGTCGATGCGGTCGATGGTGCCCTTGAGCGCGTACTCGCCGATCTTGAGGCTGAATTCCTTTTCCAGGAACAGCGGCTTGGGCGGCACGGCGAGGCACTGGTCGTAGAAACGCGACAAGCCCTCGCGGCCTTCGCCGCGGTAGCGCTCCTTCTCTTCCTTGCTCTCGTACCAGTCGTCCTGCCAGCATTCCTCGTACTTGGCAAGGAGCTCTTCGCGGGTGACGGAGAGCGAACCGTTAATGGCGGCAGCGGCGTCGAGCAGCGAGGTTTGGATCGAGCGGGCCACGGCCTCTGCGGTCGGGGACGCGGCTTTGCCGGCGTTGGCAGCCAGCGCTTTGGCCGCATCGCGCTCCGACAGCTCCTTCAGGAACCACTCCAGCGTGGCGTGGATGGTGTTGCCGAAACTTTGCGAGGCCTTCCCGAGCGAGGGAATCTTGATGATGTGCGCGTACTTGTACTGCAGCGGGCAATTGTCGTACGCGGCCATCGCGGAGAAGCTGAAGCGCTCGGGCGTCGGCAACTTCACGGGCTCGGTCGGCTCGGCGGCAGGCGTCGGCTCGGCCAGCCGCTCAGCAGAAGCCGCCAGCGTCGGAGCTTCCGCGAAACCGAGCTCGGCCAAAAAACGCGACGGCTTCTTTTTGGTCTTGCCGCCGTAGTCCTCGGCGGAGGTCAGGAACAGGCCGTCCTTGGCGCGGGTCATGGCCACGTAGAACAGGCGGCGCTCTTCTTCGAGGTGCACGTCGCCGCCTTCGGGCAGGATTTCCTTGGTGAGCGCGTCGGGCAGCGGGATTTCCTCCGGGCGCGCCACGGACGGAAAGCGTTTGTCGACCAGGTCGACGATGAACACGTAGGGAAACTCCAAGCCTTTGGAGGCGTGTACGGTCATGATGCGGACCATGTCGGGACCGGCGTCGGGATCGAAAGCCAACGAGCCTTCTTCGCCGGACTCGCGTTCGAGCGAATACTCCTCCATGAAATGCGCCAGGGTCGGCTCGTCGTGGAAGTCCTCAAAGCGCTTGAGGCGCGTCAGGAACTGGTGCAGGTAACCGAACTGCTCGCGCGCTTCGGTGTCGCGATAGTTCTTGAGGTGCTTAAGGTAGCCGGACTCGGTGAGGAACGCGATAAGCAGCTGCGTCACGCCTTTGGTGCGCGCGAAGTTGGTATGCCGCGCGATATTTTCCATCAGGCGGTCCAGGACGGGCATGGCTTCGGGGGAGAGCCATTCCAGCTCCCCTCGCCTGCCGATGACGTCGAACAGGCTCTGCGCGGACTTGCGGGCTTCGTGCGCCAGGCGGATCAGGTCTTCGCCGGGAATGCGATACGGCGGCGAGGACAGCGTGCGGTACAGCGCCGGCGACTCGTGGTAGTCGTCGAGCAGCATGAAGTAGGCCACGCAATCCATGATGACGGGCTTAGAATACAGGCCGCGCAGAGCCAGGAACTGGTACGGCACGCCGCGGCGTTGCAGCATGCGGCTGTAGTCGTCGGCGGCGCCGTTGGAGCGCACCAAAATGGCAAAGTCGCTCCAAGTGCGCTCCGGTTCCTCCTCCTTCATTTCGATTATGCGGTCGACCACGCCGATGACCTCGTCGTCATGGGTGGGAAAGCGCAGGTGCTCGATTTCCGCCGCGCCTTCGCGCGCGCCCGTGAGGCGCTTTGAGATTTTTTTGCCATCACTCGTAACCATCTTGGCTTCGAGGCGGTTGGGGTTGTTGCTTTGGATGAACTTGTAGGAGTGGTCGAGAATCCCTTGGCGCGAGCGGTAGTTGTTGGTCAGCACCACGTCCTTCGCTTTGGGGAAGTCCGACTTGAACTGCATGATGTTGGAGATGCTGGCGCCGCGGAATTTGTAGATGGACTGGTCGTCGTCGCCGACCACCACGATGTTGCCTTCTTTACCGACCAGCATCTTGATCAGCTCGTACTGCGCCCAGTTGGTGTCTTGGAACTCGTCGACGAGGACGTACTTGAAGCGCTTGCGATAGTCGGCCAGCACTTGCGGCCGCGAGCGGAACAGGCGGATGGCGTACATCTGCAAGTCGCCGAGGTCGAGGCTCCCCTCTTCGAGCAGCAGGTTCTGGTAGACGCGGTAGGCGGACGCCAACTCGCGCAGGCGCTTGGACTCGTCCTGCATTTGCTGTTCGGTGTCGGTGGCTTCGCCGAGGCCGTCGGCTTTGACGGCGAGCGCGCTGGCGTACTTGAGATAGTCTTCGGGGGAGATGTCCTCGTCCTTGCAGCGCGAAAAATGACGCAGCATGGCGTGGAGGAACTTGGTGGGGTTGCCGAGCGGGCGGTAGTAGTCTAGGTCGAACTTGTCGAGGTGACGGCGCACCAAAAGGTAGGCGTCGGTCTGGTTGAGCAGGCGGAACTCGTTGGGCAGGCCGATGTCGAGGCCGCGCTCCTGCAAGGCACGTTGGCAGAAGGCGTGGAAGGTGGAGATCCACAGTTCCACATAGCCCATCGGCAGCAGCTGATCGACACGCTCCTCCATTTCGCCAGCGGCCTTCTCGGTGAAGGTCAGTGCCAGGATTTCTTCCGGCTTGGCGCGGCCGGTCTCGATCAGCCAGGCAATGCGCTTGGAGATGACGGTGGTCTTGCCGGTGCCTGCCCCGGCGACGATCAGGAGCGGACCGTCGGTGTGGGTGACTGCGGCGCGCTGTTCGTCGTTGAGGCCGGTGAGCAGGTGCCCGCCGGGCTCGCCCTGTTCGGGTGCGGCGGCTTCGGCGGGCGTGGCCGCGGCCGGCCGTTCCTTCAAGGTTGCCAGGTCTGCCGGTTTTGCTGCGGGGGTGGTGGGCACAGGATTGACTGACGGTGAAAATGCTGCTAGAGTGCTATGTTATCGCGAAAGCCGCGGTATCGCCAGACCTTTTCCAAGGAGCCAAAAATGAACGAAACCAAGCGCATTCTGGTGGTCGACGACGAGCCGGGCATCCGCGACGTGCTGGAGATGCTGCTGCGCCGCAGGGGCTACCAGGTGACCTCCTGTTCGGACGGCACCATCGCGCTCGAGGCCGTGCGCAGTTCGCCTCGGGCCTACGACCTGGTGCTGACCGACAACGCCATGCCGCGCATGTGCGGCACGGAGCTGGCGCGCACGCTGCGGCGCGAGGGATTCAAGGGGCCGATCGTCATGCTGACCGCCGACGTGCGCCTGCTGCTGAACGGCGCGACCGAGGAGGTCTCCATGCTCTTGAGCAAGCCGTTCGACAACGCCACGCTGCTCGCCGAGGTCAAGCGTCTCCTCGCGGTCGATGAGCGCCTCCCCTCGTGACGCGAAACCGGCAGGATCCTCACTGCCGGTTTTTTCTTTGCATGAAAAAAGCCGCGCGTGGCGGCTTACGGAACGGTGCTGCCGGGTATGGGGTGCAGCGGCAGCGCCATTTTTTTCCAATATCCTTTGATTTGCGAGTTGGAGAGAAGCAGGATGACGATGCCGCGCTGCTGCTCGAGCAGGCGGACGTTTTCCAGGGCTTTCTCCGAGAAGGAACCGCCGCGCGTCTTGCCTTTGGCCTCGATGCCGTGGATCAGCCTCTGCTTGCCGCGCGCCGTCCAGATGTACGGCTTGCGGTCGAAGACGAAGTCCGGCACGAAGAACCTGTCGCGACCGTCGGGCGTTTCCAGACGGATGCGCACGTCGGGCGTGAAGGCGATGCCCATCTGTTTGAGGATGCGGGCCACGCGCACCTCCCCCTGCGTGGCGTACTGGTAGCCTTCGAACGACAGGCTCTTGGGCTTGTTGCCGGCTCCGACGTCGAAGCTTTCGAGGGCGATGCCGTCCCAGTCGGCACGGTCATGGAACGTCCTGGGCATGACGGCGGCCTCCTTGCCGGGACAGGCAAACTGTGGGAAGGACCATGCGAAAACAGTCCCATCTCATCGCGGCGACGTCAAGGCGTCCAGGTTGCACGCAAAAGAAAAAGTCCGAACAGGTCGTTCGGACTTCCGCCGCGTGACAGGCTAGCTCTTCGGTTCGAAGGGCACCTGGGTGAACAGGCGGGTGTTCTCGTTGACGGTGCCGGCGATGACATGGACGTATTCCATGATTTCCGGCGCGTCGGCGCGGACGGCCTCGAAGGCCAGCTGGGCCAGCGAGCGGCACTTTTCGATCGCACGGGTGCGCTCGAAGCCGGCTTCGTCGCGGTAGACCGCCGAGGACAGCAGCACGATGCCCTCGGTGGGGTCGATGCGCTTGCCCTTGATGTTGCCCGAAACCACCTTGCCGGCAACGCCGATGGGCGCCGCCAGGTTGGGGCTGTACGGACCGACGATCAGCGCCTTGTTCGGCAGGTGCAGCCAGTCGAATCCGCGACCGACGGCGATGACCTGCTCCTTGTGCTCCGCGTCCTCGATTGGGCGGCGCATCTCGCGCACCTTGGCGATGTGGCGGACGTTTCCGCGGACCAGCGGCATCAGGTCGTTGACCATCTGCGCGTCCATGTCCGGGTAGAGCTTCTGCACCTTGTGGTACAGGTCGTCTTCGCCGGTGCGCAGCTCGGCGCACAGGTCCAGCTTGGAGCCGTCGTTGCCGGTGAGAACCAGGGTATCCTCGTCGGTCTCGATGCCCACGACGATCGGGTAGACCACGGCGTGGCCTTTGCCGAAGACGCGCTCGATCTGGTCGCGCAGGGCATGTGCGCCCTTGATGGCGGCGTCGGTGTCGTAGCCGTGGCCGGCGCAGCCGCGATGGGTGTCGCCCTTGCTGTAGTGGTAGGTGGCCAGGACGAGGCACTTGCGGCCGCGGCCCAGCGAGTAGTTCACCCACGCCTCCAGCACGGAGCCGAAGTACGGCCAGCCCATGTCGAACTTTCCGCCGATGTTGCGGAAGGGCTGGATGATGCCAGGCTCGGTCTGGGTCATGATGGCCAGGTTGAGGCGGCCATCCATGCACTTGAGCGCCGCGATCTCGGTGGGGTGCTGCGAACGGTAAAGCTTGCGCGCACCTGCCGCGTCGGGGCTCGAAAAGAGCTCGCTCTGCTTCACGTTGTGTTCCAGCAAAAACTTCGCAACGGAGTTGGACATACGTTGTCGTCTCATTAGTTCTCCTCTGCCTGGGTTAAAAACGTGGCGGAGCGTGGAAAAGTGTAGGGCAAAAAGGGGTAAAAGTCAAGATGATTTTGCGGGCGGGGTGGATGAAAAAACCGCCCTTGTTCAGGGCGGCGAGGATGAGAACCGGCGGTTATCGGTTCGTTGCGTACAATGCCGTGGCGAAGCGCTGGCGGAGCAGCTCGTAGCGCTCCCTGACATTGGTTTCGAGCGACTGCCGGGATTCCAGCAGGAGGCTGCGTTCCACGGGAACGCCGGGGAACACCTGCACTTCGTACGGGAACTGGATGCGCGTCAGGTCCAAGAGCGAGACGCCCTCGCCGTTGGGGAGCTGGTTGGCGTAGTGGGCGCCGTATCCTTCAACCGTGGTCCGGGTGATCGCGCCGCCGCAGAGCGTCTGCACCAGCAGGGCGGTGACGTCGCATTGGCCCAGGGAGGGTTTGACCGGCGACCACGATCCCCAACTGTTCGGGGAGGCGGTCTCGCGGCACCAGGCCTTGTCGAAAAGATCCGCCAAGGTGCCGTATGTCGTCATGGGCATCGCGCCGTACTCGACGGTGAGACGACTCAATTTCCGGCAATGCTCCCGGTACAGCAGGCGGACTTCCTCTTCGCCCGCAGGGGCGACCCTGTATACCATGTGTCCTCCTTCGTGTCGGTCGGCAGGCACGACGCCTGTCGTGGAATGCAATACCACGACGAACGGCATGAGTCAACGCTTGCGGCAACCCAAAAAGCGCCCACGGGCGCTCTTTTTGCGGTGTCATTACGACCCCGAAGGCATGTGCCGCTGCGATCCGTGCCGCTTTCGCGCCACCTTGGCGCGCGCCAGCTCCCGCTGCAGCCCTGCCATGGCCGCGGCCGCGGAAACGTCGTCGACGGCGCGCTTCTCGGCCAGCAGCTTCTCGGCGCGGTCGCGCGCGGCTTCGACCTTCTCCAGGTCGAGTTCCTCGGCGCGCTCGGCGGTGTCCGCCAGGATGATGAGCTTGCTGCCCGGTTGCACCTCCACGAAGCCGCCTGAAACGGCCAGGTACGACTCGTCCTTGCCCTTGCGGAGCGTGATCATTCCTGGCACCAGGTTGGCCACCAGCGGCAGGTGCCCGGGAAGTACCGTAATCTCCCCTTCCTGGGTGGGAATGGTGGCGGCGTCGTACTCCTCGCGGAGGACGATGCGTTCGGGAGTGGTGAGTTCGAAGTGGAGTTGCATAGGAGTTTAAAGTTTAGAGTTTAGAGTTTAAAGAACTCACCACCCTAAACTTTCAACTTTATAACTCTAAACTTTTTTACGCGGTCACTTCATCAATGCCGCCCTTCATGTAGAAGGCCTGCTCCGGCTTGTCGTCGTGCTTGCCTTCGAGGATTTCCTTGAAGCCGCGGACGGTCTCGTTGCGCGGGACGTACTTGCCCTTGGCGCCGGTGAAGACTTCGGCGACGAAGAACGGCTGGGAGAGGAACTTCTGGATCTTGCGGGCGCGGGCCACCGTCAGGCGGTCTTCTTCCGAAAGTTCTTCCATGCCGAGAATGGCGATGATGTCCTGGAGGTCCTTGTACTTTTGCAGGACGCGCTGGACGCCGCGGGCGACGTCGTAGTGCTCCTGACCCACGACCAGCGGATCAAGAATCACCGAGTTGGAGTCGAGCGGGTCGACGGCGGGATAGATGCCGAGCTCGGTCAGCGCGCGGGCCAACACGACCGTCGAGTCCAAGTGACCGAAGGTGGTGGCGGGCGCCGGGTCGGTAAGGTCGTCGGCGGGAACGTAGACGGCCTGCACCGAGGTGATCGAGCCCTTCTTGGTGGAGGTGATGCGTTCCTGGAGCGCGCCCATTTCGGTGGCCAGCGTCGGCTGGTAGCCCACGGCAGACGGGATGCGGCCGAGAAGCGCGGACACTTCGGAACCGGCCTGGGTGAAACGGAAGATGTTGTCGACGAAGAGCAGCACGTCCTTGCCTTCCTCGTCGCGGAAGTACTCGGCCATGGAGAGGCCGGTCAGGGCCACGCGGGCGCGGGCTCCCGGCGGTTCGTTCATCTGGCCGAAGACCAGGGTGGTCTTGTCGAGCACGCCGGAATCCTTCATTTCGTGGTAGAGGTCGTTGCCTTCGCGGGTACGCTCGCCGACGCCGGCGAAGACCGAGAAGCCGCCGTGCTCCTGGGCGATGTTGCGGATGAGCTCCTGCACGATGACCGTCTTGCCCACGCCGGCGCCGCCAAACAAGCCGACTTTGCCGCCCTTCACGAAGGGGCAGATCAGGTCGATGACCTTGATGCCGGTCTCGAAGACTTCGGCCTTGGTGGACTGCTGGTCGAACGACGGTGCCGGGCGGTGGATCGGATAGTGCTTCTTGGCCTGCACCGCCGGTTTGCCGTCGATGGGGTTGCCGACCACGCCGAACATGCGGCCGAGCGTTTCCTGGCCGACGGCCACGGAAATCGGCGCTCCGGTGTCGGTGACGGCGGTGCCGCGTTTAAGACCGTCGGTGGACGACATCGAAACGGTGCGGACCGACTTGCCGCCGATGTGCTGCTGGACTTCGAGGGTCAGGGTGTCCTTGCCATGCTCGACGGTGAGGGCATTCAAAATGTTCGGAAGCTCGCCCTCGAACTTCACGTCGACGACCGGTCCGATGACTTGGGAGATTGTTCCAGTGTTTTTCATATGAGTGTCTATTCAAGTGCGGCCTTACCGGAGCTGATTTCGGCGATTTCGCGGGTGATGCCGGCTTGCCGCGCTTGGTTATAGGTGAGCGTCAGGTCGTCGATCATGTCGCTGGCGGCGTCCGAGGCGGAGCGCATGGCCATCATGCGGGCCGAGTGTTCCGAGGCGGACGATTCCAGCAGCGCCTGGTAGATCTGGGCTTCGACGAGGCGCGGGAGCATCTGGTCGAGCACGGCGCGCGGAGACGGTTCAAAGAGGTATTCGGTGGCGCCGCCTGGCGTTGTCTCCATGTCCTGTCCCCCGCTGCGGGGCGCCTGGCCTGCGGCCGCTTCGTTGACCGTACCGAGCTCGCCGATGCGGACGATGGGCAGCAGTTGCCGGATGACCGGTTTCTGCACCAGCGCGGAGCGGTAGTCGGTGAAGCCTATCTGCACCGAGTCATACTTGTGCGCCGTGAAGTCGCCGATGGCGATGTCCGCGATGGTGCGGATGTCGGTGATGCGCGGGTTGTTGGTCAGTCCTTCGAAGGCCGCGACGAGTTGCTTTTTGGTTCGTGCCAGCATGGCCTGTCCCTTCTTGCCGACGGCGACGATGTCGACTTCGTTCCCCTGTCCGCGCAGGAACTCTGCCGTGGCGCGGAGCATTTGGGCGTTGTAGCCGCCGCAGAGCGAACGGTCCGAGGTGAACACCACCAGCAGGACGCGCTTGGCGCCGCCTTTGGCGGCAAGGAGCGGATGCAGCGTCGGGTCGGTGACCTTGGCGATTTCCGACACCGCCCTCCAGGCCGACTCGGCGTAGGGGCGCGTGGCCAGAACGGCCGCCACGGCGCGCCGCATCTTGGACGCGGAGACGAGCTCCATGGCCTTGGTGATCTTGCGGGTGTTGGTCACCGACTTGATCCGGCGGCGAATTGTTCGAGGAGACACTGCCATACTTGAGTTCGGTGGTTCTAGTGGGCGGCGAGAGGCGGTCATCGCCTAAAAATCCTCGCCTCGTACCTTAACGTCTGCGGTTTTTAGTCGACGCCCGCCTCTCGCCTCTCAGCTAGCCGTTGATCTTCTTGTATTCCGCAACCGCTTCCTCGATCTTCGCCTTCGTCTCGTCCGAGAGGTCGAGTTCCTTATCAATCGCCTCGACGATATCGCGGCGGGTCTTGCCTAAGTAGTCGCGGAAGCCGACTTCGAACGCGCCGATCTTTTCGACGGCGACGTCGTCGAGTTTGCCGGCGATGAGCGCGTAGAGAATCGTGGTCTGCGAAGCGAGCGAGAGCGGGGCGTATTGGCCCTGCTTGAGGAGCTCGGCGGCTCGGCGGCCGCGTTCGATTTGCTTGCGGGTGGTTTCGTCGAGGTCGGAGGCGAACTGTGCGAAGGCTTCGAGTTCGCGGAACTGGGCCATCTCCAGGCGCAGCTTGCCGGCCACGCGCTTCATGGCCTTGGTCTGCGCGGAGGAACCCACGCGCGATACCGAGATGCCGACGTTCACGGCCGGGCGGACGCCCTTGTTGAAGAGGTCGCCTTCCAAGAAGATTTGGCCGTCGGTGATGGAAATGACGTTGGTGGGAATGTATGCGGAGACGTCACCGGACTGCGTCTCGATGATGGGCAGCGAGGTGATGGAACCGCCGCCGCTCTCCTTGTTGAGGCGGGCGGAGCGCTCGAGCAGGCGGGAGTGCAGGTAGAAGACGTCTCCAGGGTAGGCTTCGCGACCCGGCGGACGGCGGAGCAGCAGCGACACTTCGCGGTAGGCCCAAGCGTGCTTGGAAAGGTCGTCGTAGACCACCAGCACGTCTTCGCCCTTGGCCATGAAGTACTCGGCGATGGCGGTGCCGGCGTACGGAGCCAGGTACGTGAGCGAAGCGGCGTCAGAAGCGCCGGCCATGACGATGATGGTGTGGTCCATGGCGCCGGCGGCCTCAAGGCGGCCCAGGATCTGCGCGATCTTGGACTCCTTTTGGCCGATGGCAACGTAGACGCATTTCACGTCCTTGCCCTTCTGGTTGATGATGGTGTCGATGGCGATGGTGGTCTTGCCGGTCTGGCGGTCGCCGATGATGAGTTCGCGCTGGCCCTTGCCGATCGGAATCATCGAGTCGATGGCCTTGATGCCGGTCATCAGCGGCTGGCTCACCGACTGACGGGTAATGACACCGGGCGCGACCTTGTCGACAGGCATCATCGTGGCCTTGCCGGAAATTTCGCCCTTGCCGTCGACGGCCTCGCCAAGCGGGTTGACGACGCGACCGACGATCTTGTCGGACACGGGAATCGAAAGCACGCGGCCGGTGGACTTCACCTGGTCGCCCGCCTTGATGTGCGAGTAGTCGCCGAGCAGCATCGCGCCGACGGACTGCTCTTCGAGGTTCAGCACCACGCCCATGGTGCCGCCCGGGAACTCAAGCATTTCTGCGGTGAGCGCGTCGGTCAGGCCGGACATGCGGGCGATGCCGTCGGACACTTCGAGGATGGTGCCGGTCTTTTCGGCAGCGGCGTGCGTGCCGAGATGCTGGATTTCGCTTTTCAGCGCTTCGATGATGGATGATTTTGTAGCCATAGGTGATGATGCTAGGAGGAAACCGGGCGGGTCAGCGTCTTTTGCAAGTCGTTCAGCATGCGTCGCACGGTGGCGTCGATGACGGTGTCCTGGGTGCGGATACGGATGCCGCCGACCAGGTCGGGCAGCACCTTGCGGACCACTTCGCGCCCTTCGGCGTCGATGCCGGCCGCCGCCAGGGCCTTCTTTTCATCAGCATCGCCGATGGCCGTGGCCGTCTCGATGACGATGCGCGTGCGGCTGTCGATGTCTTCCATGACTTCCGGCAGCGAGGCCAGCGCGTCGGGGAGCATCGATTCGAGGCCGTGCCGCTTGGCCACCGCCACGAAGTTGGCAATCAGCGGCTTCAGCTCGGCCGGCTTGGCGTCCTTGGTCGCCAGGTACAGCGCACGGGCCAGTTCTTTAGGAGAGGTCTTCATATTAGGAGGCCTTCTCGACCGCTTTGATGGCCTCGGCGATCAGGCCGGCGTCCGTCTTGGCATCGATCTTATCCTTGAGCACCTTCTCGGCGGCCATGGCCACCAGCATGCCGACCTCGGACTTGGCGTCGGCCATCATTTTGGACTGCTCGGACTTGATCTGCTCGCGGCCGGCATCGACGATCTTCTGCACTTCGGCCTTGGTACGAGCGGTGGCCTCGGTGCGCTCCTTCTCCGCGAGCGCCGTGGCGGCATCCATGATTTCCTTGGCGCTCTTGCGCGCCTCGGCCACGATGCTGGCGCGTTCCTCTTCGGCCATGCCGCGCGCCTTGGCGGCGTCGGTGGCGTCCTGCAGCCCCTTCTCGATCTTGGAAGAGCGTTCGTCCATGATCTTGAGCAGCGGCTTGTAGGCGAACTTCCAGAGCACGCCGAGAATCAGGCCGAAGTTGATCAGCTGCGCGAGGAACAGTTTCCAGTTGACGCCGAACGTGCCGAGGACGCCGGCGGATTCAACGGCTTGTTGTACTTCGGTTACCATAGGTGTGTGCGAGTGAAGGTGTGGAGTGCGGAGAGGAGGGCTGAAGCGGGGTTGTCGTTCCGCTCCAGCCATCTACCTCCGCGCTGCACTCCTTTTAGAGGGTGAAGACGACGACCAGCGAGTAAATGGCGATGGATTCGGCGAAAGCTGCGCCGAGAAGCATCGGGACGAACAGCTTGCCGAGCGATTCGGGGTTGCGTCCGATCGATTCCATGGCTTTGGAGACGATCTGACCGATGGCCAGTGCCGGGGTCATGCCGCCGACGGCCATGGTGAGACCTTTGGTGAAAATCTTGACCGATTCCGGACTGACTGACGCCAGCATTGCGGGGTCTGCCATAGTGGTGACGTGAAGCGTTCTGGTCGACGGGGGTCGCCTTCTTCCGCTTCGGTTAAGGGTGAGGTTCGAAGTCCGCCGTATGCACGGGGGCGTCGAACCGTCTCCTCAACCCCTACGCGTGGGATTGCTCAGGAGAGTCGGCATGCTTTTTGCCGTGGGTTTCCTCGTGATGTTCGTCGTCACCGTGCGGCTCGTCCGTAGCCAGCACCAGGTACACCAGCGTCAGCATCGAGAACACCAGCGCCTGCACGATGCCGACGATGAGTTCGAGGAACATGAACGGCGTCGGAAGGACGTAGGCCATCAGTGACGACAGCACGTGAATCAGCACCTCGCCGGCGAAAATGTTGCCAAAGAGACGCAGGGCCAGTGAGACCATCTTGGCCGCCTCGGTCATCAGCTCGATCAGCCCGACCATCACGCCGACGAGAGCCGAGAACACTCCGATGGCATAATCGCCCACCGGCTGCTTGCCGATTTTGGCGACCGCCTTCCAGAGGCTGCCCAGTTGGATGAACTTGTTCCAGTATTTGAAAAATCCGATGGTCATTACGCCGATGACATGCGAGGCCACCACCACGGAGATGCTCATCGCCATGGTCATGTTGAGGTCGCTGGTGGCCGGACGGAAAAGCGGGATAAGCTCCTTGCCTTCACCGGTCATGCCCCAGATGCCGATGGTGCCGACACCGGGGAGCAGCCCGAGCCAGTTGGAAAAAAGGATGAACGGGAACAGCGCCCCGATGATGGGAAGGAAGCGGCGTGAACGGGCGCGGTCGTGAGTGACCTGATCCATGAAGGAGAGCATGCCTTCGAGGACGAATTCGGCCACGTTCTGCACACCTTTGGGGACTTCGGCCACGGTCTTGGCGATGATTGCGCTCAAAACCGCCAGTACGGCGACGACCGTCCAGCCGGTGAGCAGAGAATTGGTCACCGAAAGCGAGCCCAGGGAAAACAATTTTTCGGCAGCGACCGGAACTGACATAGTGCTACTGTTTCGTTTCCTTATTAGCCTCTTCTTCCTTGCCGAGCGCCTCGTACTCCCTGCCGAAGTCGCGGGCGCGCTTGTTGATGATGGCCGCGGTCAGTGCCGCAGCGAGGATGAAACCTGCGATGCGCAGATAAGGCGCGGTGCCGTAGACGGCGTCCAGCTTCTTTCCCAACACCGCCAGCACCACGACGGGCAAGGCGATGGAAGCGCCGAACTCGCCCATGATCCTGACGGCCAGGAGCATGTAGCGGCGGTCGATGTCGCGCTGTTCGGGAGGTTTGGGAGCCGTTTCCATGCTACGCAACGATAAAACCCGTCTCCGAATTCCGGAAAGGCGGGGTGCAGCGCCTGCTGCCCGTTTTCCACAGGCAACTAACGCGATTTTAGGGAAAAAGCCCGATAAGGTCAAGGAGGTTTTAAAGAAAAAGCGCCCCGTTGACGGGGCGCTCGGTTCCTAGGCTTTTTCCTTGACTTTCAGCTTTTGCGCCAGTCCGGCCACCGTGGTCACCAGCGCCTGCACGTCCTTGAAGTGGACTTCGGAGTCGGTGACGTGGTAGGAGGCCAACCTGGCGGCGAATCGCTGCCGGGTAGCCTCGCTTTGGTTCTTGGCCAGAAGCATTTCCTTGAGGTAGTTGGCGATGCGCTCGGCCAGCTCCTCATCGACTGCCGTGACCTCCTCGCCGCGAAGCGCGGCGTCGGTGACGCGACGCATCACCCGCTTCACGCCGGCCTCGACGTTCTGGCGGTCAATGAAGGCCACCAGCTGGTCGTTCTCGTCGATGCGGACGTTGCGGGCATCGAGCTCCGGATGATCGGCCAGCAGCTTCCGTTCCTCCGGCGAGCGGCGCAAATCATTCACGCGCTTTTCGGATACGGAGCCGATCCTGCCCAGCTCGATCTCGGCAAGCGCCAACTGGGCGGCGCGCGAGACGGCCCCGTTGTCGGGGCTGATCATCTGCTCGAGCTCGGCGATGCGCTGCTCCAGCATGGACACCTCGCCCACGTAGGACAGCATTTCGCGGATCTTCAGGTACTCGGCTTGTGCCGCCGCAGCCATGTCGGCCTCGCGGACGGAGTCCGGGGATTCCTCCCCTTCTGCCGACAATTCGGCGCCGAAGAGCTCGTCGTCATCGGTTGCCTTGGCTTTTTTCGGAACGGTTTCGGCGGCCTTCGGCGGTTCGGGCAGGTGCTGCTCGATGGCCGAGAGCATGGCCTGGTCGCCGGCGAACTTCTCCAGCAGCACGCCGCGGACGATCCGGTTGGAGGCGTCCTTGGACATGTCGCTGCGGAAGCTCACCTTGAAAGTGCTGTCGGCGAAGTCGGTGACGTACGACAGGTACTTCTCGGTCTGTTCTGGCAGCGCGAAGAGCGGCGCGAACTTGTCGGCCAGCATGCCTGCGGACGCCTTGAGCGCCTCGCGCGCCTGCATGGACGTCATGGTGCGGACATCGGTAATGAGCATTTTTTCCTCCTTCGATTCCTTTTCGGTTCCGGTCGGCCCGGTCTCGTCTTCCGGATAATCGGCGGCGAGCTTTTCGCTGATGAGCGCCTCGCGTTTGCGCTGCAGCAGCGGTCCGTGCCACTCGTTGTAGATGTCGGTCCTGTAGTACTCGCGGTTGGCACGCACCAAGTCCAGGACGTGGACCGGCACGTCGAGGATGCGTTCGTCTTGGGACTTGCCGCGTTCCAGCGCGTAACGCCACTTGGCGTACACTTTGAAGCTGTCGCGCTTGCGGTCAAAGAACACTTTGACCCCGCCGTTACCGTCGAGCGCGCGGCGCAGCTCGTCGCAGATGCGGGCGACGGTCTCGGCGGCGGTCTCATCGGCCGCAAGGAGTCCGGTCAGCTTCTTCGTGAAAGTGATCGAGGTCTCAATCTCGGCATCACGGTACTCGCCCGTGTGCTTGTTGCGGACGCGACGATCCTCTTTCACGATGAAACCGCCATCGCCGTCACGGACGATGGTGTATCCCTGGAACACGTAGCTGGGCAGCTTGTCCCCCGTCTCTTTCTTGGCTTCCGGTGGCAGCTCACGGACAATCGAGCCGTCCTGCCGTTGGGCAGTTTCGGCCGAGGAAGGATGTTCCATATACAAAAATATACCCTCGGTAGCGACTTCTATCGCCGGTAGTATCTCAAAAAATCGGCTTTTCGTCAATCCTAGGCGGTTTTGGCGGGCGGCAAAAGACAGAAAAGGTCAAGTGAACACTTTTTTACCTTATTTTAGCGTCATTATTCGAATCACCAGCCTCCGTCCGACCTTGACAAAAGGCCTATTTTATGGTAAAGATACCCCACGTTTCCCCCTGGAAACGTTGCGTGACGAAGGGTCGCGTACAACGGCTCCCGGCAACGGGACATGGACGCGCTGCAAGGCGCACTAGGCAAAGGCGGTCACCATGGGTCATTTCAACAAGAATAACGGCAATCGTGAATTCGGCGGGCCCCGGCCCTTGCCGGAGTCCTTCAACAAGGGCGAAATCATCGACGGTCTCGTCTTCTCGACGGTGCCCAAGCCGGATGGCAGGGGCACGCACGTCGCAGCCGTCCTCACGGACGGCACGCACGTCACTCCGGGTACGTACGACGACTACCGTTTCGTCCCCGTTCTCGACGTCAAGCCGTACTACTGCAGCGTCATGGGACGCGGCGTGGCTTGCTCGGCGCTGCCGGTGTACTACCGCGAGCTCACCCGCGAAGAGTGGGTGCGCGAGCAGAAGCAGCGTTCGCAGCAGATCGAAGACCTGATCTTCGACTGGAGCGACGAACGCGACACCGGCCGTGCACCGCGCCTGATGTCCCGCTCCCAAGGCGGGCAACTGGTGCTGGTGGAACGCGGCTACGAAGGACGGGTCCAGCCCGGCGTCGTCACTCGCGTGACGCTCGTCGAGGCGCGCAACGGCAGGAACAACGCGCTCTTCGCCATTCCGCTGGCCGCCCCGGCTCCCAAGCCGGCATCGGTGCAGCGGCAGGGCGACGAGGACGAGCTTCTCCCGCCGGTACAGCCGGAAGACCCGTTCAAGGTGACCCTTCGGTCATTCGAGCGGAAGCCGACGGTCATCACCGTCCGCAGCGTGGCCGACGTGACCGTCCGTGATCGGCAGATGTCGATCTACGACCTTCTGTCGGACAGCCGATTGGGGATTCGGACGATGCCGGGCAGCATGCCTCACGTCATCCGCGAAAACGCCCATCGGATCGCCAAGGCCCTCGAAGCCTCGCTTCGCAAGGAGACCCCTCGCGTCCTGCGCGAGAACACCCTTGCGCGGATCGACGCCATCCACGAAGCCAAGAGGCGCGCCCTTGCTGCCGTCCGCAAGGCGGTTCAGGACGTGCCCCACCAGGGCGAGGCGGTGCAGGCGGACAGGCCGGCGGCCGCTCCTGCGGTCGACGGCAGCAAGCCGAAGCGCCGCAAGAAGCGCAACCGCCGCGGTCACGGCCGTGACGGTCAGAACGCCTCGGCTCCGGTGAGCGGCAACGCTCAACGGGTCCAAGACCCCGCGTCCTCGCCGAACAAGGTCCGTCCGCACGGCGGCGCAACGTTCGGCGATGCCATCGGCAAGGCTCTGACCAAGGGAGTCGAAAGCGCTGCGCCGGCGTCACCGCCGGCCAACGCCGTCGACCCGTTCGACAACGGCGGCGACACCGACGGATCGGTCGATGTGCCCGATTCGGACGACGTCATCGTCAAGTCCAACGCTCCGATCCCGACGGCCCCGGCCGACAAGTTCGAAAGCGCCTACCCGAAGATGGCAGCCGAGCTGTCGACCACCGTCGAGGTCCTCAAGGCCGCCATCGTCCAGTCTGGTCTGGACGTGGTGGAGTTCTCCGAGAAGCCGAAGAACATGAAGATGTTCTACGTGCGGAAGGTGAGCTCCGAAAAGTCCGCGTAAGCGGCATGTCCGGAAAGCTCCGGACATCGTAATAAGGGGCGGCACGCGTTTGCGTGCCGCCCCTTCTCTTTTTTGCGGGCCATCATTCGTGCCATTTCAATACGCCTTCGGCGGTCGGTCCTCCGCATCATGGGGGCTTTTTCATATTCGGAAAAGCGTGCGTACATTCTGCAGCGTCTGCCGTTCGACTTCATCGGTGCTGACGCCTTTGAGCCCGGCGATGAACGCCGCCACGTGCTTCACGTACGAGGGTTCGTTGCGCTCGCCGCGATGCGGCAGCGGTGCCAGGTACGGAGCGTCCGTTTCGATGAGCATGCGGTCGAGGGGGAGCTGCCGGGCCACGTCGGCCAGGGTCTCCTTGCCAGCGTCCGATTTGCGCGGCGGAAAGGTCACGATGCCGGTGAAGGAAACGTAGAAACCCAACGCCAGATAGCGTTGCGCTTCGGTCCATGTGCCGGTGAAGCAGTGGACGTTGCCGCGGATCGGCCTGCCCGCGTCGCGGCATTCCTCGAGTATCGACGCCACCTCGTCATGCGCGTCGCGGCAGTGGATCATTACCGGCAAGCCGAGTTCGTACGCCAGGTCGAGCTGGCCGCTAAAGGCGGCGCGCTGCGCGGCCTTGATGGCCTCATGGTCGCCGCCTTCGGGCAGCCGATAGTAGTCCAGCCCGCATTCGCCGATGCCGACGACTTTGGGGGAGCTTTTCGCCAGCGCGCGGTAGGCCTCGATGTCGAACTTCTCGGGCCTGCTCTCGTGCTCCATCTCGTTTTCGTCCACGTATGAGGAAAACACGTGCGTCGGATGCAGACCCACCAGCGCCCAGATGCCGTCGTACTTGTCGGCGCAGGCCACGGCCTCGCGGCTGGTTTCGATTCGCGTGCCGACCGCAAGCATGCCCGTCCCCTCCTCGAGGGAACGGCGAATCACGGCTTCGGCGTCGTCGCGGTAGGCGCGGAAGCTGACATGGCTGTGGGCGTCGATACGTTGCAGGTACATCAGGATCGCGGAATGCGGTGGAACAGCTTGAGGGCGTTGGCGGTGGTGTCTGCGGAGATCTGGGCCGAGCTCACGTCGCGCATGGCGGCAACGGCTTCGGCCACCAGCGGCAGGTAGCTGGGTTCGTTGCGGCGATGGCTCCACGGTATCGCGGTCATGTGCGGGCAGTCGCTCTCAATGAGCAGCCTGCTGGCCGGCGCCTTCCGTATGACTTCGCTCTGGTAAGCGCCGTGCGTCAATACGCCGGTGACCGAAATCGAGAAGTCGAGGTTGAAGAAGCGTCGAGCCGTCTTCCAGTCCCCCGAGAAGCAGTGGACTACGCCGCGCGAATCGAAGCCGCGGGTGGTCTTGTCCCAGGTCTCGATCATGTTGAGCATGTCGCCGTAGGCGTCGCGGCAATGGAGCATCAGCGGCAGGCGGAACTCGCGCGACAGGTCCAGGAAACGGCTGAAGACGTTGCGCTGGTTCAGCTTGATGCGGTTCACCATCTGGCGTTCGGCGGCGCTGCGGGTGTAGGTGGGCAAGGCGTGGAAGTCCAGGCCGGTTTCGCCGATGGCCACGACCTTCGGATGCCGCAGCAGCTCGCTGAAGGCGACGGTGTCCATCAGCTTGTCGTCGGCCCACAAGTTGCCGCCGATGTGTTTGGGGTGCATGCCGACGGCGGCATAGACGCCTTTGGGATAGCGCTCGGCGATCTCCACCGCCCGGCGCGACGACTCCAGGTCGTTGCCGAGGGTGACGATCTCGACACCTTCATCGCGGGCATGGCGTACCACAATGTCCAGGTCTCGCTCGTAGACCGGCGAATCGAGGTGACAATGGGTGTCGATGAAGCGCATGACCTTGTTACATGAACGACTGGGCGGCGCGAACGGCCAGCGGGAGCAGCGGTGCCAGAATCGAACCGACCGGCAGAAGCGCGTGCGCGACCTTCGAGCCCTGCAAGGCCGCTTCGGTCGCCTCCGAAATCGGGAAGCGCGAGGCGAAGTACACTGCCAGGCCCAGCGCCAACGTGCCTTCCAGCAGCCCGAAGGCTGCGCCGAGCAGCCGGTTGAAGGTCTTCATGAACGGAATGATCGAGATGAACTTGAAGATTTTCTCGACAATCCAGAACAGCAGCCCGACCAGCTTGCTTACCAGGACGAACACCAGGAAGAAGGCGATGACTCGTCCCAGGTTGGCGTTGCCGCCCACGTAGGGCGTGAGCCAGGCGCCGACGGGGCCGTACATCCTTCCGGAAACGATCGCGCCGACGATCAGGCCGACGATGGAACCGATGAGGTGGATGATGCCGAACCAGAAGCCGTACAGCACAAAGCCGCCGAGCAGTACCAGCAGGCTGATATCGATGATGTTCATAGGGAATGCTCTTCGGGCTCAAAACGGGTAACTTTTGGCAGTATAGCACTTTTTGGGCTTTCGGAGTCGTCGGCGGCCACGTCTGTGCATAAAAAAGCCGACCGGACGTATCCGGTCGGTGCGGTATTTAGCCGTTCGTAGTCGCGTCGAACATCGCCGCTGCCTGGCCGTAAAGCTCTCGCTTTCGGGCATCTCGCATCGCCTGCAGGCGAAGTTCGACGGGTTCGGTTTTCCGTTTGATCTCGGCGACGAGCTGTCGGAGCGCTATTTCTACCGTGCCGAGATCATTGATCTCTTGGCCGCAGTGCGCGGTAGCGAACTCGCAATACGCGTCCTGCTTGCCGCCGAGCTGCTGGAGCCGCTTGGTGTCCTTCGCATCGGCGTCACCGATGCGACGGTCTTCTTGATCGGCAATGCTGACTTCGAGTTCCTCCCATTCCTTGATTTCCCCAAGGATTCCGGCCGCCGTCTTGGCAACTGCGCCGAGCTGCGGGACGCTTTCCCGCAGCTCACGATACTCGGCGCTCTCGTTGGTGAGCAGCGCGTCGAGGGACTCGTCGACCTCTTCGGCCAGCTTGATGCGAGCCTCGAACAGTCGGTCACGCACGCACGCAAACTCCACGATCTTTGCCGCGGCGTTCCGCCGTGCCGCGATGACCTTGCGCACGCTTTCGCCCACTGGTCCGGGGAAAAGCGCCGTCAGATACGCTATGAGGCCGACGCGAGGATGCTCTGCCACGAATCGGCGGAGACGGGCATCTTCGGACTCGAGTTTCCGCAGCGCCAGCGCGACGAGACGTATCGTATCCTGGAGCGTCCCTGACGAGAGGTCTCCTTCGTGGCATACGCGGACGATCGCGTCACGAACGGCGGTCTCGACGCCCTGCCAGTTGGTATCCAGGATGTCATCGAGACAAAGCTGGTCCAGGGGCCTGTCGGGACACAAGGTCAGAAAGATGTGCCCGAACTGGACGTGCTCATTCGGTCGGCGCAGGTCCGCAAGCGTCTGCTGCTGCGCATTTTCGACCGTCATCAAGGCGGCTTTCGACGTCATTTCTTTTTTCTCCTCGGTGCCTGTGACTGATAAGAAAGAACGTCGCACTATGGCAGAAAATGCCCGTGCGGTCAAGGTGGAGCGACTCTTAAGCGGACGCGTCGACGGCAGGAAGGCGTGGGAACAAAATCGGGCTTTTTACCACCGTCGTCCCCGGAACCAGCTTCCCCCACCGCGCATCGCGCGGCAGCAGGACATCCTCGGGGCGGACCGAAATTTGGCCAAGAATATGGGTGGCGGCAGCCGGAATTACCGGCAGTAAGGCTATGCCGATGTGGCGCTGGGCCTCGGCGAGCTGGTACATGAACGGTGACACGTCGATGCCTTCCTTGGCCTTCTTGAACGGCGCTTCCTGGTCGATGGCTTGGTTAACCGCGGTGACGTACTTCTCCAACACGCGGGCGGCTTCGTCGAAGCGGAAGGCATCGAGGGCAGCGGAGTAGTCCTTCCAGAAGGCGGAGGTGTCGAAGCGGTCAGGCTGTTCGGCGGGAACTTTGCCCTCGCAATACTTCTCGACCATGGTGGCGGTGCGTGCGGCCAAGTTGCCGACGCCATTCACCAGTTTCGAGGTGTAGTTCTCTTCGAACAGCTTTTTGGAGAAGTCGCCGTCCTCGTACGAAGGCATGCCGCCCATCAGGAAGTAGCGCACGGCGTCGGTGCCGTACTGCGTCACGAGGTCGTAGGGATTGATGACGTTGCCGGTGGACTTGGACATCTTTTGCCCCTCGGCGGTGATGAAGCCGTGAATGAATATCTGCTGGGACGGCGGCAGCTTGGCCGACATCAGCATGGCCTGCCACATGGCCGACTGCTGGCGGAGGTTGTCCTTGCCCGCAGTCTGCACGCCCGGCCAGAACTCCTCGAACTTGCCCATGTTGATCGGCCAGCCGATGGTCGAAATATAGTTCACTAACGCGTCGAACCACACGTACATGACGTGTTCGTCGTCGCCCGGCACCGGAATGCCCCAAGGCATCGCTGACTTAAGGCGCGAGATGCTGAAGTCCTGCAACCCGCCGCGGACGAACGAGTTGATCTCGTTCAGGCGACCGGACGGCACGACGAAGTCAGGGCGAGCCGAGTACAGATCAAGCAACGCCTGGCCGTAGTTGGACCATTTGAAGAAATAGTTTTCTTCGTCGCGAAGTTCCACTTCCAGCTTCGGGTGGATCGGGCACTTGCCGTGGTCCAGTTCGGAATCGGTCTTGACCAATTCGCAACCGATGCAGTACTTGGTCTGGTAGCGCGCCTTGTAGATGTCGCCGTTGGCGGCGCAGCGCTTCCAAAATTCTTGGGCGGCAGCGACGTGATAATCGTCGGTGGTGCGGATGAAGTTGGTGTAGGAAAGGTTGAGCGCATCCTTGAGGCCGTGGAACTTGGCGGCGTACATGTCGCAGTAGGCCTTCGGTTCCATGCCGGCTTCCATGGCGTTCTTGTAGATCTTCTGGCCGTGCTCGTCGGTGCCGGTGTTGAACACGACCTCTTCGCCGTGGAGGCGGTGCCAACGTGCGAGCGCATCAGCTTGGATGATTTCCAAAGCGAAGCCGATGTGGGGGTCGGCGTTAACGTATGGGAGTGTGGTGGTGATGTAGTAGGTTTTCATAGAAGTGCTTGTCGGAGTGTGCGTGGAGTATATATGCGTGCCGCGGGTGTCAGGGGCTCACCCCACGAGTGCTCGGTCGCCTGCGGGCGACGCTGCGCGCTCGCGGGGTCCCCAGCCCCTGCCACCCGCGGTGACGCAATGAGTGCATCCGCGACTTCGCCAGAGGCTTGTTTAAGGTTTGCCTTCTATTACGATGACGAACTCCCCCTTACTGCTGGTGGCTGAAAGTTGCGTGCTGATTTCCTCAGCGATACCGCGATAGGTCGTCTCGAACATCTTGGTGAGCTCCCTGCATACTACCAGCTTTCTCTCGGGAGCGAGCTCGTTGATGGATTCGAGCGCTTTTTCGATACGGTGGGTAGATTCGTACAGGACGACGGTGCGAGACTGATCCAGCGCTTCTTTGAAGAAGCCGTTGCGGCCCTTCTTGTGCGGAGGAAAACCCATGAAGGTGAACTGGTCGGCGGAGAAGCCTGCAATCGAGAGCGCGGCGGTCACGGCAGAGACACCCGCGATCGGGATGATGGTCGTTTCCGGTTCGGCTTGGAGCACGTCGCGCACCATGCGGAAACCGGGATCGGCGATGGTCGGCGTGCCGGCGTCGGAAACGAGGCCGACGGTTTTATCAGCGCGGAGCAGTTCCAACATCTTCGGCAACTTCAGGCCGTGGCTGTCCTCGCGGTACGACTGCATCGGGACGTGAATGCCGTAGCGCTCAAGCAGGCGGCCGGTCACGCGCGTGTCTTCGCAAAAAAGCGCATCGAGCTTTTTGAGCGTCTCAATGCTGCGGAAGGTGGCATCTTCCAGGTTGCCGATGGGCGTGGCGATGATGTAGAGCGTTCCCATAATTGCGGCGGTTACGCGGCTACTGTAGCACGCGCGGGCGTGCTTGTGACGGCGACGGTTTCGGTCGCGGCCAGCGCGGCATCGACCAAGGCATGCACTTCGTACTTGGCTTCTTCTGTATCGAGCTCGGCAATGGTGGCGCGAGTGGCCGGACGGCGCGGCACGAACAGCGTGCAGCAGTCGTCGTGCGGCTCGATGGAAGTCTTGTAGGTGTCGATGCGCTTGGCAACACGGACGATGTCTTCCTTGTCGTCGCCGATTAGCGGGCGGTACGTCGGAATGGTAGTCACGGCGGAAACGGCAGAGATGTTCTCGATGGTCTGCGAAGCGACCTGGCCGACGCTGTCACCGGTGACGACCGCGTAGGCGCCTTCGCGTGCCGCAATCTTCTCCGCGATGCGGAACATCAGGCGGCGATACAGCAGCACGCGCATGGTCTCGTCGGACTTCACGGTGATTTCGCGCTGGGCGTCGCCGATGGGCACGAGATGCAAAGTCAGGCCGGGGAAAAACCGGTCGAGCTTGGCAGCGAGGCGCTTCACCTTGTCGATGGACTCGGCGCCGACGTAGGGATAGCTGTGAAAGTGCACCAGCACCGGCACGCAGCCGCGACGCATCAGCTTCCAGGCGGCCACGGGAGAATCGATGCCGCCGGAAAGCATGGCAACGACTTTGCCGGCGACGCCGCCCGGCAATCCGCCCGCGCCCGCTTCGCTGCCTACGGCGACGTAGGCGAACTCCTTGGCAACTTCGATCACCACGTCAGTCTTAGGGGTGCGCACGTCGACGGTGATATCCGGCACGTTAGCCAGCAACCGAGCGCCGACGATGCGTACAATTTCCATCGACTGCGTGGGGAAGGTCTTGTCGGAACGGGAGGCGAACACCTTGAAGGTGGTCTTTCCCCTCTTGGCGATCAACGCTTCCGCCGCGGCGCCCATCGCTTCGATGTCTTTGGCGACGCGCGCGGCAAACAGAATCGTGGCCACGCCAAAAGTCGTGCGAACGGCTTCGGCTGCAGCCGCGATCTGCGCTTCGCTCAATGCACCCTCGTGAAAAGCAAAAACGCTTCCCTGGTCGGCGCGCACTTTGAACGTGCCGATGGGCGCCAGCCGGACCCGCAGGTCATTCAAAAGATGCCGCTCGAACATGCCGCGGTTGCTCCCCTTCAGGCAGATTTCATTTGTCCGCAGGATGATGGTGTCGACCATAGGTGATAACTGTGCGAAGGTAACACACTTTTTTGGGTTTGGCAACCCTTGGGCCGCGCTCATCAGGTAACAAAAAACCGCGCAACAGCGCGGTAAAAAGAGCGTCAGGTCCGAATCTGGAGGTAGCGATTCCGCTGGTAGAAGTCCTCTACCGAGCCCACCTTGTACCATTGGGCGTTTCGGCGGGTGTCTTCGTACGGCTCGATCAGGTCCGGCAGGTGGAACGGCACCTGTCCGGGCGACAGCTCCATGCTTAGCGGGTGTTTGCCCATGCTGTCGCGGATCTGGATCAGCTCCTTGCCTTGGAACCACTTGCCGTGGCGGAGGACGCAGCGCCGGATGGCGATGTCCTGCACGTGGGTGCGGTTGGTTTCCTGCTTGGCATAGTCGAAGCCGCTGTGCACGTTGCTCTCGGCGTCGTCGTAGACGTTGCTGGCATCGCGGAGCAGGCGGCGCAGCGTCAGCGGGTGCTGACGCAGGTAGAAGAAGTAGGCGTCCTCGTACAGCGCGCAGGCACCCTGAAAGTCCACGTCAATGCCGGCGACTCGCCAGGCGAGACGCCAGTGGCCGCAGCCGTAGGTCTTGTCCCAGTCAGCGAAGATGTTGTCGCGGTTGGCTCCGAGGTACTTCGGGCGCGCGGCGTCTTTCCATTGTTCGGTCATGCTGTCTCCTCGCCTTGCAATGCGCAGGCAGCACGAGGCTATCACGTCGCGCCTTGCCTGTGAAGTGCCGCGGGGTTAGTATGACCGCACGCGGACGCTGGTCCGCATCACCGTCACTTATGGCTTTCACCCTCCCCGAACTCCCGTACGCTCCGAACGCCTTCGGCGCCTGGACGAGCGCGGAAACGTTTTCGTATCACCACGGCAAGCATCACGCCGCCTACGTCAGCAAACTCAACGCCGCAGTCGAAAACACGCCCCGCGCCGCCATGTCGCTCGAGGAGGTCGTCGCAGACTCGCGCGGCAAGGATGCCGGCGTCTTCAACAATGCCGCGCAGCATTGGAACCACTCGTTCTTCTGGGAGTGCCTTGCTCCGACTGCCTCCGGTCCGGAAGGTGCGCTGTCGGATGCGCTTATGCGCGACTTCGGTTCGGTCGAGGCCTTCAAGGAACAGTTCGGCCAGAAGGCGCTGACGCTGTTCGGATCGGGCTGGGCCTGGCTGGTGCAGAAGGCCGACGGCACGTTGGAGATCGCCCAATACAAGGACGCGGAGACGCCGGTCGGCACTGACAAGAGGCCGATCCTGACGCTGGACGTTTGGGAGCACGCCTACTACATCGACCATCGCAACGATCGCGCCGGATTCATCAAAGGTTTCTGGGAGCACGTCGATTGGAAGCGTGCGGCCGCGCGGCTCAAGTAAACTCACGCAATTGAAAAACGCCTCGCATTTGCGCGAGGCGTTTCTGCTTACTGGAGTCCCAACGCCGCCTTCATCGCGTCCTTGTCGAACCCGACGATGAACTTGCCGTCGATGTCGATGACCGGCACGCCCATCTGGCCGGACTTGTCGATCATCTCTTGGGCGGCCTTGTCGTCCATGGAGACGTCGACTTCCTTGAAGTCGATCTTGTTTTCGGCCAGGAAACTCTTGGCCATTTTGCAGTACGGGCAGGTGGGCGTGGAGTAGACGGTGACGGCGTGCGCCATAAGGGTGCGGGTTAGAGGTTCTGCTTGCAGTCTAGCACAAAAGAAAAATCCCGCCTTATGGGGCGGGAAAGCGCCTACTTTTTGGGCTCCTTCGGCTTGCCCCAGCGCCAACCGGGCTTTTCGCCCTTTTTGAGGCAGAGGAGGACGAGCGCTCCGGTGAGCAGGCTGACGTAAGTGACGAAGCACAACGTCAGCCAGAAGTTGGTGGGGTCCGCCAAGGTGGCGCCGACGAACAGGCGCATGCCGGCGAGGACGGCTGCCAGCCAGACGGCGATCGAAAGCCAGCCTTCCCAGGTCGCGGGATACCAGCCGTAGCCGTAGTACTTTGCCCTGAACCAGAGTCTCTTCATGGTCGTGACTATTGCTTGACGCCCAGCGGCTCCCAGCGCGACAGGCCGATGTCTTCGCACAGCAGGCGCGCCAGCGGCGCGCCGAGCGGATCAATGAACATTTCGGCGACCAGTCCGACCTTGCAGTCGAACAGGTGGCCGGCGTACGCCACGAAGTCGGCACCGGAGATGACCGCGTGCACGTGCAGGAACGGCTTGCCTTCCTTGATGGTCAGGTTGCCGTCGAGCGACACCAGCTCGTAGATGCCGTTGAAGGTCTTGCGCGAGTACGACTTGGTGGCCAGATCGTAGCAGCCGAGCTCCGGGTTCTCGACCCCGCCGATGGCCGTGACGCGGCCGCCGACGATGTCAGCGTCGAGCGCCATCTTTTCGACGCAGGAACGAAGGTCGTCGCCCCGTTCGAGGCTGACCACGTAGATGCCGTTGGATTCGCGTCGCATTTTCATCGAGTCCTCCTATTGGTTCAGGCTATGCCCTGAAGCCGTTCGAGCCTGGTGATGCGGAAGCCGTGGGCGGCGAGGTCGTCTTTGGTGGCGACCTTTTCGCGCACGTACGTCTCGAGTGAGTCCATGCGGTCGTAGAGATGCGAGATGCCTTCGGTCATGGCAGCTTGGGAGCCTTTCAGATCGGCATTGTCTGACTTGAGCACTGCGACGTCGGATTTGAGCACTGCGACGTCGGATTTGAGCACTGCGACGTCCGACTTCAGGCTAGCAACATCAGTTTTCAGATCGCCGATATCCGCGTTCATTCCGGTGACTTTGGCTTCGAGCGCGTCGAACCTGCGGTTCACCTGATTGCCCAAGTCCGAAATCATCCCGATGATTTTCTCTTCGTTTCGCATAGCGCTTATACGTTAGCATGAACGAAAACGCCCGCCAATTAACCAGCCAGGCCCGATGCTGTCAAATGCAAAAAACGCCCCGTAATCGGAGCGTTTTCGGGTTACACCCCCAACATCGCGCGGACTTCCTCGCTGGGTTCCCATGGCGGGTCGAACACCACGTCCACTTTGACGTCGTCGAGGCCCAGCGCGCGGAACTTGCTCTTGAGTTCGCCGACCATCTGCGGGCCGTACGGGCACAGCGGCGTGGTGAAGGTCATCTTGATGACCAGCTTCTGGTTCTTCTCGTCCATGTCGACATCGTAAATAAGCCCGAGAGTGTACAGGTCGATGCCGAGTTCGGGGTCGAGTGTGTTCTTCAGCACTTCGATGACTTCGTCCTTGATGACCATAAGTGTCGGTTTACCACTTGGTGAATCCTTCCTTTTCGATTTCCGAGGCCAGTTCCGAGCCGCCCTCGGCCACGATTAGGCCGTCCTTGAGTACGTGGACCTTGTCAGGAACCAAATCCTGCAAGATGCGAGTGTGGTGAGTGATGAGCAGCACGCCCATCCCCTGCTCGCGCAGCTTCTTCACGCCGTCGCTGACGATCTTGAGCGCGTCGACGTCCAGGCCGGAGTCGGTCTCGTCCAGTATGGCATATTTCGGCGCAAGCAGGGCCAGCTGCAGGATTTCCATGCGCTTCTTTTCGCCGCCGGAGAAGCCTTCGTTGAGGCCGCGGTGCATGAAGGCCCCGTCGATCTTGAGGTCGGCCATCTTTTCCATCAGCAGCTTGCGGAAATCGGCAACCGAGAGCGGTTCGCGGCGCGCGGTGGTGGTGATGACGCGGAGGAAGTGCGCCACGGTCACGCCGGAGACCTCGGGCGGATGCTGCATCGACAGGAACAGGCCCTTGGCGGCGCGCTCGTTCGGTTTGAGCGCTGTCAGGCCCTCGTCGTCGATGCTGATGGTGCCGTCGGTGATGGCGTACTTGGGATGGCCCATCAGCGCGTTGGCCAGTGACGATTTGCCGGAGCCGTTCTGTCCCATCAGCGCGTGCACTTCGCCGGGCGCAACGGAGAGCGACACGCCTTTGACGATTTCCTTGCCCTCGCGGGAGACGTGGAGTTTCGCGATTTTGAGTGACATAGGGATGGAGAGTTATGTGCCAGAGTCCTTCAGGTGTTCCGCGAGTCCGATTTCCAACGTCTTGAGTCCGAGCAACGCGCAGCGGAGACGCGTCATGCCGACAGTGATTCCCAGCAGGCCGAAGATGTCTTCCTTGGTCAGCGCCTGCAGTTCCGCGACCGTCTTGCCTTTCACGAAGTCGGTGAGCATCGACACGCTTGCCTGGCTGATGGCGCAACCGTGACCGTCGAACTTCACGTCGGTCACTTTGCCGTCGGCCAGCTTCACGTAGATGGAGATGGCGTCGCCGCAGGAGGTGTTGACCTCCTGGTGCATGAAGGTGGCGTTTGGGATGGTGCCGGCGTTGTGCGGATGCTTGGAGTGGTCGAGGATGTTCTCCATGTACATCTGCTCGTCGCCGATGAGGTCGTCGCTGGAGTCAATGTAGAGTTCCATATCAGGCGAGTTTGAAGATTTTGCGCGCCTTGATGATGCCTGCCACGAGCGCGCCGACGTCTTCGGCGGTGCTGTATGCCCCGAAGCTGGCACGCGTGGTGCCGTTGACCAGCTTGAGCGACTGCAGCAACGGCATGGCGCAGTGATGGCCGCCGCGCACGCAGACGCCCTCGGCATCAAGAATGGTGGCGACGTCGTGCGGGTGAATGCCTTCGACGTCAAAGGAGACCACGCCCGTGCGTTCCGCGTCCGCTCCGGGACCGATGATTCGAACGCCCGGAACGGCCGTGAGTTTGGCGACGGCATCTTTGGCCAACGCAGTTTCGTGCGTGCCAATCATGTCGACGCCGATGGCACGAACGTAATCGGCTGCAGTACCAAGTCCGATAACCCCTGCGATGTTCGGCGTACCCGCCTCAAATTTCCACGGCACCTCGTTCCAAGTGGCGTCCTCGAAGCGCACTTCCTTGATCATGTCGCCGCCGTACTGCATCGGCGTCAGTTTTTCGAGAGCGGCCTTCTTTCCGTAGAGCACGCCGGTGCCGGTGGGGCCGAACATCTTGTGTCCGGAGAACGCCAGGAAGTCGCAGTCCCATTTGCGGACGTCGATTTGCGCGTGGCCGGCGGCTTGCGCTGCGTCGATGACGACGGTTGCGCCGACCGCACGAGCAAGAGCGGCAATTTTTGCGACGGGAACGATCGTGCCCAGCACGTTCGAGGCGTAGGTGACCGCGACGACCTTCGTTGCCGGAGTGATCATCCTTTGCGCCGCCTCCGTGTCGAGTTGGTAGTCGGCTGTGAGCGGAATGAAGCGCAACGCAAAGCCGTATTCCTTGGCGTACTGCTGCCACGGAACCAGATTGGCGTGATGCTCCATCACGGTCAGCACCGCTTCGTCACCGCTGCCGAGCCGCTTGGCGAGCGAGTGCGCCACCATGTTGATCCCTTCGGTGGTGCCGCGGGTGAAGACGATTTCGTTCTCGTCGGCACGGATGAGGTCGGCGATCTTGCGGCGGACTTCCTCGTACCGCTCGGTGGCCTTCTCGCTGATCTTGTACATGCCGCGATGCACGTTGGCGCGGTAGGTGCGGTAGTAGTCGTCCATGGCCGCCAGCACTGGTGCGGGCGTCAGGGAAGACGAGGCGCTGTCGAGGTACGCAAAACGCTTGCCGTCGTTCTGCGACAGCATCGGAAAGTCCTTGCGGAGGTTTGCGACGTCGAGCGTGTCTTTCATAAGCGTGTCATGTTTCTTCTCGACACCTACAACGGCGCGATACGTTCGTCGATGATGCACTGCACGCGGTCTTCAAGGCCGGCCGCGCGCATCTCGTTGACGATAGGCGCAAAGAAGCCTTCGACCAAGAACTTGCGTGCCGCTCCTTCATCGAGCCCGCGCGACATCAGATAGAACAGCTTGTCCTTGTCGATGCGCCCGACCGAGGCGGAATGGCCGCAGCGGACGTCCTCGGATTCGATTTCGAGATTGGGCACGGCATCGATCTCGGCCTTCTCGCCGAGAAGCAAGGTGTCTTCCTTCTGATGGCCGATGCAGCCCTTGGTCCCCTTCTCGATACGAACCAGGCCTCGATAAATGGTCTTGGCCGTATCCATCAGCGCGCCGCGAGTGCGGAGTTCGGAGTGCGTGTGCGAAGCCGCGTGGCGAACGTGCTGATACAGATCGAACTTCTGCGAGGCGCGACCGAAGAACTGCGTCTTCGATCCGGTCGACGCGCCTTCCTCCAACAGTTCGGTGCTGACCAGCGACTGGCTGAACCCGCCGCCAAAGACGCACTCGATCCAAGTCATGGAAGCGTCGCGTTGCACTTTGGCGCGCTTGAGCGAGAGGTCGGTGACGTTCTCGGCAAAATCCTGCAGCGAGATGTGCGTGACCTTGGCGTTGGGATGCACGATGATGTCTGTGATTGCGCTGCGAAGTTTCACCTCGTCATTCTTTATAGCGGAGGCGGCGTCGTCTGCCGCGCTTCCCGGCATAGCCTCTGAACGAAGATGCTCCACCACGGTCACGCGCGCGCCTTCGCATGCCACGATCAACACATTCTCTACGCGTCGCGCATCTCGAAGCACCAAATCAATTCGAATCGGCTCATCAGAAGAAAAATTCGGCGGCACCACGATGGCCGTCCCGACTCCCGCCTGACTGCGATGCCAAGCCGCAATCTTCTCGGCACGAATGTCCTTGGCCGCCAGCGCGTTCAACACCGCCTCGGCCATCTTCGGATCATTCATGCACTCCTCAAATGAGTAAGCCGCCAATCCCTCCGGCAACCGAATCTCCGAGCGGACAGCAGAGTCCACATCACCAAACGGCATCGCAACAGTCTTCGGCGAAAAAAACACGTTCAACCCGTACTTGAGCGAAACATCGTGCGCCAACGCAAAGTCGGCCGCAGCCGCTTTGCGGAGGCCTTCAAGCGTCTTGGGTTGTGCCATCAATGTGTCGTTCATAAATGCGTTGCGTGCTCTCCATATGCGAACCGCGGGTGGCAGGGGCTGGGGACCCCGCGAGCGCGCAGTGTCGCCCGCAGGCGACCGAGCACTCGTGGGGTGAGCCCCTGACAGGACCCGCGGCCCGCATGAGCAGAACACGCGCACAACGGGTTTATCCCACCGACCCCGTCATCTCCAACTCAATAAGTTTGTTGAGCTCCACCGCATACTCCAGAGGCAGCCGTTTCGTCACCGGCTCGATGAATCCGCTGACGATCATCTTTAGCGCCTTCTCCTCGGACAGTCCGCGCGACATCAGGTAGAAGATTTCCTCTTCGCCGATGCGCCCCACGGTCGCCTCGTGCGCCACGTCCACGGCGGAGGTGTCCACGCGCATGAACGGATAGGTGTTCGAGACCGACCCGTCACCCATCAGCAGCGCGTCGCAGTTCACGGAAGAAGCCGTCTCCTTGGCGGCAGCCGTCACGCGTACCAGGCCGCGATAGGTCGAGATGCCGCCGTCCTTGCTGATGGACTTGGCGCGGATGACCGAAGTGGTGTGCGGCGCCGCGTGAATCACCTTGGAACCGGTGTCCTGGTTTTGTCCGGGACCGGCGAAGGCCACGCCGAGCGATTCCGAATGCGCGCCCTCTCCGCGCAACACGCTGCACGGGTACAGCATGGTCGTGCCCGAGCCCATGTTGCCGTTGAGCCATTCGACGGTGCCGTGCGCCTCGACAACCGCGCGCTTGGTGTTCAAGTTGAACGTGTTCTTGCTCCAGTTCTCGATCGAGGAATACTTGATGCGCGCGTTTTTCTTGACGTGCAGTTCCACGCAACCGGCGTGCAAAGCGCTGGCGGCGAACCGCGGCGCGCTGCAGCCCTCGATGTATTCAACTGACGCGCCTTCATCGACGATAATCAAAGTGTGCTCGAACTGTCCGCCCTTTTCTTGGTTCATGCGGAAGTACGCTTGCAGCGGCACGTTGACCTTCACGCCGGGCGGCACGTAGATGAACGTTCCCCCGCTCCAGACGGCAGCGTGGAGCATGATGAACTTGTGATCCGACACCGGGATGCAATCGGTCATGAAGTACTTCTTCACCAGCTCCGGATACTGGTGCACGGCCACGTCCATGTTCTCGAAAATCACGCCCTTCTCCTCCCACTCCTTCTTGAGGCTGTGGTAGACCACGTCGGAATCGAACTGCGCGCCGACGCCGGAGAGCGAGTTGCGTTCGGCTTCGGGGATGCCCAGCTTTTCAAAAGTGGCGCGGATGTCGGCCGGCACCTCATCCCACGTCTTGGATTCCTTGGCGTCGGGGCGGACGTAGTAGACGATTTTGTTGAGGTCGAGATTTTCCAAAGACGGGCCCCATGACGGCATCGGGGTCTGCAGGAACAGCTCAAGGCCGCGCAGGCGCTTCTCCAGCATCCAGTCCGGTTCGTTTTTCTGACGCGAAATCTCGCGCACGATCTCCTCGGAGAGGCCTTCGGGCGCGGCGTACTTCACTTTCGCGCTGGAGTGGTCGTCGTAGACCGCGCGGATGGGATCGAGAGTCGTTTCCATATTACTTGGTCAGCGTCTCGGCGCGCTTGGCCTGGGCGGCGGCTTCCTCGGCGACGTCGGCAATGGTCATGCCGCGAAGCATGGTCATCACCTGGCCCTGCACTTTGCGCCACAGGACGTCGTGCGCGGCAACGCGCGGGCGCTTGGATTCGCCGAGGCATTCTGCGGTCCACTTGGGGCCTTCGATGGCCGTGACCACGTCGGCCACGGTGACGTCTTGAGGATCGCGCGAAAGCACATAGCCGCCGCCGATGCCGCGGCGCCCCTCGACCAGCTTGGCTGAACGCAAAAGCCGGGCCACCTCTTCGAGGTATCCCTGGGAGATGCCTTCGGCCTTGGCCACGTCCTCGAGGGACAGCGGCTGTTTGGCGGCGTGCCTGACGGCCAGATGGCGCATCAGCAGCAGGGCATGGTCGGCTTTTTGGGGGACTTTTAGCACAAAAAGAAAATCCTAGCTGATTGCTAGGATTTAATCATGACCGGGAAAAAAGGTCAATATCGTTGCGGTTGGACTACTTTGCGTCGTCCTTGGTCTGGTCGGCATTCCCTTCTGCCTTATCGATCTCGCCGGCCCGCGAGACCATGCCGCCCAGCGTGGCGCAGGTCCAGACGAATGAGGCTGCGAAGACGGCGATGAGGCCGTACCCGGCGTAGTCACTGATGGGCGTGAGGTAGTTGACCCATGCCGGTTCGAAGATGGGATCCATTTCGAGCTCCTTCCTTACAAGGTAACCATCAGGAAACGGCGTTCCTTGGTCAGTCCGACGGCCAAATGACCGTCCTCCAGCATCCGCAGGAACGGCCGCAACAGGTGCTGCTGCGGCCTGTTCTCGAAAGCGTGCGCCGAGATGGCCATGAGCAGCAGGTCACGGGCGACCTGCAGGACGCGCGGCGGCAACATGCCGCCGGCAGTGTCGTCGAGCAGATCGATCACGCGCTGGAATTCGCCGTACTCCGGCATTTCTTCCAGCATCGCGGGGTCGGCTCTTCGACGGGTGATGCCGGCCAGACATTCGGTCAGAGGCACCTGCAGCGTCTGCTCGAGTCCGACGGTGAAGCCGTCCTTGGCCGTCTCGCGCATGCTGGGCGGCATGACGCGGTACAGGTCCTTGACCGGTCTCATCTGCAGGACGTAGATGCTGTTGGCGCTCAAGCCGATGCCGCGGACCAGTTCAGAAACGTATCGGCGCAATTGGCCGAACTCCGAATCTCGTTCCGCAGGCGGCCGCAGCCCGGCCCAGCTGCCGCGGAAAGCCGCCAGCACCTTGCCGGCCGGCGAATGCGCCAGCTGCGATGAGGGCGTTTCGCTCCGCCGCGTGGACGGTGCCGTCGAATCCGCCCGCACGTTGACGCGCACGGGCGGCTCCTCCGAACGGGGCCGCACGGTCGCTGGTGCCGACGGCGGTGCCAGGCGTTGACTGGCCGGGATGGTCGGCAGACGGCCAATGTCGACAACCTCGATGCTGACCGGCTTGCGCCGGCTCTGCTGACCGGGGACGTAGTTGGACTGCGAGGGCAGCGTATCCTTTTGCGCATGAAGGCGCTCGCCGCTTTCGTGTGCCATGCGTGACTCCTTCCGTTGCTTTCTTGGCGTAAAACGTACGCGTCGATCTGCCCCTTCGGGCACGTCGACGGACGCCTTATGGAACCATAAAACGGCGATTTTGTCAACCTCGCTAACTGCTTTTCCTAAAGCAAAAAAAAGCGCCTTTTCGGGCGCTCAATGAAGAATCCTCTCTCCGACGGACGTGCCGACGTTGCCGAAGGCCACCTGCATCTTGAAACTGCATTCGTGGCAGGCTTCCAGCCCGTATTCGCGGGCCCAGGCCATGTCGTCGGTCCTGTCCCCCATCTCCCTGCGGCACAGCTCGCAGCGCTGAATCATACGCGCCTTACGCTTGTTCTTCGACCTGATGACCAGGAAGGCAACCACGCAGATCGCCTCGATGGCGATTGCGGCAGCCTGTGCCTCGGCCGATCCGTCGGCGAAGACGAACCAAACGAGCGAGAACAGCGCGACGGCAGCCAGAGCCGTCAGCGCCAAAGCGCGATTCGAGACGCGTTTTCGTCGCATGACGAACTCCTTTCCTGAACAAGGCTTAGCAGCATGGCGGGCGAAGTCAACTCCCGACAAAAAAAGACCGCCACAAGGCGGCCGGGCGGCGCGTTCAGTTGAGATCTTTGTAGTTGGGCGGCTGCTTGGGCTTTTCGGCCTTCTTCCGTTTGGCGCGTTCGCGCTCGGCGTCTTCTTGCTCTTCGTCGATGGCACGGTTATTCGCGCCGACGATGCTGAAGAACAGCAGTACCCCGAAACCGATCGACGAAAGGAAGGCGACGGTGCCGCCGAGCTGGTGTCCGGTCAGGAAGAGGGCCATCCCGCACAGAAAACTGGCAGATGCGGCGAAAATCAGTACGCCGCGATACGCTCGCGCGCTGACGTATCCTTTGGGCATGCGTCCTCCGAATGCGAAAGAGCCAATAGTAACCATGCTAGCAGGCGCCGCGCCTTTGTCCAAGGGGCCGCGATAAGGAAAAGCCCCGCCGACGGCGAGGCTCGTTCAGGGCTTTTTGTCGCCATTTCTGCGGGCGTCGTTCAGGTGCAACGTGCCCAGGAACAGCGTGACTGTCGCCCCCAAGACGCACGTTTGGGCCACCAAGTAGGGCGCCATGCTGCCGTAATCGAAAAAGACCGAAATGCCGCCGGCGACCAGGAACGCGACGGCCGCATAAAAGTAGCGCATCGGAACTCCTCGTATTGGTGATAGCAAACGCCCGGGGTACTGGCAATCAGGGAAAACAAAACCGCCCCGCGGAAAGCGGGGCGGTGACATCGTTCTTATTGGTGCGTCTCGGGGCTCTTCATGCAGCAGTCCTCGACCTTCTTGCCCGAACCGCAGAAGCAGGGCATGCCCTTCATCTTCTCGGCTTCGCCCTTCATGCAGCACTGCCAGCCCGGCTTGCCCGAACCGCAGGCGCACGGCTTCATCATCGCCATGGCCTTCTCCTTGTTCATCGGTCCGCACTCCTCGCAGCCCTTCTCGCCGCAGGTGCAGCTGTCTTTCATGCAGCATTTCTTGATGCCGAGCATGCTGACCGCCGAGAGACCGACGAGGACATACACCGCACGGGCGACCAAGCCGCCGCCGAGGCCGAGCATGGCGAAGAGATCAGTCTGGAAGATGCCGACGAGGAGCCAGTTGAGGCCGCCGATCAGCAGCAGGCACCAGGCGACCTTATGAACGTTGCACATTTTCTTCATCATACCGATGAACGATTTAGGAGTAAGCGAACGGCCCAAAAGGCCATTTCCTAACGCAGTCTAGCACGTTTTTGCCAATTGTCGGGACGGATATCATTTTTTGGCTCGGTTGAGTCATTTTCTTCAACTGACTGAAAGCGTATTTTTCGGATGCGCAAGGAATTGGCGACCACCGATACCGAGGAGAAGGCCATCGCCGCGGACGCGATCATGGGCGTCAAAAAACCCAGTGCGGCGACGGGAACCGCCAGTACGTTATAGAAAAACGCCCAGAAAAGGTTTTGCTGGATGGTGGTGAAGGTGCGGCGCGAAAGCAGCAGGGCATCGACTACCTTTGACGGGTGGCCTTTGACCAGGACGATGTTTCCGGCCTCGATGGCGATGTCCGTGCCCGTGCCGACCGCCACGCCAAGATCGGCTTGCACCAGCGCGGGCGCGTCGTTGATGCCGTCACCGACGAAGCCGACGGTGCGGCCTTCTTCCTGCAGGCGCTGGATTTCCACGGCCTTCTGCTGCGGCAGCACTTCGGGAATGACGTGCGCGGAAGGAATGCCCAGTTGCCGCGCTATTGCCATGGCCGTGCCGCGGTTGTCGCCGGTCAACATGAACACGTCGATGCCTTTGCGACGCAATTCTCGCACGGCCGCGCTCGCGTCGGACTTGGCAGTGTCCGCGATGGCGATCAGGCACCTGGCTACGCCGTCGATGAACACGCGTACTGCCGTCTTGCCCTCGTCTTCGAGCTTGGAAAGCAGGAACAATCCTTCGGCCGTCAGTTCGGCGCTGCCCTCGTCGGCGATTTTGCCGCTGCCGATGCGCACCTTTTTCCCCTCGATGACGCCCTCGATGCCTTTTCCGGGGACGGCCGAGAACTCATAGGTGCGGGCCAGCGCCAATTTGCGCTTCTTGGCCTCGTCGACGATGGCCTTGGCCAGCGGGTGTTCGGAGTAGTTTTCCAGCGAGGCGGCGATGCGCAGCGCCTCGTCGGCGGGCATGTCGCCCAGCTCGACGACGTCGGTGACTGTCGGCCGCCCTTCCGTCAGCGTGCCCGTCTTGTCGAACACCACGGTATCGACGGCGCGAGCCTTCTCGAAGGCTTCGCCGTTCTTGATGATGATGCCGTGCAATGCGCCCGTGCCGGTGCCGACCATGATGGCCGTCGGCGTGGCCAAGCCCAAGGCGCAGGGGCAAGCGATGACCAGAACGGCGACTGCCGGGACCAGGGCGCTGCCGAAGTCGCCGGTACTGGCATACCAGGCCACGGCGGTGAGCGCGGCCACCACGAGCACGATGGGAACGAAGACGGCCGAAACGCGATCCACCAGCTGCTGAATGGGCGCTTTTTTGCCCTGGGCCTCGGCCACCATGCGCACGATATGCGCCAAGGCGGTGTCCCCCACCAATTTTTTCACCTCGACGATCATCATGCCGTTCCTGTTGACGGTCGCGCCGAAGACGTCGTCGCCGGGGTGCTTGCCCGACGGCAGGCTTTCGCCGGTCAGCATGGATTCGTCCACCGCCGAATCCCCCTGCAGCACCACGCCGTCCAAAGGAATCTTTTCCCCAGGCTTGACCAGCAGCATGTCGCCGACCTTCACCGCATCGATGGGCACTTCGCGGTCAGACCCGTCAAAAAGGAACAGGCGCGCCTTTTTGGCGCCCAGTTCCATCAGCTTGCGAATGGCTTCCGATGCGCTGCCACGGCTTTTTTCCTCAAAATATTGGCCGGCCAAAATCAGCGTCGCCACCATGGTGGCGGCCTCGAAATATGCGTGCTCGTACCCCGATATAGCCGACCAGAAGCTGTACAGGAACGCCGAGGCGGTACCGATGGATACCAGCGTGTCCATGTTCGAGGTCCCCGACCGCAGCTGCGTGGCCATGCCGACATGGAACGACCAGCCGAGAACGAACACGACGATGCCCGACAGGAGCATCTGCAGCCACAGCGCCAGGCCGATGCCCCACAACGCCCCCGGAAAGCGCAAGTTCAGCATGCCGATGATCACTGCCGGTGCCGTAAAAATGATCGCCAGCTGCATCTTGAGCCTGGCAGAGGCGACCGCCTTCGCCTCTTCGGCGCGCTGATCGTCGGGATGGCCGGTGGCCATCACCTTGTAGCCCGTCCGCACGACGGCGTCGTACAGGGAATTTTCGTTGGTGGTTTCGGTGTCAAAGGTCACCGTGGCGGTATGCGTGCCGAAATTGACGCTGGCATCAAGGACGCCCGGCAGCCTGACTAGGGCGCGCTCGTTGCGCACCGAACAGGATGCGCAGTGCATGCCGACGATCATGAATTGGATGGTTTTTTTCATACCCGCAGTGTATCACGCCGTCCCCAAGCCAGATTACGGGCGGTTCCATCCGCGATCCTCGAGCCTCCGCACGTCCTCGGTCTCCGTGCCGCGGCTGTAATCGTCCTCCAGCCTAAAGGTGTTGCCCTTCTCGTGATCTGACGACTCGATCACGAAGGCGTCCTCGATCGCCTCCACGCGGTGCTTTTGCATCACGCTGATGGCGTAGCCCCTGTGCATTTCCATCGGCGTCTTGAGTATTTCTCCGGCTTCGTTTTCGAGCCAAATGACGGCCTTTCCGGTGAGCAGGCAGAGCGTCTCCTCCTTGGCGTCATGATATTGCAGCGAAAGCCGCCGTCCCGCCTTCACAAAAAGGATCTTGGCCAGCCGCGGGGAATGTTCCGGCGTGAAAATCACTTCGTACCCCCAGGGTTTTTCGATTTTCTTTGAAAACGGCGTGACGGAGAAAGACATAGTGTGGATAGCGTAGCACGGGCGACGCCCAGCGTCATCTGCGCAATTTGCTTCCGGCTCTGCTATACTTTTCGGCGTATGCGACTCGCGCGGAACATTCTTGCGACCGTTTCGGCGGCGGCCTTGCTGGCGGCGTCGGCGGCGCAAGCGGCCACGTTCAACCCCGAACACATTCTCGACGACTCCACCTTACGGCGCTCGTCCTCGATGTCTTACGAGGACATCCGCGACTTTCTGCAGAAGAAGGGCGGTTTGGCAGATGTTCGCGACACCGACCCCGTCGACGGCAAGCGCAAGAACGCCGCGCAGATCGTGGCCGACGCCGCCACGCGCTATCAGGTCAATCCGCAATACATTTTGGCGCTGATCCAGAAGGAATCGAGCGCGGTCGAGACCGACTTGCCAGCGAGAAAACAGCTGGAATGGGCCACCGGCTACGCGCTCTGCGACGGCTGCAAGCGGACCAACTCGCTTGCCAAGAAGTACCGCGGCTTTGCCAGGCAGGTCGACGCCGGCGCGGGTTGGATTGACTGGTACTTTCAGCATGCCTCGACGGGAAGCGGGCTGCATCGGCCCGGCGTGACGTATGCCGTCAATAATCTGCAGGTCACTCCCGACAACTTGGCCACTGCCGCGCTGTACAGCTACACGCCGCATATCCACGGTAACCTGCTGCTCTGGAACATCTGGAACCGATGGTTCGGTGACGGCAGCTCCCACATGGACTTCCCCGACGGCACGCTGGCCCGCGACGCCAAGACCGGCGCCATCGCCCTGGTGCAGAACGGCAAGTTCCGCCCGATCGTCAGCCCGGCGGTGCTGACCTCGCGCTTCGGCGGCATCATGCCGGTGGACGTGGACCACGATGTCTTCTCCGGCTTCATCCAGCACTCGCTCGGCCGTCCGGTGCGCTTCTCCGACTTCTCGTTGGTCCGCGTCGAGGACGGCGCCATCTACCTGCTGGTCGGCAGCACCAAGCGCCGCATCGTCTCCATGGAAGCGTTTTCCAAAATCGGCTTCAATCCCGAGGAAGTCGAGGACGCCAAGGCTGCCGATCTCGCCGACTATGCCGACGGCGATCCCATCACCGAAGACACCGAGTCCGCTGCCGGCGAACTGCTGCAGGACACGCAGACCGGCGGCATCTACTACGTGACCGATCACGTGAAGCGCGCGCTGTACGACCGCGCCCTGCTCATCGTCAATTTCTCCGAAGAGCCCATCGGCCGCGCTTCGCACGAGGAGCTCTCGGCCATGACCGACGGCGATCCCGTGCGCTTCGACGACGGCGTGCTGGTCAAGACGCCGAACGACCCGACGGTGTATGTGATTTCCGGCGGCAAAAAGCGCCCGATTCCCAGCGAGGACGTCTTCCTGGCGTTCGGTTACCGTTGGACCAACGTGCTCACCACCAGCCAAAAGATGCTCGATCTGCATCCTGCCGGCGACCCGCTGACCATCGTAGGGCCGACGCCTCCCGTAGAAACGGCGCCGTAGGCTGCCGATCGCGAAGACCTCCGATGCGCTCGGAGGTTTCGTTGTTGATAATTTCCGCTTGCCGCCAAGGTGCAACTGAACTACCATCGGTAGTGTCTATGCGCGTTCCCGCCGTCCCCATCGCCTACCTCGCCGGCCTGTTGTCGTTTTTCGCACCTTGTGGGGCCGTGCTGCTGCCCAGTTTTTTCGCGTACACCTTCAAGAAGCGGTCCGAGCTGATCGCCGCCACCTGCTGGTTCCTGGCCGGGTTCCTGACGCTGTTCATTCCTCTGGGGCTCGGCATCCGCCTGATTTCGGCGCCGTTGCTGCTGCACCGTCGGGAGCTGACTTGGATCGGCGGGATGCTGTTCTTCGGCCTCGCCGCTTACGCCTTGGCCGGACGCGGTCTTCACGTCCCCGTACCGCAATTTCTGACCAAACGC
Organism: uncultured Gammaproteobacteria bacterium; assembly: GCA_964491475.1. Taxonomy (GTDB): domain Bacteria; phylum Patescibacteriota; class Patescibacteriia; order SG8-24; family SG8-24; genus JAHFIW01. The sequence continues at coordinate 146,331 of CAZBFO010000001.1, read as the reverse complement.
GGCTTTCACCATGACGCGCTCTCGTCCTATCTGATCGGCATCGTCTTCGGTTTCACCGTGGCTGGCTGCACGGCGCCTCTGCTCGGCCTGGTGTTCGCCTTGTCGGCAATGGAGCCGCACCGCCTGTTCTCGTTCTTCATTTTGGCCGCTTACGGCTTGGGACTGGCGACGCCGCTGCTGGCGCTGGCCTTCGTTGCCGACAGGACCAAGTTCCTCCATCATCCGGCGCTCAAGGGAAAACTGTGGACCTTCACGCTGGTCGGCAAGGAACGTTCGGTGCATTCGACCAATGCCGTGGCCGCCGCGTTCATGGTGGTGCTGGGCATCGTCTTCATCGCCTCGCAGGGCACGTTCTTCATGGGGAGCCTGGGGGCGGATACCAAGCTGCTGTCCGATTTCAACGTCGGTGCGGCCGATTTCCTGGCCAAACTCCACTACCGATAGAATGGCGGCCCCGTTGACACGGGGCCATTTTTTTGATAGGTTGGCGGCACCCTTTGGACAAAGGAAGTGGACAGTGACAAAAACCAGCGCAATGGTGCAGGAAGTCCGGGAAGATTGGCGCAAGCGCGCAATCGAGGTCGTCAATGCGGTCCGCGCCATGCTGACCGTGGACGACCTCGCCGCCATCATCTCTGACCGCTTCAATCTGAAAACCGGATTGGCATGCGGTCGCAGCGCGGAACTCGAAGTCCGCAGCAACGAGTGCGCGGCGCACGGGAAGGAGGTGGTCGAAGACGACGTCGCGCTCGCCTGCTTCCTGGCCTACCAGGAAGTCATTCTGGCCTGCAGGTCGCTCCTTTGCCGAAGCGACTCGCCGCAGTACGTCATCATCCACGAGGAGGGCTGCACCTACCAGAACGGCGGCAAGACCGTCCGCGTGCCGCGCGCCTACTTCGTTTCCAGGTTGGGAGATCACGCGGCGCTCCCTTGGGACCTGGCCGACCGGCTCTACGACGCCATTCTGGACGCCTGGCACGACCGCAAGCTGTCCATGGACGACGACCTGTGCAGCCTGAACCATGCGGGCGTGCGCATGGTCACCATCCGTCACGCCTGAAATTCAGTCCCGCCCCGCACTCGCGGGGCTTTTCTTTTGCCCGCGTTCAACGGCCGCGCGATGCCGACCTGAACACGTCGGCCATGGTCTGCAAGGACATCAGCGGCGCGTATTCGCCGATCAGCTCGCGATGCCACCAGGCGCCGTCGACCATCCGTTCTTCGCGGGTGGTGAAGCGATAATCGTACAGGAGCGCGCGCACGTAACGCGGCGGATAGTCCGGAAACGGGTTTTGCGCCAGCAGCGAAGTGACTTCGGGCGTGCCCTGCAGCAGGCGCATCAGCAGGCTCACGAACCACTGATGCTCCTGCCATTCGCCGAAGGGCAGGAACCACATCTGCCAGTCCAGCCGAGGATCGTGCGGGGCCACCCATCCTGGTTGGCGCAGCACGTCGCCGGGCTTGTGGCGGAAACCGTACTCTTTCCAGTTCTGGCCGTCCTCGCTTCCCTCGATCACCACCTCGCGGCGCTCCGTGGTCATCACGGCGAAGGCGCCGTAGACGTTGGCCAGGCGCAACGGGGCCGCAGCACCCAAGGCGGCACCGACGATGCCGCGCGGATAAAACCTTCCCGCGGCCGCCGAAGAGAGCAAGACGGCGTCGGCGGCGAACAGCAGAGAAAGACCCGCGCCGGCCAAAACGCGCAGCGGCGGCTTGGCCTTGGCGTTCTCCGGAACCGGCACCGGCATCTTCTTCTTGCGGAACGCCCAGCGGTACCACTGGTCATCGAAGCAGGTCAGGCACAGCGCCATCACCTCGAGATTGTAAAAAGCGAAGTTGCCCGTGGCGGCGATCAGCAGATGAAAGGCAACCGTCACGGCGGCGCCGGCCATGCGCAGCCGGCGCGGGGCGAACAGCAGGAACGGCACGGCCAGCTCGATCAGCAGCGCAGACAAGGTCTGCAGCTTTTGGAATCCCGCAGAGGTCCACTGCATCGTCCAAGACAGCGGATTCGGCAGCGGCTGCGTGAAGTAGTGGTACGACAGCGCAGTCAGCGTGCGCCAGCTGGTGTCGCCGGAATACATCTTCACCAGGCCCGAGCCCCACGTCACGCGGAACAGCAGCAGCCACAGCAGCCAACGCGCGGCGGCGGACGGTTCCTTTGCGGCGGCATCGCGGCCCAGTCCCGTCGGAACGACGAGAATCGCCAGGAAACCCATCTCCAGCAGCAGCACGTCCCACTGGTAGGCGAAAAAATCCTGGCCCACCGTGACCAACGACAGCATGCAGACGTAGGCGACGGCAAGCGCGGGAAGCACGGCGAATCCGCTGATGACGGCGATGGCGGAGGCCGCGCCCACCATGGTCATGACTTGCAAGGCGGCATCGCTCGCGCCGAACCAGGCCATGGTCGGATACAGCCAAAAGGCCGCCGCACCGTAACGGTCGCTGGCCGCCGCCAGGAACGTCGAGGCCGGCAGGATTCCCGCTCCGCCGATCAGCCCCGAAAGCTGCACCGCAAACGAAATGAAGGCGATCAGGTAGATGACGCCCACGCTCCGAGTAAAGAGCCATCGGCCGACGGCGAAACTCGGCTTCTCGATGCGGCGTCCCCACAGCACGCGCGTCACCGCCATCGCCCACGGACGATGCGCGGCGATCAGCGCATAGGCCTGCTCGCTTGCCCAGGCGAACGGGCGCAGGTGCTCGTAGGCCCACAGGAGCCATTTCTTTCCCGGCGCGCGGGCGAGGAGCGAGAATACCGCGGCCGCTCCGGCAGTGACCTTGCCGTTCTCGTCTACGAAATGGACCGCGCGAAGCTGCTGCTCGCGGGCGATGCCCGGATGCGCGTCGCCGGCGTCCTGCACGGTTTCGTACAGCACGCCGTCGGTGCAGCGCTGCCAATAGTCGACCCAAGTGCGGCAAAACAGGCACTCGCCGTCATAGAGCAGCGTGGGAGTGCGCGGTCCGTAGTTCATAAGACGGGCATAAGGTCAGCGTGAGCGTTGAGCTTCGAGGTACATGAACATGGGAATTTCGTTGCGTGCGCGGTTCTCCTCCGCGGCGCGCGGCCCCGAATCGCTGTTCTTGTGCGAGGCCCATTCTTCGAGGTCGGTCACGACGAAGCCGCATTCGGCCAAGGCTTTCACGAAAAACTGCAACGGCCTGTGGAAGGAAACGGTCACCACGCCGGGGTCGCCGCCGGGCTTCATCTTTATTTTCGCCTTCGACTCCGACAGGTACTTGTCGACGCGGCGGTATTGCCTGTTCCCCTCGTCCCATTCCCAGCCGCTTCCCTTGGGCACGCGGAAGGAAGGGTGGTTCAGCACCAGGTGGAACTTGCCTCCCGGCTTGAGCACGCGATGCGCCTCGCGAAAAGTGCCCATCACGTCCTCGATGTTCTGGATGGCCAAGGTGATGAGTACGCGATCGACCGAGCCGGTCGCCACCGGCGACTGGTCGTTGGCCGGCGCCACGGCGAACTGCGCCTGCAAGCCGGGCGGCGCGTTCTTTTTTGCCAGCGCGATCAGTTCCGGCGCGATGTCCGTGCCGGTGACTTGCGCTCCGCAGGCCGCCAGCGCGTACGAAAAAAATCCCTGGCCGCAGGCAAGGTCCAAAACGCGCTCTCCCGGCCGGACGGCCATGAGCCGCATCAGTCCGGGCAGAATGACGTTGGCCTGGAAGGTGTCCTCTTTGCCGAGGAGCCGGTCGTACCACTCGGCGACGGAACCCCAGGACGTGGGCAGTTTTTTCTCTTTAGACATAGGTTTCGGCGGCGCTTTTCTCAAAGAATACAGGAAAATGCGCGTTTTGCCAGAGTGTGACCGTGCGACAAAAAAAGGGCGTTCACAAGGGCGTCCCTTCGACCTTCCATCGCAAAGCTTCGCGCGGCTCACTGTCCGTGCAGTTCGAAGGCCGTCAGCCGATAACCGTTCTCGGTTTTCTGTGCGGGCATGCCAAGACGCCTCAAGGTCTCGTCCGCCGTCATGCCATCGGCAAATGACGGCTTGGCATCCGTGATGTACACGGGGAACGCTTCCGCGTCCGCCACGCGGGTGCCTTCAAAGGTCACGCGGATCGCCATGCCTTCGCGCGTCGGTATCGACCACTGCTGGTCGAAGATGAAATTGCCCAATCCGTAGAAAATCATCTTGCCCCCGTACTGCTCGACTGCCTGCACCACATGCGCGTGGTGACCGATGACCAGGTCCGCGCCGGCATCTATGGCCGCGCGGGCGAACGCCGTCTGCGATGCGTCCGGAACGTAGGTGTACTCGTGCCCCGAATGCATCGAGACGATGATCACGTCCGCGATTTCGCGTGCCGCCTTCACGGCCGCCTTCACCGCGTCGACGTTCATTATGGCGGTGCCGGCATGGCCGTCCGCGGCCGCGTATGACTCCGGCACGACGTCGTGATCGTTGTAGGCAAGGAAGGCGAAGCGCAATCCGTTGCGCTCGATGACAGCGGGCAGATGCGCGGCTGCGTAGTCTTCGCCGGCCCCCGCGTAGGCGACCCCCGCGTCATGCAGGTGCTTGAAGGTGTCAGCCAGGCCTTTCTGACCGAAGTTGGGCGTATGGTTGTTTGCCAGCGAAACGACGTCGAACCCGGCGTCGGCGAGCCCGTCGACCGTGTCCGGGTCGGCGCGGAACGTCATCTCGCCAGTGTTGATCGGCCTTCCGGGAGTAATCGACGTTTCCAAGTTGGCAAAGGCGATGTCGGCGTCGCGGGTGAGTTCTGCCGTGTCGGCGTACGGATAGCGCACGTCCTTGCGCTTGCGGATGATCGCCCCGACGTTGCGTGACAGCATGATGTCGCCCACCGCGACCAACGTCGTTTTCTTCGCTGCCGTCTTTTCCGTAGAAACGGCCGAAGCGTCCGGATTTTCGGCGGCGAGAGTCGCCGGCAGCAGGGCGGCGAGCGGCAGCTCGCGCGCGTGAGGCTGCGGCGCCGGCTTGGGCTGCTGCCCGCGCAAAAACACCGACAACAGCAGCCCGGTCAGCAGGGCCGTCGGTGCGGTCGTGAAGGCCACGGCATGTCGCATCTTCATACGCTTCCAGCCTAGCTTTTCCCGGCTTCCTTCGCAAATGAAAAACCGCCGCGGAAAGCGGCGGTCATCTTCAGCATGATCAGCTCAGGAACAGGCCCCAGAAGGCCAGGGCCGCAACCACCCGGTAGATGCCGAACGGCATGAACGTACGCGTGCGCACGAAGGCCAGAAAGAACCGAATGGCACCGAGGGCAACGATGAACGACACCGCCAGCCCGATGGCCAGCGCCGTTGCGTCCGCATGGGCGAAACTCTTGGCGTTCTTGAGCAGGTCCAGTCCCGTCGCGGCAAGCATCGTCGGCACGGCCAGCAGAAAGGAGAACTTCACCGTGGTCTTGCGGTCGATGCCCTGTACCATGCCGCCGACGATGGTGGCGGCGGAGCGCGACACGCCGGGAATGATGGCGATGGACTGAAACAGGCCGATGACGAAGGCCTGCTTGTAGGTGATGCGTTTTACGTCTTCCCTGTCATCATGCGCGAATGCCCGCCTGCGCTGCCACAGCTCGAAGGCGATGAGCACGATGCCGCCGATGGCCAGCGACCAGAGCACCAGCGTCTCGCTGGCCAACAGGTAGCGCTTGACCACCTTGTACAGGGCCAGACCGATCACTCCCGTAGGGATGAAACCGATGACCAGTCGTTTGAGCACCTCGATGTCCAAAAGCGACTTCCAGTACAACAGCACCACCGCCATGATGGCGCCCAGCTGAATGACGATTTCGAAGGTCTTCTGGAAATCGGACTGGCCGACGCCCAGCAGGTGCGATGCCAGGATGAGATGACCGGTCGAGGAGACGGGCAAGAATTCCGTCAGGCCCTCGACGACGCCGAGAACGGCCGCGTGCAATGGAGACATGAGCTGTGCCTTTGGTTAGTTGATTTGGAAGGTGGTCCGTGCGACCGCAGTGACTTTCTTCTCGATGGCGCCGGTATCATAAGCGCCATAGTCCGAAATCTCGGCGGAATTGACCGCCGTGACCTGGAACACGCCCATGCCCGCGCTGCGCACGGTGCCGAGTCGCGCGCCGGTGCTCTCCGCGATGCGTTGCGCCCTCGCCTTGGCGTTGGCGGTGGCATCGGAAAGCATCTGCAGCTTCAGCTCGGCCAGCTTGGAATAGTAGTACTCCAGGCCGTCGGTGCTGAACACCACGCCGGAAGCCAGCATCTTGTCGGCCACGTCATGCGACAGGACCGTGATGCCCTTCACGTCGTTCGACTCGACCAGGAAGCCCTGGTCGATGCTGTAGCCGGTCATGTGCGAGGTGCCGTTGGCGTCGCCGGCGTAGTTGGGGAAGACGTTCACCGGCCGGATCGTCAGCTGCTCATCCTTCACCCCGGCGGCATGCAGAGCCTCGGTCACCGTCGCGAGGTCGGCCTTGATTGCGGCGCTGCCGCCTTTGAGGCCGTCGACGCCGACGGTGCGTGAAATCCGGCCGGACCACTTCACCACGTCCGAGGTGATGGTCCTGTCGGCAGATCCGGTGACTTCGATGACGTTGCCGAGCGTCTTGGCCTTGAAGAAGGCTGTCGCGGCGACGCCGGTGGCCGCAACCAGGCCCAGCGACAGCACCAAAGCTGTCGCCACCAGCGCTGAACGGAGGTCTTTTGATTCCATAGGGTAAAAGATGATGAGCCTAGTGTAGCCGAGCGCCGAAGTCGGCACAACGGCACGCACAAAGGCCTCCGTGCGGAGGCCCTTGAAGCGGTTCGCGGTCATTTGACGCCGTCCTTCATGTACATGACGGGAGTCGGCACGCCGCCGCCCTGGCCGGCCGCCTGCTTGTCGGCCTGGTCGAGCAGGTCCTTGGAAAGCGGTACGGTCACGGCCTTGCGGAACCACGGCTGATCGGCCGGCGGATTCTGCACCGTGAAGCGCAGGGTGGGCACATACAGGTTCTGGCCGGTGCCGTCGCCGTTGTCCTTCCAATAGGCGACGAGCACTACTTCGGGTTCGCCCAACGCGATCTCGACCGTCTTTGCGGACGAATCGTCGTAGACGGGATACAAGCCGCCGTTCGAGACGAACTTGAGCAGCCGCGCCGTGTCCGTCTCCGCATCATACGACGACTGCTCGTAACGGTTGGTCAGCAGTCCCCACAGCCCGTCGACCTTCTTCTCGCGGACGTCGACGTTGACGGTCACGCCGTTCACGTTGCCGCTTTCGTCCTGTACGGTCTTGCCGTCGATAAGGTACGGATACGATACGGAGACCACGTCGGGGACGTACAAGGGCATGTCCGCGGCAACGCCCATCGGACGGATGCGCCAATCGCTGTTGATGGACGGCTTGCCGAGCGCCGAACGGTCGATGCCGTACTCCTTGATGAAGTCCTCGGCCACGCCGATGACCACGTCGTCAGCCGGCATCTGGTCGGGCTTCAGCTGGTACTGCTGGTAGCACGCCTCGTCGCGGCACTTGCTCTCGGGATGCGGCCAGCGCTGCCAGTTCTGATTCATCGAGATGCCGCCCTCGGTCGCGTCCAGGAAGATGCCGTAACCGTAGTCTCGGTCCTCGACGACATTCAGCGACTGCAGGGCGCCCGAAGAAAAATGCGAACCGTCCATCAAGCCGCCGGTGATGTTGCCGAAGGATGGCAGCAGGTTTCCGGAGGTCAGGCCCTTCACGTGGCGATAGACCGCGATCTTGGCGTCGATGGGCGGCAGCTCGCCCTTGTAGACGTAGCGGTAGTTGACCGGCTGCTGGACGGGCATGATCGCGGCCATCTTGGAGGAACTTGCCGTACCGCCTCCGCCATTTTGCGAATGAGCACTGACCGCCGTGTCCATGCCCATGGCGGCCGAAGGTGCGGCCATGGGTGCCGCGCCCGCCGCGTTGCGGCCCTCCTCGTAGCCGTCAGCCATCAACGGCCGGGTTGCCTGAACCGTCGTAGCGGCGAGCGGACCGAAGGCGCCGTCGGCGACCTTGGCGATCTGCATGCCGTGCGGTTTGGGCTGCTGCACCGTGGCCACCGTCGACGTTTTGGCTCCCGGAGGCTTTTGCACCAGGAGCAGGGCAAAGACGGCCACGAGCGCGAGGCTGCCGACGATGGGGAAAGCGATGGGTTTGAGCTTCATAGCGCCGAAAGGTGAAGGGGTGACTCGAATCTTGCCGTTTCGTTTCTGCCGTTCGTTTGCGAGGGCGTCGTGCAGCCGATCGGCGAACTCCGTGCTGAAGCGCGTGTCCGGTTTGGATTCGAGCAGTGCCTTGATGATCGGCCGTAGCTCGTCCTCGCGTTCCCGCAAGGACGGGTCGGCGGCCAGGCAGTCGCGGAGGATTTCCTCGATCTGGTTTTTGCTAGGCATGGCGGTCAACGCAAAGGATTAAGAAGTATGGCCAGCAGCAGGGCTAGGGGCGCCTGCAGCCGCAGCGAGGCCACCGCGCGCGAGAAGCTCATTTTGCAGGCGGCTTCGGACTTGCCGAGGATTTCGGCAATCTCCGCGTAGGAGAGCTGGTCCCAAGCGCGCATGATGACTACGTCGCGCTGGGCGGCTGGCAGCTGGGCCACCAGCTTCTCGGCGTCGCGCAGCAGTTCGCGCGTCTCTGCGTCGCGGTTGACGTCTTCGCCGCTCCGCAGCACGTCCCAGACGTCCTCGATGTCTTCGACGTCTTTGGCATGCTTGGCGGTGCGGTAATGGTCGATGACGCGGTTCCTGGCGATGCGGTACAGCCAGGAGGAGAAGGAGCCTTGGTCCGGATCGAACCCGCGCAGGCCGGCGAAGGCCTTCATGAAGACGTCGCTGGTCAAGTCTTCGGCGGTTTCGCGGTGATGCGTGCGGTAATAGACGAAGTCGTAGATTTTCCGAACGTAGGCGTCATAAAGCCGGCCGAAGGCGTCGGCGTCTCCCGTTTGGCAGGCACGGACGAGTTTTGCGTCTTGCACGTTGGCCATGGCACGGCGATTACCTGTGGGCGAGTCCGGCTGATCAGGTCGTCCTCCGCCTAGTGAAACGAGACCTTGCGGCGGAAGTAACGGCTATTTCTTTTTGCCGCGCCGCCGCAGCGCGGCCAGCACCAGCAGAACCAGTACGATGATTGGAATGGCGATGCCGCCGCCGACGATGACGATCCAGATGATCGCCGCGGCGATGTCCTGCGCCAGCGTCACCAGCGTCTGCGCGGCCTGCTTGACGATGGTCAGCGGGCGAAACTCCTTGGTGGGCACGGACACGCTCGCCTCCTCGGTCAGCGCGATGTCGATGCTCGAAAGCGAGGTGACGTTCTGCAAATACTTCAGACGGCCCTGCAGCGATTCTATTTCGCCGCGGACCTGTCCCAACGGCTGTTGCACCTTGAGGATGTCCTCAACCGAGACTGCCTTCTTGAGGATGACCAGATATTCCGCTTCCTGGGCTTGGGCGTTGCGGAGCTGCGCCTCGAGGTCCGAGTACTGCTCGGTCACGTCCTGGCCGGAGACGTATTCGTTGTTGACCACGCGGGCAATCTTCTTGGCGTCGCTCATGGCCGACTCGAACCTGTCGGAAGGCACGCGAATGGCGACGGAGCCCTCATGCTTGCCGTCGCCGCGCTCCGAGGAAGACGAAGCCTGCACGAAACCCTGGTACTTCTTGGCGATATTCGCCATCTGCGCCAACGAGTCGGAGACGCTGTCGACCGTCAGCCGCAGCGAACCGTTCTTGATGATTTTCTGATCGACTTCCGCGGCCGTCTGTCCCCCGTTCTGATAGATCGGCGGCATCGGCGACGGGGCGATCATCGATTTGACGGCGACGTTGTCGTCGTAGCTGTCGTAGGCGGCTTCGCCGGAGGAGGCGGCCGCCCCGACGAACCCTCGAGCCGTCATGATGGGCAGCGAAAGCGTCGAAACGCCGCCTTTCGCGGTCTGCTTGAGATGCAGATGATATGCCGCGGCGGCTGCGAACAGGACGACCGCGACCGAAACCGAACCGATGATGACGCGCCTTTTCTTGATGGGGGTCATAGCTATGCGCTGATAACGAAAGAAATCGCTCTTATCATAATAATACAACGAATGAGACCGATTCGGGTAACATCCCGGCAAAAGAAAAACGACCGCCGGAAGCGGTCGCCGTCGTCAGGAACGAAAGAGCTTGGCGGCACGAATGATGCTTCGCACGCGCCACGGACGGATGATCGCGGCCGTGCCGATGAACACCGAATCGGCGCCAGCGCGCAGCAGCCTGGCGGCATCGTCGGCAGAGAGTATGCCGCCGCCGGCGTTGATCGGCTTGGTGACGCCGTGCCTGCGGGCCATGCGCACCCACAGCTCGGTGAGCGGCAAAAGCGGCTTGCCGGAGAGTCCTCCGCCGCCCATCGCCGCCAACGGCGAAGTGGCGCTGCCGAACAGGCCTACCCAGTCGACCGTGTCGGGCAACGCGCCCCACGGCAAGGTGTTAGAGACGCACAGGGCGTCACAGGCACGGTGTTCGCTGACCTTCTTTGCCGCATCCGGCGGCAGCAGGACATTGAACTTGGGCATGAGCGGGATGCCCAACTTGGACGCCGAGGTGAGCGCAGACATTGCCTCTTCCGCCAGATTGTCGGCATGCAAACCGACGTTGGGGCAGGAAAAGTTTATCTGCAGGCCGACGGGTGCCCGGAAATACGGCAGATACATCCGAAGCAGCTCGACGAAGACGTTCAGTTCTCTCAACCTCTCCGGAGCAGTGCCTTGCACCGACATGAAGGACAGGAAGAACGGGTCGGTCCGCCGTTGCCAGCGTCCGTCCTTGAAGAGCGCCATCGCGCCCGGGCCAGAGAGACCGACGGCGTTCAGGGCCACTCCCCGCAGCGGTTTCACCACCACGCATTTGGGGAGCATTTCTTTGGGCGAGAGATCCTTGTTCAGCGGCATGTTGCCGCTGCGGGAATCCAGCGTAGTGGTCTTGGCCACGAAGGTCGACCCGGCAAAGTCCAGACCGAACGGTTTCCACCAACGATGATGCGGATATCCCTCCCCGAAAAAGCCGCGGACGCCGGATGCGTCCGTCACTTTGCCGAAATCTATGCCGCGCAAAATCATTATTCACCTCTTTGCAATGAGCTGTGCGGAGTATAGCGGATTTTTTGAAAATGAAAAGGCCCCGCTCGAGAGAGGAAGGGGCCTTTTCTGCCTTACTTGGCTAAGGCGACCTCGATGGTCATCGGTTCGTCCCAGAGGCGTTCGCCGTTGCGAAGCGCCGAGAGGGCGTAACCGTTGTTGATGCCGCAGCCGTTATGGCACTGGACCGCATATTTCACGTACTTGGGGTAACCGTTCCGTTCCATGTACTTGATGGTCCATTCGGCCGAGCAGGCCAGGTCAGTGGCGCAAGCGCGGGTGACTTTGTGAAGGCGATAGTGGATCTGGAAGTAGCCCAGGGCTGCACCGTGGTCGCCCACGGCTGTAGCCAAGTTACGGGACTCTTTCCACATCATGCCGAGCAGCGCCTTGGCGCAACCCTCACCGTAGCCGCGGTTTTTGCAGGTATCCAGCAAAATTTCCTGGGCTGTGGGCGGCACGACAGGCTCGGAAGCCTGGTCATCGCCCTCGGTACTCGGAGGGTTTTCATCGGCCGTCGCAGTGGCGGCAGGGCCGATTTCAAGGCCGGAAACCGTCTGGGCGGTCACTTTTACCGGCTGAATCACCATTACCAAGGTGAGAAGGGCCGATGCGATCCTGCCGAGATTGGTTGCGGCCAAGGTTCGTTTGAAGGTCATTCTCATATTTTCGCTACAGTTAGCCAAAACAAAATCGTCCGCTGCGGGCGGGCGACTCTGGAGCCTACCAGAAAATGACCATTTTGTCAATCCTGGGAGGGTCTATTGGCGGCCTGCCGACTGGGGGCAAAAAGCAGTGCGGGCATCCTACAGAAAAGGCTAAAAATGACAAGATTGGGCGGATACGAAGGGAAAAGAAAATCCTCCGATATTGTCGGAGGACGTAATCAGGAGCTGGTCTTGAAAATCGCCGCCAAGGTGTCGCGCAGGTGCTGCTCCAGCACCTTCAGCCCATCGGCATCGAGCTGGCGCACGTTGGTAAGCCCGCGTGCCTGCAGGAACGCCTTGGTGGCAGGATATTGGGAGTTGATGTCTTCCAATGCCAGCCGCTGTTGCACCAGCTGGACGTACAGGGCCTTGAGTTCGCTGTTTTCCAGTTTTTGCAGCTCGTGCTCAAGAAGCAGTCGCTCTTCTTCCGTCAGCATCGTTTCGTCCTTTCCGCCCGATCCGGGACGCCGTTCATCAGCGTCCGAAGCCGACGCATGAGCAGTTCTTCCAGCTGCTGCACCCGCGAGCGCGACAGCCCGAGCTCTGCGGCAAGCTGGCGGTGCATCTTGCGGTCTTCCGGTTCTCGCAGCAGCCGCTCGCGCAGCAGCGTGCCGTCACGCGGGTCCAGCGTCTCGATGGCGGCCGCGAGATCGCGCCGGCGACGTTCGTCGCGCAGTTTTTCGTGGCAGTGCTCGTCGATTGCGGGCTGTTCGGCAGGAACCACCGCGTACAGCGCGAACTCCTCGTCCGCGCTTCTTGCGGATCCCGACGGCTGATCGAGCGAAACGCTGCGGAACGTCTCGACAAGCCGCAGGCGTCTGGCCACCGCCTCGGTCAGCCCCAGGTGCGCGGCCGCTTCCTCGACGGTGGCGGGGCGGCCCAAGTCGGCTTCGTACAGGCGGTCCAGCTTTCGCAGCTTGGCGAGCCTGTGCTGCACCTTGCGCTCAACCTTGACGACCTTTCCCTTCTCGATGACGGCCATTGTCAGCCGCTCCTTCACCCAAAAGGCGGCATAGGAGATGAACCGACAGCTCCTGCCGACGTGCCGCGACCGTTTTTCGAGGTCAAACCTTTCCAAGGCGTGCAGCAGTCCGATGTTGCCTTCCTGCACCAGGTCCTCGAAGGGCACGCCGCGGCCGACGAACTTCTTGGCCTCGTCGACGACGAAGCGCAGATGCGCCAGCACGACGCGGTCGCCGGCCGCACGGTCTCCTGCGGCATAGGCACGCAGTAATCGGCGTTCTTCTCGACGCTCCAACGGAGCGAAGCGGGACAAGTCGTTTCGGTACCGGTCGAATGCCGTTTTGCTTCTCGTCTCGGCAGGCATTGCCGGCCTCGTCGTTTCCGCGGCATTACGCCGCATAAACATAAAAAGGAACATGACTGCCCGACCGTGACAGAAAGGGGGGCCTTTGGCAAGACTGGCGGCAGGGAGTATCCTCAAGGCGCAGTTCTTTCCGGAAGCGAGGTGGCATCATGCCCATAAACTTCAAATTGGACGACGACGCGGGCTGCGCGCACGATGTCGTCAGGACGTGGGAAGTCGGCGGTCACGAGGTGGCCGTCATCATGCACGGACGGCTGGACGATCCGGACGGTCGCCGCGCCGCCACGCTGGTGTGCGTCTGCGATTATGACGCCATTCCGCTTGCCGGCGGCCAGGGCTACAGGCTCCGTAACGACCCGCGCAAATGCATGGCCAAGGAAGTGGCCCGCACCGCGCTCAAGAACGAAGCGGCCGTCGCCCTCCGCCTGGAGCTGGCGCAGAACGGCATCGAGGCAGCAGTCCTCGAGGCGCACCGCAAGGTCTCCGGGGGCGAATGCCTCGGACAGGCCCATGCCGGCATCCTCTACGTGCAGGAAGCCGCCGAACTTCTCGGCAAGCGTCCCGAAGAGGTCTTCGCCGCGGTCAAGCGCCTTTTCGCGCAAGAGCGGTTGGACCTCAACGGCATGATCCTGGTGCCGTACGTGCCGCACTTCCGGTTCCCCGAAGAAATCCGGATGATGATCCGCATGATGGTCGAAACGCCGCTCGGCTGGCCCAACGGCGACGCCGGCGGCTGCGCAATCGAGACGCTCGAGCAGGCTGTGAACGAAGGGACCGGCTACAAGAAGGGCAAGGACCTGTTCTGGGAGCACAACTGCCCGAACGTCGCGCCCAACCATTTGCTGGAGTTCGGCATACTGTTCATCGCCACGGTCATCGGCCGTGCGGAAAAAGAAGAGGCCGTGCGCAACGACCTGCGGTTCATCGACCTCGAGCAGGTCGCCCGGCAGCTCGAAGCGAGCGCCGCACGCTACCGCGCTTTGGGCCAAGCCCACGGTTTCCCGCACGCGTATCCCCTGCCCGAGACGAAGGACGATGCGGGAAACGACGACAAGAAGTGACTGAAAAACCGCCACGCGCTCGCGTGACGGTCTTTTTTTGCTTCTCGGAAAGCCGGCTAGTGCGCCTTGGCCGCGGCCATGTCGCGCAGCACGTACGACATGATGCCGCCCGCGCGGAAGTACTCCACTTCGACGGGCGAGTCGAGGCGCGCGCGCATGACGAAGGTCTTGACGTCGCCGGCGTCGTCGGTGGCCGAGACGGTTACGGCCGCGCCGGGCGACAACCGCGCGATGCCGTCGATGTCATAAGTCTCACGTCCGGTCAACCCGATCGAAGCCGCAGTGTCTCCGTTCGTGAACTCCAGCGGCAGCACCCCCATGCCGACCAGGTTGCTGCGGTGGATGCGTTCGACGCTTTCGAACAGCACCGCGCGCACGCCCAGCAGCCGCACGCCCTTGGCCGCCCAGTCGCGCGAAGAGCCCATGCCGTAATCCTTGCCGGCGACGATCACCAGCGGCGTCCCCTCCTTGGCGTAACGCTCCGCGGCATCGTAGACGCTGACCTGCTCGTTGGTCGGCACATGGACGGTGACGTTGCCTTCGGTGCCCTTCACCAGCAGGTTCTTGAGCCGCGAATTGGCGAAGGTGCCGCGCATCATCACTTCGTGATTGCCGCGGCGCGCGCCGTAGGAGTTGAACTCGGCCGAGGCGACGCCGTGCTCGGAGAGATAACGGGCCGCCGGGCTTTTGGAGGCGATGGTTCCTGCCGGCGAGATATGGTCGGTAGTGACCGAGTCGCCGAACACCGCCAGGGCGTGCGCGCCGCGGATGTCGCCAGGAGCGACGGCCTCGTCGAAGAACGGCGGGCGGCGGATGTAGGTCGAGGCCGGTTCCCACGCGTAACGGTCGCCCCCGGGCGCGGACACGGACTGCCATTCCGCGCCCCCGCTGAAGACGTCGGCATACTGGCTGCGGAACAGCTCCGGCGTCAGCGCCGCGCTGACCGCCGCGGAAATGTCGTGCGACGGCGGCCAGACGTCCTCCAGGTAGACCGGTTTGCCCTCGGCATCCTTGCCGATCGGCTCGGTCTCGAAATCGATATCCACGCGTCCGGCCAAGGCGTAGGCCACCACGAGCGGCGGCGAGGCAAGATAGTTGGCGCGTGTCGAAGGATGCACCCTGCCTTCGAAGTTGCGGTTGCCGGAGAGCACCGCTGCGGCCACCAGACCGGCGGTCTCCACTGCGGCCGCGACGCTTTCTTCGATCGGCCCGCTGTTGCCGATGCAAGTGGTGCAACCGTAGCCGACCAAGTTGAAGCCGAGCTTGTTCAGTCCGTCCATCAGGCCCGCCTTTTCAAGATACGAGGTCACGGCGCGTGAACCCGGCGCGAGGCTGGTCTTCACGTACGCAGGCACTGACAGCCCGCGTTCCGCCGCGCGTTTGGCCAGCAACCCGGCCGCCAGCATCACCGACGGATTGGAGGTGTTGGTGCAGCTGGTGATGGCCGCGATGAGCACGGCACCGTGGTGCAACGCGCCCTCCTTGCCGCCGACCTTCACCGCGACGGAAGCGCAGACCGCTTCGGACGGCAACCCATAACCGTTGGCCGCCACCGGAGCAACCAGCGCGTCGCGAAACGACTTCTGCATGTCCGAAAGGCGGACGCGGTCCTGCGGGCGCTTGGGTCCGGCCAAAGACGGCTGCACTGTGGCGAGATCGAGCGACAGCGTTTCCGAATACGACGGCACTGGGGATGTCGCGGTGCGGAATATGCCTTGCGCTCGCAGGTAGCGTCCGACGAATTCGACCTGCGCCTCGTCGCGGCCGGTCTGCCGCAGATAACGAAGCGTCTCTTCGTCCACGGGGAAGAAGCCGACCGTCGCGCCGTACTCGGGCGCCATGTTGGCGACGGTGGCGCGGTCGGCCAGCGACAGCGCATCGACGCCCGCACCGTAAAACTCCACGAACTTCTCGACCACGCCGTGCTTGCGCAGCAGCTGCGTGAGCGTCAGCACCAGGTCGGTGGCGGTCACGCCTTCGCGCAGCGCCCCGCGCAATTCCACGCCGACCACTTTCGGAGCCGTCATGGCGATGGGCTGTCCGAGCATGGCGGCCTCGGCTTCGATGCCGCCGACGCCCCAGCCCAGCACGCCCAAGCCGTTGATCATGGTGGTATGCGAATCCGTGCCTACTAGGGAGTCGGGCGCAGCGACAAGCTCGCCGCCGGCAGAACGCACCTGCACGACGGTGGCCAAGTTCTCGAGGTTCACCTGATGCACGATGCCGGTGCCCGGCGGCACCACGCGAAAATCCTTGAAGGCGCCTTGTCCCCATTTCAAAAAAGAATAACGTTCGCCGTTCCGGGAAAATTCCTTGGCGATGTTCTCGGCCAGCGCTTCCGGCGTGCCGGAGTAGTCCACTTGCACCGAATGGTCAATGACCAAATCGACGGGAATGCGCGGATTGATGCGCGTGGCATCGCCGCCGCGCACGGCTACTGCGTCGCGCATGGCTGCCAGATCAGCAACCGCGGGTACGCCGGTGAAGTCCTGGAGCAGCACGCGGCCGGGCATGAAGCCGAACTCCGAGGCTTCGCCCGCGTCCCGCTTCGGCGACCAGTTCGCCAAATGCTCAACGTCCTCCCTGGTGACCAGTCGACCGTCACAGTTGCGCGCCAAAGCCTCCAAAAGCACCTTCACCGAGTACGGCAGCCGGGCCACGTTCGGGAATAGCGCCTCGAGTTCGCGCAGGTCGGCGTAGGTCGCCTCCCCGGTCGGGGTATTGATTTTTCGTTTCACGCCAAAAAGGTCGTTCATGGTATGCTTGGTCAACTCGCACGAGAACCGTGCGCGGTTACCTCAACTCCAGTATAGAAAGCCTGCACGATTATGTCACGACAGAAGATCACCGTGAAAACCCCTTTGGTCGAGCTGGACGGCGACGAGATGACCCGCGTCATTTGGGCGCTGATCAAGGAAAAACTGATCCTTCCTCACCTCGACGTCACGCTCGAATACTATGACCTCGGTATCAAGTACCGCGACGAGACCGCCGACAAGGTCACGGCAGACTCGGCGGCCGCCATCCTCAAGCACGGCGTCGGCGTGAAGTGCGCCACCATCACTCCCAACGCCGACCGCGTCAAGGAATACTCCCTGGCAAAGGAATGGCCCAGCCCGAACGCCACCATCCGCGGCATCCTCGACGGCACCGTCTTCCGCAAGCCGATCCTTGTGAAGAGCATCCCGCCGATGGTCCGCGGCTGGAACAAGCCCATCGTCATCGCCCGCCACGCCTATGGCGACGTCTACAAGAACGCGGAGTTCGCGCCGTGGGGTGCCGGCGAAGCGGAGTTGGTATTCAAGGGGGCCAACGGCCTCGAGCAGCGCGTGCCCGTCGCCAAGTTCAAAGGCCCCGGCATCCTGCAAGCCATTCACAACACCGACGCTTCCATCCGCTCGTTCGCCCAGGCCTGCATCGCTTATGCCCTGTCCGAGAACACGAACATCTGGTTCGGTGCCAAAGACACCATCTCCAAGACCTATCACGCCCGCTTCCGCGCCATCTTCGGCGAAGAGGTCGAGGCGAAAAAGGAGGAACTTGCCGCCGTGGGAGTCGCCTACTCCTACGGCCTGATCGACGACATCGTGGCGCGCATCATGCGCAGCGAGGGCGGCATGCTCTGGGCCTGCATGAACTACGACGGCGACGTCATGTCGGACATGCTGGCCGCCGGATACGGCAGCCTCGGCCTGATGACTTCGGTGCTGGTCAGTCCCGGCGGCGCCTTCGAGTTCGAAGCGGCACACGGCACCGTGCAGCGCCACTACTACAAGCACCTCAAGGGCGAACCGACCTCGACCAATTCCGTCGCCAGCATCTTCGCCTGGGCCGGCGCGCTGGCCAAGCGCGGCGAGCTGGATGGCACGCCCGACGTCGTCGAGTTCGCCCGTAACCTGGAAGAAGCCACCATCGACTGCATCGACCGCGGCATCATGACCAAGGACCTGATCTCGCTGACGACCATCAAGGTCGCCCAGCCGGCCACGACGGAAGCGTTCATCGACGCGGTGACGGCCCGACTTTCAGAAATCCGCAGCTGACCCCGTCGCCTCGCCCGATTCAAAAACCGCTCTGCCAAAGCAGGGCGGTTTAAGTGTGGGAGTCGGCTTACTTGTTGGGGTTGGGGCGGGGGTGGTTCTTTTTGTACTCTTCGAGCTCTTTTTCTTCCTTTGCAGGATCGGTGTAGATGGTGGTGCAGTTGCTGCTCGAGACGCAGTGCGTCGTGAGGTACCGCTTTTCAGCGGGCGGGTCGACCACCTTGTAGGAGAAGGTGACCAGAGGACCGGAGCAACCGACGAGGGTGGAAAGGGCGAGAGCGATACCGAGAACGAACTTGGTGGTATTCATTTGACAATCTCCTTGTTGATCGTGCCTGTACTATAGCATATTTTGATCATTTTGTCAAGGATTTTTGGTCGCTTTTATGGCTAAAATAAGCCATTTTTTTGACTGGGTTGCCGGCACGGTCCCCAGCTTCTTTTTTGGCTTATTTGACAGTCAAAACGGTATCGGTGAGTATGGCTAACAGTGGTTCTTTGATTGCACTTGGGCTTATTGCCCAATCGGAGGAAGACGATGTTCAAACGTCAGGCAATTTTGCTTTCCGCAGTTGCCCTGCTGGTCGCCTGCGGTCAGGCCGCACCTGCGCCCAAGCCGGCCAATTCCCCGGCCGCACCGCCGGATCCGCCGCCTGCGCACCAGTCGGAGGAAAAGCCCAAGCTTCCGCCTAATCACGCGGGGCACACCCAAACGCCCGGCGCCAAGTCGTTCAAGCTGACTTTCGACACGCCGCCGGCGTGGTCGCAAGCGCCGGAGAACTTGGTGCGCAAGCCGTGGAAGCTCGGCCTGATCAATGCCGAGGTCAGCGGGCTGGTCCTGATGGACTTCGAGGTCAACGCCAAAATGACGGCCGTCGAGCATGTCGGCAGGATCATCGGCGTGATGTGCAGCGGGCAGGGATGGAGCTGCACGCCCTCCAAGCTGCTGGCCGATGGTACCGGTGCGACCTTCACCTTCGCCACCGAGAAGACCAAGGGCAAGATCGCCGTCCGCGACCTCGCCGGTCCGGCCCGCTGCCAGGTGCAGCTGTATGGCCGCTGGGCCAAGGCCGACGACGCCCAGGCCGCCAAGGACTTCGACACGATGGTCAAGACCACGCAGGTCGAGTGACCTCTCAACCCGACCTCGCCGTCGGGTTTTTTCTTGCGCAGGTTGCCGCGCGCCGCGGCTGTGCTATCGTGGCGTTCATGCTCCTTTTCATTGGACAACGGAGGGTTCGCCCATGTGCAAACAAGCCTTGCTCGCGTTGGCGCTGCTGATGACTGCGGCATGCGCCAGACCGCCCGCGGCTCCGGCCGCGACGGAACCGCCCAAAGCAGCAGCGGCTACGCCCTTACCGGCAGAACAGCCGCATCTGCGGGTCACCATGCCTCCGGGATGGCCGCCCATCGACATGTCCAAGGCCGTCGGCTGCCAGCCCATCTCCAGCGTGAACGAGGACTTGCGCGCCCGGATCATGGTCGCCAAGTCCCCCGCGGACGAGGACGCCAGGGACGAAGCCCAGGCTCTGGCCGGCATATTGCGCCAAGGCGGAATGCGCTGTTCCGCAGTCACCGCGTCCGCGGACGGCGCCATGGCCGCGTTCGCGGTGCGGCGCGGCGGGGTGCGCGGAAAAATCGTCGTCCGGCATTTCGAAAAAGGCGCGTTCCATGTGGTCGTCATGGGCCAATGGCCGCAAGAGGCCGATGCCCAAGGCCGCAAGGCCGTCGATGCCGTCGCCGCCTCCGCGGAGTACCGATGACGGCGGTGCGACGATGGCTGCTGGTCGGAGTCGTGGCACTTGTCTGCGGCTGCGGCGGTTCGCCGCCCGCGTCCGGTCCCAGACCGCCACGCGCGCACGCGCAGCTCAACGGCAGTCCGCCGCCGCGACCGTTGGACCGTGAACTGACCATGACGCTGCCCAAGGGCTGGAAACGGGCATCGCCTTCGACCCTCCTCAACGAGTCGATCGACGCCCGCGTCGACATCATGGTCGGCAAGTCGGTCAAGTCGCTCGAACTCGAGCTGCAGCAGTTCTGCCGCATGCTGACCGTCCAAGGTTGGCACTGCCAAAACGGCATCATGGCCGACGACGGTTCGGAGGGCACGTTCCCCTTCGACACGCCTCGCCGTCACGGCCGCGTGGCCGTTCGCCATTACCCGGACGGGACGGCGCTCATCCTCAAGGGCGAATGGGCCGCCGAACGCGACAAGAAGGCCAGCCAGGACTTCGCTGCCATTTTCTTGAGCATCGATCCGAAATGACCGTCATCCCGACCTCGCGTCGGGATTTTTTGCAAAGAAAAAACCTCGCGAATCCGCGAGGCGATGGCGCGCCGGCTACTTTTGCAGCGCCGCTCCGTTGATGATCTTGTCGACGTCGGGCGCGAGGGCCTTCTCGTTCTTGGCTTCCCACTTGCCGAGGAAGGCGAAGGTGTCGTCCGGCCCGCCGAGCCTGCGGACTACCAGCTTGGCGTGCACTTCGCCGGCATCGATGGTGAACGAAGACGACTTGCCGTCCGCAGCGCTGCTGATCTTCGAGAGCTTGATGCCCTGGTTGTTCTTGGCGATCAGCTGGTGGAGGATCTCTGCCTGCGCGGCGGTCGTCTTGCCCTCGGGGGCAGGACGGACCACGACCTGGCCGTGCTTTTCCGGGTTGATGTACACCGCGGTGATGCCTTCGGGCAGCCGCGACGACGGGATGCTGGCCCAACCGCCGGGCAGCTTGCAGGTGATCTGCTTGGCGGGCTCGGCCGGCTCCTCGGGCTCCTCGGGCTGTTGGGCGGCCGGGGGCTGCTTCGGCTCCTCGGCCGGCGGTGCCGGTGCGGCAGGCTGCGGCGTACCGACGATCTTGGTGGGCGTTGCGGGTGCGGGTGCCTGTTGCGGCTGGGAACCGCATCCGATGGCCGCGAAAGCGACGCACGCCAGTAGCAAAGCTGTCTTGTGCATTGGAAAGGGCTCCTGTTCCTTTCGGAACGTCTGTGGCGACCGACATGGCCGCTTAAAAGCCAGTAAAGCACGAGACCGAGAAATGGTAAATACGTGGAAAAATCGGGCCTCGAGGACTTGCCGGAGGAGCTATTTTATGATACAGTGTGCGATACACGTCAAAAACGGACGGAAGAAAAGACGAGGCAGCACATGCGAATTTCCAGGTCTTTTGCCCTGATGTCAATGGCACTTTTGTCGGCGGCTTGCGCCAAACATGGTCCCATCGACTCCATCCCGACCGAAACCCCACGAATGCACCTCTTTTCGGGAACGCCAGCAGCGCTTTCTCTGGAAATGCCGGAGGGATGGCACCCCCGATCCGAGGAAGGGAAAACAGAAACGCACATTCCCCTGTTCGCCGCATTCGAAAATGCGGCGAATGAGGCTCGTGCCTATCTGATCGTAAAGCGCACCGAGAAAACGCCTTACGAGGTCGCCCTTTTCGAAAGAGAAGTGATGAAAAATCAGGGGGAACGGTGCGCGAAGGTGACGGCGCGGCTGCATCCCGCGGGGGTCTTTGCTGCCTTTCACTGCGGCAGAAGGCACGAGGCGGTCCGGGTCTCATTCGTGCGCATGCATCGTGACCCGGAAGAGTTGACGCGAGTCTTCGGGATTTGGCCGAGGGAACGCGACGCCGAAGCCTCCGCCGACTTCGACTACATCGTCATGAGCCTCAAACGCGACTGAACGCAGAAGCCGACCCAGCGGGTCGGCTTTTTTCATGCATGGTACTTGCGGATTTCCTGTCGCAGCTTCTTGTGGTCCGGCATCTCGCGCGCCACCAGTTCCCAGAATGCCCTGGAGTGATCGAACACGGCCAGGTGGCACAGCTCATGGACCACCACGTACGCCGCCAGTCGTTCGGGCAGGAACACCAGCTTGTAGTTGAAGTTCAGGTTGCCCAACTCCGAACAGCTTCCCCAATTGCGACGCATGTTCTTGATGAACACGTTCCGATAGGCAAACCCGTACCGCGGTGCGTACTGCGCGAGCAGCGCGCGGACCGCCGTCCTAGCCTTTTCCTTGTTTGCCAGGTAGCTGCGGCGGTCACGCGGGAGGAAGGCGTCGTCCTTGTAGCGGCTCATCTGCGCCACGGTCTTGGCGATCCATTCGGACTTGTCGCGGACAAACCGATCAATGACGGAAAGCGGCGCAAAAACCGGTGCGGTGACCACCACCGCGCCGTCGCGCTGCACCCGCACCCATAGGCGCCGGCTGCGAGCGTTGCGCTTGAGCGTCCAACGCTTTCCATCGGCCATAGCTATTCGGCGGCGATGGCGTTCAGGAACGAGGTGACGACCGAGACCACCAGGCTGAACAGCAGCGCCCACCAGAATCCGCGAACGGCGAATCCGGGGACGATCTTAGCCACCAACAGCACCATCAGCGCGTTGATGACGAACAGGAACAGTCCCAAGGTCACGACGGTGACCGGAAAGGTCAGCACCACCAAAATCGGCTTGACCACGGCGTTGACGACGCCGAGCACGACAGCCACGACGAGGGCCGTAAGGTACCCGTCTATGACGATGCCGGGCAGCAGATACGCCGCCACGACGACGGCCAAAGTGTTGGTCAGGATGTGCAGGAGTAGGCGCATACGTCCGTCAGCATACCCTTTCCTTCGTAATAAAAACAGGAACACCCGAAGATGTTCCTGAAGGTGTTCCTGATAAGCCGCAACGGGCCTGCATTCTACAGGCGAAAAGGATTCGGATGCATGTCCCAGATGCAGGTCGGTGGCGTCGGATAGTGCAGCCACGGCACACGACGACCAATCTCCGCCTCGATCTCCCTCGCCTCGTCCGCGACGATGGGCAGCGACACGCTGCCGTCTTCGAACACGAAGACCGTATCGGACGCGGGAAAGTCGGTGTTGGAGAGGTCCACCCAGCGCAACGACGGAAAGTTCGCTGACTCGGCAAGAAGGCGTACGCCCTTCTTGGTGAACCCGTTCGACCGCAAGCTGATGTAGCGCAGGTTCGCGACGTACGGACTCTGCACCAACGCTTCGAGGAAGTCGTCTCGCAAGCCGTTGCTGGCCAGAACGAGCGACTTCATGCGCGCCAGCGCTTGCATGCCGCAGAATCGCCGCGCGTCGACGCCGCCCCACGGATGCACGTCGAGATGCTGAATGGGCGCCATCGTGACCAGGCGTTCACCGCTCGCAATAAACGATTGCGCGCTTACCGTCGCCATTTCGACGAAGCCCCTCCAGAACTCCGCGTTCCGGACATGAGGAGCAAGCGCCTTGATCCAGCGTCCGCGGTTTTCGCCCAAGAGCTTCCGCAGCTGATTCAGCTTCAGCCGCGACCCCATGTCGGGATCGGCGAGCTGAGCGGCCTCGATGGTTTCGAGCGAAAGCCGGACATACTCGGCGCGCTCGGGGTCCGATGGGGCGATGGCGGCAGCATACGCTTGCCGCAAGTCCATGTTGTCGGGGTCGAGAATGATTTCGGAAAGGAGCCTTGCGGGGTCATGATCGTTCGACACGTTCAACACCCTCCGTCGGAAAAGTATCCCGACCGCAAAAATTAGCGCTTTTTTGGCATTTTGTCAACGGTGCGACTTACTACGCTTCTCAAAAACGGCACTCCACACTTCCCGAACCAACGGGTATAGTGCCAGCATTGCTTTTTGCATTGAGATTTGCATGAAAAACCACTCCATCTCTGCCGTCCGTTCTTTACGATTCGCAAACGAGGAAGCAAACGCCATGTCCAAAGCCCCCGCCACGGGGGCCGAAAACGTCCGCTGGAACCTGTCGCAGCTCTACAAGGGCGTCGACGACCCGACCATCGAGGCCGACACCGACGCCTGGATTGCCCGCGCCAAGGCCTTCAACGCCGCCCACAAGGGCAAGCTCAAGGAGACCCTCGGCCAGGCCATCCGCGACTACACCCAGATGCAGCTGATGAGCGCCAAGACCGGCGCTTACCTGTTCTTCCTGACCAGCGTCAACACCGGCGACGCGGCCGCCAAGACCAAGTCCGCCAAGCTCGACAAGGCCGTCAGTCAAGCGAGCGCCGAGTACATGGAGTTCTTCACTTTGGAGCTCGTGGAGCTGGATGACGCGGTCATCGCCGCGCATGCCGCCAAGGACGAGGTGGTCAAAAAGCACCTCCCCTGGCTCAAGCAGGTCCGCCTGTTCAAGCCGCACGTGCTGACCGAAGTGGTCGAGTCGGCCCTGACCAAGCGTTCGCCGTTCGGTTCGGGTTCGTGGGCCGAGTTCTTCGACGAGTTCGAAGCCGACCTGCGCTTTGCCTGGAAGGATGAAGAGCTGTCGCTGACGGAAATCCTGCACGTCTTGAGCGAGAGCACCGACTCCGCTGAACGCGCGGCCGCGCTCAAGGTGACCAACGACGGGCTCGGCGGGGCCTTTGCCAAGTACTCGGCACAGACCTTGTACATGGTGACCGGTTCCGGCGAAGTCGAGGACAAGGACCGCAAGTACGCCCACCCGATGGACTCGCGCAACAAGTCCAGCCAGCTGCCCGACGCCGTGGTCGACGCGCTGCACCAGGCCGTCACCGAAAAGGCCGGACCGATCGCCCAGCGCTTCTATCGCCTCAAAGCCGACATCTTCGGCAGGAAGGTGCTGGCCTGGAGCGACCGCAACGCCCCGATGCCTTTCGCGGACAACACCAAGCTGCCGTGGAACAAGGCCATGGAGATCGTCCTCTCGGCCTATCGCAGCTTCAGCCCGACGCTGGCCTCGCTGGTCGAGAAGAGCGCTGGCAAGGGCTGGATCGATGCGCCGGCCATGAAGGGCCGACGCGGAGGAGCGTACAACTACTCGTTCTCGCTGCCCGACGCTTCCGCCGCCTCGTTCACCTTCCTGAACTACCAAGGTTCGGGACGCGACGTCATGACCTTGGCGCACGAGCTGGGTCACGGCGTCCATGGGCTGCTGGCCGGCGAGGCCCAAGGACCGCTGATGTCCCACGCGCCCATCGCGCTGTGCGAGACCGCATCGGTCTTCGGCGAGATGACCACCTTCAACTACCTGATGTCCGAGCTCGACAAGAGCCCGGACGAAAACGCCAAGAAGGCCAAGCTGGCGCTGATCATGGACAAGCTGAACGACGTCACCAACACGGTGGTGCGCCAGATCGGCTTCTCCAACTTCGAGCGCCGCATCCACGGCTGGAACTTCGAGACCAGTTCGTGGGGCCCCGTGGCCAAGCATTCCGCCGACGAGCTCGACCGGCTCTGGCAGGAGTCGCTCTACCCGCTCTACGGCAAACCGGGCGAAGTGTTCAGTTACGAAGACACTTCGCACCTGTGGGCCTACGTCGGCCACTTCCACCGCCCGTTCTACGTCTACGGTTACGCCTTCGGCGAGCTACTGACGCAGTCGCTGTACGCGGCCCGTCCGCGCCTGGGCGAGAAGTTCGAGCCGCTGTACCTCGAGATGCTCCGCGCCGGCGGCACCAAGGACGCCAAGGAGCTCCTGGCGCCGTTCGGCCTCGACCCGACCTCGCAGACCTTCTGGGAGGACGGCATCAAGGTGAGCATGGAACGCCTGGTGTCCGATGCCGAGGCGTTGGCCAAGGAGCTTGGACTGACCAAGTAACGCAAAAACCGGCCCCAACGCGGGGCCGGTCTTTTTTTGTCGCAATCGGCCGCCTGCTACTGCGCTATGGCGCAGGCGCCGTCGCCGAAGCAGACTTGGCTGCTGCCTGCGGCTACGGGAGCCGTTGCCGAAGACGGTGGCGTCACGGCCACCGCTGGCAGCGCCCCGGAAGGCGCGCTCGGCGTGGCAAAGTACCCGGCAGTGAACATGGCGTAGGCGTGCTTGAGCTTGGCGACGTAGCCGACGGTCTCCTCCTTGAGCGAAGCCTTCTTTAGCGAAGCAATCGCGGAAAGCGCATCGGCACGCTGGCTTCGCAGCTTAGCGACCGTGGCTTTGTTGGCCTTCACGTCCTTGCCTTTGTTGATCTGCGCCAGCAAGGCCAAGATGCGCGATTTGAGCCCCGCCTGCTTGCTGTCGGCGGCATTCAGTTGCGTCCGACGCGAGGCCTGCCAATCGTCACCGAAGGCCGTATAAGCACGTATGACGCGCGTTGAACCGCCGTTGTAGGAAGCGGCAAGGTATTCCGCGGCCTTGGCCTTGTCGGTCAAGTACAGCTGCTTCACGAGCGGCATGCCCGCCAAGTCGCTGTCGATATAGGCGACCTGTGCCTTCACGGCATTCTTGTGATCGGCCATTCCGGCGTGGAAATCCTTGATCAGCCCCAGGTCCGGACGAGTGCGTACCATCAAGGCATAGGTGGAGGGAATAAACTGCACCAGTCCCTGCGCGCCGGCAGTCGACACGGAGGCACGGAAGGTTTCTTCCTCGTTGGTGGCAAGCTTGATCAGGAACCGCCCGATGGCCCGGTCCTGGTCGTCCTGCTTGGTCAGCGAATAGGTATCGCTATGCTCGATGACGGCAATGGACTTCACTAGGTAAGGGTCCACGACGTCCGCCAGAAGCTTGTCGGGGTACGCCCGCGACTTGATGCCCTTTGCGCGCAGTTCGTCATAGGCGTCCTGGATGAGGAATGACAGGTAGTCCGAACCGGCGGAGAGCATCTGCGGGGTATAGAAGGCGGAGTCATAAGGAACGTAAACCGTGTCGACTGCCGAATAGGTCACCTTTTTCCTCGAAATGACGTTCTTGGAAGTGACCGGATAGATCACGCCGACAACCAGGCTGTCGGATTCGGGCGGCAGAGAATACTGCGACGCCAACTTGGCGCTGTAGCTGACGCTGATCGGCAGCTTGGGTCCGGAGGTGATTTTCAGGCTGTCGCCGTATTTGTCGGCACCTACGATATCGATGACATCGGTGGCGCGGTTCCAAACCGCCAGGGTAATCTTGGCAGTCGAGGCGTTCGACACCGCGTAGGGCTGCTTTCGAGTCTTCAGCCCATCGGCAAGAATGGCGTTCAGCATCGCCTTGCCCCTATGCACGGCATCCAGAACGGTCATCTTTTGGGGCGACTGTACGGTCGTCGCAGGCGTCGAATCGTCGATTGGCGCCGTTTGCGCGGCTGCAGGCAGGACGAAAGCGACGGAAAGGAGAATGGCGGCAACGGTGACAAGGCGCTTGGAAAACATATTGTTCGGTATAACGAAAAAACCGTTTTCCAGCAACGTGCATCGTCCACAGTTTGCCTTTTTTTAGCCAAATTATGGCATTTTGAAGGTCGCGGAGCGGCCAGGTCGTTGCCGTCGTTCGCCGGCCATGCAAAGATGGTCTGCACATGACTTACCCCAGGGCATCGTCACTCGCCGCTTTCGTGGTCACGGTCCTTTGCGTGGCCGGTTTTGGCTGCACCGACGGGCATTCCCCGCTGGCCGGGCTGCAATTCGGAAAATCCGAATTGCCCGTGGCTGCCGACGCGCCGCAAAAAGTGGCGTCCTCAAATGCCGCCAACAAAACGGTCTACCTGACTTTCGACGCCGACATGACGCCCTCGATGAAAAAGCGCCTCGAGGAAAAGAAAGTCCGCGCCTGGTACGACCCTGCCCTCATCGCCTACCTTCGCCAGGAAGACGTACATGCGACCATCTTCGTCACCGGCATGTTCGCCGAGACGTACCAGTCGCTCATTGCCGGCCTGGCGAAAGACGATCGTTTCTCGCTGCAGAATCACAGCTATGACCATTCCGGCTTCGAGTTCCCCTGCTACGGCCTCAACGAGCTGAAGACCGACGATCAGCGCCGTGCCGAAGTCTCCGAGACGCAGTCGATACTCACACGCCTGACCGGCAAGGCACCGACGCTGTTCCGCTACCCCGGTCTCTGCAAGAACGCCCACGACGACGCCATCGTCACGTCGCAGGGACTGCGGATAAACGACGGCAACCTGGTTTCCGGCGATGCCTTCAACCGCAATGCGGACGGGATTGCCCGGCGAGTGATAAGCAGCGCGAAGGACGGCAGCGTGGTAGTGATGCACCTGGGCGGTCCCAACGCTCCGGCAACCACGGATGCCCTGCGCAAGATCGTTCCGGCGCTTCGGGCCGAAGGATTCGCCTTCTCCACGCTGCAATGAGGCGTCCGACGGCCCAAAACGAAACGCGGCCCCTTGCGGAAGCCGCGTTTTTGATTGCGGAAGCGATTAGAGCACTGCGTCCTTGGCGGCCTTGGCCACGCGGAACTTCACCACGGTCTTGGCCGGAATCTGGATGGTGGCGCCGGTAGCCGGGTTGCGACCCTGACGAGCCTTGCGGTGCATCTTCACCAGCTTGCCCAAGTCGCCGACCGAGAACATGCCGTTCTTCTTGACCTCGGAGAGGGCGAGGGCGTTAAGCGCGTCCATGAAAGCGGCGGCGTCTTTCTTCTGCATGCCGGTCTTGTCGGCGAGAGCCGAGAGAATCTGAGCCTTGGTCATTTTGGCCATAGTGATGATGATCCACAAATGGAGTTATGCACACAGTATAATTTCCGAAGACGATAACCGTCAATTTCAGTCAATGGATACGGGGCCGGGAGAGGCTTTCACTTCCCTTCGGCCCAGGCCTTGAGGGTGTCGTAGTCGGTGCCGCCGCAGAGGTGCTTGCCGCTTTCGGTGTTGAAGAAAAACGGCACGCCGCCGCACAGGCCGCGGTCGTATTCCGCCAGTTTGGCGGCATTGGCGGCATCGTGCCAGGTTTCGAACTGCTCAACGACGAAGCCTTCGGCGCGAAGTTTCTCGATCAGCGGAGCCATGGTAATGCAGTGCGGACACTCGGTCCCGTAGAATTCCAGGAGAGCCATTGGGATGGGCAGTTAGGGAGAGAAGTCGCTTCAGTATACGCGAATCGCGGCATAAAAAAAGCGCCCTGCAGTGCAGGACGTCTTACTGCCTCGTGCCGCCAGCGACGGTGGGCAGGACGCGGAAGCCGTTTACCAGGATTTCGCGCGTTGCCGTGAGGTACAGCTCCGGAAGAAGCACATCCGGCGTGCGCAATGCGGGGCTGGCAAACGCCAGGCAAAGGCCGATGACCACTCGGCCCGCGTAGATGGACGAACCGCCGGAAGCCAAAAGGCTGCCGATGATGTGCCCTTCGTACGGTCCGGCGTACTGGGGATTATCGCTGGTCAAGCGGACGCGCCCCTCGGCGCGGTCGAGCACCGCGAAGTCGTAGCGGTGGTTCTGCGTGACCACGGTGAGCACGTCGCCGTTGCGAAGGTCGTCGACGCGCAAATGCTCGTTCTTGGCCGTGCGCTCGATCAGTGCCTCGTAAGACGCGTCCAGATATTCCGTTTTCTTGTCTTTCATCACGCCTCCAAAAGAGCTGCGTCCAGTTGAACCCCTTTTTCGTTTTTTGGCAAGGGTCAGTGACCCTGGGTCGGGTGCGTATCATCGAACGGTTCCTTGTCGCTGAACCAGGCCTTGTCGAGCGGCCGGAAGGCGTAAAGACTGCCGTTGATGCTGGCGTAGATGATCCCGGGCGCCGGGGTAATCCAGATGTCAGTGCGGGCGTGGTTGCCCAACGGACCCCATTCGAGGAAGCGGTACCAGCGCAGGCCGTCCGGAGAGGTGATGATGCCGAACTTGGGGACGATGGAATCCACCTCATTGGCCTCGGTGTGCACGGCCGCGTAATAGATGCCATCGACGTTGGCCATGCTGTAGACATAGCCGGCGTAGCCGTACGGGCGCGGGTTCCACACCTCCTTGGTGGTCCCCTTTTTGACGTCGTATAGGCCGATGCCGTGATTATGCAGCTGGTCCGGACCCAGCAAGAACCGGTCGCCGCCCGACATGGCCACGTGGCTGGTAAATCCCTCGTCCCAAATGCGCATCCAAGTTTGCCCGTCATCCTGCGAGGCGAAGGCATAACGGGCGACGTCGCCGGTACCGACCACGAGGGTGCCGCTCTGCTGGTCGTAGAGCACGTCGTGCAGGTGACGCAGCTTCATGCGGTCGTCGTTTTCGGCGTAAGTGACGGCGTATTCCGGAAACAGCTGCTGAAAGTCCTTCCACCGCTCCCACGAAAAGCCGTCGTCGGGGCTGCGCCACAACGTCGCCTCGTTCCAGTTATGGATGGTGGCGTAGACGTTGCCTTTGCCGTCGTCGGCCATGGACCAGAACATGCAGGCGTCGCGCGACACCAAGTGCCATGACTTGAGGCCGTCGCCCGAGCGGTACAGGCTGCAAGGGTTGTCCATCTGCACGTACACGGTGCCGTCCGAGGTCTGGAAGAGCACCAGGTCGCCCTTGGCGTCGGTGCCGGCAAAGACGCGCTCCGGTTTGCGGTTCTCATGCATCTGCCAGACGGAACGCATGCCGTTCGGTTCGGTGACGGCCATGAACAAGGTGTAGCTGGGCAGATGGAAGAGCACCTGATGGATGTCGCCGATGCCGTCAGTAAAGGGTACGCGCTGGTTGCCAAGCGTCCCTCCGGTCAGGTTCACCGACGCCTCCGGCCAATACTGCTCGATGACGGGTGACACCACGTGCGTTTCCTCCGTCTGTTCCTGGGCCTGCAGCTGGTTCTCCGGCGCGTTGACCGACGGCGTGCCGCCCGCTTCCGACGGGACGCTGCCGCCGCCGCCCGGCATGGTCGGTGCGCTCTTGGTCGAATCGATGATGGGCCATTCGGTCGGCGGTGCCTTCGTGATCGGGAGCTTCGCGCTCATTTTCGCAAGAAAATACGCGCCGATGGCGGCCAGCAGCAGGAAACCGACGATGGCAACGGGAAACGTCTTCTTCATATGCGCCAAGCTTAATACGGCCACGACTTCGTCACGTCTGTTTGGCGCGACCCTTCAGGTGCGCCATCGCGTAAGGCAACGAGGCGCCTACCTTTTTGCCCGGATTGAAGATGGCGTCGGGATCGAAGACGCGTTTGGTCTCCTCGAACAGGGCGTAGACCTGATCGCCGAACATCTGCCGCAAGAACGGTCCCCGTACCAGGCCGTCGTTGTGCTCGCCGGTCATCGAGCCGCCATAGCTGAACACCAGGTCGTACACCTCCTTGGAAAGCTTCTCGATGATTTCGGCCGTGCGCGGGTCGGCCAGGTCCATGATGGGAATGATGTGGAAGTTGGCGTCGCCGACGTGACCGACGACCGTCAGCAGCAGCTTGTACTTGTCGAGCGCCGCGTACAGCTTGGGCAGGAACTCCGGCAGCTGTTCGGGCCGCACGCAGAAGTCGTCGATGAACGGCGCGGTCTGCATCTTCTTGAAATGCCGGCGCAGCAGGTTGAAGCTCTCGCGGCGCATCACCCAGTACTTGGCCGCTTCCGCCTCGGTCTTGGTGACGCGCGTCGGCAGGCCGAACGGCGCCACGTCCGCCGCAGCGGCGGAAATGGCAGCGTCGACTTCCTCTTCGGTATCGCCGGTGAATTCCGCCAGCATCACCAGCTTGGGAAAGCCGCGCGTCGCCACCATCCACGCTTCCGGCAGAAAACGGAACGCCAACGAAAGCGCCCCCGTGCCCATGGTCTTGACGATGTCGCCGAAGTAGCGGAAGGCGAACTTCATGGTGTGGTCGTCGTAGGACTCGAACGACTCCGGCTCGTGCTTGAGCACCGCATTGACCACGCCGGGCAGCGGCGCCAGGTCTTTCAGGAAAATGACCAGCAGCTTGGCATGCGGTTTCTTGTGCACCAGGCGGTAGGTGATTTCCGTGATGATTCCGAGCGTGCCCTGCGAACCGACCAGCGCCTTGGTGAGGTCGAAGGTGGTGCCGTCCCAGACGTCCCACAGCCCGTAACCGGCGGAGTTCTTGGAGACGTTCGGCTTGGCCTTGCGCAGCAGTTCGGCGTTGCCGTCCACCAGCGCGAACATCTGTCGATGGAGTTCGCCCTCGAGATCGTGCTGGGCCAGCTTGGCATCCAGCTGCTGCCTGTTCAGCGGGCCGAAGCCGTATTCCTTGCCATCGCGCAGCACCACCTTGAGATGCTTGACGTACCGCGCGGTCTTTCCGAAACGCAGCGACTTTTCGCCGCCCGAATTGTTTGCCGCCATGCCGCCGACGGTGCAGATCTCGCGCGAGGCCGGGTATGACGGCAGCAGCAGCCCCTGGGCCAGCGTGGCCTTTTCGAAGTCGCGGTAGAACACGCCGGGCTGCGTGACCGCCTCGCCGTCGCCCACGCGGATGATCCGATCGAAGTGCTTGGTGAAGTCGATGATGACCGATTCGGACAGGGCTCCGCCGGTCATGTCCGTGCCGGCAGAACGCGCGGTGACCGACATGCCCGTATCGCGATGCTCCGCGACGTACCGCACCAGCGCCCCGACATCCTCGGCGTCCTTGGGAAAGGCCACCACCGACGGGCGAATCTCAAACAGGCTGGCGTCGTGGGAATACGTCGTCAGCGTGGCGTCATCCGCAAGCACCTCTCCTCGCAGGATTTTGCCCAGGTCTTCGATGGTGCTCATGACCGCAGTGTAGCACGAATGCTGCGCGCAAAAAACGGCCCGGAGGCCGCCTTTGCTAATGATGATGCGCGTGCCCGCCTCCGTGAGCGTCGGGCTTGGGCTGTCGCTCGCTGAAGTACGAGGCGGCCAGCGCCGTGGTGACCGGCACCGCCAGTATCAGGCAGATGCTGCCGACCAGCGTGCGCACGATCTCTTCCGAAATGGTCTCGCCGTTCAGCACGAACCAGAGCGGCTGCCCCTTGTTGGCGCTGAACAGCAGGAACAGCGGCAGCGAGGCGCCGGCGTATGCCAGGAACAAGGTATTGATGAGCGAGGCGATGTGTTCCCGTCCGACCGACAATCCGCGGCGATACAAATCGGCGAATCCGAACCGCGGATTTGCCCGCTTGAGTTCTTCCACGATGGCGGACTGCGCAGTGGTGATGTCGTCGAGAATGCCCAGCACGCCCAGGATGATGCCGCCCAACAGCAAACCGCGAAGATCGAGATGGTCGAATCCCGTTCCCTGGAGGAACAGCGCGTCTTCGCTGCCCGTGCCGAACAGGTGAGCCCAGCCGACGAAGCGCACCGCCATCCACGACGAGAACCCCAGCGTCAGACAGGTGCCCACGAACGCGATGGTGGTGCGCGTGTTGAAGCCGTGCGCCAGGTACAGCGAGGTGGCGGCGATGACGAACGCGCCGATCACGCAGACGGTCAGCGGATTTTTACCGGCGCTCACCTGCGGCACCACGTACCAGACGATCACCCCGACCGTCACGGCCAACCCGAACATCGAGGTGAAGCCGCGCAGCCGGCCGAACAGCACCGCCAGCCCGAAGAACAGCAGGGCCATCAGCGCCATCGACGGTATGCGGTAGTTATCGGCGACGTAATAGGCGAAGTTGGAGCCGTCCTGGTAATTCTTGACGACGATGACGCGATCACCCGCGGCCAACGGCCGGTTCTGGCCGGTGATGTCCAATTCGCTCTCACGCACCGTGACCAGCCGGCCTTTCTCCGCACCGCCGGTGATGCGCACCGAGAACGTCTTCTGCTTTTCCGTCACGCCGCCCACTTCTTGGTCCTGACCTTGGCTGATGCGCTCGATGGTCCCCAGCATGTAGACGTCCGGCGGCGCGTTCTCCGCCGCCGCGACTGCTGCGGCCTTGTCGTACTGGCCGTTCCTGTCGGGCAGGGGGCCCAAGTCGTCGTTTGCGGCGTC
The DNA here is from genome assembly GCA_964491475.1 of uncultured Gammaproteobacteria bacterium. GTDB lineage: Bacteria > Patescibacteriota > Patescibacteriia > SG8-24 > SG8-24 > JAHFIW01. The sequence continues at coordinate 112,561 of CAZBFO010000001.1, read as the reverse complement.
GGCGCTCATGAGCGCGGCCCTTTTGGCCTGCAGTTGCCCCAAATGTTCCTTGACGGCATCCAGCTGCTGCCGCTTCTCGGCGGCATTGAGGTTGGCCGCGTCCATGGCCCCCTCGGCGCGGACCGTCAACGGCGCAAAAACGTGCGCTGCAGCGAGCGCCGCAACCAAAAAAACGCCGAATGAGGCGGTGATGACGTTTTTGCGGGTACTCGCAAAGAAAGCGCGCGACATTCCCTGAAGCCTAGTACACGCCGCGAACCCAGGTCAAACGCGAGGCTGCTCCCCTATCCAAAACCCCGTTTTTATGCTAGACCTAAAGCCTATGAAAGTGGCCGTCATCGGCGGAGGAGCCGCCGGACTCATGACCGCAGCGGCAGCGCGCGAAACCGATCCCTCGATCGACGTTTTCGTGATCGAGCGCAACGACGGCCTCGGCAAGAAGGTCATCATCTCGGGCGGCGGACGCTGCAACGTCACCACCGGCATCACGGACGTCAAGACGGTGCTGACCAAGTATCCGCGCGGCAGCAAGTTCCTGGCCAAGGCCATGCACCAGTTCCCGCCGCAGGCCGTCTACGACTGGTTCGAGTCGCACGGCGTGCCGCTCAAAACCCAAGATGACATGCGCGTCTTTCCGCAATCGGACGACGGCCACGACGTGGTCGGCGCGTTCGAAAAGCTGTTCCAAGAAAACGGCACGCGCGTGCTGCTCAACACCCACGTGGCGAGGATAGAGAAAGGCGCCGACGGTTTCTCGATCTTCTTCCGCGGCAGCGACGCGCCGCTGGCCGTTGACAAGGTGGTGCTGACCACCGGCGGCCAGGCTTACCGCGCCACCGGTTCCACCGGCGACGGCTACGCTTTTGCCATGTCGCTGGGGCATACCATCACCGCGCTGGCACCAAGCCTCAACTCCTTCGGCACGCGAGAACGCTGGGTGGCGGACATCTCCGGCCTGTCGTTCCAAAGCGCCACCATCACCGCCAAGCGCGGCGGCAGCCCGTCGTTCACCGGACCGTTCCTGTTCACCCATCGCGGCGTCAGCGGTCCCGCCGTATTCGCGCTGTCATCGCTGGTAGCCTTCGAGCGTTACGACGCCGCACGGCCGCTCGAAATCGCCATCGACCTGTTTCCCGACGCCACCGTCGACGCGCTGGCCGAGCGCGTCAAGGGCCGGATCGCCGAGAATCCCAAGAAGGGCATCATCAACGTCATCGCCATGACCGTGCCGAAGTCGCTGGCCGAAATCCTCGGCCGCGAACTGCGCGTGGACGGCACCGTACATGCGGCCGAAGTCGCGCACAAGGACATCATGCGATGCTGTGCCTGGCTCAAGGGCATTCCGCTGACCGTAGTTTCCCGCGGTGCAGGCGACGAGTTCGTGACTGCCGGCGGGGTGGAACTCAAGGGAGTCAATCCAAGCACCATGGAGTCGCGCATCTGCCCCGGTTTGTACTTTGCCGGGGAAATTCTCGACGTGGACGGTTTTACCGGCGGCTTCAACCTGCAGGCGTCGTGGGCTACCGGACGGTTGGCCGGCGAAAGCGCCGCCTCCGACTAGTCCGGCCGCGCCAGCGGGCCGTTTCTGCTACACTGACGGCATGAAACATCTCCATCACAAGGCGTTGGCCGTCGCCGCGGCGGTCGTGGGTTTGGCTTTCGTCATCTCGTATTCCTTGCGGTTCTCATCGCGGCCGCCGACGTCGGCGACGTTCTCAAACGCGGTCAGCAGCTCGGACTCCTCGGGACCGCTTTTCCCGCGAGACTGACGGCGAGCGCAAGCACTTGCATCTCGGCGTCCACAAGGGCAGCGACATCACCATCAAAAGCTACGTGCAGGACAAGGCCCGGCTCGCCGACTGGGTCGACGCGATGACGCTGCTGCGCTGACTCGTCATTTCTTGAGCGCTCGCGCCGGCAGGTGCTTGGGGAGCACCGCCCACAGATACCAGACGATCAGGCCGTCGGCGATGACGGCGCCGAAAAGCAGCCACGAAGGACGCGTGATCAGGTGCTCGACGCCGTAAGCCAGGACGAACATGAAGAACGCCAGCATGGCGTTGCGCAATTTCCATGAGCGATACCACATGCCGACGGCGATAAGCAGATTGAGCACGCCCAAGGCGATGAAGACGACTCCGGTCCGTATGACGCGGCTGTCGCTGACGTACACCTTCGTAAGGAGCAGCCGGAACAGCGTGCTGGCCGGATCCTCCAAGAGCTCACGGGCGACCAGCTTTCGGGTCAAAATCAAAAGGACGCCGGCGATTAGCTCCAGGCTTCCCCACAGCGACTTGTAGAGCACGATGGCCACGACTCCCAGCGGGTGACCGTAGTAGAGTTCTCCGGTGAACCGGGCGGGTTCCTTGGCCTGTCCTTCCCTCGTCATAGCCGGTAACGCGACGGCCGTCGCCGCCCGTCAATAATTCCAGAAAGTTCCCTGCTTGTCGTAGCCGTTCTTAATCCAATATTGCGGGCAGGTGCCGCCGCCCGTCGTCCCTCTGGCGGCTGCGCTCTTTCTCCCCAGGTCGCAGAGCGAACGATCGCATTCATTCCGCAGCTGGCCCGTGCACGGTTGACCGGCCGTGCGGCTCTTCACGCGGCAGCCCACTTCCAGATAAGGCAGGATTTCTTTCGACGTCCACCTTCCTCCGGCAACCGTGCAGAAGGTCGCGTGACGCCAACGCGGAACGAACAGCATCACCAGCAGAAATACGACGACTGCGGCGATGACCGCGTTCCGCCCGGCGTGATCGGCCTGTTTTCGCTGCGGGTGCAACATAGTACCGGTCGCATCGTAACACGCGACCGGCCTATCGTAAAATGGCGCGCTGCGGGAAACGCGCCATCGTTTTTATGCCGTCCAGATTGCTTCAGAGCGACGATTCCAGCCGGGTAATCGCCTTTTGCGGGCTCTTTTTGGTATCGCAGGTGATTCCCAGCGACATGGTCCACTCGGCGCGTCCGTTGCGAACCACGTACTGTGCCGCGTCGCGCCCGAACGGATAGCCCATGACGCGAGCCGACTCCTCAAGCGAACGGAACTGCAGCGGCACCGAGAGTCCCCGCTTCAGCCAGGTCAGGCCGCATCCCGCACGGCCCGCAGCTGCCGCAGCACAGACTCGGCGTCTCCTCCGAGGAACGCGCCCGAAGCCACGATCAGATCCGAGATGAATCCCTCCTTTTGTCACGAGCCTGACACTTTACCCCAGCAGCTGCGCGTAATAGGTCATGAACAGCACGTAGAAGGCGATCAGGCACCAGCCCTCGATGCGGTCGAGCGAGCGCTTGGTCCACATGAATACCCCGAACAAAGCCACCAGCACCGCCAGGAAGGCGCAGGAAATCATCACCGTCGCGTACTGCGTAAGTGTGAACGGGCTGATGAGCGCCAGCAGGCCCAGCGTGGGCGTGTTGACCAGGGTGCTGCCGAACAGGTCGCCCAGCACCACGTCGTTGTGCTTGCGCGACTCGGTCAGCACGAAGGTGGTCTCGGGCACGTTGGTACCGATGGAAAACATCAGCAGGCCGATGATCAGTGCCGACACGCCCAGCTCCTTGGCGACGGTCACCGCCGAGGACACCAGGAAGTACGAGGACAGCAGCAGCACGGCCGCGGCGACGAGCCCGATCCAGATGCTTTTGCGAAGCGACTGCGCGGAACGAGCGTGCGTGACGAAGGTCTTGCCGTTCTTTTTCTGGGCGTGATACATGTGCGCCAAGAAGCCGAAGTGGGCCAGGGTCAGCAGGACGCCGTCGAAGCGTGAGAGCTTCCCGTCGACCAGCACCGCCGCAGGCAGGGTGACGTCGAACAGGAACAGCGCCAAAGTGCCGTTCTTGTAGAAGGAGTCATGTTTCACCTTGCCGGCGATGACCGCCGAGAGACCCACCAGCAGCGACAGGATGACGATGTTGGCGCCGATCAGATCGCCCAGCGACAGCTCCGGCGTACCGCGGGCGGCCGAAAATACGGCGACCGAAATCTCCGGCATCGAGGTGACGAGCCCCAGGATGCCGAACGACAGCACGAACCCGCTCAAGCTGACGTTGCGGGCAATGCCGCTGACGGCGCGCGCCACGTAATTCGCCGCCCGGCTCATCACGAAGCAGAGTGCGGCAATGAGAAGGAGATGGATGGCAATCATACTTGGAGTATAGCAAAAAGCCGTCCCGGAGGCGGCCCTGCTGCTATTTCTACTGCTGCACCAAGCCCAATTTCTTGAGGCGCGACTTGATGCCGCCGGCCTTGCGGCCGAGTGCCTTGGCAATCTCGCCGACCTTGGTGCCCTCCTGATGAAGCGCGATGAGCCTGTCCTGCTCCTCGTCGGTCCATCTTTCGTAGGCCTTGGCGTGCCTTTGGCGGACGTCTTCCACGGAATAGGCCTTCGAGGAAGGTGCCTTCCCAGTTTCATCTCCTCCTTCCAATGGCAGGTGCTTCGATTTCTTCGCCTTCGGCTCCTTCTTCATCTTGCCGCCGCAGCGCATCACGAAGGCGGATTCAAGGGCGTTCTGCTCTTCTTCCGGAAGGCCGTCGATCCAAATAGCCGCCTGCCGCGACTCCTCCTTGAAGTCGCGGTCCTTGTCCAGGATTTGCGGATGCACGGACAAGGCTTTCTGTCCGAGACCCATCAGGTACAAGCCAGACAGCCGCCGCACGCGCGAAAGCGCCACGTACCCTTGGCCGTATTCGAAAGCGTTGGAGAGGTCCATCAGCGCCGCATCCAAGCTCATGCCCTGGCTCTTGTGCACGGTCATGGCCCAGGCCAATCGCAGCGGTATCTGCTCCAAGGAGGCGCGCTTCTTGCCGTTCTCCTCGACCGACCACTCCTTGGGTTCGACGATGACGCGTTCGCCGGCACGCGTGCGCACCACCGGGTAGCTGGTGGTCGCGTCAAAGCCTTCGACCACGCCGAGCGTGCCGTTGACGTAGCCCATCGACTGGTTGTTGCGGGTGAACATCACCGCCGCGCCCGTCTTGAGGTGCAGCACTTCGGGGGAGAGGCAGCCGCGCTTGAGCGCCTCGACCACGTTTTCCTTGCCGCTGGAGCGCATCAGGAAGGTCTTGGGGCTGCCGTCCAGTTGGCGCAGCGCCTCGGCGTTGATGCGGTCCACGTCGGCATTGTGCGGGAACAGCTTGACCACGTCGCCGTCATCGTCACCCTCGGCCTGCATTCGAGAACGGAGAAGACCGATGTGACCCGAAGTCACCTTGTCCTCGCGGATGGCCGTGAGCACCGACAGGAACTCGTCGTCGTCCTGGCGATATTGGCCGTCGAGGTAGCAGACCAAGGGCCGGTATGCCTCCCACGCCGGCGAAGCAAAGGCGAATTCCGCCGGCGGTTCGCCGTGGCTGGTGCGCGACACCGGCGGCAGCTGGAAGAAGTCGCCGACGCAGATGAGCTGCACGTCGCCGAACGCGGCGGGATTTTGACGAATGGCGCGGCAGACCTGGTCGACCATGGTGAAGGTGCGTGCCTGCAGCATCGAAATCTCATCGATGATCAGCACCTGCGTCTTGAGCACGCGCTTCACCAGCTGCTCGTTGCCGGTGATCTGGTCGATGTCCCAAGCCGACAGCGAGGCACGGATGCCGATGCCGCTCCAGGAATGGATGGTCACGCCCCCGATGTGCGTGGCGGCGATGCCCGTCGAGGCGGTCACGGCCGGCTCAATCCCCCGTTCGCGCAGCCAAGCCACGTAGGCGTTGACGGTGTGCGTCTTGCCCGAACCCGGCCCTCCGGTCAGGAAGACGTTGGCACCGGTTTTGAGGACGGCGAGGGCTTGGTCTTGGGTCATACGTCTGCGAAGGATAACACGGGAAAGCGGAGATGTACCATCTGTGGTAGCGGAACGCAAATCTTCCAAAAAGAAAACGCTCCGCGTGCCAAGAAGGCACGCGGAGCGGAGGCTTGCCCGAAGGCAACGTTCTAAGGGTCTGAAGGTGCGACAGACATGAATCGCTAATCGTCGGCTTGCCAGCTCGCCGCCGGGTCATACAATCCCCAGTCTTCTGACAGCCGACGCGAGGACCAGTTCCACTTGCCGTCACGCCAGTAGATGAAACGGACGACCTGGATATAGTCCTCGTTACGGTAGATGGTACCCCAGAAGTATACTGCTTTTCCCTTCCACCCTTGGGGGATGAGTTCGGGATTGGCGAGCAGGTATTCGAGGTCGCTTGCGTCCAGGACCGGAAGCTTTTCGAGCCGCAAACGAAGGTAGTCTCCACTGATGCTCCCTTCGATACCGCCGATCCTTTGTGCCTTCGAGACCAGGAGCGCCAGCTTCGTCTTTGCGAGGTCGACGATACCGCTTGCGCGGTGTACCTCGACACGCCAGCCGTAGGGGGTAGGAGGACAGACGGTATGGTCGACGGGGTGCTCCTCGGAGACGGACTCGTGCGCCGGACCGAGAACACTGGATTCGAATGTATTGTCCATTGTTGACTATCCTTTTTTGCCGTGCGGCCAATCCTTGCGGATCATGTCGCATTCGCTGTCCCCTCAATGGGAAGGGCTACGCCATCAAGGCTTCGCCGCAGCGGGAAACGGCCCCAAGAAGGCCGTTTCCCGCTATAACCAAGCCATTTTCACTTGAGCAATGAACATGCATTTGTAGCACAAATACGGGCTTTTGTCAACGCTGCGGGCAAAGAAAAACCCTCCGACGCGCGTCGGAGGGTGAGGCATTTAAGGATGCTCGAGCTCCGCCCGGCGGATGCACTCCAGGAAGTACAGCCGGTGGCGGTCGAAGTCGCGCATCGACATCTTGTGGACCTCCTTGCTGGAGGCGAACAGCGGGAGCGGCGCTCCCAGCAGGTGCGCGATCCACATCACCAGGGCGGTGGCCATGCGGCCGCAACCGTCGAGCCAAGGGCGGATTTCGCCGTCGGTCATCAGGTCGGCGTAGGCCAGGGCCTCGATGGTGTCTCCCCAGGACGGGAAGCGCGCTTCGGCCCGGGCGACCAGTTCGGCCACGCGAGCGTAGAAGGCGTCCATCTGTTCCTCGAGCAGCAGCGGCGAGACTTTCATCACCGTGTGCTCGGGGGTCCACAGGCGGTAGCGCGGGTTCACCGATACCGGCGTGCCGCGGGCGCGGGTGATGAGCGCGGCGTCTCGCTTGAGCATGCCGTACTCCTCCTCGTACCACTGCGGTCCGCAGATGCCGGCGTTGACGATGTCGAACCAGCGTTCGCACTGCGCGCGGATGGCCTGCGCCGTCCACTCGGGCGGACGCGGCGTGGCCAGGACGTCGTCCATCAGCCGGTCGCCGTTGCGGAGCGCCGCGCGCTTCAGCTCGTCGCCGGAGACGCACAGCGGCTTCTTGGCCGGACCGCCGAGGTTCTCGTCGCGCCCGTGCGCAGTGCGGCTGCGCCGCGAGTAGTTCTGACGGAACACCGTCTTGAAGCGACGCCGCGCGGCCTTGTCGCGCTCTTCTTGGACGTCGTCGCCGGCCACCACCGCGGAGGCCAGGAAGGCCACGTCGGGATGCGCCGCATCGACGCCGCGGTGCATGTCGCGCAGCACCAACGGCGCTGCCTGGCCCTGCATCGAGAGGCATTCGTGCACGATGGGGATGCCATGCTTCTCGAAGGCCTCGCGCCATTGCACCAGGCCTTCGAGCGAACGGCTGACCACGATGGCGCCGTCGGCCTTGGCCTGCTCGCACATGTAGTGCGTGGCCTCGTCGATCTTGGCGCCGGGCAGGTCGCCGAAGACGTAGTCGTCATCGGCACCGTTGAACTCGGCCAGCCGCTGCTCGAGCGGCGTCTTCCAATCCCAGTCGAGGCCGGTCTTCTTGGGCCGGTCCTTGAAACTGACTTCGCCGCGGAAGGCGGGATACGAACCGGACCAGACGTCCAGCTCGACGGCCCGGGCGCGAACGCCGTGGCCTCCGCCCAACCGCTGCACGACGGAAAGCACGTAGGTGCTCTTGCCCGAATTCTGCGGGCCGCCGACAAGGTATCGCTTCGTCATTGGAATTCTCCTGTAATGAGCGTGGGCTCATAGTAGGTGCGGTGACACCGAAGGTCAAATGCGCACGTCTGCCCGCGTTGACTTTCCGACCCAGATGCCGTATGCTCCCGTTGCATGTCACTTTTGCCTCAAGAACGTGTCGTGTTCGGAGCATTTCCCTTCGAACAAGCCTGAATTCTTGAGACAAGCGGCGCATGCCGGCTTGTCCCCTTCCTCAAAGGTGGACGCCGTTTAACTAACGGCTTTTTTAGTCCCCAAAATGGAAAAACTGCAAATCGTCAGCGCCGAAAACGGTGAACCCACCGGAGAACTTCAGCATCGTTCGGAAGCCATCGCTAATCAATCCTGGTGCCGCTCCACCAACATCTTCGTCCTCAACGCCAAGGGCGAAGTGCTCTGCCACCGCCGCTCGGCTTTGAAAGAGCGCCATCCTAACGCCTGGTCCACGCATCTCGGCGGCCACGTCACCGAGGGCGAGTCGTTCCTGATGAACGCGGTCAAGGAGCTCGAAGAGGAGTCGGGCATCGCGGCCAATGAGCATGAACTGTTTCCGTGGCGCACCACGAAACTCGACGGCGCGCGCCTGTGGGTCCGTGAGTTCATACTGTTCTCGGACCTCTCGGCTGCGGAACTCGTGCCGCAGCCCGGAGAAGTGGAAGAGTTTGCCTGGCTTGCTCCGGCCGAAATCATGAACCGCGCAAAAGCTCATCCCGACAACTGGCTCATCGGCACGCATGACTTCGCCGTTGAATACCAATGCATGCGCGCGGCGCTCACGGCCGCGCACGCTATCGGCGTGGTGCGCATCCCCGACCCTCTGCGGCAGTGGATGCCGCAGGCGTTGAGTACCTAAGAAATGAAAACGACTTCACGGTCGTTTTTTGACGAGTTAAGAAAAACCTCCGGACAAACCGGAGGTTTCGTTTAGCCTGGACCGGGACAAAGTCCGCCGTCGCGGAACAGCACGTACCCCTCGAGAGCGTGCTTGAGGACGGCATCGGCGTTCATCGCGTCTTCGCTCCCGAGACGATGTTCGATTCTCATGCGCAGGCGACGAATCACCGACACGGGCAGCAAAGCGAGACCGTCGGCCATGGTGCCGAACGTGGCTTGATCCATGGGTTGCGGAGCACAAGATTCCCCCATCTCGGACGTCCGACGCAATGCGGACGGAACCATCACCAGCGCGTACTCGATCTCCTCGCGCATGCCGAAGGCGCCTTCGCGAACATAATCGCTTTGCGTCAGGCGCCACCGATATGCGCCCCAAAAGGCCTGAATCAGTTCGTGGCCGGCACCGAGCCGGGACAGCGCCCCGGCAAGCTGCAAACGGAATTCTTCGTCGGTCATCTTTTCCTCCCGCGCTAATGTTCGGCTTTTTTTGCGGCGATGTCAATCGTCCGTCCTGATTGGCCATGACATCCTTTAAGCCGCCGCCAGAAACGCAGGGGAACAAAGAAAAACGCCCCATGCACAATGAGACGTTTTCTCGTTCGCCGCAGAGACGAATCCTACTGACACACCGCGCACTCCTCCGTGGCGAAATCGCGCTTGGCCGCGACCCCGACGAACTCGGCCGCAGCGCCCTCGACGCGCGTGGCCTCGATGGGAGCCGACGAGCGCAGGTAGTAAAGCGTCTTCATGCCGCGCTTCCAGGCGAGCATGTGGACGTCGTGCAGGTACTTGCCGCTGATGGGCGTCTGGTGGAACAGGTTCACCGACTGGGCCTGGTCGATCCACGGCTGGCGGTCGGCGGCCTGATCGACGATCTCGCGCATGTTCATCTCGTAGCCGGTGCGGAAGACCGCTTTTTCGGAGTCGCTCAAGAAGTTGAGGTGCTGGACGCTGCCTTTGGCGGCGACGATTTCCTTCCAGACGTCGGGGGTGTTCATTTCCTTCTCCTCGAGCAGTTCGACCAGGAACTTGTTCTTCACCAGGAAGCTGCCGGAGAGCGTCTTCTGCAAGTAGGCGTTGCCGGCAACGGGCTCCACGCATGGCGTGGCCTCGCCGCAGATGAAGCTGGTGCTGGCCGTCGGCTGGATGGAAGTGACGTAGGTGTTGCGCTGCGTGCCCCCGTCGAGCGGCAGGCCGCGCTCCTCGCCGAGCTTGCGGGATGCCTCGCGGGCCATGGTGCCGAAGCGCTGGAAGATGTCTTTGTTGATGGCTCGGGCCATCACCGATTCGAAAGGCACGCGCTTAGACATCAGGTAGCCGTGATACCCCATCACGCCAAGACCGATGGAGCGCTCGTGCTGCACCGAGTTGATGGCCTTGCGGTATTCGACCGGATCGGCCATCTCGCAGAAGGTGTCGAGGTTGTTGTCGAGCGCCTTGACGCAGGCGTAGAGCATCTTCTCTTCGACGTCCTTCCATTCGTCGTACTGCTCCAAGTTGAGGTTGCCGAGGCAGCAGACGGCGGTGCGGTCGTCGGTGGTCGGCAGGACGATTTCGGTGCAGAGGTTGCTCTGTCGCACGAACAGGCCCATCTCCTTGTGGTGTTCGGGGATTGCCTTGTTGATGGTGTCGATGAAAATCACGTACGGTTCGCCGGTTTCGGCGCGCATGGTCAGTATCTTGCGCCACATGGTCACCGCGTCGAGCTCCTTGCTGACGGTGCCGTAGTGCGGATCCACCAGCTTGTAGGTGGTGCGGTTCTCGACCGCTTGCATGAACTCGTCGGTCAGCACCACGCCGTGGTTGATGTTGAGGCACTTGCGATCCATGTCGCCGCCGGTCGGCTTGCGGATCTCCAAGAAGTCCTCGATATCCGGATGGTCGACGCGCAGATAGGCCGCCGCCGCGCCGCGGCGATGGCTGTTGCGCGAAATCGCCAAGGTCTCCGAATCCATCACCTTCAGGAACGGGATCACGCCCGAAGAGCGCAGGCCGCTGGCCTTGAGCGGCGCGTTCTGGCCGCGCAGCTGCGACCAGTCGGTGCCGATGCCGCCGCCGTACTTTGCTAAGAAAGCATTTTCCCTATAGATATCAAAGATGCCGCCGAGCGTGTCGGGCACGGTGTTCAGGAAGCACGAGATGCACAACCCCTTGTCGGTGCCGATGTTCATTAGGACCGGAGTCGCCGGCAGGAACCAGCCCTTGCTCATGTAGTCGTACAGTTCCTGCGCGAAGGCCGCGTCGCCGCGCGACATGCCGGTGGCCACGCGCGCATAAAAGGTCTGCACGTTCTCGCAGATCTCGCCGTCCTCGCCGCGGAGGAAGTAGCGGTCGCGCAAATTCTCCAGACCGAAGTAGGTCATCCGCTCGTCCAGCGAGTGGTCCAGCTTGACGGACTGCTGGATGTCCTTGTCGGCGATGTAGTGCGGGCAGTCCCAGCTGTTGCGCGAGTGCGTGAGATCGTTGATCTCATTGAGCATGACGTCCCGTGCCGCGGTGAGATCGTTTCTTCCCAGGGCTTCGATGAGTGCCGGTGATGGCATAAAAGATTCGCGCGTTAGGTGATGCTAGAAGAAATCGTGTCCCAGTCCGAGGCGACTGCGCCCTTGGCGTATTCGGTGGCCCGGTTCTCGAAGAAGTTGGCGTGCTCCTTGGCGTTGATCATGGAGTCGAGCCAGGTGAGCGGGTTCTGGACGTGATAGAGCTTGTCGAGGCGCAGGTCGATGAGCTTGCGGTCGGCGGTGTAGCGGACGTACTGCTTTACATCATGCGCAGTAAGCCCCGGAATCGAGCCGCTGGTTCCGAAGGAACCAGCTGGAATTGCGAAACAGGCGTCGATGAATGCGTCTTCCAACGAAACCATCTCGCGGCAGGCGCCATAGAGACGTTCGCGGAAGGCTGGCGTCCAAAGATCGGGGTTCTCGCTCATCAAGTCACGGAACAGGCGGCAGACGGCGGTGGAGTGCAGCGACTCGTCGCGGATCGACCAAGTGACGATCTGGCCGACGCCGCGCATCTTTCCCAAACGCGGAAAGTTCATCAGAATCGCGAACGAAGCGAACAGGCTGACTCCTTCCACGAACCCGCCGAAGACTGCCAGGTTCAGCATCAGGTCAGAAACCGAATCGGTGCCGAAGCGCTGGAAGTAGTCGTACTTGGCGCGCATCTCGCCGTAGTTGAGAAAGGCCGAGTATTCCGAGTCCGGCAGGCCGAGCGAATCATTCAGGTAGGAGTAGGCCCAGACATGCACGCTCTCCATTCCCGCAAAGGCCGAGAGCATCATCTTGATCTCGGGCTTGGGGAAGGCCGGAATCAACCGCGTGTTGTAGTTGTTGTTGACCTCGATGTCGCTCTGGGTGAAGAAGCGGAGAATCTGGGTGACGACGTTTTTTTCTTCGGGGGAAAGTCGGAAGCGGTAGTCGGAGATGTCGGATTCCATCGGCACTTCCGTGGGCAGCCAGTGCGCCTGATTCTGACTTTTGAAATATTCAAAGAAGTGCGGATATTCGAACGGGCGGAAAACGTCGCGCGGAGTGAGCAGTGGGCAGGACTTGGGCATACAAGCATGAGCACGTTACGGACATTGTCCCAGCTGCCGTCCAAGTTGTGAAGTGGATAACACTAGATATCGGGGGATAAACGGAACTCACACCACAATATGTAGTGTTTGCATCTGGACGGACATTACCGTATTCTTCTACAATCTTTCCTTGTAGGTGCATCTCGGGGCAGCGAAAAACACGGGGCATCCCGTGTTTTTTCTTAGGACATTCTTACTCTCGCGCTTCCCGTATGGCCTGCAAAAAGACGTCGCCGAAAGTTTCCAGCTTCTTGGCACCGACGCCGTACAGCTTGGCGAACGCCGCATGCGTCTGCGGCTTGAGGTCGGCCATTTCCATCAGGCTCTTGTCCCCGAAGATGACGTAGGCCGGCACCCTCCTTTCGTCCGCAAGCCGCTTGCGCAACTTTCGCAGTTTTTCGAACAGCACGGAATCTTCGACCGTCGTTTTCGCCGTCTTGGCCGCGCCGGCGCCTCCGCGTGACCGAGACATGCCGATCGGCGCCACTTCGGCCAGAGCGCGCGGTGGCAAGCAAGTGTCGCAGGCGCCGCAGCGCTCCGGCAACGCCGTTTCGCCGAAGTACCCCAGCAGGTGGCGACGTCGGCAGGTGCCGTCGGCGGCGTATCGGACGACCTCGTCGAGCTTGCGCGTGGCTTTGATCTTCTCGGCCACGTCGCGCATCTCGTTGACGAAGAACATGTGCTTGAAGCGGTCGCCCATCGAGAAGAACAGGACGCACTCGCCGGGCAGGCCGTCGCGGCCGGCGCGGCCCGTCTCCTGGTAGTAGCCCTCGATCGACTTGGGCATGTCGTAGTGCACCACCAGGCGCACGTTGGGCTTATTGATGCCCATGCCGAAGGCGATAGTGGCCACGACGATACGGACGTCGTCGCGGATGAAGGCCTCCTGCACCCTGGCGCGGGCGGAGGCGTCCAGACCGGCATGATAGGCCTCGGCCACGAAGCCTTCGCGTCGCAGCTGCTCCGCCAGCTCTTCGGTCGACTTCTTGGAAAAGCGGTAAATGATGACGCTGTCCTCGCGATGGTCGCGCAGCAGGCCCAAAAGCTGTCCGAACGCCTTCTGCTTTTTGAGCACGGCGTAGGTGAGGTTTGGGCGGTCGAAGCTGGAGGTGAAGACGCGGCCGCCGGACAGCCGCAGCTGCCTGACGATGTCCTCGCGCACCTTGGGCGTGGCGGTGGCAGTCAGCGCGATAACCGGCACGGAAGGGAAAGCGTCGCGCAAGTTCGACAGGTTGCGGTAGTCGGGACGGAAGTCGTGCCCCCATTCGGAAATGCAATGGGCCTCGTCGACGGCGATCAGCGACACCGGCAACGAACGGATGAACCCGGCCGCTCCGGCGAAAGCCAACCTTTCCGGCGCGATGTACAGGATCTTAATGGCGCCCGCCTGCGCCTGCCGCTGTACCTGCGCCATCTCCGCTGCGGGCAGGCTGCTGTTCAGGCAGGCGGCGGAGATGCCGACGGCATTGAGGCTGTCGACCTGGTCCTTCATTAGGGAAATCAGCGGCGAAATGACCAGCGTCAGGCCGTCCTGCATCACTGCGGGCAGCTGATAGCACAGCGATTTGCCGCCGCCGGTCGGCATCAGCACCAGCGTGTCCCTGCCGGACATGACATTGGCGACGATGTCGTCCTGCGGCGGCCGGAACGAGTCGTAGCCGAAGTAGCGTTTGAGATATTCGAGCGGAAGCATGAGGAAGACGTTCGTTTCAGGTCGGCATCAGTATCACACGGTCGCGCAAACGTACAAGTGCATGAAAAAACACGGGGAAATCCCCGTGCCGTGAGTTCAGGAAAGCAGGTAGGCCGCCGCGCCAGCCATGACGAAGCCGGCCGCTTTGGCCGGAGTCACGCTTCCCGAAATGATGACTTGATACAGCGCCGAGGTGGCGATCTGCGCCAACACCAGCACCAGAAAATACGAACCGAGCTTTGCCGGTGAGGCTGCGGCGGTCACCGTGCCGAAGCACAGGTTGCCCACGGCGCAGGTGGCGCAAGCGCCCAAGATGGCCAACCATTGCGGGCCGTGCGGCATCGGGCCGATTCCCTTGTAGAGGGCAAACGGGGCGACCAGGACGGAAACGCCGGCGACCAGCGCCAACCCGGAAGTGTGCCCGTTCAGGCCGCTGCGGTTCATGCAGATGGGCCAGAGGGCGAAGAATAGGCCGCCAAGTGCGGTCCGAAGGTACAGGTTATCCATGAAACGGCTCCTCGTGTCCGCTTCATAGCAGCAAAAAGCCGCCCGGTCAATCGGGAATGAACTTCAGCGCGACGCCGTTCATGCAATAGCGCTTGCCGGTCGGCGGCGGCCCGTCGTCGAAGACGTGGCCGAGGTGGCCGTCGCATTTGGCATCGCGCACCTCGGTACGGATGTCGAAAGGCAGGCTGCGATCCTCCTTGAGCGTCAGCACGTCGGGGGAGATGGGCGCCCAAAAGCTGGGCCAGCCGGTACCCGAGTCGTATTTCTGCTCGGAGCGGAACAGCGGTATGCCGCAGTCGGCGCTGACGTAGGTGCCGGGCCGCGTCTCATGATCGAGCGGGCTGCTGAACGGCAGCTCGGTGCCGTCCTGGCGGATGATGCGGAACTGTTCGGGCGTCAGGATCTTTTTCCATTCGGCATCGGACATCGGCCCCGTCGGCGTCGCGGGCGAAGGCCGGTTGCCAGATTCCTCCCGTTGCACCGAAGGCACCGCCGGCGGCAGCGTCGGCGCGCTGCCCAATCGCGGCCACAACACGAACAGCGCCACGATGACGCCGGTAACCATGCTCAAAAGTAACAGCGCCTTCTTCATACCGTCCGGGCTAAGAGTCAACGCACAAAGCATAGCGCAAAATCGCTTTCCGGACGAACCAAAAACGGTCCGAATCGCTTCGGACCGTTTTCGGGCCTTATTCCGGTTCGACGTCATTCCCGGCCAGTGCCTTGAGAATACGGTCGACTTTGGCTTCGATTGCCGCTAGGCGCGCCTCGATCTTGCCGTTGTCTGCGGGCCTGCCGCTGCCGAAAGCTCCCGGGACGCGTTCGTCGCGGCCCGCGAAGGAACGCTTGCCGGAGTAGGAGCTCTCGGCGCCGCGGTCCTTCTTGAAGCAGTTGGTACAGAGCACCGGCTTGCTGCCGTTCGGCTTGAACGGCACGCGGCAGGGCTTGTGGCAGACGTCGCAAATTGCGTCATGGGCCATCGGCTTGTCGCCGAACGAGCTCTTGCGAGGGGCGTAACCGCCCTTTTTCTCGCCGAAGCCGCCGCCGAACTTCCCGTAGCCCTTGTTGAATCCGCCGGTAGACTTGTTGCGAGAATAGGGGGTCATAGTCCGCAAACGCTAGCAGATTCCCCCGCCTTTGTCCAGGGTCAGGCCTGCTTCGGCATCGAAGGATCCGACGGAGCAGAAGTCTTCTTCATCTTCCGTTTGGCATCCAAGGTCAGCTCGTCGGCCGGGTTGAGCGCGATGGCCAACGTCGCTGCGGCGAGACCGGCGTCACGCACGCCGATGGCCGCGTCGATATCCTTGCCGACGCTGAAAGCGATGATCACCAGGTGCAGACCCAGGGCCAGCGCCACAAGACGAGTGAAGAACCCGGCAGCAAGCGCCAAGCCCAGCACCACTTCCATCGCGCCGTTCATCTGCACGAACAGCGAGGGGGAGATGGGAAGCTTGCCGGTCCAGTCCGGCAGGAAAAGCACCCAGGCGACGGTGTGCGTCAGCTGCTGGTAACCGAACCAGAGGAACAGGAGCGCCAGGGCGTAACGAAGGTAGACGGTTCCTTTCTGTTGCGTTTGCATAGGATGAGGTTATGAGCGAATGGCTTTTTCGATGGCCTCTTTGATTTGGCTGCGGCCCTTGCTGTCCTTGATGGTGTGATAGAAGACTTGCAGGCCCGGATGGTCGGCGGCGAGCGTGCGTTTGAGCGCCGCTGCCTCGCTGTTGGTGAGCTTGTCGATCTTGCTGGCGATTACCGCAAACGGGATTTCGGCCGTCTTGAGGAACTGCAGCATGCCCAGGTCCAGTTCGGTCGGTCCGACCCGCGAATCGATCACCACGAACACCAGCTTGAGATGCTTGGTTTCCTGCAAGTAGTCGGTAATCAGCTTGGTGAACAGCTCGCGCCTCCCCTTTCGCCCCCGCGCGAAGCCATAGCCGGGAAGGTCCACCAGAAAGTAGCCGCGCTCCAGCTCGTAGAAGTTCAGTGTCTGGGTGCGGCCCGGCTCGGCGCTGACGCGCGCCAATCCCGATTGTCCGGCGAGAGCGTTGACCAGCGAGGACTTGCCCACGTTGGAACGGCCGACTAGCGCCACGTGCGGACGCTCGCTGTCGGGCATGTCCTCCAGGTCGAAGACGCTTTTGATGAATGACGGCATATCAGGCAGGGAGCATAGCCGTTTTGCCGCGGTTTCGCAACGACGGCCTGATGATGCGGTTCAGCACCAAGCAGGCGGCCAGCGCGCCGATCGCAGACAGCCGAAAGGCCATTTCCGGCGAGGTCAGCTCCCAGACCTTGCCGATTCCGAACCCGCCGAGGATCACCGCCAAACCGGTGGCGGTGTAGTAGACGCCGTACGCGCTGCCACGCGAAGCGGCGGGGACCGTTTCCGCGATGAAGGCGCGAGCCGAACCTTCGGTCAGAGCGTAGAACAGCCCGTAGAACGCGAACAACAGCAACAGAGGCGCGGCGGTCATGTCATACGAAAAGCCGAATTCCACGGCGGCGAGCACCAGCCATCCGGCCAAAAGCAGCGGAGGCTTGCCCACCCGATCGCTCCAGATGCCTACGGGATAGGAAAGCAGGGCGTATACCATCGTGAATCCGGCGAACAACGCCGGAATCCAAGGCTTGGGCACGCCGAGCGTACCGGCGCGCAGCAGGAACAAGGAATCGTTTGCCTTGGTGAAACTGACCAGGACCACGGCCAAGGTGAACACCCAGAACTTCGCCGGCAGACGACCGACCTGCGGAACGCGCACGGTACGGCGCACGGGCTCGCGGATGCCGAAGGCGATAAGCATGATGGCAGCGGTCCCCGGCACGGCGGCCAGCAGCAGGATGGTCCGATAGGTCTGGAGCGATGCGGACATGGTCAGCAGCAGGCCGGCGGCGAACAGCGGACCGAGCACCGAACCCAGCGTGTCGATCAGTCGCTGAAAACCGAATGCCCGTCCCTTCGTTTCGCCGACTGCGGAATCTGCCACCAAGGCGTCCCGCGGAGCGTCTTTCGTTCCCTTGCCTATGCCGTCCAGCAGGCGCAGCGCCGCAACGGAACCGAACGTTCCGGCGAGCGCCAGCAGCGGACGGGCCACCGACGACAAGGCGTAGCCGAGAAAGATGAGCCGTTTGCGGTTATGCAGCCGGTCAGAAAGCGCGCCAGAAATGAACCGGAATAACGCCGTGGCGCCCTGCAGCAGGCCGTCGATGAGACCGATGCCGCTCAATCCGACGCCCAGCAGGACCAGGTACCCAGGCAAAACGGGTACGATCATGTCCTGTCCGAACCCCGAAACCAGGGCCACTAAGGCGACTATCAGCACGTTGCGGGGGATTTTTGCGCGGCGTCCGGCCATAGGACTTCAGTATAGCACCTGACCGACCGCGTCCGCAGCGGCGTCTACGGAACAAATGCGCTATACTGCGGATATGAAACGACGACTCCCCCTCGTTCCCGCATTCCTGCTCACGGGCGCGCTGCTGCTCCCCGTTTCGGCGCAGGCGTTGGACGTGCTGCCCAACTTCAACCCCAACGTCATCATTCTTGACGCCTCTTTTAGCGACACCAAGACCTTCACCGGTCCCGAAGGCATCCAGCGCTTCCTCGAGTCCAAGGGCAGCGTGCTGGCAAACACCTCGCCAGATTTCCTGGTGAAGCTGGGCGAGCCGGACAACGTTGCGCTCAAGCAGAAGCTCGATGATCCCGAACCGAACCTCGGCCGGTTGCGGACCGCCGCAGAGCTCATCTGGGACGCCTCGCTCTCCAGCGGGATGAACCCGCAGGTCATCCTGGTGACGCTGCACAAGGAGCAGGGGCTCATCGGTGACGTCAGCCCCGACCGCCTGCAGCGCGCGCTCGCGCACGCCATGGGCTTCGACTGTCCGGACTCCTCCGGCTGCGGCAACCTCTTCCCGGGCTTCTACTACCAGCTGTTCGGCAACGTCGACACCGAGGGCAACCGCTATCTCGGCTCCACCAAGTCGCTGATGAAATCGTTCAACACGCCGGGCGGCCGCGGCCCGACCATCGCCGGATTGCCGGCGCACGTAGGACAGAGCGTCACCATCCAAAACACCATCGGCGATTACTTCGGCATCCTGCCGGCGCAGACGGTGACGATAGGCAACGCCGCCACCGCGGCGCTGTACCGCTACACGCCGCACGTATTCAACGGCAACTACAACTTCTGGAAGTTCTTCACCTCCTGGTTCCGCTACCCCAACGGCACGCTCATCCGCTCCACTAACGACGGGTTGGTCTACATCATCAACGACGGCGCGCTGCGCCGCGTGCCGGCTTTCGTGTCGGTTGCGCGCAACTTGGGTCTGGGCACGGCCATCAGCGCCTCGCCGACCGAAATCGGCGGCTACCTCATGGGTCCCACCTACGGCCCGGTCGACAATACGGTCATCTCCATCAACGGGCAGTTCTACGTCTTCATCGACAGCGTCAAACACCCCGCCTCCAGCTTCGTCCTCACCAAGCGCAGCCTCGACCCTGCGCAAATCCTGCCTATCTCTGCCGACGACGCCGCCCTGTTCGATACCGGCTCCCAGCTGACGCCGCCCGACGGCACGGTGCTCAAGGGCCCGAACTCCCCCGACGTCTACCTGGTCGACTCCGGCATCCTCAAAAAGTACAGCGAGTTCACCTTCAAGCAGCACAAGGCGGCCAAGCAGCTGCAGATCATTCCCGAGGAGGAAATCGCCCTTTACCCCAAGAAGGGCTATGTCGCGCCGCTCAACGGCACGCTCATCAAGAGCCTGAACGGCGACGGCGTCTACCTGATGAGCGACGAACGCCGTCTGCCGCTCACGCCGGAACTGTTCAAGAATCGCGGCTTCAGCCCCAAGAACGTAGTGGCGCTGTCGTCGGACGAGGAAATCGCCTCGATCCCGGTCGGTCCGCCGGCCACGCCCAAGGAAGGCACCTTCTTCTCCATCGACAAGGAGCTGTACATCTTCAAGGCGGGCGCAAAGCACCCGATCTTCCCGTTCATCGCCAAGCAGCGCGGCATCGCTGCGGACTACGCCTTCGAGAGCAGTGTCGCCAGCAACTGGCCTGACGGCATCGCCGTGTCGCCCAAGGACGGCACGGTGCTCCGCGGCAAGACCGATGCGACGACCTACCTGGTCACGAACGGCCAACTGCGGCCGCTTGCCGGCGACATCTTCAAGCTGCTCGGCCTGAATCCAAAAAAGACCCTCACTGCCGGCGACAATGAAATCGAGGCCCTGGCCAAGGGCACGTATGCCGAACCGCCGGAGAACACCTACTTCAAGGTCAAGGGCAGCGGCGAGTTCTACGTCTTCATGAAAGGCACCAAGCGCCGCATCTATCCTTTCGTGGCCAAGCAGCGGGGCATGACTCCCGATTACGCCTTCATCGAGGATGCCGTGAACGACTGGACGCTCGGCACTCCGGTGATGCCCCGCGAAGGCACGCTGATGCGCGCCGAGAACACCACCGCCATCTACCTGGTGTCCGGCGGCACGCTGCGACCGTTATCCACGCTGGCCTACGCCAAGCGCGGCTACGCCAGCAGCGGCAGGAAAATCAACGAAATCCCAGCAACGGACCTGAACGTGTTCCCCAAAGGCGACCCCATCGCCAAGTGACCGTCCGCGCGGCAAAAAGCCCGCATCCGTGCGGGCTTTCGCGTCGGCGATTTTTGCCTAGCGCATGGCGCGCACCAGTGCCAAAAGTTCATCGACCTTTGCTTCCAGCGCGGCCAGACGGTCGTTGCCGGTCGGACCGCCGGAGACGTAGCCCCCGCCGAAGCCGGACTCATAACCCATGCCCGAACTTGCTGCTTCGCCTTCGGCCCGGGCTGTGGCCCCGCAGCCGCCGTTGCGGGCGTCGCACGACCAGAACGCCGAGTACGGCTTGCCCGTTTTTTTGCTGGTCCCGGCGGGAACAAGCCGCATTTCCTTGTCGCACTTTTCGCAGACCTTGGTCATCATGGTCGGAGCAGGTGAAGAGTAACCGGTCGGACCATTCTAGCCTTTGCCCGTGCCGCCGCAAGTCTTGCAAGCCGAGTTGCTCTTGACGCTGATGTCGACCTCGCCCTTGCCCAGGCACTTGCAGCACCGCTTGGGCCTGCTCTTGCCGTTCTTGTCTTTCTTACCTGAAGGCGTCACGCCTTCGCCTTCGCAATGGGTGCATTCCTCGCCCTTCTCGTCCTTTCCTTCGCCTTTGCAGAAGTGGCAGGGATCTTCGCCCTCGCCCTCGCAGTGCTTGCATTCGACGGTCTGCTCGTTTTCCTCCTCGGCCATGCCGGTGCCTCCGCAGTCATCGCAGGTGCCGAGCGCCACGTTCTTCTTGGGCTCCTTGCCGGTACCGCGGCAATGCGAGCAGTTCTGCAGTTGGGAACCGCCGCTGCGGCGTTTGAGGACCCGCTGCGCCCCGAACAGCACGCCAAGCATGGCCAAAGCGCCCTCGGCGAAAGAAATCGCCGATGACCACGAAGCCGGCGCTGCGGTAGCGACGGCGTCGACGGCTTGTCGTGCCTGGTCGAGTGAAAGCATTGGCGCGGGGGCTGGGTTTGCGACTTGATCGGAGGACGTCGGTGAGGCTTCTGACGTCGAGGACGTAACATCGGGCGGGCTCGTGATGGACGGCGTCACCGGTGCGTTCCGTTGCCCGAGAGGAGCGTTGTCCGGGGCCGTTGCCCTCGTTCTCGGCGCCGTCCTTCCGGTCGTAGTACCGATGGCCGCAGGAGGAAGCGGCGACGGACTTGGCCTGGGCAGCACGATTGCCGCCGGCGCGGGTCCGGGCGGCGGCATGGCTCCGCCGTCGCCTGCCCCTGCCGGGGACGAGGTCGGCACGGGTGCCGCGGTTCCACCGCCGCCAGAAGCAATGGGAGCGCCCTGCATCGTGAACGTCCCGTCGCTGACGTCCGACGCCAACAGCACGCCACCCTGCCCGATCAGGTCGGCACGAAGACGCGCGTTCCCTTGGGTCGCGTCCAGCGCTGGCAGCGTCCAGCGGTAATAGCCCGAGGTCGGTAGCGAAGTGGTAGCGATGACCGACGGCCAGGTGGCCCCGCCGTCGGTGGAAAGCAGCAGAGAAAGGGAAACCACCTGACAGCCGGATGAGCTCCAAAACACGTCCACGTCGGAACCGGACCGCAACGTCTCGCCCCCATTCGGGGAAATCAGCTGCAGCGACGCGATCGGGCAGCTGCCGCCGCCGACGGTGCTCACCGTGAAGCTGGCGGATACCGCCGCATGCTCGATGCCGAATTTCGTGACACCGGGCGCAGCGGCATCGTCGTTCGTTATCCAAAGATTATTGCCGGAAAAAACGATGCCTGCCGGCCCGGCACCTGCTCCGGAATAGGTGGTAATGACGCCGCCAGGCGTAATTTTCGATACGCTGTTGCCGCTCGAGTTGGCGGTCCACATGTCGGTGCCGTCGAAGGCGATGGCCACGGGACCGGAACCGACGCCGTTGTAGGAGGTCATGGCTCCGTTCGGCGCCACCTTCGTGACGCCGTTGTTGCCGGCGTTGGCGGTCCACATGTCGGTGCCGTCGAAGGCGATGGCCGTCGGCGCGGCACCGGTTCCGGCATAAGTGGTCACGATGCCGGCCGGATCGATTTTGGAAACGCTGTTGCTGGCTCGATCGGCTGCCCAAGCGTTCAGTCCGTCGAAGGCGATGGCGACAGGACCGGCGCCGACCAGCGGAAAGTTGGACACCGTGCCCGTATTGGGATTCAGGCGGCTGACCGTACTGTTGCCGAAATTGGCCGTCCATATCCCGCCATTGCCGAAAACGATGCCGGTGGGACCGGCACCAGGCGCGAGCGGCATCTGGATTCCGCTGCCATCCGGGGTAATCCTGCTGACCGTGCTGGTGGACTGGTCGGCCGTCCACATGTCGGTGCCGTCGAAGGCGATGGCCACGGGAGCGATGCCCGTCGCCTTGTAGGTGCTCATCGCGCCCGAAGGCGTCACGCGCGTGACGCTATTGTCATTACGATTGGCAGTCCAAGTGTTGGTGCCGTCGGAAGCGATGCCTTTCGGCCCCGCAGCCGTGCTCGGGTAAAAAACGCTGGAGCTGACGGAAGAAACCAACGGTTGCTGCAGGGCCGCATCGGTCCAGCGGACCCCCACGCCGATGGTGCTGCCTGGCGCGGCGACTCCGGACTCGGGAGTGAACGTAGCCGTGTACACGGTCGGATCGACCGGGTCCGGCGTCACGGCGGAGAGCGCGCCATGCGCGTCGGAGAGGTCCACGTCGGCATTGGTGAAGCCGATCGGCGCCGCAGAGAAGGTGAAGGTGACCAAGGCGCTGGTGCCCGCGGTCAGCACGGACTTGTCGAGCGTGACGGTCACCGTGGGATTGCTTGCCGCACCGGCCCAGCGCACCGACAGGACGGCCATGGCAACAACCAAAAAGAACAACCCCATGAAGGCCGGCATTTGCCACGAAGTCCTCCCTCGTTTCCGCCTTGGCATACCATCACCAGTATGCCAAAAAACGGCTTATCCTGCTACTGAAACTGGATGAACGACGGCTGCGGGGTCAGTTCCAGCACATCTTGGGGCGTCATCAGTGCCGTCCCCGGTGTCTTGATGTCGTTCTTGTAGAACAGCTTGAATCCGGTGAACTGTACCGGCTGGCCGTAGATGAACGAACGGTAAGTGCTCAACTTCCTGGTCTTGTAGCCCCAGCCGTCCATGTCCATCAGTATCTGCACCTCGGGCAGCGGCTTGATGGAGGCCGAGTTGGTCACCATGCCCTGCGTGTACCGATGGATGATCAGCACCTTCGGCGGCAGCTTGTGGTCGTCGACCAACTTGGCGAGATAGGCTGCCACCGCATTCATTTCGGCCGCATCGACCGTTCCGACCAGCAACCCCGGACGAACGCCCGACTTCCTCATGGCAAACTCCGGATCAATCGCCAGGTGCACCTGCGGCTTCAGCAAGAACGGCTCAAGCAGCTTCACTTCCGTCATGATGTCGCTCAAGCCGGCCTGCACTTCCAAAATGACTATGCCATGCAGCTGATCCGCCAGCGCCATGGCCTTGTCGATTTCCGTGCCAGGCATGCGCGCCCGGTACATGCCGTCCTTGCCGGCGTTCCCCTGCGCGGAAACGGCGATGTAATCGATGGCCGGCATCACCGGCGTGGCGGGATCGGCGGCGGTCCACTTGTCGAGCTCCCCGTGCAGCTTTTCGAGCATCACGTCGGTCGGGTACTCGCCGAGCACGCCCATGCCCTTTGCGTAGAAATTGCCGTAGTAGGCGACGATGCGCTTGAACGGCAGAATCGCCCCCGGCAACGGGTAGGGCAGGTTCTTTACGGGCCAGAGATCGTGCGGTTGTGCGGGTTTTTTCTCTGCAGGAGGCTGCGGCTTCGGTACGGGAACCGGCAACAGATCATGCGGAGTAAGCTTCGGAGCTAACGGCGCAATCGCCGTGGCCTTCGGATACTGCGACGGGTCGACATGGGCAAGCTGCAGCATCCTGCGGTCATAGGCCACCTTGTCAATGATCTCGGGAGGTTTTCCGACTGTCGCCCCGGTTGCTGCCGCGCCTTGGGCGGCATTCATCGCACGCGCACCGTCCCCGCCGGCCGTATTCACCGTTTTGTGCCTTGCCGCCACCGCGACGATGACCGCCACGGCCAAAAGCGCCACGGCCACTGCCGCATCGCGCCTCTTGATTGCCGTCGGAGACTGCTCGGACATGGAACTAGGATAGTATGCGCTACGGTGCTTGTCTAATGGCCTGAACGGGCAACAAAAAAGACCCGACTAAGCGGGTCACGGCAGCATCAGACGACGCGACAGGGGCCGTAACGCTCGTGGCGCATGACGCTCACGGAGCTGACACCGACGATCTTGTCGCGCAGGCGGAGCACGGTCCAGCGGGCATGCAGCGTCTCGATCGTCTCGAGGGCGAAACCGTCATGGCATTCCTCGATGGCGTAGCCGATGTCGTGGTGCGGAGGGATGATGTGATGGACGTCGTTCGGATCGCCGATTTCCTCGTCGTCGTTGACGGGCGGCTGGCGCGGCTCGTGCCTGTCGCGAAGGTCGTTCTGGCGCTCGCAGTAGTCATCGAGCACGCACTGGATGCGGCCGCAGCTGACGCCCTTTCGAGACACCGCCGCCAAGACCCGTTTGGCCTCACCGACGGTGCCGAGCCGGCGTACGGCTTTCGACTGACGTCGTCCCCAGAGCGCCTCCATGGTCTCGCGGTCCGCCAGCGCCCTGGCGGGCCGGAAGAAGTCGGTTATGCGTTCCCAGACGTTGGCCATCGTTCTTCTCCTTGTCGCGTGATTGCGTCACGCGTGCAGCGACCAGACTACCGAAAAAGACCGTCGCCGTCAACGGCCCTTCGGCACTCCGCAGGCCTGCTTGATGATGTCCGCGCCCTGTTTGGCCAGCTTGCGGTCCAAGTTCAAGGGCGGCGAGAAGAACAGCGTATGCGCGTTGGCAAAGGCCACCAACAGCCCCTTGCGCGCGCACGCCAGGGCGATAACCGGGGCGATCGGCAGGCCGAACTCGATGCCGAAGACCATGCCGATGCCGCGGACTTCCTTCACTTTGAGCAGCTTGGTGAGCGGCTGCAGCTGTTCCAGCAGGTAGCCGCCGATGTCGGCGGCCCGCTCGTGCAGGCGCCCGCGGATGATCAGTTCGACGTTCTTCGTGGCCGCGGCCAAGTCCTGCGGCATCCAGCCAAAGGTGCTGTAGTCGGGTATGCCGCGGCTTTTGCGGAAGACCGCTTCCGTCACCATGGTTGCGCCCATGGTGGCGTACCCTCCGGTAAACGCCTTCCCCAGGCAAATGACGTCCGGCGTCAGGCCCTGCAGCGAGCTGGCGAACATCGCCCCGCAGCGAAAACCGGTGGCCACCTCGTCCATCACGAACAGGATGCCGCGCTTGCGGCAGATGGCCTGCAAGCGAGGATAGAAATTCTTTGGAGGGATGTGACAGCCGGCGTTGGTCCAGTACGGCTCGCTCATGAAGGTGCCGATGTCATCGTGGTCGCGGAGCATCTGCTCGAACAGCTCCAGCACCAGCTCCCCTTCCTCATCGGTTTTGGGCAGCGGCAGCTTGTAAAAGTTGGCCAGCCCCGGACCCGTCTTGCCGTTGATCTCGTCGCCGACGGACAGCGCGCCGTAAGTATGGCCGTGGTAGACGCCGTTAATCGAAACTACGCCGGGTTTGCCGCTGGCAGCCCGTGCGCACTTGAGCGCGAACTCGACCGACTCCGAACCGCTGGTGCAGCGGAAGACGCGGTTGAGCTTCCCCGGCGCATGTTCGATGAGCAGCGAGGCCAGCGCCTCCTGCTTGGGCGCGCGGAAAATCGGCGGCACGTAAAAACCCATGCCGGCCTGCTTGGCGATGGCTTTGGCCATTTCAGGATGCTTCCAGCCGACGGTGGCCACGCACCAGCCGCCCATGAAGTCCAGGTATTTCCTGCCGGACTTGGCGATCAGGTAACTGCCCTTGCCGTCGACGAAGTCGATCGGGATGGAGTCGTAATCGGCGACGTGATGACCCATAGTTATTCTTGCACGAGGATGCGCCCGCCCTCGTAGATATGGAACGAGTCGTTCTCTTCCGAGACGGTGAACACCGTAGTGCCCCTGAAGACGTACGAAGCCGCGATGGCCGAGAGGTGGCGCGTGTGCACCTTGCTGTCGAATCCGAACTGTTCCGAAAGGTCGTTGAACTTTCCGGGATTGATCTTCCGGGCCACCACGCGCGGACGCATCCCTTCGATCATCGCGCCGGAATGGACGATGACGCCCTTCTTGTCGATCAGGATGGCGCCGTCGAAATTGACGGTGGCGGCGACGTTGGTGCTGCGGCGCTCCTCGGGCTTCAGCCGCATGATGTCCACGTGCCGGTCGGCAAAGATGTCCTGCTCGCTGTCGGAAATGTCCAGGTATTCGTGCCACTTCTTTTGCCAGCCCAAAATCACGAACAGGCCGAAGTGCTTCTTCCGCTCCATCAGGCGCAAGATGAGCTCGGCGGTCCGCATCTTCAGCTCCAAAGGGAGCTCGACCTTCGAACCGTCAAAGCTGCGAATGACGTTGTCTAACCGTTTCTGCACTGCCGGCATGGCGTCTTTTTGGTGAATCCCCTCGCCTTATGGGTTCAGTATAGAGCACCGCCGCCAGTCAAGCAAAAAACGCGCCGACAAGCGGCGCGTCAAGGCGGTTCCTACCCTATCCGGACGGCCAGTTCCGGCTGCAGCCACGAACAGGCTTCGGCCAACAGGCGTCTATGGCACTTTTCCGGACCGTCCTCGATACACAGCAGGGTGACGTCACCGTCGACGGCAAGCCTCGAGAGGCGGAACAGCGCCGCCTGCGCGGCTTGTTCCTGCAGATGTTCCGCAAAGCGCGCGGCGAAGCCGTCCCACGACAGCCCGCGCCGTCGATAATCGCCGATCAGTTTCGGCGGCGGCGCCAGCACCTTCCAGTGCGAGTCGTAGGCGTCCCGTCCGATGCGGGCATCGGGCGTCACGCCGTCGTTCAGCGTGTGCCTGCTCATGACCGAGACGCGCAACCCGTCGCCGGGCGACGGAGGGAGCAGGATGCACTTGGTCAGCAACGCCATCGAGGCCTCCTCATTGCGCGATGTCCCGGGCGAACCTGTTCAGGCTGTCGGACACGTAGATGCCCTTCATCATGAAGAGGTCGCCGGGAACGTGCCTGGTACCGTCGAGGACGCCGCGTGCCGCGACGTATCCCGCAGCCTTCACGGCCGTGACGATCCGCTCATCCACGGCACCGAAGGGATAGGCGAAGACGGTCACCGGTTTGCCGAGGTGCTCCTCGAGCACCTCCTTGCTGCCGGCAATCTCGTAGCGCAGACGGCTCGCGCTCCAAACGTTGGTCAGGAACGGATGCGTCCGCGAATGCGAGGCGATGGTCATGCCTTTTGCATCCAGCGCCTTAATCTGCTTCCAGGAAAGGATGGCGCCGCCGTTGCTGACGTAGTCGGTGACCACGAAGAACGTGGCGGTCATGCCGTACTTCTCCAGGAGCGGCAGCGCGTTGGCATACTGGCTCGACCAGCCGTCGTCGAAGGTGATGACCACCGCCTTCGCGGGCAACGGCACGCGCTTCGTGACGCAGTCGACCACGCTGCCGTAGGGCACGACGGCGTAGTCGTGCTCGCGCAGGTAGAGCAGCTGCCGGTCCAGGGAGGCCGGCGCCACCGTCATGGCACGCACGTCGGCGGATTCGCCGGGAAAGTGCGCGTCGATGTGGTGGTAAATGAGGATGGCCGCGCGGCACTCGCCGGCGATCGGCATCGGCGCTTCCAAAGGAAAGGTGCCCGGTTTTCTTCGTGTCGGTTCGGGAGTGGGCATCACCAGAGTGCTGCCGGAGCCCTCTTCGCCGGCGTCCTCTGGAGAGGGCGCGCCCGGTGAGGGCGGCCTGCATCCGACGCAAGTGAACGCCGCATGCACCGCAAGGAGCACGACGATCAAAAAACGCGAGTTGCCGTTCATGACACGCCTTTCGTGCCTGCAAAGAGCTCTCCCTATGCTATGCCGGCGCCTCACCGAGGTCAAACGCGCGTGCGAAAAAAGGGCGCCGAGGCGCCCTTTCTCGATTGCAATCGGTCGTGCTTAACGCGTGACGCAGATGCTCGCGGCATCCGGAATGGAGGTCTCGTTGGCGGCGTTCGGGGCGCAGACGGTGACGCGCCCGCTGGCGTCGACGAGGACCGTATAGCGCGAGTCGTAGCTGGTGGCGTCGGTCCAGCGGCCGCCGACCGGATCGACCGGAATCTGACTGCTGATGTACGTGGGCGTGAGGCAGTTGAGGTCGATCTGGCCGACGGCACTGCCGATGATCGTGGCCGTAGCGGGAAGCGTCGGGCAAGTATAGGTGATGCTGCTGACCGTGAAGGAGCCGTTGAAAGTCCCCTTGTTGTCGGCCATGCGCTGGCCGATGGCGCTCAAGATGGCGCCGACGTTCGACTGGCGTTCGGTGTTCCTGGCCTGGGCGAACTGCTTGGAGGGGTTAATGGCCACGATGACGATACCGGCCAAAATCGAGATGATGCCGATGACTACAAGCACTTCGATGAGCGTGAAACCACCGGAAAATCGGGGCATTCGCGTGAGGGAGCGGTTTTTACCGATGCTGGTCATAGCGGACGGCGCTTGAGCGTAATAAATAGGTGGTCCCCTGGGGACGGCGTTCAATGGTCAGAATAGCACAACCGGTCGGTGAACGACAATCCGTCATGGGCAAGGCTCCCCTATTGCTGCTGCGGAACCTCCTGCCACGATCCGGTGGTCACGGAGATGTTGGGGGGCGGAGGCGGGGGCGGAATGTCCTGATTGGTAATGACGCAGACCCTGATCTCGCCTGCCACGATCGGATTGGAGGCGTCCGCGATGCAATCCGCGCCCAGCACTTCCGTGTAACCGTCGACCGAGGTTTCAGTGACGGAATACGGCCCAGGATTGAGGGTAAGGATGGTACCGGGTGACCCTTGGCCGGGGAAGGACTGCGTCGCCTGGCCCGTCGCAGTGACGGTCGCGGTGAAGTCCCCCGGCTGCTTGGTGCCGCCGCTGACGTTGATGACGTTCGAGATGATCATCAGCGTGCCCTGCGTGGGCGGCTTTGCGGCCTCGGCAGCGGCGGCCGGACAGACCTTGTTGCCGATGTAGTTGAAGATGTCCGTCATGTCGGCGGCGGACGGGGCCACGAAGAAGTTGTCGCCGTCGCTGTTCTCGTTCAGCGACGTGGCCGTCATCTTCAGGAGCACCTGGTCTACGGAGAGCGTGGCGTTGCTGGTGCAGGCGCTGGTGTGGATGTCGGTCAGCCGTACCGCGAAGTTGCCGCTGGCGAGGTCGGCGGCGTACCAGCCGCGGCCCCAAGTGTCGATGGTGCTGCCGAAGATGAAGGTCGAACCGGTGGAAGAGGTCAGGTCGACCTTTTTTCCCGTGGCCGTATAGGTGACGCCGCCGTCAGTCGAGAGCTCGACGCCGACTTGGCAGCCGGTAGTGTCGGTGGTCTTGGTGTTGACCAAGTCGATCTCGATGCCGCCGATGACCGCGCCGGGGGGAACGGCGATCGGGAACTTGGTGTAGGCCTGCTGGTTGCCCGCCTTGTTGCTGGTGGCGTACCTGTTGTCCGAAGTGTAGCCGTTGCTGGAATTGCTGAACTTGCCGCCCGACACGGTCGAGGTCGGCGCGGCCGTGACGGTGCCGCTGTCGGCGATGCTGCCCTCATAGGTCGAGCCGGGCTGATGCGAGGGCACGGCCACCTCGCCCGAAGCCAGTTGCGCCAGCAGGCTGCGGCCCGTGGAGTTGCCGTAGTGGATGGTGAATATGCTGGTGCCAGCCAGCTTGGCGGCATCGGCGGCATACAGCGAAGCCTCCTTGGGATCGGTGGACTGGGTGTAGTACCCCTTGAGGCGGATCCAGTCGAGGTGAATCACGTCGCTGGCGCGGCAATTGGCGTCGGGAGCGATGGCCGAAACGCGGGCGCGGAAGTTGTCGTTGCTCAAATCGTCCGTCGTCCAGACGTGCGTCGCTCCCCAAAGGTTGTTCGGCCCGCCCAAGATGATGGTCGAAGCGATGGTCGAGAGCGAGGACGAATACTGCGACGACCAGCCCGGCGTGGCGCTGCTGCCGTTCCAAGACAGGTCGATGCCCAGCTTGCAGCTCGAAGCGACGGAGTATCCGACGTTGACGTAGATCTGGCTGACGCGAGCGGTCGACCCCGCTGACGTGCGCACGCCGAATTTCGTGGTCCAGGCGTTCACTTCCGCCACAGTCCAGGCGGAGCCGTCAGGCTTGGTCGGGAAGGCGTACGAGTAGGTCTGGTAGCCGGTGGTCAGGGTGCGAATCACGGGATCGGCCAGGACGTGGGTGGTGTCCTTTTCCTCGACCAGCTGCAGGAAATCGCCGTCTGCCGCTCCCCTGGCGACCACGTTGAGCGTGACGAGACCGATGGTGGCACCGGCGAAAAGGCCGGCATTGGCGACCTTAAACGTGTGCGTGAGCGTGACGTTGCTGGTGTCCACGTAGGTGGCGTCCGTGGCGTCGGCGCTGCCGACGGCGGCGGTCGAGGTACCCGTGTTCGGTGCCCAGTCGGCAAAGTTGCCGGCGGAACTGGGATAGAGCGCGGCCGTAGTCGTGGCAGGATAGCTCACGACGAAGGCCGCCGAGGTGCCGGTCTTGCTGCCGCCGGTCGCCAGGGCGGTGATGTGCACCGAGGAGCCGGCCGCAGTCACCGTGACCGATTCGGTACGCACGCCGGACGAAAATGAGCCGGAACGCGTCGGCAAGATGCTGCCGGTGTCGATGGTCAGGTCGGCGGTGCTGGCGTACGACGTGATCGTGTTGTTGTTCACGTCCTGCGCGGTCATGGTGACGTTGAAAGGAACGCCCACCACTTGGTTCGCGATGGTCGCGAAGCCGAAGTGGTCGAGCGAGCCGGGATTCACCGTGACCGTCGACGAAGTGTTCGGGGTCTTGGAGGTGTCGGTGATGTCGGTGGCGGTCACCGTCGATGTTCCGGCGGTAGCCAGCGTCACGGTGAACGTCCTGGTGCCCGACGACAGGGTATTGCTCGACGGGAGGGTGGCGTTGGCGTCGCTGGAGGAAATGGACACGCGGTCAGTGGCCGAAGTCATCAGGTTCCAGTTGGCGTCGACGGCGTTGACCGTGACGGTGAACGAGGAACCGGCGGTGCGCGCGCTCGGCGTCCCCGTCTTGCCGCTGGCGGTGCCGGGGGCGGCGGTCTCGCCCGGCAGCAAAATCTGCAGCTTGACGAAGGTGCCGATGAAGTTGACGGAGTTGCTCAACGCGGAGGTCAAGCCGCTGGAGCTGAAGCAGAACTTGACCGTCTCGATGGCGCTGTACTTGAAGGTGGTGTAGTTCATGACGCCGGACGATACCGCGGCCCCGGACGAAGGGGTCGAGGTGACCGCGCCGCTGCCCGCAGTGCCGCCGCAGGACTGGGTCGAGAGCACCGCGGCGACCGTGATGACCGTGCTGCTGTCGGTGGTGACCACGTTGCCATAAACGTCCTGGACCTGCACCGACGGGTCCGTCGAGAGGTCCACGCCGGTGGTGCCGCTGGAGGAGGGCTGGGTGGAGACGACCAGCTTGCTCTTGGCGCCGGGGTTCACCACGAAACCGGAGGAGGTGCCCGTCCTGGTGCCGCCGGTGGCCTTGGCCGTGATGTTCACCGAGCTGCCTGCGCCGGTGACGGTCACGGACTGGGTGCGCACGCCCGAGGCGAACGAGCCGGAAACGGTCGGCGAAATGGTGCCGGTGTCGATGGTCAGGTCGGCGGTGCTGACGTAGGAGGTGACGGTGTTGTTGTTCACGTCCTGGGCCGTCATGGTGACGTTGAAGGCGGTGCCGGCGGTCTGCGTGCCGACGGCCGCGAAGCCGAAGTGGTCCAGCGCGCCGGGGTTAACGGTGACGGAAGGGGAGGTGTTGGCGGTCTTGGTGCCGTCGGTGGTGTCGGTGGCGGTGAGGGTCGAAGTCCCGGCCGTGACCAAAGTTACCGTAAAGTTCCTGGTCCCGGAGTTCAGGCTGGCGCTGCTCGGCATGCTAGCCGCCGAGTCGCTGGAAGTAATCCTGACCGTGTCCGCCGCCGAGGTGACCACGTTCCAGTTGGCGTCGACGGCGTTGACCGTGACGGTGAACGACGAGCCCGAGGTCTGGGCCGTGGGGGTGCCGGTCTTGCCGCTGGCGGTGCCGGGGGCGGCGGTCTCGCCGGGCAGGAGTATCTGCAGCTTGACGAAGGTGCCGATGAAGTTGACGGAGTTGCTCAACGCAGAGGTCACGCCGCTGGAGCTGAAGCAGAACTTGACCGTCTCGATGGCGCTGTACTTGAAGGTGGTGTAGTTCATGACGCCGGACGATACCGCGGCCCCGGACGAAGGGGTCGAGGTGACCGCGCCGCTGCCCGCAGTGCCGCCGCAGGACTGGGTCGAGAGCACCGCGGCGACCGTGATGACCGTGCTGCTGTCGGTGGTGACCACGTTGCCATAAACGTCCTGGACCTGCACCGACGGGTCCGTCGAGAGGTCCACGCCGGTGGTGCCGCTGGAGGAGGGCTGGGTGGAGACGACCAGCTTGCTCTTGGCGCCGGGGTTCACCACGAAACCGGAGGAGGTGCCCGTCCTGGTGCCGCCGGTGGCCTTGGCCGTGATGTTCACCGAGCTGCCTGCGCCGGTGACGGTCACGGACTGGGTGCGCACGCCCGAGGCGAACGAGCCGGAAACGGTCGGCGAAATGGTGCCGGTGTCGATGGTCAGGTCGGCGGTGCTGACGTAGGAGGTGACGGTGTTGTTGTTCACGTCCTGGGCCGTCATGGTGACGTTGAAGGCGGTGCCGGCGGTCTGCGTGCCGACGGCCGCGAAGCCGAAGTGGTCCAGCGCGCCGGGGTTAACGGTGACGGAAGGGGAGGTGTTGGCGGTCTTGGTGCCGTCGGTGGTGTCGGTGGCGGTGAGGGTCGAAGTCCCGGCCGTGACCAAAGTTACCGTAAAGTTCCTGGTCCCGGAGTTCAGGCTGGCGCTGCTCGGCATGCTAGCCGCCGAGTCGCTGGAAGTAATCCTGACCGTGTCCGCCGCCGAGGTGACCACGTTCCAGTTGGCGTCGACGGCGTTGACCGTGACGGTGAACGACGAGCCCGAGGTCTGGGCCGTGGGGGTGCCGGTCTTGCCGCTGGCGGTGCCGGGGGCGGCGGTCTCGCCGGGCAGGAGTATCTGCAGCTTGCTGAACGGCAGGATGACGTTGACGGCGTTGCTCAACGCGGAAGTCACGCCCGTCGCCGTGAAGCAGATCTTGATGCTTTCGACGGCGCTATAGGTCATGTTGGTGTACGTCATCCTTCCCGACGACACCGCCGCGCCGGATGCCGGTGTGGACGTGAGCGTGCCGCTGCCCGCCGTGCCGCCGCACGACGACGACGACGAACGCACCGCAGTCCTGGTAACGGCGGTGGAGCTGTCCGACGTGACCGCGTTGCCGTAAGCGTCCTGCACCTCGACCACCGGGTCCGGCGAGAAGTCAGCGTTGGTGGTCGCGGTGGAAGCCGGCTGCGTGGTGATCGTCAGCTTGTTCTTGACGCCGGGAACTTCGGTGAGCGTGCCGTAGTTGGTGGAACCCCTGGGAATCGAGCTGTTGGTGCCCGTGTTCAGGATGTCGCCGCTGGCAAGGCTGCCCGAGGTGGGACGAACCTGGATGTTCGAGAACGTCGCCCTGCAGGTCGCGCTGCTGGTGTCGGAAGACGTGACCGTGAAGGTGATGGACGAGCTCGTCGGCGTCGCGGTCGTCGACGAGAACGCGAAACACGAGCCTGAACCGGATTTTTTGGTAATCGTGACGGTCACCGCCTGCGCCGCGTTGAAGGTGAAGCCCGAGGGAGCGCTGAAGACGATGGTCCTGTTGTTCGCCGTCACGTCGCCGCTGCTGTTCTCGTCGATGACCGGACCGCCGGTGAGGATGGTCCAAGCTGAAGACGTGCCGTTGTTCGTGTTGGTGTCGGCGCTGATGGCGCCGCCGCCCGCTGCCGCCGTGACTGACACCGCCGCGAACACGGTCCTGATGGAAACGGCCAGCACGAAAACCGCGGCCAGCGCGAGCGCCGGCAGCCAGATTTTCGCCAAGAATGCTTTTCCGTGTTCCATAGCGTGCGGACTAATGGTAGTTGACCTTCACGTAGATCTGCGTGACGCGGGGCGGGAACGAACCGCCGGTGGTACGCACCCCGAAGCGCGACGTCCAGGCGTTCACTTCGGATTGCGACCAGGAGGTGCCGTCGGGCCTCTTGGTGAAGGAGTAGCTGTAGGTCTGGTAGGCGTTGGTGAGGGTATGGACCGTGGGGTCGAGCGAAACCTTCGAGGTACTGCTTTCCTCCATCAGCTGCAGGGTGGACGGTGCCGATCCCGAAGCCTTGGCCACGGCGTAAACCGTGATGCTGTCGACGGTCGCCCCGGTGGGCGCGCCGGCGTTGGACACCTTGAAGGTTTCGGAAAGGGCCACGCCGGCCGTGTCGATGTAGGTGGTGTCGTCGGCGTCGGCGGCTCCCGTCGCGGTGACGTCCGTGCCCGTGTTGGCCGCCCATTCCTTGAAGCTGCCGCTCGACGAGGGGTAAGCCGGCGGCGAAGGCAGGTCGGGCGGAGAGGTCACCCAGGCGCTGGCGTCGGCTTCGAGTCCGGCAAGCGTCAGGCCCGGCGGCGCGGCGAAGCCGAAGTTGAAGTACTGGTGCCGGTCGCCTCCCACGGTCATGGTGTCGGTGGCATCCGCGCCGGCATCGTCGTCGGCGTAGGCGTTAGTGGGATTCTGCCAATCCCCTCCCGTGGCCGAGAACCAGGTCATGCCGATGCCGTACAGGCTGTTTGTGGTCGATCCGGTGACCGTGGCCCAGCCGGTGCCGTTCCAGTTGAGGATGGTGCCGCTGTCGCCCACGGCCCGTCCGTCGGTCGCTGACACCATGGTGATGGCGTTGATATTGCGAGTCGTGGGCGAAGTCGCGCTGCTCCAGGCCGTGCCGTCCCACTTGAGGATGACGCCGCCGGATCCCACTGCCCAGCCGTTGGTCGTCGAGGTCATCGCTATGCCCGAAAGGTTGGTGGTGACCGGCGTGACCACGATGGTCCAGCTGGAACCGTCCCACTTGAGGATGTTGCCCGTGTCGGCCGCAGCCCAGCCGAGCGTGGAGGAGACCATCGAGAGGGCCGTCATGTTGCGCGACGAGGAAGGCGACGTAAAACTCGACCAGCTGGTGCCGTTCCACTTGATGATGGTGCCGCTGTCGCCGACGGCCCAGCCTTCATTGGCCGAAAGCATGGCCACCGCCTTCAGTCCCCTGGTGGTCGGCGAGGTGACTTTCGACCAGCTGGTGCCGTTCCACTTGATGATGGTGCCGCTGTCGCCGACGGCCCA
>CAZBFO010000001.1:0-76913 GCA_964491475.1 uncultured Gammaproteobacteria bacterium | reverse complement strand
GCCGAGCGTCGAGGAGACCATCACGATCGACTTGAGACCGCTGGAAGTCGGCGAGGAGTTCGTCGACCAGGTCGAACCGCTGAACTTGAGGATGGTGCCGTTATCACCCACGGCCCAGCCGGAAGTCGCCGAGAGCATCGCCACGGAGCGCAGCGAACGCGTCGTCGGCGAAGTGCTGGTCGACCAGTTGGTGCCGTTCCATTTGGTGATGACGCCGCTCGAACCCACCGCCCAGCCGATGGGGATGGCCCCGTCCGGGGCGTCGGCCTTCGGTGCCAGCAAGCCGGTGTCCGTGGACGCCGCATAGGTCGTCGGCACGCCGTCCGAGAGGAGAATCAGCACCTTCTGCTTGGTGGAATCGTGGCGGAGGCTGGCGAATTCCGCGGCGGCAGCGTTGATGGCGGTGGCGATGTTGCTGATGGTGCCGCTGGTGCCGGCCGTCATCGAGGAAACCGTGCTCTTCAAGTTGGCGATGCCGGCGGTATCCGTGGTCGTCAGGCGGCCCAGCGCGGGAATCGAGGCGTCGCTGCCGTCGAGTCCCCCGAAGCTGCCGACGCCCATGGCCGGAAGCGGAAGCGGCGGCGCCACCTGGCCGTACAGGTCGATCAGGGCGTCGGCGGCCGTCTTCTCGCTCAACAGGTCGGAGGCGGACATGCAGCTGGTGCTGTTGCAGACGCGGTCGAGCATGGTGACCGTCTCTGCGCAGGAAGGATTCGGCGGCGGAATGTCGTTGAGGTTGACGATGCAGGTCTTATTGTCGCCGACCGCCAGGTTGACCGTGCCGTCGCCGCTGCACTGGAATCCCCAAGGGGAAGCCAGATAGCCGTCGAGCACGTTGATGCTGGCGGTATACGCTCCCGGCGGCACTTGGTACGTCTGACCGATGGTCGCCGGATGGCTCACGCCGGCGCTGTCGACGATCGAGAGGGCGAAATCGGCTGGCAGGCTGGTGCCCTTGTTGTCGTTGACGACGTTATCGATCAACGTCAGCGACGTGACGGCTATGAGGTCGGTGATGATGCAGGACTTGATCTCGCCGCCCTTGACCGTGCCGGTGCAGTCGGGCGAAAACGACGCCTTGTACCCGGCCACGTCGTCCTGCGTGACGCTGTAGGAGCCCAGTCCCAAGTTGATGACGATGCCTTTCGACGTCCCGGGGAACTGCAGCATCGACGGGCTGACGTTGGCGATGCGGGTAGTGAACGATCCCGGCTGAAGGACGCCGCCGCCCACCAGCGTCTGCACGATCAGCGTGCCGGAGTTCGGCGCCTTGGGGATGGCGCCCGTGTGCAGGTCGTTGATGTTTATGACCATCGACCAGTTGGCGAAGGTGTCACGCACCTGCCCCTGCGTGCGGATGGTGACCATGCCCAGACCCGGCGTGTTGAACTCGATCGGGAACACCTTGCAGGTGCCGGACGGCGAGACCGTGGCGGTGTCCCCCTCGAAGGTCAGGTCGGCGATGAGCATCGACAGCGCCTGGTCGGCGCAGCCCTCGGCCAACGCGCTGGCCTGTTCCTTCGCTTCCGTGCCCAAGACGTTGAAACGCGCGTGCCAACCCGAGAAGCTTTCCTTCACGACCATGACCAAAAGCATCGCCGAGACGACGATCGTGGCCATGAGCGCGATGTAGCCCCCGGACCGTGCCGGCCCGCCAGGGCTCCTCAAGCGTCTTGCATGCATATCACCGTTCACATACTACCATTTTTTGGCCTTATTGACGCAGGTAGCGGCGGAACACGAATGGCGTCCCGCGAAGCTGGAACCTGGCTGTCACGGCGGCAGGCCTGCCGTTCTGCGGCGCGTCCACCGAGAACTGGACGTCGCTGACCGTCATCTCTTCGGCATTCAACGCCGCTGCCGGCGCGGAACCGCGAGCCATGGTCAAGTTGGTGCCGCTGCCGGCGATCATGATCGGGCTCTGGTTCAGGAGATCGGGCCGCACGATGGACAGCGCGCCCGTCGCGCCGTCGACCGTGACCTCGGTGGCATTCGAGAGCGCCCAGTTGATCTTGCGGTTGATGAACGTCCCCTCTTCTTGCACCGAAACTGCCAACTGATTCCTGTCCCCGTTCTGGAGCAGTTGGTAGGCGGCAGCGACAAAGCCGCTCATCAGGATGCCGAAAAGCCCGATGTAGATGATGGTTTCCAGGAGGGTGAAGCCGCGGTTTTTCATGGGTTGTAGATTATTTGCAACGCCTGCTGGGTGCGGTTCAAGGCGTAGAGATAGGTGTTGTCGTAATCAAGACCGTTGTCGGCCAAGCCCGGCAACGTGAAGGCTGCGATGGCCGATAGGTCCGCAGGAGCGCTCCTGCGGACGTGCAGCGTCTCGCTGCCGCCGCTTCCGGCACCCATGATCAGGTAAGGGCCCGACGCGCGTATCGACGTCACGCTGCTGCCGATCTCGGCCCCGTTCTTCAAGGTCACGCCGGCATAAGGATCAGTGACGTCGAGCGCGTAGAGCTCCGGCAGTTCGCTGCAGACGCCGCTGGCGTTCCTCCCGACGTACAGCACGTTGCCGAGCAGCGCCAGCGAACGCGCATCGGGCTGGTTGGAGCTGCAGCCGTCGCTGTCGGGCAAGTTGAAGGTCGCCGCAGTGGTGATGTTGGCGATGTCGGTCACGTCCAAAACGGCGACTTCCTGATCGTCGGAAGAGGTAGCCAAGTAAGCGAAACGGCAGACGCCGCCATGGGCCTGGCAATGCGCTCCCGAAGAATGCTGGTCGCGCACGACGATGGCGTTGACGGACGCGCCGATCGTCACGCCGCTTCCCGACTCGACCGGCGCGGCAGGATTTACGGCATCGAGCGCATGGAATTCCGGCCCTCCGCCGGTGAGCGTGGCCACGAACACCTGCCTGCCGTAGTATGCTGCCAACTGTCCGCTGCCGTCAGGCTGATTGCTGACTCCCTTCATGGCCCGGCTCGACACCAGCACCGGATTGCCGGTGTCGGTAATGTCGATGACCTGCAGCTGTTCGCCGGCGGAAGCCACGTAGGCGTAAGTGCGGCCGGTGGCGGCGTCGCGGGCGACGTCCAAACCCTGAAACGGACCGGCACCGATGAAACTGTTCGAAAAGCCCACCGGACCAGCAGGCGTGACGACCGCCAGGTACGGCGCGGCGTCGCCGGTCACGTAGATGTTGCCGTCAAGAAAGTCCTCGCCGGTCGGGCTGCCGACGTTCAATCCCCATTGTGCCTGCGTCGTGGGGCTGGTCCACGGTCCGGTCGGGTACTCAAGCGGGCAATCGCCGCCTTCCGCAATGGCCTCCGTCGGATTGGTCAGGTAGGTGAAAAGCGAGGTCGTCGAAGCCGGGTAGCGCTTCACCTGCCATGACACCTTGGCCTCGGCATACTTCGAGCAGGAAGAAACGTCGGTCACGACGTTCTCGATGGAGTAGCAGAGTCCGCCGCCCTGACACGAGGCGTCCTGCTCGTCGGCCGCCGGCTTGGACACCACCGAATTGAAGTCCTGTTTGGCGTTGGCCCGAAGCTGCTCCAAGTTGTCCTTGGCCTTGTAGAGGGCCTCGTTGCTGGTCTGCGAGGTGATGGCCCAGTAGCCCGCGCTGAACCCGGACAGGATGGAACCCGTCAGTACGACCATCATGATGGCCAGCGCGATCATGATTTCCAGCGTGCTGAATCCCCTGTCCATAGTCACCAGCTTATGGCTCCCTCATGATTGATGTTGATCGACAACGTCCTGCCGCGCGGGTCGGTCATGGTGATGCTGCCGTTGAAGGCGTTGGCGTCGTCGTCGCAACCGGTGCCCGCGGCGATTCCCCTCGTCGCGTCGCCGCTCAACTGGCAGAAAACGATGACCGAGGGGGAATTCGCGCTGAAGCTCACGTGGTAGGAGGAATCGAACGCCTTGCGCCGCCCCGGATCGCTGGTGCCATAATCGTTGCCGGCGAACAGCACGTAGCTCTGGGGATGGTCGGCCGGAAAAATCGCCACTCCGCGCGGCAGCTGGTCGACGTTGTTGAGCGCGTCCGCTCGCGCCGTCTGCAGCACCGTCACCAATTCGGCACGCTCGGCACGGAACGAATCGCCGAAAAAGCCGCCCAGGTCGATGCCGGCCGCTA
This sequence comes from uncultured Gammaproteobacteria bacterium, assembly GCA_964491475.1. Taxonomy (GTDB): domain Bacteria; phylum Patescibacteriota; class Patescibacteriia; order SG8-24; family SG8-24; genus JAHFIW01. The sequence goes on along the minus strand of CAZBFO010000001.1, from coordinate 72,829 downwards.
GGCCGATCAGCATCAGCGTCAGGCCGATGACCACCACGATCTCGATCAGGGTGAAGCCGCGGTTAGGGATGCAGGTTCTGGCTGATGCCATAAATGGGCGTGATGATCGAGACGGCGATGAACCCGATGAGCGCGCCCATTCCCAGCATCAGGAACGGCTCGATCAGGCTCGCCAGGGACCTGCTGAACTCGTCCACTTCCTGCTCGTAAAAATCCGAAAGGTACAGCAGCGCGTTGGCCAAGTTGCCGCTGCGCTCGCCCACCGCGACCATCTGCGACAGGACGTCCGAAAAAAGCCCGGGATTGGCGTTCAGGTAGGCGGCCAGCGTTTCGCCGCGCGCGATCGCCTCGCGCATGCGGTTGAACTGGTTCTTGTACACCAAATTGCCGCTGGTTTCCGAGGCGATGGTCAGGCCCATGCTCAAGGTCAGTCCGCTCTTGAGCAGCAGCCCCAGCGTGCGGCAGAAGTTCGCCAAGTTGTAGTACTCGACCATTATGCCGATGCCGGGCAGACGCAGCAGCATCCGCTCCATGAACATGCGATAGGCGCGCACTCGCCGATACAGCACGGCCGAGACGGTGCCGGTCACGACGACCACGCCCAAGATCTGCAGCCCCCACTTTCGCACGAACATGCTGACGGCAATCAGCACCCGGGTGCTGAACGGCAGCTTCATGTTGAGGCTCAAGAACACCGGCATGATCTTGGGAAACAGGTAGACCGTCAGGAAGACGGTGATGCCCAAGGTCGCGACGGTCACCAGCGCGGGATAGATCAGCGAACCGATCAGCTTGCCGTGCAGCGCGCTCTTCTTCTTGAGCTCGTCGGAAAGGTAGTTGAGGTTCTGGCTCAAGATGCCGCTGCTCTCCCCCACCTTGATGATGTTGATGGCGAAGTCGTCGAACATGCCGGGGAACTTCCGGATGCTCTGCGAGACCTCCTGCCCGTTGGAAACGTCCGCGATGATGGTATCGAGCACGCGGCTGTACTTGTTGACGTGCGACTGCCCGCGCATCATCTTGAGGCTCTCCAAGAGCGGCACGTCGCCGCTGATCAGGAAGGCCAGCCGCTTGGCGAAGAAGGCGCGGTCGCGCGCGGACAGGTGCGCGCCGTTGAAGTCTTCCAGCCGATAATACGCATTGAGGAAAAAGCCCTTCACGCCCTTGAATGCGGGGGCATCCTCAAGCGAGCGCGCCTTCCGGGGGAGCGCGGCACCGGGGTTCTTTGATGGCGTGGGGTTAGTCATGGATGACGCGAAGTACTTCTTCCGTCGTGGTCAGGCCGGACCGGACCTTTTCGAAGCCGTCATCGATCATGGTGGTCATGCCGTTCTGCATTGCCAGCCGTTTCAGTTCCGCAGCGGAGACGCGGTTCAGGATGGCGTCGCGGATGCCCTCGTCCGCCACCAGCACCTCGCAGATGGTGGTGCGCCCGCGGTAACCGCTCTTCTCGCAGTCGTCGCAGCCGCTGCCGCGATAGAAGGTCTCGCCGGCCTTCACGGGACTGACCAGCGGCAGCTCCTTGAGGCCCTCGGCCATCGCCTCGGTGACCGTCTCCTTTTTCCTGCAGCTCGCGCAGACCTTGCGCACCAGGCGCTGGCCGATGGCCAGGCGGATGGTCGAAGAAAGGAGAAACGGCTCGACCTTCATGTCGAGCAGGCGCGGCAAGGTCGTGGCCGCGTCGTTGGTGTGCAGCGTGGAGAGCAGCAAGTGTCCCGACAGCGCCGTGTTGATGCAGATGCCGGCGGTTTCCATGTCGCGGATTTCGCCGACCATGATGATGTTGGGGTCCTGGCGCAGGATGCTGCGCAGGCCGTTGGCGAAAGTGAGGCCGGCAGAAGCGTTGACCTGAATCTGCTCGACGCCGTCGACGGCGTACTCGATGGGATCTTCGAGCGTGATGATGGCCACCTCGGGCTTGTTGAGCATCCGCAGCAGCGTGTGCAGCGTGGTGGTCTTGCCGGAGCCGGTCGGCCCGGTCGCCAAAATCATGCCGCTGGACTCGTTGAGCGTCGCCTCGATTTTCTCCCTGTCCTTTTTGCTGAAACCCAGACCCTCCAAGGTCATGGGCACGGTGTCTTCGACCAGGATGCGCATCTCCACGTCCTCGCCGCGGTACGTCGGCGCGATGGACACGCGGAGGTCGACGGATTCCCCGTCGGGCAGCCGATGCCGGAAGCGACCGTCCTGCGTCAGCTGATGCTCGTCCGTACGCAGGCTCGCGAGCACCTTGACGCGGGCGACCACCTCGGCCTGCACCGAGGTCGGGAGGTGGTAGATGTCCTGGAGGATGCCGTCAACGCGATATCGGACGTGAATCCCCTCCTTGGTGGGATCCATGTGGATGTCGGATGCGTTGAGCGTTTTCGCCTTCTGAATGAGGCCGTCGACGAGAGCTATGATCGAAAGTCCCTGACCGCGCGCAAGTTCCTGTTCAACAGCATCGGCTTTCATAGGGTTCTCTTATCGCATCCATCACGGCACCCCGAAGGATGCCGTGATGGAAGGGGTGACGTACGCCTTATTGACCTGCCTGAAGGAGCGAGTTGACGTAGCTCCTGGTGAAGGAGTAGAAGTTGCCGGTTCCCGCCGTGATGCCCTGCGGAATCAGGATCTCGTTCGGGTGGGCCTCCTGGAACTTGATCAGCGCGTCCTTCACGGCCTGGGTGAACGTAGTCGTCTCGTTGCCCGCGGAGCCGGGGCCGGAGGCGGCGACCGGGAAGCCGTGGGTGTTCAGGAACTGCTGCAGGCGCCTGACGTCGTCGCCTGTCGAGCCCAGGCGCAGGCTGCGCGTGAACAGGATCGGTTTCGCGGTCGGTGTCACCGGCGGCAGCGTAGTGGTGGTCGGCGGAGGGGTCGTCGTCGGGCAGACGGTGGCCTCGGCCTTGAGCACGCTGTTCGCGTAGCGGAGCGTGAAGGAGAGGAAGTGGCCCGTACCGACGGTGATGTGCTGCGGAATCAGGATTTCCTTGGGGTGAGCCTCCTGGAACTTCTTGACTGCCGCGGCGACCGCATCCGTGTACTGGTTGGTCTCATTGCCCGCGGAACCGGGGCCGGAGGCGGCGACCGGGAAGCCGTGGGTGTTCAGGAACTGCTGCAGGCGCCTGACGTCGTCGCCGGTCGAGCCCAGGCGCAGGCTGCGCGTGAACAGGATCGGGTTCGTGCTGGTGCAGCCGTTGTCGTTGTTCGTCTTGGGCTTGTTCTCACCGCCAGAAGTGGTCGGCGGTTTGCTGTTGTCGATAGGAGCAAACGACTGGCCGGTGGTGTTGGAGCCGCTGCTGCTGCCCCCACCGCCTCCCCCGCCTCCCCCGCCTCCGCTACCGCTGCCCCCCGTCGTGCCGCCCGCACCGACGGTAATGGTGCGGATGACTTCGGTGGCATCAAGGCCGTTGGAGTTGGTGGCGTTGTAGTGGACGTAGTAGACGCCGGAGTGATGCGTGTCGACGTTGCCGGAGATGGTCACCTTGAGCGGGCCGTCAGTGGAGTCCACCGTGGTGTCGACGGAAGCGTCGATGACGTCAGTGACGAGGGCGCCCTGCTCGAAGTAGATGCCGTTCACCGCCAGCGAGACCGAGGCGTTGCCGTGAAGGTGGATGATCGGCAGCGCGGTGTTGTTGACTGTCACGCTTGCCGGAGTTTCCTCGAACACCTTGTGATGATTGACGTTGATCGAGCAGATGATCGGCGTCGTCACGTTGTTCGGGAACAGGAACGGCGAAGCGGGGGAACAGCTGACCTGGTCCGGTGTGTAGAGATGACCGGGATCGACGACCGACACGACATGGTACGCGACGGTGGCGCCGCCGGTCTGCGTGGCATCAAGCACGCATTCGGGATCGGTCCCGCAAGGGGCCGTGTCGAATGCCAAGGTAATGACGGGATTCTCGTAGTTGCGGACCGTCACCCTGAACTTGCTGCGCGCCTTGTTGCCCGCCGTGTCCGTGGCGGTGCAGAGCACGTAGTGACGACCTGGCGCAAAACCGCTGCCAGAAGCCGGCAAACAGCTGACCGTCACTGCCGGATCGATGTTGTCGGTGGCGGTCGGCAGGTCGTAGAGGACCGTCGTCAGGTCACCGGCCTGATCGACCAGGAGATCGGGATGCTTGGCGATTTTCGGCCTCTCGTTGTCGAGAACGGCCTCGACGTCGACGATAGGGCCGTCGCCGCCGTCATCGGTGTGCGCCTGGACGTGCAGCCAATAGTGGCCGTTGCCGGAGTGCTTGGTGGCGTGCGTCTTGTTGCCGAAGGCGTCATCGCAACCGAAGAAATTTCCCCAGTGGCCCTCGCGGAAGTGGCCGACATGGTGCTCGTCGTCATAACCCTGATCGTGGTCGTGATCATGGTTGACGCACGTCGCCGGCCAAGTGTCGTAGTGCGGCGTCTTGTCGATCTTGAAGCGATACGTGGCACCGGCGGACGGCGTCGAAGACCACGTCCAGGTCTTGCTGCGATGCGGCGTAAAATCGTCACTTAAGCCGGTGACGACCGGAGGTGCCACCTGCGCGAAGGCCGAACTGGCCACGAACAGGATGCCGGCGGCTGCAGCCGCGAGCGATAGTCGAAGTTTCATAAAAAAAGTGAAACTTAACTGAGTAATTAAAAAGTTATGCACAGGTCAGGCGTGCAAATAAGCTCACCACGCCGTTCCGGTACTTCGGCGAAAGTATACCTTTTTTACGATTCCGCGTATACCACTTACCCACACAAAAACTCCCCCGTTTCCGAGGGAGTTTTATGACTAGAGCGCGGAGGCATTCACGACAGGTTCCGGATGTTTCCCGGACGTGTCCGAGTGTCCCGCGTTGAGCGCCTCACCTGCGGCACGGAGTCCGTCGCGCACCTGCGACCAGGTAGATCCGGGATGCGACTTGATGTACAGCGCGGCCGAACCGGACACATGCGGCGTCGCCATGCTGGTGCCGCTCAAGGTGTTGTACTTGCCGCCCAGCCAAGTCGAAAGGATATTCACGCCGGGCGCACCGATGTCGACCGCCGCCCCGTAGTTGCTGAAGCTGGCAAAGCTGTCGTCCTTGCCGTACGAAGTGGCCGCGCCAAGCCCGCCCGGTTTGCCGTCGGAGTCGGCCAGCGCCGAGACGGTGATGACCGCATCGTCATAGGCGGAAGGAACGGACGTCGCCGCGTCTGCGGCACTGTTGCCGGCGGCGACCACCACGGTGAGTCCCGCGTTTCGCGCCCGGCAGATAGCCTTGTGCAAAGCGTCGTTGTTGGTGTTGCCACAGTTGTTGTCGCTGCTGCCGCTGCCGCCCAAGCTCATGTTCACGACCTTGAGGTTGTAGCGCGCGGCGTTGGCGGTGGCCCAATCCAGGCCGCAGATGACCGAGGACCAGCTGCCCGACCCGGCGCTGTCGAGCACTTTGACCGCGGCCAGCTTCGCTTCCGGCGCGACGCCGACGACGCCGATGGCGTTGTCCAGCGCGGCGATGGTGCCGGCAACGTGCGAACCGTGGCCGTTGTCGTCTTGTCCGGACTTCTTGCTGTTGAGGCAGTTGACGTTGGCTACGACGTTGGCGGCCAGGTCCGGGTGGGAAAGGTCGATGCCGGTATCGATCACCGCCACGCCGATGCCGGTCCCCTTGTTGGCCAGCTTGCCGGCGCCGATGCGCGCGATGCCCGTCGGGGACGACTGTGCCGGCTGCGTGACCACCAGGGCATCGGCCTTCGGTCCGGCATTTCCTCCCGCCTGCGGCATCATTTCCGCCTGCACCGGAAGGTCTTCGCTCACGAAAGCCACGCGGGGATCGGCCTTGATCTTGGCAAGCTTGCCCGCCGGAAAGTCGGCCGAAAAACCGCGCACGGCGTTTCGGAACGAATGGGTCTTGCCCAGACCGTGGGTTGAAACGAGATTTTCCTCGGCCAAGTCGACGTCTGAAACCTCGTCCTTGAAGACGACGATGAACTTTCCTGCCCTTCCCTCATCGGGAGCTGGGGTCGGCAGCAAGGCGGCGTTTTCCCTGGCGGCCTGTGCCGCCTCGACGGCCTCGGCGGTTGAAGCCCCGTTCATCCAATGCGCCTGCATGACGGCAAAGCTGACTCCGGCACCGGCAAAAACGAAGGCGGCGGCCAAATTGACGGCAAAAGAATGGCGATGCATGCGTAGCGCGGCAAAGGATAATGCCCAAAGGATACACCTCCCCGGCGCACCCGCGCAACGCGCCCGCACGGCTCACAACCCGCGCGTCGCCCTGCAAGTCTTCTCGTACAAGCCGCGGAAAATATTGTCCGGGTCGGTGACCTTCTTGGCGGCGTCGAAGTTCGGCTTGTTCCAGACCTTCCAAAAATCCTCCTCGGTGTAAAAGTTCGGGGTGATGAGCGTCTTGAGCCCGCCGATCTGCAGCAGCTCGTCCTCGAACATCTTGTAGTAGTTCTTGCCGTCGTTGCGGCGCAGGCCGTAGATGGCGATGTCCAGGTAAAGGTCGTCAGGCGTTTTCTTCGCCAAGTCGTCGTTGATCCATTCGTAGGTGCGCACGCGCTTGTACGGCACCATCCACAGCGGGAAGTGGTCGACGGCCTTCACGTACCAGCCCATGAACTCCGTCATCTTCGAGAACGGGATGAAGGTGTCGAGCGTGACGGGAATGGCCGAGGCGGGCAGCCAGCGGCGGAACTTGTTGGCGAACTTCAGTACCACGGTGGAGTCGACGAACTTGCCCAGGAACAGGCGCCCCAGGAACGAGCGCGGCGTGACGTTGGTGACGCCCTTGTCGTAGCGGAAAAAATAATCCGGCGTGCGCAGGTAATCCTCCTTGCGCGTCTTGGTGCTCAAGTAGTAGACGCGCATCCAGTCGTAGCGGTGCGTATACGGTGCCTGGTCGACGAACTGGCCCAGGCTCAACACCAGCTCGGTCGGCGAGTGGATGATGCCGTCCATGAAGTCCGTATCGCGCGCCTGGTAGCGCTTCCAGATCGCGGCTTTGTAGGACTCCAGATCGGCGTACTTTTCGTAAGTGACCTTCACGAACGGCTTGGAAGGAATCAGCTTGAAAGTGAGCTTGGCGATGACGCCGAGCGTGCCGAAAGTGCCGTGCATCATCTGGAACACCAGCTGATGCTGGTTGTCGGGAGTGCAGGTCAGCACCTCCCCCTTCGCCGTGATGACTTCGTACTCCAGGCAGGTGTCGTGGAAGCCGCCGTAAACGTAGGACATCGACTCGATGGAGCAGCCGGCCACGGCGCCGCCGATGGTGATGGTCTTGAGCTCGGGCACCACGATGGGCACCAGCCCGTGCTTGATGGTGGCATTGACCAGGTCCACGAAAGTGACGCCCGGCTCGGCAACGCAGATGCGCTTTTCCGGGTCGATGCTCAAGATGGCGTTGAGGTCGGTAAGGTCGATCTTCTCGTCGCCGACGCGCTTGTCGGAGAGCTTGGGCACCTCGTGAGAGACGGCCTTCTTCTTGAACGACACCGGCTTGCCGCTGACATGCGCCTTGAGCTGCGCGGCGATGCGCGCGACTTTTTGTTCGTGGGTGGGCATAACGTGTGAGGTGGGCGAATCAATGCGCGAGCAGGGCGTTCAAGGCAGAGCGAGTCCGTCTGCCGACCAGTCCGTAGCCGGTCGAGTCCTCGTCTCCTTGGCAGACGATGCCTTTGTCGCACTGGAACTTGCGGACGGCCGCGCGCGTCAGGGCGCCGAAGCGCTCGGTTTCGCTGCCGGATGAGCCGGGACCGCTGGCCGCGACCGCATAGCCCGCGGCGTTCAGCGTCTGCTGCAGCGTCTTTACTTGCTGATCGGACATGCCCGTGCGGAGCGTGAGGGTCAGCGCGTCGGAGCTTGCGCCGGAAAGAGCGTTCGATACGGAGGCCGGCGCGGGCGCCGCCGCTGCCGCCGCAACCTTCTTCGGCACGCACGAGACCCACGGCACTGTCCCCTCGCGGTCGTACAGGTGGCGGGCGTAGGCGATATTGCCTGCGACAGTGCTGATGTCGTCGCCCAGCCGCGCTGCTTCGGCCGAATGTACCTCCTCGCTGATCTGGAAGATGCCGACGTACTTGCCGCCCCAGCCCCCGTGCAACGGCGAGCCGTCGTCGTTGAACTGGCGGTAGCCGGACTCGCACTTGGCCGCGGCGATCATGTCGGGAGCGTCGGCAAAAGCCGCCCGAACCTGCGCCTCGACGTCGGCGTTGAGGTTCGTAACGGCACCGGCGGCAGCCGGCACAAGGGCCAGGGCTGCCGCCGCGATGAGAAGTGTTCGGGCGCGTAACATGACCTGCCTAGTATGGCGTAATGCCGTTAGGGTCGCAATGTTCGGGGTCGTCGATGCACTTGTCGATGGCCGTGGTGCGCGCTGCCCGCTTGGTGGCGAACTTCACGGTGGCGTTCATCACTTCCTTGCTGACGGTCGAGGCGGTGCTGCCGAAGACCGGGATGTACTTGGTGGCGTACTCGAGCCCCTTGCCCAGGTAGATGGCGCCGTACAGCGCCTGCGCCTTGCCCGGGTCGATCTTGCCCGCGCCGACCAGCTTGTTGACCTCGTCGACCTTGGCGTACACCTCGGAGACTTCGTCGTAGACCTTCTTCAGCTTGTCGATCTGTTCGGAAATCTTCTCGTATTGCTCGGAAGCCTTGTCGTACTTTTCCTTGAGGCTCTCCAGCTGGGCGATGCCGTTCTTCACTTTTTCTCCCCCGTTGGCCTCCAGGTACTCGCGGCCCTTCTGGGCCATGGCGGCCTTGTACTTCTCGATGTCGCCGCCGTATTTCTCGTTGAAGGCGTCGGTGGCCACGTCGGTGGCGCCCGACTTGATCTGGTCCATCAGCGTGTTAGCCTGCTCGTCTAGGCGCTTGACCGTTTCCTGTTGCTCCTTGATTTCCGCCATCTTTGCCAGCTGGTCGTTCAGGCTCATGCCTCCGCTGGAATCTCGCGCGGCCAAGGTCTGCCGCACGATCTCGGCCTTCACGTCGGCGTCGTCGATGTCGGCCAGCAGCGCCTCGCGCGAGCTCTTCATGAAGGCGCTCTTGGCGGCTTCGGGGGCGTTCTCGAACAGCGCCGCCTGCTTGGCCAGCAGCTTCTTGAGCTTGTCCTGCGCGTCGGGGTCGTTGGGGTTGGCACCGGCCTCGCTCTTGGCCTTCTCGACCTCCTCGTTGACGGCGGTCAGGCTGTCGGCGGTGATGGTTGCGGCGAAATTCCGTTTGCAGGTTTCGACGGCCGTGCCTTCCAAGTTGTTGCAGCCGTCGGGGTCGCCGTTCTTCTTGACGATGTCGGTCACGCACTGCTCCTGCGTGTACGACATGAAGCCGCCCTGGATATCCTTGCAAACCGAATAGTTGTCGGTGTTCTCGGCAATCATCAGGTAGCACTTGTCGCGCGGCGGATTGGACCCGCCGCCGAAATCCTTGCCGGTGACCTTTTCGCATTCCTGCGGGTCGGCGTTCTGGACGGCGGCGCTCTGGTAGCAATGCTCGCTGTCGTCCATGAAGGAACAGCTGAACGAGATGATGCTGCCCAAGCTGCAGCCGGGAAGGAGCAGCAGGCTGACGGCGAAGAGCGCGTTGCGGAGGTGTTTCATATCATTGCGAGGGTGCGCGTTTCTTGAAAAGCGCCGCGCCGAGGGACAGCAGCAGACCGAGCGCGGCGAGGCCCATGACGGCCACGGCGGCGTACAGCATCGGTTTGCCCGTGTAGGTAATGATGGCCTTGGCCACTTCCGCGTAGCGCGGCTCGCGGTACGTCAGGTCGTAACCGAACGCCGCCCAAACCGCGTAGGCGGGAATGGTCAGCAGCAACGCCATGCCGCGTCGCGCCTTCACCCTGAAGAGCAGCGCGAAGACGTAGACGATCTCCGTCGCCAAAAACGCCGCCAGCCCCAGCGCCGCGCCGATGAACGGCCCGTACTTGTGGGCGATATCCAGCAGCTGCCAGTTGGTGACGTCCGGCACGTCCTTGACCATCTTCTTAAACACCAAAAAATACGTCGCCGCGTAGATGATCCACGCGAGCAACAGCACGTACCAGCCCGAGGTCCGTCCGGACTTCTCGGCGCCGCCACGCGCGCTCATGGGCGCGACACTCGGCATAGGATGCGACAAGTCATTGGGCTCCCGACAATCGGGGCCGCTTCGCGGTCAGGATAGCACAGAGCGGGGGCGGTTCCAAAGGAAAACCGGTATTCCCGCCCGTTTGCGCCGCGTCCCAGGCGTTGTTATCATGTCCGCATAAAGTCTCATTCACCCCTTCGCACTATGACAGGAAAACGTTCCGCGTCGCTGCTCATCTTGGCGGCGTCACTGCTGCTCGTCGGCGCCGGCTGCGGCCAACCCGCCCCCGCACCGTCGGCCGCACAGCCCGCAGCTCCGAAAAACGAAAACAAGGCTCCGGCTGCGGCGCCGGAACGGAAGGCCATGTCTGGCGACGCCTGCGGCAACCCCTACTACCCGCTGCATGCCGGGTTCACCGTCACCTACGGCGTGACCTCCGCGCCCAGCGCCAAGCCGTTGCCCGACTACACTTTGAGCGTCTTGAGCGTCAGCGGCACTACCGCAACGCTCCGCACCGCGGTTGACGGCGGCATCACCGCCGACCTGACCGCCGACTGCGCCGACGGGACGGTGGCCCTGAAAGGCACCTTCGATCTCGGCTCTGCCATGCAAGGAACCAAGGTGAAGACCGAAGTGCTCTCCTCCAGCGGCACCTTCCTGCCGAAGAACGTGGCCGTCGGCACGGACTGGAAGAGCGAACAGAAAATCAGGATGGAAATGAGCGGGGGCGCCGCCGCCGGCATGGGACCGGTGACCGCAACCGTCGCCACCGAAAGCAAGGCGGTCGCCAAAGAATCGGTGACCGTGCCGGCCGGCACCTTCGACGCGGTCAAAGTCGAAGTGAAGCGCACCAGCACCGTCGAACTTTCCGGCATGCCCTCCGGCATGAAACTGCCGCCGGGCATGAAGATACCCACGCCTCCCCCGTCGACTACCACCACGACCGAATGGTGGGCCAAGGGCGCGGGCGTGGTGAAGAGCGTGACGGTCAGCCAAAACACGACCACCACGGTTGTCGCCAAGTCAATCAGCGGCCAGTAGCCCGCGGAAAAAGAAAAGCGCCGGTCTGACCGGCGCTTTTTCGTTACCGGGATTTCGCCGCAGGCTTCTTGCCGGTCTTGCGATACCGCCCCGGCCAGCACTTCGGGCAGGTCGGTCGCGCGGCGCTTTTCAGAAAACGATGTCCACGGCTGCAAACGGTCATTGGCATAACGAATCACGGCAAAAAATCAGCTCTTCCCGTCGTAGGCCTGCTGCAGCTTGGCCAGGTCGAACTTCTTCATCTGCATGAAGGCCTTGGTGACGCGGGCCATCTGCTCCGGCGTGCCCTTGGTCATCATCTCCTGCATGGCCGCAGGGGCGATCTGCCAGGAGACGCCGTACTTGTCCTTGCACCAGCCGCACTGTTCGGCCTGCGGCACGGCCGAAAGCGCCGCCCAGTACTTGTCTATTTCTTCCTGCGTGTCGCAACTCACCAGCAACGAGACCGCCTCGTTGAAGCCGAAGTCGTGGACCGTGCCGCCGTCCATGGCGGCAAACCATTGCCCGGCCAGCGTGAAGTCGGTGAACATCAGCGTACCCTCCTTGTTGGGCTCCATTCCCGCGGGGTAGCGCGCCACGGTGCCGCGCTTGGCATCGGCGAACAGCGACATGTAGAAGTCGGTCGCCTCTTCGGCCTTGCCGGTGACCGCTCCCGTGAACATCAGAGACGGCGTGATGAACGGCCGCGGCTCCCCCGCCGGGTTAGTGAGGATAAGCTGCCAGGAAACGCCGAAGCGGTCCTGAATCCAGCCGTAGCGCTTGCTGAATGGGTACTCCTGCAACGGCATCAGCGCCTTGCCGCCCTCGGCCAGCTTGGCCCAGGCCGCGTTCAGGTGCGCTTCGGCCTCGGCGTCGCGTGAGGGGTCATAGTTGACCATGAACGAGATGGAGGGGTTGATCCTGAAGTACGGTCCGGCGCTGATGGCCATGAATGGCTGGCCTTCGATCTCAAAGGACACGATCTCGCTGTCGCCGGACGGCGTGTCGTGAATGACCGACGCGTGCGTGACTTTGGCGTTGGGAAAGACGGTCACGTAGAACTCCGCCGCTTCCTTCGCCCGCTTGTCGAACCAAAGATGTGGGATGATTTTTTTCATATGCCAACAGTATAGCAGAGGTTCGCTCGAGAGCCCGAAAAGCAAAAGCGGCCCGAGGTTCATCGGACCGCCTTTCATCGGTTACATCGACATCGGCATGATCTCGAGCACCTCGACGTAGGCGCTGGGCATGCCCATGAGCATCGGGTTGTCCATGAACAGCTTGGCCGCCTCTTCCTGGGTCTCGGCCTGGACGATGGAATAGCCGCCGACCTCGTTGCGGACCGCCTCGACGCCCGAAGCGCGTGCGCGCATGTTCTTGCCGACAGGTGCGCCCATCTCGGCCATGGAGTCCTTCTTGGCTTCCATCCAAGTCTTCCAAGAGGCGTTCTGCTGCTCCTTCATTTCGGGAGTCATGTTCTTCATCATCTCGTCCATGGAACCGACGGGGGCCATGTACAACGCGAGAAACTTCTTCATGTTTTTGGTTGCTTGGGTGAGTTACGGCGAAATGCTACCACACCGCCGTGCAGTCGGCCAACGGTACCTCCTGCCGTTGACTTCCGCGCGAGAACCTGTTTAGCTCGACCTACACCCGAGCAAAGAAGGACCACGCCATGCGTCCTCGTACGTTCCTGGCGGTCATCGCCGTCCTGTTCCTTTCCCTGATGGTCGCCAGCTGCCTGGTCGGTCACGGTCCCGCCACCGACGCGTCCAGTCTCCTCCATCGGTTGGGAGGCTTGATCGGCGCGACGAGTCCTGCCGGCAGGCCCGCGAACGGCCAAGGCTCGATCTCGCGCATCGACGTGTTCCTTCGCCTGTTGGTCGCTCTGACGCTGTCGACGCTCATCGGCGCGGAACGGGAGTATCACGGCAAACCCGCCGGCCTGCGTACCAACGCGGTCGTGGGGCTAAGTGCCTGCCTGATGACCTGCGCGGCAGTGCTGATCGTCGACGTATACCCCACCTTACGCATCGACCCGACCCGCATCGTAGGCCAGATCATCACCGGCATCGGCTTCATCGGCGCCGGCGTGATCCTCCGCCCCACCAACGGCGGCAACCACATCGTTGGCCTGACCACCGCCGCGACCCTCTGGCTGGTCTGCGGCCTCGGCATCACCGTCGGCCTGGGTTTCTACGCGGAAGCCATCGTGACCACCATCATGGTTTTCGTCACGTTCTACACGCTCAACCGGCTGACGCGGAAAATCGAGGAATACTCCAAAAAGTACCCTCCTCACCACAGTCACGGCGTGGACGAGCAGGCGCCGCCACCGGAACAGCGGGAAAACAAGAACCACTGACTTTCGGCGCCCATCGACGGGCGCCGTTTTTATTAGATCAGCTTTCCGCCCTACGAATCACCCTCGATAACCGACAGCAGCTTCTCGAGCGAAGCCTTGCAAGCCGCCCCGTCCTGATTGACTGCGCGCAAGTCCCGCAACACGCGGTCGATGGCGCCGTCCATTTCGGTCCATTTTGCCGGGTTCATCGGCTTGAGCCGCGCTTCGGCGTTGTCCCATTCGAATTCAAGGTCGGCGATGCGCGTCTTGGCATCGGACAGCTTGCCTGCGACGACCAGGTCGTGCGAGTCCTGCACGATGGCCCGGAAACTTGAGAGGTCGCCGAGCGGCCGCGTGCGGGCGTCCTTGCCTGCGCTCACTTCCGAACCTGCGCCCGCTGCGGCCGTGCCCGGGTTCGGCGCGTCATTCGCCGGTGCCATCAGCGCGGCACGCCTGGAGGAATAACCGAGGCCGGATGCCAACAGAAGGATCGCGAGGACGACGGCCGTCTGCCACAGCCCTCCCCGTTCGGCCTTCTCTTCTTCCGCTTCCGCGTTTGCGACGGACGCGGAGACGACATCGCGTCGCGTGAGCGTCAGGAACACGACTGTCGCGATGATGGCCGCGACGAAAACCGCGCTCGTGACCGTCGCACCGAGCCCGAGCCCGCCGTATTTTGCGGGCTGCGAAAGGTAGTCGCCCAACGAGGCGCCGAGCGGCCGCGTCATCACGTAGATGAGCCAGAACGACAGGATCGAGTTGAGGCCCAGGCGCCAGGCGATCGCCAGCGCGGCGACGACGCCGCAGATGATGAGACCGGTCGTGGCGTAGCCGAGACCGAGGCTCTCGGCCATGAGGTCGCCCGATGCGGTACCCAGCGCGAAGGTGAAGAGAATCGCCAGCCAATAGAAGCTCTCGCGCCGCGTCGTGACTATGGAATGCATCGAGAGCGTCTTCTCGTTCGCGTACCAGATGCCGAAAGTGAGCGCCAGCAGCGCGCTGAAAGCGACGGTGCTGTATTCCAGCGGCACGTGCATGCTGTCAGAAAGGTTGTCGGTGACCAGCGTGCCGAACACGCTGATGAGCACCACCGTCGCCCAATACAGTCCGGCCACGTACTTCTTCATGCGCATCTGAAAGAAGAGCGCGACGGCGAAGAGCAGGCCCATCACCACGGAAGTCTTCACCAAGCCGAAGTTCAAGTTGACGTTGAGGAAGTCCGAGGCGGTTTCGCCGACCGTGGTGCAGAGCACCTTGATGACCCAAAAGTAGATTGTCACTTCGGGGACCTTGTTGAGCATCTGCGCGATTTTCCCCGCGTTCGAGGCGAGCGTCGTCGGCTGTGCGGTTTGGGACATGGCTTGGGATAGGGTGCATTACGCCTTGTAGTGTAGGTGAACTATGGGCGCGCGGCAAGCACGGGCGGAAACAAAACCACCGGCGTAGTCAGCGGCCGTTCGTTCTCCCAAAATCGATCAAAAACACTTCTTAAATGTCAGAATCGCAGCCTGACCATTCGTGAAGAATGGGTCTCTTGCGAAATTTTGACCGAGAATCGGCTGCACGAAGGGGACGAGCCGCTTTTCCGCCACGATACCCGCCTTCTCCATGTCGGCGACGAAGACGTCGCGCTCGGTATCGATGTCGGGCGCGATGGCGTGGGTGATACCCCATTTGAGGCCCGTGTCGAGACTGGCAGTGCCGACAAAAAGCTCTCCTTGGGGCGTCACGTAGCCGGACCGCCAGAAACGCGCATGATGGCGGCTCCGGACGCTTTTTCTGTCCGTTTCTTTCTCAAAACCGTAATCGTTGGGCTTTGCATGGTAAAACGACGGGGTCATCGGTGCCGTCGGATATTCGTCATTGAACAACGCAGCTTTGGCGATGCGCTCCGCAGACGACGGTGAAACGCTTTCGGCCAGGGTCCAGCCGCCGGAAGCCACGTCGTTCTCGAAGCATTTCTCCGACGCGACGATGACAACGTTCACCGGCTCTTGCGTTACACCGGTCAAGGTTTCGGTATACCGAGGCAATGCTCCGCTCTCGAACAGCCCCAAAACGGCTTCGTCACCGACGTTTTTCGGCGTTGCTTCCGAAAGATGGGCCGGAGGGAGCCGCGCGATCACGAAGAAAAAAGTCGAAACGACGACGGACGTGCCGACTGCCGTCATCCCAAGATCAGTCCACGAGAAGCGCACTGGCCCCTCGGCCGGATTGCGGGAAATCATCCATTCCGTGAGACCGACGGCAAAAAGCAAACTCGCCAATCCGACGAGATTTCCGGCCAAAACGTCGCTTAGGTAATGCACGCCGAGATACAAGCGGCTGAAGTCAACGAGCAGCACCAGGACCGCGAAGGAAAATACGACCGAGATTCTCGTTCTCAATGATTTGACGGAGCGCAGCAACAGGTAGGCAAGAAGGCCGTAAAAGGCCGCGGCACCTGTCGCATGCCCGCTCGGAAACGAGAAGGAATCTTCGCTCACTGCGCGGAGAAGCTCGTCCGGCCTCGCACGGTGAAAGACCAGCTTTCCGGCGAACGTCGTGCCTTCCGCAACGATCAAGGTGAGCCAAAGCGTCACGATGAAGATGCGTTGGCGTCGAAACCAAAAGAGCGCGGAAAGCCCGACAGCGACCGCGATGATCACGCCCGCTTCGGCAAGCAACGTGACGAAATACGAGAATCGCAGAAGATGATCATTGCGAAAGTAGAAGAGCAAGTTGGCGATACGCACGTCGGCCAGAATGAGCGGGTCGTGCGAAAGGTAGTCTTCAACGAGCCCCAGGAAGAGGACGACCGTGTACAGAAAAGCGGCGGCAAGAAGAGTGAGGGGCAGGCCCGCGAATCCTTGGGGCGACAGCCGTCGTTCGGCGTAGGCGACCAGTGTCGGATGCGCCTCACGCCACCGCTTCACGGAAGGGAGATTAAAAAACCAATCGAACCCGTCGCGCATCGTCTTTGAGAAATCCTTTCTGGCTCGGGTCGACGTCATAGGCTTTTTTGATCAAGATGCGTGCACTTCGTTCCGATGCTTCCGCTTGCTCGACTCCTTGATGAGAAGCGCCAGGACTTTCAAATCGATGTCGGCGAGCTTGTTGACGTAAAGGCAGCCGCCGCCGGCCTTGTACTTGCCGAGCTTCTTGAGGTGCGGCGACGGCTTTGCCTGCCACTCCAGGATGTACAGCGAGAAGTTGCCTTTACGCGGCGAGAAGCCGGTGCGGAACCACTCCCCTTCGCTGCTGCCGGACTTGTAACGGAACCTGCCGAAACCGACGATGGACGCGCCCCACAGCACCGGCTTCTGGCCGGTGATCTTCTTGAAAAGCGCGAGGAGCGTCAGCGCGTCTTTGCGCTTGCCTGCAGGCTCGACGGTCTTGAGGAATGCGACGACGGAGTTCTTGGTGGGTTGGATTCTTAGTTCGGCCATAGGCGTAACGGGTCGTGAGAATGCCGTCGGAACGGGCGACATATCCGCACCGACCATATCCCGCAAAGAATACTACAGTTTCGATAAAAAACCGACCGGACAAAAATGTCGTCGCGTGCTTTCAAAAAGAGCCGGCCAATTTGCTGGCCTGCTCTTTTCCGGACAAGCGGGCAAGTCCAAGGCCTAGACGAACGCGCTGGCGAGCGCGGCGACCAGAAGCAGCGTCACCAGGTTCGACAGGCTGTCCGAAACGAACTTCATCTTGGCGATCTTCGGATCGCAGTTGCCCCAAAGGATCGACTGGCCGATAGTCGGCACGACGAAGCACAGCCAGTTCAGTACCACGAACCCGAGCGCAGCGCCGAAAGACAGGCCGTTGCGCATGCTCATGGTCACGATGAAGACCGTGGCGAAAGCGGTGAGGAAGGAAAGCGCGAGCTGCGAGGCGTACATCTTGCCCATCATCGCCTTGCCCTCTTGCATCTTGGCCTTCTTCTCTGCCTCCGTGAGCTTGTCGAATCCGAGATAGCGCATGTGCAGCCGCCCCATAGGAGTGGCGTTCGAATACCAGAACGTGCCGACAATTGCCGCGATGACCGCGCCGCCGAGCGAAAGGAGGATGATGGTAAGCATATGCGTGGATGATAGCAGCGGGGCTTTTTATTCGACCTCTTTGCCCACAATGACTTAATGACGACGACCTTATCCTCAGATGCTGTCGTGAATAATTTTCTCAATACCCGAATTATCGCCCGTTATGCCCTTCTTGCATTCGTCGAGGTAATTCGGAACATCCCAGTTCACGGCGGGCAAATCTAGGCTGTTTACAATTAAATCAATAAATAAACGCAGGGTTCGACCGTTCCCCTCTCTGAAGGGGTGTACGATGTTGATTTCATTGTGGATCAGCGCGAGTTTCTCGGCGATCGTTCGTTTAGAATCAGAACCTCGGGGGAAATTGTCTGTCACAATGTTTCTTAGCTCCCCTATGGTTGCCGGTAGAAATTGCGCACTCGCAAACAGTACCCCGTCCTTGGACAAGTCAATGGTCCGGACTTTGCCAGCCCATGCATACAGTGTCTCAAAGCAATACGCATGGATTACAAAAAGCAAGGAGAGATCAAAGGTAATCTTTCCCTGCGCCAGCTCTTCAAAAAAATGTTTATACGAATCTGCAACAAGCAACGTCTCGGCATCGTCCAAGTCTCTCTGATTCTTAATTCCCAATTTGTTTATCAGAATTCCACCTTCAACGCCGGCATCATCGTCACTTACCTTATAACGAGAAGGCTCGCCCATGCACTCTAAGTTTCTTAATAACTGAAGTATTCTTTAGCGCCCGACTCAAACTCAGACCCTCAATCTTTGAAGATCGCGAAATAGCTGTGATTAAGAGCTTATGGCTAATTGGCTTCTTTTTAAGCTGCTTGAGCATAAGATATGGCCTTATATAATCGATAACAGTGTACCACATCTTGACCACAGGCTCAAGTGTAAGCCTAGCGGGTGACAAAGAGCCTGTCGTTTCGATTTCAAGAATATAATATTCGTAGAGTGTAGCCGCGAGCTTTTGTTCTTGCGGTTTTTGTTGTGTTTCCAAGGAAACCAAAGGCAGCGCTCGGCTGTCTATGAGCCGAGTGTTTCAAGAATATTGTGTGATATATCCTCGGTTTTAAAATTTGCATTTCCAAATAAAAATGCAGTTTGCAGATTTTTTGGGACAAAGAGCTTGTATTTCGGAAACTTCAGGCAGTCTCGATAAATTTGAAACAAGGTCGCGAACAGATCGTCAAGGAGTCCTATGCTCTTCTGACCATCGATGCTAAGACCGGTCTCTCCAAAACGAGAAGATCTATAGACTTCGGACAGTTCTTTCAAAAATTCTTTTTTAGTGTGGTCATTAAGAATCGCATTGTACTGGGGCACATAAGGCGCTGCTCGCCTCATCAAGGAGACCAGGTGATGACCTTCCAAAAACCTATCAATCTTTTTCCCAGTCCTGCTTTCAATCTCATGCCAATATATTCTGGCAGTGGCCTTGATGCAGTATTCTAAACTCTGCTGCGCCAACAAACATGAGGGCACAAATAAGGCCTCCAATAAACCAAGGCGCGCCAAAATATACGATTGACGTGCGTTGCCGATTGCAAGCATGAAGGCAATTATTTTTGTATCGGGACCTGTTTTCAGGGGTTCCATGCTGTCATCTTAGGAGAATTAGTCAATTTGTCTATCCGGCGAAATGAATCTTCACAGGCGCACGCGGCGATAACAGTAATTTACGTGCCTCCCTTAGCGCGATTAAAACGTCTTCAGTCGGTGCGGAGAGCGTCCCGTTCGAACCTGAAAAGGTTGGCGCGACACAAATGAAAAACGCCCGTCAAAATGACGCGCGTCTTTCATGGCTCCGAGGCTGGGACTCGAACCCAGGACCAAAGGATTACAGTTCTGACTACTGGACTATGTCATCACCCTCCGGCTGTTGCCGGCGGGGCCGGGCGCTTCGAAGTCCGATTGCTCGGACCCCTACTCCCTTGCGGGATAGTCTCTACACCTTCCTCGCTTGTGGCGAGGCTTGGCTCGGCGTTGGTTGGACAACGTTCGCCGAATTCACCCAGTTTTACATCCTCGCGTTACCGCGGGGCGCTGCCTGACCGCCGCTCGCGCGACGGGTCCGCTTTGACCTTTGCAGGCCATGTCAGTTTGACAGTCCTCTGCTCTACCAACTGAGCTACCTCGGAATATGGGCCTCTCTGATTTGAGGTGTCCACAGTGTAGCAATCTTCTAAAAATATGCAAGATTAAGACAGCGGGCCACAAAAAAGGCCCCCCGACGTACGTCGGGGGGCTAGCGCCTTTTAGTGCGGCTCCGTCGTCGACGGAGGCTTGCCGGTGATCTCGTAGAAGACGCGAACGAACGGGGTGCCGTCGGGCATGGTGACTTCCGTCGTCAGCCGATGCGCCAGCTCGTCGAGGCACTCCGGGCTGGGACGAAAGACGCCGAGCGTGCTGTAGCTTTCACGTTGCCGCGAGGTGACCATGCGGACGACCCAAGAATAGCCGATGACCCGCGCGTCGCCCATGATGCCGGTGCTCGGAAACTTGGCGAGGGCCACATAGTACTGGCTTGGACGAAGAGCCGGGTGACAATGCCGGCATATCACCTCTTCCAGAATGCGGTTGGCGCGAGCCAGAGGCGGCGCGTCTTGGCGCGTCAGCTTGCCCCAGGAACGCACGGCCAAACCGGGGCCGGGAAAAGGCTGGCGCGCGGCGATGCTCTCGGGCAAGCCGAGCGCACGCGCCAGTTTGCGGATTTCGAACTTGAACAGTCCGGCCAGCGGCTCGACGATGTCCACGCCCAGTCGTGCCGGCAGCCCGCCGACGTTGTGGTGAGCCTTCAGTCCGGTCTCCGATTCGACGATGTCGGCGGCGTTGGTGCCCTGGATCAGCGCCGACGGCCGCAGTGACAGCCGTTTTGCGGTGGCAAGGAACTGGTCGATGAACTTCTGGCCGATGGTCTTGCGCACCGCGTCGTAGTAGCGGTACTCGTTTTCGGAGGCGGTACCGCCCTCCGGGTACGGTACGGCTTCGACGGCATCGTAGAATGCCTCGCCCGCGCGCTCGTAGGCCACGCCTTTGTCTCCGAAGACGGAGCGGACCTCTTCCAGCTCCCCTTCGCGCATCCAGCCGGTATCGATGAAGATGCCGCGCAGCCGCCGTCGCAGCGGCTGCCGCGCGATCGTCATGGCCACTGCGGAATCGACGCCGCCGGACAGGCCGCAGAGCACGTCGCCCCGCGGCGCCACTTCGGTCAGCCACTGTCCGCACCGCGCGACGTACTCGTTCGGGTCGAAGTCGTAGTCGGACTGGCACCGTGCGATGTCGAAAGCGAGGTGATTCAGGATCGCCTCTCCGTTCTCGGTGTGGTCCATCTCGGGATGGAACTGCACGGCCCAGACGTTGCGGTCTCCGCAAAGGGCGTTGGCGCAACGCTCGGTCGAGGCGATTCTCTCCCAGAACTTGGGGAGCGTCACGATTTCATCGCGGTGATTCATCACCGCCTGACCTCCGGAATAGTTGCCGAACGGCTTGCTCGTGACGTTCACGGTGCCGAACTCGGGCTTTTCTGCCCGGCGGACCGCGCCGCCGCCAAAATGAGCCAACAGCTGCGCGCCGTAGCAGATGCCGAGCACTACCGTCTCCCGCACGAGTTGAAGGTACAGCTCTTTCGGCAGACTGGGCGCATCCGCATCGGTGACGCTTTGGTCGCCGCCGGACAGGATGACCAGCCGCGGCGTCGCTGACTTGGTACGCCACGCTTCCGGAAACGCCTGCCACGAAACGATGCGGCTGCGCAGCGTCACTTCGCGGCACAACTGCGCGATGAGCGGCGTCGATTTGGAACCGAACTGCACGATCCATACCTGCGCGTCTTCGCCGAAACCCCACGGGAAACGATGAATGTGCACGCTCATGATGTCCTCCTTGGCTCTCACAGATGAGAGTCCGGACAGGATAGCGCAAAACGACGCCCGTGGCAAGGGTGTCGGGCCGGCTCGCACGTACGAAAAAGCCTCCCGTGACGGGAGGCAAAGAAGACTAACCGATGTTGGCCGCGCAGAGCACCGCAAAATTGTACATCGCGTGGACCAGGACGCACGCCAGGTAGGCGCGGCCCTGGTGCTCGGAGTGGCGCAGGTAGAGCCGACCCAGCACCAGGCCGACCATGCCTTGGATGAAGACGTTCAGGACGCTGCCATGCATGATGCCGAAGATCAGGCAGCAGACCACGATCAGCACCGAACGGATGAGGTTGCGCGAGTGGTGCGCGAACCGGTCGTGCAGCAGGCCACCCAGTACCAGGGCCAGCGACAGCGGCAGCATCCGGAACAGCGCTTCCTCGAACAGCGGGGCGAACACCAGCGTGGCGAACAACGAAACCGTCGGACGCGCGGCCAGCATGCCGTGCAGCGCCGGCACGGCCGAGATGAGCCGGTGCGTGACCGTCATTTCGGGCAGGCCGATGGTGCCGCCGCTGAACATCAGCGTGAGCAGAAGGGTGACTGCGGAAACCCACAGCCACGCGGAACCGAATGCGGCAAACATGCTGCGCACGTACTGCCGGAAGGGCGAGCCTTGGCTGTTGAATTCCACGGGAGACTCCGAATCGCTGAATGCAAAAGACCGCTAGGTTTCACCTTAGCGGTCCCCTGTTCTTTTGGCTAGTAGTCGCGCAGGCGCAGGATGCCCTGGTGGTTTTGGATCTTTTCGAGGGCCTTGGCCTCGATTTGGCGGATGCGCTCGCGGGTGACGTCGAACTCCTGGCCGACTTCCTCGAGCGTGTGGCCGACGCCGTCCGTCAGGCCGAAGCGCATCTCGAGGATCTTCTGTTCGCGCGGCGAGAGGTCCTTGATGACGTCGCGGACGTAGTCGCGGAGCAGCTGCAAGGCGGCGGCGCGGTCCGGCGCGACGTTCTTGACGTCCTCCACGAAGTCCACCAGCGTACTGTCTTCGTCGTCCTCGCCCACCGAGGTCTCGAGCGAGACGGTGTCCTGCGAAATCTGGATGATGTGGCGGACCTTGTCGATGTCCTCGCCCATTTCAGAAGCGATCTCTTCTGGCAGCGGTTCGCGGCCGAGGTCCTGGATCAGCTGGCGCTCCACTTGCTGGAAGCGGTTGATAGTCTCGACCATGTGCACCGGAATGCGGATGGTGCGGGACTGGTCGGCCAAGGCGCGGGTGATGGCCTGGCGGATCCACCAAGTGGCGTAGGTGGAGAACTTGTAGCCCTTGCGGTATTCGAACTTCTTGACCGCTCGGAACAGGCCGATGTTGCCCTCCTGAATCAGGTCCAGGAGCGACAGCGACTTGCCGACGAACTTCTTGGCGATGGAGACGACCAAGCGGAGGTTGGCTTCGATCAGGCGGCGTTCGGCCTCGCGGTCGTTGCGCTCCTTGCGCTTGGCCAGGGCGACTTCTTCTTCGCCGGTAAGCAGCGGAATCTTGCCGATTTCGCGCAGGTACATCTGGATGGAATCCGCAGAGATGTCCGTCAAATCAAAGCGCTTCTTTTCCTTGGTGGCGCGGACGGAGTTGAGCATCTGCTCACGCTCTTCGGCGCGGCCCAGAATGCCCTCCTTCATTTCGATGATCTGCACGCCCATGTGGTCGAGCGCGGCCAGGAACTCCTCGAACAGCGGGACGTACTCCTCGAGGTCGCGGAAAACCGAAAGCACCTCGGCTTCGGTGACGAAGCCGCGCATGCGGGTCTTTTTGAGCAGCAAGTCGATCTCGGACTGCTCGGGCGCGATGGCTTTGATGCGCGCGGGGCGCGACTCCTTGGCCGAAGACTTTTTGGGAGCGACCTTCTTGGCGGCGGACTTCTTGGCAGGAGCCTTCTTCGAAGCAGCCGGCTTCTTGGCGGCGGACTTCTTGGCCGGCTTTTTGGTTGCGGGTTTCTTGGCGGGCTTCTTTGGCATAACAACTCAAAAAGCTAGACGATGAGTTCACTAAGTTGTTTCTGGACGGCTTCAATTGTCGCCATGTCGCCGGATTTCTCCGCCTGTGCCATGGCTTGCGTGAGCTCTTTTTGTCGGCGTGCCCTGTGGAGTTGTTTGAGTTCTCCGATAAGCCTCGCTAAGGCGTCTCGTCGCTCTTCGTGGGTCATGCTGCCGAACTCCTGCTCTGCAAGAAGTTCGAGCGCGGCTGCCCGGTCCGCGAGTTCGCGGGAACCTTGGTGGTCGAGAGACTGCCTGAATGCCGAGGCGGAGGTGCCGCCGTTACGGTTAGCAGTATAAAAGAGAACGAATTCCGTGTAAAGCGGGCGAAACTCCTCGTCGACGGCTTCGGGGACGATGGCCGCGACCACGGCCGCGCCCAGGTCTGCCCACGAAAGCCCCAGCCCGATGACGTTCTGGGAGACGATCCCCTCGCGCGAAAGGCGCGGTTTCTGCGGCAGGGCGGGCCTACGGGCGGCTTCGGGCGCACGAAGGTCGCCGCTGGGCCGCGAAACGCCGCGGGCCATCCGTTGCACAGCCTCAAAAAGGGTCGATTCGGGCGTTTCGAACAGCTGCGACAGGGTGCGAATCCAATAGGCCTGCTCAACGGGCGACGCCAACTTGGCTATTTCCTTGAGCAGCGAATCCGAGGCCGCGCGGACCGATTCGGGATTATGGAAGTCGGTGCGGGCTTTGGCCAGGTCGATGTACCACTCCATATAGGGCACGGCGTCGCCGATGGCCTTGGTCCAGACCTCCACGCCCTTCTTGATACAGTCGTCCGGGTCTTTTATTCCATCCGGCAGGCGCAGGACGCGCACGGTGAAGCCGGCCGCGACCGCGGAGTCGATGCTGCGCCGAGCGGCGGTCTCCCCCGCCGGGTCGTTGTCGAACGACAGCACCAGCCTGTCGGTGAAGCGCTTGAGCAGCGCAAGCTGCTCACCCGTAAATGACGTGCCCGAGCTGCCGACCACGTTCTTGACCCCGGCCTGATGCGAAGCGATAACGTCCATGTTGCCCTCGACCACCACGGCCTGGTTCTTCTTCTTGATCTCCTGCTTGCCCAAGTGCAGGCCGAACAGGACGTTGCTCTTATTGTAGATGAGGGTCTGCGAGGTGTTCACGTACTTGGCTTCTTCCTTGGGATCCTTGCCGTCCGGTCCGGGCATGATGCGCGCGGTAAAGCCGACCACGTTGCCGTTATGGTCGACGATGGGGAACATCAGGCGGCCGCGGAAGCGGTCGAAGTATCCTCGGCCCTGGGTGCTCTTGGAGACCAGGCCGGCGCGGTAGGCCTGGTCGTCGGTGACGCCTTTCTGGCGAAGGAAACCCAGCAGGCCCTCCCAGGCGTCCAGCGAAAAACCGATGGACCATTCTTCGACCGTATCGTCGGAGAGTTGGCGCTTCTTGGCATACGCGCGGGCGACTTCGGCCTGGGGCGACTTCTTGAGCACTTCATGGTAGAACTTGGCGGCCGCGCCGTTGATCTTGGCGAGCGTGCTGCGATCGCTTTGTTCCCGCGTCTCCTGTTCCGAAAGCTGCACGCCGGCTTTCTTGGCCAGGAAGCGCATGGCGTCCATGAAGTCCAACCCTTCCATGCGCATCACGAAACCGAAGGCGTCGCCGCCCTCGCCGCAGCCGTGGCAGTACCACATGCCTTTGTCGGGCGAGACGTGCATCGAGGGCGTCTTTTCGGAATGGAACGGGCAGACCGCCATGAAACTGGCGCCGGCCTTCTTCACTTTGACGTACTCCGAAATCAGCGCGACGATGTCGGTCTTCAGCTTGATCTCTTCTTTTGCGCCGTACGAGCTGGTCGACATGTTGCGCGCTACATGATGGCCTCGATGAACTGCTCGAAGCTCAACTTGGAGGTGGGCGTGTGGGGAGAATGGTCGCCGCCGCAGATCAGCATCTTCTTGGAGTGGTGGAAGTACCACTCGGCGGTGGGGTCGATCTTGGCGAGCAGGTCGCGCGTGGTCGTGAGGTCGATGGTCGAGGTGGCGTTGGCACGGTAGGTGTGGTACTTGCCGCTGGTGTCCATGATGGCGATCAGGTCGAAGCCGCGGCCGTAGGCGTAGGCGTCGAGACCGCGGGCATCGCCGACGACGGCCACCGTCTTGCCGTAGCGCGAAGTGAACTCCTTGCGCGTGGCCCAGGCGTTCTCGATTTTTACCTCGTTGCGTTGCGCCACCACGATGGCGTCGAGCATGGTGAAGCCGAACACGGTGACTTGGAGCGAGTCGCGGCTGTGACCGTCGTAGAAGCCTTCGATCATCGCCGGAACCGCAAAAGAACGGCGCGCTTCCGCGCCGAGCCTGCCGGTGTCTTCCAAGAAAGCCCAGTCCACGATTTTTTGGACGGCTTTTTGTTCTGCTGGGTCGAACTGCACCTTGGTGAGGATGTCCTTCCAGACCAGAGTGGTGGAGCAGTCGTCGATGTCGCCCTTGTGCTCGTCGTACTTGCCGCGGCCGACCCCGATGCAAGCCGTGTCTGCATCGTCATGGGTGTCGCCGCCCTTGGCGTTGGTGGCCACGAAACTGATCTCGGCATCCTTGGCTTCGGGCAGGTAGCGCTTGAACAGCCAAAGCGCGCAAATGTCGTCGAGGTGCGGGCGGATGTGGGTGATCAGTCGTTTCATAGGGGTGCTCTGGCTTACCGGCGCACCTTAACCGCAACGACGGCCTTGTGCAAATGGCGCTCGGGCCTATTCCGCTGCGCTCAAATCGTTGAGGGCGCCGTCGAGTCCGTCGTCCTGGGTGGCGGTAGGTTTGGCAGCAGGCTCGTTGACGGGCGTCTCCGGAGGTTTGACGGCGTTGGGCGGGCCGTTGCGGTCCATCGGGGCCGGTGCGGGCTTCGTATTCTTCTTGTTGGCATCGCAGCCCGCGCCCACGAGCAGCAGGGCGAAAAGGGCGGTCACGACGATGAGGCGGTTGCGCATAAGGAAAAAGTTAGTGCGAGCCTTGGGAATCGGTAGCTTTGAGGAAAGCCTGCCAGGCCGTTCGGGCATTCAGGATGGCGGCCTTGCGCGCCTGGCTGCTGGTCGCCTTCACGAACTCGACTTTCGATTCCTCGATGCCCACCGCGAGGATGGCAACGTCGGCATTCGATGCCCCCGTCTCGCGCGCGTCTTCGGCCCGTTCCTCCAGGTCATACATCCTGAACAGCACCAGGTCGCTGACCTTCGCAAGCAGCGAGGCGTGACAGGCCTTGCGATCCTTGAACGGCAAGGCGTCGCAATCCCCCGCCTGCGTCTTCACGTCGGAGCTGACGCCCAGGACGGTGCGGGCGCAAGCCAGGCGCTCGGCGGGAACGGCAGCGGACCAACAGGGGTCAAACGACTTGTACTTGGCGATGCAGGCGGCCTGCTCGGCGGCATCGGTCATGGTGCGGCACAACTCGGGCAGATAGCGAATCTGGTTCTCGCGGGCCATGCCGGCTTCGGACAGGTTCAGGCGGCAGGCCACGCGCTCGGCGAGCGTCGCCTGGTCGCACTGCAACGTGGGGCACAGGCGGGCGCCTTCCGGCTTCTCGGACTGCTGATCGGGGCACTCGTTGGTGTGCCGGCAGTCGCGCAGCTGCAAGCCGTCGGCATTGCAGGCGTGCCAGTCGCTGCAGCGCCAGTTTGCGCCGGTGCAGGCCGCGGGCGTGGCACAGCTTTGACGAACGGCCGGCTTAGGCGTGTCGGTGCCAGCGCAATCAAAGGTCAAGGTGCAGGTACGATCCTGGTGACCATCGGTGCAGGCACTCCAATTGCCGCAGTCCCAGATATCTTGGGCGCAGGCGGGTGCGGGCGGCGGCACCGGCGTTCCTCCCCCGCCGTTGCCTGCGGCGAACGCGGCTAAGCCGGCAAACGCCAAAAGCGCGACCACGGCCGCGCCGAACTTTTCAGGACTGTCGATGAAACGTCTCATGTGCGTTCAAAACTTAGCGTGCGCTTTTTTTCTTCTTCGGCGTGGGTGCTGGAGGAGTTTCGGCCGGAGGCTCCGACGTCACCCTCACGGACAGCGCCATCACCGTACCGTCCGCAGAACGGATGGCGGCCACTTCCACGGCAGCGCCCTTGCGCAACGCTTCAATCGGACCCTGCATGCCGTCGATGCCGCGAATCACCGCCGAGGGAACCAGCGTCACGAAGCGCTGGGTGCCGGCATCGGTGGCGATGGAAAGGATTCGGCTGGACGGGACGAGGTCGATGATCTTTCCCCGGACGTTGATGGATTCGCCCGTGGGCGCTTCGCCCAACGCCTCGCGTTCCTGCTGCGAGAGACCGGAAATCCAGCGATCATGGACCGTCTGGGCCATCGGATCGCTGGCAAAAAGATGATTGTCGGAAAGGTACCTCTGTTTCGTCGCCCTGCCGAAATCGTACACGGTTACCGTCAGATGGGAATAGCACTTGTTCGCATCGCCCGCAGCGCCGATGCACAGCGGCGTGCCGTCGGCCTTGGTTCCTTCTGCGCGACCCAGCACTACGGCCCGCGAATCATCGAGCCAGAACGCGGAATCAAACCTGCAGGGAGTGCCGCAAAAATCGATCGTCTCGGTTTGGGCGCTGCCCGCCCGGTTGAATACGGTCAGCTTCGAATCCGGGTCGCCGTAGTTCGAAAGGAAGTCGACGAACTTGGACTTGTCGGGCGACCACGCAAAGCGGTTGGCCTGCGGCGGCTGCAGCGACGACGCCGGCGGGGAGAACGGGTCAGTCGGTACCAAGGCGGCAACTTCGGCCCGAGTAAATTCGGACTGTCCGACATAGGCGTCGACCTTCTGCCACTGACCTAGCCAAGTGACGAAGTCCGGCGCAGCGGTGAACGCGGCTAAGGTCGAATCAGCAGCTGCTCCGCTTTCCTTCGCCAGCCTCTTTGCCGACGGCGTCTGGCGCACGGCAAAAAACAGCAGGACGGCAATGCCGACGATGCCGCAGGCGAAGTAAAGGGCGCTTCGAAACTGCTGCGCTGCATCGCTTTCGGCAGGACGCGAAACCGGTGCAGGCCTCATCGTCGGCCGCCGGGACTTAACGGTTTTTCTCTGAACGGACCTTGCCATACAGGCACAGTGTAGCACAAAAAAGACGGCATTGGACCGTCTTCGCACAAACATCGTTCGAAAATGCCCGGTTATCCACAGACCATCTCCATCATAAAAGCGCACGTGATAGTATTTTCGCGTATGTTCCCCAAGAAAAGAGAGCTTCCGCCAACGCCAGCCGAAAAGAGCGAGGTGCCCAAGCAGCCGCAGGATTCGGAGTCAGCCCAAGAACAGTTGTCTGCGGAAGATATTGCGGCTCAAATCGAAGCGATCGACACCCAGCAGGCCGCCAGGCAGGCCGAAGCTGATTCCGCCGTTCAAAAAATCGAAGAAGCGCTAGGCGACGTCAGCGAAGCCTCCAAGAAACGCATCCAGGAAAACACGGTGACGGAACCGAAGCAAAGCCTGCTCAAAAGGCTTGCTCGGCACCCGTTGGCCAAGCCGCTATTGGTGGCCGGTGCGCTGCATTTGCCGTTGAACGAGCGCGTCGGAAACGCCATTGAGTCCGCCGGCCACGCCATTGCCGAATCCGTAAAGAATACCTGGGAGAAGGAGCACATGGTGCTGCACCCGCAGAGCAAGGAGCAGCAGGCGCAGGTCAGCGCCAGGGTCGCCGAGCGGGGAAAAAACGTCGACGCGGCGGCACGCGAGGCTTACAAAACCGAGGCCGCCAAGCGTCTGGAGGGCGGAGAACCGCCCTCGCTCAAGCGGATGCAGTTTGATTTGGAAAAACTCGGCGGCATACCGGCAGCCGAAGTGGAGTCTGCCGAGAAACGCGCCGACGAGATGATCGCCAAGTATTCGTCAGAAGTCGGCGACGACCTGACCGCCGACGAGATCAAGCGCATCAGCACGGAAATGTACGGACCTGACTCGTCGTACAAGTGGGAGCAAGCCTCGACCACGCGCTACTTCAACGGCGGCGACAGGAACTGCGTGGCCATCTCACGCGCGCAGGGCATCGTGATGGAAGGCGTGCTGGCGCACCTGCCGCCGGAGAAGCGCGTCCATTGGCGGCCGGCGACGCAAATGGTGAAGCAGCACGAAATGGCGGCGGTCGAGCACCTCGACGACAACGGCAATCGCGATGCGCTCTACATCCTCGAGGGCGGCAACACCAGAAAGTGGGCAGGCACCGAGGCAGAACCCGGCACGGTGACGTTGCCGATGACCGAGGTCAAGAAGGCGCTGGTCAGCAGCAAGCCCGTCGAAGCGAAGGCGGCGGGCAACCCCGGCGAAGTGAAAAACAGCGCGGACATCGACGTCGTCACAGACGAACCGGCCAAGCTGAACGTCAGGGTTGTGGGAAAACTGAAGGGGTCGGAATTCGTCATGCAGGAGGCAAAGCGCGAGGGGCTGGAGCCGGAAAAGATGACCGACGAGCAAATCGCCGCCCAAATCGCCGTTTCCCGAGAGCAGGAGAAGAAACTGGAAGGCCAGGTGACGGAGATCGAGATTCTTGTCGACGTCGATCCTGCCGGCGCCCGACTTCGCCTGCAGAGCGCGCCGCGGCTGGAGAGGGTCGATCCGTGGACGGGAGCGAGGTCCAAAAACTCCGTCTCCGTGGACGCGAGAGACCTGGATGCCCCGTCGCCCGAGACCGTTGCCGTCTTCGACGAGCCTCTCCCCGACAGCGCCGAGGGCAGAAGAGCCTGGCGCGTGAATTATGGCACGATGGAGAATTGGCGACCCGAGGCCGTAAGCCAGGCGCTGCGAAACCGCAATCGCAGCATCACCGTGGCGATGGGCCAGCAAGGGCGCCTTTCCGAAGCCTTCCTCCGCGGCTTTAGCGCCGAAACGAAGGGAAACGCAGACCTTCCCAGCATCAAATTGGAACTCGGCAAGGACAACACCAAGTACACGGGAGAGGTGGACGCTGACGACCTGCGCGCGATTCTTTCGGGAGAAGGGCGGCGAACCGTCGACATCAGCGACGTGTCTCTCGGCGACTTCGAGAAAGTCGCCGAGGTCATCCGCGACATGCCGGACGACAAGACGGTCGTCATGCCGAACATGAATTATTTCTATAAGGGCGAGGACAACGGCAAACGGGTGGACCGTGACGGCTATCTCCTCTACGGCAAGACCAAAGGAAAAGTGCTGATGCCCGCGTACGTCTACCAGGAAAGCCTGGCCCGGCATCCCGAGCTGCTCGACAACAGGCACTACCTCTTTGATACCGCCTCACGGCCAAAGGATCTGGCGGAACTCCGCGAGGCCATCAGGAAGATCATACCCGACCACCCGCTCTTAATGGCCATCGACATCGCCAACTTGGCGCACGAAGGCATGACCGAAGTCGGCGACGAGCAAGGTCACATCGACCCCTACCGCCTCCTGCGCATCGACAGTGAATGACCTCGCGAGCATAAGAAAAAAGCCCGGCCAAGCAGGCTCGGGCTTTTATTGTTCCTTGATGACGTATTTCCTGGTGCCGTCGGCGTTCTGGAAGACGTACGTCTCCGGCTTGTCGTCGGCCTTGCGCGGCTTGGTCAGCAGCCACAGCTCGCAGCTGCCGCCGGCCCAGCAATGCCAGTTGGCGTCCTTGAGCTTCTGATCCTTGGCCAGAGTGACGGTCTGCACCTGCGGCGGCGTCTGGGCTTGGGCGACGTTTTCCTTCCAGACGTAATGGCCGCCGAGATGGAAGATGATGCCGAAGCCCGCACCGCTGGCAATCAGCAGCAAAAGACCGATAAGAGCCTGTTTGACGTTCATCGCTTACCTCCGTGAACGAAGACTGGGCTGAACGTAGCACCTGCCCCGCCTTGCGGCAAGGAAAGCGGTCAGTTCAGGCGGCTGAACGGCGCGACTTTGATCTCGCTGCCGTCAGGCAATGCGCAACGCGCCTGCAGTTCCTTTCGTCCCGCGCCGTAGGCGGCATAGGGGAAAGAAATGTAGGCCAGGTACCGTTTTTGCGCCGCGGAATGGCCCTCTTCGGCGTTGCAGTTGACGCCATCGACGGTCAGACCGAACGGCAGCAGCACTTCGTCCATCACGTCCATCTTGGCCGTGGAAAGCAGCGCACAGGAACCGTCCGCCTGCCGCTCGCCCCCGACGGTGACGATCGGCGCGTTGTTGAGATGCGCCAGCGGCAGCCCGTCCGGAGTGACGATGTCTCCCCTGTCGGGACGATACACGCACCAGCTCCGGCCGAAAAGTTGCGCGGAGAAGGTGACCGGACCGATGTCGTAAATCATCTTCCAATCGACCACCTGATACTCCTGGGCGACACGCTGCCAGACCTTTTCGGTCTGCTCGAGCCCGGGATGCGGCAGGACCGCAGTCGACAGGTGCGGGTAGATGGTGCCGACCTTCCCCGTCTTGACGCCGAAGGCGTCCATCGCCGCGCAGACCACCCCGTGAAGCGTGGTGACGGTTTTCTTGAGATCGTAGGCGTTGCCCACGAAGACCGCCTTGTTCCCCTGCAATCGCGCTTTGGTCATGACGAATTTTCTCCTGCGTCAGGAAAGGAGCTTCGCCCAGAGTCTCACGTTTCGGCGAAATGTCAACGGACGAAAAAGCCGCCCGGTGTTCGGGCGGCGAAGAAGTCAGTAGGCCACGGTGACCAACGTGGCGCCTATCGGCACGTGGTCCGACGGTTCATCCGTCGACGGCGGCGGCGCCTGCGGGCAGAGAGGGGTGGTGCCGAAATCGTGCACCAGCAGCCGGTCGTTGCAGAGGATGGCATCGATCTTCTTGAGCTCGCCATCGGGCATGCAGGTCGGCTCCATGGCCGTCAGGTGCGCGTCCTGGTAGCCCTTTTCGGCCAGCGCTTTCATGACGTCGCTGCCGTGCTCGGCGTTGAAGTCCCCGCAGATGATCGTGGCCGTCGGCGACGCCGGCATGGCGGCCAGCTGCCTCGCCTGCGCCAGTCCCACGCGCTTTTCTGACGGGGCTGCGGGCGGGTCCCACTTGAGGTGGGTATTGATGACCATGACGGCGCGGCCTTCCGGCGTGACCACCATGGTGTTCTGCAGCAGATGGCCTGATGCGGCACGAGTGCCGTCGCCATCCTCGTAGGAATGGACGTCGTACCCGGCCACCAGAAGGCCCCTGCGCTTCCCCTCAAGCGGGAGACGAACGAAGGTGGCGCAGCCGTCGGGCTTGCCCGCGCCTTTCTTCGCCCAATGCCCGACGTATTGCTGCGGTTGCAGGCGCTTTTGCACCCGGTCGAACATCGCGGCGTCCACCTCCTGCAGGCAGATGACGTCGGTGTAGAATGCGGCGATGCGGTCCAAGAGCAACGGATGGCGGCGCTCCGGCAGGAACGCCGACGGATCGCACTTGGGATAGAACTCGGGCCTGATGTAGGCGTCGCACAGCACGTTGTAGCTGATGATGCTGATGAAACTTTGCCCTGATGCGGCCATTTTCGGCCTCCTTTCGTCGTTGAGCACCTCTTGCCGAGGCATCCCCGACCGGCCATATAAGCACAAAAAGCCCTGCAGGTCAATCACTCTTGCATTTGGCGGCAATTCGGGTACTATGCACCAACAATCGGCCACGCCCACGGAGAGGTCGCATAGTGGTCGAGTGCGCTCGCTTGGAAAGCGAGTATACCGAAAGGTATCCAGGGTTCGAATCCCTGCCTCTCCGCCACGACAGCTTCTTACCGTTCGACTCCGATGCCTTTGGGCACGCGGGACGGCGGTAGGGCCTTGTCGCCGTGACGAAACGTCCTCAACGGGACGTTTTGTTTTTGCGTGCGCGGGCGCACTCCGTGGCGTGACCGGCCGTTGCGGCAGGGGCAAACGCGGTGTACGATGGAGGAGTTTACGAACACTAAATTTCATGACCATATGAAACGATTCGTGCACGTCATGGCGGTCGGCGCGCTGCTCCTGGTCGGAGCCGGCTGCTCTTCCTCGCCAGGTCCTTCCGCCTTCGATTCGACGGGCGGATTACAGGCGGTATCGCCGGCCGCCGCCGCGCAGCCGAAGAAAGACGCCCCGCCCGGATCCGACAGAGGCGACGACAAGGTGCCGGGCCAATACATCGTCGTCTTCAAGGATGACGTGTCGGACGCGGACAACGCGGAACAGGACCTGGTAAAAAAGCACGGTCTCGGGTCACTGCAGTCCTACCGGCACTCCATGAAGGGGTTTGCCGCGACGATCTCCCAAGACAAGCTCGCGCAGGTCTCCTCCGATCCCCGCGTGGCCTTCGTGAGCGAGGACCGCATGGTGCAGGCGCTCGTGATGCATGACACTGCTGCGAAGACTGAAGCCGTGGCCGCCGCACAGCCGACGCAGGCGCTGCCTACCGGCATCGGCCGCATCAAGGCGACCGCGCTGACCAACAAGGGCGCGGGAATCGGCGTCGCCGTCATCGACACCGGCATCGACCTGACGCATCCCGACCTCGCCGCCAACATCGTCGCCAACAGCAGCTGCGTCAAGGGAAAGACGACCGGCCAAGACGACAACGGCCACGGTTCGCACGTGGCCGGCACCATTGCCGCGCTGGACAACGCCATCGGCGTCGTCGGCGTCGCGCCGCAGGCGAAGCTCGCGGCGGTCAAGGTGCTCGACAGCAGCGGCTCCGGCACCTGGTCCCAGGTCATCTGCGGCATTGATTGGGTCACCGCGAATGCGGCCAAGTACAACATCAAGGTCGCCAACCTGTCTCTCGGCGGTGCCGGCACCAGCGACAACGCCTGTGGCAACAAGAACGGCGACGCCCTGCATAAGGCCATCTGCCGCGCTCGCGACGCCGGCGTGACCATAGTCGTCGCCGCCGGAAACTCCACCGCCGACGCCTCCACTTCCGTGCCTGCCGCTTACGACGACGCCGTCATCACCGTCTCGGCGCTGGCCGACTCCGACGGCAAGTCCGGAGGCCTCGGCCCGACCACTTCGTACGGCAAGGACGACACCTTCGCCACCTTCAGCAACTACGGTTCGATCGTCGACCTTGGCGCGCCGGGCGTGAACATCCGATCGACCTGGCTCTCCGGAGGATACAGCACCATCAGCGGCACCAGCATGGCCAGCCCGCACGTGGCAGGAGGCGCCGCCTTGTACATCAAGTCGCATCCTGGATCGACCTGGACGCAAGTGCGCGACGGCCTCAAGGCCGCAGGCGAGGCGCTCGGCGCCGGCCACACCGATCCGTCCGGCAAGCATCCCGAGAGCGTGGAGCAAGCGAACGCGCTCTAGTCTCGGCAACGACGCCCTGGAAACCCCTCCCCCACGGAGGGGTTTTCTTTGCAAAAGAAAAACCGACCCCGTAACGGGATCGGTCGTAAGGTCATCTCGAGTGCGCCTTTCGCGGCGGCGGCACCTCGACGTCGAATCCGACGTAGTCGCCGGTAATGACGAAGCCCGGCCAATCGCCGAGCACCTCGGGCAACCATTCGTCGCGCAGCTCCTCGACTGAAGGGGTCGCCACATTGACGGCCTCAACGGTCTCGGAAAAATCCGCATCCGACTCGTCGAACCCGACATCGCGGCCATCGTCGTCCTTCGCAAAATGTCCGGCGAGGCCGTCGAGCCGCGACTTCAAGGCCCGGTGAAACTCCGCGAGGGAAATCTTGGTCGGCACGCGATTCTTTTTGGCCGCGCGGCCCTGCGAACGGGCCCGCGACGCGTAGCCTCCTGCGGTCGAGACGATTGCGTCGCGAACGAGCTGCTTCTCTACTTCCTCCGTCATGGTTTCCTCCTGTAGATGCCGCGGGTGAGGCCATACTGGTCATTTTCCGCTGCTGCCTCGGAGAACGAAGCGACCTCGTTCACCGTGGCGCATGCCTCGCAGAGCAGACCTACCGTGAACTCGGAACCAGTGCTCTCGTCCAGGTATTCGTCAAGGGCGGCGACGATCGCCGGCCCGTCGCACGACGTGCAGGTCACGGACATGACCTCCGCGAAACTGCCGACAGCCACGTTTTGGGCATGACCGGAATGTTCCAGCATGCGCTCCACGATTCCGGGGACGTCCACATGCTTCGAGGTGTTGGTGACGACGTTCGGCTTTTCGGGATGCGGCACGGTCACCCGCAATCGGTGCCCGACCAGCACCTCGGGCACGATGACCAGGTCGACTTCGACCAGCTTGGCCTTGTCACCGGCGTGCCGTGCAGGCTCCGATCGGCACTTGCGGACGAACAGGCCGCAGGTTTCGTAGGCACCGAGAAAACCGGTCGGCGTGATGCCGTTGGAGAGGAACGCATGCCACTCCATGAATCGCTCGTGCTGCCTGAGCACCCGTTGGGTGCCCTCAAACTGCTCCTTGAACTGCTGCAGTCGGGCCTTCAGCGGGCCGACGACGCGATCCTCGACGTGCCAGCCGACACGTTTGAACTCTTCGGGTGTCATCCTGTTCTCCTTGCAGAAACCGAACGCCACCGTAACACCGAATGCGCCTCGCGTCAACACGGCAAGCCAATGAAAAACCCGCCTCATCATGAGACGGGTCGGGTCTACTGTTCGCTCGGCTTGAACGGGGCAGCCGGCGGAAGATCGTAGAACTGATATTGCTCTCGCTCTCCGTCGCCGCGGGCTCCGCCGACCCCTCCGGGCCGAGCGTCGCCTTCGCCCTCGACGGGTTCGCCGTCCTCCTCGCGCCGCGAGCCGTCGGAGCGACGGCCCCTTTTGCCCTTGCCGAACATCATCGGACGGCCTTCCTTGGCAGCGGCCTGTGCGCCGGTCAAGGCGTCATGCAGCTGCCGCGAATACGGCAGCCGATACGCGCGCGGTTCGCCGTTTCTCGACTCGTACCCGAGAGGATTGAGCGTGCCGCCGCTGTCTTCCCTGATCGGCGTGAGCCACAGGTAGATGACGCCGGGATTTCCGGTGCGGGGGTCCGGCTCGTGCACGACGCCCCAGACCAGCAGCGCCTTTTCCGGCGGCTCGTCGGTCGTGGGCCAGCCCTTGTAGCTGGAAATCGACGCCCAGACGGCCAGGCCGAAGCTCGGCACGATCAGGATGGTGAGCAGCTTGAGCCACCACTTTCCCTTGGCGCCGATGAGCATCCAGCAGAGCAGAGCGGCGAGCAGGATGAAGGCGACGGGGATCGCCAGAGTCCTGTCTTCCATGGCTACCGACCTCCTTCGCCCACGAGAGACGCAGGCAGTTCGTTGATGTCCGAAACGGACCCGTCTTCGGCCAGCGTGAAGCGGAAGGCGGTCGCCTGCTGCCCATTGCGGGACAGCACGCGCACGCGGTTAATCACGTCGGCGTCCATGCCCTTGAGCCGCACCAGACGCACCGTCACCGGCACGTCGCCGCGTCCGTGCTTGCTGAACATGTGCACGTTCACGGTGTACTCGCCGGGGATGATGCCGCGAATGATGGTCCGCTCCTCGTTCTTGTCGACGGCGACGGTGTTGCCGTTGGCCGTGACCTTGTCGCCGCGAACGCCGCGGTCGTCGTGCTCGAGGTGCATCAGTCCGGTGTCGCGCCCCTGGAAGAAGGCGATGTTGCCGTTGGGGTCGCGCACGTAGAGGTCGACGTCGTCCTCGGAGTCGTTCGGCCAGTCCATGATGACGGCGAACTTCCCTTCGGTGGCGAGACCGGCCTCTTCGACCTGCTTCTTGTTCTTCTCGACGGCGTTGGAAGCCATCAGGAGGGCCGTGATGACCACGAGCGTGCTCATCATCAGGTCCACGAACAGGGTCTTGCCGAAGAGCTGCGGGCGCTGCTTCATGACTTCTCGCCTTCTTCGGCGTCTTCGGCGTCTTTGGCCGCCAGGCGCTTGGCCTTGGCGACGGCCGTGCCGACGAAATGGCTCTGCAGCTCCACCAGCGCGCCGCCGACCGCACCGAAGATGGTGTTGACGATGGCGATGCTGGTGTTGGCGAAAGCCCTGCGGATGACCTCGCTGGGGTCGCCGCTGGCGTTGCCGTTCTTGAGCATGATGTAGTAACCGACGGCCGTGCCGATCAGGCCGATGGTGACGCACAGGCTCGAGGCGAACCAGCCGTGGGCCAGGTCTTCCTCGACCGCCGTCGGATCGCTGCCGTTGGAGAGCTTCCACGCGCAGCGGCCGCACCACAGGGATGCGAGCGCGAAGACCGTCAGCGTCAGGTACGTGATGTGCGTGGGGTCGCTCGCGAGGTGATCGCCCCCGCCGAGGGCGAGGCCGATGAACGCGGCGATGACCACCAGACACATGAACAGCGTCCAGCGCA
The DNA here is from genome assembly GCA_964491475.1 of uncultured Gammaproteobacteria bacterium. GTDB lineage: Bacteria > Patescibacteriota > Patescibacteriia > SG8-24 > SG8-24 > JAHFIW01. The sequence continues at coordinate 35,391 of CAZBFO010000001.1, read as the reverse complement.
GGAACAGGCTTTTGCCTTGCATGGGTTTCTCCTTTTGCAAAGAACTTACGACTTTTTCGACCTTACCCGACCGTCGAGATACCGACAAGCAGTCAGCCCCAGAGATATCCCCGCCTTCTGAATGGTCGAAATTGGCCTTATTTTTTGGGCAAAATGAGCATGCCGTCGCCGAAGGAGAAAATGCGGTAGCCGCGGGCGATGGCGCGGCGATAAGCCGCGAGCAGACGCTCACGTCCCACGAACGCGGAGACCAGCATCAGCAGGCTGGACTTGGGGACATGAAAATTAGTAATGAGACCGTCGATGATTTTGAAATGATAACCCGGCGTGACGAACAGACGCGTCTTGCCCGAGCGTTTCGTGATCGCCGCCCTGGCATTTGCGGCGGATTCGACGGCACGGCAGGCGGTGGTGCCGACGGCAATGATCGGTCTGCCCTGTTTCTTGGCACCGGTGAGCGCCTTGGCAGTCGCCGCGGAAATCTCGAAACGTTCCTCGTGCAGTTTGCCCTCGGCAACGTGCCGCGACGTCAGCGGCGCGAAGGTGCCCAGCCCGACATGCAGCGTGACTTTGACTATCGTGTGACCGGCAGCGCGGATTTTTTTCAGCAGCGCGGGCGTGAAATGCAAAGAGGCCGTCGGCGCGGCCACCGACCCTTCATGCCTGGCAAACACCGTCTGATATTTTTTGCGCAGACTTCGCTCCTTGAGCGGAGTCGCCTTCAAGTACGGCGGTATCGGCGTGCGGCCGAACTTCTTGAACGCCGCGATCGGTGAAGCTGCGCCGTGCGCTGTCATCAGCCACTCGGCGCCTTCGCGGCGAATCACCTTGAACGTGACGCGCGGGGCGACCGCGAGCGTCGAACCCTCATCGAGCATCCGATCGGCCAGCGCGTAAAAGCGTTTTGCGCCCGCCTCGCGCACGAACAGCACGCGCACCTTGCCGCCGCTGGCCTTGGCGGCTTCCACCCGCGCGGGAATCACCTTGGTCTCGTTCATCACCAGCACCGACTTCGGCGGCAGCTGCCTTGCAAGGTTGCGAAACACGTCGTCGCCCTCGCTCCCGTCCGGACGCAAAACCAAAAGCCGTGCGGAATCGCGCGGCACGGCCGGGGCGAGCGCGACGGCGCTCTCCGGAAACTGGTAGTCGTATTGCTTGAGCAAGGCTTCGAAGTCCATACTGCGGCCGTTCCGGCTAGATCTTCCCCTTCTTGATGTCCATGCGAATCTTGGCCATCAGCGACTGCATGTAGAACAGGTTGTGGATGGTCACCAGCGTGCCGCCGGTGTTCTCCTTGGAACGCATCAGGTGGCAGAGATAGGCACGCGAGTAGGTCACGCAAGTGGAGCACTTGCACTTGGGGTCGAGCGGCTTCTTGTCCGCCAGGTAACGCGACTTGGTGATTTCCAGCCGACCCGAAGAAGTGAAGGCGGTGCCGTGACGCGCGTACTGCGTGGGCACGGTGCAGTCGAAGGTGTCGACGCCTTCCTTGACCACGCGCAGCAGGTCTTCCGGATGGCCGACGCCCAAAAGGTGGCGCGGCTTCTCGTCGGGCAGCTCCTTGATGACCACGCGCAGCATCTTGGACATGCTGCCCTTCTCGTAGCCGAACTCGCCGCCGATGCCGAAGCCGTCGAAGGGCATGTCGGCGATGACGCGGGCGCTCTGGGCGCGCAGATCCTTGAACTTGCTCCCCTGCACGATGCCGTAAACGGCCTGCTTGGGGTCGCGGGCCTTCAGGCAGCGCTCGGCCCAACGGTGCGTGCGCTCCATCGACTGCACGGCGTAGGCACGGTCGGCCAGCGGCGGCGTGCATTCGTCGAAGGCGAAGGCGATGTCGGCACCCAGGTCGGCCTGAATCTGCATCGACTTCTCCGGCGTCAGGAAAATCCTGCTGCCGTCGAGGTACGAAGTGAAGGTCACGCCATCTTCGGTGATCTTGAGCAGCTTGGGCTGCTGCTTGAGACCCACCTTGTGCTTGGAGGGCGCGTGGGCGATCTTGCCGACGCCGTAGTCACGGCCGAAACCCAGGCTGAACACCTGGTAGCCGCCGGAGTCGGTCATCAGCGGCCCCTTCCAGCCCATGAACTTGTGCAGGCCGCCGGCCTTCTTCACGACGCTTTCTCCCGGCTTCAGGTGCAAATGAAAGGTGTTGCAGATGAGCAGGCCGGTGCCGGTGGCCTTCACCTGGTCCACGGTCAGCGACTTGACCGTGGCCTGCGTGGCCACGCCCACCAGCGTCGGCGTTTCCACTTCGCCGTGACGCGTCTTCAAAACGCCCAGGCGCGCCCGGGATTTGCTGGACCGTTTGAGAATCTTGAGGGAGACCAAAGACATAGCGTTTCGTGTCCGGTCCATTTCCGCATTTTTTCGTCCGAAGGTCAACCCTAGTAGCTCTTCTGCCAGGCCTGCTGCAGGATCATGCCGTCGGTCAGGTACTCGATGGGCGAGCGGTCATCGGTGAAGACTTCGGCACGCGCGTCGTAGGTGACTTCGTACGAATTGAGCAACGAAGCCTTGACGTCGGAGTACTGATCCGGGACGTGGTAGGCCACGTTGGCCAGGTCGAAGGGCGCATCGCTGGCCACGATGATGTGGTTCCAGCTATGCCCGATGGGTATTACCAAGGTGTGACGGAACTGGCTCGCGACGGTGTTGGCCATGGCCTTGAGCAGCCGCGAGTCCTCGCTGGGCGCGTTGACATTCATCGAAAAGACACCGTCCTTGACCAGCCTGCTCTTCGCCAAGGCGAAGAACTCGCCAGTGGCCAAGTGCGGCGGGATGTACAGCTGCGTGCTGTAGGCGTCGATGAACTCGACGTCGAAGGTCTCGCGCGTGTTGGCGAAGAACATCCTGCCGTCCTCGTTCACCAGGCGCACGTCGGCGTCGTTCACGCCGAAGTACTTACGGGCAGTGTCGATCACCGCCGGATCGACTTCCACGCCCGTGATGCTGACGTCGCGGTCCGGTGCGAAACTGCGGTAGCGAGCGGCCACCGATCCGCCGGCAAAACCGACAATCACCGCCTTGTGCGTCCGTTTTCCCGCCGGCCGAAGCAGCGGCAGGAGTCCGGCGTAATCAAAATAAAAATCGGTCCTGCCGCCGCCGGGGACGTAGACCGATTGGATGCCCGACCCCTCGTTGAAGACCAGCAAACGCCGGCCGTCGCCGGTCTGGGCCACGCGGATGAGCTGGTAGGGAGACTCGCGCTCCATCACCAGGCTCTTGGGGCTTCCGTGCGGCATCACCATCGCCGCCAGCACCAGCGAGGCGGCCAGCGCCGCCACCAGCCTGCGACGCAGCGGCAGCAGGAATGCCGCCAGCAGCATGAACATCGCGGCCACCGCGTACATGGTGCTGCGCGCGCCCAAAAGCGGCACCAGCACCAGCGTGGGCGCGACGGTGCCGATGACGCTGCCTGCGGTGGAGATCGCAAAGTATCGGCCGGAGACCGCGCCGACGTCGCCCAATGCCGACCATTCCTTGAGGATGATCGGCGCGGCCATGGCCATGAGGAACACCGGCGTGGCGAACACCACCATGGCCACCATCAACGAGCCGACGAACAGCGCCACGGTTGCGCTGGACACGCCGACCAGCAATCCGGAAACGGCGCCGGAAAAATGCGGAATGACCACCATGCCGAGCACCAGCAGCGCAGCGGCCACGCAGCACAGAAAACCGACAGCCTCGTCGTTGACGCCCTTGGCGGCGGCGTTTCCGCCCAGGTGGTAGCCGAACGACAGCGCCAGCAGCACGGTGACGATCAGGCTGGTCCAGACGTACATGCTCGCCCCGAAGTACGGCGCAAGCAGGCGCGATGCGGTAATTTCCACGGCCATGACGCCGATGCCGATTACGAAAGTCGCGGCGGCAAGACGGCGCTCCTCCCGCTTGGCATGTTGTCCGAAAAAGGGAATGCGCATGCTCATGCGTGGCTTACGCGACGCTCGCCTGTCCCGAAGCGGCGGCACTGCGGCGCTGCGCCCGCATGCGCCTCATGAGCAGGAAGGCGCCGCCCAGCGCCATGAGTGCCGTGGCGTACTGGGCAGGCGTCAGATGAAAGTAACGGACGTCGGAACCGGAGAGGTCGGCTGCCCGAAAAAAGTCCAGAAAGAAACGGATCACGCCATAGGAAAGCATGAACAGCGGCAGGAAACCCTTGTCCGCGGAAAGCGCTGCAGCACCGGACTTGCGACGGTTGATGCACCAGAAGGCGATGAAGATGGCGAAACCCGTGAGCGACAGCAGCAGGCCGTGATCGAGGCGCGCGCCTCGCGGATACTGCACGGCCAAGAGGCCGTGCGACAAGGTGCCCGGATGGTCGTGGATGAGGAAGCAGCCGATGCGGCCGACGCCGTAGCCCAGAGGCAGCGCGTAGCAGGCCACGTCGCCGTACCGCGTGAAGGAAATCTTGCGGCGGCGGACGAACAGCCAGGCGCCGAGGCCGGCGCCGATGAAGCCGCCGATGCTGGACATGCCGCCTTCCCAGACGTACAGCAGGCGCAGCGGATGGGCCAGATACGCCGCGGGCGAGTAGGCCAGCGCGAAGAACAGCCGACCGCCGATCAGGGCGAAGGCCATGATCCAGGAGGCGAAATCGAAAAACACGTTGGGGTCGAGGCCGCGTCGTTTGGCCTCGCGGCTACCGAGCGCGATGGCCGCGACCATGCCGAGCGCCACCATCAGGCCCCATACCTGGATGTGCACGGGACCGATCGGCAGGAAGGTGATTTGGAAATACGGAATCATGCGATCAGATGGCGCCGAGGCGCTTGAGCGCTTTTTCAAAGGCCCTCAACGCGCTCTTGGCCAGACCGGCATCAAGATGGTAGCTGGCCTCGTGCGCCAGCTGATTGCGCACCTTGTGCGCCCACCAGACGTCGCGCAGCTCCGGATACTTGTATTGCGCGAACTTGAGGCGTTCGCCGAGCGTCTCGCCGCTCATGGCCAGCGACTTGAGCGCGGTGTCGAGCAGCTTGTCGGCTTCGAGCACGGCCATCTTGCGGTTGAGCTCGCCGGGCTGATCCAGCATGACGGCGATTTCCGCCCAGCGGCGCTGCATGCCCTTGCGGTCGCGCACGTCGAAGCTGCGCGAGGCGAAAAACCGGCGCACGCGGTTGACCAGCAGCACGCAGGTGCCGACGACGAGCAGCGCAAAGACGACGATGCCGATCGTCTGCAAGGCGCTGCCGATGTCGATGGTGACCTGCATACCGATGAAAAATGATTACGCCTTCCTGGTCCAGTGCACGCGGACCGGCAGTTCGTCCGACGCCCAGACGATGGTCAGCTTGCCGCCCTTGTGCGAATGATGCACGCGCTTGCCGATGGACACGGCCAGCTCGTGGCCGGAGGTGAAGATGCGGAGCTTGCCGGCCTTGTCGTCGATGCGTAGCACCTGTTCGTCGGCGTCGCGCGGGCCGGTCTTGCCGGTGTTGCGGGCGATCGACATGATTTCGGCCTTCTCGGCGGGCGTGAGCTTCCCCTCGATCAGCAGCTCGCCCTTGCAGTCGCGGGCACTCATCGGCGGCACCGGCTTCTTGCCGTCGCGTGCGCGCGTGCCGGAACCGTCATGGCGCGGCTTCTTGCCGTACGACGAACCGGACTCGTTTGCCGGCTTCACTTTTGATATGGAAGGGTTCTTGCCGGAGGTCTTCTTGGTGATGATGCGCGTGATCTTGGCCATAGGGTGAGAGGTTATGCTTGCGGAGGTCGCAGCTTGTCTTTGAGTCCGGCGGCGGTCTCGTAGGCGTGCGCCGCGAAGAGAATCGTCTTTTCGCGGAAATGATCGCCGATCAGCTGCAGGCCTACCGGCAAACCCTTGGCGAATCCGCAGGGCACGCTGATGCCGGGCAGCCCGGCGACGTTGACGCCGACCGTGTAGATGTCCGCCAGGTACATCGACAGCGGATCGTCGGTGCGTTCGCCGATGTTCCAGGCCGGCACGGGCGACGTCGGCGTGACGATGACGTCCACGTCCTTGAAGGCCGCCCTGAAATCGTCAGCGATCAGCCGGCGGACCTTCAGCGCCTTGAGGTAGTAGGCGTCGTAGTAGCCAGAGGAGAGCGCGTAGGTGCCCAGCATGATGCGGCGGCGCACTTCCTTGCCGAAACCCTGGCCGCGCGACTGACGATAGGTCTGCTCCAGCGTCTCCCCCGCCTTGCGCACGCCGTAGCGGATGCCGTCGTAGCGCGACAGGTTGGCGCTCACCTCCGAGGGCATCAGCACGTAGTAGACGGCCAGAGCGTATTCGGAGTGCGGCAACGACACTTCCTTGATCTCCGCGCCGAGGCCTTCCAACGTCTTGATGGCGCCGCGCACTGCGGCGTTCACTTCCGTATCCATGCCCGAGACGAAGTACTCGTTCGGCATGCCGATGCGCATGCCCTTGAGCGGCTGCGATGAACCCGCGTCGAAAGACTTCGGCAGCGCCCAGTCCTCTTTCAGATCGACGCTGGTCGAGTCCATCATGTCGCGCCCTTCGATGGCCCCCAGCAGCAACGAGGCATCCTCGACGGTGCGGGCAAGCGGTCCGATCTGATCGAGGCTCGATGCCATGGCCATCAGCCCGTAGCGCGAGACACGGCCGTAGGTGGGCTTGAGGCCGACCACGCCGCACATGGCCGCCGGCTGGCGGATGGAGCCGCCCGTGTCGGAGCCGAGCGAGACCGTCGCCGAACCTTCGGCCACGGACACGGCGCTGCCGCCGGAAGAGCCGCCGGCGATCTTGCTCAAGTCCCAGGGGTTGCGCGTCAGTCCGTGGCAGGAGGTCTCGGTCGAGCCGCCCATGGCGAACTCGTCAAGGTTCAGCTTGCCCAGGAACACGGCGCCTGCCGCGCGCAAACGGGCGACCACCGTGGCGTCATAGGGAGATTCGTAGTTGCGGATGATTTCGGATCCGGCGGTGGTCTTGGAACCGACCAGCAGCATGTTGTCCTTCACCGCCACGGGCACGCCGTCGAACGGCGACTTGGCGGCGCCGACGGAGCGGCGCGCGTCGGACTCGTCGGCGGCCTTGCGGGCGGCGTCGTCGAGCAGCGAGACGTAGGCGTGGGTGGTGCCGGCGTTCTTGGCGGCGACGGCAAGGCAGGCGTCAGTCACTTCGCGTGAGCTGAACGCGCCCTTGGCCAGTCCGTCCATGACTTCCTTGAGGGATGCGCGTGACAAATCCATAGCTTACGAGAACACGGCTTTCACCTTGAGCAAGTCGCCTTCGCGCTCGGGGAACTGCGACAGCAGGCGGGCGCGCGTCTCGGCGTCGGTCGGCGCGGGGACGTCGGTGCCGAAGACGTTGACGAGCTGCGCGGCGTGCTGCATCGGCGCGACGCCTTCGGTATCCACCTTGGACATCATGTCGACCCATTCCAAAATCGAGGACAGCTGCCTGCTGAACGTCTCGCGTTCTTCTTCGGATACCGACAGCCGCGACAGCGTGGCGATCTTTTCAACCTGTTCGGGGGTGAGCTTCATAGGAAACGTTAGGACTTCTTGCCCAGCATAGCGAGGAACTCCGCTTCGTTCAAGACGGTCACGCCCAGTTTTTTGGCCTTCTCCAGCTTGGAACCCGCCTCGGGTCCGGCGATGACGTAGGTGGTCTTCTTGGAGACTGATTCGCTGACCGTCGCCCCCATCGCCCGCGCCTTGTCCTTGGCCTCGTCGCGGGTCATCGCTTCCATCGCGCCGGTGAACACCATGGTCATCCCCTGCCAGGGCGCGCTGGCCGGCTTGACCGTGCGCTCCGGCTTCACGCCCGCCTCCAGCAGGTCGTCGACCATGGCCTGATGCTTCTTGTCGGCGAACCACTTCAACACCGACTCCGCGACGACGTCGCCGATGCCGTTCACGGCTTCCAGCTGCTCTTTGGCGGCATGACGGAGCTTCTCCAGGGTGCCGAAGTGCTGCGCCAGATCAACGGCGGTCTCGTCGCCCACATGGGTGATGCCGAGCGCGATGATGAACCGCGGCAGCGACACCTGCCGCCGCGCATGAATGGCGGCGATCAGGTTCTCGGCCGACTTCTCGCCGAACCGTTCCAAGTCGATCAAGTCCTCCTTCTTGAGCCGGAACAGGTCTGACGGCCGCGACAGCAGGCCGCCGTCCATCAGCTGCTCGACCACCTTGTAGCCCAGACCGTCGATGTCGAAGGCGCGCCTGGAAACGAAGTTGGCCATGAACTCGACATGCTTGGCGGGACAGCCGCGGTTGTCGCAGACGATGGCCACCTCGCCCTCGCGCCGCGCGACGCGCTCGCCGCAAGCCGGACAGACGCGCGGCAACGGCACCGCCTTGGCGCCCTTCGGCCGCAGCGCCTTGATGACCTCCTTCACCTTGGGAATGATGTCGCCGGCCTTGAACAGCACCACGGTGTCGCCGATCTTCAGGTCCAACCGCTTGATCTCGTCGGCGTTGTGCAGCGTGGCGTTCTTGACCGTAGTGCCGCCCAGCCACACCGGCTTCAGGTGCGCCACCGGCGTCAACGCGCCGGTGCGGCCCACTTGCCAGGAGACGCCTTCCACCACCGTGGTGACTTCCTCTGCCGGGAACTTCCAGGCGACCATCGCCCGCGGCGTCTTGCCGACGACGCCCAGCCGTTCGTAGGCGTCGTTGTCGTCTACGCGTATCACGCTGCCGTCGATCCAATAGCCCAGCTCGGCGCGTCGCTCCTGGGTCCGCTTCCAAAAGGCGTGCACGTCGCCCACCGAGTGCGCCAGCACGCTCTCGCGGTTGGCGTTGAAGCCGAAAAGCCGCAGCAGCTCCCACTCCTGCGAATGCCTGCGCTGCCCGAGGTCGGTCACCAGGTCCCAGGCGAAGAACGACAGCTTGCGGCTGGCGGTGATCTTGGGGTCAAGCTGGCGCACTGCTCCTGCGGCGAGATTGCGGGGATTAGCGTAGGCCTCTTCGCCCCTACGCTTCTGCTCGGCGTTGAGGGCATCGAAGGCCTTCTGCGTCATGTAGACTTCGCCGCGCACCTCGATGCGGCCGTTGCGCCGCTCCAGCGCCCTGCGGACCTTCTTCTCGTCGATGCCGCCGCGGTGCTTGGCGCAGAACGCGTCGATCTCGCGCTCCGTCGGTTCCCGCAGCGCCAACGGCACCGCCTCGATGGTCTTGACGTTCTCGGTGATGTTCTCTCCCACCCTGCCGTCGCCGCGCGTCGCCGCGAACGCCAGGGCGGAGTCGTCGTAATTTATGCTGGTGGCCAACCCGTCCACCTTGACCATGCAGAACAGGTCGAACTTCTCCCGTCCGAGCAGCTTGGCGACGCGCGCGTGCCACTCGTCGAATTCCTCGGGCGCGAAAACGTCCTCCATGGAGAGCATGGGGGCGGCGTGGGTGACTTTCTCGAACTTTGCCAGCGCCTTGCCGCCGACGCGCTGCGTCGGGGAGTCCGGCGTGATCAGCGACGGAAATTCCTGCTCCAGCCGATACAGTTCGTGCTTGAGCGAATCGAGCGCCGCGTCGGACATCTCCGAACGGTCCTCGACGTGATACAGGTAGCGCTGGCGGTCGATTTCCTTCTTGAGTGCGGCAATGCGCGCTTTCGCTTCCGTGATGGTCATATCGGCATGTGCATCCGTTTATCCCTTTCTTCCGTTACGGGCATGACCCGCTCGCGCCCCCCTTCACCAGCGAGCACTCGCTGAACACCACGAAGTCGAAGATGCCGGAAAGGGGCACGCCGCGAGGCAGGGTGGCGGTCAGTTTCTGGGTGTTCTGGTTGAAGGTGCCGAGGCCGTCGATGCGCACGCGTCCGGGGACGTTCGTGGGCGCACCGCCCGTGTCGAGCGCCCGTATCTGCACGTTCTGCATGTCGGCGTTCTTGGCCGTCATGCGGAATCGGTACAGCTTGGTGGTGTCGGGGACCGCGATGGCCACGCCGCTGCCGCTCCAGGTGTAAAGGTTGACGGTGGCGTTCGGATCCCACAGCACCGGACCGCCGGACTTCCAGCCGACCAGCGAGGTCTGCACCACGCTGCATCCGCTGCACGAATCGCTCCAGGTAACCTGCAGGCTGCCGATGTTCAGCGAAGTCGTGGACGCTTCCGGATCGTACAGGGCGATTTCGTAGACCGCGTCCTGGCTGATGGTGCCGGCGTACACCACCGACTCGCTGCTGGTCACGGTGCGGGTCCAGGTCGCGTTGTTGCCCAGCGTCCTTGCCGTCGTCACCGATGCCGGCAAAGTGTCCTGATGGCGCACCGCGTACAGCCCGTCCTCGACGCCGGACTCGGCCGCGTAATAGGCGGTGATGCCGTTGTCCAGCGACCGGGACTGCTGCAGAGAGCTGACGATCAGCGAACCGACGCCCATCGAGGAGATGACCACGCCGGACATGATGATCAAGGCCATCAGCAGCACCGTGCCGCGCTGCCGCGCGCCTCTCGGATTGTGGAGATGAGTGTGCATAGCTAGCGACGGTACGAACGGTTGGTGGCCGTCGTCTGCAGGTAAATGACCGACTGTTCCGCCGCCGCGCCGCCCTTGCTTTGGAGCACCAGCACCGCCGTCACGTGCGGCTGGATGTCCGAATTATATGCGCCCGTGGCGGTATTGAACACGGTCGGGTCTACGTCCGGCGAGATGTAGAACTTCGCCGAAATCACCGCCACGTTCTTGGGAGTGACCGCTGCGGGCGAAGCCGCGCCTACGGTCACCAGAAGGCAGGGCGAACTGTTGGCATCGGCGCACAGGCCGGCGTTCGCGGAGTCGCTGACCTTGAACTTGATGGGCGTGTTGTCGCTCTCGATCAGCGCCAATTCGGGCTCTGGCGTGCCGATGGCCGAACCGCGGCCGGCATAGTAGGCGTAGTCGAGGACGCCGGTGCGAATCTCGCGGGTGATCGCCTCCATGGTGTAGCGGGCGTCGGCCTGCGTGCGCTCCAGGCCGAACACCTTGCGCGAAGCGCGGTTGCTCAACAGGAAGATGTCCGAGGCGATCAGCACGACGGTGGTGAACAGCGACATTACGACCAAAAGCTCCATGAGCGTGAAGCCCTTGGACGGAGCGGTCGTGCGGCGGTGTGCGCGGATGTGCAGCATAGGTCAGCGCCAGTCAAAAAGCCGTTCCTCGACGGACAGGTTCCTGGTCGCGCCGGCCACCTTCCATTGCACGGTCGAGATGACGCGCAGGCCGATCTTCTTGTTGACGCCGCAGTCGCTGGTCCACTGCACGGCGATGGTGTAGCCGCCGGCGCCGTTGTCGCACATCGGGTCGAGCTCCATGAACCGGCGGTAAGGGCTGACCACCGCGCCCGTCGGCACGACGCCTGTCGGCGTCACGCCGCTGCCCCGCGGCTCGCCCTGAATCATCAGGCCGACGACGGCATTGCCGACGCCCGTGACGTAGCGGTACACCCGCGCCATGAAATTGGTGATGTTGTTGGGATAGAAATCGAAGCTCCAGGTGCCGACGGCGGGATCGAAAACGGGCACGCCGGTATAGTCCCGCGCCACGGAGCCTGTCAGTCCGGTATCGAAGGCCTGCCCCTTGAGCCAGTTGGTGTCGCGGATGGACCGCACCGCCTCGATGCCCTCGCGCGCCAGGTTGCCTGCGGCGATCTGCGCCTCGCTGTTCTTTTCAGCGTTGATCGAAGACGACACCAGCGTCAGGGCAGCCGAAGCTGCCGTCATGATGATGCCGGAAGCGATGATGACTTCTATCATGCTTTGGCCCCTGCGTGAGGAAGGCGCTTTGCGCATACCTGCGGTCAGTAGTCCGCGCTCACCTGTCCGGTGATGCGGTTTATCGTCACCGATCGGGTCTTGCCGGTGGCCGAATGCGTCAGCACGACGGTCGATACCGACAGGGCGTTGGAGGCGTTGAACCACACCGTCGGTTTCGGCGGCTCCAGCACGATGTCGAGGAACTTCGTGGCGGTCATGGGCGCCAGCGACGTCAGGCCGACGAACGGGCCGGCGGATATGCTGTCGGTGCGGATTTCCTCGCCCGCCTGGTAGGCCCGATCGCCGTTCAGGTCGGCAAAAATCACGGTCTGCCTGCTGGCAGCGGCAGTGGCAGTGCTCAAGTGGACTCCGTAGCCGTGCGGCAGGCTGCGCACGCAGGTGCCGCCGCCGTTGCAGTCGGCATCCTTGGTACAGGTCTTGACGGTGCCTCCGCCGGAACAGGTCAGCACGCCCTCGCCGGCCAGAGCCATGGTCTGCACGCGACGGACGCTGCTGGCCAGAAGCGACGCCCCCTGCCGCAACTCGTCGCTTTGCCGGGCCGTGCGGTAATTGGCCGCGACGTAGCCTGTCATGACCGAGATGATGGCGATGGAAATCAAAAGCTCGACGAGCGTGAACGCCGCCGCGCGCCGCACCTGCGGCAGTGAGTGCAATCTCGCTCGCATAGGTTCAGAAGGTGATGTGCAGGTACCACTGCAGCAGGCGGTCGCCCCAAAGCATCGTCACGACGGTTGCGGCAGAAAGGAAAGTGCCGAACGGCAGCTGCCCCTTCCAGGCGACGCGCTTTCCTGCCAGCATGGCCACGCCTGCCGCCGCGCCCGTGACGTAGGCCAGGAAAAGCGCCACCAGAATCTGCGGCCACCCCAGCAGCACGCCCATGAGCGCTCCCAAGTGGATGTCGCCGCCGCCGATCCAGCGGCCGCGCGACGCGACGTGCTGCACCTTGAAGAAACCTGCGCCAACCAGCAGCCCCAGTGCCACGCTGGTCAGGCTCGCGCCCAACAGCACGGCGGCAGTCGCCAATATGACGCTCGCCGGGAACGTCACTGATCGCGGGATGATCATGTAACGGAGGTCGAACACGAACACCGCCGTCAGGACCGCCGCCGCGTACCAGTCACGCAGCAGGCCGGCCAACATGACATCGGTGCTCGTCATGCCCGCGGCAAATGCCTTGCGGGCGAAAAGCGTGAACAGGATGCCGACGGCCAGCTCGACCATGACGTACGAGGGATGAATCCCCTTCCGGCAGTAGCGGCATTTCCCGCCCAAAAGCAGAAAGCTGAAAATCGGCACCAAGTCGCGCGCCGCCAACGAATGGTGACAGCAGGGGCAGTACGAGCGCCCCCTGACGATGCTCTCGCCCGTCCGCAACCGCCACAGCAGCGCATTCAGGAAGCTGCCGATGATGGCGCCGAACGTGAAAACGAACGCCGTGAGCAGCGGCGTCAGGCCGTAACCGTCATTTGCCGCAAACCAGGCAGGCATTCCTTGCGCGTCAATGTGGGTATTCCTGCCTGAATGATAGCACGGGTGAAAGCCGAATGGCAGATGCTGTCCATCCCGTCCGAAGAGCAGAAAAAGGGCCCTCGGGCCCTTTTTCTTTCCCGCTAATTGATGCCGTCCTCGGTCGCTGTGCGCATGCCGCCCAGATAATCTCCGAAATTGTCGCCCAAGCAGAAAGTGATGTCGTAGGCGCCTCCGGCAGAAGCCGCATACATGTAGCGGTTCTGACCCGCCGAGCAGCCGCCATCCATCGGCAGAGGCGCCGTCGGAACCAGCCCCATGAACTCGGTGGCCGTGCCGCCGCAGGTGGTCTCAAAGCCGGTAGAGCACAGGGCCTTGTAACTTCCCTGGCCCAGTTCGACTGCCGGCGACTCCGTAGGATAGCCGTTCGATTCCTGATAGTAGAGTTCCAGCGCGTTCTGTATGGCCTTCACGTCCGCGACACGCTTTGCATCGCGCGCCTTCCTGCGGGCGCTCCCCAGTGCGATAACCGCGATGGACGTCAACACGGCAATGATGCCAATCACTACGAGCAGTTCGACGAGCGTGAAACCCTTCTTGTTGTGCTGGCGCATACGTCTACGGAACGGGCGGACACCCGACTTACGAATCATCGCTCGGATTGTAGCACGTTTCTACTGAATGCCGCTAGGCGTCGCCGTGCGAAGGCCGGCGTTCAGCTCCCCGACCTTGTTCCCCAGGCAGAAGACGATCGAATACGAGCTGCTGGTTCCGGCAGTGGCGCTCGAGACGTAGCTGTAGGTCGAGGCGCTGCAGCCGCTTTCGGCGACGTCTGGTGCCGTCGGCAGCCGAGAAATATAGGCCGTGCCGCTGCACGTCGCGCTCAAGGCGGTACCGCAGAGCGAAAGTGCCGTCCCCTGACCCAGAACGGCAGCCGAAGACACCGTCGGATAGCCCAAATTGTCCGTATAGAAGAGTTCCAGGCCCTTTTGAATTTGCCGAATGTCGGCGACGCGCTTGGTGTCGCGCGACTTGGAACGGGCGACGGTCATTCCGACCATGGCGATGACCGATAGCAGGCCGACGATGGCGATGACCACGAGCAGCTCGATGAGCGTGAAACCCTTTTGCGATGCGCCCTGTTTTGCGCCTTGGCTGTTGACCGAGGTGGACTGCGGCATGTTTGGCTGTATGAGTTGCTTAAAACCGTAAGACCGTACCAGCATAGCATATTTTTCACCAAAAGAAAAACGTCCCCCTGGGGACGCTTTTCCGGCCAACCGGCGCATGCCGATCTCGCCTCTCTCTTTACTGGATGCCGTTCTGCGAAGCCGTGTGCGGACCCGCACCGAGATCGCCGACCTGCGCACCGAGGCAGAAGGTGAGCGTGTAGGTAGCGCTGGTTGAGCCGCTGGCAGCGCTGGAGGTGTAGGTGTAGTGGTTGGTGCCGCCCGTACCGGTGGTGCAGGTGCCATCAACCGGCGTAGGAGCAAGCGGGACAAGGCCCATGTAGGTGGTGCCGCTGCAAGTGTCGCTGAACACGCCGCTGCCGCAAAGCACCTTCGTGCCGCCGGTACCGGCCACGCCGAGAATGGTTGCCGCAGGCGTACCCGTGCCCATCGACGGATAGCTGTTGTTGTCCGCGAAGTAGAGTTCGAGCGCGGTCTGAATCTGCTTGATGTCGGCGACGCGCTTCGAGTCACGAGACTTGGCGCGGGCGCTGTTGAGAGCGACGACGGCAAGAGTCGAGAGCAAGCCGATGATCGCGATGACCACGAGCAGCTCGATGAGCGTGAAGCCCTTGTTGGACGACTTCGTCATAGTTTGGTCGTTACAAGCTTAGGTGTGACCGACGAACGTCGGAAACCAAGCCGCGGACAGGGCAAAACCTTATCCACATATGATATTAGACCTTCAGAGTATAGCACATCCTTTTTCCGCAGGCCACATGGCCCCGTCGCCGTGTCAACAGGCCCGTGCACGCAAAAGGCGCCTCTTCGGCGCCCGGCGGCAATCAAGTCACATGTTGCTGGCCATGTTGTACATGGGCAGCATGATGGCGGACACCATGATGCCTACCGCACCGCCCATCGCCAGCATGATCAGCGGCTCTATGGCCGATACCAGGTTGGCGACGCTGTTGGAGAGCTCGCGAGAATAAAACCCGGTCAGGCGTTCCAGCACTTCGGACAGACGGCCGGTTTCTTCGCCGACCGACATCATCTGCGGCACCATCACCGGCATGATGCTGCTCTTCATGAAGACGCTCGTGATCGAATTGCCGTCCGACACCTCCTTGCGGGTTTCCATGATGATCTGCCGGAAGTACTCGTTGCCGACGATGTCCGCGGCGATGTCCAGGCTCTGCGGCACGTCCACGCCGCCGGACAGCAGCGTCGACATCGAACGGGTGAAGCGCACGACGTAGATGTTGCGCAGCAGCGGGCCGAACACCGGGGCACGCAATTTGATGCGATCCCACAAGGCGCGACCTCCGGGCGTGGAAGTCCACCAACGGAAAGCTGCGGCGAACAGCACCGCGCCGATGACGATCTGAATCACGTGCGACTGCATGAAACCGCTCACGGCAATCAGCGCTTTCGTGGTCCACGGCAAGGCGGTGCCCGACTCGGTCAGGGTGGCGGTCAGCTTGGGGACCACGTACACCATCATGACGAAGCCGACCACGGTCATGGCGACGATGACGAAGATGGGGTAGGTCATCGCGCCCTTGATCTTGGTCATCAGGTCGAAGTCGCGTTCCATCTGGTCTGCCAGGTAGTTCATGATTTCCTCGAGCTTGCCGGTGGTCTCGCCCGAACGGATCATGTTGATGAAGAACGAGCTGAAGGCCTGCGGGTGCTTGGCCATGGCCACGGACATCGAGGTTCCCGCCTCGACGTCGGACGCGATGTCCAAGATGATCCGTTGCAGGCTCTTATGCTGCGTCTGCCGCGCAGTGGTCCTTAACGCCTGCACCAAGGGCACCTTCGCGCCCATCAGCACCGAGAACTGGCGGGAAAAGATCACCAAATCCTTGGCACCGACGCGGTTCAGCCACGGAATCTCATACTGGGTCACCGACTCCTTGTGGATATCGATGGAGAGCACGAAGAGACCCTTGTCTTTAAGGGTCTCGGTGGCGATGTCCAGGGTGTCGGCTTCGACCAAGCCCTCGACGGCCTGACCTTTGGGGTCCCGCGCGTGATATTCAAATCGTGGCATGGTCGAAGGGAAAAACGCTTCTCTTGTCTTGGACGTTACGGCAAATTCAGCACCTTCTTGATCTTCTCGACGGCTTCGGCGGGCACGAAATGCGCCTTGATGAGATAGTCGACGGCGCCGTCGGCGAGGCCCTTTTCGATGTCTTCCTTCTGACCGAGATTGGTGAGCATGATGACCGGGATGTCTTTCGTCTCCGCGTCGGCCTTGAGGCGCTTGAGCACCTCGAAACCGTCCAGTTTGGGCATCAGCACGTCCAAAAGGATCAGCGCGGGCTTCTCCTTCATTGCCGCCTTCAGTCCCTCTTCGCCATCGCGGGCGGACGCCACTTCGAATCCCTCCAGTTCGAGTTTGGTCGCGTAAATGCCGGAGAGAAACGCGTCGTCATCTACGATAAGCACTTTGACCTTGGCATCTGCCATATCCTGCGTGTGGTTAGGTCGTTATTCGGCGGTAATCCGCATGACTTCCTCAATTGTAGTTGAACCCTCCAAAGCCTTCAAGAGAGCGTCCTGGCGCAAGGTGATGGCATTCTGCTTGACCAGCTCTTTCTTGACCTGCTCCGAGGGAAAACCCTTGGTAATCAGCAGGCGGAGCTCCTCATCGTAGACGATCATCTCCGCGCAGGCGACCCGGCCCATGTAGCCGCTATTGCCGCAGCGCACGCACCCCATGCCCTTGTAGACCGTCAGCTTCGGCGCAGCGAGGTCGAGATGGGTCTTGTAGACTTCCGGGATGGCGTCGATTTCCTCCCGGACTGATTCCTCGATTTCCGGCGGCAGCGTCGTCGGCGCCTTGCAGCGTTCGCAGATCTTGCGCGCCAGGCGCTGGGCGATGGCCACGTTGAGCGTCGCCGAAAGCAGGAACGGCTCCACGTGCATGTCGACCATGCGAGGCACCACGCCCAGGGCGTCGTTAGTGTGCAGAGTCGAGAAGATGAGATGGCCGGTGAGCGCGGCGTGAATGGCCAGCTCGCCGGTCTCGCCGTCGCGGATTTCGCCGACCATGATCACGTTCGGGTCCTGGCGCAGCATCGCGCGGAGGCCGCTGGCGAAGGTGTAACCGACTTCGGGACGCACCTGCGACTGGTTGACGCCCTTGATGAAGTATTCGATCGGGTCCTCGAGGGTGGAAATGTTGACGCCCTCCTCGTTGCGCATGCTCAACACCGTCAGCAAGGTGGTCGATTTGCCGGAGCCGGTCGGACCGGTGATGAGGAAGATGCCGTGCGGCTTCCGCGCTTCCTGCTTGATGATTTCCACGAATTGCGGCCGGAAGCCCAGCTGCTCGAGCGTCGGCACGCCGCGGGTGGTGTCGAGGATGCGCATCACCACCTTTTCGGTTTCGGCCAGCGGGATGGTGGAAACGCGGAAGTCGATCACCTTGCCGCTGAAGTTCTCGGTGATGCGGCCGTCCTGCGGCACGCGGGTCTCGTCCAGCTTGAGGTTGGACAGCACCTTTACGCGGGAGACCAGCGAGGCATGGATGTACTTGGGCAGCGTCAGGGTGGTGCGGAGCATGCCGTCGACGCGGTAGCGGACGCGAGTCTCTTCGCCGAACGGCTCGATGTGAATGTCGGAGGCGCCGCCGTCGACGGCGTGGCGGAGAATGACCGAGACGATGCGCGACACGGGCGCCCCCTTGATGACCTCCTCGATGCGTTCCTCGGATACCGCCACCTTCTTTTCGGGGACGAAGCGCTCTTTGGCCGCCTCGAGCGCTCCGGCCACGTCCTTGCCGATGGTGGCGTACTTCTTGAGCGCGCCGTTGAACGAAGCCGTCGAAATCACGAAGTACTTGGGGCTGAACCCGACGGTCTGGGCGAGGAAGTCGATGGCCTGCATGGCGCGAGCGTCGCGCGGATCGACGATGCCGATGCTCACGTGCGCCTCGTCGCGGTCGAAAGGGACCGCCTTGTTGGTTTCGGCGACGTTTTTGGGGATCAGGTTCAGCGTTTCCGCCTTGATTTCCCTGCCCTGTAAATCGACATACGACAGGCCGAGCTGCGCGGCCTTGGCCTTTGCCATGGTCTCCTCGTCGACCACCTTTTTCTCAACCAAAAGGACGTCGACCGGCTTCCCGGCGGCAGCGGCTTCGGCCTCGTAGGCGCGAAACTGCTCCGCGGTGATGCGGCCGGACTGCACCAACAAGTCGATCATCGGGTTTCCGGTTGCGCTTTCTGGCATAACCATTGCGGCAGGCCGCCGTGACCGCCGCATCAAGGCAGAAGTACTTAGGGAAGGCTCTGGGCATCTTCGAGGAAGGGGTTCCCAGAACCGTCGAGCTGCATCGGCTTTACCGGCACTCCCGCATGGTCGCGCAAAGCCTGAAAATCAGGTTGCTGGTACAGGGCGGCGTCGGCAGCGGACTTTGAAGGCAGCAGGAGGCGCGGGGGCGGCGTCAGCACTACCGGATTCCCGACCGGTTTCGGCAGAAACCTGTCGTGATAGAAATACAGCAAAACAAGGCCGATCAGCACGAGAAGCGCCGTCAACGCGATGATCTGCTGTTTTTCTTTCAGCTTATTCATAGCAAGGCGATCATTGCGACTGGTCCGGCGCGCCTGCCGCGGCCCCGGCGCTCGCTCCTTCGGCGAACGGCGCAGTGCGGAGTCTCTCCGGATCGAAGGCGTAAGCACGGAAGACGATGCCGTAGGTCTTGCTGCCGGGAGTGAACACGACGCTCTGGACGTCCATCACGCGCGTCGATCGCTCCAGATCGGTGAGAATCAGCTTAAGTCCCTGATAGTCGACGTTGCGGATGCTGACCGTCGCGCGCACGGCGCGGCGTCCGTTTGCCGCTATGCGCTTGGTGTCCGGCGAAGTATCGATGTTTCCCAGCACGCCGCCATGCGCCTGCGTGATGCCGTCGAGCAGCACGTACAGGCTTTCGGCATCGAGACGGTCGGGAACGATCTCCTGCACGCGGGCGCGGCGCTCGGCGTTCACGGAAGCGTAATCGGACTGCAAGGTCTTGAGGCGGGTCTGGTAGGCGGCAGCTTCGGCGATGCGGTCCTGGTACGGCTTGAGGTCGAGGTCGCCGCCCGAAACGGTGCGTCCCAGCTTGGGCATGAACAGGAAGGCATAGGCAGTCATCGCGTAACCGAAAGCGACAAGGCCGGTAAAGACGGGAAGCATCTTTGCCAGCGTTTCGGCCATGACCGGTTTGCGTGCGGGAGTCGGCATAGGAAAAGCGCAGTTAAGGCTTTGCCGGCGAAGGCGGCGGGGTGGGCGGAGTCACCGAAGGGCCCGGGAACGGTGACGACGACGGGACTTTCGTGCCTGTTGACGCGCCGTGCGACGGCGTGCTGGACGCGGACGTTCCCGCTGCGGCCGGTTCCGTGGCAGGTGCGGCGATGAATGCCGGAGCCTGACCGCCGGCTTCCGTCGGAGCGGCATTCGACGCGGGGGCGGCTTGCTGGTCCGGCATGGACGAAGGCGCGGTCAGCAAAGTCCAGGCGTCAAGTTTGACCTTGATCACCATGCTGAAAGAAATGCCGGTGATTTCCCCCTTTTCGTTGACCTTGGCCGCTGCGGAATTGGAGCGCACCTCGAGAATCATCGGGGATTCCCGCAGCGAGACGATCTGCTGCGCGGCATCGAGATAATTGCCGGCGACGCAGTCGACGGTAATGACCCCCGTCGTGGCGTCACCCGAGAACGACGTGAATTTCACGGCGGGGAGGGCGCTCTTTTCCAGCAGGGCGAAAAACGGCGTCCAGTATACGTGTTTGCCCAATGTTTCCTTGGCCGCCTGCACCTGATAGGCATACGACACCGCCGGAATGGAGGCCGCTTCGAGCGCGGAAGTCTGCTTGTCGATCGTCTGGATATCGGCCATCATCTTGTCCCGCCGGGCGATGGTGCCGTTTACCGAACGGCTGGTCATGAAGTACAGAACGCCGATGATGGCGGTTTCCACGAGCAGCACGACGGCCAACACGATCAGTCCCCTGGCGACATTCGGCGCAGGCCGCCCTTCCAGATCGCTCGGCATGAGCGAGACTCGCAGGCTCGAAAGCATCCCGGACGCGGCCGCTTCGGCCCTGGCAACCGCGGACTTCGCCGCACCCATGTCGGCCGTAGACGCCGAAGAAGGCGATCCTGCGCCTTTCGGGGTTTTCGGTTGTTCCGGCTGGAGCAGGCTCATGGTGCTGGTCTCACTTGACTGGGACTAGGCTACTCGATGTCACGCATCGCCAACCCGACGCCGACCGCGAACCGCGGACCGATTTCCTCGAGCACGGGACGCAGCTCGTCCGGATACACCACGCGCGCCCATGGGTCGCCGACATACACTTTGACGTTGAGCTGCTTGGAGAAGAACGTGGCCATGGCCGGCAGGACCGAAGAGCCTCCGGTCAGCACGACCTTCTCGATGTTCTTGCCGCCGCGTTCGGCCCCCTGACCCGCGTAAAGGTTCATGGAGTACTGCAGCTCGGTGAGCATCGGCGCAACGGCCGCTTCGAAAATCTTAGGAATGCCGTCGGCCGGATAGATGCTGGAGACGCTCTTGATGTCGGTCTTCATCTGTTCCGCGGCCTTCAGGTCCATCGACAGCGCCTTGGCCATCGCCTTGGTGAGCGTGACGCCGCCCATGTCGAGGCTGCGCGTCACGTAAGGGATGCCGTTCTCGACGATGATGATGTTGGTGCGGATGGAACCGATGTCCACGATCATGGTGGCCGTGCGGTCCTTGCCGATCAGCGCGCGGATCAGCGCAAACGCTTCGGTTTCCAAGCTGAACAGGTCGAGGCCGGCCTGGCGGAAGACGGCGGTGTACTTGCTGACCATCGCCTTGGACGCGCCGGTGATGAGCACCTGCACGCTCTTCTCTTCGAGCTTCTTCGCTTCGGCCGACTTGTTCTTGTCGGGCACGGCCGTGACGATCTTGGGATCGAGCACCATTTCCTCGAGCGGCACCGGAATCAGCTTCTTGGCCTGCCACTGGATGGCCTCGCGGACTTCACGGTCGTTGCCCTTCGGCACGGTGATGACCGAACTGAAAATCGAGGCAATCGGCAAGCCGGCGATCACCTTGTTGGTGCTGGTCTTGGCCTTGGCGACGATCTTGCGGAGCAGCTCCGCCGTCTCGCGCGGGTTGTCGACCAGCGACATCGGCTGCTGTTCGGGGCCGCGCTCGGTGAACGCGTAGGTGAAGAGCCGCGCTCTCCCCTTCTCGTTCTGCAGCTCGACCAGCTTCACTCCCCCCGCACCGAGGTCAATGCCGAGGTAGCTCTGCTTTTTCTTTCCAAAAAGTCCCATAGGCAAAGTTCAGTCCACAATTCTTCTCACGTTGAAAGTATACACGTTTTAGGCGGCTGGCGCTACGGACCAGGGGTGTCGGTCAACGCGGGCAGGGCCTTGGTGACGTCGGCGAACCCGGGCGGCGGGTTTACGACGGCGCGTCCGTCGTAAATGAACGACTCGGCACCGTTGCTCAAGCTCTTAAACACGCGGTTCAGGTGGAATTCATGAGCGATGACCAGGCCGTAGACCGTCAACGGAGTGATGCTGTTGAGCTCGGGAGGCGCCACCGAATTAAAGCCGCCCGATCCGCCGATGTAGAACGCCCCCGATAGCGTGGTGACCGACTTATCCACATAGACGTTGCCGCCGTTGCCAGACCCGTCAGCCAGGACGATCCAGCCGAGCGACGCCAATTTGCGGAGGTCGTCGACGGTGTTGAGCGCGTCGTAGCTGATGTCGCCGTTGATGGTCAGGTTGCCGCCGTCGATGAAGATGGTGCCGGCGCCCTTGGCGGAGTCGTTGGCGATGAGGTGAGCCGCGTTGATCGTGGCGTCGCCCGCGACGCGGATGACCCTTCCGCCCAGGCGTTCCGAACTCAAGCTCAATGCCGAATCGAGCGCGCCGCCCGACACCGTCGTGACCGTGCCGTACTTGCCGTTGCGCAGGCCGGCGATGTCGATGCTGCCGAGCACCGAGGTGTAGCGGTTGCCGCTCTTGGGGAAGTCGAGACGCGCGGCGGCGTCGGTCTGCGCGCCGCAGCTCCCCTTCCCTTCGGTGATGAAGTTCACGATGGTCTCCTTTGCGGTCACGCAGTAGGTGGCGTTGTACAAGTTCTTGGGCGGCAAGTCCGGAACGTCGATCTTCTTCTTGCTGAAGACGTTGCCGTAAATGGTCTGTATCCAGGGGTACAGTCGGTAGTCACAGGCGTCGGCGCCGACGCAGATCGACGACGGGCAGTCGGCGTCGGTGTAGCAGGCGGCTGCCGTGTCCTGACAGGCGCCCGGCCCGCCCGGGCACTGTGAGTTCTGGAAGCAGATGCCGCCGGTCTGGATGCAGGTACCCCAAGTCAGCTTGCACTGCTGCGGGTTCTTGGGCAGGCCTGTCGACGGGTCGTTCTTGTGCGACGGTCCGGGGCAGCACAGCGGATCAGGAGAGGCGACGGCGCAGTGCACGGGGTTGTCGGAGTCGTACAGGCAGACGATGTCGGTGTCGATCTCGCAGCGGCCGTACTGCTTGGCGGGCTCGCAGACGTCGCCGATGCCGTCGGCGTTGGCGTCGGTCTGCGTCGGATTGGACAGGTTGACGCAGTTGTCGCAGGCGAACTTGGTGCTGGAGGAATACAGGCTGGTGTACAGGCCCTCGGCGGCCCCGTCATGGTCGAAGTCGGCATATTGGCAGCCGTTGGCAGGTTCGGGATCGCTCGGACCTGGCACGGTGTTGCAGACGTACAGCACCTGGGCGTTCGAATCAACGAAGTTGCCGTCGTTGTCGGTGGCGCGGACCTTCACGAAGTAGCGGCCGTCGGCCAGGCCCGCAGGCAAGGTGCTGCCGGTGACGTCGCACAGCAAGGTGTTGCCGACGGCGACGCCCGGGAACGTGTACGACGGGCCGCCGGGACCGTTAATCTGGCTGCCGGCGTCGTTGTACAGGTAGACGCCGCAGGCGGAAGAAAAAGTGTCGGTGCCGCCGGTGACGTAGCCGGCGGTGAGGCGACCGACGGCCGCGTTGGCGGTA
Source organism: uncultured Gammaproteobacteria bacterium (assembly GCA_964491475.1). Taxonomy (GTDB): domain Bacteria; phylum Patescibacteriota; class Patescibacteriia; order SG8-24; family SG8-24; genus JAHFIW01. The sequence continues at coordinate 12,035 of CAZBFO010000001.1, read as the reverse complement.
TTGAAGAACGGCGTGGTCGGCAACAGGACCAGCGGCTGGCTGTTGACCGGCGTCACGTTCACGCTGAAGGTGGTGTTCGCGCCGTACGCGCCGACGTTGCCGGCGCCGTCTTCCGCGCGGCCCTGTACGACCAGGGAAGGAACGTCGGAAAGGAAGGCGATCGGCGTCGTGATGCAGTCGGCCACGCCGGGAAAAACCGATCCGCCGACGTCAAGATCGCAGCGGCAGATGCCCGAGGGGTACGGATTGGGGTCGTTGGGAACGCCCCGGAAACGCCTGGTGGCGGGGTTGCTGACGCCGCCATACGGCACGGTGATGGTCGTTCCGATGACGCCCTCGCCTTCGACCTTGGTCATGATCGGCGGCGTAGCCTCAAGCAGAGTCGTCGAGAAGCTCACGTCACCGTACTCCTGCACGCCGCCCGGCTTAAGGGCGGAAAGGCTGACGGGATAGCTGACTTGCGAGGCGGGCGTGGCCGGCGTGGCGCAGGTCAGGGTGATGTCGAACGGACCGAAGGTCGCAGCAGCGCCGGTATCGTAGATTTCGATAGCGTGATTGTTGGCCACGACCATGCCGAACGACGACGCCCCCGTGCCGCTTAACTGGCAGGTGGGCGACGCCGCGGCGTACGGGTAATAGGCCGTCGGCGCGGTGTTGTCGCCGATGACCACGGTCACCGAGGTGTAAGTGGAACTGCCGACCAGTTCGATGGTGTCGACGTCGCTGACGTGCGTAGTGAGGCGGACCTTGGCGGTAATGGTCGGGCTGACGCTGGTGAAGGCAGTCTGGCCCGAATACAGCGGTACCACCTGACAGGCGGCCGCCTGCGTCCATGATGCCGCCGAGCAGCTGCCTATGCCCGCGCAGTCGGGATCGACGCAGTCGATCAGGCCGTCGCCGTCGTTGTCCAGCCCGTCGCCGCAAGAAGTCTCGCCCGGCGACTGGCAAGTGACGCCCAGCGGTCCCTGATGTCCGGCGCAGGACGAGTCGGCGCAGTCGATCTTCCCGTCTAAGTCGTTGTCGAAGCCGTCGCCGCAGGCGCGGTCGGTGTTTTCCGTGGCAGAACAGATGGCGCCGAGCGAGGTCGAACCCACCTTGTCGCTGCAGTTGGCGGTGTCGGCGCAGTCGGTCTGTGCGTCAGTGTCGTTGTCGCTGCCGTCGGCGCAGGAATTCCAGGTGAGGTCCTCGCGGCTGGGGCAGGGGCCGCAATTGCCGAACTGCCGCTTGCAGCTCAAGTCGCTGCAGTCGGCCGCGCCGTTGCCGTTGTCGTCGAAGCCGTTGGCGCAGTACTGGTAGTGCTGGCTGAAATCGAACTCGGACGAATAGCATGCCTGCGAGGGGTTGCTCGGATTGACCACGTTGGCGCAGTCGGGATCGGCGCAGTCGACTTTCCCGTCGAGGTCGTCGTCGATGCCGTTGAAGCACTGCTCGTCATGGTTCACCGAGGAGCTGTCGAGGTTCTCCTTGCTGGGGCAGGCGGCGTTGCCGACGCAATCGTAGTCCTGGCAGTCGACGCCGGTCGAAGGCGCGTTATCCCAAGTGGAGCTGTAGCTCTTGTCCTTGTCGTTGTCGATGCTGTCGGTGCAGCTGGTCTCGGTCGCCGGGCAGCCGTACCCGGACTGCTTCCAGCAGGTGTTGGCAGGGTTGCTGTCGGTGGCGACGTTGTCGACGCAGTCCGTCAGCCCGTCGCCGTCGTTGTCGAAGCCGTCAGCGCAGCTAGTGGCGTTTTTTTCATTGCCGAACTGGCACAGCGCCGTGCCGAAAGGCTGACCGACGCGGCCGTTGCAGTCGGGATCAAGGCAGTCGAGGAGACCGTCGCCGTCGTTGTCGAAGCCGTCGTTGCAGGAGGTCTCGGCAGCCTGGCACAGCGCGCCGCTGACCACCTTGCCGATCTGCCCGACGCACTGGGAGTCGGCGCAGTCCTGCCTGAAGTCCAAGTCGTTATCTGTCGCGTCGGCGCAAGGATAGTCCATGCCGGGCACGACCGCGCTGCCCGCGTTCCAGGCGGTCGACTCGTTGCCGTTCGAAGGGGCGCCCGCGTCGACGTAGAACGGCACCGCCACCATGCCGCCGGAACTGCCGTTCTGCAAGATGGTGAAGTTGAAGGTGTAAACGCCTGCGGCAAGTCCGGAGTACTGCACCGACATGACGTGATCGTAGATGCAGGAGAGGCAGCCGGACGAAGACAGGCGCTCGTAGGCGGTCATGCCCGGGTTGACGTTGGACTCGGTCATGGCCGTGGCACCGTTGGTGGGATTGGCCAAGTACCCGGTAGAGACGAATGCCGGCATGTTCGACAGGATGAACGACACCAGCTGCGAAGTGTTGTAACTGCCGCCGTTAAAACGGATGCGGAACTGGCCGCTGGGCGAGAGGTGCTGCGTGTAGGCATACTGCACCGCCTGGCTGCCGACGGTGACCGTGCCGGTACAGATGTTGCCCGTGCACGGCGAACTGGCCACGACGGCCGAGGTCGGCTGCGGACTGACGGTCAGCAGCGCCAACGCCGCCGCCACGAAAACGAGGCCGGGCCGCACCGAAAGGAATTTCTTGAGAAACCGCATTGGCAAAAGGGTCAGTGACGTTCCACCTGGTTGGTCGAACTGCAGCACAGGTCGCCGGAGGCGTAGCCCGGCGAGTAGCAGTCGGCGTAGGTGTTGAACTTGGCGGCGTTGCAGTCGCAGTCAAAGTAACCGTCGTTGGTGCTGTGGTAGCTGCACTCGAGGCCGTCCACGACGCTGTTGACCGCGCTGCCGTACGTCTTCGGCTGCTTGGTGCAGCACAGGTCGCCCGACTGGTAGGTGAGATCGGTGCAGTCGTTGACGCCGTCGCCGGCCACGCCGTAAGTGCAACTCGTGCGGGCGAGCGTCTGGCACAGGTACGAAATGCCCTTGCAGTAGCGGTCGTTGCAGTCGGTCTGCCCGTTGCCGTCGTTGTCCATCAGATCGGAGCACTTGCCCTCCACCGGTATGCCGCGGCGCATCGCCAGCGCGAAGGAGGCGTCGCCGGTGTAATCGCACTGCGCGGCGTTCTTGAAGAACGAGTTGGTGAAGCCGGCGTTGCATTTCACGGCGGTGTACTGGTCCTGCGAGGCGTTCAGTCCGGTCCAGGTGTTGCCGTGGGTGTAAATCGGCTTGCGGTTGGCCGACGACGTGGCCACCTGGCGGCACCTGGAAATGCTCTCATCACAGATGCCCGACGGCGCGCAGGTCGAATCGGTGACGCAGGCCGCCCCCAGCGCGGCGCTGGCCACGCGACAGACGTCCAGATACCAGATCTTGTTGGACTGTATGGAGTCTGCATTGGTGAGCGTGTAGCTCAACGTCTCCGCGAACCCGCGCCGGGGTACGGTCAGCGTCTTGTTGACCACCCGCCGCGAACCGTCAGGGAGGAGAATCTCGCATTCGAGCAGCTGTCCCACACCGCCGAAGAAATTGTTGAACTTGATGTCAAACGTCGTCAGATGCGTGCCGACCAGCCCGGGGTTGTTGGGCTCGAAGATGCCCTCCGGCCGAGTGACGGTGCCCAGGTCGGCATGGACCCAGCCGGTGTTGACGCCGCTGAAATCCACCCAGCCCGCGCCGTTGCCGTTCGAGTCCACTCCCCAACCGTAGTGGTCGTTGGACGCGCCCGCCGTGAAGTTGCCGGTGGTGTTGTCGAGCCGCACGTAGAAGTTCGAGGTGGCGCAGTCGTCCGGCCCGACGTCTTTGTCGCAGTTCAGCGATATCCAGCCCTCGTTGCCCATGTTCACGATCTTGGCCCAGCCGTAGAACTGTTCCTGCTTGCCGGAATAGCTGGCGCGATACTGCGCGTACGGCGCGCCGCCTTCGGGCGTGGTGCCGGTGCAGGTGGCGCCGAAGCAGATCCAGCCGGCGGTCGTCGACCAGGCGTAGCCGGAAAGATCGGCGCGGTCGTTGAAGCCGAGCGTCTCCAACATGGTCACGCCGTAGTCCACCTGGCCGGCGCCGCTGCCGCAAGTGGAAGTGTTGGTGCAGTTCATCGAGATGTAGCCGGTGAGCGCACTGTTGTCGGAACCGGTCAACGCGCCCGCCCAGGCGTAGCCGGTGACGTTGTCGCTCGACGTGGCCAGCGCCGGCGGTGCGGCAAACAAAAACGCTCCGAAAGCGACCAGCGCTACCGAAAAAAACCGTATGGTGGCTGCCTTGAGCATTTCACCCATACTTTGCGTCAGTATAGCACGGATAAGCGACAAAAATGACGGGCTGTGTATAAACGAAAACGGGCCGCAGGAGGCCCGTTTTAGCGATGATTGCGCTTGCCAACGTGCCGATCCAGCACTTCGTTGACGATGGCATCCGCCTCCTTGTTGTACTCGCGGCGAACATGGGTGAAGGTCACTTTTTTGAAACCGAGCCGCAAGTTGTGGACCTGCAGGAACAGCGCGCCGATGCCCGGGTTCTTCACCCTGTACTCCCCCTTGAGCTGCTTGACCGCCAGCTCCGAGTCCATGCGCATCTCCACTTCGTCCGCGCCCAGCTCCTTGCAGTGCGTCAGCGCGTCGACGATGGCCGAGTACTCGGCGAAGTTGTTGGTCTGCACGTCGAGGTAGCGGCCGTGGCGCTTGATCGCATTTCCATCCGTGTCGGTGATGTACACGCCCAAGGCCGAGGGACCCGGGTTCCCTCTGCTGCCGCCATCGGTGTAGGTGATGAGTTTCTTCGGCATAAATGTCAGGCGTGGGCTTTCTTCTTTTTCTTGCCGGCGGCTTTCTCCGCCTTCGCTTCTTCTTCGGCGTCTTGCGACGGTCGCAGGTCGATCATCCGCAGCTGGATTTCCTTTCTGCCGTTCCATTCGTTGATGCCGATTTCCACCACCGCATCGATGTTCATGCCTGGCACGACGCCTTCGGCCTTCGAGACGAAGTTGAAGCCGATCATCTTGGCTTCGCGCGGCAGGTCGCCGCGGGCGGTAACGCGCACGGTGTTCTTATTTTTTCCGATGACGTCGACCGCCGACACCAGCAGTTCGCGAAGCAGGAATCGCGGGCGCGGATTGCCTTCGCCGAACGGCTCGAACGAGTCGAGCGCCGCGACCAGGTCCCAAGTCACTTGCGACAATCGCAGTTCGGCCTCGACGCTGACTACCGGCCGCAAGTCCTGCCCGGCCAGCACTTCTTCGGCGTATTCCTCGGCCGCGCGGCAGAACTCGGCATAGTTGGCGTCGCCCTCGATGGTCAGGCCGCAAGCCTGCGGATGACCGCCGAACCGTGCCAGATATTGGGCGGCCCGTTCCATGGCCTTCACCACGTTGAAGCCGGGAATGCTGCGACCCGAACCGACGATCCGCTCCCCCTCCTTGCCGAAGACGAACACCGGCCGGCCCAGTTCGCTGACCAGCTTGCCGGCCACCAAGCCGACGATGCCGGGATTCCAGCCTTCGCCGCAGATGCTATACAGCTTGCGTTCGCCCATCCCCGCGACCATCGCCTTGGCCTGCTGCATGATCAGTTCGGTGTACTTTTGGCGGTCCTTGTTGGTCTCGTTGAGCGCCGTGGCCAGCACGCGGGCGTCTTCGGGCGTCTCGGCCATCAGGCAGTCGAAGGCCATCTTGGCGTGCTCCATGCGCGAGGCGGCATTGATGCGCGGGCCCAGGTAGAAACCGACCGAAGTGGTGTCGAGCGAACCGAATTCGAGACCGGCGGCTTCGATCAGCGCGCGCATGCCGGGCCTCTTGGTCTTGTTGAGCACCATCAACCCGAAGCGCTCCAAGGTGCGGTTCTCGCCGACAAGCGGCACGAAGTCCGTGACCGTAGCGATGGACACCAGATCGAGCAGCCATTTTTCGAAACCGTTTTCGTACGGCGAGCCGTGACGTGCCGCAAAGGAAATGAAACCGCAGGCGAACTTGTAAGCCACGCCGACCGCCGCCAGCTTCTTGTACGGATAGGTCTCCCCTTCGACCAGCGGATGCAAGATAAGGCAGTTGGGAATTTTTTCCGGAATCTGGTGGTGATCGACCACGATGGTCTCGATGCCCAGCGAAGTGGCCAGCGAGATTTCCGGTTCGCAGCTGATGCCGCAGTCCACGGTGATCATCAGCTTGGCGCCTTCGCGCGCCAACACCTCGACGGTGGCAGAACGGATGCCGTAGCCTTCCTTTTCGCGATGCGGAATGTAACTGACGAACAGGCTCGGGTCCTTGCCGAGCCGCTTGGCCGCCTCGCGGAACGTGCTCATCAGCACGCAGGAGCCGGTAATGCCGTCGGCGTCGTAGTCGCCGTGAATGACCACCTTCTCCCCCTTCTCGATGGCCTTCCAGACGCGGGCGCAGGCCGCTTCCATGTGACGGAACAGATACGGGTCGAGGACGTACTTTTGAAAGTCGGGGTTCAGAAATTCCTCTACCTCGGCCGGCTCGGAAATGCCGCGGCTGGCCAGCAATTGCAGCACTACGGGGTGCAGATGCGCATATTGCGCGCGCAGCGCTTCGGAAGGAGGTTCGGCCACGAGCCAGCGTGAGGACATAGTGCGGTCAGGGTACCATTTTGGGCCGAAACGAAAAACGGGCGGAGGCGCGGGTTCCGGTTCAGTCAAGACGCCGCTTGCGCGAACGCGACGACAAGGCATACTCATGCTAACGGTCATCCCTTATGGCCCGCCGTAGCTTGTTCATTTGTCGCCTGCCTTTCTCTTGAGAGGAGCCGGCCATGCGTAAGGCAAGCCGTCCCGCGCTGTTCGCACTGTGCCTGCCGTTCTCGCTTTCGCTCTGCACCGGACCCTCGCACGATGTGCCTGTATCCGGCGCTCATCATGACTGCGTCGCCGACGGCGATCCGGTGCCGGTATCCGCCGTCGCCGAAGCAGAGTCGGCGCTGGTGATGGTACGTGCGACCGTGCCGTACCCGAACGGCTCCGGCATGGAAGATCGCGAGATTTTCGGCTTCGGCACAGTCATCGACCATCGCGGCCGAGTGGTCACGCCGTTCCACGTCATCCGCAACGCGCGTTCCATTCGGGTGGTGCCGATGTCGCTGTCCGACGGCGTCCCGCGGCAAAGCGGCGACCCCATCGAAGCGCGTGCCCTGTTCACTTCTCCGGAGCTCGACGGCGCAGTCCTCCAGCCGATCGGTCGCGGTCCAAACGTCCGACCGCTGCCGCTCGAACTGGACATGCCGCGCGTCGGCCAGCCCGTCTTCGTGCTCCAGGGCACGGTCGGCTGGCAGACCGGCTTCATCCGCGACACCGACGCCAGCCCGCCGCCCAAATCGGGCCTGATCGAAGTGAATGTGGCCACCTCGCGCGGTGACTCCGGCTCGCCGCTGGTGAGCCGTTGCGGCCGGCTGGTCGGCTTCCTGATTCTCGGCAATCCCGCCAATCCGCATTCCTACTACGTCCCGGCAAAAGATGCCCTCTTCAACCTGGAGAACAGCTCCGCGCCATAATGGCGCGGTTTTTATGTCTGTGGATATGTTTCCCGTGAAACAAAAACACGGGCTTTTTGCCCGCATTTGTCTTCGTCAAATCCTACCGAAGCGCCGGTGCGACCATGCTGACGACCGTAACGATGGCCACAAAGGCATAAATCGTAATCATCGCTGCCTTCTTTACGTGCCGCCTGCGAATCCGCATTTTGGGCTTCTTCGCGACGGGCGAGAGAGGTTTAGGCATAACAAGGCAATGGTAACACCGGTGCGGTGAAAGCTCAATGCTGGGGCTAATCCCGCTTAAGCACGGCCAGGTAAGCCTCTGGCGGAATATCCACGCGACCCTTGCCGGCCATGCGCTTTTTACCCTTCTTCTGCTTTTCGAGCAGCTTCATCTTGCGGGTCCAGTCGCCGCCCGAAATGTCGGCCACATCCTTGCGGTAGGCCTGAATGCGCTCCGAAGCGATGATCTTGGAACCGATGGCCGCCTGAATCTTGATCTCGAACTGCTGTTTGGAAAGCGTCTCCTTGAGGCGCTCGCAGATGCGGCGGCCTTCGCGCGGCGCGGCGTCACGGTAGACGATGCAGGCCAAGGCTTCGATCATGTCCTCGGCCACCAGAATGTCCATGCGGACCACATCCGACTTGCGGTACTCGGCAAATTCGTAGTTGAGCGAAGCGTAGCCGGAAGAGGCGCTCTTCAGCTTGTCGTAGAAGTCGACGAGGATGGCGGACAGCGGAATGTCGTAGTGGAGAATGACGCGGCCTTCGCCGGCGACGTTGGTCAGGTACTCGGTGTCCTTGTAGACGCCGCGCTTGTCCTGCACCAAAGCCATGATGTTGCCGATGTAGTCGCGCGGAGCCACGATGTCGCACTTCATCCACGGCTCGGCGATGCTCCTGATCATCGACGGATCCGGCAAGTCGGTGGGGCTCTTGGCGATGAACGTGGTGCCGTCAGTCTTGTCGACTTCGTAGGCCACGGACGGCGACGTCACGATGATCTCCATGTTGTGCTCGCGGCGCAAACGCTCCTGCACGATTTCCAGGTGGAGCAGGCCCAGGAAGCCGCAGCGGAAACCGAAACCGAGCGCGCTGGAATGCTCCGGCTCGAACGCCAGCGAAGCGTCGGACAGCTTCAGCTTGAGCATGGCTTCGCGCAGGCGCTCGTAGACGTCGCCTTCCTTGGGGAAGATGCCGGCAAAGACCATCGGAGTGATTTCCTTGTATCCGGAGAGCGGCTGCACGCCGAGCTCTTTCCATTCCGGCACGGTGACGGTGTCGCCCACGCGGCAGCCTTCAATCTGCTTGAAACCCGTCACGATATAGCCGATTTCGCCGCACGACAGCCGCTCGGCAGGGTCGAATTTCGGCTTAAACCAGCCCACTTCCAGGGTTTCGCTGGACATGGCAGTGGCGGCCAGCTTCATCTTTGCGGCCCTGGTAATCGAGCCGTCGATAACGCGAACGAAGGCCACGATGCCCTTGTAGGCGTCATAGACGGAATCGAACACCAGCGCGCGGAGCGGCGCATCGGGATTACCCTGCGGCGCGGGAATCTGCGCGACAACGGCTTCGAGGATGTCAGGCACGCCCGCGCCGGTTTTTCCCGACGCGAAAATCACTTCTTCCGGTTTGCAGCCGATGAGGTGGACGAGCTCGTCGCGAGCCTTTTCGGGATTCGCGGCGGGCATGTCGATCTTGTTGACCACCGGAATGATGGTCAGGTTCTGCTCGATGGCCAGGTACAAGTTGCCGATGGTCTGTGCCTGCACGCCTTGCGTGGCGTCCACGAGCAAGATCGCGCCTTCGACCGCGGCCAGCGAGCGTGAGACTTCGTAGGTGAAGTCGACGTGGCCGGGCGTGTCGATGAGGTTGAGAACGTAGTCGCTGCCGTCCTTGGCCGTGTAGTTCATGCGCACCGGCTGGAGCTTGATGGTGATGCCGCGCTCGCGCTCCAAGTCCATCTGATCGAGCAGCTGCGATTTCATTTCGCGCTTGGTGACCGTGTTGGTGACCTCAAGCAACCGATCGGAAAGAGTGGATTTCCCGTGGTCGATGTGCGCGATGATGCAGAAGTTGCGGAGGCGCGAGAGGGCGCTGTCGGGGCTCATATGTCGGCCAACGGTAGCACGGTTTCCCGAATCTGTCACGGGTCAATGATACGGCCTTTCCGCCTTAAAGGGAACCGGCGCGGGTTGACTTCGCCGCCGCCGCTGTTATGCTGCCGCTGCCCAAAAAGCAGGAGAAGCTCATGAACGAAGAGAAAAACGCGACCGTCACGCAAGGCATCTACAGCCACTTCAAGGGAAAGAGGTACGAGGCTTACGGCACCTTCACGCACACCGAGACCGGCGAAGAGCTGGTGGCCTACCGCGCGCTTTACGAGCCGTTCGCGAAGTGCGTCAGGCCGAAGGCGATGTTCGTGGAGGAGGTCGACCGTCCCGAGCTGGGGTACAAAGGCCCGCGGTTCGCCTTCACCAACATCTACAGCTTCGGCATCGCCGAGGCCGAGGCGTGCCCGAACCAGCTTTTCGACGTCTTCACGCACACGGAGACGGGAGAGAAATTCGTCATCTACCGCTCGCTCCACGGGCCGAAGAAAAGTTGCGCCAAGCCGTGGGGCGCGTTCGTGGAGGAAGTGCTCCGCGCGGAGCTCGCGGGCTGAGGCTTGCCGTCACCGTCCTTCCGGACGGTTTTTTCTTAAACGAAAAAGCAGCACGCGATGAGCGTGCTGCCGAAGACTTCTGCGGACAGAAAACGGTCAGATCGAGACTTGCGCGCCGCCGCCAGCCGAAACCGTCTCGACGGCGCGAGATCGCGCGAAGGCGCACAGGACGAAGCGAACCTTGCGGAGACTGCCGATGGACGACGCCGTGGCAAGTCCGCTGATGAGCGCGAAACAAGTCGTGAGCATGAAGCTCAACGTGAGCGGGCCGATGACCCATCCCTGACCCTCGCTCGCGTACGTCATGAACGCGAGCGGCGTGGCGAAGCACGCTACGTTGCGGACGAGCCGCCGCAGGCTGAACTTCTCCCTCTCCTGGACGGCCGCCTCGGCCTTGTCGCCGAAAGATTCGGCAACGCGATCGAGGTCGGCCAGCGACGCCGTCGGCATCTTGGCCAGCATCTCCTGGACGCCCCTGACGAGAGGGATGTCCCCATCCACGGCAGCGCACAAACGCTGCGCCCTGTTGAAGTTGCCACCGGAAACCAGCTTCTCGACGGTCTCGATGAACTGGCCTCCTTTCGCCGCCATGGCCATGTCGATGAACGGCCTGTCCGGCACGGTCAGCACCAGGAAAAGCAGCGGCAGGAGGACCGAAACCGCGACTGCGATTGCAATGATCATTCGTGCTCCTTTTGCCGGGAAAACGCCCTCTTCTTAGAGGTCACCCGACCCGGCAAGCTACCACAAATGGCCCGCAAAGTCAACCTGGCCAGGCCTACTCCACGTTGATTTCGCCCTTGTCCTGCACGATGTTCGAGGCCGGCGTCGGCTGCGCCCTGCGCCGGTAGATCTTGCGTACCTCGCGCGCCTCGCGCAGGCCGAGGGCGTAGGCGACGGCCAGGTAGGCTGCCAAACCGAGAACGCCGGCCACAGCGCCCTGGGTCAGAATGCCGACGAACGTCTGCATGTTCACGACCGCAGCGAGCATTGCTTTCACGAACTGTATGAGCACCGCCATGGCCGCGCCGGCAATGCTCATCTGAAACAGCGCCTTGATGACTTCCTTCTCGCCGAGCGAGCCGGTGCGATGCTTGAGCATCACCCACAGCACGGTGACGTCGAAGATGCTGGCGATGGAGAATGCCGCGGCGAGACCCGGCGTGCCGTAACCCTTGGCGACCAGCACCCAGGCGAGCAGACGCTCGATCACCACGGTGACGATCGAAACGTACAGCGGCGTCTTCACGTCCTTGAGGGCGAAGAAGACGCGCACCACCAGCGGATACAGCGCCTGCGCGAACAGCGACATCGTCAGCCAGGCCAAAGTGTTGGCGGTGTCGATGGTGTCGTTCCAGTCGAAGCGGCCGCTGCCGAGAATGACGCGCACGATCTGGGCGCGAAGCAGCAGCATCAGCACGGTGGCGGGGACCACCAGGAACAGCACCGTGCGCACGGTGCGCGTGAACTGGGCCACCAGCTCCTCGTGCTTGCCCTTGGCGGCCAGCTCCGAGATGAGCGGGAAGGCCGCCACGGCGAACGACACGCCCAAAATGCCGACCGGGAAGTTCTGCAGGTTGGTAGCCAGCGTGAACACGGCGATGCTGCCGGCCCCGATGGTAGAGGCGACTCCGACCAGAATGAACGTGTTGACCTGCGCTACTGCCAGCGAGGCCACGCGCGGCATGGTCTGCCGGGCGATGGCCGCTACGCCTTCGTCCTTGGGCTTCCAGCGGAAGCGGAACTTGAACCCGACCGCCCCGCAGGCGATGGCTTGCGTCAGCAGGTGCGCGAACGCGCCGATGGCCACGCCGACGGCCGGCCCGCGGATGCCCATGGTCGGCGCGAGCAGCAACGTGCCCGTGATGATGCCGACGTTGTACATCACCGGCGCCAGCGCATAGACGAAGAAGCGCCGCTTGGTCTGCAGGATGCCGCCGAGCACGCTCGACAGCCCCAGGAACACCGGCGACACGAACATGA